>CAYQTT010000002.1:0-519839 GCA_964420555.1 uncultured Lentimicrobiaceae bacterium | reverse complement strand
CCCGCACCGATGGCAGCTGCGCTGATTCTTACACCCTTACCCGCACCTGGAAAGCAACAGATAACTGCCTGAATGAAACTACGCTCAGCCAAACCATCACCGTTCAGGATGTAACTGCACCGGTACTCACCGTTCCGGCCAGTGTAACCGTTGAATGCAGCGAAGTCCCGGCAGTCGGAACCGCTACCGCCACCGATAACTGCGATGCAAACGTTACCGTTACCTACGAAGGAGAAACCCGCACCGATGGCACCTGCGCTGATTCCTACATCCTTACCCGCACCTGGAAAGCAACAGATAACTGCCTGAATGAAACTACGCTCAGCCAAACAATTACCGTTCAGGATGTAACCGCACCGGTACTTACCGTTCCGGCTAATGTTACTGTTGAATGCAGCGAAGTTCCGGCAGTCGGAACCGCTACTGCCACCGATAACTGCGATGCAAACGTTACCGTTACCTACGAAGGAGAAACCCGCACCGATGGCATCTGTGCTGATTCCTACACACTTACCCGCACCTGGAAAGCAACGGACAACTGTCTGAATGAAACTACGCTCAGCCAAACCATCACTGTTCAGGATGTAACGGCACCGGTAATTGCAGCATTACCTGCTCCGACCACCATCGATTGCCCGGTAGTTCCTGAATTTGCCACCGCAACGGCTACCGATGCCTGCGACAATAATCCATCACTCACATTTGAAGATGTAACCACCCCTGGCACCTGTGCCGGTTCCTATAGCGTAACCCGCACCTGGACCGCTACCGATGCCTGTGGAAACAGTTCCACCGCTTCGCAGACCATCGTTGTTCAGGATATAACCGCACCGGTGATTGCAGCATTACCTGCTCCTACCACTATTGATTGCCCTGCAGTTCCTGAATTTGCAACAGCAACCGCTACCGATGCCTGTGGAAGCGCATTCACCCTTACATTTGAAGATGTAACCACCCCTGGCACCTGCGCCGGTTCCTACAGCGTAACCCGCACCTGGACCGCTACCGATGCCTGCGGAAACGCCTCCAATGCTTCGCAAACCATCACCGTTCAGGATATTACGGCTCCGGTTGTAACCTGTGCTGCAGATATAGCCGTGATTACTGATCCGGGCAGCTGTGGGGCAACAATTACTGTTCCTCAGCCTGCAGTTGTTGAAAATTGTAGTTCTGTAACTCTTGTCAACAGCGTAAACCAAACTGCTGACGCTTCAGGTTTCTATCCTGTGGGAACAACCCAGGTAATCTGGACAGTAGCTGACGAATGCGGAAACACCACTACCTGCTCCATGACCGTTACTGTTACGGATACAGAAGTGCCTGTTATAAGCTGTCCGGCAGATATTTTAATCTGTTCCACCGAACAACCGGTGCTGGGTAATGCCACTGCAACTGATAACTGCGGTGTGGCCGGCATAACCAATAATGCCCCGGTTACATTTGAACCCGGAACAACCCTGGTTGTATGGACAGCAACGGATATTCACGGAAACACATCCACCTGCACACAAACTGTGGTTATTACCCCACAGGCCGTTGCAGACGCGGGTCAGAATGAAATTATCTGCGCAGGCCAGGTATTTAATGTAACCACGGCAACAGCTCAGAATTACTCATCCCTGCTGTGGAGCACCAGCGGACAAGGAACGATACTGAATGCTTCGACCCTGAATCCGACATACGTTCCTGTTAACGGTGAAACCGGTACTATTTACCTTACTCTTACCGCCAACGGAATTGTACCTTGTGCTTCGGTTTCGGATCAGATGGTGCTTACCATACTTCCTGCACCTATTGCCATTGCCGGTCCGGATGCAAGCATCTGCGAAGGCCAGTCGTTTACCACAACAAATGCCTTTGCCGGGTATACCGGAAGCATCCTTTGGACAACAAGCGGCAGCGGAACGTTTACCGATCCTACCCTTGCCGTTACCACGTATATCCCTGGTGCATCGGATATTACAGCCGGTTCGGTTGTACTGACTATCACCAGCGCAGGAACCCCTCCATGCGGAGATGCAAGCGATAACCTCACACTTACTATCAATAAAACTACAGTTGCCTATGCAGGTAACGACGATGCAACCTGCCAGAACCTGCCATACCAGATTACCGATGCCACAGCGCAGAACTACCTGAGCCTTGCATGGACACATACCGGCCAGGGAACACTCACGGGTGCTAATACCCTTTCGCCTATCTACACTCCGGCAAACGGAGAAACCGGTACTATCACGCTTACACTCACGGCCGAAGGTATTGCTCCATGCGGAAATGCTGTTGACACCAGGACGCTGACCATATACGCAATACCAACCGCCTTTGCCGGTGCTGATTTTGAAAGCTGCGACGCTGCACCACTGGTTCTGGCTTCGGCCACGGCAACGGGTGCTACCGGTGTTCAATGGACATCCTCAGGAACAGGCACTTTTGAAAATGCCACACTGGTGAATGCAACCTATACCCCAAGCCAGTCCGATGTAGCAAACGGATCGGTTACCTTAACCCTGACAGTTACCGGCAACCAGCCTTGCGGCACTGCCAGCGACCAGGTTGTGGTTACCCTTATTCCTGCAGCACACGTGTTTGCCGGCGAGAATACAACCATTTGCAGCAGCAGCCCATACACGGTAAGCGATGCTACTGTTACGGGAGCTGTTTCGGTAAGCTGGACCCACGACGGACAAGGCGTACTCGAAAATGCAGGCACCCTTACTCCAACCTATATCCCGGCAGCAGCAGAATCTGGGTTTGTTCACTTGTTTGTACTGGCTACCGGCACTTTGCCCTGCGGCTCGGTTACTGACAGTCTTACCCTTCAAGTAATACCCGCTGCTACGGCAAATGCCGGCGAGGATATTGCATCCTGTTTATCAACTCCTGTTGAGATTAATACTGCACAGGCAACCAATTACACTGCTATTGAATGGATCACTTCCGGATCAGGAACGTTTAACAATGCAAGCATTCTGAATCCGGTGTATTCACCGGGGCAGGCTGATCTGGATAACGGATTTGTACAAATTACCCTACGGGCAATCGGAACTGAGCCTTGCGGAGATGCCAGCGATGTGTTACGCATCGATTTCATCAAAGCTCCTTTGGCCCATGCCGGTCCTGATGCAGCTTTGTGCTCCATTGAACCTTTCACCTTTACAGCCGCCACCGCTGCTAATTACAACTCTGTATCCTGGAGTCATAATGGTAAGGGTACGCTATCGGAACCCAATGCGCTGAACCCGACCTATACCCCGGCAGCAGGCGAAACAGGCCTGATAGAGTTCACACTCACAGCCAACGGAACTTCCGCCTGCGGAAACATGGTGATCAAGGACCTGATGATCCTGAATATTAATCCTGCTATTGCGGTTAACGCCGGAATGGATGAAGCCATTGCTTACGGAACTGCCACAAAGCTGTATGCAAGCGCAACAGGCGGATCAGGCATCTTCTCCTACAACTGGACACCGGAAGAACTGCTTGTGGAAAACAATACGCTCACACCCAATACCCACATTCTCAATGCAGAAACGGTATTTACACTAACCGTAACGGATGTGATCAGCGGCTGTTCGGCCAGCGATGAAGTAACCATCAGCATGGGCGGAATACAGAGGCCCATCGCGGTAAACGATTATGATACCACCGGATTAAATGCCTCCACCCTGGTTAACGTAACGGTAAACGACTCCGATCCTATTGGGCTGGGTCTGGATGTAAGCATCATCAACAATCCGAAAAACGGAACAGCTATCCTGAACGAAGACGGATCCATTGTTTACACCCCGTACCTGAACTTCACCGGCAACGATACGCTGACCTATATGATCTGCGACAGAGGCATGCCATCCAAATGTGCTACCGCCATTGTGGTGATCACCATATTCCCGGTTCGTGAATTTATCGAAATCTATAACCTGGTTACGCCGAATGGAGATGGGAAAAATGATTACTGGCATATTCGTGGAATCGATGAATACACGGAAAATGAAGTAACTATTTTTAATCGTTGGGGTGATAAGATCAGGGAATTCAAGGGATATAACAACTCAGAGAATAACTGGAAAGGCACCAATGAAAATGAAGAGTTTTTACCTGACGGAGTTTACTTCTACATTCTAAAAATTAAAGACCTGGAAACTTATACAGGCTGGGTTTATGTCCGTGGCAAAGGGGACAAATAGAAGATGTAAGGCAGGGTAAGAAATTCTTATCCTGCCGGACCATCAATCCGCAACCAAAAACATAAATACCCTCTAGTTAACCAGATACTGAATTTTAATACCTGAAAACCATGAAAAAGCTACTCACTGCAATACTAATGCTAACGGCGACTTCATTATTTGCCCAGCAAGATCCATTATTCAGCCAATATATGTTTAATAAGCTGGCCGTAAACCCAGGTTATGCAGGCAGCCGCGAATTGTTAACCGCTGACATTTTATACCGAAATCAGTGGGTTAATATTGAAGGTGCTCCTAAAACTATCAGTGCTGCGATGCATTCGCCACTTACCAACCCCCACATGGCATTAGGCTTCAATATGTTTAATGACAGGATTGGTCCTTTAAACTATACAGGTGCAATGGCTACCTTTGCTTACCGCATCATATTTCCTGACAGTAAACTCTCGTTCGGATTGCAGGCAGGTGTGAAAAACAATGGAATAGTTTATAACGATTTTAGTGTTTTTGATGAGGATGACTCTTTCATGCAATATCAGAATACAATGGAGAAGAAGGTTGTTCCAGATGCCAATTTTGGAATTTATTATTATTCGGATAAGTTTTATGCCGGAGTTTCATCGCATCAGCTTCTTCAAAACCAGACACTTGCTATTACCGATTCAGCTGGAAACACGCAGTTTACAAAATTAATGGCCCACTTTTATGGAATGACAGGGGTTGCTATTCCTATGGGAGAGAATGTAGTATTTCGTCCATCTCTGCTGGCAAAATTTGTAAAAAATTCACCCCCACAGCTTGATCTGAATGCAAGTTTCCTGTTTCTCAATACTTTTTGGCTAGGCGCATCATACCGCACCGAAAAAGCTGTTTCGTTTATGACAGAAATAAACATTGCACAAAATTTCAGAATTGGTTATTCCTATGATATCTGGCTAAATGAATTGAAAACATACAACTCAGGCTCCCACGAAATCAGGCTGAGTTACGATTTCAATGTCAATAAGCGTATGCTCACTCCAAGGTATTTCTAGTACCACAACTAATAACACTCTATTTTTACAGACTCCAAAACTACTAAGATGAAAAAATACTTTTTTATTTTAACTGCCTTACTGGTTTTTGCCAGAGTGCTAAATGCACAATCCATAGACAAGGCTCAAAAGCAAATGGATAAATATAATTATGCAAAAGCTATTGAAATATTAAAAAAGGCAGCTGATGAAGAAAAAACCAAATCGCAGGCTCTTCCTATGCTTGCCGAATGCTACCGCCAGCAACGGGATATAAACAAAACCAGTGAAACCTATGCAAAGGTTGTAACTCTGCCCGAAGTAAAGCCGGAATATTATTTTTATTATGCGAAAGCATTACAGTCGACCGGTAATTACGTTTTAGCGAGGGAGATGTTTCTTAAATATGCCGAAAAGAATCCTGCCGATCCAAAAGGCAAGCTTTTTGCAAGCCATTGCGACAGTATTTTAGGCCCATGGAATAACCTAAAAGCTGATTACGAAGTTAAAATAGTGAACAATATCAATACCACCGAAAGTGACTTTGGTCCGGCAATTTACGACGGGGAACTGGTTTTTGCTTCTGATTTCACTGACAGTAAAGGCGGTGGAGAATCATATGGCTGGACAGGACGAGGTTATCTGAATATTAAAAGAGCGCGGCCATTATCTGCAGGAGATTTCTGGAGTAGCCTTGGCGCACCTTCCGAACTTGAAGGTGATTTCAACCAGGAATATCACGATGGGCCGGCAGCTTTCAGTATTGATGGAAACAGCATTTATTTTACACGATCCTTTTTTGGAAAGGCAAAACGTGAAGGTATTTTTAAAACGAACCAGCTAAAGATCTATTATTCAACACAAACCAATGGAATATGGGGCGAAGTTAAACCGTTTGAACATAACAGCATCGAGTATTCTGTTGGTCACCCTGCACTTTCGCCTGACGGACAAACCCTTTATTTTGTGAGCGATATGCCTGGAGGATCAGGAGGAACCGACATTTGGATGTGTAAACGCGAAGGTGATGAATGGAGTAAACCGACAAATATGGGCCCGGTTATAAATACTTCTGAAAACGAAATGTTCCCTTCGATGAATGAAGACAATGTATTGTATTTTGCCAGTGAAGGTCATGCAGGTTATGGAGCTTTGGATATTTTCAAATCAAATAACAGCAACGGAGCCTGGACGACGCCTGTGAACCTTCAAAAACCCATCAATAGTTCTTACGATGATTTTGCTTTTGCATTTGCACCTGGTTTAAAAAACGGATTCATTTCATCAAACCGTCCGGGAGGAAAAGGCAGCGACGACATTTATGCTTTCAGAGAAGTGGTTTTACCCTCCTTTATCAGCGGATTTGTTAAAGATGCAAATACATTGTTGCCAATGGCTGGAGCAACTGTTTTCGTCTTAAATCCAGCTTCGGGTAGTGTAAAAGTGCTAGTAACCGATGCAAACGGAATGTATAAAACCCAGGTGGAAAATCCAGAGAACTATACTGTTAAAGCCATGATGGCCAACTTTATAGCCGACTGCACACCTTTCCATCTTAGTAAACTTATACCAGGCGAAACAAGTATCGCACCACGCGATTTACTGCTTAACAGACTGGTGATCAACAAAACATTCCGGATTGAAAATATTTATTATGACTTTGATAAATATAAAATCCGTGACGATGCAAAAGCCGAACTTGATAAGCTGGTACAGATAATGAATGAGAATCCGATTGAAGTGGAACTGGGTTCGCATACTGACTGTCGTGGTACATTCGAATACAATGACAAGCTTTCGCAGAAACGCGCCAATGCAGCTGTAAAATACATTATTAAATCCGGTATTGATGAGAAACGCATAACAGCAAAAGGATATGGCGAGCGTCAACTTACAAACAAATGCGCCGATGACGTTAATTGTACTCCCGAAGAACACCAGGCAAACCGACGTACCGAATTTAAGGTCACTGGTTACTCCACTCCTGCTGTAAATAATGATCAGTTTGATTATGGAAAATATCAGGATGGTATGGTGATCGAATCCAAATCACTACCGAAAGGATTTTTCCCTGAATGCAGATAGAGAAATAAAAATCAATTACTGACACTATTTAAACAGCCGCACAAAAAAGTACGGCTGTTTTTTTTATTCTAAAGAATTTTTTATTTCGCTTAGACAAATACCTAAATTTGTCCGGAATAATTAAAAATCTGATCAATAATTTCATCTGTTCAAAATCATCTTTATGGAAACCGAAAAAAATATTTCCTTGTCCGAAAATCAGAAAGAGCTTCCACTAATAACTACTGAAGCAACCGTATTTCTGCTGAAAACAGCCAAATGGGGTAAGTTTCTTGCGATCCTTGGATTTATTGTTACAGGCTTTCTATTCCTAGCCGGTATTCTGATGAGTTTTGTGCTTGGCATGTTACCTGATGAAATGATGCCTCTGGATATGCCTTTCTCTCCAACAGTTTTCTCGGTAATTTATATTGCTATTGCCGGAATTTATCTTATTCCTGTGATTTTCCTGAATAATTTCTGCAACAACGCCATTAAAGCAATCGAAAACTCAAATACCGATAATCTGACAGCTTCGATAAGGAACCTGAAAAACCTGTTTGTTTTTGTCGGAATTTCTACCCTCGTTGTTCTATCCTTCTACACCATAATCCTTGTTATTGCAGGAACAGCTGCAATTGTTGGTTTCTGATTATAAGCATATTTTTACTCTTGGTTGCCAGGTAATTATTTATCAGTATTTAGTGAAGTAGTAAATCAAAAGAATATTTTCCTCTTAACTCTTATCCCCGGACTACATATTTTCCGGGGATTTGTTTTTTATATAAAACTTCAATCTAATTTTGCAGCCTCCTTAGCAGAGCGATTCTTTCTGCATTAAAAACTCACTATGAATCTGAAAATCAAACATTTATTCATAATCACCCTTCTTTTTTCAATACAATTTCTGCCAATAGGCAGGTGTAATCTTCTTTATGCTCAGGTACTAAATGATTCATCCATTAACAAACATTTGACTCTCGAAGAACTTATAATTACTGCCGAGCGCACCCCCGTTATGTTTGAGCAACTGAAACGTAGCATTCAGGTTATTAACCGCGAAGAGATCGAGCGTTTGCCCGTCCGAAACGTTACAGAACTAATTGGCTATGCTCTTAATACGGATGTACGCAACCGGGGTTCTTTCGGTATGCAAGCTGATATAAGTATCAGGGGCGGCTCATTTGATCAGACATTGGTATTGCTTAACGGTATGAATATCAGCGATCCGCAGACCGGTCATCACAATATGGATTTACCAATTGATATTTCGGGGATCGACCGGATTGAAATCCTGAAAGGTCCCGGAGCACGTGTATTCGGACCAAATGCGTTTAATGGAGTCATCAATATTATTACTACCGAAAAAACTTCGGATCAACTGTCATTTTCAGCCATGGGAGGACAATACGGTCTTTACAGTTTGTCGGCATCGGCAGGTTTAAATATCGGAAATACGGCACATAAACTTCAAATTAGCAAATCAGGTTCCGATGGTTTTACGGAAAATACCGATTTCAATTCTTTTAACCTGTTTTACAGCGGCACTGCAGGAAAAACGCAAAAACTTGATTACCAGGCTTCTTATATAAACAAAGCGTTTGGTGCCAATAGTTTTTACACACCAAAATATCCTGATCAGTTTGAGATTACCAAAACCATATTTGCCTCAGCACGGTATAAAACCAATTTCAACGGATTGGCGCCGGCAGTTTATTTTCGCAGGCATTACGACGAATTCCGCCTGTTCCGCGACGAAGCTCCAGCGTGGTACACTTCGCATAATTACCATTATACAGATGTGATAGGATCGAATGCGAATTTCTGGAAAAGCACCGGGCGGACCGGCAAACTATCAGTTGGTTACGATGTAAGGCACGAGATGATCAGGAGCAATAAACTGGGCGATACGCTGCAAGAGGCTATTCCTGTTAAAGGCGAAGATGGAAAATTTTACATTTATGGAAAATCACGCACATCGGCAGGTTTGTTTTTTGAAGAGTCAATTAACTTAAACAGATTTTCGGTCTCCGCCGGATTACTTGTAAATTACCTGACTGCCCTGCCCGGAAAATTTACGCTCTATCCCGGAATTGATGCAGCATACCAGGTTGGCAAAAGTTTAAGGATTTATGGCAGTGCCAACCGCACATTGCGACTTCCGACTTTCACCGATTTGTATTATAACGACAATACCAGCAAGGGCGATCCTAACCTTAAACCGGAAGAAGCCATAACCCTTGAAGCCGGATTGAAATATAATATTCCCGGAGTAATTTCACATGTAGCTGTTTTTAAGCGCTTTGGACACAATATGATCGACTGGGTAAAACTTCAGAACCAGGATCCCTGGCAGGCGATGAATATTACTGATATTAATGTAAGTGGTTTTGAAGCAAGCATATCGCTGGATTTAAATGAGAAAACCGGGAAAGAAACATTTGTAAAAACCATTTCGCTTGGTTATGCATACCTTAAAGCTGATAAATCGAGTAATGAATACATGTCGCGGTATGTGCTTGATATTCTGCGCCATAAAGCTGATCTCATCGTAAATCACAGCATCTGGAATGATTTTTCAGCATCATGGGCACTTAGTTTTCAGGATCGATTAGGCGGATATATCAAATACAACAACGGTATTCCGGAAACACAGGAAACGCCCTACGATCCTTTTGTTCAGCTCGATTTTCAAGTGAATTTCAAACGTCAGAACTTATTGATTTTTGCTGAAGCAACCAACCTGCTCAACCAGGTAAATGTTGATTACGGAAATGTTCCACAACCGGGTAGATGGGTGCGAATGGGAATCAGGTATGATGTGAATCTGAAAAATGCACGGAAGAAATTGTGAGTATGTCCAGGCGTTGATCTTCATGAACCTGCCTTTCCTTCTAAAAGCTTAATTCTTTCCAATAACGTTTTCAATATTCCTTTACTTCCGCTTTTTCGCTATGAATTTCAAAATTCAAAAATATCGTTAAAATAATTTCCATTACTAACCGCTGTTAACGTATTTTTCATAGGTTTGTAATAGCAAAACCAGAAACTTAATTATAAAAGATAAATCATTCATAGTATGGCAAATACAACTATTGACCCGAACATTTTAAAAAGAGCACAAGCCTGGCTCAGTGACAGCAATATTGACGAGGAAACGAAATCGCGCATCAGCAGCATGATAGAGAATGATCCGGCTGAGCTGGCCGAGAGTTTCTATTGCGACCTTGAATTTGGCACCGGCGGACTCCGCGGTATCATGGGCGATGGCACCAACCGTATGAATAAATATACTGTAGGAATGGCCACCCAGGGCCTTGCCAATTACCTGAAAACGGTTTTTGCTGCGGAAAACGAAATCCGGATTGCGATTGCCTACGACTGCCGCAATAACAGCAGCTATTTTTCAAATATTGTCGCCGATGTACTTTCTGCCAACGGCATAGTTGTGTATCTTTTCAAAGAGCTCCGCCCAACTCCTGAACTCTCATTCGCAGTTCGTTACCTGCATTGCCACAGCGGAATTATGGTAACGGCTTCACATAATCCTAAGGAATACAACGGATATAAAGTATATTGGAATGACGGCGCACAATTAGTACCGCCACACGATAAAAATGTAATCACTGAAGTGCAGAAAATCGCATCCATCGGCGATGTGAATTTCATAGGCGATCCGATGAAAATCAATATGTTGGATGAAACTATCGATAAAGAATTCCTTCGTATTTCGAAAACATATTCGCTGGCACCCGAGGTAATTGCCCCGGCGAAAAACATGAAAATTGTTTTCACACCTTTGCATGGAACAGGTATTACAATGGTGCCTCAAGGGCTGAGAAGTTACGGTTTTGAGAACATCCATATCGTTGAAAAGCAGGCTGTTTCGGATGGGAACTTCCCTACGGTTGTATCGCCAAATCCGGAAGAGAAAGCTGCGATGAAAATGGCAATGGAACTGGCCCGGGAAATTAATGCCGACCTGGTTTTAGCTACCGATCCTGATGCTGACCGCATTGGCGTTGGCGTTAAGGATTCAGAAGGAAATTACATTTTACTCAATGGAAACCAAACTGCCGCGTTGCTTACTTACTATCTTATAAAACAATGGGAGGCCAAAGGCAAGCTAAAAGGAAATGAATATATTGTTAAAACAATTGTTACGTCGGAACTTATCAGCGATATAGCAAAAGGTGCAGGCGTTGAGTATTTCGATGTACTTACCGGTTTCAAATGGATTGCCGAGGTAATCCGTAACCTCGAAGGTAAGAAAACCTTTATTGGCGGTGGCGAAGAAAGCTACGGTTTTATGATAGGCGATTTCGTGCGTGATAAAGATGCGGTAACTGCCTGTTGTATTTTTGCCGAATGCGCTGCATGGGCTGCCAGCAAAGGAAAAAGTCTATACGAACTGCTGCTCGACATTTACCTTGAATACGGTTTATACAAGGAGAATCTCGTAAATGTGGTTAAAAAAGGCATGAGCGGTCAGGCCGAGATAAAAGCCATGATGGAAGGATTCCGTGCCAATCCGCCAAAGGAAATTGCCGGTTCGAAGGTGAAACTGATGAACGATTTTGAACTCCGCAAAGCTATAGACATTTCAAGCGGAAAAGTTACCGCTATTGAGCTGCCGAAAAGCGATGTGCTGCAATTCTTCCTCGAGGACGGTACCAAAATTTCGATGCGTCCCTCAGGAACTGAGCCTAAAATCAAATTTTATTTCAGCGTAAGAACTGATCTTAAATCTGCTGCCGATTTTAAAAATACCGAAGCAAAACTCGATGGGCGGATTGAGGAAATTATAGTGGCTATGGGCCTTAAGTAGTGAAAAGTGAATAGTGAATAGTGAATAGTGTTGCTTCGCATGCATTGACAGTGCAGAGTGAAGTGTGAGTAAGGAGTAAGGAGTAGATAAAGGGAATCATCAGAAGTCCGAAGATGGAAGTTCGTGTTGCTTCCGGCTTCGGACTTCCGGCTTCCAGCCAATTTTATCAAAAACAAATAGTTTAAAATCATTCACCAAACCATGATAATTACCGAACAAACTGAAATAGAGTCTATTGCATTGCATTATGTTGGCAATAAAATAAACGATGAGGGTATCAGGCTTTCAAAATCAGAATTAAAAACGGATGAAAGCATCAACGACCTTCTGCTTACCTATTTCTTTTCTCCGTTTAAATCGAATGAGTATTATAACTTGTATCATGAGTCGGATATTGAACTGAATGAGGTTTATTCTTTTGTTTCGGAAATTTTCGACAATCCGGATTCGCTTTACGATCAGTCAGTTCACCTTGCCAAACATCTTTACGAGCAATCGGTGCATCCGAAAGTGAAAGGTGGTGAATTGTATATTGCATATTTCCGCGATGTGATCCTGGATGGAGAAACGCTTGATGCCGTTGGACTTTTTAAATCAGAAACCAAGGAAACATTCCTGAAAGTTCACCCTAAAAATGATGGATTTTCGGTTGAAAGTGAAGCCGGTATAAATATTCACAAATTAGATAAAGGTTGCCTGATTTTTAATACCGAGCGCGATAAAGGCTATCTGGTTTCGGTGGTCGATAACCTGAATAAAGGTGCCGAAGCACAATACTGGATTGATCATTTCCTGCATGTGCAGCACCGGAACGACGATTATTTCCAAACCAAAAACGTGCTGAACATGTGCAAGAGTTTTGTAGTGGAGAAATTTCCGGAGCAATTTGAAGTTTCCAAAGCTGATCAGGCCGATCTGCTCAACAAATCAGTGAAATTCTTCAAGGAAAATGACAATTTCGATTTCGATGACTTTGCCAGCGAAGTTATTCAGGCGCCGGATGTGATACACAGCTTTAATTCGTATAAAACTGAATTTGAAGTAGATAATAACTTAAAACTGAATAATAATTTCGAAATTTCAGATGCCGCCGTTAAAAAGCAATCGAAAGTATTTAAAAGTGTGATCAAACTCGACAAAAACTTTCATATTTATGTTCATGGCGATCATCAGCAGATTGTAAAAGGTTTTGATCCGGTTACAGGAATGAATTTTTACCAGTTGTTTTTTAAGGAAGAAAGCTAGGGAAGGGTTGGAAGGGTTTCTGGTTTCTGGTTTCTGGTTTCTGGTTTGAAGAGTTTGAAATGTTTGAAGAGTTAAGTCCAAAAGCCCAAATTCCAAGTTCCAAATTCCAAATTCCAAAACCTTCATTGTCAATCGTACTCCGTAAATAGTAAATCATAAATCCCTGGTTACTCACTTTTCACTATTCACTATTCACTATTCACTTTTCACTATTCACTGTCATTGCGAGCGAAGCGAAGCAACACTATTCACTTTTCACTTATCACATTCCATTCCCCAAAAACCCTCCTATTTCCATCATATAGGCAATGCCGCAGTGGACAATAATGCCGCCTATAATGGAATTAGTTTCGTAAGCGATTACGCCCAGAATAACACCTCCGAAAAAAGAACTGATAGTTTCACCCATGGGTTTCCCGAAATGAATAAAAACATACATGGTTGCCATCGGAATTATAGCGCCTTTACCCAGAAACCTTGAAATGGCATACAGTACAAATCCCCTGAAAAACAGCTCTATAGCCACGTAGTCGAAACCATAAAGTAATTCGTACAAAGCTAGTTTTGCCAGTGTAACAGGATTGTAAATGCTTTCTTTGAAAAAATTCGCAAAAGTGGGATATTTGCGCAGGAAGTCAGGCTGGGTTGATGCCATTGCGATAAGCGGCACCATTAAAGCAAGTAGCACGAAATACGGTTTTATATCCACTCCTTTCAGTTTGAATCCGTAAAAAGCAGTTTTTTTGCTGTGGCCGCTCACTTTCCAGAAAATAAATACGAGCAGAAAAATCAGTAAAGCCCTGAATAACTGGTTGGCGCAACGGATAAGGTAATTATCGGCAACACCATTATTCATTTCGGTAATCCAGTCGCGGTGCTGATAAACATAGCCGCGCAAAGCAAATGCACCGATAATATATGCGAGCACAAGCCAGAAAGTGGTATTTTTAAACAGGTCGCTCCTTTTGTAAAAATAAATATATGCCAGCACTGAAAAGAAAACCGGAATACTGTAAAAAATGATATAGGCATAAAAATGGTTGATTGTTTTCCGGTACGGACCAATCAGGTTCAAGGTTAGCTTATAATTGTATTCGAGGAAAATACTCAGGGCGAGAAATCCAACTATTACCAAAAGATAAGATAGTTTTACTTCTTCTTTCCAGAATGCTTTGAAATAGCCGTAAAGTTTGCGCATGAATTAGTTATGAACCGGCAAATGTACTTTTTTATGCCGAAATGATAGCATGATTCGTTGTTTCAAGGCGAAACGGATTATAATTAAGGTTCAATATACCGGAAAATAAAACCATTCTTTATGCTGAATATATCATTAGCAGACCATATTTAACTGCTATCCCCAGAAACAACTATATTGGTCCTCTGAAACCACACGTATAAATTCACGGATGGTTTTCACTGTTGGAATGGGCTGATAACTGTGCCATTTTAAATCGGACTGCAACCAAAACACTTTATAGTAATCTTTCGCTTTAACAAATGTTGCTTTTGCAACTAACGATTCAATTTTTTGCCTGGGCTGTATAAAAGAGGGCCTGATTTCGTATATTATAATGCTCTGGTTTTCTATTTTATAGGCAACATCAACCTTGTCGCGCAAAGCTTCTTCAGGACGGATTTTTTCAATATAATTTTCCAATGCTTCTATTACTTCTAACGTAAGCATAATTTCAAGACTCATAGTTTATCATTTATAAGTTAAAAGAATCATGTGAAAGCAATATTATTTATTGAAGTACTTTTTGATTAACATAAAAAGTTCATCTTTTTTAACAGGTTTTACAAGGTAATCATTGCATCCGGCTTCTATCGCTTTTTGCTCATCGTCAGAAAAACCAAGAGCCGTTTGCGCAATAATTACAACATCTTTGTTTATCTGCCTTATTTGACTCGTAGCTTCGAAACCATTCAAACCTGGCATGAGTAAATCCATAAAAATCAGATCGATATCAGGGTTATCCCTAAATATCTCTACGGCTTGGAAACCTGTTGTTGCTTTAAAAATAACTTTACTGACTTTATTTAGTGCCCTTGTAAGCAGTTGTTCCGAAGTTTCATCATCCTCGGCAATCAATATTTTAAGTAAATGATCGTCGTTATAAAAATCATTTTCGGGTATTTCAAAAATAAATTCTGCCCGGTTCTCTTTTCTTTCCGGTCCTGCATTATAAGGCAGGGTAAAATAGAAGGATGAGCCAATCCTTTCAGCGCTCTTAACCCATATTTCGCCACCAAGCATTTCGATGTACGCTTTCGATATTGACAAACCCAATCCCGCTCCCTGCCGTGCCATTTTATCAACAATATCAGCTTGTATAAAGCGTTCGAAAATAGCATCCTGCCTGTCCTCAGGTATCCCGATTCCGGTATCCTGAACATAAAATTCAATGAAATCGCCTTTTCGGTAACACCCGAATTCTATTGATCCGCGCTCGGTATATTTAATGGCATTTTTAACAAGATTGATTAAGATAGCATACGACTTTTCGCGATCAGTAAAAACGCAGCATTCATGCGGGGGTAAATAATCGCGGTGTAAAAACTTAAGGCCTTTGGCATCTACTTCCGGCTTAAAAAAGGAATAAATGTAACTAAGCTGATCGTTTATGTCAGTTTCCCTGATATCGAGTTGCATTAAACCAGCCTCAATACGCGAAATATCAACAATATCGTTAATGATATTCAGCATGCGGGCACCACTTTTTTCAATAATACTGATGAATTCTTTTTGCTCATCACCGGTTAATTCGGGGTTTTTCAGTAATTCGGCAAAGCCCAAAATGCCATTCATCGGGGTGCGGATTTCGTGGCTCATATTAGCGAGGAAGGCAGTTTTAAGCCTGTCGCTTTCTTCAGCGCGATCCTTGGCTCTTTTCAGTTCTATTTCAGCAAGTTTGCGCTCGGTAATATCGCTGCCAAAGCACGAACCGCCAATTACCTCCCCTTTTTTAACAATAGGATTAAAAGTTACCTGTATATAAATCAATCCTATTGGCGATTCAATTGCATCTTCAACTGTAAATTGCTCGTTTTGAAGTACCCTGTCGTAACGGGGCTTCCATAACGGCCGTAATGCTTCGGGCAATGCATCAATAAGACTTACGCCAGGCTCAAGCCATACTCCGAAAGTTTGTTTAAACTCTTTCTGAAAAACATGGTTGATGTAAAGTATTTCGTAATTGCGGTTAAAGGCCCAAATATTACTTTGAGTGCCTTCAATTATTGCCGTAACATTGGCATTGTTTATTTCGGCAGCTTCTTTGGCTAAAAGCAGCTCATTAGTCCGTTCATCAACAGTTTTTCCAAGGTTTTTATTCATGTTTAAAACGACGAGTTTTTCGTTGTCGAGTTCATAGTTTAGAAAAAAGTTACGACGGGCATAATACTCAATGTTATATGCTGCAAACATTCCAATGATATTGGAGCTGATAAAAAAGAAGTTGGTGTTAATGAGTGTAAGGTTTGGTGACTGTGCATAAAAAATGGCCCCAATGTTATAAATAATCAGTATAAGCCAACCAGCAATGGATGCTAAAAAGAACCTGAGTTTAATAAAAAAATAAGCCGCCGAAAAAATCAGCATCAGACCGGCATAATATTCGTAGTTACCCGGCACAAGCATAATCATTACACTAATACCCGATCCGCCGATTATTGAACTGACAAACAATAGTATCTGCCATATTTTTTGAAATATCCTGGTAAAGGATAAAAGAAACACTACCGATAATAAGGGAACAACAACCGCATAACGGATTAAATGAAATACATATGCAAACTCAGGAAACACCAGCGAATCGAGATACCCGAATACACCGTAAAGAATAGTTACCAGTACCAGCGAAACCCTAACTTGTACCAGCGAATCTGTAAAGTATTTTGCGAGGAAAAGCTTTTCCTCCTTTTCAGGAAAGGCCAGGGTAATTCTGTTATAAATCAAAACCGGGATTGTTTTAGGCTGTAAAAGTAATAAAACTTTGACCTGATTCTACAATTCGCTCTTTTTCAATAAGTTCAGATTAGTAAAAACATGAAGTATTTTAAAATTCCGGGACTTTGGTAGTTTTTATTCTTCCGCAAGAATGCAAAGAATTGTACAAATTGACTCAAAAATTAAACCCTTAAGCATCCCCGAAACCCTCTTACTCCATAGTATGAATCGGCTCCGTTGTGATACACGAAAACATGGTTGTAGCGACGATCGCAAAAGATAGCACCACCCAGTTTCCGGATTGCATCAGGCGTTTTTACCCAGCTCGATGTTTTGGTATCGAAATTCCCAAGCGTCTGCAACTCCCGATATTGTTCTTCCGTTAAAGGCTCAACGCCCATGTCAGCAGCCAAATTCATTGCGCTATTCCCCGGTTTATATTCCTTCCTCGATTCTAAAGCTGCATGATCGTAGCAAATGCTGCGGCGGCCTTTAGGACTTTCCGCTGAGCAATCGTAAAAAATATATTCGCCTGTTTTAATATCCCGGCCAACTACATCCGGTTCACCACCGGTAGCTTCCATTTGGTTGAGCGACCATAGTTTTTCTTTATTCCCTTCCAGTTTCAACTGCACATCGGCCCATAAAATGCCGGTATGTCGGTTCATGTTTTTCTCAAAGCGGGTTTTTAATATGCCTGTTAATTCTTCGCGTTGTTGCGCTGACAACTCTCCATTATTTGCCATAGTCTTACTATTTTACTGTTTTTTCTGGATAAAGTATAACAACTGTTTGCTGGATAAGTTGTAAAATGAGGAGTGTTTAAGTGGTAGTTTGGAAAGGTTTGAAGCAATTTTAAAATTAAAGTTTTTATACGCAATAGCTTAACGCCGAAACTTAAAGTCACTTTGAACTATTATGCATATTTTATGTTAGAATTGTACTTGCAAAACAATACAATTAATTTTATATTTTTGTCACGCATGTAGCTTCCCAGCTGTTTTTCAGCTTTTAAATCCGACAGAATAATTTTAACCTTGAAAATTCATGTTCAACAAAATACAAATAGAAACAGTCCGATATAGAAGGATATTAAATTCGCATGGCGAGTTTACCAATGAATTTGTGATTTTTCTAAAAAATGGGTCCATTGGAAGAGGTGCTTCCCCGAAAGGTGAATCGATTAGTATATATGAAGATAAGCATAGCGGAATAAGCCCTAAAAAAATTGTCGATATGCTTGAAAAAGATAGCATGTTTGACAACGGCTTGAATCAGGAAGATTTCGACAATTACCTTGAAGATAAGATGGAGATTTTTGGCCGGAACAATACCTATGCTTTATCGCTGGCTTTTTACGATGCTAATGAACATTACATGCAAGTGGCTTCTATTGAGAACAGAAGTATTCAAAATAGTCATTCTCCTAAACTTTGTTTGAATATTTTAAATGGTGGAAATCATGCCTATACAAATCCGGTTCAAAGTGATTTTCAGGAATATATGCTTGTTCCAAAGAAAAACGACCTGATGTCTGTTTTACACGATCACGCCTTAATTCAGAAGATTGTAAAAGAGAAATTCGAAAAAAAGGAGAAAATATATGTTAATAACAATCTGGTTTATCAATCAAAGCATGGTGATAATCGTGATTGGTTTGATTTTTTGCAGGCAATACTTAAGGAATTGGGATTAGAGTCGGAGTATGATCAGATGATTGATGCCAGTGCCAGCGACCTTTGGACGGGGAAGGAATATAAATTTGATATAACCGATCATTCCTCTTTCAGCCAGGAAGATATGTGTACCTACTGGCTCAATGTTATTAAAGATTACAACCTCAAAATTCTCGAAGATCCGTTTCATGAAACCGACTTCGGATCGTGGCATACCCTTACCAACAGCCAGAACAAATGCCTTGTAGTGGGTGATAATCTTTACTCTGGTGATCATAAAAGAATCGCAGATGGTATTGCTAAAAAATACACTCATGGCATTATCATGAAGCCTAACCAGGCGGGTACAGTATCCAATACAATTAAGGCTATTAATCTGGTGCAACAGAACAACCATACCCTTATAACGTCGCACAGGTCAATAAGTACCGAATCCACTTTTATTGCACATATATCAAACAAACACAACGCCGAATATATCAAGATAGGTCCAATCCTGTCCGATTATTCTTCAATTTTACGAATCAATGAATTAATTCGTTTAACAGGATTGGGGTATGAATAAAAGCACAAGAATTACAACCATCAGGCACGGTCAAACTTTATATAATGTTGAAAGACGATACGCCGGATCAATAGATGTACCTTTGAACGAAAAAGGCCTCAGAGAGGCCAAAAGTGCTGCCATAAGATTAGCTGACTATGATTTCGAAGTTGTGGTAACCTCCAAATTACGAAGAGCTATACAAACGGCGGAACTTCTTACTGCCGGGCGAAATCTTCCAATTATCCAGACTGAATTGTGTAATGAAAGAAACTATGGCAAGATGGAAGGATTGGATTACATTGAAGTTGAAGATATTACCCCACATATTCTATATTGTAAAATTGGTGATGATTTTCATTCGTTAAATCCTCCGGGCGGCGAAACTTTTCCTGACTTGAGAAACAGGGCGAAAGCATTTTCGCAATTCCTCTTCGAAAATTATTCGGGTTCCGACATTCTGGTGGTTTCGAGCAGTGCTTTTCTGCAACAACTGCACGGAGTGTTTCGTAACCTTGAATGGAATGATGCGTTACGCGATGAAATTCATAACCTCCGTTGTATTAGTTTTACTTTTAACAGCAGGAAGTTGATTGAAGAAATGCCTGCAAATTTGCTTGTTGAAAACTGGTAGAGTGACAGGTGTTGATTGTTTTTATAGGTGCAGGAATTGTGAAAAATCAGAAGATGTCAGTTCTGTTAAAATAGCAGAAAGGTAATTTTTCTTCAAAATTAAATTTCAAAGTTGGTTACTAAGTGTCAAGCCGTATTTAACTAGCTGGCTTCTAGTTTTGTATAACAAATTATTCTTGTATCTGTGATGCGGGGATTATACTGCTAATTGCAATGTGATCGCTTCGCTAAGATGCAAATACCACCCGACGAAAGTATTACGTTTGTAATAAATTTTCCTATAAATCCTTTTTAAGATATATCATATCAACAAGTTGCATGTCGCCCTCGAAGATTGGGTGGTCGTAATTGTCGGTAAAAAAATTCTTTACCCTATATGATTGTTCAAAACCGCAACTTTCATAAAACGACAAGATTGGCGGCGTTTCGCCTGTGCCGACAAGCATTGTTTTGTAGTCATTTTTGTAGAAATCAGAAATGAAATATATCAATGCTCTGCCGTACCCTTTGCCTTGATACTTTGCGTATGTCGCTATGTTTTTCAACTCGCAGGTTTCGCTATTTATAGGCACAACAACGCAAACACTCTTCAAATCATCGTCATATAAAGCAAACAAGTCTCCACCCGGCAAATACTTGTCAATCATATTTTCCTGCTCGTCAGCCAACAACAATAAGTCAAGGAACTGTTTCTTATTTTCTTTAATTTTTTCTATTTTTACCATATCGCCTTTGTTTGCTAATTACTATGGTTTTATTCCAATGTATAACAGATCAGGCAGTTTGGAGATTTAGTTCAACCGCTACTTCCTGATGGATTCGACCAAATGAAGTCCTGATTATTAGGGGCAGGTTTTCTACTTTCAATAAAATTTATAGCCAACAGATATTCCAATAACCCGATTAGTGATCTTAGTATCATTTTTTGCATTGGGTAAAGTTTGTGCTAAACCTAAATCATATGATAATCCAAATCGAAAATCTTTTATTTCAAAACCACCGCCACATGTAATGCCATAATCAAGCCTGTTATATGAAGAAAAATCTTCGCCGCCCCATGTAATCTTCGTTTTTGAAGTGCTATTTGCGAATTCAATGCTTGATTTTGATTCATTTACAATATTACCGAATAACCCAATACTAAGATATGGACCTAAATTGAAATAGATTTTATTTTTCCCTGTCTTAAATGTAGTTCTTGCTATAAGTGGTATTTCCAGATAATAGATATTATCCTTCTCCATTAAGTCTATTGTCTGTCCACCACCAACATCCTCTTCTTTAGGATCGTAGATATGTCCTTTGGAAGTAAGTAATAATTCCGGATTAAAAGTAAATATTTCATCTATTGGAAGTTCCGCTGTAACACCAACATGAAAACCAGGATTAAGTTTAATATTGGAGTTTCTGTTTTTATAATGAATTGTTGAAAGGTTTAAACCAGCTTTAACCCCAGGATTTTGAGTAAATGCTTCTGTAGATAATGTAATTAAAACAAACAGAATTAGTTGTTTAGTGGTATTTCTCATATGATTCTATTTTTACATTTATATTTTTGAATTTTCGTTTCAGCTCCGTCAGGCGGAATTTGCACTTACACCTCAATGTATTCTCAGAATTAGTAATCAATAATTTATCTATAAGTTTTTATGTTCTTTCGGACGATAAATCCTTTTAGTAAGTGAAGGTGGAATTATTCGTATTCTATTCTAGAAAACAAATTCAAGCAGAGCAATTACGGTTGCAATTAGGCCATAAAACCCAAAACCATAAAGTGTCCATGTAAAAAGCTCATTCGCTTTCCTGTCGTAGCCGTAGTCTCTATAACTTCCGGCAAAAATAAGCTGGAGAATACTGGGAAAAATGGCTGTTAAGATTTTCCAGCCTATCCAGAGAGGCACATTCGCTTTTTCGTCTTTGATTTTCTGGTTCTCCTCCATTTCTTGTTTTGCAGTTGAAACCTGGTTGTCCGATAGGTTTCGTTTCGCAAATTCCCTTTTGGCAGCTTCAAGAGCAATTGGTTGGTAATCTCCTTCAGGAGAGTTTAAAATTTTCAATAACTCAGCATCTGTCCTTATCGACATAACTTCGTCAAAATCGTTAGTCATTCTCTGTCAGTTTATGTGTATAGATTTGGTTTATAAAGGTTACTCTGAAGGGCGGGGGGAATAATCGCTGGGTTCCCCGTTATGCGGGACAAGCTGTGCAGTCCGCTTATATTTCTATCTAATATGTACAGGTTATTTTTTAACTCTTCGGTAAAGTATTCGTGGTTTATTCCTGGCCTTTACTAATCCAACATTTTCTTTGATGGGTAACTCATTCATGTCAACTCTAAATAGTTTGTTTTTACTATACAGAAGTTTATTAGGGAAGAGCTTGCTATTCTGTTCGTAACAGCACATTTCTAGTTCAAATTTTTTTGCTTCCATTTTTGGATCATTTTCAAATAGAGCAATGGAATTTGAAGTTTCATCACATGATATAATTAGAGATTTTCTTGTTTCAACTTTGGCGCTTGAGTATTCGATTAGAGTATCAAAAATAGGAACATATTTAAATTCAAGTGTATCTGATTTAAAAACCCAAGACCCTTTGGCCCAGGTGTATCTCAGATCTGATCTGCTACCTGCGATGAAGGTAAAATCTGGATTAATAAGTAGTTGATTTGAAGAACCTAGTTTATCATGAAAATACAATCCAGTTACTGATTCTTGTCCATTTGCATGAAGAAGAGATAGTAATATAAATATTGTAAATAGGTTTCTCATTTTTTCGCCTTAACTTTTGCATAACCAGATTATCCCAACAAATATATCCAACTTCCCTTATACTCCTACTCCTGTTTATCTAGTTTGTAATACACTTTCCTATAAATCCTTTTTAAGATATATCATATCAACAAGTTGAATGTCGCCCTCAAAAATTGGGTAGTCGTAATTGTCGGTAAAAAAATTCTTTACCCTATATGATATTTCAAAACCACAACTTTCATAAAACGACAAGATTGGCGGCGTTTCGCCTGTGCCGACAACCATTGTTTTGTAGTGGTTTTTGTAGAAATCAGAAATGAAATATATCAATGCTCTGCCGTAGCCTTTGCCTTGATATTTCGCGTATGTCGCTATGTTTTTCAACTCGCAGGTTTCGCTATTTATAGGCACCACAACGCAAACACTCTTCAAATCATCGTCATATAAAGCAAACAAGTCTCCACCCGGCAAATACTTGTCAATCATATTTTCCTGCTCGTCAGCCAACAACAATAAGTCAAGGAATTGTTTTTTGTTTTCTTTAATTGATTCTATTTTAAGCATATCAGCGGGTTAAAAGGATATTGCGAAATAATCCATTTATTCATTTTGGGTTGGGTTGGGATTGGTTTTTAGTGGTAGAGGTTTTTGTATTTAAGTTTTAGTAGGAGTGTGACTTCAAGTGGAGCCATTAGTATGACTTGGCATTGCTTGTTTTAAATCAGGCGGGTTAATGGAGATTGTTTGTATAGAAACGGATTGCAAAAAAGAGTTAACGGGGATGATGCTGTTTATTACCAGCTTGTTTTAATCTTGTCTTTAAAAGTAATTTTACGACTATCTGGCTTCCAATCACTTTTAAAATAATAGAATGAATCTATTCCTACAGACTTACTTGGATGATCAAACACAATTATAGAATCATTAATAATTACACCTGAAAATTTTAATGTAGAATAATCAAAATCTGACTTCCAACGTTCTATTGTAATAGTAAGATTGCTTTCAACAATGTATACACCCCAAAAATAAGGGAGTTTATACACATTGTTAAATTCTTCATCTACCGGATATTTAAATGCCGTTTTATAGTCATCAGTTGAATGTGCATAAATAAATCCGTTTTTATAAAAATAGTATATTACTTGATTATCATTTTCATTATTGACGTTACAATAGAAGCCATTAAACTTTAATTTCCCACCTTCGTAATTTCGAATTGGAATACTCAATTTCCCCATATAACTACATTGAAAAATGAGAATCGAGACAAACAAAAGAGCTATATATTTTATACTTTTCATTTTTTTAACGATTATGCTTTAAAAGTTGCTGTATTAAACTTCCGTCAGGAGGTATTTTCTTATTTATGGATTACTATGGCCAGCGAATTTTGTATTCGTCATCTATGTAGTTAGTCTTCCAAGCTTTCCGGAGGGTTTCAATATCATCCGAATTATGAGTATTAAGGAATTTTTTAACCATTCGATATTGTTCTCGTGTGCATTTTTGCCAATTATTGGATTCACATTCGTAAAATCTAAATCCATCTCCTTCCAAAAAATTTAATAAAAGAGTGATGGCAGCCCGGGAATTATTCCAATTCCAATACCACTCGCCGAGATAAGAATTTTTAGGATTATGACCCAGGTTCCATAAATCAGAATTATTGTAGTCGTTGCGAAAAGTCAATAACCAATCAAGAAATCTCCTGTCTTGATTAAAAAAGTCCTGATAGCTTTCCCAATAAAGGATACTGTCATGTTCGAATATTGAATCAATTTCAGGCCATCCCCTTTGTGCCAGATTACCCCCTGTTCTTTTTAACTCAGTATAGTATCGGACATAACTAAGATTTAATCCACTTACTATTTTCCGATATTCATTCGGTAACGAATCAACATTATCTCTTTTCGGGAAATCTCTTGTAATAAATCCCTCAGAATAACAATTTAATGTTATCAGCACGATAAATATTGTGAATGCAAAAGTTCGAAAATAAAATATTTCCATCAGGCAGGATTTGTATTATCGCCTCAGTTTATTATCAGGATTTGTAGTCCGTTTTATTTCGTTGTACGACATTGAATCCAGAGGTTTTTAGCTATTTCGGTTTTTTGAGCTTCGCTCAAGAGATCGCTTTGGTAAATTGAAAATCCCAACTAACGAGACAAATAGCTGCAAATTTTTAGTTTTGAATAACTATTTTTCTCGTTTCAATTCCGGCTTTTGTCTGGATTTTAGCAAGATAAATCCCATCTTTAAACCCGCTTAATTCCACTTCCATAAGGTTCTGGTTACTGAACTCTTTAAAAAGTAATAGTCGCCCTTGTATATTGTATAGTCGTATGGAGACTTCTCCTTGAACTTTATTTTCATTAGAAACGAAAATCTTTGTTTTCGCCGGATTAGGGTAAATAGTAAAACCTGACTCTTCTTTTTTAACTTCCTTTACGTTTACAGATCCGCCACCATTATCTGTTTTCATTATTGTTCCACTCACCCCTGCAACATAAACTGTATTATTATCTGTGGCACAAATTGCATTGAAGTAGCCATTTATAATATCTGGATAGTTGGTCCAGGTTTTGCCGCCATCCTGAGTTTTTATAACTGTGCCACTCATTCCGGCTGCATAACCAGTATTAGAATCAGCAAATGAAATAGACCGGTAATCATAAACCGTTCCGGCATCAAGTACTGTCCATGTATTGCCTCCGTCAGTGGTTTTAAGAATCTCTCCACCAGAAATATAGCCAACACTTTCGTTAACAAAACTAATAGATTTTAATTCGTCATTTGATCCGCATTGTATTGTATTCCAGGTTTCACCACCATCCGTTGTTTTTAACATTATACCATTATGGCCAGTAGCTATCCCCGTAAGTTCATTTACAAAGCAAATCGCAAATAGATAGTGATCATCGTTGTAGTAACATAGTGTCCAGGTTAATCCGCCATTAACGGATTTGAGTATCCGGCCGTCACGGGTGGCAATGTAAACTATAAAGTAATTAACCATGTATACTGACATAATTTCATCATAATACCCGCAATTTATCGGTTCCCATGAGACTCCGCCATTTGTTGTTCTGCCTATTGTGCCTCCATCACCGACGACTAATCCTATAGCTGGATCAATAAAATAAACGGAATTCAACCAATTGGAATTTGGACTATATGAAATATCGCTCCAAGTTTCTCCCGCATCAGTTGTTTTAAGAATTATTCCCCATGAACCAACACAGTACCCTGTTGATGGATTGGCAAAAAACAGTGAATTAAGCCTGTTTGTAGTACCACTCGAAATCTTGTTCCACGAATTCCCAAAATCCGTTGTACTAAGGACAATTCCCACATCACCTACTGCAAAAGCAGTATTATTTGTTGCAGAAACCGAAAACAAATCATTCGAGTTTCCTGATTCACAGGCAGTCCATGTGCTTCCTGCATCAACTGTTTTAACAATTTTTCCTCCATATCCGACTGCGAAACCGGTGTTGGAATTTGAAAAAGATACTGAATTCCATGTATGATTCAATCCGGTAGAGTAGGCTGACCAGTTGCTTCCGCCATCAACAGTTTTAAAAATACTACCTGTAGTTCCAACTATATAACCGGTATTTTCAGTTGTAAAGCATACAGAATTAAGAAATTGTGGAGTATTGTTTACAAGCGGAAACCAGCTTTCGCCTTGATCAGTAGTTTTCAGGATGGTTGCATGTTGTCCGACAGCATAACCGGTTTGCGAATTTGTAAAAGTGACAGACCTAAGTGCATTAGGAGTCACATTTAAGGATGAAGTCCATGTAATTCCGCCATCAATAGTTTTTAAAATTACACCGGGGCTTTCAAGAGTAGCGCCTACTGCAAATCCAATGTCGGATGAAACAAAGCAAACCGACCATAAATCCTGTGTTGTTCCGCTTTGCAGTTCAATCCATGTTTCGCCGGCATCAACGGTCTTCAAAATAATTCCGTATGTTCCAACAATGTAGCCTGTATTAAAATCAGTAAAAAAAACTCCCATCAGATAATTATACTGCACTCCACTATTCTGAACTGTCCAGTTTAAACCTCCGTCAAGAGTTTTAACTATAGTTCCCATATCTCCTACAGCAAATCCTATATCATCATTAATAAAATAAGTGGCACGTAGTAGATTTCCCTGAGGTTTTGGATTGAGCCATGTCCATTGTGCAATAGCAAAAGAGGAAAGTACAGTTAAAATAGCTGAAAGGAAGATTTTTTTCATTTTGAATTAATTTGTCTGTTAGACTATTATGGATTTAAAATGTCTTAATTAACTAATTTCTGCTGTATGATTTCGAGGCTTTTAAAATTGCCTTTCAACTCATCTAAAACCTGCTCAAAATCATAATATCATTTCCATCTCCGCTGTTACTGCTATATAAATTGATGATTATAATTCTTACGAATTTATAAAGTTTTTAAATACACTAAAAAAAAGGTATGCAAATAAAAAAGGCCACCCTAAAGCAGCCTTTTTTAGTTTACAATCTTATTACTTTTCTCTTTTCCATTAAAGCTCAATCATTCCTTTAACAATTAAAAACACTGAACGCAGAATGTAAAATGAAAAAGTGAAGGTACGTTTCAGGTATTAGCTTCCGAGGGTAGCCACCATTACCGCTTTAATGGTATGCAGGCGGTTTTCGGCTTCATCAAATACTATCGACATTTCCGATTCAAATACATCGTCGGTAACTTCCAGTCCATCGAGCCCGAATTTCTGGAAGATGTCCTCTCCTACAACCGTTTCGCGGTTGTGGAAAGCTGGCAGGCAATGCAGGAATTTCACTTTTGGATTGCCGGTTTTCTTAACCATATCCATATTTACCTGGTATGCTTTCAGCAAAGCGATGCGCTCAGCCCATACTTCGGCCGGCTCGCCCATGCTTACCCAAACGTCGGTGTAAAGGAAATCACAGCCTTTTACGCCGTCTTCCACATTGTCGGTAACGGTGATTTTTGCGCCGGTTTCTTTGGCTATTTCGAGGCATTGTGCAACAAGGGCTGCATCAGGCTGGCAACTTTTCGGAGCCACGGCACGAAAATCCATTCCCATTTTTGCAGCGCCTACCATCAACGAATTACCAACATTGTTTTTGGCATCGCCCAGGAAAGCAAATGTAACCTGGTTGAGCGGCTTGTCGATATGCTCCATCATGGTCATAAAATCGGCAAGCATCTGTGTCGGGTGGAATTCGTTGGTTAAACCATTCCAAACCGGAACACCTGAGTATTTTGCGAGGTCTTCAACAATAGTCTGGGCATAACCGCGGTATTCGATTCCATCGTACATGCGACCAAGCACGCGGGCGGTATCTTTCATCGATTCTTTTTTACCAATCTGCGATCCCGAAGGTCCGAGGTAGGTAACATGCGCACCCTGATCCAAAGCAGCAATTTCGAAAGCACAGCGTGTGCGGGTTGAATCTTTTTCAAAAATCAAAGCAATATTCTTGCCTTTTAAACGGGGTTTTTCGGTGCCTGCATATTTCGATTTCTTCAGTTCGATAGCCAGACCGAGTAAAAATTTGATTTCCTGTGGCGTGAAATCAAGCTCTTTCAGGAAATGACGGTTTTTAAGATTGAATGACATATATTTTTAGGGGTTAGGTTTTAGGGGTTAGGGGTTGAAGAGTTTCTCGTTTCTTGTTTCTTGTTTCAAGGGTTCAATGTTTACGATTCAAAGTTCACTTTCGAAATGGCATCTGGCTCTTGAGACCTTGGAATTTGGATCTTGGAATTTGGAATTTGGGTCTTTAAACGATCGAAATCCTGGTCCCTCCATTATCAACTCCCAGCAAATTAGCGGAAGTGATAATAGCATCGCGGCTGGTGTGTTTCACAAAGTGAATGGCGGCGCGGATTTTTGGTGCCATGCTGCCTTCGGCGAAATGACCTTCGGCAAGGTATTGCTTTGCCTGGCGAACACTCATCCGGTCGATAGCTTTTTCCTGTGGTGTATTAAAATTGATACACACTTTAGGAACATCGGTAAGGATAAACAGCTTGTCGGCATTGATATTTCCAGCTAACAGTGCTGATGCAAGATCTTTATCGATAACAGCATCAATACCCTGCAATTTGTTTTCGGCTACATAAAAAGCGGGAATTCCGCCACCACCAACAGCAATAACAATCTGTCCGTCGCGGGCAATCCGCTCAATCGAACGCTGATTGCTGATAACAAGTGGTTTGGGCGAAGCAACAACTTTGCGCCAGCCACGTCCGCGTGGATCTTCCTTAAAAATACTACCGTTTTCGGCAGTCATGCGGTCAGCATTTTCCTTTGTATAATAAGGGCCTATCGGTTTGGTAGGGTTTTCGAAAGCAGGATCGTCACGATCAACCAGAACCTGGGTGATAATGGTGATAACATCGCGGTCCATATCATGGGCGCGAAGCACATTACGCATCTGCTGCTCAAGCATATAACCAATAAAACCCTGCGAATAAGCCACGCAAATATCGAGTGGCATTTCGGGAAGATTATACACTTGGTTGCCGGCTGCATTAGCAAGAAGGATATTACCAACCTGGGGACCGTTTCCATGTGTGAGAGCCACGTTGTAACCACGATCAATCAACTTGATAAGGCGTTCGCATGTATCCAAAGCATTTTGTTCCTGTTCCTCAATGGTTCCAACCTGATCGCCACGAAGAAGAGCATTTCCGCCAAAAGCGACTACAGCTAATTTTTTCATACTATTAATTTGGTTCTTTACAATTTAGTTTATTTATCAGGGTTTTGAAGCCTTAAAAGGATATCCAATTATTTTCAGTGTTACACGTAATGAGTGTAAAAAAAGGAGCGGCAAAATTAGTGATTTAAACTTCCTGTGCAAGTACTTTCAGTTAAGTAAAGATTATCAATAAACTATCTGAATAACAGACATTTGAAAATAATCTTGGAAGCAGGAACAAATACAGGATTAACAAAACAAGCGTTATGATTGTTGAAAGAATGCGCGTATTTTTACCCTCTCTTAAAAACTCATTGTAAAACCATTTCAGTTTCATGCATAACCAATCAAAAGCCTACAGTTTGGCACTTATTTCCATCGCATTCTGGTCAACCATGGGTACGGCGTTCAAGCTCACGCTCAATTACTTAAATCCGGGAATGCTATTGCTTATTGCTACTTTCACTGCTTTTATCTTCCTGGGGATTGTGGTTTTGATAAAAGGCAAACTAGAGGTTTTGAAAAAAATCACAATAAAGCAGTCTCTTAACTCGGCACTGATGGGACTTTTCAACCCGTTCCTTTATTACCTTGTGCTATTTGAAGCTTACAACCGTATTCCGGCACAGGAAGGCGTTGCGCTCAATTATATCTGGCCGGTGATGCTTGTTATTTTTTCCATCATTTTCCTGAAACAGCATATTAATTTCCTGAGTGTAATGGCTATTGTGATCAGTTTCAGCGGAACGGTTGTTATTGCTATGCATGGAAATTTCAGCGAACTGCAGTTTTCCAATCCTTTTGGTGTTGCGCTGGCGGTCGGGAGTGCATTTTTCTGGGCATCGTTCTGGATTATTAACATGAAAGATCCGCGCGAAGCGATCGTAAAAATGTTTGTAAACTTCGCATTTGGAGCTGTTTATATTCTGATCTGGAATTTATTCAGCGGTAATATTTCCATTCCTCCCGTTTATGGACTCGCGGGCGCCATATACATAGGTATTTTCGAAATGGGCCTAACTTTCGTGCTCTGGCTTACCGCGCTGAAACTTTCGACCAATACAGCACGTGTTTCGAACCTGGTTTTTATTTCCCCGTTTATTTCGTTGATGTTGATTTCCTTTGTTGTAGGCGAGAAAATCCTGCCCTCAACCGTAATCGGCCTGGCGATAATTGTTACCGGAATTGCAGTTCAGCAATACAGTCAATGGCTAGAATCAAAGAAGATTTAATTCGACAATGTTTTAATTCGACAATTATTTAATTCGACAATGATTTACTTCGATTAATTGCCGAATTGTTTAATTGTCAAATTGTCAAATTGTCAAATTCTCCAATTGCCGAATTGCCGAATTGCCGAATTGCCAAATTGCCAAATTGCCAAATTGCCGAATTGCCGAATTGCCGAATTATCAAATCCTTACCTTTGCACCATGACATTAAAAAAACGCATAGCTTTCCATACTTTAGGTTGTAAACTAAATTTTTCCGAAACGAGCACTATTTCGCGGCAGTTTGGGATTGATGATTTTGAAATTGTTGATTTCGGCGAACAGGCTGATTTTTACGTAGTTCACACTTGTTCAGTTACTTCTATAGCTGAAAAAAAATGTAAAACCGCTATAAAACAGGCACACCGGCGGAATCCTGAGGCACAGGTTGCAGTAATTGGTTGCGCGGTGCAGGCAAATCCTGAAATGTTCAGTGCCATGGAGGGAGTGAGTTGGGTTTTCGGTAACCAGGATAAATTCCGTTTGGGAGAAGTTATAAAAGGTCAGAATGATGAAACCCATGCATACGGGCATCACGAATCGTACGTTTCGGAAATAAGCAAAACCAAAGAGTTTATGCCCTCCTATTCTATGGGCGACCGGACTCGTTCGTTTTTCAAAGTTCAGGATGGATGCGATTATTTCTGTACCTATTGCAGCATTCCGTTTATGCGCGGCCGCAGTCGCAGCGAAAGTGTTGAAAACACTATGAAAGTTGCCCGCGAAATCGCAGCTACCGAACTCAGGGAAATTATACTAACCGGTGTGAATATTGGTGATTTCGGTCGTCAGAATAATGAATCATTCCTCGACTTACTCAATCAACTTGCTAATTTAGAAGGAATTGACCGTATCCGGATTTCTTCCATCGAACCCGAATTGTTAAATGACGAGATTATCAAACTTGTTTCCGGGTCCGAAAAACTATTGCCACATTTTCACATTCCATTGCAAAGCGGCAGCGACAAAATATTGCAACTGATGAAACGCAAATACCTGCGCGAAGTATTTGCCGGCAGGGTGAACCGTATCAAAGAGCTGATGCCGGATGCATGCATTGCTGCAGATGTAATTGTTGGTTTTCCTGGCGAAACCGAAGAAGATTTTGACGATACCTACAATTTTATCAAAAACCTGGATGTAACTTACCTGCATGTTTTTACCTATTCCGAGCGCCCCGGAACCAAAGCCCTGCAAATAGAAGACAAAGTTGACGAGCGCGAAAAACGGCGTCGCAGCAAGCTTCTGCATGAACTTTCTGAAACAAAAAAGAATAGTTTCTACGTGCAGCAAATCGGTAAAACCACGCAGGTTTTATGGGAATCGGATAATATCAAAGGATTTATGCATGGATTTACAGGAAATTACGTAAAAGTCCGCACTCCATATGATGCCACGCTTATTAATAAAATCACAACTGTAAAAATCGTTGCTGTTAATACTGATGAAACATGTGAGGTTGAGTTTGTTTAGACTCTGAAATAAATTCCAAGGCCCAAATACCAAATACCAAATTCCAAGGTCCAAAAACAAAATGCACCCAGGTAGGTAAATTTTGAATGTTGAATGTTGAATGTTGAATATCGAACTTTGAACCCTTGAACTTTTGAACTCTTGAACATTTGAACCATCAATCATTGAGCTGAACCAGAAACCAGAAACTCTTCAAACCCTAAACCCCAACCCTTTCAAAAAAAATGTTTCCCAAAATTTCCGATCTTCTCAATTACCTGTTAGGCACTCATATAGATCTGCCATTTCAAACCTATGGGACTTTCCTGGCGTTGGCGGCAATTGTGGTAGGTTTTGTTTTGAAATCGGAACTTAAGCGGAAGGAAAAAGAAGGACTGTTACCAGCAAGGATGAGAAAGAAAAATCCGCATAGAAATGCCAGCTGGTTCGAAATTATTCCCGTAACGCTGCTAACATCTTTTATCGGATGGAAATTTTTCGGAATACTGTTTTCATACCGGCACTTTGCTGAAAACCCTCAGAAATTCTTACTATCATCCGAAGGAAGCATTAGTGCATTTATTATAATCGCAAGCATTTCAATACTTTACCAAATATTTGTAAGAAACAGGAACAACAAAAAGCCACAGGAAGAACTGGATGAAATAATCCACCCCTATCAGCATACCTGGAATATTATGATAGTAGGTCTGGTTTTTGCCATCCTGGGCTCCAAGATATTTGATATTTTCGACAATTTCGGCAGTTTCCTCAAAAATCCGGTTCATAGCTTACTCTCGTTCAGCGGATTGACATTTTATGGCGGATTTATCGTTACCGTTATTGCGCTTTTATTGTACATGAAAGTGATAAAACTCGACTGGAAACATGTGATTGACGCCACCGCTCCCGTGATTATGATCGGGTATGCCATTGGCCGGCTTGGCTGCCATTTTTCGGGCGATGGATGCTGGGGAATTGTGAATACACTCGCTCAACCTCAATGGCTGGCCTGGCTTCCCGACTGGCTGTGGGCATCGTATTATCCGCATAATGTTATCAATCATGGGGTGCCGATTTCAGGTTGTGGCGGTGCGCATTGCATGGTTTTAGACAAACCAGTATTCCCAACATCGCTTTACGAATCCATTATTTCATTTTTTTCGTTCGGTATCTTGTGGCTCTCCCGCAAACGGATAAAAGCACCGGTAGTCCTTTTCGGATTATTTATGGTGTTAAACGGAATTGAGCGGTTCTCAATCGAAAAAATAAGGATCAACCACAAATACAATGTACTGGGTTTGCAACTTTCGCAGGCAGAAATAATCTCAGCTTTCTTAATACTGATCGGAATCGGTGTAATGATATATTTTACAAAACGGCATCACAACTCCTCAAAACCGTCAAACATTCAACCCTTCACAATCGAATGACCACTCACAACAGCTAAAAACGCTCAACTAACTCACTCTTCAACAACTGAATGACAATTGAATGACAACTAATTCCTCTCAATAACTCAAAACACTCGTCCCTCCACAATTGAATGACCACCAAATCCTCTAAATAACCCAATCCTCTCACCACCTTTAAAAATGGACTACAAAAATATAACCCTCTCTGTAATAGCCCTCGCCAAAGAAACCGGCTTATTTTTTCTGGAAGAGATCAATAAAGTAAAAACCACGGATATTGAGGTGAAAGGCCTTCACGATTTTGTAAGTTATGTTGATAAAACTGCTGAAGAGCGAATTGTAAAAAGACTTGCTGAGATTTTGCCCGAATCGGGATTTATTACTGAGGAACAAACCGCAACCCACCGTGGTGAGCGTTTTAACTGGATTGTGGATCCACTCGACGGAACTACTAACTTCCTGCATCACATTCCTTTATACTCGGTTAGTATTGCACTTATGGAATACGGTGAAATCGTTGCCGGAGTAGTTTACGAGCCCAATCTCGACGAATGTTTTTATGCCTGGAAAGGCGGAAAAGCATATCTGAATGAAAAAGAAATCAGTGTTTCGGATCAGAAAGAACTAAAGAATACACTGCTGGCAACCGGATTTCCATATTACGATTACGGAAAACTGCAAGGCTATATGGAACTTTTTACCTGGTTTGCACGTAATACTTCCGGTTTACGAAGATTAGGATCGGCAGCCGTTGACCTCGCCTACACAGCATGTGGACGGTTTGAAGGATTTTACGAATACGGTCTTCATGCCTGGGATGTGGCTGCCGGAGTTTTCATTGTTAAACAAGCAGGCGGCACGGTAACTGACTTTAAAGGTGGCAACGACTTCATTTTCGGAGGCGAACTTCTGGCCTCGAACACAGTGCTTCACAAACCTTTACTTGATGCGGTTCAAGCCCATTTTAAAAACAATCCAAAATAGTAAAACCGGTTAAGAAATTATCTATATTTTTGTCAAATAGCCTTTATTACATGAGCAACAGCAAAATTACCAATCATCAAAACACCGAAGTAGAAACTTTATTCCGCGATACTCCTCAGCGCAGCCTTCTTAAAACAATAACGTACAGGGTTTTTGCTTCCGGTGTAATGTTTGTAGCTGTTTTTATTTATTCGCACGAATACCAGAGCCTGTCGCTTCTCGAAAGTTTTGGGAACGCCGGTTTCATTGCTGTTGCTGAATTCCTGATCAAATTAATCATTTATTATATCCACGAACGCATCTGGTCGGGCATTAAATGGGGAAAATACTGGCGCAGGCATTATTGGGCTCGCCGTGCATGGAAACGTGCTTACCGCAAAGCGCATAAATAGCACTTAACGCATTCATCTTTAAGTTTTTACTGTAGCACTGACCGTCAGTTCTAAAAACAAATCATTGTGTAAAAGAACATGATGGCATTTGGGATTTGATCAGAAAGCACTTTTAGTTCTGGCGTTACTGCTCTATCTTGGAAGTGCCTGAAAGTAATGCTTTCCAAAAAATAATTCGCTACACCTTAACAATACTTACTAAATTTGGAGTATCTAAAAAAGCAATAGTATGTCAATAAATAAATACTTTCCTGTTTTGCTGATGTTTGCTCTGGCAATTGCGGTTTCGCTAAACAATTTAAATGCTCAAACAACTTCCAATCAAAAGAAACAGGTTTACCTCTTTAAAATTTCGGATGAAATAGCCAAACCGGCATGGTTCAAAACCCAAAAAGCCCTGGCAGAAGCCGCCGAAATGAAAGCGGATATTATACTGATACAAATGAATACTTACGGTGGATTACTCGATATGGCCGATTCCATCCGCACAGCTATTTTAAACTGTAAAATTCCGGTTTGGGTATTTATTGATAACAATGCAGCATCAGCAGGCGCTTTGATTTCGATTGCCTGCGACAGCATTTACATGCGCGAAGGCGCCAATATGGGCGCAGCTACTGTTGTGAACCAAACCGGCGAGCAATTACCGGATAAATACCAGTCGTACATGCGTGCAATGATGCGGAGCACGGCTGAAGCCACAGGCCGGAATCCGGATATTGCCCAGGCAATGGTCGATCCACGTATCAAGGTTGAAGGAGTGAACGATTCGGGGCAGGTTGTTTCATTTACAGCTCACGAAGCCATGAAGCACGGCTATTGCAATGCTATGGCCGAAAACGTGCCCGAAGTTCTTCGTAAAGCCGGAATTGTGGAGTATGATATTAAAGAACAGCGGCTTACAACTACAGATAAAATGATAGGTTTCCTAACCAGGCCTGCTGTTGCCGGCATTCTCATCATGCTTATTATCGGTGGCATTTATTTTGAACTGCAAGCTCCGGGAATTGGATTACCGCTTGCCATTTCTGTTCTTTCAGCACTATTTTATTTTGCGCCTCATTACCTCGAAGGACTTGCTGCAAATTGGGAAATACTTGTTTTTATTGTCGGGGTAATACTGCTGGCGGTCGAAATATTCGCCATTCCCGGTTTCGGTGTAGCTGGTATTTCCGGAATTGTACTTATGGTTACCGGGCTTACACTGGCAATGATTGATAATATTTACTTTGAATTCACTCCCGGCTCATCCGGTAAAGTTGCCGAAGCATTCTTTATAGTTATTATTGCGTTCTTCACTTCAATTATTTTATCCTTTTATTTTACACGCCGGCTATTTACCGGTAAAACGTTTTTCGGCAACCTGGCTCTTGTTTCGACACAGCAAAAGGATGATGGATTTTCGGTCGCTGATGCTTCGTATATGAATATTAACGGGAAAACCGGTATTGCATATACAATGCTCCGCCCTTCGGGGAAAGTAATGATAGAAGGAGAAATTTACGATGCTACAGCGCAAACAGGGTTTATCGATAAAGGGGAAGCTGTTGAAGTGGTAAAATATGAAACCGCCCAGCTTTTTGTGCGAAAAGTGAAGTAGAAATATCGCTTATAACGTTTTGGGCTAAAGATCTTTGTGAACAATCTATAAATCCTGAATGCGATATTAAAAATGTCAAGGGTTTAACTCATACGGGAAAACTACAACAAAAAAGCAAGGTATGAATAAAAAATGGCTTCGTATTGCATTGTGGCTTAGCATCATAACAATAGTTTACAATGTTGCGGAAGGATTGGTATCTGTTTATTTCGGCAGTACCGACGATACACTTGTATTACTAGGCTTCGGGATAGATAGTTTTGTAGAAGTAATTTCCGGAATAGGGATACTTCATATGGTTTTACGGATGCAACATTCGGAGATTAAGAACCACGATAAATTTGAACGTCTTGCACTTCGTATAACCGGATCAGCTTTTATTCTGCTTGCTGTTGGACTTGTGGCTGGTAGTATCCTACGACTGATAAACAAAGCTATGCCCGAAACCACGCTGCCTGGAATTATTATTGCTTTAATTTCAATTGCAACCATGTATTTCCTGATGTATTACAAACTGAAAGCCGGTAAAATTCTGGATTCAGAAGCTATTATCGCTGATGCACATTGCACCAAAACTTGCCTCTATCTCAGCTTTATCCTGCTGGTATCAAGTTTATTATACCAATTTTTCAGGATTAACTATATTGATATTGCAGGCTCATTAGGAATCGCATGGTATGCTTTCAGCGAGGGCCGCCAAAGTCTAGAAAAAGCGAGGAAGAATCAACTCTCTTGCAGCTGCAGTGGAAATTGTCACTAATTTTGAACTTACAAACTGATTTATGGCACCCGGAATAAGACAAACAACTGACAGAAGTTTCCGATTTATCGGTATGATAGCGATTGCAATATTTGCTATTTTCATGATTTTCAGGTATGTAAACATGAAAATTACCGAACGGAAAACCATTGAACAAAATAATATCATTTTCGATAAACTGCGCAGCACTGCCAAACTGGTAATATGGGAACAGAATTTCCGCCTCACGAATATCACGAAAATGGAAAAGAAATATTTTGGTTCCGACATGCTGAAATTCACCGAAAAAGTATCGACCTCAGCCAACGGAAGGCTGGGATTTCACATCGATCTTGGTGACACCATCAATACTTCATTCACAATCACTGAAGAAGCGATAGAAATTCACGCGCCATTGCAGCTCACCTATGTAACCATTGATAACAGCAGCATTGAGCAGATTAAAGAATCCTCCTACGATCCAAGCATAGAAATTGATAAAGAAGCAATTGTGAAACGCCTCAACGAAATTGCTTTGCGCGAACAACTAAAACCCGCCCTTGCAAAAGCCAAAAAGCAACCGCTGACCGAGCAGGAGAAAAGTCTGACAGCATTAACCGGCCGACCAGTGAAAATTATCCTCACCGATATTCCAACGCTTCAAAACAGCATTGACTGGCTGAATAAAAACTAAGTGTTGAGCGATGCTTATTCAAAATCTGATGATCGAAAATCCGGATCTCGTATAATTGACCTTTTTTTAATGTATCGGTGACTCGCCCACCGCCTTGTCGGCCCTCGCCCCTTCTACCTGTATAAAAATATTTTTAAATAAATCTAAACTGACATATGTTCAACCAATATTTTAATCCCTATTAGCATAAGAATTAGACCGCCTAAAATCTCCATTCTCCGACCCATTCGTGCACCAATTTTTTTTCCGAAAAGCATTCCGAGCATTGCAACAATGTAAGTCACAATTCCGATCAGGGCAACCGAAACCAATATTTTATAATCGAGCAATGCAAAGCTGAAGCCTACAATCAGAGCGTCAATGCTGGTGGCAATAGCCATCCCGATCATTACTTTCATTTCGAGAGGATTAAAATTCCTTTCTGCGGGATCGGATTTAAAGCTTTCATAAATCATTTTACCGCCGAGTAAAAACAGTATCGCAAAAGCGATCCAATGATCAAAATCGGAGGCATAATTCTTTATTCCGGAACCAGCCAGCCAGCCAATTACCGGCAGTCCGCCCTGAAAAACAGCAAAAACAATTGCTATTTTGCTGGCATTAAAAAAATCTATCTTTCTTAATATCAATCCATTGGAAACAGAAACAGCGAATGTATCAAAGGACAGACCGATGGCAATAAGTAAAATGGTGAGTATTTCCATTAATTGAGTACGTATAGAGGCTGCAAAGCTAAATAAAGTAGTTGAAACCAAAAAATAGCATGGTACAATACTCAGAAAAATCAGGTTGGTAAAAGTCCAAACTGCTTAATCCGTGTTGCGTTAATTAATTGTTAATATTTTACTAAAAAATCTAATTTAAGGCAATATGTATTTCGGAAAATCGTTATTATATTATCAAAAACTATAAAAGGAACTATTGACAACACTATACTCATGAACAAAGCTATTCTCTATCTCATAATTTTAAGTTTCATAACAGTTGCAAATTCCAACGCTTCTGCGCAGAAATCAGGTAAATACACCTTAAATGCTTCAATTGCGGGAATCACTAAAGGCGAGATTTCGAAATCATTATTGCTGAGTAACGGAGAAATTCAGTGTACTGATCCTAAAGCCGAAATCCTTTATTTCAGTTTATCTGCATTTATGAAAAACGGCGATCTTATCGTTTATAACGGCGAAGGAAACACGCTTACCGAATCAATGAAAAAAGTTATTGATGAATTGGAAACAGGCAGCAAACTTGTTATTGATAATATTGCCGCCCGCACAGCCGGCGATAAAGTTATTCAGCTTCCTTCGATAGTGCTGATATTGCAATAATTTGCCGCCTTTTGAATTATCTGCGTGTAATATGTCAGTGAAACTCAATTTTTTGTTATCGAATAAAAATTGCGTCGCTTATTGAAATAATATCCTAAATTTAACCATTGAAACGTAGATTGTATCACTAACAAAACTCCGCCGCAAGGCTAACTTGCATTAAATACCTGTTATTCCTTTAACATTCCGCGACAATTATTCGTACAAATGGATCTTATAACTCTTAAAAAACTTATCCCCCAGGTTGACACCGAACTTTTGCAATTCATTGCTGATGAAGCCGTTGAAATGGATGTTCCCGCTGATACTACTCTACTGAAAACCGGTAATTATGTTCAATCGGTTCCTTTGGTTATAAAAGGGCTTATCAGGGTGAGCCGCAACGAGGAAGACAAGGAACTGCTGTTATATTACATTCATCCGGGAGAAATGTGCATCATGTCATTTTCGGCTTGCTGCAACAATTCGGCCAGCCTGATTGAAGCTGTAACGCTTGAAGAAACCAGAATCCTGCTGATCCCTTCGGTAAAACTCCGTGAGTGGATAAACCAGTTTCCGTCCTTTAATTTCTTCGTTTACGAAATGTTTAACAAACGTTACCTTGATCTTATCGAAACCATTGATCAGCTGATTTTTAACCATCTCGATGAAAGACTTTATAATTACCTGAATGAAAAGGCGTTACTAACAGGGACTAAAACTTTAAACATTACACACCAGCAGATTGCCACCGATATGGGCACTGCGCGAGAAGTGATAAGCCGTTTGTTGAAAAAACTCGAACGCGAAAAGAAAATCATCACAGGAAGGAACCAGGTAAAAGTTTTATAATATCCGGCAATCAACAACCTGAATTCTGATAATTTTCAGAAGTTTAAAATTTAATTTGGTCTGTGTGACCTTCATCACACTAAAGTGCTCAAATCGGGTGTATTTTTGCAATATAAAGAAATTTTTAACCTTAAAACCAATACATCTATGAAAGAAAACATGGGAACCACTGACAAAATTATTCGTATAGCACTTGCTGCGCTTGTGGCAATCCTGTATTTTACCAATGTTATTACCGGTACAATCGGAATTGTACTACTTGCATTAGCTGCTGTTTTTGTGCTTACCAGCCTTATCAGTTTCTGCCCGTTATACCCGATTTTGGGAATGAATACCACTAAGAAAAAATAATATTTGATTCTCATTTCAGAAAAACCACTTCATTCGGAGTGGTTTTTTTTTCATAATTACTGATTTGATAAGGTTCGTAATAATTAATTTACTAATTTTAAAAAACAAAAACCACTTATTAAATTTAAACTAAAAACTATGGGAAAATTTGTTCTATCAACACGCAAAAACGGCGAATTCCAGTTTAACCTTCTTGCAGGTAATAACCAGGTTATTCTTAGCAGCGAGGGTTACACCACCAAGCCGGGCTGCCTTAATGGCATTGAATCAGTTAAAAAGAATGTTCTTATTGATGACCGTTTCGAATGTAAAACAGCATCTAACGGCAAATTCTTTTTCAACCTGAAAGCCTCAAACGGTCAGGTGATCGGAAGCAGCCAGATGTACGAATCGCAGGCTGGTTGCGACAATGGCATCGAATCGGTAAAGAAAAATGCTCCTGAAGCAACTACCGACGACCAATCAGAATAATTTACTGAAACTTCAATTTAAAGCCTTGCATCAAAAGTGCAGGGCTTTTTTAGCTTTTTATTGAAATATTTTTGTGAACTTACGAATCGCTTATTTTCATTTTCAATGCGGATTCCTTATTAAATATTTACCGGCAAGTAAGGAAAAAGATTCAACCTGCTTTATTTCCCACTCATCATCTTTCCCGGTTTGCAGTGCTAATATCCTGGCTACCAATGGTGCTGCTTCCATAGCTGCTTTCGCGTCAAGAAAAAGGAGGCGTGTACGTCGTGCCAGAATATCTTCAACCGTTAGCGCCATTTCATTTTCAATAAACCATTTAACCTCTGCTTTTGTGTAAGAGTAAAAGGGGTGTATTTTTTCTTTCAGAGAATCATCACCATCTATCAATTTCTGAATATGAAGAGCATCTGATCCATATACTGATAATGATGCATCAATCTGAGATTCAGCGAATCCATAAATTTTTAGGTTTTTGGTCCGACATGGAAAAAACATTAGTCCTGCTGAACTAACGGCTTTGTTCACAGCAGTTTCGGCCATACTGCGGTATGTTGTCCATTTACCACCTGTAACATGCACCAGTCCCGATGGTAAAACTTTTATAACATGATCCCTGGGCATCACGGAAGTTTTTGTCTCGCCATGCAATTTAGCCAGTGGCCTCAATCCGGCAAAAACACTTTTAATATCCTGATATTGAATTTCGGAAGCAGAATACCTGTTAAAATGTTTAAGGATAAAATCGACTTCTTCTATCAGTGGTTTCGGCTCGGCAGAAATTTCGCCAACAGGCGTATCCGTTGTGCCAATAAGAACTTTATCGTGCCATGGAATGGCAAACAGCACCCGGCCATCATCTGTTTTCGGAATCATCATGCCGGCGGTTCCATCAAAAAAATGTTTTTCCACAACCAGGTGAATTCCCTGCGAAGGTGCAATAGTCTGCTCTTTATGACCTTCGGCTAACTGTAGCAATGTATCAGCAAAAACACCGGTTGCGTTAATGACAACTTTTGCCGCGATTAAAAAATCCTTTCCATTTATTTCATCTTTTGCTCTGACTCCGGCGATGGAACTCCCATTTTTCAGGAAGTCAGTAACCCCGCAATAATTAAGTACTACGGCTCCTTTATCGATGGCTGTCTGAGCCAGGTTTATCGATAGACGGCTATCGTCGAATTGTCCGTCGTAATACAAAACACCGCCTGACAAATTATTCGTTGCAATTCCCGGCAGGTAATTTAATACCTGTTCATACAAAAGCAAACGTGTTTTTCCCAGGCTCAGAGCGCCCGAAAGCAACTCGTAAAACCACAGCCCGAAACCATAAAACCATTTCTGCCACCACTTGTAAGCAGGCACAATAAACTGGGATGAATGGCATATATGAGGTGCATTCCGGAGCAAGCGTCCACGCTCAAGCAAAGCCTCTCTTACCAGATGAACATTGCCCTGGGCAAGATATCTGACACCGCCATGCACCAATTTGGTCGAGCGGCTTGAAGTTCCTTTGGAGAAATCATTTTTTTCGAGAAGCAGAGTTTTATATCCCCGCGAAGCAGCATCCACCGCACATCCTAAACCGGTAGCACCACCACCAATAATAATGATATCGAACTCTTGAGTTTTGGTGAGTTTATCCAGCTCTTCCTGCCTGTTCATAGTTATAAGTTGTTGGAAAATGATATTTAAACTGGGGGTGAGCAATTAGCTTGACAAACAAAACCCAACTTATCTTATTATTTTATGCCATCGATAATGCCGCATTAACTGCCTTATGCCATCCTTTTGTTAATTCGGTACGCTTTTCTTCGGTAATATCCGGATTAAACTCCTGCCCTATTTGCCATTGCTTTTGTAATTCATTGGTGCTTTTCCAGAAACCGACAGCCAATCCGGCAAGGTAAGCAGCACCCAGGGCTGTCGTTTCTGTAATAGTAGGGCGTATCACTTTTGCGTTTAAAACATCGGATTGAAACTGCATCAGAAGGTTATTGCCAGCTGCACCGCCATCCACCCGTAATTCACTGATACTGATTCCGCTATCGGCTTCCATGGCTTTTAGTACGTCCATCGTCTGGTAGGCAATGCTTTCGACGGCAGCCCTCGCAATATGCGAAGCCTTAGAACCTCTTGTTAAACCGGTGATAGTACCCCTGGCATGTTGGTTCCAATATGGCGCTCCAAGTCCGGCAAAAGCAGGCACCACATAAACGCCGTCAGTTGTGTCAACTTGTCGGGCCAGGTTTTCGACATCTGCTGAAGTTTTGATAATACCCAACCCGTCTCTAAGCCATTGCACCACCGCACCGGCTATAAAAACACTTCCTTCGAGGGCGTACTGAGTGATTCCGTTTACTTTCCAGGCAACTGTAGTTAATAGATTATGATTCGAACTAATTCTGCTTTCGCCGGTATTCATAAGCATAAAACAGCCAGTTCCATAAGTGTTTTTTACCATACCGGGATGAATACATAACTGCCCGAACAAGGCGGCCTGCTGATCACCGGCTATGCCCGCGACCGGAATCTCCGTTATTCCATCGAGCAAAGTAGTGTTACTGTATATTTCGCTGCTGCTGCGGATTTGTGGTAATACAGAACCAGGAACATCAAGCAATTTTTCCAGTTCCCCATCCCATTGGCAGGTTTCGATATTACAAAGCATGGTTCGGCTGGCATTACTTACATCAGTAGCATGCACTTTGCCGCCGGTTAATTTCCAAAGCAGCCAGGTATCGATAGTTCCAAAGCACAATTCGCCTTTGTCAGCTTTTGCGCGAGCACCAGGAACATGATCGAGAATCCATTTGATTTTGCTTCCGCTGAAATAAGCATCTATCACCAAACCAGTCTTTAGCCGTATCATTTCTTCCGCACCACTTGCTTTAAGCTCATCGCAGAAAGCGGCAGTCCGGCGATCCTGCCACACTATTGCATTGTAAATGGGTTCGCCGTTGTTCCGGTCCCAAAGCACGGTAGTTTCACGCTGATTGGTTATACCAATGGCTGCAATTTCATTAACAGCAATATTTGCTTTTGCTATCACCTCCCTGGCTGTGGCCAATTGTGATTCCCATAATTCGACCGGGTTATGTTCAACCCAGCCAGGATTAGGGTATAGTTGGGTAATTTCTTTTTGCGCAACAGCGACTACTGTACCGTTTTTATCAAATAAAACCGAGCGGCTGCTGGTAGTTCCCTGGTCGAAGGCTAAAATATAGGAAGACATAAGAGTGTTTGTGTTTTAGTATCATTTCCAGAAAGGGATAAACTCATTTTTCAGATTGATTAACAACCTATTAATCTTTCAATCGGGAATCCATCCAATCGATCATAGTTTTAAACACTTTTTCCTTTTCCGGTTCATTATGCAGTTCGTGATAGGCGCCTTCGAATAGAACCAGAGTACATTTTCCTTTTAGTTTTAAAGCTTCGGCAAAATCCTTACTCCCTGACGGGAAAGCAATTGCATCGGATTCACCGTGCAACAGCAGCAGAGGAAGCGAAAACTCAGAAGCATGCTGAAGTGCCCATTTGGCAGCACCGAGCATAATAGTACCAAATCCCAGCGACGCATAATCATGCACAAGTGGATCATTGTTATAAGCGTCAATTACACTCTGATCGTGGGAAATCGCATTCACGTCCAAACCGTTATGAAGCTGCACTTTTGGAAAAAAAGGCCCTAATATTTTGGCAAACAGTATTTTAACCGGTTGATTCTCTAAAGCTGTCCGCAGTCCCGAACTTGTAGCAATTACACCTTTAACATCAGGTCTACGTTTCAATGAATAATGCAAAACCCTGATTCCACCCAAACTATGGCCATATAAGATCATCGGAATCCCCGGGTAGCACAATGCAGCCTGTTCGAAAAGCATATCTATATCAACTAAAATTGCTTCGAGGGATGGAATATGCCCCCGCTTTCCTTCTGAGCGGCCGTGCCCGCGCATATCGGCGCCAAACAATGCATATCCGCTCTTTGCAAAGGCTTCGGCAACATGAGCATACCTGGAAGTATGCTCTCCCAGGCCATGAACCAGACAAACAACTGCTTTTGTTTTGGCAGAATCCGGTTCCCAACCCTGGGCGAAAATATTAATACCATCGCCTGATTTCCATTGTGTTTCGAAGTGTTGCATAATATTTTAAGTATTTAAATGACTGTTTCGCCGATTGCGGAAGAATCCGGATTTAATAGCGGTATTCGAATTGGAATCAACGGAGTATTATTCATCAAATATAATGAATGATAAGCCCGATCGGGAAGACTTCAAATTATATTTTCGTAAAGGCACATAAAAATAAATATTTGAATTTGAGCATATCACTCAATAATATAAAACTAACCTTGAAGTTTAGGGTTCAAATATATTTATGCAAATGAAGAGTAGAAGAATCGGAATCAAATCACTTGTAATCAGGAAATTATGCCAAATAATTTATAACTAATCAGGTTAAAATATGCAGAAAATTTTAAAGATGTTTCATTTTTCAAAACATCAAAAACCAGGATCAAACTCAATAGTTTTGTATATATCTTTAATTTCTGCAGTATTTTCATCCTCAACAACCTCGTTTTGTTTAATATCCGGTTCCAGGTGGTAATCGGCTAAAACTACAGGCTCATAAGTCTTTTCCTGTTTCAAATCACTAAATTCCATTTCCGGTAGTTCTCTCTCCGACCAGCCATTAGCCTCAATAGGACCAATATGTCCGGTAGATACAGTATCAAGCACGCTGTTTTCAACTCTTTCAGCATTATTTCTTGCATTCTGTATTCTTGGCCTTTTGGGTTTCATTTCCATCTTTTGAGTTTTAATCGGTTGATGTGTTTCTTCTGCCTGGCAGCAGATTTTTATTTGTAAATGCAAAAATAATACAAAACAATTTTCCATGCACTTCCTTATCAATTATAAAACAAAGAATTTTATAAAAAATGTAGTTTGCTGAAGTATTAATACCCTATTGAACAACAAGTATTAACTAACGATCATGTTTCTGGTTCACTTTATAAAAAAAACGGATTTCAAACTAAATCCGAATATAATAAAGTGATATTCTATTAAATGATAAAATGTTTATTTAAACAAATTTACCAGGCATAGAAGCATAATTTATCTTTGAGGGGAGAATATTCTATTTAAGGCCTAGTCTTTCTATTTTATTTCCAATGGTTACGGCTTTCATTTCCTGTTCTAAATTTCCGAATTCAGCTTTCTGAACAGTTTTAACTTCTTCACCTTTTTTAATCAGGTGGATTTCGTCGCAGGTTTCGCTCAGAGTTGAAAAAATATGCGACGAAACAAGAACGATTTTATTTAATTCCTTTAACTTATGAATCAGTTCGGCAAGTATTATATTGCTTTGAATATCAACACCATTGAAGGGTTCGTCGAGGATGAAATAATCGTTTTCCTGCAACAGAATTGCAGTTATAGCCAGCTTTTTTTTCATTCCTGTCGAATACGTTGAGGCGTATTGATTTAAAGGCAAATCGAAAATATTTTTTTCTTTAATACTGTCAACTTTTCTATTTCGCGCATTACAGAGCAACCGTATATATTCTTCCCCAGTGATTTTCGAAAAGAAGAATGGTTCCGTTAACAAAAGTCCCAGGTGATTTTTTAACGGTTTTAGTTCCGAAGTGATTTCGCCCCTATAGTCTTCCAAACCTGCGATGCACCTGAAAAGTGTAGTTTTGCCGGCTCCGTTTTCGCCAACAATACCATATACTTTTCCCTTCGCAAATTCAAGGCTGATGTTTTTCAGCACTTCATTACTACCATAATTTTTATACAGTTGCTTTACCAGTATCATTTCAAAATTGCGTTTAATTTCCGGATGGATTTGATATAAAAATACGGCATCAGGAATACCAAAAGTGGAGGAAAATAGATGCAAATGGCAATCAGAATTCCTTCGGGTAAGTTAATTTCATTTGGATAAGATGAATATTTTGCTAAAATTATCGTCCACAAAAAAGTGAATCCCAAGAATAAAAACATTAGAATTGTGGCAATTTCAGCTGGATAAAATACACATAAGGCAAAACCTGGTGGCAGCGCTAAAAAGGCAGAATAACGCGCAGCTGTCACTAATTTTCCGAGCAGAAATCTGGCTGATGAAGTGGAAAATGACCATACATAATATTCATTTTCAGGCTTTAAGTAAAAAGTGAAAGTAACAATAAAAACCAATAGCAAGGCAAATATTCCCAAATTTAGGTTGTTAACCGATATTGCTATTATTGTCAATAAATAAGCAAATGGGAAAATGTAAAATGTGTTTCTGAAACCAACTGTAAATTCAAAAGGGTTTTTATAAAACGGCGTTGGCAATGTATAGTTAAGGTTCGTTTTAAATGAAAAACCTGCTAAAAACACACTTGCTGAAATCAACAAAACTGATTCCCAAAACTCAGTATGATACATCAGTAAAATTGAGAACGGTAAGCAAAGAATCAGATTTTCGATAATCCGGATTATTCTGGATTTTTTGTTGCCAAATACCATCAATAAAAATGCGTTTCTGTTGAGTTCTGATGTTTTTGCCAGTAAGGTCAATGCCACAAGAATAATAGCATATTTTGCAAATTCCGTTTTCAGATATAGGTATTCTGAAATCAGAATAAATCCTGCAACACCCAAAAGATAACCTACTAATGGATTAATGCCCAACTCAATAAGCTTCCGGTTGGCCATTTTGTATTGCAACAAAAAGTATTCGTTCATTCTAAATTGTCAGTTTATAAAAGTTTTGTTTTTGGGTGTGCAGGGATGGCAATGCTATTTTTCATGATAAGCTTTGATAGCAGATACAAGCGCGAATAGTATTACAGAACCACATTTTTTCATTACCCACCTTAAGCAAAGATGATTTAAGCAAGGAAAATCAATCTTATTATATTTGACCACACCAAAATCATCGAACAAATATACTTTAAATATCCAGCCTAACGACTGGTTCGTTTAGCGAATAAGTATAACATAAGAGTATCATTGCTGACTTTTTCAAATTGTGCAATCTACCAAATACCATCTTAATTCCTCAAAGCAAAATTTGATAATATTCATCCTCAAATAAAAGCAAACCATAATTTTTTTGTATAATTGCCGCAACTTTTAACCTGGATTGCCAAAGCAGGAGTAAACGATAGCGTTTTTGGTTCAACCCTCATTGAAGATCAGAACAAAAACAAGTCGGGATTAAATCCGGGTTTATCAGATAGTCCGATTCTGAAATCTCCTGCTGATTATTCCCGGTTAAACTCATTTATCAGACCGCACTTCGGGTAAAATGACCCAAATAAGGCCTTTGAAGGCGCAAATCCCTCATGCAGATGTGGTTGTATGCTTTTAACAACCTATGAGTTTGTATGGATTGACACAAATTAATTCAATGTAATTTTTAAACTTTCAGAATCAATAATCTTTACAACAGACTCCAATGAAACAAAAATCACCAATCTCATCAGGTATCAAAAGTTTATGGATCGCAATTTTAATTTTTGTGTTGTTTCCTGCAGGCTTTTTATCCGCATCAAATGTAATGGTAACTTTTCGTGTCAACATGTCGGAAGCGTATCCCACAAATGGTGTTTACATCGGTTCCGATTGGGCAGGCTGGGATCTTTCCAAATTTCAACTCTTAACGGATAACAACAACGACAGCATCTTTGAATTAACCGTTTACCTTCCTGCCGGGGAGTCCTACAATTACAGGTATACACGTGGTAATACCAACTGGAATAATTTCGAATCAATGACCGGGACTCCTTGCGGTTCAGGCTCTACGTATGCTGACAGAAATATTGTTGTTCCGCAAAGTAATACGGTATTAGGAATTGTTTGTTTTAATTCGTGTGCAGATTGTGGTTCAACCGAAAGAACAGACCTGACTCTGAGCGTAGATCTGACGGGAGTTAGCGTGTCGCCAAATGGTATACATGTTGCAGGTTCATTCAACAACTGGCTTCCAAATACATTGGAGTTGAAAGACGAAAATTCTGACAATATTTATACTATTTCCATACCGGTAATTCCGAACCTGGATTATGAGTACAAATTCCTGAACGGAAATACACTTGCTGATGCTGAGGTAGTTTTTGGCACATGCGAATTTCGTTCAAAGAGAAGGGTTACCGTACAAAACGAACCATTAAATATACCGGCTGTTAAATATGGCTCATGCAATGCCTCAGGAGCTCCGGTTCCGGATATTAAGATCGCCTGTATTGGAAACAGTATTACCGAAGGAGGTGCCGGGAATTATTTCAATAGTTGGTCCATGCAATTGAGGGATTTATTGGGAAATGGATATTATACCGAAAACCTGGGTGTATCAGGCACAACAATGTCAAAAACCGGTGATTCTCCCTGGTGGAATCAACCTCAATACGATTACACTTTTAGTCTGAACCCGGATATTATCCTCATAAAACTGGGCACAAATGATTCGAAAAGTGCGAATTGGAAACCTGTTAATTTCAAAGCCGATTACATCGATATGATAGATAAATTCCGTGCTATGTCATCGAATCCTACGATATATATGGTTACACCTGCGAAAGCGTATTCTTCGGCATACAACATAAACGATAATACCATCGTCATGAAAATCATACCTATACTTCATCAGATAGCCTTTGAGAAAGCAGTAAACCTAATTGATATGTATAATTCAACGTCGTATATGACTGCAAATTTCCCTGATGGTATTCATCCTAATTCAGCTGGTGCCAAAGTGATAGCACAGAAAAACAAGGAGAATATTTTAAAAGCAAAACCCGTTATTACGCAAATTGAGGCTACAACTGATTCAACAGAAAACACCTTATACCAGTGGTTTTATAATGATGAACCAATGCCTGGGACACATCACCGTGTTATATCAGTTTCAGAAGAAGGAAAGTACCAGGTGGTGGTAAAAATGTCAAACGGATCCAATGATATTTTTGTATCGGACCCATTTCAACTGGTATTGCCTCAAGGCACCACAACTGTTAGTCTTACAAGCGATTACGAAGTAGTTTATAATGTAGACAATACAACAGGTGCGGATAATATTCTTATTTATCCCAACCCGGCTTCGACGTCGGTACGTATTGAGAATGCTATGAATTCAGATGTAACAATCTTTAATGAGGCGGGTAAAATTGTTATGACGCAGGATAAAATAAACAACGATCAGACAATTTCGATTCCGGATTTCGAAAACGGAGTCTATTTTATCCGTTTATCAAAAGACAATACATCCATAACCAGGAAATTGGTTATACTTAAAAATTAACATTTGCTTTCCCTTGTTAAATCAGGGTTACATCATACTGACGGTTTAAGAACTTGTTTTGGTTGCCGGATTTAAATATCAGGCAACCATTTTTTTTACACACACTAAACCAATCAGATTTAGGTGTGAGTTTACGGTGTTTGTTGGTACAAAAAACAAAAAACACCTACAAAACTAATTGTAAGTGTTTGATTCTCAGTGACCCCGTCAGGATTCAAACCTGAAACCTTCTGATCCGTAGTCAGATACTCTATTCAGTTGAGCTACGGGGCCGTTAGGAGGGTGCAAATATACAACTTTATTTAATTTGGCAATATCTATTGTACTATTTTTGCCAAATAATTTGAAATTTCATCTATGAACAACCACGATTTTGTGAATCAACTGCCTGATATGGCTAAAGAACTCCCGTTTGCAATTACGGTTTGCGATACCGAAGGGATTATTTTATATATGAATGACCGTTCGATCAACACTTTTCAAAAGTATGGTGGTGAAGAAATTATTGGTACAAGTTTATTTCTGTATCATCCTGAGCCAGCATCGGTAATCTTGCACCGCCTGCTCGATACTGCCGGTACAAATGTTTACACAATCGAAAAAAACGGAATAAAAAAGATGATATACCAATCGCCCTGGTTTAAGGAGGGAATATTCGCCGGATTGATTGAACTCTCACTGGAAATCCCGTTCGAAATGGCAAATTTTGTAAGAGGATAAAGAATTTGAGGGCAGACATAGCGAACTTGAAACAAGAAACCTGAAACTTGAAACCCTTCTAATCCATCTCATCCTCAAACCGTTGACTACGGATCGATTTTTTCTCCGAAAGGGCTTTCTTCGTTTCTACACGCCTGAGTTTTGAACTTCGCGTGGGTTTGGTGGCAATGCGTTCTTCTTCTGTTTCAAAGGCTTTTTGCACGAGCGTTACGAATTTATCAGTCACCGTTTTGCGGTTTGCCAGTTGGGTACGTTCCCGACCCGAACTTATCCTGAAAATTCCATGTTTCGAAATCCGCGTGTGTAGCTCCGACAGAAATACTCCTTTCTGCTCATCATCCAATACATTCGATTCCAATACGTTGAATATCAATATTACTTTAGTCGATACTTTATTCACATTCTGCCCGCCGCTGCCACTGCTGCGAGTGGCCTCGTAACGGCATTCGTTTATAAGTGATTCTATGTCGGGAAGTTGTGCCATATAAAAAAAGAGGGTCCTTGTGTAATTTGCGGAAAGTATTTCAGAATCCTGAACTGCAAAGGTCTGAAAATAAACCAACAAATACCAAAAACCCTCTTTCGGGAAAGCACTTCAGCAATTATTCCGGAAATGCGAATCCCCTGGGAATAATTCCGGCCTGAACTGAATCAACTATAGATCCGTCTTCAGCTTTAATCCGGAAAACTTGTCCGTTTCCCATGAAGTCCATAGGATCGGAAGCATAGAGGTAACCGGTTTTATTCTCATAACCCAGCGAATAGAAATACCTTGAGTACAGCTTAGCAGGACTCGTATTAGCCAATGCGATATTGAAGTGATAAATTGCATTATCAAACAGAAAATAGAGTATCGATTTCTGCTTGTTGATCACAAGTTTCTCAGGATGATCGCCTGTTGATCCGAACGCATAAGTATATGACACACTGAGCGATATCGGGTCAATCTTCATAAGTTTACCAGGAGTGTCGCCTGCCTGTGGCCAACCTGCAAATCCGTTTCCTTTACATAAAACCCAAATATTTCCGTTTCCATCAGCCACCATCCCCGAAGGAGCATCACCGACTTTAATCACTTTCACCATCAGATCAGTGGTGTAATCAATAACATAAACGGTGCTGTCAACACTAAAACCACCTGAATTAGCGACATACACATACTTTCCCGATTTCAACATAACATCAGGTCCTGTGCCTGCCGGAATTGTTTTTGTAACCGTGTTTGTAGCAAGGTCAACAACAGCAATATGCCCGATCCAGTCGGAAACATAAGCCTTTTTATCATCTACTATTAAAAACTGACTGGGATTTACAAGTCCGGTAATTGTTCCCTCCGATTTAAATGTAGCCACATCAACTACTTCAATAGTTCCTGCATTATTTACAACAATATATCCTTTCCCGTTGTTTATGGTCATTTGTTGTGCAATGTTCCCCAAAGGTCTGCTATTGATCATCTCGAAAATATCCTGCTTAACCAGGTTACTGTCAGGATTAAAGTAAGTAACAGTGCCGGTTCCATTCTGGAAAGGACCTTCGTTTACAATAAAAATTCCATTGCTGAAAGCGCCTTTCGGTGTAGTTTCTTCATCCTTATTACAAGCTGTTAATGAAACAATTACGGCCAGAGCCAGAAACAAAAGAGTAGATTTTATAGTTTTCATTTCGATTTAAATGATTATTTATTTGGTGATTAAAAGACTTACTGAGAAAGATCGCCCGGGTTCGGGATAGTACAAAACCGATTGGTAGGAGGTATTAAACAAATTGCGCAATTCGAGTTGTAACCGGTAACTTAATTTCTTGGTTTTAAAAGTATTACCTCCATATAAATCGAGTATTGAATAGGATGGTAATGATTTCTGATTATCGCTCTGCACATACCTTTTTCCTGTTAATGAATACGAAAACATGGCGTACCAAGAGCTTCTGACAACATAAAATGTTTCCTGAACTTTATGCAACGGAATATAAATAAGCTGATTATCCAGATTTTCGATTTCATCAGGGGTGGTTTCCTTATACACGGAAGGCGAATAGTTATATCCAAACAAAAAATATCCTTTAAAACCAGCATATTTCATGTCTGATTTTGAAGATATTTCAATTCCATGACTCCATACTTTCTGAACATTTTGAGGAGTCCATATTCCTGAGCTTACCGGAACCCATTGAATCAGGTTATCAATCAACAGGTTATAATAATCAATATTGATTTTGGACTGAACGAGGTCGCCACTTTTAAAATTAAACTCCAGTCCGGCTTCCATATTTAAACTTTCTTCGGGTTTCAGGTCCGGATTTCCTCCGGGAACCCAATACTTATCGTTCATGGTTGGTACACGGAAATTGTTCGAAATGGCTAAATTGGCAGAAACTGTTTTAAAAACCGGAATTTCAGCACTGAACGACGGACTGAAAGGAATTTGGTATCCTTTCGAAAAATCCTGGCGCAGGTTCAAAACGCTCTTGATTTGTGATTTCTGATGAGCGAATGCCAGGGCTGCCCAAACGGAACCTTCAGGTTGATACTCAATACCTTCATAATAAGGCACATCAGCACGGATAACATCAGCAGAAGCACCGCTACCTATCGAAAAACTTTTACCCAGCGAGCGTTTGTACTCCAACTCAGCCTGCAACGTATTTAAATGATATAATGCATCAATCAGCGCATCGCTGTTTTGATAATGTTCCTTCTCATCAATGAAAGCTGACCGGATACTAAACGATTGTTTTTCACCCAAATACGTCCATTGAAGACTGCTCCGGATTGCCTGGTCCCACTGCTGCTGCGTGCTTTGGGTCATGGTAAGTGTTGGGGGAATTTGTCTGTCAGTTGCCTGGTACCAGATTGCAGCCGTGAGCTTTTGATTTTGATTCAACAAATATTCAAGCTGGTGAATACTGGAAGCCGATTTTACCAATGCATGTTCCAGTCGTTCCTGTTCGCCGCTGAGCGTGGTGTAATGGAAGTTATTCTTATTCCAATCGCCGGATAAGGAACCGGTATAAGCAAGGCGACTATTTCCCGCACTGATTTTAACGGCACCGCCAAGTTTACCGGCACTTCCGCCTGAAAGTAAAACTGAAGCTTTCAACGGGCTCGAAAAATTCATGGTATTTGAAAGGTGAAGGCTCCCTCCTATCACGCCTGAACCAAGCAATGCACTTGCTCCACCCGATTGGAGGGATACGTCACTGAAATCAAAAGTCGAAATACGCGAAAGATCCGTCATGCCCATATTGGGTTGCTGCAGATTAATACCGTTCCAAAAGACTCCTGACTGTGATGAATTAGTTCCTCTAAGCGAAAGCGTAGCAATACCTCCCGGGCTATATGACCTGACTGTAACAGCGGATTGTTCGGCGAGCAATGTTGCTATGCTTACGCCCTGGCGGATAGAAAGTGTCGTACTGTCAATTTTTTCGATTTTCAATCCGGAAGAGAATACAGATATTTTATCAGCCAGAATTTCAACTCCATCAATGGTTTGAACCGTATCCGGAACCTGAGCCGGAAGTTTCGGTACAAACAACGAAAGAAGAAAGAAAAATGCTACCCGTCGGATCATGAGATTTAGTAAAAACGGGTAAAATACGGGCATTTTCTGCCATGGCAGAACCTGTCGCTGCTTTTAACCCGAAAGCATTGAACAATAACACAGCGGCAGGTCTTCTGACTTACTCCCCCTTTCCGGCGCCTTCCCATGACGTAAATGTCAAAGTGGCATTAAGGATTGCCGGTGGGCAAAAATGGAGTTTACAGCAGCGGGACTGTCCGGGATTTACACCCGATTCCCTTTTAAGATGTACCCATTGCAAATGGGACATACACCGTTGATGCGGCAAAGGTAAAATAATAAAAAGTTATTTCGCAACAAAAAGATGCTAACAGGTATGTTTATAACTGGCTAAACTATGCAAGATCAGTCTCTGCAGGTGTTATAAAATGCTCAATACCAGGATAAAATAATTTTGAGCTGGCAATATTCTGAGGATATGTAAAGTAATGCATAATTGCCTCAGCGCCAAGGGTTCCATCATTCATAAAAAGTTCGACCTGAATCATGGCAATATTACGTTTCATTTCTTGCAAGGTGGCACGTAAACGGAAAGGAGCCATATCCATTTTAACTGGTTTTATCAATTTTACTTCCATTTTTGACGTAACTCCGGCGGTTTGCAATTTCACAAACACGAACCAACTGGCAATTTCGTCCATCAATGTAGCCTGAATTCCACCATGCAGCACTCCAACCCATCCCTGGAGATGATCCTGTGGTTCCCAGTCGCAGACTACAGCATCACCTTCGACCCTGAAATTCATGCGAAGACCGAGTTTGTTATCAGGCGAACAGCCGAAACAATTGTATCCTTCGAGTTGATAAAACGGGTTTTTTATTTGGATGGGTTCTGACATGATTTAAGAACTTAATTTTACAAAAAATGAGGTTGATACCAGTATCAGACTTAGCTTACAAAAAGCATAACCAGATACTCAACAACCTCATTTCGTGTTATATGTACAAATACTATTTTAATTGACCTTTTACGTAAACTGTTGTTTTCACAACTTTACCATTAGCATCCAGTTCCTGCCATTTTCCATCTTTTTCACCGTTTACATAGTTGCCCTGGAATTTCAAAACGCCTTCTTCGCTATATTCTTTCCAAGGACCATTTAAAACGCCTTTTACATTAACACCTTCCGATTTTAATTTGCCGTTTTCGTAATATTCTTTGGTAAATCCGTTCTCAACGTTATCCTTGAATTCCTGTTCACCCGAAAGTATATTGCCCGCATAATATGATTTTTGAACACCCTGTAACAATCCATCCACATAATTGTATTCAGCAATAAGATCACCTTTAATGGTATAATATTTTGACGGACCGTGTTTTATATCGTCTTTATAATCGGACTCTTCCTGAATTTTTCCAGCCGAATTTTCGTAATAAACTTTTTTCTTACCATTAATTTTACCATGAACATAATCAATTAATGAAGCTGGATTAGTGCCGTAATAAAACTTCTTGGCTGTACCTTCGAGCAGATTATTTACAAAATAGGATTCGCTCACCAGGTAGCCACGCTGATCGATATCAACAGCAATTCCATCGCGCAGTCCTTTGTTGAAATGCTCGATCCTGATAAGTTTTCCATCCGTGGCATAACTGGTCCAGCAACCATCTTTCTGATCATCAACAAATACACCTTTCAATGTTCCGGCCGCAGTTTTCTCTTCCCACGCACCTTGCTTTTTCCCTTGAGCATCTGTTTGGTTAGCAGCTGTTTGCGCAAGAACTGCGGAAATGGAAAGCACCATTAGCAAACAAACAAAAAGAATCTTCTTCATGACATTAAGAGTTTTTGATGAGTTTATAATTTTTGATTTTTGAATTTCTATACGCTCAGGGATATCTTGAAACTTGAACTAGAAACATGAAACTAGAAACAAGTAAAATTACTTAGGCATTCCCTGTTACTAATCCATTCGAACTTCGGCATACAAGTCGAAGGCATCGGCCCCGGTTATTTTTACGGTGTAAAATTCGCCAATTTTTAGTTTGGTTGTATTTTTAATCAAAACTTCATTATCAACTTCCGGCGAATCAAATTCTGTGCGGGCAACATAGAAGTCGCCTTCGGTACGGTCAATCAATACGCTAAACGACTTTCCAATTTTTAACTGGTTCAGCTGCTGCGAAATGCCCTCTTGTATTTCCATAATTTCGGCAGCACGCTGCTGCTTTATTTCGGCGGGCACATCATCAACCAGGCCAAAAGCATTGGTATCCTCTTCGTGCGAATAAGTAAAAACGCCAACCCTGTCGAATTTTGTATCGCGGACAAATGTTTTGAGTTCTTCAAATTCTTCTTCCGTTTCGCCCGGATAACCTACAATAAAAGCTGTACGGACAGCTGCTCCAGGTAATTGCTTACGGAACTCATTCATAAGTTTTATAGTTCCATTTTTAGCAACACCACGCCGCATACTCTTTAGAATCCGGTCGCTGATATGCTGTAAGGGAATATCAACATAATTACAAACATCAGGACGCGAAGACATTACATCAAGCAGCGGTTCAGGAAAAGTGGTGGGAAATAAATAATGAAGTCGAATCCAGGTAAAAAGCTTCAGATCGGATAACAGGGTAACCAGTTCGGGTAACATTTGCTTTTTATACAAATCGATACCGTAGTAAGTGAGATCCTGGGAAATAAGCAATAACTCTTTAACTCCCTGTGCTGCAAGCTTTTTTGCTTCGTCAACAATATCCTCAACCGGTCGCGAATTATGTTTACCACGAATGCCGGGAATAGCACAGAAAGAACAGGTGCGGTCGCAGCCTTCAGCAATTTTTAGATACGCGTAGTGATTTGGAGTGGTGAGGTATCGTTCGCCTAAGAGCTCTTTACGATAAGCGGCACCCATACGGGTAACAATTTCTGCCATATCTCGTACGCCAAAATATTCATCCACTTCAGGAATTTCCTTCTGCAAAGGTTCTTTAAAACGCTCTGACAAACAACCCATTACATATACATGTTTGAGCTTGCCATCCTTTTTGGCTTCAATAAATCCAAGTATAGTTTCTATTGATTCCTCTTTGGCGTCGTTAATAAACCCGCAGGTATTTATTATAACAGAATCCTCACGACCTTTTTCTCCATCGCGCAACACACTGATATTATTCAGTTTCAACTGACCCATTAACACTTCGGAATCAACTGTATTTTTTGCACAGCCGAGGGTTACAATCCGGATGGTATGGCGAGGGATTGACATTTTTTGGGGTTAGGGTTTTGGGTTGGGAAATAGGTCAGTTTCTGGTTTCCGGTTTGAAGAGTTTCAGGTTTGCAGAGTTATATAAAAGTCCGCTTTTGGCCGTTCAATCCGTGTTATCCGTGTTCTGATTGGTTTCGGGTTTGAAGAGTTTCGGGTTTGAAAATCAATCCCATCAATCACCTCAATCCAATCAATCACTTCAATCTATGAAAAGAGAGAATTCACAAATTCAGTCCTGTCAAAAACCTGAAGGTGTTCCATTTTTTCGCCAAGGCCTATAAAACGGACAGGAATTTTAAACTGATCGGAAATTCCGATTACAACACCGCCTTTCGCTGTGCCGTCGAGCTTGGTAAGAGCAAGGCTGGTAACTTCGGTAACTGCCGTGAACTGCTTTGCCTGTTCAATTGCATTTTGACCAGTGGAAGCATCCAGAACCAGTAAAACTTCCTGCGGGGCATCAGGCAGAACTTTCTGCATTACTTTTTTGATTTTCCCGAGTTCATTCATCAGGTTAACCTTGTTGTGAAGGCGGCCTGCAGTGTCGATTATTACAACATCGAAATTACGATTAACGGCAGATTTCAGCGTATCGAAAGCTACGGCTGCAGGATCGGAACCCATATCCTGCCTGACTATTGAAACTCCTGCCCTGTCGGCCCAAATGCCAAGCTGATCGATAGCTGCAGCACGAAAAGTATCGGCAGCGCCAAGTAAAACGGTTTTACCTGCACTTTTAAAATGATATGCAAGTTTCCCTATCGTAGTAGTTTTACCAACACCGTTAACACCTACAACCATTATTACATAAGGAGTGTCGCGTTTCGGGAAATCAAAACCAACAAATTCTTTAGTATCATTTTCGGTGAGTAACGCAACTATTTCCTCTTTCAGCAAACCATTTAACTCACTTGTGCCAAGGTATTTATCACGCGAAACCCTATCCTGAATACGGGAAATAATTTTAAGAGTAGTTTCGACACCAACATCCGAGGTAACCAGTATTTCTTCCAGGTCATCGAGCACATCGTCGTCAACGCGCGATTTCCCGGCAATAGCTTTGGTAAGGCGCGAAAAGACACTGGTGCGTGTTTTCTCCAGGCCTTTATCGAGTACTTCTTTTTTCTCTTTTGTGAAAAATGAAAATAATCCCATGTTTATAAAAGGTTTGGGGTTTAAGGGTTAGGTGTTGAAGAGTTTCGGATTTTATGAGTTGGAAGAGTTTCGGGTTTCACTGCTGACTCAATAATTAATACATCCTCAAATCCTCAAATTGCCGAATTGTCTCATTGTCAAATTGCCGAATTGTCTCATTGTCAAATCAAATCCGATTTCCCGAAAACTGAAAAAGCTTTTCCCCGAAAGAAAAAGCTTTCCGTATGAAACAGAAATTCATATTACTTTTTAGCCAGAAAATCTTTAATAAGATCGTTAGCTACAATGGTTTCTTTAAACTGGTATGCACCTGTTTTAGGTGAACGGGCCATACGGATAACTTTTGCATAATCCTTACCTGATGAGGTACGCAGGGTTGCAACAACTTTCTTTGCCATGGTATATTATTATTTAATTTCGCGGTGAACAGTCACTTTCTTTAAAATCTTATTGTATTTCTTAAGCTCAAGACGCTCAGGTGTATTTTTCTTGTTCTTAACGCTTACGTAGCGTGATGTACCAGGCATTCCGCTGGTTTTATGCTCTGTGCACTCCAGAATAATCTGTACCCGTGCTTCTTTACTCTTCTTAGCCATTGGATTAAATCAATTTTATTACAGGGGTGCAAAAGTATAGATTTCCTGTGATATAACCAACAAGTTATACAAATTTATTTAAAGAATATTTGGTTTTCGTCTGAATTATTAAAAAACTGACCGAACTCATTGAGCCATACAGTATTTGTAGTATTCTTAAAAGCTCTTCGCAAAGTAATGAAAGCATTGATCCGGTTAATTAAAGTTACCTTACTTCTGTTTAGAACAGCAAACTAAACAACAATCTCTGTTTTTTTTATTTCCCGTTTTTACGGATAGCCTTCCCTATTGCTGAAAAAAGCTCAATTTTCCGAATTGGTTTGGGAAGATAGTCATCGGCTCCGGCATGCATAATCCGCTCCCGTTCATCGCTCATAGCATAGGCTGTCTGCACAATCACCTTAGTTTCGATACCACGTTTACGGATTTCCTTGAGGCAGTCGAATCCGTTTTTTAAAGGCATATTTATATCCAGCAGAATAAGATCAGGCACACGAATTTCGATATGCTCCATTAGCTGATTGCCATCATTTAAATGTACAAGTTCAGCATTGGTGCTTTTTAACAGTTGATTTACATATAGATAGGAATAGAGATCATCCTCAGCTATATAAATAAGTTTATCCGTTAAATCGAGCAGTTGCTGTCCGGAAACCAATTTAGCCGTTGTAGCTGACGATTTCACATAAGGAATCACAAAACTGAATGTAGCACCTTCGCCCGGATGAGATTCAACTTTGATATTTCCATGCAGCAATTCGATAATTCCCTTCGAAATGCTTAATCCAAGACCGGTACCTTTGTGCGAACCATCTTCGGTGGCCTGCCTGAAACGTTCGAATATCTGATCAAATTTATCAGCCGGAATCCCAATTCCGCTGTCCTTTACATAAAACTGCAGCATTGGATTTTCATCATCGTGCAGTATATGGTATCCGAATTCAATTGATCCCTTTTCGGTGAATTTTATGGCGTTATTTATCAGGTTAATAAGAACCTGCTGCAAACGGTTGGCATCGGTTACGGCCTGCACTCCTGCAAATTTATCCTGCAAATTAAGCACAAGATCCAATCCCGGTTTGGCTTTGAGCAAATCGGAATTTATAAAAGTATAAAAGCAATTACGGCAAATCTCATTGAGATTACACTCACTCATGAATATCTTGAGCTGATTGGCTTCGAGTTTCGAGATATCAATAATATCGTTTATCAATTGCATAAGCTGGTTACTTGAATTTGCGATAATCACAGAAAACCTATCCCTTTCTTCTTCTGTAATTTCTTTGTCCGACAAAAGTTCGGAATAACCAAGGATCGAATTCATTGGGGTTCTGATTTCGTGGCTCATATTTGCCAGAAAAGCTGACTTGAGTTTATCACTTTCTTCCGCTTTTTCTTTCTCTTTTATCAGGTTGATCTCCATCCTTTTTTCGTTGTTCACATCAATAATCGATGTACGGATTACAGGAACAAGTTCAGTACCGAGTATTGTATCTCTGACACTGATAAGCCTGGCATAAAACGATTGTCCTTTGCTGCGCAACATTTTTATATCGCAACTTTGAGGCATTTGTTGCTTAAGCGTTTGACGAAGGTGAAAATAAAAAGTATCCTGGTATTCGGACTGGATGTATTTTGTGATTGATTGTTTTTTCAACTGGGTGTAATCGCAGCCCAGCAATGAACATCCGGTGGCATTAACATCGATAACGGTATAGTCTTTATTAATGAGGAAATAACCGATTGGAGCTGTGTTAAAAAGGTCGGCGTACCGGTTTTTAATTAGCTCAAGTTCATTCTGAGCTTTATGCAATTCTTCGTTCTGATGTTCAAGCTCAATCTGATAAATGTTAAGCTCTTCAACAAGTGATTCAAGGTCTTTTGTATAATGCGACTGATCTTTAACACCTCTTTTTTGCAATAATTGCTCGGCTTTAATCCGCAATACAGTATTGTTTTTCGTTCCCTCTTCCATAGTGTAAAAGGATTAGTTGTTATAGTTTTTTGTGAGCGAAATGTCCTCAAATGTGGCATAAACCTGGTAAGGCGAAGCTTCGTTTTCGCGAAATAAAGGATAGGCGTTGATATTGATCCATGTGTGCTGCCCCAGTGAAGGATTATAAACACCCATTACTACATTTTTTTGCTCATTGCCTGTTTGCAATGCCGTCATAGCCGGATGCAAATTTCCTGGAAAATCAGTACCATCTTCGCGTATAGCTTTCCAATCAGGATCAATCGGAGTAAGACCTTTCAACTGGCTCAGACTCAGGCCCAGAATTTTTTCAGCTGCCGGATTAGCATTTATAATCTTGCCGTCAGTATCGTGAAAAACCACGCCTAAAGTCAAGGTATTAAACAAAAATTCATATTTCTGGTCAGTTTCACGTATGGCTTTTTCAGCAATTATATGTTCATCCAGTTTTTCCTTTAGGAGTCTTTTTTCGGAAGTGATATTCATAACCACACCCGACAGTATAAGTGGCTTACCATCGGCATCGCGTTTAACAATCCCACCTTTATCCTTATACCAGAGATAGTCGCCGTTTTTGGCTTTTATTCTGTAATCGGCTTCGTACATATCAGCTTTCCCCGAAATATGATCGTTCATTGCTTTCGACATCTGGGCAATATCATCCGGATGTATAAGCTTTGTCCAGTCTTTGTATGCAGGGCCTATTTCTCCCTGCTCGTAACCGAGCATAGCGCTTTTTTCGTCACCGGCTGTTACTGTGTTGGATGTAAAATTCCATTCCCACCACGATATTCCGCCAACTTCCATTGCCATACGCAAACGTGTTGATAATTCGTGCACATTATGCTCCGAACGTCTGAGACTGGTTGTATCAACAAAAGTTATGATAATTCCTTCCACTGCATTTTCGGATGTTCGGTAGGGAATAATCCGCATCATAAACCAGTTTCTCAGTTTATTCTGCACCTCGACATGTATTGGAATAAGTGTTTCGATAACCGAATGAATATCGTCAATAAAATTCTTATGAAGATGATCGAATGAAAAGTGGCTGATCGGTCGTCCGGTATCCGAATTTAACACATTGGTAAGTTCGGATGCAACCTGATTAACTTTTCGGATGGTAAGATCCCTGTCGAGGAACAAAGTACCTATATTGGTATTTTTCAGCAGGTTATCCATATCGGAATTAGCTTCGGTAAGCTCCTCTATTTTTTTCAGATGTTCGGAGTTTACAGTATAAAGTTCCTCGTTAACCGATTGCAATTCCTCATTGGTGCTCTGCAATTCTTCGTTTGAGGCAATCAGTTCTTCGTTCGACGACTGCAGTTCTTCATTGGAAGTTTCGAGTTCTTCAACAGCAGCCTGCAGGTTTTCACTTTTATATTGAAGGTCGCGTTCGAGTTCTTCTATACGCTCCTGATACTGCATATTTACATCTATCTTTTTTATCGCCCGCAATGGCAGCGCTTTGCTCTTACGCTCTTTTTCGATAAATGAAACGATGTAGAAGGTATCACCGGTTTTTTTATCAGTTATTTTGCGGCCCGAAATAGTAAGAAGCTGGTCCGTAATATCAGGAACTTCAATTTTTTCAAGAACCACTTCCTGCTTGCTTTTCTCGGCTCTGCGCAAAAGGCTGCTTACAAGTATTCCTAATTCTTTGGGAAGCAATTTCACAAGGTTCAGGCTGACCTGCCCGATTGGGAGAGAAACAAATTTATTAACCTGGTGAATGGTATGGACCATATCAAGGTTTTCGTCAACAATTATCGAAGGAGGTGCGTAATCGCCAAGCAGTTCGCTAAATACACCTTCGAGATTATTAACTTTAATTCGCGACCTTACATGAAAAGTATCAGTACTGCGCAGTTCGGATCTGAATTTTTGAACGGGTGCTATCCCCAGATTATCAATAACATACGGTCTGAAACCTGGCACATGCCTGTAGATGCGCGATTTATTATCGATTATTTTAAATCCTTCGGACATATTGCCCAACGATTCGCTACTTCCTAAAAACAGATAACCATCAGGTACCAGCGAAAGGTAAAACATTCCGATTACTTTTTGCTGCACCTGGTTATTGAGGTAAATCAATAAGTTACGGCATGATATAAGGTCTATTTTCGAGAAGGGCGGATCGTGCAGAATATTATGCCTTGCAAAAATAACCATGCTTCTTATTACATCGTTTACCTGGTAACGCTCTCCTTTGTGTGTAAAAAAACGATTTATACGCTCCGGCGAAATGTCCGAAGCTATACTGTCAGGATAAAGACCGGTTCCCGCGTATTCAAGTGAGTTGGAATCGATGTCGGTTGCAAATATTTTAACATCTTTCTGAATCGAATTTTTATACATATACTCTTTCAGAAGCATAGCAATGGAGTAGGCTTCCTCACCGGTTGAGCATGCTGCTACCCAAAGACGAAGAGTTTCATTTTCGCCGGTTTGCTTAAAAAGGTCAGGAAAAACCTCATCAAACAGTTTATTGAAATATTCCTCGTCCCTGAAAAAACGTGTAACGCCTATAAGTAATTCGTTGAACAAGAAACTGATTTCCTTAGGGTTATCAGCCAAAAACCTGACATAATCGTCAATTTCTTCAAAACGGTTAATACTTATCCGCTTTTCGAGCCTTCGTATAATTGTATTTTCTTTATAGTTCGAAAAATCAACGCCTTTATGATCGCGAAGAATTGCTATAACTTTCGATAGCTGATTTTCATCCTTGTTTATCTGCTGCTCAATTTGCGCTGTTTTGCGGATAAGCGGGTGTTTAACATAATTCACCAGTTCGTCGGCAAGTTTGGCCGGAGGCATAATGAGATCGACCATTCCTGTTGATATGGAACTCCGAGGCATTCCATCGAATTTGGCCGATTGATCATCCTGCACCATTGCAATACCGCCAAATTCCTTAATGGCTCTGATACCAAGAGTTCCATCGCTGCCTGTTCCCGAAAGGATAATACCAATGGCATTCTTTTCCTGGTCCTTGGCTAGTGAGCGGAAAAAGATATCGATAGGAAGGTTTAACGAACGGCCCGGCGACTGCTGACTCAGGAGTAGTTTGCCATGAAAAATGGTCATATTCATTCGCGGCGGAATAAGATAAATATGGTTTTCTTCTACCATCATTCCGTCCTCGACCCTGTGAATTACCATTTTAGTGTAGCGGGCAAGTAATTCATCCATCAAACTCTTGTAGTCGGGCGATAAATGCTGCACAATTACGAAAGCCACACCCGGACTTAAGGGCATGTTCTTAAAAAATTCCTGCAAAGCTTCCAGACCACCGGCTGAAGCACCTATCCCAACTACCGGAAAATCAAGAGGTAATACTTCACGTATTTCATTTTGTTTCTGCTCGTCACCAGTTTGTATCGACTTTGGATCAATCATACGATTAACATTGTTTAAAATATGTTTATGCTATAGAAGTGACTTAATGTAAACCTGTTATTTTAATGATGGATTTAACCCCGGTAAACCATAGTATTTAAACAAGAAACCGAAAAAACAGTTTATTCATAGGGTAAGAATTGCTTTCAGAAAACCGGAAAAATTACGTTTCCCTTTACTAACTTATCCTTCAGATCATTTGAACCCTAAAATATCCATGTAAACGCCAATTCATATTAAAATGTTTACATATATGCAAAATTTAATTCAGTATTTTACACTTATACAATCAGCTCGTTTCGGATAGTTGTCCTTAAAAAATTGGTGAGTATAATACCCACCGATATAACATCTGTTTTAATTTATTGATCAAGAGCATATTGAAGAATATTGTAGCAAACAAATATGCCTAAAACACACTGCATTATTTCCTGAGAAACTAAAAAAATAAACCTGTTCGATACTATTTCTGCCGGTATTAAATCCTCAAAATTGCACCAGGAAATTATATGAAAGTGAAGGAAAATTAATTATTGACCATATATAGATTTAGCATAAATTTGTCCTAAAATATCCAGAATTATGAAAACAATTATCAGGCTATTCACTATTTCGTTTTGGGGAATTTTATTAACCAGCGGAGCTATTTCGCAGGCACAGAATTATAAAGCAGTTAAAACGGATGCAAGCTATTATTTTTACGATTCGGACCTGATTGCAATTAAAATAGATTCAATAGCTCAGAGTGGAGATGATATTCTGTATTTCAATTTTCCGCAAATAAGGCCAAATGATGATGCGTTTTGTCATATTCCTAATGGCGCATCGTGGCTGGGTGATCCTGTTACTGAAAAACCAGGAGGAATTTTCCTTTTCAGAACAATTGACTCCCAGAGTGGAAACCAAACTGATACGATGGTTATAAAAACCCAGTCGTCGTTGAATGAGACATGGAAGTTTTCCAACTTCCCGTATAGTAACGATTACATTGAGGCCCAGGTAACTGCAATTGTTAATATGACCTTTCTAGGGCTGGTTGACTCCGTAAAAATAATTTCGCTCACCAGGAAGGATGCTACGGGATTGGTTGTGCCCGACGTTATAAATAACGAAGAAATCCGTTTAAGCAAGAATTATGGACTGATCAGGCTTCCTAAATTTGACGATTTCAATGATTACATACGTTTTTACGAGATTACCGGAAAAACCAATCCTGAAACCGGCAATATTAATCCAGATATAGCTACAGTATACGATTTTGAAGTTGGTGACGAAATTCATACCCGATACTTCTCGAATTGGTATAATTATGCAACTTCCACTGAGATATGGACAATAAAAAGGGTGACCGGCAAAAGCATTTCACCTACAAATGACTGGAAAGCGTATAAATATGACATTTGTTTTCTGAAAACTATCCGAACATCACCTGAGTGGATTGCTGAAAATGAAACCGGGCATCAGTCAGTTATGGATACTATCTTTTTAAATTCTGCCTTTGCCGTTGAATTTGCCAAAGAACCTAACCAAACTTTTATTGATCCGGGCAGCAATTGGATTTTAAGTACGACAGCGGTTCTAAAACTTCAGCGTCCGGCTAAGTTTTTGAATTATAATTACCCTTATTCACATTCCGATCCTTTGGACAGTTGCTGGAGCATGGTAATGGTTGACGGAGCTTGTGATCCATATTATATTAAAGGTCTGGGAGGTCCTTATTATGATTGTCCTGCAAATATTTTCTGGTACTCATTAATTGAGGAAGTTATTTATTATAAAAAAGGAGCCGAAACCTGGGGTACGCCTTTGGATTGTGATTCGCTACTGCAGGTTGGAACAGCAGAATATACTATTAAAGAGGTTGTAAAATTCTACCCCAATCCCACAACCGGAAAGGTTACTATCACGTTACCTGCGGCTACAAAATTCCCTTGCGAATTACGCTTAACGGATATCGCCGGCAGAGTAGCAGATAAATTGATCATTAACAGCAACACGAAGTTTATCGACATTACAGATTTAAAACCCGGATTGTATTTTGCCAGGCTGGTTTATGAAAACGAATTAGTGTATACCGGCAAAATCATGAAGCAATAGCATAACTTTGCGTTATGATATGGGAATCGTACCGCCGTGGTTTTGATGCTTTCCTGAGGCTCGAAAAATCGCTTTCGAAGCATTCGGTGAGCGCGTACCTGCATGATATTGATAAGCTTACATTGTATCTGGAAGAAAATAATATTGCTCTTCAACCTTCCGGGGTAACGCTTAACCATCTGCAGGATTTTTTAAAATGGCTCAACATTACGGCGCTGAATGCCCGCTCGCAAATGCGCATCATTTCAGGAATCAGGGCTTTTTATAAATACCTGCTGCTCGAAAACCTGATCAGCGACGATCCTACCCAACTGCTCGACATGCCGCAATCGGGCCGGAAACTGCCTATATTTCTGACCATTGAAGAAGTAGAAAACCTTATTGCTGCTATTGATCTTTCGAAACCTGAAGGAGAGAGAAATAAAGCCATCGTCGAAACACTTTATGGCTGTGGATTGCGCGTTTCGGAACTTGTGAACCTGAAAATCAGCAGCATATATTTTAACGATGGCTTTATGCGGATCACCGGAAAAGGTGATAAGGAACGACTGGTTCCTTTCAGCGGTAAAGCGGAGCGGCAGATAAAACTCTACATGCACGAAATACGCAGCCATGTAAAGATTAAAAAAGGGAACGAAGATATTCTGTTTTTAAACCGGCGTGGATCGAAACTTTCGCGCGAAATGATTTTTACTATTATTAAGGAACTGGCAATTATTGCAGGGATCAGAAAGACAATTGGCCCGCATACCTTGCGTCATTCGTTTGCAACACACCTGGTGGAGGGTGGCGCCGATTTACGTGCTGTGCAGGAAATGCTGGGCCATGCAAGTATTACCACAACGGAGATATATACGCATCTCGACAGGACTTATCTGAGGCAGAATATTCTGGATCATCATCCGCTGTACAAGAAAAAATAATAATACATATCAACACTTTTGGAAATTCAGCAAATCAGATCAAATTAAGTTTATTCAATCTGATCCAGAATTTCTATAAGTAACCTTCCTAAATTCCTGTCAATATGATTAAATGAACCAGTGTTAACGAAAACTCCCCCGACTGAATTTCCCGGAGGAGTTATACTTTCAACTCTAAAATTTGATAAACTAAAGTATAATGCTTCTTTTTCAGGCATCCAATTTTGCCATATTGTTGCGCCGAGGAAACCTCCATTATTGAGTTTAATTTCCTCTCCTTTAATTAGTTCTTGTTTGTAGAATGTACCGGAATTAAGGCTTTTCGTTACTTCATTTACTTCAAAAGTGTAAGTAGCTTTTCCATATGGAATAAAATCACTAACAATGCACACTACATTTTCAGGATGGTTAGCAAAATTTACTTTCAAAACAGAATCAGTTCCAAAATATGCTTCGATAACAATGGTTATCTCCTTTTTCGATTCATTCTTTTCATGTGAAATAAATCTAAACGAATTTGCTCCATATATTTTAGCCTTCTCCTCTAAATTTGTGTAGAGTCGTTGAATATTTGCAGTACTTTTTCTGCCGGTGGTTTTAAAAGTAGCTACAAATTCAAAACTGTTTATATCGGTAGCTGGTTCAATAAATGCAAAGTCTTTGCCCCGCTTTTTAAAATGTTTATCTGACCGGCTTATGAGTTCAATTGGTTGCGAAAATCCCAGGTGGCATGCTATCACAATAATAAACGTAAGAAATAAAAATTTCATACTTTTCGAAATTTACATGTCAATTTTGAACCCGCAAAATTATTTTAACTATTTAATAACTCACCGATTTCAAGGGCTTGATAATAACAGCTAATTATCTGCTACTCCAGCTAACCAGCGTCAATTCCTGATCATCAAAATAGAAATCAATCTGAGCATCATCAAAAGTAATGCGATGTTCGCCCCAGGTTTCGTCGTCTTCGTCCATATCCGTATAACCGTTTTCCTTCATCAGGTTAACGATGCTGTCCCTGGTAAGATTAAATATTTTAGCATTAAACACCACAGTTTCAAGATTATCTGATTCGATAGTGCTGAGCGTAGGTTCACCGTTGGAAGCTTCGAAAAAGAAATTCAATCCCGCATCAGGGTAATTCCACACTATGCTTTCGACAACGCCATCAACAGCGCTTTCCAGTTCTTCTACTTCATCAGGCTCACCCAATAAAGCTCTAACCAACTCAGGTGTACACCCAAAATGAATCTCACCCATTCCTTTTTTGAGTATTATCTGTATGCTCATCATTTTTAATGTTTTTAATTTATTAATAACTTTATGTTGGAGAAATATAGCGATTTAGCTCCCGGGCTAAAATAAAATACAGAAGCCAGTTTATCTTTACTTTAACGGAGAATCGTGTTCTTTTGCAAAAGTGTTATATATCAGTTTATCGAGGTATTTAGGAACAAATTTTCCAAGGAAAACGGTGAGTTTGCCCTGCAGAAACGTAAGAATAAGCTGCCGATCCCTTTTAACCAGTGATTTATAGATATGCGAGGCTACTTCCTCGGCTGACATCATATGGTTTTCGTCGCGGGGCGTTTCGCCTTGTTCGGAACCATCGGCCAGTAATGCCGCCCGCCGGATGTTGGAGGTCGTAAATCCGGGCGCAACAACTAACACATGCAAACCCGTTTTGCGGTTCTCAACTCTCACTGTATCCAGAAATCCTCTTACCGCAAATTTAGAGGCAGCGTAAGCACTTCTGCCAGGCATCCCAATATAACCGCCAATAGAAATTACGCCTACGAGCGATCCTTTGGATTGCAAAAGGTAAGGCATCGCAAACTTGGTGCAATAAACAGTGCCCCAGTAATTTGTATCCATCAGCCGACGCATTACATCGAGCTGCAAATCAATAAAAAGTGCCCGCATACTTATACCTGCGTTATTGATCAGAATATCGATTTTCCCAAATTTTTCAATGGTCTTTTCAATCAGATTTCTGCAATCACTTTCGATAGTTACATCTGCTTTCACGGCCAAAGCCTGTATGCCAAGTGCTGTCAAATCATCGGCAATATGTTGCAGTCCCTGCAAATTACGGGCTGCCAGAACCACATGCGATCCTTTGAGGCCAAATTCGTAGGCAAGTGCCTTTCCGATACCCGATGATGCGCCTGTGATTATTACAATCTTGTCTTTCATTTGATAAAAATCATTCAATATTACAGTAATTTTGTTTTAAAAGCAAACTAAAAACGTATTTGCCTTTTTAAATAGTAATTTTGAAGCGCTAAATTCGTACATTAATGTTAACTGACCGACAACTTTTTTTAAACAATCTCGCTCAAACGAGCGATTCGCCTCTGGCTCTTGAAATTACACATGCCGAGGGAGTATTTATTTATGATTCGTCGGGAAGGAAATATTTTGATCTGATATCTGGAATTTCGGTCAGCAACACCGGGCACAGGCATCCTGCTATTGTGAAAGCTATTAAAGATCAGGCGGATAAATATCTCCACCTGATGGTTTATGGCGAATATATTCAATCGCCACAGGTGAAACTGGCCGAAGCACTTGCCGGATTGCTTCCCGAAAAACTCAACAACTGCTACTTCGTAAATTCGGGAAGCGAGGCCGTTGAAGGTGCCTTGAAACTTGCAAAACGCTATACCGGAAGGCAGAAAATTGTGGCCTTCGAAAACGCTTATCACGGCAGCACACATGGAAGCCTCAGCGTGATCGGTAACGATAGTTACCAGAAACCCTTTGAACCGCTGCTACCTGGCATAAGCCATTTAAAGTTCAATTCCATTGAGGACCTGGCAGCTATTACGCAGGAAACAGCCTGCGTTATCATTGAACCGGTTCAAGGCGAAGCAGGAATAATTGAAGGCAGCCACGAATTTATTACTGCGTTGCGAAACCGGTGCACCGAAACCGGAACCATGCTTATTTTTGACGAAATTCAGACTGGCATGGGAAGAACCGGAGCTATGTTTGCTTTTGAAAGATACGGAATCGTCCCCGACATTCTGCTGTTAGCCAAAGGATTAGGCGGAGGAATGCCGGTAGGTGCGTTTATTTCGTCGCGCGAAATCATGCAAGCACTCACATTTAAACCTGTTTTAGGCCATATCACCACATTTGGCGGACATCCGGTAAGTTGCGCGGCTGCACTCGCAAATATTGAAGTAATCATCAATGAAAAACTCATACAAGGAGTAAAAAATAAAAGCAATCTTTTTATTGAACTCTTGAGTAAAAACAAGTCTATCAAGCAAATACGTTCAGCTGGATTAATGATTGCACTGCAGCTCGATAACTTCACGCATGTAAAAAAAGTAATCGATCATTGTATTGAGCATGGTGTAATTATCGATTGGTTTTTGTTTAATGATTCGAGCATACGCATTGCACCTCCGCTTACCATCAGCAACGAAGAAATAATAGAAGCATGCTCAGTGATACTTGAGGCTCTTGAAACGAATTCCTGAACTTATACAATTGAATAACTAAAATTGATAATCTGTATGAAAAATACAATTTCAACTTTCCATTTTTACATGGTTTGTTTCATTTTCTTATCCGGCAGTTGGTTATTACCAGTTTCGGCACAAGAAACATACACCGGCAACAACTTTGTTACTCTTAAACCGGGAAGTACTGAACAGGAAATTATTGAAGCCGCCGCAAGGGTTACTCCATCGCCACGTCAGCTCGCCTGGCAACGACTCGAGACTACGGCATTTATTCATTTTGGATTAAATACTTTTTATAACCAGGAATGGGGACAAGGAACCGAAGACCCGGCCCGCTTCAACCCTACCCTGCTCGATACCGACCAATGGGCAAAAGTTCTCAGCGAAACAGGTTTCAAAATGCTGATTATGACCTGCAAACATCATGACGGACTATGCCTGTGGCCAAGTAAATATACTGAACATGATGTAGCTGCCAGTCCCTGGCGCGGGGGAAAAGGCGACCTGGTAAAGGAAGTTGCTGAGTCGTGCCGCAAATACAACTTAAAATTTGGCGTCTATCTTTCTCCCTGGGACAGGCACGAACCGAGCTACGGCAACTCGCCTGAATACAACAAATTCTTTTTGAACCAGTTAACAGAGCTGCTCACCAATTACGGAAAGGTTGACGAAGTATGGTTCGATGGCGCTTGCGGCGAAGGCCCGAATGGCAAAAAACAGGTTTACGATTGGTCGGCGTTTTATTCCCTTATCCGAAAACTACAGCCAGAAGCAGTTATTGCAGTAATGGGACCTGATGTACGCTGGGTTGGCACCGAAAGTGGCTATGGCCGCGAAACCGAATGGAGTGTTGTACCGTATGAACTTACAAATCAGGAAAAAATAGCAGAAGGATCGCAAAAGGCGGCGCTGAAAGAAGGATTTACGCCTCCGGGTGATATGGAAAACCAGGATCTGGGCAGCCGTTCAAAAATAAGGGAAGCTAAAAGTCTGATCTGGTATCCTTCGGAAGTTGATGTTTCGATAAGGCCGGGATGGTTTTGGCATGAAAGTGAAAACGGAAGGGTAAAAACTCCTGAAAAACTGTTGGACATTTATTTTAGTTCTGTGGGTCGTAATTCACTCTTACTTCTCAACATACCACCAGATACCAATGGCTTGATCAACGATGCCGACATCAGTTCGCTCAGAACCTGGAAAAGCGCTTTAGAGTCTATTTTTAAGGATAATTTCGCGAAAGATGCAAAAGTGATTAATGCCGATAAAACTTTAAATTTCAATACCTTAACGGATAATAATGATGCGACTTGCTGGAATTTTGATTCGAAAAAAGCATATTCCATTGAGCTTGAACTTAAATCGATTTCAGAATTTAATGTGCTGATGCTCCAGGAGAATATCAGTATTGGGCAGCGGATTGAGCATTTCACCCTCGAAGCATGGGTGAACAATAACTGGAAACAGGTTACCGAAGGAACCACTGTTGGTTTTAAAAGGCTACTCCGGTTTCCGACAATAAAAACGAACAAAGTAAGGCTAACAATTGACAAATCAAGGCTCGAACCTGCACTTGCCGAAATCGGGCTCTACCGTCAGTTGCCTGTGGTTACTTCAAATCCTTCGTCAGCCTCATTCACTCAATCTGTTCAGGTTGAGCTGATAAGCACCGAAAGTGATGCGAAAATCTATTATACAACGGATGGCAGTATTCCTGATAAGAAATCAAAAAAGTATAAAAATCCGCTTACTTTTAATCAAACTACTGAACTTCAATTTGTTGCAATCAGAAAAGATGGAACCAGCGGTTTTAAAAATAAATCATCGTATCAGAAAGCACAACATGGTATTACCCTTGTTGACGCACCCGACGAAAAATACAATGGCGGCGGTCCTCTTGGATTGGTTGACGGAGCAACAGGAAGTATTGATTTTGCTGACGGGCGCTGGAGTGGTTTTAACGGCACAAACCTCGAAGCTGTAATTGATCTTGGCACAGTAAAAGAACTGAATGAATTTCAGATCAATTTTAATGAAAGTACAAAATCATGGATTTTCAGACCTCAGCAGGTAGAGTTTGCAGTTTCGGAAGACGGAAAAAGCTACATGAGTATTTTCACTAAAACATTTGAAAAACCTATTGCTGAAAGCGAACTACTGTTGAAAGTCCCATTCAGGTTTACATGCAAAGCAAGGTATATTAAAGTGGTAGTAACCAATTTCGGTAAAATTCCCGACTGGCATCCCGGCAAGGGCGAACCGGCATGGCTTTTTGTGGATGAAATAACCGCCCGTTAATGCGTCTGCCTAAAGTATCATATAATCCTGAATATGAACTAATTTAAAACCAAATTGTTTGTAATCAGATAAACTGTAGTGCTATGATGCGTAATATTTTACTCTCAATCTTACTTGCTTTAGGTGCATATTCCATTAAGGCACAGGACGTTGCAATTCAACCGGAATTCGAGAAGCAGGAAGGTTTAATGCTTAAATGGAATTACAATGCACCACTTGACGAAGTAGTTGCCAAAGTTGCTTCTATAATTTCCGAAGACGATAAAGTGTGGATCATTTTCGATCCCGACCATGCTTTTACTTCTGTTCAGATTCTGGCACAGCTCACTGCACAAGGCGCAAAACCGGAGAACATAATTTTTGTTGAAGGAGTTGCTGAAAATCCATGGTTACGCGATTACGGCCCTATAGCAGGCTATTCCTCCGATATTTCCGGAAACAACAGGCACTTTGTTGATGCTCAATACGATGCAGTTCAATACCCCCTTGCTGATTTTCTTCCTTTGCAACTGGCATCACAATTCAACTTCAGCTATGATGCCATGCCTTTAAATTTTGAAGGCGGAAACATCCTTCTCGATGGGATTGGCAGAGGTTTTACAGGCGACATCGTTTTATCAAAAAATCCCAGCTTAACTGCCAACCAGGTTATCCAAACCTTATATACCAAGCTCAGCCTTAACGAAATAATTATACTTCCTTCGGTACCTGAATGCGGTGGAGGCGAATGGAGTGAATTAAGCCGCCTGGTTAAATTCATCGATTCCGAAACGGTCCTGGTTTCTCAGTTTCCTGAAAGTGTTCCTTATTATCAGCAGGTTGAATCCATTAAAGATACACTACTGAAAATGTATAACGATGTCGGAAAACAGTTCAAGGTGATTCGCCTGCCGGTAGTTCCTGACGAAAACGGAGCTTATGCACTGACGAATTCAGGCATAATTCGTTCCTATACCTCCGCACTGTTTTTTAACAATAAAATACTTATCCCTTCTTATGATCATGCTTATGATACTGATGCTTTAAATATTTACATGCAGGAATTCCCGGGTTACGAAATTTCCCAGGTACCTGCACAGTCGCTGGCCGAAGAACATGGTTCATTATTCAGGCTGGCGGTAAATATCCCACAGACCGAACTTTTCCGTATCCGACACTCGAAACGCACAGGAATGCAGCCTTTCGAAAGCGAAATATGGATCAATTCGTTTGTAGAAAGCTGGACTGCCGTTGACAGTATCCAACTTTTTTACCGTGTGCACCCATCCACAACTTACCTTGTAGAAAACACTTACGGATGTTGTGGTGGTAACAGTGGTTTCATGAGCGGGTACACAATAAATGATACAATTTCGTATTATGTTCAGGCATACAGCGGCAGCCATACGCAAACGCTTCCGTTAGCAGCACCTCAGGGAGTTTTCACTTTTTGGTTCGATCTCTATACCGGCAACAAACAAGGTATTGAAGATCAGGCATTTTCTGTTTATCCGAATCCTGCGAGGGGAACTATTTATTTACAAGGAATTGACAGAACAGGTACTGAAGACAGCTATGCGATTTTTAACCTCAGTGGCTTAAAAATGGCTGAAGGAAATGTTCCATTGTCAGGTGGAATAGTACTGCCTGAAAACATGGTGAACGGTATGTATATAATAAAAATTGTTACTTTTGGTAAAACACATATAAGTAAATTATATTTGCAACGTTAAATGTAGCAAATGCCTGTTGAATTATCGCGACGCAGCAATGATTTTCCTGACCCTGATGAGGCCGATGAATCCGGATTGCTTGCTATTGGAGGCGATTTAAGCATCGATCGTTTAAAATCAGCTTACTCAAAAGGTATTTTTCCCTGGTACGAAGATGGTATGCCGATACTTTGGTGGTCGCCCGATCCCAGAATGGTTCTGTTCCCTGAAAAGATTATTGTGTCGCATAGCTTAAGGCAGAGTATCAGGAAGAATCAGTTTACATTTTCTATCGATAAAGTTTTTGAAAAAGTTATTGCCAATTGTTCGAAAACACCCCGCAAAGGGGAAAAAGGGACATGGATAACCCGCGAAATGCGAAATGCTTACATTCGTTTACACGAAGATGGCTTTGCTCATTCAGCTGAAACATGGCTCGATGGGAAACTTGTTGGCGGATTATATGGTGTAGCGCTGGGAAAAGTATTTTTTGGCGAGTCGATGTTTCATCACGAAACCAATGCATCGAAAGTAGCCTTGTATTACCTGGTTGAAAATCTTCACAAATGGGGATTTAAAATTATTGATGCTCAGGTTTATACAAATCATCTCGAAAGCCTTGGCGGCGAGCTTATTCCGCGCAGGCAGTATATGCATGTGCTTGAAGAAGCCCTTTCAATCAACGATATGACAGGTTCGTGGGAGGACAGGGTTTGACAGGATTTAGCTGTAAATTATCTCTTTAGTCATAAAAATATGCCAGGCATTGACGGAAAAGAATTCATGATTGAAGCCATAAAAAAGGCGGAAGAAAACATTGCGACAGGCAAAGGCGGCCCTTTTGGAGCTGTGGTTGTGCGCGATGGCAAAATTATAGCTTCTGTCGGTAACCGGGTAACATCAACCAACGATCCTACTGCTCACGCCGAAGTGGTTGCCATACGAGAAGCCTGCAAAACGCTGGATACTTTCGATTTAAGTGGTTGCGAAATTTATGCAAGTTGCGAACCTTGCCCGATGTGCCTGGGTGCTATCATGTGGGCCCGGATTGATAAACTCTATTTTGCCGCCGACCGTAAAGATGCATCCCGGGCCGGATTTGATGATGAAGTTTTTTATACAGAACTTGCTTTACCTGTTGAAAAACGCAGTCTGAAGCCTACACAAATGATGCGTGAAGAAGCAAATGAAGTTTTCGAAAGGTGGATTGAAGACAATACTAAGATTCCCTATTAATATCTTTAAGTGCCTAAAATTTAACATTTCCCCAATTCTCGCCACTCTTAATCCGGCTTATCTGCATTTCGCTTACACCAAATTGCCTGGCAATCATTTTCTGCCGGGTTTTCCGTTTAGGGTCGGCAAGCATCTTTTTTATAAGCATCACCCTGGTTTCAGTTAATTTTAAGCCGGCCCATTTCACGTTATGCTCTCGAACAGCCTTCCTGGCTTCAATTACGGCGGGACTTTTACGAATATGGTCCAAGCGTTCTGCAGCTGTTACCCACTTCAGGTTTCTGGCATCATCATTACTCCTGTTGTGATCCAGATGGATAACATAATCCTGATCGTCAGATGTTTTTGGAATAAAATACTGAGCAACAAGCTTATAAATAAAAAAGTGAGAATTAATGATTTTCGTTTCCCTGTATATTTTAAAACGGAAGACTTTGAATCCGTCAGAGTACATGCCCTTAAGTAGTCTTCCATGCTTGATTTCGTCGGAAAAGCTTACCATTCTTCCGTAGTTAGAAATTGCGTAGCGCAGTTTCAACGACGAATCCACTTCGATTTCTCTGAATTGCTCGCCAGGATATATCCTGAGCTTTTCACTTTTCATGTTATTAGGAAATATTAGGGATACACAATTTGGATACCTGTTCTATTTAGTTGGACTAAATTTGTGGTACTATTTCACAGATGACATCTATGAATAACCAAATGTAATTCATTAGTATTGGCAAATATACAAACTAAATCGAAAAATTTATATGTTATCTCAAGGTAATGCGAGTTTAAAAAAGTGTTTAAAGTATCTGAAAAAGAGTATGATAATGCTAATCGTACAGAATTGTATTATTACAGCTAATCCAAAACTTCATAAACCAACACCAGATCGGCTTTATTTTTAAGACTCACCTCCCCTATTTTTTTACAGTTAAATGATTCTTTCACTTTTTCGTATGAATTATGGTTTATGAGTATCTGTCCGGGCCCCGCAGCTGATTGCAGGCGCTGAGCTGTGTTCACAGTGTCGCCTATAACAGTATAATCGAGCCTGCGCAAACTTGCTGAACCAATATTACCCGAAATCATTTCGCCGCTGTTGATACCTATTGATACTCTGGGGACAAAGTTTACATTTTCGGGAAGAGAAGAAGAATTTTCAATTTTACTGCGAACTGAAAGGCATGCATCAATTGCTCTATCCAGGTGAAAGTCGCCACGAAAAACTGCCATCACAGCATCACCTATAAATTTATCGATATAGCCTCCCTGCGCAATTATTTCCTTAACCATTACTTCAAAATAACTATTCAGTAAACGAACAACAGTATCAGGTGACTCATTTTCGCTGATAGATGTAAAACTGCAGATATCAACAAATACTATTGTTGCTTCTACTGATTCATTTGCCATTAAAGAAGCTTCAAACTCGCGGCCACCCATAAAATTGAGAACAGTTTCATCCACATACATTTTGAGGATGCTGTTTTCGCGGATAGCTTTAAGCGTTTCACGGATATGCAAACAATGTTTTATTGTTTTCTCCATGGTTACCGATAAATCCTCAAAATTTATAGGTTTGGTTATAAAGTCGAAAGCGCCGCGGTTCATGGCTGTGCGGATGTTTTCCATGTCGCCGTATGCAGAAACAATCACCGATTTAATCAGCGGACTTGTTTCTCCCAACCGGCTTAGCAGCGTTAATCCATCCATCTCAGGCATGTTAATATCGCTTAACACAATATCGATGTCGGGATGTAGCTGTATTTTAGCCAAAGCATCGTTACCGTTTACTGCAAATATGAACTCATATTCCTGTTCCCTGATCTTCTGGCGGAATTTCTGTTTGATGAGCATCTCCAGATCTACCTCATCATCGGCTACTAAAATTTTTGCCATGAGCTTATAATTTGAATTTTTCTTTTAAAACTTTGAAATCAACAGGCTTGGTTAAAAAATCGTCGGCGCCTAATTCCCTTGCCGTATTAAAATTTTCGGCATCGCCATAAGCAGTAATCATCATTACGACCGGAGGAGGCTTATGGTATATCTGCTTAATATGCCTGAGCAATTCAAGGCCACTCATGCCCGGCATATTGATATCCGACAAAATCAGAACTTTTTCATGCTCGTGCTGGTTCAGGTATATAAGCGCTTCTTCTCCCGAAAAGGCAAATGCAAATTCGAGGATTTTTTCCTTAATTTCTTTACGGAACCGTTGTTCAAACAGCGTTTGTATATCTCTTTCATCGTCAACTACTAATATCTTCATACAATGTTTATTAAATTTAAGCTTATTGAGTACTTTCTGATTAAGTTGATTTGAATCCTTATCTAGATGCCAGTTATTACTATGCCAATAATTGCTTTCCTATAGGTTAAATACAATTTACGCTTTGCCGGCTGTAAGCTAATATTGTTTAAAACAACAGGTTACTGATCCTGAATGTTCGATTACGCGTTTTCATTTTCATTGTCCGGGCGGAATAGTATTGCCGATACTAACTGTAACAGGAAGTACAACTGGTTTTATATTCTTCTGATGATCCGATTCCAGCTGATCGATATTATCCAGGTGTTTTTTTGTATGAATCAGCTGGATAAATATCAGCATTCCCAGGGCAAAAACGGCAAATGCGAGAATCACGTATTCCCAGGACAGAAAATTACGCAGAGGCCCAAGTAAACCTGCGCCAAAGGCCCGCCCCAGGTTCGAAATTGCCATGTATAAAGTGAACTGAGTGGCAGCCACCTGTTTCCAGCAAAGGCTCATTCCTGTAGCAAAAGCAGCAACAGTTAAAAATACGTATAATGTGATATACACGCCTATAAATCCTTCAACATAAAATGGTGTTGCCCAATATGCCTTTGAAAAGGCCATTACCGTAACCAGTACAATCATGCTTATAAGATAAATAGACATCATTCGCTTTTTCCCGAATAAATCAGCAAGCGCACCTCCCGCGAACATACCAAGAAACCCTGCAGTTATGTTAACCACGGAAAACACATGCGAATATTCCTGATCGTTCCATCCCAATTCCTGTATAGTGAAAACCGGCAGAACGGCCAGAATAAGCCCGTTCCCCAGCTGGAAACAAAAGAAGGCGATTCCCATAAACAAGCTGCCCGGCAAAAAGAAAACTTTGAAAAGGCTTTTAAAAATCTGAACCAGGCTTTCAAGCTGTACCTTTTTAGCACTTTCGGATGCGGCACCTTCGGACCATGGAAGTAATTTCTCGCCGGGCCGTTCGCGCATCAATAACGGAACAAGCAGAATTAAACAAACCAAAACTGAAAGAAACAGAATTGCCTGCATAAAACCATAATTATTTATAATCCAGTTGCCTGAAACCAGTGAAACAGAAATTCCAATAGTTTTTGCTCCCCACATCAGTCCGTTGGCACGTGCCTGCTGATCAATAGGAACTATATCGATAGCCATACCATCAGTTGCCACATCCTGGATGGACCCGAATAAACTGACGAAAAAGCCGGCTGTCATCAAAAGATTGATGTTATTCAGCGGATCGGGAACAAATGCCATGGCAATAAAACTTAGCATTAACCCTAATTGTCCGAAGATAATCCAGGGTCTTTTGCGCCCCATTGATAAAATAGTAAAACGGTCCATCAGCGGAGCAACCAGTATTTTGAAACTCCAGGGAATAATTACTACAGCTGAAAAGGCTCCTATTTCCGATGCACTTTTTCCATTCATGGCCATCCATGCAGGGATTCCGAAAAATGTCATTCCTTCAGGTATTCCCTGAGCTACATAAAGTATAGCAAAACTGATATACCGGAGAAAAGTATTTTCCGTAAGCAATGGAAGACCTTTTTGTTTAACAATAACAGATATAGGACTCGTTTCAGATATTGCCATACAAAATGATTTTTACGTTTTATCTAATTTTGAATTATCCGGTTTTAGACGGGTAACAAAATTGCAAACACTGAGCCTTCTCCTTCTTTAGTTTCAACTTTCAGTTCCCCGCCATGGCCTTTGGTAACAATTTCGTAACTCATGCTTAATCCCAAACCGGTTCCCTGGCCGCTGGGTTTGGTAGTAAAGAATGGCTGGTATATTTTATCAAGTACTTTTTGAGGAATTCCATTTCCGTTGTCCGCAACGGAGATTTTAACCATCCTTGCCCCCCCCGAAGAGGGAATAACCACATTTGTAGATACTCTGACAGTTGGTTCGTAACCTCCAGGTTGCTGCTGTTGCTTTTCATTTACTGCATAAAATGCATTGTTGATCAGATTCAGAACAACCCTGCCCAGATCCTGGGGAATTGCATTAATTTGCCCAATCGAAGGATCGAAATCAGTTTTCAAAGTAGCATTAAACGATTTATCCTTGGCTCTTAATCCATGATAGGCAAGCCTCAGGTATTCTTCAGCCAGTGCATTTATATCGGTTGGCTCTTTTATTCCGTTGTTGATGCGACTGTGTTGAAGCATTCCTTTTACGATAGCATCGGCGCGTTTGCCGTGGTGATTTATCTTCAGTTCATTTTCTTTGATATCGTTTGAAATTGCTTTTGCGTCATCCAGGTTTCCCTGTTCCATTTCCAGTTGCATCTCATCGATCAATTCGGCATTGACATCCGAGAAATTATTGACAAAATTCAACGGGTTTTGTATTTCGTGGGCAATACCGGCAGTAAGTTCTCCGAGCGAAGCCATTTTTTCGGCCTGGATTAGCTGCGATTGGGTGGAAATCAGGTCAGCATTCTTCTTCTGCACACTTTCGAGTGCCCTGTTTTTACTGTTTTCATAAACAAGCAGGATAAAAAAGATGGTAACATTTGTTCCAACCAGGGAGCTATAAAAAAACATCCTTTGTTTTTCCTGATTATAACTAATTGGCAAAGAACCGATTGACGATTCGTAGATTAAGAATATGGTTGTCATCAAAACTGAGATGCCGACCCACCAGATAGCTGACTTTTTACCAAGAATCAACATGGAAACTGCCGGTAATAAAAAGAAGGCAGCCGGAGCAGGTGCCATTAAACCTCCCTGAAAATAGGCCTGGATTATAAAACTTACTGCATGCTGGGAAAGGAAAAGGTGAGCGGCGACAGCTTTGGATAAGCCATTTTTATAAAGATAGAGCAATAGAATGTTAATTGCCGCATTTGCAAAAAGCAAGTAACCGAGAACCGAAATGTTAATTTCTATTGCAAGGGTAATCCCCAGCAAGTCTGACAGTGCAGCAATAAGCAAAACGGATATAAAAATCCGTTCGGTTCTCAGATTATCTTTATCAGAACTGAGCTGTGCCGGCAAAAAGTAATTAACAAGTTTAGCTACCATTTTCACTTGATTTTAAAAGTCCCAGTAGTGTCCCATGCCTTTTCCAGAGAATATAAATAAAAACACTATCAAGCACTAAACAACTCACACCGAGCAATTGAACAAACTGGTTTTCAGGATAAAAAATAAACATCGAAACGGTAATTAAACCGGTGCCTAACATACGCGACCATGCCAGCAACATTGAGAACTTGGATGTATCCTTGGTTTGAAACAACAGGAAAACGCATTGCATCGACAAAATAACGTTGATAATATATCCTGAATTTGCACCAATCATTGTATCGTAACCCTCGTTCATAAATGTATAGGAGAATAAAATCCAAAAAGCAAAATTGATCAGGCTAAAAAGGACAAAATGCTTTTTTGTTTCCGAATTCATTGGTTGTTTGGTTCCGTAGCGGAGCACCGAATAAAAAATGAAGCAATCGAGTAAAAAGGCAGCCTGGTAGCTCAGCGAAAACAATAAACCGGTATTTGGATGGTAAATAAAACTCCATACAAACTCCCATCCAATATTGGCTCCGGCTACATAAGCGGGCATCTCAACGAATTTTTTCTTTCTGATTTCCAATACCAATATGGCATAGGCAACCACCCAGAACAAACATCCGACTCCATTGAACAAAAGGCCCAGTGATGAGTATTCTTCAAAATTTATTAACGGTTGAAACATGGCTATTAACTTATTTATCTATTTGGACCGGTCCAATCCGAACGCAGCGATCTGGGAATGTAAAAATTAATGATCTTCGATTTAGTCATGTGACTGATCATATACAATGACATATGTTTGGTGAAAAACTGCAGGAGCATAGCTAATACAAGGCTGTGATCAATTTTCTCCATCACATTAGCGATTCGTTTTATTTTGAGATTTAACTTGTCGATTTTACTTTGTTCAATTTTTGGTACATCCATTAAATCAGAGATTTTTGCACCCATCATCATCCGGATCATTGCAATATTGCTGTCGGAGCTCATCATTCCCTTTGCGTTTTTGTTCTGAAATTCCAGCAGAGCCTTCATAAGAGCTGAACCCTGATCGCTGTGAGCAATCTGATGATCCAAAATACTATAACCAAGTTTTAATGCATCAGCGGAATTTGCAGGGATTATATCATCATGCAATCCAATCACATGCCCTACAACCCGCCAGCAATGAATATATGCTTCCTTCTCAACCGGTTCGAGTACGATACCAAGTTGCTCCATACCTTCCAGAATCAGAGCTGAAAACGACATTAAAGTACCGGCCATATCTTCCTGGTTGATAGGCTCATCGTACTGGGCTGCATCCCAGTTTTGCTTTCGCAGATGATACCTGATAACTGCGTGAATCAGCCGGACTTTTTGTGCTGCTACCAAACCTCTTCCTTTAGGCGAGAGGCCTCCGGGCGACATGGCAAACACCACAAACTGTGCTGTTTCGGCAATGCGTCGTGAAAAAGTTTGCATTGATCCATGTTGCTCGTCGAGCCTGGCGGTACGATGCAAAACTTCGGCTCCCTTGGCACAGGCGTAGCATTCGGGAAGAGATTTATTGGAGAGCAGCAGGCTGATCCAGATTCCATGTCGAATATATACCTGCTGTCCCAGATCAATTAAATCCTTGTCGGCCCATTCGGGGAGAATGGCAGTTTTATTGAAATATTCTTTTATTTCGGCAGGAGCATCATCTGGCAGATGGTCGCTATCCTTCGTGATCATCTGAAAAAGGTGATTGATCGTTGCATCTTCTTTCTTTTCCATTATAATTTTAACAGTGCTATCGGCCAGGTCATCGGTGAGTTTTCGCTTTTTTTCAAGAAAATCAACTGTCCAGTTCTCAGATGCTTTTGTATTCATTGCTGAGACTTTTTTCAATGCCCGTTTTTTCAGTGCTTTCGACTTTATAACAAAAGCAAGTGAAAAAAGCAGGAAAATAACCAATGCAGATAAAAGTAGAATGTTTACCATACTATTTCGAATTTTAAGATTAAAGCTTATTGAGTATTGGAAGAGTAATTGTGAAATTTGTAAAGGCCGGTTTGCCAGTACTTGAATCAACTTCAGATTCTACTTTCAATTCGCCGCCATGAGCTTTAACAATATCATAACTCAGGCTTAAACCCAGACCGGTACCTTCACCGGCAGGTTTTGTAGTAAAAAATGGCTGAAAGATTTTATCGAGTATTTTTTGAGGAATTCCATTTCCATTGTCAGTAACCAACAACTCAACTGCAATAATTGTTTTACGGGTTCTTACCGAAACAGTTGGCTCATATTTTTCAAACCCTTTAAGGGTTCGTATTTTCATTTTTTCATCCACAGCATAAAAAGCATTCGTGATCAGATTAAGAATCACCCTTCCAATATCCTGCGGAATGATATCAATTTTGCCGATACTTTCATCAAAATCAGTTTTCAAAGTGGCATTAAAGGATTTGTCTTTTGCCCGCAATCCATGGTAAGCAAGGCGCAGATACTCATCGGCCAATGCGTTAATATCAGTTGGTTCCTTAACACCGCTGTTGCTGCGGCTGTGTTGCAGCATGCCTTTTACAATGGCATCGGCTCGTTTGCCATGGTGTAATATTTTTTCAAGATTTATTTTCACATCCGATGCTATTGCTTTTGCTTCCTGAATATCGCCACTATCCAGCTCGGTTTTCATTTCATCCAGCAACTCGCTGCTTACTTCCGAAAAGTTGTTCACAAAATTCAGCGGGTTTTGAATTTCATGGGCAATGCCAGCGGTGAGTTCGCCGAGGGAGGCCATTTTTTCGGCCTGGATAAGTTGCTTTTGAGTGGTCTGTAATTCTGTGAGTGCTTCTTCTGCTTTTTGCTTGGCTTCTTTTATGGCAATCAAATCCTGCTCCGCCTGCCGGGCCTGGGCTTCGGCTCTCTGCAAATCGAGAAAGCGGATAAATGCCTGGTTAAATGCAGTAGTAAAGCGGCTGATGATATCCTGCTGTTCTTCCGGCAGAGGTTCCAGACTTCCTGTAACCAGCGAACCGAATTGATCAGATGAGCCTGACAGATGAATTTTCCTGACACCAGCCATGTCCTTTTTAATGAAATCAGGTAACCTGGCCAGTTCTGTTTTACTGAAACCAAAGCGGTCCCAGTCTCTCTTTTCTTTTCCTTCGAACAGGTATTGCCATTTTTTGTTCCTTTTCTTCCAGCTTTCGAGATACTTCAGATGAGTTGGGTGCTGATTCATCGGAACAAAGAACCCGTTTTCTGCCAACAATCCTTCTTTACCGGCCAGCCACCAGGTGATGCCGTTGTTTTCAGGATTTACAATCATGATAAAGCACCTGTCGAGCCTGGCATCCAATTTTGTTAGTTCACCATACAGTTTGTAAATAATTCCGCCTAATTCTGCTGAATCCCTCATGGCCATTGCAGCCGATCTAATTCTTTCCAATGATGCTTCAATCAGAGCTTCTCTTGCCTGTGCTTCGGCTTTTTGGAGATCGAGAAAACGTTGATACGCCTGGTTGAATGCACCGGCCATTTTTAATACTATGGTTTTGGTATCACCAGTAGGTGGCATCATGAGGTCAACGGATAAAATTCCGTCTGTAATCCTTGCAGAAGGATTCCATTGATGTTGCAGGATACCGCTTTCCATAGCGTTTATAAACATATTGGCAATTTCAATATCGATAGCCTTAAGTTCTTCGATAGCCAGAATCAATCTTTCTTTTGGAAAATCCAGTACAAAATAATCTTGCCGGGATGATTTTAAAATTCCAACAAACTCACCGAGAATGGGGTGTATTTTTGAATTAAATTTAAATGCGTAACTATTGGGATCGTTCATGTTTCCTGGACTTGACAGGTCCCATACTGTAACGATTTCATCTTTATCAACCAGGTAGAAACTCACTCCGGATAATCCGGCTATCTGAAGATTGGTTAATTGATTGAGCAATTCGGTATTAACGTTTACCAAATCACTTGTCTGTCGCATGGCCATAGATTGGGCTCTTACCCTTTCTACTGCCACCTCTATTTGCGCTTCCCTGGTCTGGGCTTCGGCCTTTTCAATATCCAGAAAACGGCGGTAGGCTAAATCAAATACATTGCGGAAACGCTTGAATAAACTTATTTCCTCATCGCTCAAAGGCAAATAGGTGGATATGCCCAAAGCAACAGGACCTAATGAGTAAAAATAATAATTGAGGGATTGGGCGTTCTCTAAATAACTATCTGCAAACTGGTTGGTGGTTTTTTGGTATTCATACCAGTCTAATACTTCTTTTCCGGTTAATGCCTCGGCAAACAGTTCTTCTGCACCTTGCAGCATCCGGTTGGCGAATAATCTCTGCAATTCATGGTTTTTAAAATCCACTTCGGTAATTATGAGTTTATCGTGCTTTGCATAATATTCATAATTGAGATAAGTACCCTTTTCTTCATAAATAATAGCCGTTTGCACATTTCGTATTTCTTTGATGCCAAGACTTTCGGATTGCTGCGAAATAATACGGCACACTTCGAGCATATCGTCCTTTTTACGCATACCCATAGCAACCGTCCTTACCCTTTCGAGCGACGATTCAATTTCAAGTTCGCGGTTTTGCGCTTCTATGGCTTTCCTTTTTTGTTCCAGTTCTTCAATGGCTTCTTCCAGGAGAATAGCGGTGGTACGTTTTACCTTTTCAGTTCTTTCCAGCTTGAATTCAGCAATCTCCAGATCGCTGCTCACTTTCCTTACTTCCTTTAAAAGCATTGATTTTTCTTCAGCAGAAATAGTTTCAATCTGCTGAATAAAATCCATTACCGTTTGTAATTGGTTGTTCATTTACTTTTCTTTTAATGCCACCCAGCAGCAGGTGTTGTTATGAAATTCGTTGTTACCGTTCTTTACCCTGCCATATTCGCCATAAGTAAAAAAACCAGCCATAGGCACATTGAAAGCTTGTCTCACTCCCTCAATTTCGTCGCCTGCCAATGGCCCGAATTGCGTGAGTCGCCCGATACAGGAAAACATCAGCAACGCATCAGCTTCAGGCATTTCGTTTTGTTGAATTTTTTCAGCATTAAATTTTACTTCTTCAATTACCTCAAAATCAGGCGGAAGAGTAAAGCGAACCTTGTCTCCTTCATGAATGCTGCCAAGGACGGAGACCGATTTATCTTTCCAGTTGAAAGCACCGACACCCCGAATAACAGGTGTGCCTGCGTCGCGCATTACACTAAATGCAATACCCATGCTCGAGGGATTGAAAGTTTCTGCTTCTTCCGGCGATAAACTCAAACCCAAGTACTTTAACACCATTTCTGCAGCAGGCTTATTATCAATCTCGTAAATCCAGTTACCAAAAGCTTTTGTAACAACCTTTTCGGTTCCTACAGGCTTTTGTCCGGATGCAGCTTCACCTTTTACAATTATTTTATCTCCATCAAATACCAGCATAATAATGCCTCTTTTTGTTGAAAGTTGATTGGTAAAAACTACAGTTTCATCAAAAATGAAATCATCGCCGGCCCGGCCTCCCCATATGGTTGTTTCATTTCCGGTAACCGATTCAATTATTCTGATAAGCTGATCTCCCAGCAAAGATTCCGATTCGCCACGAGCGTAAAAACTTGCTGATAGAATAATGGAAGGGTTTTTAAATCTCTCTATTGCATTTGACGCCATCTCTCCTGCCACCGCTGTAGGTTCTTTATCACGGTAATCGTGCAGCCGTATTTCGAAGTTTGACACATTAATATCCATCAGCAAAACAGCAATACCCCCATTGCTGATATCTCCATCAATAAATTCGCCCGAACTGGTTGCGCCAAAAATCTGAATTCCATTTGAGTCGAGGAGATTACTCACAGCATCAATGTCTTGTTTGATGGAAATAAAAACAAAGGCCAGGGTTGGCTGAAAACCGTCGGCTATGCTTTGCTCCAGGGCGGCTTTAATTTCTGAAGGGGAATGTCCTTTGATTGATTTTGCTTTCATAATGCATCTTTTAGTATATCAGATTAACCAACCATTGCATGTGTAACCTGCAACGTATCGGCATATTGCTGGAACCTGGTTATCTTGCCATCCTTCAAAGTCCACATATGTGTAACCTGTGCCCTGATAACTTTCCCGGTTATTTTATGTTTTCCATTGTACCTGGCGGTTACTATTACCATTGCTTCCAGGGTTACGTGATACACCTGGTCAGTAATTGTCCAGTATTCCCAGTCGGCCCCAATGCGTCCCATAACTCCCTGAACAACTGCTTCCGGCCCTATGTAAGGATTGCCATCGGCATAAGGGAAGTTTTCGGCTTCGTTCCATTCAATTTTGGGATCCATTGCATTCAGAAATGCGGGGAAGTCGCCGGTAGCAAATGCGTTATATACACCTTTTATAACCTCAAGATTTGATGTCATTTCAGCATTTTGAGCTGATTTAGTTTCTTCATTTTTCATGATCACAGGTTTTAGTTTAGTGACTCTTAAATACGCAGAAGTTAAAGTTTCAATCTAGTAAGGGGAAATCCGGGGTTACCCGAAATCCCCTTACTTACTGATCAATTATTGTTTTACTACTTGTCATCATTATAAATATCCCTGATACAGACATATTTACCATCACGTTTTTCGAATAACGACATATATTTTCCGGTTTTTGAAACATTACCATCTGCGTCTTTATAGGTTGCTTTTCCGGTTTCGATCACAAGATCGCCTCCAGCAAAAAGATCAACAATTTCAAAGGTAACTGTTGTATTGGCCGTATCTCTTGCAATGTCTTCCTGTGCCATTTTTAACAAAGCAGCCCGGCCGGACGCAACAGGAGCATTATTCACCATACTTACGGCATCATCAGCATAATAGGCAATTACAGCATTGGCATCTTTGGCTTTTAAGCCTGCAGCATAGGCATCTTCAAGGGCCTGTATTTCGGTACGGATTTGAGCCAGATCTGGTTTAGCGGGTTCCTTGGCTGCCTGCTGGCACGATGTTGTTGATACTGTAATTGCTACTAATGCAGCAAAAAGAAGACTGAAGCGTGTTGTTTTTTTCATAATGAACAGATTAAGTTAATAGTTAGGTTTAATTGAGATTAATTGATTTGAGCGGTAATAAAAAGAGTATTCAAGCTTCCTAAGACTTGAATTCAGGTCATAAACATGGATAAAGTCCTTTAAAGTTTATTTCTAAAAATAAACCAATTGGCACGCTATAAAAAAATGGAATGCACAACGCATGAATTCCTTACTCTTGTAGGAAATAACTTTCTGCGAGTTGTTACGAAGGTGGGATGAGATATTGATTAAATCTCAATCAAAATGAAACCCAGTCACTTTGAAAAGGTAAACAGCACAAAAAAAATGGCTTATAAAACACATCTACTTGACGCTTTGAACTAGTTTCTTTAGGTATACCTGTTTAGTTTGTTCCCTGTTATCTTTACAAAAGCCTGTAAAAAAATGATGCTTCCCGATAAATGAGATCTGTGTCTTATTCCATTTCTCCTCGGTTAACTCAGGGTTTAAAAATTGCAGTTCCCTGAATAAATCATCTGCTATGTGCTCGAAAGCTTCTGTTCCAAGGTATTCAAGATCAGCATCAGCAAGAATTTCTTCTAATTTATTTTCAGGAGATTGCGGTATTTGGGTGGCCATAATCATGCCACATATTATTTCGATATCTTCGGCCGGAATTCCATAGCCGGGCAAATAGTGACGTGCCAGGATACAGCTTTCCTCTTCATGATTTTTATAAGTTTTAATGTAGCCTGTATCATGCCACAATGCAGCTAATTCAATCAATTCTAGCTCTTCGGGGGTGCATTGCTCATGCCGGCCAATTGATAAAGCCGTTTCAATTACATACAGGGTATGCTTATAATTATGATAGTAATAATCCCCGGGAAGGTTCTCTTTCAATAAGTTGATTACAAATTCTTTCATTTGCTCTTTACTTTGCATGGCCCTTTGATTTTAAAACTCCTCCTGTTGCTTCATTAATGCTCTGACTATAAACAAATGCTTTGGGGTCTATCCCTGTTACGGCTTCTTCTATCTGGCTTATTTCCAAACGGGTAACTATGGTAACTATAATCTCGCATTCGGTTTTAATATGGAAACTTCCGGGTAAAAAGCCTCGTTCACCTTTATAAACCGTTATACCTTTTCCTAATTCATTCACAAGAAGATCCTTCACTTTTTCCTGTTCGGACGTTATAATATTTATTGCCGTGTATTGTTCTATTCCATCAACAACATAATCTGTTGCCCTTGTTGCTGCATAATATGTTATAAGCGAATACATTGCGGTTTCGATGCCAAAATGAAATGCCGCCCCTGCAAAAATGAATGTATTGAATAACATTACAATTTCACTGTTGGAGAAACCTGTCCTCCGCCGGGTAAAAACTGCAATTACTTCGGCTCCGTCAATCACACCACCGCTTCGTATCACCAGTCCAACTCCTGTACCAATCAGTATTCCTCCAAATATGGCTATCAACAGTTTATCGGTTGTAACGGGCTGAATATTAATAAAAATAAGTCCCAACGTTAATAAAATAACCGCCATTGAAGTTTGGAACGCAAAGGTTTTACCAATGCGTTTGTACCCGAGGTAAATAAACGGCAGGTTAAAAACAGCAATAAAAATACTGATATTGATGTGAGTTATTTCGTGAAGCAAAATGGAAATTCCGGTTACGCCTCCATCCATAAACTGGTTGGGTATCATAAAGCCTTTTATGGCAAATACAGCCATCCCTGCACCAATAAAGATCTGCAGGAGGTTCTTAGGATTCAATATTATTTTCCAGTTTACAAAATCATTGTTATACTTATGCGTCATTACCAAACAAAGGATTTACGTTTTAAAATTCCAGGTATTTTCCCTGCTTCCTGATTTCAATTAATCATAATCACATATGTTCATTTCTATATTTAAGATAATTTAACAACAAATAGCTTACAATGTTTAAACATGTGGGTTTTAAGTAAATAATAGTGTTTTAAGTAAATTTGAAAACAATTCACTGTTTTCTTTTAAACCTGAAAGGAAAAATCATGTCCAACAGATTCAATAAGTAGCGTGCTGTTAATATATAGTTAACAATGTAAACTATTTAAGAAATACCTTACTTTTGCCTGAAATTAATTTATGTCACCTGATTTACCTTTTATCGATCAGCCTTTAGGCCGGATGCTTACCATGCTTGGGAAAGGATATCTGAATCTTCTCCGGTTCCGGCTCCAGCACCTTGACATTGATCGCAACTACTACGCGCTGGTACTTATCGAAAGGCAGGATGGAATAATTACCCAGCAGGAACTTGCTGTGTTGCTTGATTCCGACAAGGTAAGCATTGTAAGGATTCTCGACTACCTATCAGAAAAAGGATATGTTAAACGAATGCGTAAAACAGACGACAGGCGCAAACACAGCCTTCTTTTGACTCAAAAAGGAAAGCTGGCGATACCCGAAATAAAAAAATCATTTTCTGAATTGAATAAAATTGTACTGGATGGGCTTGAGAATAATCAGATTTCGGATTTGACTCAAACCATCAGCAGAATAAAACAAAACATAACCCAAAATACCGAACACAAATGAGGTTTATTCCACTTTTAGCCCTGCCGCTTTTGTTGGCAGGAATGCTTTCGTGTAAAAGCAAAACAAATGAAAGCGCAAATGTTAAAGATAAACCACCTGTTCCGGTGGATGTTATTATTGCTGAAAACACAGTTTTTGCATCCGACATTGAAGTTAACGGAGCTGTTTTAGCTGACGAAATGGTAGAGCTGCATCCCGAAGCCGGAGGCCGCCTCACATACCTAAATATACCTGACGGAGCGTATGTTACAGCCGGCACCATTCTGGCCAAAGTGAATGATGCCGACCTTCAGGCTCAATTGCAACAACAGAAGGTCCAACTCGAACTGGCTGAAAAAACCGAACAGCGACTGAGTAAACTGCTTGCTGTAAACGGTGTCGATCAGGCTTCGTATGATGCGGCTATCAGCCAGGTAAATTTATACAATGCTAATATCAATGTTTTGAAAGCGCAGATTGACAAAACCGTGATAAAAGCGCCGTTTTCGGGACGACTTGGTTTGAGGCTGGTGAGCGAAGGCGCTTTTGTTACCACTTCAACTGTTATTGGTACTTTGCAGCAGACTGACAAGGTTAAAATCGATTTTTCTGTACCCGAAACCTATGAAAAACTCATAAAAACAGGAAATACTGTTTCGATTCTAACCAATTCCTCCAAAGAGCTGTTAACAGCAACCATTACCGCTATTGAACCTCAGATTAACTCATCAACACGAAATCTCAAAGTCCGTGCACGACTGAATACAGGCAGAATCAGCCCTGGAGCATTTGTTAAAGTTTTGCTCAACCGAAAATTCAATGGGATAGTTGTTCCTACAAATGCTATAATTCCTGATGCCCTTTCGAATCAGCTTGTGTTGGTTAAAAACGGGAAAACCGTTTTCCAAAACGTGGAAACCGGAATTCGCAACAGCGATGGGGTTGAAATTACCAGCGGCATCCAGATTGGAGATACAATAGTAATAAGCGGGGTTTTATATGTAAGGCCTAATGGAAATGTAAAAATTAAGACAGTTAAAAAGCAATAGTTCAACAAGTTTACATTGTGTCATTCATAGCACTACGAGTACTTGCATTTAAACCCTGATCAGTTTTAGAACATGAACATATCCGAACTATCCATTAAAAGACCAATACTGGCCACCGTTATGAACCTGTTCCTGATACTTTTCGGAGTTATCGGGTACACATTTCTGGGTGTCAGGGAGTATCCGGCCATCGATCCGCCGGTTATCACGGTCAGCACTTCATATACAGGCGCAAATGCTGATATAACCGAAAGCCAGATCACTGAACCGCTTGAGAAATCTATTAATGGAATTCCGGGGATACGTACGATTACATCTACCAGTTCAGTTGGTCGCAGTACTATTAATGTTGAATTTAATATTGATGCCGACCTCGAAGCTGCTGCCAACGATGTACGTGATAAAGTCAGCCAGGCTGTCCGGAATTTACCTCAGGATATTGATGCTCCTCCGGTTGTGACAAAATCGGATGCAAATAGTGATTTTATTATTCTGATGGCAGTTCAAAGCCCGACCAAAGGCCTGCTCGAATTAAGTGATTATGCCGAAAATGTACTTCAAAATAAATTCCAAACCATTCCGGAAGTAAGCGCTGTAAATATTATCGGACAGAAACGTCCTGCCATGCGTATTTGGATTGATCCTGATAAACTTAACGCTTATAACATCACTTTTAACGATATTACGAATGTCCTGAATAAGGAAAATGTAGAAATCCCTTCAGGAAAAATTTATGGCAACAAAACTGAGCTTACAATCAGAGCTCTGGGTAATCTGACTACTGAAAAGGAATTCCGTGATCTGATTATCAGAGGTGACGAAGCTGGAATTATCAGACTCGGTGATATTGCCAATGTTGAACTTGGCCCCGAAAGCTACGAGAGAAGCTGGAAACTTAATGGCGTTTATGCTGTCGGTATTGCAATAACCCCTCAACCCGGAGCTAACTACATCAATATTTCGGATGAGTTTAACAAAAGGCTTGACGAAATTACCCGTTCGCAGAAAAGTGATATCACTTTCACAACCTTAATTGATAACACCCTCAACGTAAGGCGTTCGTTAAAGGAAGTAGGCGAAACGCTTCTGATTGCGATAGTACTGGTTATCCTGGTTATTTTCTTCTTTTTCCGTAACTGGCTTATCGCTCTACGGCCATTAATTGATATCCCTATTTCGCTGATTTTCACTTTTTTCATTATGTATGTCGCGGGATTTTCGGTTAATATTCTCACTTTGCTGGCAATTATCCTGGCGACAGGATTGGTGGTTGATGATGGGATTGTGGTAACCGAAAATATTTTCCGGAAAATTGAAGACGGAATTCCGGTACGGAAAGCAGCTATTGACGGAAGTAAGGAAATATTTTTTGTAGTAATATCAACATCTATAACGTTAGCAATTGTATTTCTTCCCGTACTTTTCTTACAGGGATTTGTAGGTAGTTTATTCCGCGAATTTGCGGTGGTACTTGCTGTTGCAGTTTTAGTTTCAGCTTTTGTTTCACTTACCATAACACCTGTTCTCAATATTTTCCTGAACCGCAAAGGTGCACAGCATGGTACATTTTACAACAAAACTGAACCTTTCTTTTCGGGAATGGAAAACGGGTATAAAAATATGGTTACCCGCTTTATTAAATACAGATGGATGGCATGGGCAATAGTAGCCGCGTGTTTTGCAATTGTCTATTTTGTTGGTACGAGTTTACAGAGTGAAATTGCGCCTTTGGAGGATAAAGGAAGTGTGCGTTTGCAAATCTCTGGTCCTGAGGGTGCAAGTTATCCATACATGATGCAAACCGGCGACAAGATTGCTGATTACCTTATTGATTCAATTCCGGAAGCCGAGTTTTCATTTATTTCTATTCCCGGATTTGGAAGCAGTGGCGTGAACAGTGGTTTCGGACGCGTAGGCTTTGTGCCTGCTAATGAGCGGAAGCGCACCCAGAATGAAATTGCGCAGGACCTGGGCAAAAAACTGGGTCGTTTTAATGATGTAAGGATTTTCCCTATTCAGGAACAAACTATTGCTGTCGGGCTGGGATCAAGGGGATCGCTACCGGTTCAATTTGTGATTCAGAACCTTGATTTTGAGAAACTTAGAACTGTTATCCCGCAATTCCTCGACAAAGCCAGAGAAGACAAAACTTTTCAGAATATTGATGTTAACCTGAAATTCAATAAACCTCAGGTCGATATTTCCATCGACAGGATAAAAGCCCGCGAATTCGGGCTCACGGTTACCGATATAGCCAGCGTATTGCAAAGTGCTTACAGCGGTAGGCGTTTGGCTTATTTTATTATGAATGGCAAACAATATGAGGTCATCAGCCAGGTTGGACTTAAAAACCGGCAAGCGCCAACAGATATTTCGAATCTTTATGTGCGCAATAACAAAGGTGAAAATATTTCACTGGCATCAGTCATAAAGGTAGAGCCCAATGCCATGCCACCGTCGCTTTATCATTTTAACCGATATAAAGCAGCTACTTTTTCAGCCTCACTAGCCGAAGGTAAAACAGTTGGTGATGGAGTAAAAGCCATGCAGGCTATTGCCGACAAGCTTCTCGACGAAAGTTACCAGACTTCGCTCAGCGGTCCATCGCGCGATTATGCCGAAAGTTCATCAAATACAGCTTTTGCTTTTTTGCTTGCGCTTGTTCTTATTTTCCTGGTCCTCGCCGCTCAGTTCGAAAGTTTCAGGGATCCGCTTATTATTATGATCACCGTACCTTTAGCTATTGCAGGTGCCGTGCTCAGCCTGTGGCTTTTTGATCAGACCCTTAATATCTTCTCTCAAATCGGAATGATTATGCTCATTGGACTGGTTACCAAAAACGGAATTCTGATTGTTGAATTTGCCAATAAAAAACGTGAAGCCGGGCTCACTAAACGGCAAGCTGTTATTGAAGCAGCTACACTCCGCTTACGACCTATTCTTATGACCAGCCTTGCTACTTCGCTAGGTGCACTTCCAATTGCATTAAGCTTAGGTGCTGCAGCTACAAGCCGTATTCCTCTAGGTATTGTTGTTGTTGGTGGAATACTTTTTTCACTGATTCTAACCTTATTTGTAATACCTGCAGTTTATACTTTTATAACAGGTAAAAAGGAAATAGATGAAGATTTGAATGATGAAGTTATCTGAAATAAATAATGTAGGATATGAGTTGTGGAATGTGGGAAGTAGAGTAAGATTTAAATCTGCTTAGCATTAAACTTCATTGGTTGTAGAAAACAAAGTGAAAGAAAAAGTCCGATAATTCAGGAGTTAAAAATTCAGGAATTTCGTGCTGTTAATTAATCACCAATAAAGAATAAGTAATGAAACTCATTTTAAAAATCGTTTTGTTGTTTACAGGGCTTAGCCTTTCATTTACCGGACAGGCACAATACGTGTTTACAATACAGAATGCTATTGATACTGCACTGCTGAACAATTTCGATATACAGATAGCCAAAAACAATGTGGAAATCGCCCGCATGAATAACACATATGGCGTTGCCGGAGGACTGCCCTATATTTCGGCCAGTGCAGGCGATAACGCATCGCTTACCACTATAAATCAAAAATATAGCGACGGCACTGAAACGAATTTGGAAAACCGAAACGAAAATGCCGTTAATGCTGGAATTTCGGCCGGTATAGTGCTGTTTAACGGATTCCGGGTAACGGCCACCAAAGAGCGCTTAAGCCGGTTGCAAGACCTTAGCGAGATTGAACTGAATCAACAGGTTCAGAATATCATTGCTGATATAATGGTTACATATTACGATATTATCAGGCAGCAAAACTACCTCAGGATTATCGAAAATACACTTGAGGTATCGCAGCAGAAACTGGATATCGTAAATGTTAAAAAAAATGTTGGAATGGCTGATGCGGCCGAAATTCTGCAAACACAGAGTGATGTAAATTCGGCTGAGCAATTACTTGAAATTCAGAAACTTGTTATCGAACAAAATAAATCGGATTTATTGTTACTGATAAATGCGAAAGCGCAAAATCCTTTTTCTGTTTCCGATAGTATAATTGTAGATAAATCGCTGCAACTGGATTCTATCCTCACTTACCTGAACCGAAATCCGCAATACCTCAGTGCTGATCAGCAGGTTTTAATAAATGAGCAACTGGTAAAAGAGGTTACAGCGCAGCGTTATCCATCCGTAAAACTGAATGCCGGGTACGACTTCTACCATGCTAACAGCAATAATGCTAACCTCCTTATGAATCAAAATTATGGTCCTGCAGCAGGCGTTTCGCTTCAGGTACCGATTTTTAACGGAAATATTTATAAAACCCAATCGGACGTTGCAAAAATACGTGTCAATAATTCGATACTTGAGAAAGAAAGCCTGCTTAACTCCCTCACAACACAGGCAACAAAACTCTACAGAACTTATTCAATTACTTTACAACAAATTGAATCACAGAGAGATAATTTTGAAATGAACACAAAACTGCTCGAAGTTGTAATGCAGAAATTTAACCTGGGCCAGGCTACCATTCTTGATGTAAAAGCCGCTCAAACGAGTTATGAAAATGCTGCTTATCTGCTTGTAAATTTGTTGTACTCTGCAAAAGTGGCAGAAATTGAATTGAAGCAGTTAACTTATAGTCTGCAATACTAAAAGTAAACGACTATTTTCATATTCCGGTTTTTAATGTAATGAACATTAAGGCTTTACAATTATAAATTCTTCCTGAGAAATTAAAAACGGCTCAATTAATCTGCACCATAGACATTTTATTTCGTTGAGCGACAGACTGTTGATTAATGCATACTGATGGTATTTTTTATCAATATCCGGTCGGTTTAATAAATAGTCGGTTCCGATATAGAGCGGATATGCGAGGCCATGTTCAATAGTAATCAGATCGGAATAACGCTCCGCTTTGCGTACAAATCTTTTCGAAAAAACATATTTAAAAGCAAAGACCACCATTTCGCCACTACGCATTTGCTTATATTGCAAGGTGTGAGCAAGTTCATGCCCGAGCCAGCCAACTTTCATTGTAAAAGGTAGTTTTTCGAATGGTAAAGCTTTGTGCCTTCCTTTATTATTATTCACAATAATTGAATACCGCCAGTTGGCTTTCTTCCTGAAGATATTCAGTGGAGAGGGGCGCGAATTCATCGTTTGTTTTATCGGCTTATATGAAAACCTTATTTTAACATTCTCTAACTCGGGATAGTAGCTCAGTGCCACAAGGATATCCATTCTGATATCCGGAAAATGATCGAAATAAGCCCCAAAAAGTTCAGCGTTAAGGTAGCTGTCAGTATCATTAAAAGCTTCAGGTACGGGTTCAAGAAAAAACATATTAGTATCGATATCACAAACATCGGTACAAATTATTTCTGTATTAATATTGGATTGTGCAACCATGTAAGAGCAAAAATAGCTCCACAATAATGCCTTTATTAAAAATACCTTTAAAGAAAACATGACTATTACTTCATAGATCCATATAAAGACTGCCTGTTAAATGCAGATTCTCGTATCTTTAAATAGTTATTTTAGTTATAAGGAAGTAGCTGACAAAGTTGGTAAGATTAGATAATAAACATCAAAAAACATGGTGCAGTTGAGATGCAGCCTACAATTCTGAATCTTGATGATTTTATTCAATAGTATCGTATTTGATGTTGTATTGAATCTTGTTACAAAGTTACAACGGAATAGCAATAGTCATTTCATTATCTAACTAAAAAACGGAAATAAAAAATCGCACTATTCTTTTACTATTTGAATAACAGTTATTTACATTATAAAATAAAATCACAATAATTGAAAATGTACAATAAAAAAGCCCCGCTTTAGGCAGGGCTTTTTCAAGAATCCTTTATGTCTGTGTAAATTAAATCACTTTAACATTTACGGCGTTTAATCCTTTTTTGCCTTCTTGAAGATCAAATGACACCTGGTCATTTTCTCTGATCTCATCGATCAAACCTGTAACGTGAACAAAATATTCTTTGTCCGATGCGTCATCTTTAATAAATCCAAATCCTTTTGAATCATTGAAAAATTTTACTGTTCCTTTACTCATGATGTTTTTAATTTTGTATTAATTTTCGCAAAGATACAACTTAATACACACGCAATGCATTTCTTAGTAAAAAAAATGTTTTTTTAATCCATTCTGAATCGGTCTGTCAAAATAAATTTTATAATTACAACTGATAATTTAATCCTGATTGAAAATGATATATCTGTTTTGCTCTGTACATTTTTAAAGAAATAGTTAAATCTTATAAACAATTGTACAATCTATATCTGTCAGATTCAATCAAGTGAGCAGAACTTATATATCTGTATTTCAATACAATAACTCAATGTTCGTCATAACACTCTCAATTAGTTTGAAACTGAATTTAAATCCGGATTTAATTTGAATGAAACTGCCTTATCTTTGTGTATAACAATGCTTGAATCACTTTTACCAATAGTATAGTTTGAATTTGCAAGAAGTTTTAAACCTTTCAATTTTCGGATATCATGGTATCAGAATGTGAAAATAACCAGGCTAACGACCTAAAAAAAGGTCATTTTGAGACTAAAAACCAATCCCTTCCAATTAAAAACCGTCGTGCTTTAGGTATTTGCCTTGGCGCATCTACGGTTTCATTTGTAAAGCTCAGTATTGATAGTGATAATAATATTCAGATTGAAGAAACAAGGTCGGTCGTTTATGAAGGAAACCCTAAATCTGTTTTTCTCCAACACCTCGATAAATATTCCGGACCAGGATTGCCAATTGTAGTAACAGGCCGGAAATTCAGAAAAATAGTTCAGCTAACCAGTATTTCCGAACCGGAAGCTACTGAGTATGCTTTAAAAATATACTCAAACCATGGAATGAAGTTTTCGGCAATTGCCAGTTTGGGTGCTGAAACCTTTGTTGTATATACTTTGGACGAAGACGGCAAAATCAGGAAACTGATCTCAAAAAACCAGTGTGCCTCAGGAACCGGGGATTTTTTCCTTCAGCAGATTGGCCGGATGAACTTAACCGTTAACGAAGCTGTCAGTCTTTCTCTTAACTCACCGCCTTTCAGGGTGTCGGGCCGGTGTTCGGTTTTTTGCAAATCCGATTGTACTCATGCTTTGAACAAAGGAATCCCTAAGGAGCAGGTTGCATCGGGACTGGCTTTAATGATTGCAGAAAAAGCAGAGGAATTGCTTAAAAAAGCACCTGATGGTCGATGTATGGTCGTCGGAGGGGTGGCTCTTAACAAAGCCGTGATTTCATTCCTGAAACACACACACCCTGATATTTTTATTCCTGACGAAGCGCCTTATTTTGAAGCGCTTGGTGCTGCTCTTTATGCTATTTATAATGATGTTCCCGGTTTCAATCCATCAGACGAAATCATCTCTAAATCCGAAAGCATTTTTACTTTTCACAAACCACTTCCAGAATTCAGGCACAGGGTTCAGTTTCGCGAACAGCCAGCTTTTGCACTTCATTCGGGCGGCGAATGCATACTGGGAATTGATGTTGGTTCAACAACTACAAAAGCGGTTATCATACGTATTGCTGATTGCAGAATAATAGCAAGTGAATATATCTATACCCTTGGAAATCCGATAAATGCATCAAAACTTGTTTATGAATCCTTGCGCAATCAGGTTAAAGATGATATCCGTATTATTGGCCTGGGAGTTACAGGATCAGGACGTCATCTAACAGCCATACATGCAGGAACACGTGGAATTATAAACGAAATTTCAGCTCATGCCCGTGCCTCTGTGTTTTTCGATCCGGATGTTGATACCATTTTCGAAATAGGCGGACAGGATGCAAAATACACCTATATAACTAACAAAGTACCTTCCGATTATGCAATGAACGAAGCTTGCTCGGCGGGAACCGGTTCCTTTATTGAAGAGGCTGCTTTCGAATCACTTAAAATTAAACTCTCCGAAATACAAGCTGGAGCTATGCAATCAGCTAATCCCTTAAATTTCAGGGATCAATGTGCTGCACTAATAGGTTCTGATATAAAATCGGCACTGCAGGAGAATTATTCAAAAGAAGATATACTGGCCGGACTGGTGTATTCAATATGCATGAATTACATAAACCGTGTAAAAGGCAAACGTCCTGTTGGAAACAAAATATTTATGCAGGGCGGCGTTTGCTATAACAAAGCAATTCCGGTTGCCATGGCAGCAATTACAGGAAAGGAAATAATTGTGCCTCCTTTTCCCGGACTTATGGGTGCTTTCGGAACGGCTCTGAAAATCAAAGAAGAGATTGAAAATGGTTCGTTGGAAAAAACAAATTTCGAACTGGATAAACTGATAAACCGCGATTTCGCATCAGGGGAACCATTTACATGCCGTGATAAGAAAAATGGCTGCGATCGTAAATGCGAAATCAATACTTTTTCGGTCGATGGGAAAAATTTTCCGTTCGGGGGTGCATGCAATAAATACTACGACAAAGTTTCAGTCACCGAACCTGACTGGCAAAAAAATGATTTTATAAGCCGGAGGATGAACCGGATTTTTTCAATTCATGAAACAGCAATATTGACTGAAAACACAAAAACAGTCGGACTGAACCTGACTTTCACCTTAAATCGATTATTCCCGTTATACCAGGCTTTCTTTACCTCACTGGGCTTCAAAATTATAGTTCCAGATACGGTTGATAAAAATGGTTTCGAAAACCAACACTCTTCGTTTTGCTATCCTGTGGAACTGGCTCATGGAATGTTTTATAATCTCCTTCAAAAAAATACTGACTATATTTTTATTCCCGAACTTTACGAAATGCTTGTCCCGGGATGCGAGCATCACCCCAAAGACTCAAACGCAACCTGCGTATTTATCAGCAAGGAAGCGAATTATTTAAGCCAGGCTTTCAAAAGCCCGGATCTTCAAAAAAAGCTGCTTCACCCCTACCTGAATTTTGCAAAAGGTTATCGTTCGGCTAAACAAACTTTTATTGATGTTGGCAAACTACTTGGAATAAAAGATAAAAAGAAAATTGAGAGTGCGTTTGAATTGGCAGTGAACGAACAGGAAAAAGCTGACGATGATTTACTGAAAATCGGTGCTGATTTCCTGGCCGGACTCGAGGCAAATCCTGATAAAGCAGCCATTGTAATTGTAGGCCGCGATTACAATGCATTTTCTGAAATCGCAAATAAAGGAATCCCGCAAAAGTTTGCGTCCCTAGGTTACGGCGTAATTCCTTTCGACATCCTGAATTGCCTAAACGAAGATATAAGTAGTTACCAATCGTGGGAAGCAGGAAAAAGAATTCTCCGGGTAGCCCACGCTATAAGGAAACATCCACAGTTGTATGCTGCTTATATCACTAATTATTCGTGTGGGCCTGATTCAATTCTGGTACCATTGTTCAGGGAAATTATGGGCGACAAACCATCGCTTACGCTCGAACTTGACCAGCACACCGCAGATGCCGGCATAAATACACGCATCGACGCTTTTCTGGATGTGGTTAATAATTACAGGAAAAATTCTCATGTTGTTGATTCTTCAGCCAATGGAAACTTCGAACCGTCCAAAATCGTAACCGAAGGTCGTATTTCATACTTTATTGATTCAGCAGGTCGTAAATATAGCCTTAAGCATCCTGATGTTCAGATAGTTGTTCCATGTATTGGCGATATGGCGGCAGCTCTATTCGCAGCCAGTCTTCGGAGTTTAGGCTACAATGCCATTGCCATGCCCGAAATGGATCACGAAGTTGTTGAAACCGGGTTAAAATATACATCGGGGAAGGAATGCCTGCCCCTGGTATTGCTTGCAGGAACACTGATGAATTATGTAATAAAAAACGGGCATGAAGGAAAGAAATCGGCATTTTTCAATATTGGCGGAACGAGTGCATGCCGCGTAGCTCAATACCCGGTTTTCCTTACCAATCTTATTAAAAATCAAGAGATTGCCGATGTAGCTATGTTTACTCTTGTAAGCCAGGAAGGTTACCTTGGACTTTCGAAAGGATTCCTGAAAAGATCGATGGAAGCTATAATTCTAAACGATGTACTCGAAGATGTGCGATCAGGAATATTAGCAAATGCAAAAAATCCTGATGAAGGATTGACTATTTTTTACAATCAATTCCTAAAGCTTATTTCAGTTTTCAGTAACGATTACAAAAACCTGTTTAACGAATTGAAGCGTTTCAGTAATTATATCCTTGAGCACGTCCCAAGCCGGATTCCGGCATCTGAATCACGCTATATTGCACTTACAGGCGAAATATTTGTAAGGCACAACCAGTTTGCGCACAAATGGCTGAACCACTATTTCGGCAAACACGGATTTGTATTGAAGGACGCTTATATTTCCGAATGGGTTAAATACCTCGATTATGCATGGCGCAAAGGTGTCGATCGTCCGGATTTTTCTCCCGGCGATAGCATCAACAGGCTTATCAGGGAGCAATATATATCGGTTGTGGAAGCACGGGTACAGAAAATATTATCGTTTACAGGGTATTGCGAAGTTCATAAAACCCAAATTGTGCACCTGATAAAACACAGCCTTCACGTTTTGCCTCTCGAATCTACTGGAGAGCCTGCCCTGACTCTTGGTACAACCCTGGCGCATGGTTATGAGAAATATTGCGGAATTATAAATATTGGCCCGTTTGGATGCTTACAAACACGTATCGGTGAAGCAATTACAAATCCTGATACTAACCTGGGAAGCAAAAAAGAAGTAAAAGATAATCTGAAGCTGAAGTATAAAATTCCATCACACTTAAATGAAACTACTGATATCCCGTTCCTGACAATTGAATGTGACGGAATGGGATATCCCCAGATTATAGAATCACGGCTCGAAGCATTTCTCTTGCAGGTAGAAAGAGCAGCAGCAAACATGAAAAAAGAAGTAAGTGTTACGAAATAATCCTGTTATCCGATTTTTACCGATGTCATTGAAATAGATCCCATTACAGATTTATCGTTAAAGAAAGAGACTTCCTCTTTATCTGTTTTCAGAGCCATGGTATAGAGCAGTGGCAGGTAGTGTTCAGGCGATGGGACGGACAATTCTATTTCGCGACCCAGGTTCTTATAATTAATCAATTGCGTGTGATCATTTGAAAGTATCAGTTTTTTAAACTTCGCATTTGCTTCCTGCGCCCAATCGAAGCCGGTGTCGGGTTTTTGCCAGTCGATCATTCGCAGGTTATGAACCATGTTACCGCTTCCTACTATCAATATTCCCTTATTTCGCAACGAAGCCAGTTGTTTGCCCAAATCATAATGATATTGCGCATCCTGGCGATAATCGAGACTCAGCTGAATAACGGGAACATCAGCTTCAGGAAAAAAATGTTTTATCACACTCCATGCGCCGTGATCAAGTCCCCAGGAATTATCGAGACCAACAGCAGTTTTTTCAATTAGGTTTTGAGTTTCGGCAGCCAGTTCAGGACTCCCGGGCGCAGGATATTGAACATCAAATAATTGCTGTGGAAATCCTCCGAAGTCGTGAATGGTATTTGGCTTTTCCATGGCAGTAACAAAAGTTCCCTTTGTTTCCCAATGAGCTGATATACAAAGGATAGCAGCTGGCTTCGGTAAATTCCGGCTAACATTTTGCCAGCTATTGGTGAATTCATTTTGTTCAATGGCATTCATTGGACTTCCATGGCCAACAAAAAGCACTGGAAAAGTGTCAGTATTTTCAAATGGATCAGTAAGAATTTTGAATTTATTCAGGTTCATAGCAAAACCGGCTAAAGGTAAAACGGATAGTAATTGTAGAAATTCTTTTCTTTTCATGTGTCATTATTAATTTTTTACGGGTCACATGGAATTACTCACATCTTGCATATTTTCAAAAAGGTGTTCGTGAGCTAAAGGTTCGCCAGATTGATTATAATTTCATCTTCGATTGGGAAATAATTCCAATCATGGCTATTTCATCATGAAATTCATTTCAATGATGAAGTAACATTCATTTTAAGCCTTTTGTTTCAAAATAAATGGAATAAGCGCAGGGTAACATTAGCCAAAAGGCTTATCCAATTCAAAATCAGGGAGGTAATAATCACTACTGTCGAGTTCCTGAACCCAGCCTTTATAAAAGCCTAAACTTTCGAGTTCTGATTTAACCCGCTCATATTCTTCGGGTAATAAAGTCCGCCCTAATTCGGGATGGTTTTTCATTGCCGGCGTCGGAAAATATTGTGCCATCAACGAAATAGCTATTGAAGTCGAAATATCGGCAATATCATTCAGTACTTTTATGCTGTTTCCAATATATCCCGGAAGTATCAGGTGACGGATGATTAATCCTTTTTCGATATAACCGTTTTCGTGCATTACAAGCGTAGAGCCTTTCTGACGGTACATTTCCTTTATAGCTGCATATGCAGTTTGCTGATAATCATTTACTTTCGAAAATTTTCGTGCCAGGTTATTATCGGAATATTTATAATCGGGAAGGTAAACATCAATATACGGTTCAAGATCAAGAATCTCTTCTACTTTATCATAACCATTTGTATTATAAACAAATACAGGATTGAGGTTTTGCAGGCGCAATGCTTCGATTATTGCTTTCACATGCGGTATAAAATGTGATGGAGACACAAATCCGACAGCATGACACCCCTGATCGAGAATTTTAATTATAGAATCAACCACATCTTCAAATTGCATTTGAAATTGGCTCTGTGTGCCGCGGTTGCAGCTTATCTGGTAATTCTGGCAATACAAACATGAAAGGTTGCATCCGCTGAAAAACACATTACAAATGCCTTCCGGTCCGCTTATCACAGGCTCCTCACCTTTATGAATGCAAATTGAACTTATTTTGAAAGCTGAAGTACTTTTGCATACACCGACTTCTCCATGTAAGCGGTCGGCATTGCAATTTCGTGGACAAATGGTACACGAAACCAAAGGTTTGAAAAGGGTTTCTATACGATGTAACGGCAATACAGTTTTCACTTTGCAGTATTGATCCGGCAAAGGTAATTGAATTAATAACTGAAGACTTTATTCGTCGAGCGTGTTATAATATGAAACAAGTTTTTTAAGGTCGTCAGGGTTTTTCACCTTGTTTCCGGTGATTCGCAGGTATTCATCAATTTCGTCCTGATGTTCATTTAAAACCGAAAGCGCGCTCTTTCGGTTACACATGATTTTATAAGCAGCTTTGCCTGGTTTGCTGATAAAATAGCACTCATCGATAAAATATTTGGTACCATCGGCGTTAACCGGATTTTTAGCATCAGGCATTTCGAAGGTCACAAGTCTTTTCAGCAACAACCTGTTTTTACCGGGTTCAATAAGTTCGAAATACCCGTACCTGATAGTATTGTCGCATTGGTAGGCTTCATAAATGAATGTATGTTTATCAAAAGTGAGAGTACTTAGTTCCTGGGGAGAAGCAAATGCCAGTGTATCTTTATTCTCTATAAACTGCATCTGGTCAACAAGAATATTGTACCTAAGAAGATAATTGTCAATTATTCCTCCATTGCGGAGAACTATTGTACCTAAAGGCCAGTTTTCGCCGACATAGATTTCCCCTTCTACTCCCTTAAGTTCAAGTTTGCTTCCAGGCAATCCGCCGCCTGGTGAGATCGATTCTTGCTTTTGGTTGGTTGCAATTTCTTTGCTTTGTAATGTAGTCCGGGGATCGGCTTTTGTGCCTGTGCCCTGGGCAAATGTTCCTATGCTAAAAGCGAACATAAAAACAAAAAGCATAAAAGTTGTAGTTTTCATGGCTATTGGTTTTTGGGCTCCTTAAATATACGAATAATTTCGATGTGTTTTGTGTTTTAAGTTATAAATCTTTTAAACGGAAACGTATTCTGCTGACAATATTCACCTTACGAGTGGATACAAATTCCCAGAAATCTCAATAACGCCATTGAAACCGAAGGTTCCACTTTCTTTAAAATCGAAAGCGATAAATCATAAGAATAAGATATTTCACAATTCAAAATCAGCAAAAGAATTTTACTTTTGCCATAAGTAGAATCCCTTTTCAGCATATTCACATGAAAACCTTTCTCATACTAATTTTTATAGCTGTTACCTGTTTCGAAACATTGGCAACTTCGGTTACCGTAAGCGGAAATGTAAACGGCTCCTGGACAGCCGATACCATTCTTGTGGAGGGTAACCTCACGGTGCCTCAAGGTGAAATACTTTTAATTTCCCCGGGTACCTTCATTCTGTTTCAATCCTATTACCGTATTGATGTTAAAGGCAGTATCAAAGCAATTGGTTTACCAGGCGACACCATAATTTTTACCATACGCGACACATCCAATTTTAACGCACAAACCCAGGGCCGTGGGGGTTGGTCAGGGATCCGGTTCAGGCAGGTAGAAAGCACTGAAGACTCGTCAATATTTTCTTACTGCCGGTTCGAATTCAGCAAAGCCACGGAGGATTCGGCCAATTGTTATGGCGGAGCAATTCTCGCCCATGATTTTGATAAACTGAGGATTGTTAATTGCCTGTTTTTCAACAATTACTCTTATTACAGCGGAGGCGCGGTATACCTTAGAGGCTCTGATGCGCGGATAGAGAATTGCGTTTTCACAGGTAATTATTCTGGAAATACAGGCACTATATATGGTTACGGCGGAGGAATCTGCAGCATGAACAGTTCGCCAGTTGTTGTCAACAATCAATTTTATGAAAACACATCAACCGGTGTAGGAGGAGCAGTATCCTTTGATAACAGCGATCCAAAATTCGATAATAACACAATGCAGTATAATTTCAGCGGGCTGGGCGGTGCTATGGGTGTACTCCGCTCCTACCCTTCGCGCACAATGAGTAACAACCTGGTAACAAACAACGGCGCATTGTTCTTTGGAGGCGGTATTTGCTGTATCAGGTCGTTTCCTGTTTTTTCCAATTTTACCGTTTCAGACAATGAAGCAGCTTATGCCGGGGGATTTTATTGCAACGATTCAGCATCACCTTCCATGTACAATTCAATAATATGGGGCAACAACGGATTGGGTGTAAGTGTTTACATCTGGGATGTGAATTCGGCGCCAAATTTTTTTTACTGCAATATCGAAGGCGACACTGCTGGTTTCGAAGGCAGCGGTGGACAGCAGGGTTACCATGGACAGTATCTCAATAACATGAATGTAAATCCTGATTTTATAGGCAGCGGATTGTTCCCGTATCAACTCCTGGCAACTTCGCCATGTATTGATTCAGGCACTCCTAATGCCGAATTTCTGAACCTTCCGGCTTTGGACCTGGCAGGTGCTACACGTATTGTAAACAGCAGAATTGATATAGGAGTGTATGAATTTAACGGAACTACATCCATTCATGCTAAAAATGATATTTCTGAAAACTTAAGTGTTTTTCCGAATCCGTTTGTCCAGACCCTTTCCATTTCAGTTCCGGGAATAGCGGGCACAAACACAGAAATAAGTATTACCGATATTCAGGGCTGTTTAATTTTCCAGAAGAAAATATCACGTAATGAGTTACTTCTGCATTGGGATGGATGCAATACTCAAGGAAATCCCGTGCCAAAGGGAGTATATTTTATTAAAGCAGAGACTTCTGGAAAATCATATTTCGGCAAAGCCATAAAATAATATAGCCGGAAATTCCTTCCCGGCTATACCTTTCAATTCTTTTTCCTTTTGGATTTTCTAAAATTTATTCAACCACCAGTGTTTGAATGGAATGTGGCAAACTGGTAACTTCTGCAGCCTGCCCGGCTATCCAAAGACGGTAAGGGATTTTATCGTTACTCTGGTTCATCACTATAACAGCAATTTTGCCATCGGTATTAATGAAAGCAGTTGTCAAAAACTGACCACGGCTCGCTGAACTAATGATTCGTTTTGCACCGGGACGAATAAATTTCGAGAAATGTCCGATGTAATAGAACGAGTTCATATAATAAATCTGACCGGTTTTAGTATCGGCATGAACAGGTGCGAAACAGAAATTACCTACATGGTTAGGGCCGCCGATTTCGTCAAGTAAAATATTCCAGTCGGTCCAGGCAACGGTTCCGTTGTTAAAATCGCTGATCATCGAACGTCCGTACATTTCGCCCCAATTCCAACCGTTAATTTTATCCATTTTGAAACTTTCGGCACAACCTTCAGTAAAAATGAGATTTTTATCCGGATAAGTTTCGGCAACACGTTTCACGTTATCATAAATATTACCACCGCCTGTCCAGCTCTCATACCAGTGAAATCCTATTCCCCACACGTATTTTGCTGCTTCAGGATCGTCGAGAACAGTGCTTGCACGCTGATACATCAGATCGCGGTTATGATCCCAGGCAATAAGCTTTTTATCACCCATTCCGGCCTTGTGCAGTGTTGGACCAAGGTGATTTTTTATAAAATCGCGTTCTTCCTCTCCGGTATATATACATGATTCCCAGGTTTGTGTAGCCATTGGCTCATTCTGGACGCTTAATCCCCATATTGGAATACCTTCTGCCTCGTATGCTTTAACGAATTTCACATAATACTCAGCCCAAGGCTGGTAGAATTCAGGTAGAAGTTTTCCGCCTTTCAGCATATTTTTCGAATCTTTCATCCATGCCGGAGGACTCCATGGGCTTGCATAGGTGGTAAGTTTTCCACCTGCTGCAGCAATAGCCTGTTTTATCATTGGAATACGAAATTCCTTGTCGTGTGCAACACTGAACGATTTCAATGCCACGTCCTTTTCGTCGACATACGTATAGCTTCCACTCGAGAAATCGCAGCTGTGAATATTAGTTCGGGCAAGTGTATAACCTATACCTTTGTTTGCATCATAATAGTTTTGAATTATCTCCTGTTGCTTGCTCACGGGCAATTTTGCAAAAGTTTCGGCAGATGCATCGGTGATGGCACCACCTATTCCGACAAAAGTCTGGAATGTTTTGCCCGGATCGACAAAAATGCAAGGCTGAGTTTCGAGTGGTTGACCGAACTTAACAAACGTAAGGGTTTCAGTTGCTGTTAGCCTGAGATCAGTACCTTCGGCGGTGGTATAAACCACAACCTTTTTTATTGCCGGAGTTTTGGTTTCGGTGGGTTCATTAGCCGCATTTGAAACATTTGCAACAAGAAAGGCAAGAACAACAGCAAAAAAAAGTATTCTTTTCATAAGAAGCACTTTGAATTAAGTGATTAGATTATTAATTGTATTATTTATCGACTTATTAGTTAGGTTGAAAAACCCTTACATAATCAATCGTCATAGTTTGCGGGAAAACAGTTGAAGCGTTTGGTGCTCCAGGCCAGTTACCCCCTACCGCCACATTGAAAATAAAAAACTGCGGCAGATTGAATGAATCAAATTTTATGGTTGATGAAGTTGCTTCGTAATATTGCTTGTAATCAACATACCAGGTAATTGAATTTTCCTGCCAGATAATCGTAAACACATGAAACTGATCATTAAAACCCTGGTTACCGGTAAGTGTTAAGGAGCCACCTTTATATACATGGCCTGCATTATCGTAGTGAACTGTACCATAAACCTTTGACACTTCGTGCCCGAGGTATTCCATAATATCTATCTCACCGCATTTAGGCCAGCTTACCTGGCTGATATTACCTCCAAGCATCCATAGGGCAGGCCATATTCCCTGGCCATAAGGCATTTTTGCCCTTATGTCGATCCGACCGTAAGTAAATTCTTTTTTCCCTTTTGTTACCAAACGTGCTGAAGTATAATTATTATAATTATTTACAGCAACGATTTTTAATTTCCCATCGAAGACCGAAGAATTAGCCGGCTGATTGGTGTATGTCTGCAATTCGTTATTTCCCCAGCCACCGGCACCAAGTTCATGTGTCCACCAATCGAGGTTCAGAGAGTTTCCGTCAAATTCATCAGCCCATACGAGCTCCATTCCTTCGTAGGAATCAGGAGTTATGTACCCATCGGATACAAGTTCGGGTAAAAATGAGTCGTCGTTCGAAATTACTACTTCTGTTTCTTTGGCTGTATATGAGGCATTGGTAACTTCGTCAACAACTATAAAGAATGCATCGTTAAACTCAAGAATTGCATCATTAACAATCTGAATTTCAATATTTTTCTGTATTTCGCCCGGAGCAAACACAAGGGTTGCACCTGATACTGAAACGAAATCAGAGCCATTTTTTGCACTTCCCTCCTGGGTTGACCATTTAACAGTCACCTGCTTATCTGATGCCGGGGTGATAGTTACGCCCACTTTTGCAGTTACCGGAGTAGCAGTACCTTCGGTAATTTTTGTAAGTGAAACCAGCCGGAGCAGAGGGTTAAATGCATCGTCATTTGCAATGGTTACTGAAGTTCTGTATCCTTTTACGTTCGCATTTTTAATATTACCGATGTTTACGAAAAAGTTTTCATCCGACTCAAAAGTTGAATCGTTCGAAAGCAGGACTTCAATGTTTTTAGTTGTCTCGCCCGGAGCAAAAACAAGTACAGCATTAGAAACATCTGTATAATCTTCACCGGCTATTGCGGTACCGTCGAGCGTCGACCAGGTGCAGCTTACTTGCTGATCGGTAGCCTCACTCAAAGTAACTGCAATTACAGCTTTTACCTGGGTTGCACTGCCCTCAGGACTACTTATAGTTTCGGGGATACTGATATCCGGTATAACGGTTTCATCCTCTTTACACGAACCAAAAGTTAAAACACTGATGGTAAGTATGCTAAAAAAAAGAAGTCTTTTATTCATTGTTTTAAAGTTTTGCAATTGATTACTAAGAAAAAATTTACCACACATAGGTGGCCACAGCTCCGTTTACCAATGATGTGGCGGCTTTCTGACCTTTATAGCCTATGTTGAACGATTGAATTGAATTGCTGTTGTTCAGCACAATGAGTACTTTACGGCCATCAGGAGTTTTGAAAGCAACATTTGGCAGGTTTGGAAGCATTGCTGATGAAATCCGAACCGATCCTGCCGGAACAAATTTCGATGCATGAGCGATAATATAGTATGATACATTTCGCGTAACTGACGAGCCAATAGTAAGCGCACCTTCACATTGAGTGCATCCGCCGTTGGTATGCGGTTTGTAAAACGGATCGGAAGCCAGGTTCCATTCAAGAACATTTTTACTCCAGTTGCGGGTTGCGCCAACAATAAGATTCTGAACATGCCATTGCATATCTCCGGCAAAGTTGCTCGGGCCACCTACCCACTGCTCAGTAAAATAAATGTTTTTATTGGGGTAAGCGTTCCGAACCTGAGATAATGCCGATATATCGCCTGCATAAAGATGAAATGCCGATCCGTCAACATACTGAGCGGCATCCGGATCGCTGAGAATATTGGTTGCATATTCCGGGTGGTCGCAGTTATGGTCGTAAAGTATTATTTTGGTTTTAATACCTGCATCCCTGAAAGCCGGACCAAGGTTGTTTTTTATAAAATCCCTTTGCTCACCCGAAAACATCTCCATACTGGGATTATTATTCGGATTTAACGGCTCATTCTGAATCGTGATGGCATCAATTGGAATGCCTTCTGATTTCATTGCATTAATGTAACGAACGAAATATCGGGCATATACATCATAATATTCAGGTAAGAGTTTTCCTCCGACAGAATTCTTATTCGATTTCATCCAAACCGGCGGCGACCATGGAGAACCCAAAATTTTGATCTTCGGATTTATCGCAAGTATTGCTTTTAAAACTGGTATCAGATCTGTTTTATCAGGCCCAAGATCGAATTTTACGAGATCCATATCCGTTTGACCTGCCGGTAAATCATTGTATGAAAACACATTGGCGCTAAGGTCGGATGCACCTATGCTCACCCTGAGATAACTTATCCCGATCGCATTATTTTCAGTTGAAAACAGCTCTTTTAATAACTCATCACGTACCGCAGCACTCAATCCCTTTATAAGTGTAGCGCTTCCACCGGTAAGCGTAAAGCCAAATCCATCCATCTCCTGAAATGTAACAGTAGTATCAATTTCAATAGTCGGAAACGAATTAACTTTGGATGTAAAAAGTAAACTTAAGTCCTGTTTCGCCAGTAGTGCAGATTTATCAGGCTTTGTAAGCCAGAACGAAATATCAGTTTTTAACGGTGTTGTATCGGCAGGAACCAGGGGCTCGTTTCCCTCATCACTTTTACAACTGTACGACGACAGAAATGCCATACAAAGCAACAGCAGGACGAACGAAATTTTCTGATACATATTTTTCATTTTCTCATTCATAAGGAACTTCATTCAATTTATGGAAATAATGGTAAAATTACTGCTTGCACAGGCTTTTTCCTATTGAATGATAAGTTTATTGCGAAATAATCTTCCCGCCATTTCAAGTTCAACGATGTACAATCCAGCTGGCAGATCGCCTACAAAAACTCTTGTTTCGGTTGATAAATCAGGTATGTCGGTAATTTTAACAACTTTACCATTAGCCGAAAGCATGCGCATGGATTTCTTCTTGCCTGATGATTCAGGGATGAGGATCGTAACATTTTCGTTAGCCGGATTCGGGAACACGCTGAAAACGTTTTCCTGTTCATCGCCAATTCCCTGGCTTGTTTCCGAAAAACGATACCAGTTCATGTTAAATTCAGGCTGCAGGATTTTTACACGCAAAGTACAAACGCCTTCATTTAAATCAATAGATGTGCCGATAGTTTTCCATGTCTGCCAGCCTCCGGTTACAGGAATACTCAATATTACTGAGTTTAAAACCGCTCCCATGGAATTTAACTGCTGAACTTCAATCCGTCCGGCTGTTCCTGCCGAAGCAACTCTTACTTCCATAAAATATTTTGATGCTTTCAGCACCCTGACTTTATATTCGAGGTAATCGCCTGTATTAGTGAAACCTACATTTTGCCCGCCACCGGCATCGGTGGTATTTTCGAGTTGCAGGCCGTTGTTTACACTGAATGCCTCGGCTTCAATTTTACCTGGAATTGTCAGATATATTGGAAGGTTATTCTTTACAATTAAATTCGAAAAATTCTGAAGCGCTGATCCGTCCGTCGCTTTTACCAATCCATCAGCATAGTTCATCCTGATTACATCAATATCGAAAATAGGTTGCGCCAGGGTAAAAATAATCCTTGATTGATTATCAGTATCTGGGGTTACACTGTTTATCGCAACTGTGTTACCATTTACTGTAATGCTAAAACCATCTGATTTAACAGTTGAATCAACAAGTATTTTATTACAGGTAAGATAAATTTTTTCAGTCTGTTTGTATGTTTCGGCCGAAACAGGGTTCAATAAGATATCCTCAATTTTTTTATTTAAAAAAAAACCTATTGAGCTGAAATTTGCACCGCCTTTATCAAAAATAACTTTGATCCGCTGTATGCCGTTGTACAGTACTACATCATTGATAGTAAAAGTATTCCACGTCTGATAACCACCCGTAGTGGGCAACGATATTGTACCTGTAACATCAGCATCATTAACCTGTAACCTGATTTTTGATGTTGCACCCAGTACCGCATACCTGAATTTGACGGTATAAACTGCGCTCGAATCAATATCAGCAGTGTATTGCAGCCATTCATTATCGGAAGTCCAGCCTACATTAAAGCCATTTGATCCCGGATCGCTATCGTTCGACGATTCAATATCAACCCCGTCGTTACGGAAACTCCAGCCGTTATTCCAGGCTGTATAAGTTCCGGAAGATACGTGGTAATTTGCTACTTCAGCATCGCTGTATGCCTTACCAAAGCGCCCCAGATCGAATTCAGGAGCAGCAATTGTACCAGGAATAACATGGTTTGCAAATGGAATTGTGGTTGAATCGTTTACCTGGCGGAACATAGCATCGGTAACATCTTTGCGGTAAATGCAATTCTGAATTTTTGCATTTTCGGCCATCTGCATAAGTGTAAAGAAAGCAAAACCTGATGTAGGAGCAGTTCCTCCGTTATTCCAATAATCGAGTAAAGTCTGATAGTTCGCAGTTTTTACTATTGTATAAGGATTGGTAACCGAGCCTATTTTTTTGAGTGGCCACCATGCCCAACCGATGCCGTTCTTCTCCACCAGCGAAATAGCGTCAGTAAACCATACATTCGAATTTTCACCGGATTCACCAAGCCAGATAGGAACGTTATATTGATTCCTGAAATTAATCATCCACGAAATGGAATTCTGATCATTAACCGACCAGTATTTGTGAAAGCTCAATACTGTATTATTATCCCATAAAGGGAAAAGACCGTTGTAATTATTACCCCAGCAATTGCCTTCAATTATTATAAGATGCTCAGTGTCAACCTGCCGGATGGCTGTTGTAATATCTTTATATAGTTGCTTGAGCGGAGCATTTGAGTTTTCGGAACATCCGTTCTGGTTTCCTCCGGCTGTAAAACTCCAGTTTGGTTCGTTAATTAAATCGTACCCTCCTACCCAGGGTTCGTTGGCATAACGCTCTGCTAATTTCCGCCATAATGCGATGGTTTTCTGCTTGTTGGCATTGCTTTCCCACAGCGAAGGTTTTGAAGGATTGTAATCACTGATAGCCTGATCTTTTCCTTGTCCACCCGGAGCGGCATGTAAATCAAGAATAACATACATTTGGTTGGCTTTGCACCAGCTAATCAGGCTGTCAGTCATAACAAAACCCTTTTCGAGCCAGGTATTTTCCCCTGCAACTGGCTCATCTTCAATTGGAAGTGTGTAAAGATTATAATGCATTGGCAGCCTTATGGAGTTAAAACCCCAGGCAGCCATGGAATCGATATCTGTTTTAGTACAATGATTGGCATGCCAGGCATTGTAAAATGATTCGGTGTTAGCTTCCCCGATAAGTGCCTTGATTTTTGCCTTCATATCCCATTGAGCAGCAGCAAAACCACTCATTTCCATCATATAAGGCTCCTGCAGCATCCATCCGCCCAGTCCCATGCCTCTGAGTATAACTTCGTTACCGTTGGCATCAACAATCTTTTTACCGCTGGTTTTCAACCCCTGTGCTGATGTATTCAGATTTATCACCACAGCTAAAATGAAGAAAAGGAAATGTAAGTTTCGAGTACGCATCAATGTTATTTTTGTCTGTATTTTATCTTTATTTAATCTGAAAAGCGCAGCTGATTTCTTTCAGGAATGCAGTTCGGAATATTCATTTTTCATTACCGGCCGTTTACAATAATAAACGGTTTATTAAGGAAATTATTTCTCAATCATTTTGTAAAACCGCACATAGTCGACCAGCATCGAAGCCGGGAAAGCTTTTTCATCAATTCCCTTGGCGCCACCCCAATCGCCACCAACGGCAATATTCAGCAAAAGGTGAAAACGCTGATCGAATGGCCATGCTTTATAATCTGTCCCTTCGTTAACATTAGTAAAAATCAGCTCGTTATCGATGTAACCGGTAATTTTTTCAGGTGTCCAGTCAACACGATACAGATGATATTGAGTGCTGGCATTTTCAATTTTCCTGGTGGCGGATTTTTGGGTATTTATCTTAAAGTAATACTTTTCGGAATGTGTAGTAATATGGATTACATCCTGATCGTAACCTACATGTTCCATAATATCTATTTCGCCTGAGCTTGGCCATCCTCCGTAAACCCAATCAGTTGGAAGCATCCATATTGCCGGCCAGGTGCCTAAACCGGCCGGTAACTGCGCCTTTACTTCGATACGGCCATATTTGATATCGCCTTTATTTTTGGTTATCAGCCGGGCCGAAGTGTAATTACGCCCGTCCATATCTTCCTTATAAGCAGTAATTGTTAATTTACCGTTTGCCACGAAAGCATTTTTCAACTGGTTAGTATAATATTGCAACTCATTATTTCCCCAACCGCTTCCACCGATATCATAGCCCCATTTGTTGGGATCGGGAAGGCCGGTATAATTAAATTCATCCGCGAAAACAGGAATAGTGTCGAAAATCAGGCTTTTTTCAGGATTACCAGCTGCTGATTTAGTTGCGGGCTGAGTTTTATCATTTTGTGCTTTTATTGAACCGACAACAAGCACAGCCATAAGCAGTAGTATACCAAATCGTGTTTTCATATTTTTACGGATTTAAATAAAGCCGGCCGTTTACAAGCGAAACGGCCAGCTTAAATCAACAAACCAATTTTTATCAACTTTCAAATCAATACAGTGGATTCTGAACCAGTTTGGTATTGGCAAGTTCAGCAAGAGGAATCGGTAATATTTCGTTTTTCCCTACGGTAAAACCTTTTGATGCAAGAGCAGTACCAGCCTGACCTGTGCGCACAAGATCGAACCAACGATGGCCTTCGGTGGCAAGTTCCAAACGACGTTCCTTATAAATGTTATCCAGAGTAGCCGGTACTGAAGGTAGTCCAACGCGGGCACGAACTTTATCAAGATAGAATTGGGCTTTGGAAGCATTTCCGCCACCTCTGACAAGAGCTTCAGCCTCCATCAGATAGGTATCAGCGAGGCGTATTTCAATCACATTGTTAGGATAATTTAACACGGGGTCGCCACCAATTGTAGAATAAAATTCCTGCAGAGGAGCAAATTTCTGAACAAAATATCCAGTATTCTGATATCCTTTTTCATAAGTGGCAACGCCGGCAACTTTAAGGCTGTCGATGTTCGAAACAGTATAAGGATATCTTGGATCATTTTTAAGCAAAGCAACCAGTTCGGGAGTAATAGGGTTAAATCCCCAGCCTGCAACATAGGTTGGACCTACGTAAGCACGAGGACCGCACATTTGCGTGTAAACATTTCCTTCAAAGTTAGGCCATGCTTCCCATCCGTGAAGTGCCTGTGAAGTATGAACGATTTCGAAAATCGATTCTTTATTGAACTCATTATCGGCACGGAATATCTGGCCGAAATCCGGTAATAATTCATAATTAGGTGAAGTATTTACCTGTTCGAACAAATCAGCTGCTTCGAGCATGCGGCTATCGTTATTCTGATAAAGAATTACTTTTCCTAACAAAGCTGTAGCAGCCATTTTGGTAACACGACCGTTTTCTGAAACCGGAATCGAAACGGGGAGATCGGGAATAGCTTCATTTAAGTCCTTTTCAATTTGTGCCCATACATCCTCAGGTTTAGCCTGGGTTACATTAAAAATATCAGCCGGTGAAACGAGACTTGTAAATAAAGGTACATTTTTAAACAAACGAACCAGGTCGAAATAAAAATATGCCCTTAAAAACTTAGCTTCGGCAATATACCTTGCTTTTAAAGCTTCGTCCATTGGAACACCATCGAGCTTTGACAGAAGAATATTAGCACGGTAAACACCTGTAAAATTTCGGCTCCAGAAATCTCCCTGAATACCTACTGATGCATCCACTGTGTAATTATTCCAGGCCTGCCATGCTGGTACGTCCGACGAAGTAGCTCCTCCGGCATAACAATCATCAGAAGCTGAATTTAAAGGGCCAAGTTTATTTGAGTAAGTTGCACCGCATTCAGTTCCAAGCGGATCGTAAGCCGCAACCAGTCCGTTATATGCTTCCTGGGCATTTTGGTAATAATTTTCTTCGAGAGCTGTACCTTTAGGTTGAACTTCAAGAAATTCCTTTGTGCAGGAACCCAGAAACAATCCTGCTGCTATAAGTATCAGAAATATTTTATGTCTTTTCATGATCTTCGGTTTTAATTTGATTAAAATGTAACACTTAATCCGGCGATTAACGAACGTGCCTGTGGATAAACACCACGATCGATACCATAACTTCCGCCACCAATTTCCGGATCAAATCCGGTGTATTTTGTAAACGTAGCCAGGTTATTCGAACTCAGATAGATACGCAGAAGTTGCAATCCGATTTTCCCAACAATCTGTTTAGGGAATGTATAACCAACCTGCAAAGTTTTAATCCTGAAATAGGCTCCGCTGGTAAGATAGAAATTGGACGGGCTGCTAAAGTTTTTATTCGGGTCGCCATTAATGAGTCGTGGAAAATCAGTTGAAGTTCCCTCACCATTCCACCGGCCTAAAGCCTCAGTGCTCCAGTTAGCCTTTGCAATATCAAGCCTGCGTAAACCATTGTAAACATCGTTTCCGGCAACACCCTGGCCAAATACCATCAAATCAAATCCTTTGTAACTGGCATTTAAAGTTGCTCCGTACGACCATGTAGGCGTTGGATCACCGATAAATGTGCGGTCGTCGGCAGTTATTTTACCATCACCGTTTAAATCAGCAAAACGAAAATCGCCTGGTTTAGCATTTGGTTGAATTTTATTACCATTCTCATCTTTGTGATAATTAACTTCTGCATTCGATTGGAAAATATCCAGAATCTGGAAACCGTAGAACGAACCAATCGGATGCCCAACCATATTGCGGGATAACTCATAATCACTCGATTGAAAATTAGCTCCTGTCCTGTATTCTACAGTTCCAAGGTCAGTAATTTCATTCTGCAGGTATGATCCATTCGCACTTACTTTAAAATCAAGATCCCCAAATGATTTACGGTATCCCAATTCAAGTTCAACACCTTTGTTGGCCATTGAAGCTACATTTCCTGTTGGTGATCCTGAAACACCTACATAAGAAGGCAGAATAATCGGCTGCAGCATACCGGTAGTATTTTTTGTGTACCAGTCGAAAACAAGTGTAATGCTTTGCAGAATCGTTGATTCAAAACCGATATTCAGCTGGCTGGTTTCTTCCCATTTCAAATCAGGGTTCGAAGGTGCGTTCGGGCTATAACCAATAGTATATTCATCCATGCCAAAAGTATAATTTCGTCCTCCTCCAATGGTTGAAAGATACTGGAAATCGCCGATATTATCGTTACCGGTAACACCATATGAACCACGGATTTTGAGTACGTTAACAACATCGTTCTCTGGCCAGAAGTTTTCGCGTGAAGCTACCCATCCAATTGATGCTGAAGGGAAAATACCATATTTATTGTTGCTTCCAAACCTCGATGAACCATCGCGGCGAACAATACCTGTAAACAAGTATTTTTCGTCAAAATTATAAATAACGCGGGCAAATAATGAACTCACTTTATGGTCAGCGCTTTCCCAACCATATCCATCACGCTGCTCAGCAACAGTTGAATAATTCATTGATGCCTGCTCAAATGTGTTAACAGGGAGGTTTTGGTATGTCATACCTAATCCATTTGAATTTTCAACAAAAGCACTTATTCCCAACAATCCGGTAAAATTGTTTAAACCGATACTTTTTGTGTAGGAAGCTGTATTTTCCCAGTTCCAGCGGAAACCCTGGTTTTTATTTTTGCTGTATGAGTTGATTGCCGTTAATGATGATGCATTCAGGTAACTTACAGGAGTGAAGTTTTCACCACCATAGAATGCCAGTTTTGCACCAAAGTCAGATTTTAACTTTAATCCCTTAACAGGTTCAATTTCAGCAAAAATATTGCCAACAAAATTATCGGACCAACCAAAATTCCCCTGACGCGTTTGAATATAAGCTAAAGGATTACTCATCTCCTGACCAACATACTTGGAAATAGCATAAGGATTACCATCAGCATCGCGCACAACCGGATTGGTCGAATAAGGAGGACTGTTAGCTTCGGTTGGATCTGTAATTACAGTTTGTGTAATAGGATCGAGGTTAACCGCTGATGCCAATGGGCCACCATACTCGCTGTTTGTATTCAATGATCCCTGACTTTTGATATGGGAATACCCGAGATTCTGTCCGAATCGTAGCCAGTTATTAACCTGGTGATTAGAGTTGAACCTGAGATTCAGCCTCTTATAATTCGAAATTGAAGTTGCAACAACACCTTCCTGATCAAAGTATCCCAGTGATGTATAAAATGTGGATTTATCATTTCCCCCGGTAACACTTAATTCATGATTCTGAATACCGGCGCTGTTATTAAAAATGGTACTTTGCCAGTCGGTTCCTTCGCCATATGTTTCAGGCTCATTAAAAGGCTTTGTCTGATTGGCGTTGGTAGCCGATTCATTCTGAAGTAAAGCATATTCCGATGCGTTAAGCAAATCAAGTTTCCGGGCAGGAGCCTGTGTTCCGAAATAAGCATTGTAGTTTACCTGTATCGATCCCGAACGACCTTTTTTGGTGGTTACCAATATAACACCGCTTGCTGCACGAGCTCCATAAATGGCTGCTGAAGCAGCATCTTTAAGCACTTCGATGGATTCGATATCGGAAGAGTTCAGATAATCAATTCCACCATTATCAACAGGAACTCCATCAACAACATACAGCGGGTCACTATCGTTAATTGAGGTTGTTCCCCTGATACGGACCGTTGATCCAGCTCCCGGCTGTCCGGAACTTGACGTAATTGTAACTCCTGATGTGCGGCCCTGCAAAGCCTGCTCAATACGGGTTATCTGAACATTTTCAAGGTCTTTGGCTTTTACACTGGAGATAGCACCGGTTACAACACTTTTCTTTTGTACTCCGTAACCTACTACTACTACTCCTTCGAGACCAATTGTTTCATCTTCCATCACTATTTTTAAAGGAATACCGGCTGCTGCCTTTATTTCCTGCTTAAGCTTTCCGACAAAAGAAATAATCAAAAGTTCGGAAGGATTCGATGTTGACAGCGTAAATTTACCGTCAATATCGGTTGAAGTGCCTTCGGTAGTACCTTTGATTACGATACTTACTCCAGGCATGGTTTCACCCTGCACATCAGTGACAACGCCACTATACACATAGGTTTTTTGCGCTAATGCTGCACTGATAACTCCTAACCATAGGATACAGGTTAGCAACACTACTTTACTAAGCATAGTGCTGCTTCGCGGAAAGTTGTAGAGGTTTTTTTTCATAATTGATTAATTCGGTTTGGTTGAGGTTTTATTGAGGTTTAAAGATAAGCGAATTAAAATTATTAAAAGATACACCTGATAAAAATAACAACATTTGTTGGTGTATATTTTACACGAAGATAAATATAAAAATGTTTCTGGTGAAAAATAATTGAATATAATTCTTCAAATTTAAATATTTAATTATATCAGTTTCAATTTTATCTTATTCATAACATGATATTTACATCCTTATTTATCATAAATATAAATTATAGTGTATTTCGAGCTAAGGCATTATAAGCTGATTGTACTTAGTGCAAAGTTAACACTTACAAAATATTTTATAAAGTTCGGTGCAAATTTGTTAACCTTGAAGCAGAATCGTACCAGCGGATCGGAAACAAAAAAGCCTCATTCTTAAAAAACGTATGGCCCTCTATTTTTATAGAGAGCCATACGTTATAACGATTAGTAATATAAATGGTCAGTCAGTACTTAACTTGAAGAATTATAGTTTTTTCATTAATAAAACTATCCTGCAGCCTGTTTCTGACTATAAATTTATTAATAACCGGGATTCTGAATTAGGTTGGTATTCTTGTCAAGTTCAGCTTGTGGCACAGGCCATAATAATTTGGTTGCAGTAAGATTGTAACCAAGACTTGCCCCACCCTCTCCTTTGACATTGTTAATAACTTCAATTGCCCGGTCAGTGCGTTTCAAATCGTACCATCTGTGGCCTTCAAAAGCAAGTTCCAAACGTCGTTCCTTTTCTATCGCCAGGCGCATAGCTGCCTGATCCGAAGCCGGAGTAGCTGGTAAACTAACACGCGAACGAATCTGGTTAACCATTTCAGCGGCACCAGCCACATCGCCCTTTTCGTTCAGTGCCTGAGCTTTCAGAAGAATAATATCAGCTAACCTGAGAAAAATATAGTTCTGGGGGCTGGGCGAAATACTAATCCTGTATTTGTTAATAAAAGGATAACTGGTCTGTGGCCAATGTGCATCCGACCATTTTCCCGATACATCAAGAAAGGTGATTGAAGACGCTTTCCTGATCACATCATTCTCGGCATCAAAAGCAGCTACCAGGTCGTTGGATGGTATATTGAATTTTTTCCAGTCCATTCCAATAAACATACCTGCTCCCCAGTTACCGCTCGAACTGGTACCTTCATAATTTATTTCGAATATCGCTTCCGAAGAATTTTCATGGGCATTATCCCATAACTGATCGTACTCGGGCAAAAGGCTGTATCCGCCATTTATCACATCATTACAATATTGAAGCACTTTGTCCCAATCCTGCGGAACCTGAGTGGCATACACTTTTGCAAGCATTGCATTTACTGCGCCTTTGGTTACAAATCCTTTATCGGCTGAACTTGTTTTTACACCTGGCAATGCTGTTTCGAGGTCAGCGATGATTTGTATATAAACATCAGCCACTGGCGTACGCGGTGGAAACATGATAACATATAGTTCAGGCAGCAACTCGGCACTGATTGTTTTAATTTCGGTAAGTTGCAAGGGTACATCGCCCCAAAGTTGCACCAATTGGAAATACATGAATGCTCTTATGAAAGAAGCTTCTGATTTTATCTCTTTTTTTCGTGCATCGGTAAGTTCCGGATCAGTTACAGCATCAATATTGTTTATTACTGTGTTTGCCTGGCCGATAATGGAATAAAGGTATCCCCAGTCGCGGCTGACATTCGAATTGGTGGCATCAATATTATAGTCATCAATCTGAAAGTTTGCCGGGTTATCAGCGCCTGCATAAGCATCGTCCGATTGCGCATCGCCGTTAACGAAATAATCGAGTTCGAAATACTCGTTACGGAAACCAGCGTAAACACCTGCCAAAGCTGATTCAACCTCTCCCGCCGATTTATACAAAACCGAATCTGAACTTTCATTCTGCACTGCTATGCTTTGCGATGCTGGTTTCAAATCGAGGAAATCCTCGCATGAAAACAGCGTAATAGCAAGAATTACTGAAAACAGGATTTTAATTATTTTCTTCATCTCTGTATTTTTTTAGAATTCAACATTTAAGCCTACTATGATTGAACGGGCCTGAGGATATGTACCATAATCAATACCCATTTCCACAGCACTGTTTCCATAAGCGTTTACTTCCGGATCGAAACCGCTGTAACCGGTAAAAGTTAGCAGATTTTGACCGGTAACATAAACTGACAAACGGCTGATAGCTTTTATCTCCTGCATCTTATCAATTGCCCTGTATGAGAGAGTTAGTGATTTTAACCTCAGGTAGGAACCATCTTCGACAAAGCGGGTCGAATTGCGCACATTATCTACATTTCCACCACCAATTGCCCTTGGAATATCGGTAATCTGTCCTGGTTCAGTCCAGCGGTTTAACACTGCCGTTGATTGATTCTTACTGTCGAACATTCCTTCGAGGTCGATGCGGGTTGCATTGTAAATATCATTACCCTGACTTCCCTGAAGAAATATATTTAAATCGAACCTCCCATAACTCAGGTTGTTGGTAAAACCATAAATAAAATCGGGTTGGGCGCTGCCAATAACGGTGCGGTCGCCGGTATCAAAAATACCGTTGTCATTCAGATCTTTATATTTCAGGTTGCCGGTTTGAGGATCAACGCCATCAGACACATATCCAAAAAATGAACCTAATGGCAGGCCAACTTTTACAATCGCAACTTCGGAGTTGTTACTGTATACCCTTCCGAAATAATACACATCAGTATACTCAAGTGCAGTTACTTCATTTTGGTTGAACGACATATTGAAATCCATGCTCCATTTCAGCTTTTTATCGATATTGATGGTGCTGAGGTTAAACTCAATCCCTTTATTCTCAATTTCGCCGGCATTGGTTTGGATGGAAGTAATAGGCAATGAATTCGAGAGTTGTACGTTCAACAGCACATCGCTTGTTTTCTTGTAATATGCGTCCACATTGAGGGTAATCCGAGAGTTGAGCATGGTAAGGTCGAAACCAATGTTCGACTGCGCAGTGGTTTCCCATTTCAGATCAGGATTTCCATACGTAGATTGATAGGATGCAGGACCTGAGAGAGGATTTGTAGGCGTGCGGCGATAATACGACACAAGACCATATCTTGCATAATTAGGAATACCTTCCTGGTTTCCGTTTTTACCCCAGCCTCCGCGGATTTTCAAATCGTCAATAAAAGCAAGATCTTTCATAAACTTCTCCGACGACAAACGCCAGCCAGCTGAAAACGAAGGCATTGTGCCCCAGTGGTGCGAAAGTTTTGACGATCCGTCGTGCCTAAGACTTACAGTAAGGTAATACCTGCTGTTGTAATCGTATGTAGCCCGGCCGAAAAAGGATGCCAGCGACCATTCCTGTACATCAGTACTTCCCGTAATGATATTTGCAGCATTTAAAGTTGTAATAGTAACATCTTCAGGAAAATCGTTACCACTCAGATAGGAGTCATTGCCTTTATACTTCTGGATACTATTCCCCAGCAGACCTGTAAAGGTATGTTTATCAATTGCCTTCGAATAATCGAGTGTATTTTCCCAGAGCCAGGTACTGCTGTTGTATTTATCGGACCTACCTATACCATTTTGCTGCCTTCCATAATTTGTCCTTACCGGATCGAGGTAATAATCCCATTGATGTGAACCAACATCAATTCCGCCTCTGGTTTTCAGGAACAATCCGTTAGCCAGTTTAGCTTCAGCGAAAATATTTCCGAACAATTGTTTATCTGCCGATTCCTGATCGGGGCCTTCCATATATGCAATTGGATTTTCCCAGGAAGGCTGAAAAGGATTTGGATCAAACCATCCGCTTCCGTCTTCTTTATAAACGTGCAGGAAAGGCGGTGTATTGAGTGTACTCATGATAACTCCACCACGGCCCGAACTTGCATTGTCAGGAGTATCCTTGGTATTGAGATTCATGATGTTAATACTCGTACCAATTTTAAGCCACGGTCTTACCTCGTTGTCAAGATTTACACGCAAGGTATAACGATCGAAGCGGGCAGGGCTCACAATTCCCTGATCGCTGAGATATCCGCCGGAGATAAAATATTTTGATTTTGTATCGCCTCCTGAAACAGAGAACTGGTAGGATTGTGTGAATCCGGTTCCAAAAACTGAATCACTCCAGTTAGTATAATCTGTGGCTGAAGGATCGAGACTTCCGGGTTGGATTTCGTCTAAAAGGTCGCGGTATTGTTTGGTATTGAGAACTTCAATGTTTTTCCTGAGCCTGGATGCGCCGAAATAGGTATTAAAGCTCACCAAAGGAGTATTTTCCTGCCCCCTTTTAGTTGTAATAACTACTACTCCATTTGCAGCCCGCGCACCATAGATTGCAGCGGATGAAGCATCTTTCAGAATCGTCATCGATGAAATATCATTAGGACTGATTCCTTTAATATCAGTTGTAGGCACACCATCAACTACATAAAGCGGTTCGTTGCCGGCAAGTACTGATGTGGCGCCACGAACACGCACTGCAAGTCCGGCACCCGGTTTACCCGAAGGCTGCGTAACCTGCACCCCTGCTGCTTTACCCTGTAGCGCCTGAGCAGCAGAAACAATAGGACGATCGCGAAGATCTTTCTCACCAACCACCGAAACAGCTGTTGTAAGGTCCTTTTTCTTTTGAGCTCCATATCCAACAATTACAACTTCATCAAGCAATTTGGTATCCTCGAGCAACACAATGTCAATTACGGATTGATTGGCAATTTGTATTTCCTGTGAAACAAAGCCAATAAAGCTAAATTTCAGAACACCTCCGGTAACATCGAGGCGGTAATTACCTTCAATATCAGTTACTGTTCCAACTGTTGTCCCTGATAACTGAACAGTTACACCAGGAATTCCCATTCCGGTGGCATCAGTAACTTTGCCGGTGATTTGCCTGTTTTGGGTAAAACCGGAAATGGAAAGCATTAAAAAAATAAGTAGTATGTATTTTTTCATTGTCAAAAAGATTTTGAGAGTTTTTATAGGTTCCCTTACTCACTATTTGTATGAATACAACAAAAAGGCACCTGATTGCTTAAACGAAGATACCTTTAAATTTTACAGATGTGTAAATCCAGCCTATATAAAAATGATCAAGAGCGAGCCGATAACCCGCCCACTCTTGATCAAAAATGTGATAAAAATTAAGTACTATCTTACAAGTATGATTGACCAGGCTGATCCGCCGCTATGGTCAGCAGTTAAGTCAACTGATACAAACAAATACTCTTTTGTACCGGTATTGGCATATCCCATAACTTCATATTGGTTAGTGGTTAAACCATTGTTAGGAGGATTTGTTCCGTTGTTTTCGCCGCCATAATAACCTTTATAGAAACCAAGGAATGCTACCTTGTCAGCACTTCCGTTGGTAAGGGTAATTATTGGTCTTGCTTTTACACCTCTTTTACTACCAGGAGTAAAGGTATAGGAATGCGTTGCGCTTCCGAAATAAGAGCCGTTAGCACTTGCAGCCAATTCAGCATCAGACCAGCAACCGTTCGGGGCTCCGAAATAGCCGTCGTTACGAGCTGAACCTTTGGTATCATAGGTAAATACTCCACCTGCGCTGAAAGTAAACTCATCATCAGCTATACAAGTCCAGTCGTCACCACCTGTTCCGCTAACCATAAAAGCTCCCGGTAAAGCCCACCATGCATTGCTCCCCATACCAGGGCCAACAAAAACGGATTGGTCTTCTGCACGAACTTTCCAAGCTGCACCTTGTAGCATAGCATCGGTAAGTACATCAGCTGTAACAAATGCAACCTGGGTAACTATACTTTCACCGTTGGAGTTAGTGGCTGTAAGCTTAATAACAAATGGTCCTCCAGCAGCGTAGGTATGAACAGGATTCATCTCAGTTGAAGTTTGTCCGTCGCCAAAATCCCAAAGGTATGAAGTTGCATCAACAGTAGTATTGGCAAAGGTAGCGGTAAGACCGTTTAATGTCATAGTAAAACCTGCGTTAGGTTTATTTCCAGGAAGACCAGGCTCATCAGCAGGATTATCATAATGAACAAGTACAAATCTCCAGTATCCGCCCGGAGCAGGATCACCAACAGCAAATTTGTAGTTAACCTGAACTATCAGGGTATCAACAGTACCGTCAAAAAGGCTTACAATATCATAAGTAACCGAATCCTGAACCATTGGGGTAAGTTTCATAACCTCATTATCGGTTGAAGCTTTAAGGAAACCTATGAAAGCACCTTTACCAATAGCAGTAATTTTTTTAGTTGCCAGATCCATGCGGAATTTGTGTGTTCCATTGCCCCATGGCGAAAGATCTTCTCCTGTTGCACTTACCATAGGATCTGCTGTGTTTGCACAGATATTGGCAGGTTCAAATACACCGCCTTCAGCCCAATAATCGCCTTTGGCATCGAATACCATTGAACCATCACGTTTGAAAGTCCATTCGTCATTGAACAAACATGGACGTTTAGCTAGTTCGTCGTTACCGTTACCTACTGCCCACCAAATGGATGAATGATCGATAGGACCAACTTCGAGAGGGAAAACACCAGTTGTAACATCACGTAGTAACTTCCAGGTCTTTCCAGCGGCTCCTTCGCCAACGAGTTTTGTCAACTCAGCGTTAGGATCAGCAATTGTAACTTCTTCCGAATAGGTATCGGTTACCCCGCCTGGTGATGTTGCGGTAAGGGTTACGGTGTATTTTCCAACTGCAGCATAAGTGTGCGATGGATTTTCATCGGTGGATACAGCAGAATTGTCACCGAAATTCCAGGATAGTGATTTGAAGTTTTTTGCTTCACTGGTAAATGCAACTGTCATAAAATCAGCAGCATCAGCCTTAAAAGTAAAACTAGCAATAACATCTGGTTCCGCTTCATCTTCCTTACAGGAGCTTACAAAGGCAACTGTTAGCATGAGCAACAGCACCCAACTTAATTTCATAATTCTTTTCATATTTGATTGAGGTTTTAGTGTAATTGTAACACGAAGATAATGTTTATTTTATTCCTTCAACGTTTAAAACATTTTTTTTTACTTTTTTGTTGCAAATTCAAGTTAAAAGTACTCCTTGCATTTATCTGTTTATATGAACTTTATATTCTAATTTAGAATAATTCTAAATTAGATAATTGTTGTAAAAATTGTAAAAATTATTCATCTGGTACTTAGTGCAGATTTAACACTTAGCAAATTATTTCATTAAGATAGCTTTAGTTTGCTAATCAGTTACCTTAACTTCAAAGTTAATATAAAAACCACTTTAAAAGGATATCCCGGAAAAAAAAAATTTCATTCGCTCCATTACTTAGCTCTTCGGATATCTAAAGTAGTAAAATCTCTACTGATTAATTGCAAAACAATTTCGAAATATAAATGAGATCAGCCCAAAATCATATCTTTGCTTTACACATCAATCAAATTCTATAAGTAGTAGCAAGCATACTAAAAACAGCAAAAAAAATGGTTTCACGTCGCAAATTCATCAAGGCTACAGGTTTTGGCCTGGCAGGAATAACGCTTACAGCGAACAGTAGTTTGCTGGGCAATACAATATCATTAAATACAATAGATTTTGTAAGTCTTCGTCCTGAAGCCGGAAAAAGAAAGTTTACAAGTAAAGCAGTGGAAGCCCATATTTCGAAAGTAAAGAGCGCCATTGCGGACCCTGAACTTGCCTGGTTATTCGAAAACTGTTTTCCTAACACACTCGATACCACAGTTACTTATTCAGAGCCTGATGGCAAACCCGACACATTTGTTATTACAGGCGATATCCACGCCATGTGGTTGCGTGATTCGTCGGCACAGGTTTGGCCTTATTTGCCATTGACCAGCCAGGACGAACCTTTGCGAAAACTCATAGCAGGTGTTATAAACCGGCAGGTGAAATGTATTTTACTCGATCCCTATGCCAATGCTTTTCTGGATGGAGACGAAATAAGCGAATGGAAAGACGATCTCACCGAAATGAAACCTGGCATTCACGAGCGCAAATGGGAGATTGATTCGTTGTGTTACCCTATAAGGCTGACTTATGGCTATTGGAAAACAACAGGCGACACATCAGTATTCGACAGTAAATGGACTGAGGCAATGGAACTTACATACGCCACTTTCAGAGTACAGCAGCGAAAGGAAAACCCAGGTCCTTATTCATTTAAACGCACTACAGCATGGCAAACTGATACAGTTCCCGGTAACGGAATGGGAAATCCGCTGAAACCGGTTGGTTTAATATGCTCTATTTTCAGGCCTTCGGATGATGCAACTATTTTTCCTTTCCTGGTTCCTTCCAATTATTTTGCAGTTACTTCATTGCGCCAGTTAAGCGAGATATGCGAAAAAGTAACAGGCAACACTGCCCTGGCTTCGAAAAGCCGAAAACTGGCTGAAGAAGTTGAAAAAGCGTTACAACAATATGCTATTGCCGAACATCTGACTTACGGTAAAGTAATAGCTTTTGAAATAGATGGTTATGGCAACAGGCTGATGATGGATGACAGCAATGTCCCCAGCTTATTAGCTCTACCTTACCTGGGATGTGTTGATGCAAACGATCCTGTTTATCAGAATACCCGAAAATTTCTATTCAGTGATGATCATTGCTGGTTTATATGGGGTAAAGCAGCTTCGGGCATTGGCAGCCCACATACACTAAAAGATATGATTTGGCCAATGACATTGATAATTAAGGCTATGACTACAAATGATCCACTTGAAATAAGTGATTGCCTTTCGACCCTGAAAAACACCCATGCAGGCAAAGGTTTTATGCACGAATCATTTCACAAGGACGATCCAGCCAATTATACCCGTAGTTGGTTTGCCTGGGCTAATACCCTTTTTGGCGAGCTTATTATTAAAGTATATGCTGAGCATCCGGAATTGCTGAAAGCTTAAATTAAAAAGTACTTTTCTGAAACATCATTTAACAATTTAAAAATGAAGCCATGATGAAACACCTTCTGTTTTCTCTATTAATCGTTTTAACCGGTTTTTCAACACATTCTCAAACCTACGATACCGTTTGGCTTTCGTCGCTCGATATTTCGAAAGCTACAATCGGTTGGGGAGTACCCGGCAAAGATGTTTCATGTATGGGCAACCCTATAATCCTGAATGGCATTACATACGAAAAAGGATTTGGCACCCATGCTTCCAGTATTCTATATGTGAAGTTAGCAAAAGGTTCAGCCCGTTTTCATTCGGTGGTAGGAATTAATGATGAGGAAAAAGAAACTCGAGGATCAGCTGTTTTTAAAATATACAGCAACAATGTTTTACTCTGGCAAAGCGGAGTGATGCGTTCCGGCGGACCGTCAGAAACTGTTAACATTAGTATGGCAGGTATCGATACCTTATTATTATGCACCGAAACAACCGAAGATGGGCCGGGATACGATCATACCGACTGGGCCGATTCGTATTTCACAGTTAGTGGCATTCACCCGGTGGCTATCGACAAACCTTTGGAGCCCGCAGTTATCCTTACGCCAAAAGCACCCTTGACACCCAGGATCAACGGACCGAAAATTTACGGGGTGCGACCGGGCAATGATTTCCTGTTTCGTATTCCGGCAACCGGCGAACGCCCTATGACTTTCAGCGCCAAAGGCTTGCCTGCAGGGCTTAAACTTGATGCTGCATCAGGTATTATAACCGGCAAAATAAAGAAAGCCGGCACTTATGTTGTTTCGCTACAAGCATCAAATAAATCAGGAAACTTCAGTCGTATTTTCACCATAGTGTGCGGCGAAAAAATTGCACTCACTCCACCCATGGGATGGAACAGCTGGAATTGCTTTGCCTGTGCCATTGACCAGGAAAAAGTAAAAGCTGCTGCTGATGCTATGGTTAAAAGCGGACTGGCTGATCATGGCTGGAGTTATATTAATATTGATGATTGCTGGATGGTACAGCCCGATAGCGAAGATCCGGTGCTGGGTGGAAAAGTGCGTGATGAACAAGGGAATATGAACTGCAACAAGAAATTTCCTGATATGAAAGGCCTGGCTGATTATGTGCACAGTTTGGGACTGAAAATAGGAACTTATTCGGGTCCGGGACCGAAAACATGCGCCGGATATACTGCCAGTTACCAGTTTGAGGAAAAAGATGCAAAGCAGTTTGCTGCCTGGGGTATCGACTACCTGAAATACGACTGGTGCGACTACGAGCGGATTGCAAAAGACCATAGTTTGCCAGAATTAAAAAAACCTTACCAGGTTATGCGCGAAGCCCTCAATAAAGCCAACCGTGATATTGTATTCAGTCTTTGCCAGTATGGCATGGGCGATGTATGGGAATGGGGCGCCGAAGTGGGAGGCAATTGCTGGCGCACAACAGGTGATATTACTGATGACTGGTCGAGTATGGAATCAATTGGTTTCAGCCAGGCTGAAAAAGAAAAGTATGCAGGCCCCGGACACTGGAATGATCCTGATATGCTGGTAGTGGGCAAGGTAGGCTGGGGACCACAGTTGCATCCCACCCGCTTGTCGCCGAATGAACAATACACGCATATTTCACTCTGGGCTTTGCTGGCTTCGCCCCTGCTGATCGGCTGCGACATGACCCAGCTCGACGAATTCACTTACAGCCTGCTAACCAACAACGAAGTAATTGATGTTAACCAGGATGTACTTGGCAAACAAGCTTCAAGGATTGTTCAGTATGGCAGTCTCGAAATCTGGGCAAAAGACATGGAAGACGGTTCGAAAGCCGTAGGTTTATTTAACCGCGGGCTTTTCCCCGCTCCGCTTACTGTAACCTGGAGAGACCTGGGAATTACCGGAAATCATACAATCAGGGATATATGGACACAACAGGACATCAGTAATTCCGATCAAAAGTTCGCTGCAACAATACCTGCTCATGGAGTAAAACTGATAAAAATTTACAGGAAGTAATTCCAATATCTGATAAACTTTTATTGAATGGCTATTGTTTCTGATGTTCCGAACTTAAAACACCTTTTGATCAATTAAATGTTGCTGCTGGACGATCAAATCTGAAATACCAGATCAGTTTCGAGCAATTGTAAATGACTGATCGCTCCCTGGTGATTGGAATCAACCTGAAGCAAAAGTGAGAGTTCTTTCTTTGCCTCTTCAAATTCTCCTTTACCAATAAGAGCAAGAGACTTCAGATACATACAATTCTTTCGGTTGATGATGTCAAGATCTTCTTCCCAAATCTGCAGATCAGGCAATGAAACAGCAAAGTAGTCGGGAATGATATGATCATTTTTGTGCTTTTCAGCATACTCCAGCAAGGTATGAAATCTATCCTGAGCTTCGGAATGCCTACCTAATTTTCTGAATGCCAATCCCTGGTAAAATATCACATCGGGTTTCTGATCATTATAAAAGATGGCATTGGCAGGTTGTGTCTCACCTTGAATCGCTTTTTCATAGAATTTTTTAGCGAGGTCACTATTTCCAAGAGCAAAAGCAACTTTCCCTTTCCAGTAGTTGATTTCATTATCAAGATTGCCAATCAATTTGCCTTCACCCAGATTTTCAGGATAGCGCTCAGCTGCTTCCAGATGTGTAAGCGATTCAAGGTAATTTCCTTGCATTAATAGTTGTTTGGCTAAAGAAATATGGGAAAGGACGTATTGACCTGTAACCTTCCCTTCGCCACCCTCCCAGGGATGAAATTTGTGATTAATCAGGAGATTCAGGGCTTTTTCATGATTTCCAACCTGGTTTTGTAAAGTAACATACTCGAGATACAGATCATCGCGAGACTCAATTGAATGAAGCAACTGTTCCAGAAAATTTAATCTGACCCGGGGTTTTACACTCATCTTTTTCTTTAGCTGATCCAGTTCCATTAAGATTCTTGAATTTGTCGGATCAAGATGAAATGCATTCTCCATTTCATGCAGGGCTTCATTGAATAGACCAAATTTATTATAATATGCCAGGGCCAGATTCCTCCTCAGGATTGGAAAATGAGGATTTAATGCTTTCGATTTTTCCCAACAATCCCTGGCTTTATCATACTCCTTGAAGGCATACCATTGATTTCCTAAAAAATAATTTGCCATTGAATCTGCAGGCCATATGCGAATTACCTCTTGCAGAATAATTGCCTCTTCTAACCTGTGAGGAAAGCAATAATCCGGCTTGAGCTCAGAGGCTTTGGAAATGCAATAATCAGCCATCAACTTATTTCCACTGCAAAAGTAAAAATACGCGTTCAGATACTGAGCCATCGGATACGCATTTTCCACCCTGTTCAGATACATATCCATTAATTGAATCGCCTCGCTGTAAAGTCCTGCTTTTGCATAATCTAAAGTGTATTCAATATATGTATGCACCTGATCGCCAACCAATTTATGGAAATGTTGAATCAACGAATACTTTTTATCAATTTCGGAACAGTAGATTATTTCCTCAAAAAGAAGGCCATAATGAAATGGATCTTGTTTAATTTCCGTATCAATCCAGTGGTCAAAACAGACCCGATTTTTCATCTTTCTAAGCAAGATGGCTTTTAAATGGATTGAATGTTTATTCCGGCTATTTCTATTCAAAGACTTTTTAATATGCTGACTTGCAAGGCTATAATCATCAAGCCGGGTTAAAATCAGTGCCAGAAAGTAATGAGATTGGTCCTGCATTGCAGCATTCCAGGTAGCTTTATAAAATGCATCAAAAGCTTCGGACATTTTCCCCTGGAAGAATAAACTAAGCCCGAGATTATAATAAGGTTCACCATTGTAAGGATTAGGATTTCTCTGAACCAATGTTTCAACAGCCTTCCGGAAATATAATTCAGCCTCAGCAAATCCAGCCTTCCTGAAGAACAACAATCCTAAAGCATTATTAGCCCGAACATTACCCGGCTCCCTGCTAATGGCTTCAAGATAATAATCCACAGGTATAAAGGTAGCATGCCTGTATTGTTCGAGATGAAGTCCTGTAAGAAATAACTGCTCAACTGAAGCAGTTTCGACAGGTGATTTCGAAACTTCTGCAATCTGAGGTAGTGGCTTTTCAACTGATTCTGGTGTAAATGAAAGGATGGCCAAACCGCTGTGATCAAGGATACTCAGCGTAAGTTTTTCTTCAATTATATCCATATGAAAGGGAATTTCCCATCTGTTCACGAGAGTTGGCGAAGATTCAAAAGTTTCATTAAGAACATCCTGTCCATCATATGATAACCTGACAACCAAGTCTTTTATGACAGAAGTACCTAGCAATTTTACATAGACAGTTCTGTCGGTGATCTCCATGTTCAGGATGATGTCCTTATTGGCATTTTTAACAACACCCAATTCGTGATAAGGCATAAAGTACTGGGTAAAGCAACGCTCCTCCTTCGGCATAATCCATGAGAAATCAGGCTGATTATCAGTAAAAGCCCCACACATCAATTCAATATAGGGGCCATCCTCATCCGTAAGGTTCCGGTCCCAGGCTTGTCCGAAATCACCATTTCCCCAGGTCCATTGCTTTTTGCCAGGCACTATATGATGATCAGCAACATGAAGCATACCTGCCTGAGTATCATTCTCATATCCGCCTATAAAATCATATTTTGATTCAACAGCCATAAAAGAGGTGGGAACAGGTATGTTTTTATACCGTGAAATATCAACACCTGCCGAATAATCCATTTTATAATAAATCCCGGTAGCAATAGGATACGTACTCACGTCGCGCTTTCCATGATCATACACGGCATGAACATCAGGAGGAAATACAGTTTGATAATGATCATTTACTTTCACCGCCGGATTAGCCCACCAGAGAAAGGTTTGAGGCAATGTGGTTCCGTTGTATAACCTGACATCTATTTCCAGGTAAGCTTTATCAGGATATAACCTGAAACCAATCATACAGCGGGTCCGGAACATTCTCTCCAGTTCATTGCACCAGATTGTCTGACTTCCGTCAGCGTGCTCCTCAATTAAGTGTTCAATAGGCTCAAAAGTACTTGGACGATGATGCTGTGGCCAGTTGAATTCAATTCCACCCGATATCCATGGACCTGTAAGACCCACCAGGGCCGGTTTTATCACCTGATTATAATAGATGAAATGTCTTTCTTTAATCTTGTCATATGCCATTTGTATGCGTCCGCCTAACTGAGGCAGAATCATGATTTTGAGGTACTGGTTTTCTATATATACTGCATCCCATGACTTTAGCTCCTTTTCGTCGGATATCTTTTCTATTACCGGGTAAGGATAAACAGCCCCACTGCTACCCTGATAAACCCTGTTTTCTAAAAACATGGGACATTTTTCAGGATTACTCACTCCATATGTAGGAATCAGTACTTTTTCATTCCATGCTTCAACTTTCATAAGCACATTTTTATTTTTTGGGATATCAAACAATAATGTATGATCATCAGGCTTTCAATTATTTATTAATTGAAGAAGTTCTGATGGATAAATCTCGGCAGCGGGATTGAAATCAGTACCTGACATGTATTGTTTAAGACTGTAAATCAACTGCTTTGCCTCAATTCTTGAAGAAATATCTGAGAAAAGATCGATTCCGGTGATCAGCACTTTACCTTTCCCAACTTTGCCTTCCATCAATAAAGCTAATGGGCGATTAGTAAACCAATCATCAATAATACGGACGATAGGATTGTGTGTGTTTTTGAACTGTTTAAGCTCGATAGCCTGTGCATGGTTCATGGCATCCCACCATTGGTAGTTACTATGAAACTCAGAAGGAAAATGATTAAGAGCCGGGTGATCAGGATTGCAAAGAATTCCTAATGTATGAGGTGGCTGTCCGCCAGTCCATGCTGTATTCCAAAAGATTGATGAAAATCCGGTTTTTATATCACCTCCAAAGGATTTGCTGAGGCGACCGGGAGGTATGCTTATCAGTGCTGTTCCACCAGCTTCAAGAAATGAAATCAGGTCCTCGTCAATTTCCTGAACTATCCGAACAGATGATTCACTATCAATTTGTTCCAGGCTTTCAGGATATACCCAGAAATCCCAGTCATTTTCAAAATCCTGAATTTTCAGTTCAAACTTGTATCGCGAAGGACTATGAAACGAGAGAAGAGGAATTGTTACTTCGCCTACATGTATTGCATTCCCGACAGGGATGGTAGTTACAGGCAATTTCCCGGATTGAATGATTTTTCCATCAATATCCTTAATACTCCACTCAGGAATACAGTCCTTTATAGGGCTTTCGCCAAAATGCGCAACCTCCAATGGAAGAGAAAGCTGCTCCGATTGCAGATAAACAAACTTATTGAACCTTGCCAGTGGTACTGTAGAATTGCAAAACTTACTGTACTCCTCAGATGTGATGTATCCCTTTTCTTCCCAATATGCATTTAACACGCCAACTAAAGCTGTACCCTGTCCGGGAAAATCGTGCAGATCAAGCAATTGGAATCCTCCAAAATATGGTGTTCTCAACGCTGCCTCTATATCCGCTTTATAACAAAGAGCCTGAAGTTTACCTGAAGCGAGCAGAAAACTATCTGCAAGATGTTCCATCCCTTGTCTGTTAAAGGATTGTTGGAATATCTCAAAATTTCTTGCTTTCAGAACCGCATCTTTTCTGTTAATCTCCCTGAAATCAGGATAGGCACACCACTGCCCAATTTCATGACTTACCACAGGACGATCGAATTTGGAGATTATCGAACCCCAATCGAAATCAGAAGCAGGAGGTGAAGCATTAAGTATGCTCTGAAGACCTTGCCCCCATCCCTGAATTCGCGGATCAGCAGTACTTATGTAATCACACTCCGGAATAATAGGCCAGCCTCCACCAGACGTATAAATCCTCCTACTGTCGTGCTCTTTCCAGAACTGTAAAAAGTCCCCGAGATATTTGGCTTGATTTGCCCCGCCAGGTTCATTGCCGTATGCAAGCATACAAAATGAAGGATGGTTCCCATAGGCCCTTACAATATCCATGCTTTCATCATAAATAAATTGATCAATGGGTTTACCATCTCCAATTGAGGTTGTAGTATTAGCCCAGGATGAACATTCGATTTGTAAATAAAGCCCAGTTTTGTCAGCCGCGGCAAATGCAGCTTCAGGTGGACACCATGAATGAAAACGAATATGATTAAGACCAAAAGATTTACAAATCCTGAAAATCCGCAACCATTCATCTATTTCCATCGGGGGGAATCCGGTTTGAGGGAAGATTGCACATTCCAGTGTCCCACGTAAAAAAACAGGCCTTTCATTTATAAGAATCTGTTTCTCATTAACCCGAAAACTTCGCATACCAAATGAAACAGATTTCGCAACCCTCGATTCTGATGATGGCTCCGAAAGTTCAACTTTTAACTGATACAGATTAGGATTGAATTCATCCCATAATTTAACATCGGGGCCCATTGAAATGCTGACGTTGACCTTGTTTTCCTTTAAATCCAGGTTCACTACTTCCACTCTCATTAATACTGTGTCATTACCAATAATGCTGATCGAAAGTGTGGGGTTTACCTTATGCTTCGTGAGGTTGTTTAAGGAAAAGTGGATATTGACCATATTTCGGTTAACATCAGGATACACTTGAATTTCTTTGATAGTAACAATGGGATTTGCTTCCAGCAACATTTTTCCGATGATTCCATTCCAGTTCGACTGAGTATGATCAGAAATACTATGCGAATTGATTCCTGGGTCTATTTCCTTGATCCTGTTATCAATCCGGATGGTTATCTTATGCTTGCCGGGAGTCAGCCCCGTAGTTATGTCATAAATGTGCGGAGCGCCTAATGAATTTCTGAAACCCACATAGTTACCATCAATCCAGACACTGCTTTCCCAGTGGCATCGTTCGAGGATCAGAACCATGGATTTATTTTTCCAGTCTTTTGGTATCTCAATTTCCTTCTGATACCATGCAGCTCCTTTATAATAGGTAAGTGGCTGTAACCAGAATGGAATTTTTATATTTCCGGGAACCCGGTATTCAGCATACTGAGGATCTTTAAAATAGGAACTGTCAACAATCTGACCCGTCCAGGGAGAATTGAGTGTTATTTCATCTCCGATTCCATTCGATGTTAAAGAGCCCGGCAAATCCAAACCGGATTGAAAAGCTTTCTTAAACCATTCCTCTTTAACACCCTTATCCTCAGCATCCAAAGAATAGCTCCACCTGCCGGCGAGATTGAGGTATTGCTGAGCGTCAGTCTTTTTTGAAAGACATAAAACAACAACTAAGGAACAAAGTACAACTGCTATATTTCTCATATTTCCAGAATGTTAAGTGATTTCGCGCCAATTTCAATTTTGAAGCTGCTAAGTATCAAACTCCATAATCCTTTTCAATTTCTTCGAGCGACTTTCCTTTAGTTTCAGGTAATCTCATATAGATAAATAGCAGGCCTGATAAACAAATGAATGCATATAACCAGAAAGTACCACTTGCCTTTAGCGTATTATTAAGCAACGGGAATGTGTAAGTCAGTATGAAACAGGCAATCCAGAGGCTCGTTGTAGCAATTGACATGGCAGCACCTCTTACTTTATTCGGAAAGATTTCGGACAGGATAACCCAGGTTACCGGAGCTAAAGTCATAGCATAAATTGCTATCGCAATCAAAACAAATACCAGCACTACTATCCCTTGTAACTGCAGGTAATAACTCAGGCCAAGAAACAGGTAAACGATCGATAAACCGGCTGATCCAAGAAGCATTAACTTCCGGCGTCCCCACGAATCGACCATTCGCATGGCAATAATGGTAAAAACCAGGTTAACAGAACCTGTGATAACTATGTTAAACAACATCTCCCCAACTGTGTAGCCCGCTGATGTGAATATCTCTTCTGCATAATTAAAAATCACATTTATACCGCACCACTGCTGAAATACAGCAAGTACAATACCGATTATCAGTAAAGGTTTGATCCGGGCAGATCGTAACTCCTTCCACTCTATTTTTGAACTTGGTCCATGCAAACTATTGATAATTTCCTTCATTTCATGGGTAGCCTGTTGCTCACCAATGAGTTTCCTGAGTACTGATTTTGCTTTTATTTCATTACCGGTTTTAAGAAGATATCTTGGACTTTCGGGCAGAATAAAAGAAAGGCCTAAAAAGAGCAATGCCGGAACCGCTCCGGCCCAAAACATCCATCTCCATCCGGTCTGTCCATTCCAGGATGATAAGATGAATTCATTCGTTGCCCCTTGAGGGACTTTATCAGCAATAAAATAGTTAATGATTTGTGCGGCCAGGATTCCAATAACTATTGTGAGTTGATTGATGGAAACCAATCGCCCCCTTAAATGAGCCGGTGCAATTTCTGCAATATAAACCGGAGATAATGCTGATGCCAGGCCAATCCCCAACCCTCCGATTAACCGGAAAACAACAAACCAGGAAAAACTATCAACTGCTCCGGTGCCAATTGCAGCTATGGTGAACAATATGGCCGATAATACCAAAGGTATTTTCCGGCCAATCCTGTCGGTGAGGGATCCCGACATAATTGCTCCAATGAGACATCCGATCAAAGCACTGCTCATTGCCCATCCCTGAAGAGACGGGGAATCATTGATATGAAAGTAACTTTCATAAAAAGGTTTTGCCCCACCAATAACAACCCAGTCATACCCGAACAATAATCCACCCATTGCAGATATACCGGTAATCAGTAATAAAAATAAATGTTTGCTTTTCATCATGGTATTATAATGAATGATTTTATGAATCAAAGGATTCCTGTCAATGCAAAGATAATCCGGTGGAGAGGGCTAACAGAATAGATAAATCTATTAAAACATGGATTATCTTACTATTTTTGTAAAAAAGTAAAATGCAAAAGCGGGAAGGATTTCATGGTCAACAGATGGTGGTACTCCCAAAATCAGTTATTGAAGAAGTTAAAAACAATGATCTGATTAACAGTCTGTATGTCACAGATATTGGTTATTACCCTCATGCGGAGCATCATTTTCGCGAACGAAAGCGGGGAGCAACAGGCAACATTTTAATCTATTGTGCTGCAGGCATGGGATGGTGCAAATCTTTTACAGAACAACATATTATTCAACCACATACTGTTTGTATTATACCTGCAGGGGTGCCCCACAAATATGGAGCTCATCCGCAAAAGCCATGGACAATTTACTGGATGCACCTCGAGGGGCAAACCGCCTATCTTTTAATGGGGAAAGAAGTAGCAACCATTGATTTAAAACAAGGATCGCCGGAGGAACGAATTCAAAGGATACAGGTTTTTGATGAAATTTTTCAGAATCTTGGAATTCCATACCAGAAAAGAAATCTGGAATATGCAAACCTTCTGGTATTCAGCTTTCTTACTTCCATTTTTTACAACGACTTTAGGCAGTCAGCAGCAGCAACAAGAGGGAAGAAGCTGATAGACCGTTCCATTGAATACATGAAACAGAACATCACTTCGAACTTGCAATTACTTGACTTTTCGGGGCAGGCAGGACTCTCTGTTTCGCAATACTCAAATCTTTTCAAAAAACATTCGTCCATGTCTCCGATGAATTTCTTCATACAACTTAAAGTACAGAGAAGCTGCCAGCTCATTGAAAATCCATATATGAGAATAAATGAAATTGCTTCGCAATTAGGATTTGATGATCCTCTCTATTTTTCACGGGTGTTCACAAAAGTGATGGGTATTTCACCACTTGGATTCAGAAAAACTGTTCTGGGCACTTGAAAGTTGTTGCTATTTCCTGCATCAAAAACAACCGAATCAAATTTAGCCAATCCGATTTCTTAAGTTGAAATAGCAATACTACTTAAATCTAAATACTCTTGCAATAAATATCTCAAATCAGAATATAAAAAAATCAGCAATACTATATTGTAAGAGACTTTATTGGTTGCTGATTTGTTTTGTTCCGGCTGAACAGGATTAAGTTCTGGTTCAAAAATAAAAGAGCGGGAATCCGAAGTGAATTCCCGCTCTTTCATCTTATTTTAAAGAATGTGATTATTTTACATCCCAGAAAAGTTTGTTTGTCAGTTTGTCATTAGCTCTTACAGCATCGTAATTAAGAGTGTTATAGGTACTCTCATTCGAGGTGTAAATCCATCTGTATGGTGGCAGTGACTGAGGATTAGTTGCATCAACCTGGAAAGTTAAAGCAGGAGTATCTAAACGCCTCTGCTCCGACCAGCTTTCGTATGGCTGAACAACACTGTAGTGTATCCATTTCTGGTTAGCAATCAAAGTTAATTTAGCAGCAGCTGAAGTAGCTTTATCCCAGGCAATCTGATCCTTAGCAGTATAAGCTGCAATTTCAGCATCATCAGTCGGGGTTAAATCACCTGCTACATTATCATTGCTCAACGACCTGAAATAGTAGTAATTCTTAACAGATTGTGAAATACCTTCATTGTATGCAGTTTTAGCTGCGCCATCGTTGCCTGAATTGAGGTAGAACTCAGCCTTTAAGAAACTTACTTCAGCAGCATTGATAAGCATTCCTGGGAAATAATCGTTGCGGCTTAAAGTTGAACGGTTATAGAGAGATACAGTTCCTGCATCAACTAAAGTTTGCTGAGCATTTGAAAGTAATAAAGGATCTAAACCTGCATATACACCCGGGGCATTTGCACCTGGCTCATACATAGCGCGTAAACGTGGGTCAGCATTAGCAAGCATATGATCAATCATAGCTTTGCTGGCTAAGTTTCCGTTCCAGTCTTCAAGTCCTGTTTGGAATTGCTGTGAGTTAATCGGAGAATTCTGATTGGTAACATTAATCTGAATGTTATGATCATTATCAGCAACAACAGGATAGCTCGAAGGATTACCTAAAATAGCAGCAATTTCAGTATTAGCCCTCGACTGGAATGTAGATGTACCAGATACCCTGGTCAACATCCTTAAGCGCAAGGAGTTGCAATACATTTTCCATTTTTCAAGGTCACCACCGTTAATGAAGTCCTGATTTTTGAAACCAGTCAGGATGGCAGATTGTACAGAAATTGAGTTGAGTTCGTCAGCAAAAGCTTTCAAATCATCAAGCATCTTGGCATATACATCTTCAGCTTTATCATATTTAGGCAAGGAAGCCTCATAATCACCTCCATTGGTACTCAGCATACCGGCTTCCGAGAAAGGAATATCGCCATGCAAATCGACTAATTTCTGGGTGTGATCATAAAGATAAATAGTTGCTGTAAGCATGTAAATTCTCTTGGCTGCCTGATCATCAGCAGGAGTAGCAACGTAAACTTTTTCAAGTTCCCTATACTGTGCCATAAGGGTATAATAAGTTCCCCAATAAGCACCTATACCTGCTTCGCCAGGAACATACTGTCCGCCGGAATTTACCCAGCCAACAGCTTGGGTATAACGGGTAAGGGTGGTGCGAAGTACTACAAAATAGTTCCAGTAATATGGCAATACATACTCACGGTTAGAACTCAAAAAACCAGAATACTGTTTTTCGACTGTAGTAGTAGAAATTTTGGAAGGATCCGGATATGCATCCTCAAAATCTGCCTTTGTGCACGCGGTACCAACTACCAATAGTGCTGCGGCTATCATTATTAATATTTTCTTCATATGAACGATTTTTTGTTTTGTTATTAACATTGAACTTAGAAACCAACGCGCAGTGAACCTCCAAAAGTTCTGGTTGAAGGATTTGTACCTACATTGTTAACCTGCTGGAACCACCTTGAACCTGCAGTTGCTGCTTCAGCATCCATATCTTTTATGGTTCTGTAGAAATAGAACAAGTTACGGCCGAATACTGACAGTGAGATGTTTTTAGCACCGATTTTTTTAGCCACATTAACAGGCAAAGCATATGATAAAGAAAGTTCCCTCATTTTGATGTAACTGTTCTCTACAATATAAAGTTCATAACGACTGTAGCTGTATTGAGGACCGCCCCAGTTGTATACATTCCAATAATAATAGGCTGATGAAGCTACATAATCGTTCGGTGATCCGTCAGCTTTTACACCTTCCTGTAAGATACCATCGTCATACACTTTTTCACCGTTAGGACCGGAAGTACCATCAGTTTGAACGTTAATGGTATTACCATTAGCATCGGTAGTTACATAATAGCTAAGACCACCATGTTCTTTGTCCATTGCAGTGGTACTGATTTCGGTAAGTCCACGGCTTGTCATCCAGTTGAGAGCGGTTGGCATAACATAACCACCAAACCTGAAATCAATTAAAGCGTCTAAAGTAAATCCTTTGAATGTGAATGTGTTAATAAATCCACCAACGGCTTTAGGCATTGCGTTACCAATTTTAACCATTGTATCAGCATCAACCTGGTACAAACCATCAGGATTTACAATTTTGCCACCGTTAGCAGCAAGTTTCACAGGATGAGCATAAAAATCGCCCATAGGTTCACCAACTTTCGAAATAAGCTGAGCAGCATTTCCATCATAATCAGCATGAAGCAATTCATCGGAACCGGAAGCCAGTTTTTCAACAACGTTTTTGTTTTTCGAGAAGTTGAGTTGAACATCCCATTTAAAATTGGTTGTTAAAACAGGTGTACCGCTTAATGCGATTTCAATACCCTGGTTCCTTAAAGTACCAATGTTTGTAAGTACTGAGGAAGCACCCGAACTGGTAGGAATGGTTAATGGAAGGATCTGATCCTTAATAAGTCCATTGTAATAAGCAATGTCAAAACCTAAGCGATTAACAAAAAACTTGGTTTCCAAACCGAATTCATACTCATGTTTTTCTTCTGGTCTGATAGCATCGTTACCCATACTTCCAGGAATGGTGGTATAAAGTACCGGCTGACCACCAACTGCCTGAACACCTAAAGTATTCTGGTTGTAAGCGATATTAGCACTGTACATATCAGGATAATTACCTACAATACCCCATGATGCGCGGAATTTACCATAACTGATAGCTGCCGGCATAGTGAAAGCTTCTGAAAATACAAAGCTTGAGTTAACTGATGGGTAGAAGAAGCTGTTATTTTCAGGATTCATGGTTGAAGTGCGGTCGTTACGAAGCGTACCTTCAAGGAATAAGTAGTTTTTGAAATTACCGTTTATTGTTCCAAGAACAGCGTCTTTTACAATAGCATAACGGCTTGAACCACTTGATGGGGTATTAACCGAGGCAGCAAGGTCAAAAAGGTTTTCGGTGCTTAATCCACCTGAAGTTCCTCTGCTGAGAGTTGATCCGGTTTCCTTTTGTCCGGTATAACCAACCATTGCACCGATTTCAATATCCTGAGTTACTTTTTTCATGTACATAAGCATGATATCACCGTAGCGGATATTGTTCTGGTATGTGTCCATTCCAAAATAACCGGAATATCCAAAAGCCAATGGAATTTCGGAAGTATTGCTGCTTTCAGTTCCGCGGTTGGTGTAGTCAGTAGCAATTCTGCCACGGAGTTTCAGTCCGTCAGTAATTTGCCAGGTATTAGTAAGTGAACCGATTAAACGGTTGCTGTTTTCAACTGAATTGTTTTCTTTAACTCTCCATACGAAATCAGCAATATCCCCGCGCATACCATTGTAAATGATATTTTCGTCCGGAGTTAGACTCTGGGTTCCTGCACCTGTAACAAACCTGTAACCTTTACTGGTTTTGTATTTATTTAGATACCAGTCGCCATTATCAAACCGGCCCATCATACCTGTAAAGTTATTGGTCAAACGGTCAATTGAATATGGACGGTTGGTAACTTTCTGGTTGATATAATTCACAACCATATCAACTGTGTAATTTTTACCCAGTTTAAATGAGCTGTTAAGGTTAGCGATGTTTTTAATATTTTCCGAACCTAAACTCACACCTTTATTATCCTGGTGAGTAACAGAAAGCCTGACGTTGGAATTTTCAGTTGCATTTGTCATAGCAACAGTTGTGCTTGAATTCAGTCCGGTCTGGAAAAGGTTGGAATAGTTATTTTCCTGATTTTCGTATGGCCTGATTTGACCATCCCATGACATAGTAGGCTGACCATCGAATTTAGGACCAAAGTTGATGGAAAAACCAAGAATTCCTCTTGTTTCTTTAACACCATCACCATCGGTATCATAATAAATGAAACCAGCTTCATCCTGACCTGCGTTATTAACATTTAAAGGAGCACCAGCACCTCTTACTGTTTGATAACGTGGAAGATAAGCGATTTTGTCAGCACTGTATGTAGTGTACAAATCAACACTCCATCCTTTGGTGCCTTTACCACTTTTGGTAGTAATTAACACAACGCCGTTTACAGCTTCTGAACCATAAAGAGCAGCAGCGGATGCACCTTTCAGAATAGAAATATTGTCAATATCTTCAGGGTTAATATCTAACAAACCATTACCTCTGAGGCGCTGATCGTTCCAATAATCGTTATTTTTTACTTCGCCATCACGGATAGGCACACCATCAACAACGATTAACGGCTGATTTCGGCCGGTAATGGAGTTTACACCGCGGATGTTAATGTTAACAGCGCTGGTTGATCCGCCAGGGGTTTGTGCAATACGTACACCAGGTGCTTTACCATAAAGTGCAGTTGCAAAACTTGTTGTTCCTGTTTTGGTAAGATCCTTGGAATCAATGGATGTAACTGCGTATCCAAGGGCTTTTTGTTCCCTGCTGATACCAAGAGCAGTAACAACTACTTCCTGCAGTTGCTCCAATGATGGTTCGAGTTTAACGTTTACGGTGGCTTCGGCTCCTACCACAACTTCCTGATCGGTATATCCGATAAAAGAGAATTGCAGAGTTTGACCTGCAGCCGCTTTAATTGAATAAACACCATTAAGGTCAGTTGTTGTACCAGCTGTTGTGCCTTTAACTACAACGTTAACACCTGGAATAGTAGAGCCATCTTTGGCATCAGTAACCGTTCCGGTGATTGTTTTTTGGGCTAAAACGAACTGCCATGAGCAGAACAAGATCAGCGCCATCAAGAGTGTCACTTTTTTCATAAGCACTTTTGTTTGAGGTTTGACTTGAGGTTTGTTGGTATTAATTGAACGTTAAGAAAAGATTTTCATTGAAAGGGCGAAACTAATAAAATATTTTATGAACTTTTAACACTAAGGTAACTTTTTTTATAAAAATTTTTAGAAAGTTTTCAACAAAATGACTTATCATCCTCATAATAAGATCATAAGCTACATTTTAGATTTATTTTTCTATGTCGACTTGAAAGGATTAGCATGTCATAATTTGCGGCTTAAAGTTAAAAAAAATAATACCGAATAATACATTCATACAAATTTTTTTTTGAAAGGTCGATTTCGCCTTCTGCAGGATAAAGGGTATTTCTGATTTTATTATTCACAAAGCCGGCTGCATCGCCAATATACATAATCACATTTTTAATATTTTGGGTAAAACGATAAGAATAACTTCTAAATAGTTGAAAAAGAAATAGTTTTAAAGTAATCGTACCCAAATTGCTGATTCCGGAAAAGGCATTTGAGAATAAAATACTTATAGAAAAAGTGATAAATAAAAATAGTATCAACGGAAATCTAATCAGCTAACCAGGAATAGTTAACCGGACAATTCTGCGGGTATGCAGCAATTATTTTCCAAAATGTGGTTTTGAAATGGCAATAATCTACTTAATCTCTAAATAAAAAGCACATCTTACTTGTATAATTTCTATCGCCATGTGCAATATTCCAATCTTTTGCCAGACCTATCGGGGTAAATGCCAAAAATTCCGGAATTCAGTTTTGAAATCAATGTACAGAAGATAGGCAATTATTAAGATATGATATCATATTGTTATACTGTTACTTATGGTACAATTTTAGATCAAGACCGGAATAAGAATAAAATTCTTCGAAATCTTAGTAATTTTTTTTTCTATGTTGAACAATATTATTAATGATTGTTGTAAATTTACAGGCTCTTTCTATAAGTAAAAACTCCTGTCATAAGTCGTTACACTGAGTAAATAAGATATTTCCGATGAAAAAAAGTATGCTTTTTGGTAGCACAGCAGCGGATCCAAGGACAAACAGCTCCAAAAAAAACGCTCTCAAATTATTGATATTAAAAGAATTATATCAGAATGGATGCAAATCGATACCTGAGTTAAGCAAGATAATTCATATGAGTACCCCTACCATTACCAGGGCTATTGATGAACTTATTGAAAGCGAATTTCTTGCCGAAGAAGGTATTGGGAGTTCGAGCGGTGGCCGCCGTCCGAACCTTTACGGACTTAACCCTCCGGCAAGGTACGTGTTGGGCGTTGATATCAGCAGGTATCATATCAGGCTGGGATTATTCAATTTCAGCAACCAGCCGGTTGTTGATATTAAAGTTATTGATGAAGGACTTGAGGTTTCGAAAGATTTCATGAAAAGCCTCAAAACTGCCGTAAATGATTTCATTAAAGAATCAGGCATCGACGAAAAGAAACTGATGGGAATCGGAATTGCGCTCCCTGGTCTTATCGATTTGCATACCGGCATCAGCTATAGCTACCTGCAGGATGAAAAACCGGCAACCATTCAATTCGAGAATATTTTCGACTATCCTGTTTTTGTCGAAAACGATACCAAAGTTATGGCGCTGGGCGAACAGGCTTTCGGTATGGCACAGGGTAAACAAAATGTTCTGTGCCTCAACATCGGCTCAGGTATCGGACTCGGGATGATACTCAACGGGAAACTTTACAAAGGAAATTCAGGGTTCTCCGGTGAGTTTGGTCATATTCAGGTTGATCCTGACGGACAACTCTGTTATTGCGGAAAAATCGGCTGCCTCGAAACGCTCGCTTCCGGTACAACTATGATTAAACGCGCTAAAAAAGAAATCAGCGAAGGAGCAACCACTGTTATACGCACCATGGTTTCCGGTGACCTCAGCAAAATAACCATCGAAACTGTGCTGAAAGCGGCACAACATGGCGATCAGTTTGCTATTGGCTTACTTGCAAACATCGGCGAACACCTCGGACGTGGAATTGCCGTTCTGATTCATCTGTTTAATCCTGAACTCATCATTATCGGCGGTGAACTTACCAAAGCCGATAACTACATTGTTGACCCTATTCAACAAAACCTCAATAAATTCACTATTGCCAAAATTCGCCGCGATGCGCAGATCATGACTTCAAACCTGGGCCAGAATGCTGGTCTTATGGGCACTGTAGCTCTTGTGATGAATAGAGTTTTTCAAAAGGAATAACCTAAAAACTGAATTTAAATACTCAAACTGCTTTGGTATACCTTATATATATACCAAAGCTTTTGCATTTAACAGAATAAGCATCCTGATCCGAAAATCTGATAATCTAAAATAAAAAAAACAGATCAATATGAAATTACCTGTAATCTTACTTTTTGTGCTGACAATGATTTGTTCAGGATTATGTAAGCAAGCTAGTGCACAACAAATTTCAGTACCTGATTGGGAAAATCCATATTTAACCTCATTCAATACAGTTAAACCTCATGTAACATACATTCCGTATGATACAGAGATTAAAGCAATTAAAAACATTCCAAATGATTCTGAATTATATTTCTCCTTAAACGGAAAATGGAAATTCAAATTATCAGATAATTACACGCTTGTGCCTGAAGGATTTTTTAAACCCGGATTTGATGCTTCATCATGGGCGCTTATTGACGTTCCTTCAACCTGGGAAGTTCAAGGATACTCCTACCCTATCTACACCAACATTCCTTACGAGTTTTATTCGAAAAATCCACTGCCACCGCATGTTCCTCACGATTTTAATCCTGTTGGAACTTACCTGACCCAGATTACCGTTCCTGAAAAATTTAAAGGTAAAAATGTAATTATTCATTTCGGAGCTGTAAAATCATTTTTCTATATCTGGCTCAACGGCAAATACATAGGTTTCAGCAAAGATTCGAAAACACCGGCTGAATTCGATCTTACCCCTTATCTGAAAGATGGAAATAATACACTTGCTTTGCAGGTTTTTCGATGGAGCGATGGTTCTTACCTCGAATGCCAGGACATGTGGCGCATGAGCGGAATTAACCGCGATGTTTATTTGTATGCCCGCCCCGCAACCTATGTGCGTGATTTCTTTGCCAAAGGAAATCTGAAGGACAATTACACCAACGGAAACCTGGAACTTGACATTTTATTCAATACTCTTTTAGCTGAAGATGCCGGAAACTATAAGCTTCAAATAAATCTTTACGATAAAGCCAATACAACAAAACCTGTTTCGTCCGAAATCATTTCCCTTGTTTCAGCAGCCGGAAAGGATAGCCTGCGCTACGAAAAAAGCATTCCACATGTAAAAAAATGGACCGCAGAAACGCCTGATTTATATATCCTTACGTTAACACTTCTGGATCAAAACGGAAAATGCATCGAAAGCCTGAGTAACCGCATCGGTTTCCGCAGCAGCGAAATAAAAAACGGTTTGTTTCTGATAAACGGTGTTGCCGTTAAACTGAAAGGTGTAAACCGGCATGAGCATGACCCGGTAAAAGGTCATGTAATTTCACGGGAACTAATGCTACAGGACGTTAAGTTAATGAAGCAGAACAACATAAATGCTGTTCGCACCTGCCATTATCCTAACGATCCATACTGGTACGAGCTTTGCGACGAGTATGGACTGTATGTGATTGACGAAGCCAATATCGAATCGCATGGCATGGGTTACAATCTCGATCGCACTTTAGGAAATAATCCCATGTGGGAAAACGCGCATATCGACCGCACCCGCCGTATGGTGGAAAGAGATAAAAATCATGCATCCGTAATTATCTGGTCATTAGGCAACGAAGCAGGGAATGGAACTAATTTTTATGCAACTTACAAATGGATCAAAACCCGTGACCTGAGCCGGCCTGTGCAATATGAACGTGCACTGCATGAGTGGAATACAGATATTTATTGCCCGATGTACGAAAGCGTAAACAGCCTGCTCAGTTATGCTTCAAAAAAACAGGAAAAACCATTGATTCAGTGCGAATATGCTCACGCGATGGGAAATAGCACCGGCAACCTGGTTGATTATTGGGATGCGATTGATAACAACGAACAACTCCAGGGAGGATTTATCTGGGATTGGGTTGACCAGGGATTGCAGAAATTTGATTCAGCGGGAAGACAATTCTGGGCATTTGGCGGAGATTTTGGTCCGAAAGATGTACCGAGTGATGGAAATTTCTGTACAAACGGATTAGTCTTTGCGGATCGCAAACCACATCCGGCACTTTCAGAGGTTAAAAAAGTGTATCAGTATGTAAAATTCACTGCCGTTGACCTGAAGAAACCTGCATTCCGCATGACAAATAAATATGCGTTTCAGGATCTGAAAAACACTCTTATACAATGGGAAATAACTGAAAATGGCAAAGTCATTACCCAAGGAACTTTTACAACTGAAAATATAACTCCCGGAAATTCGCGCGATTATAGTATATCGTGGAAAACGCCTACAGCAAAACCAGGAAAATATTATCATCTTACCGTGTATCTTGTTACTACTGACGACAGGCCGCTGCTAGGTAAATTCCACCTCCTTGCATCGGAACAGTTTGAATTATTTTCTACTCCTGCAGCTGAAATAAGTGCATCAACTTTATCTGCGCTCGAAACAACTGAAACCGATAATTCTATTACTGTCAAAGGCAAAACATTTGCGGTTCAGTTTGATAAATCCACCGGCACCATAGGTTCATTCACCTACAATGGTCAGCAATTGCTTGAACAGGGACCACTTCCCAATTTCAGGCGGGCGCCAACTGATAATGACGTCGGAAGCAGAATGTTCGTAAAATGCAAACCCTGGTACGATGCCAGCGAAAACAGGAAAGTACAATCGGTTGTATTGGATAAATCCAACGTGAAAGCAATCAAAATTACCGTTAATTTCCTATTGCCTGATGCGAACAGCGAGCTGGTTTCGATATATACCGTTACCGGGAAAGGTGATATTCTGGTTGATAACCACTTGAAAGCCGGGCAAAACCAGCCATGGATTCCACGGTTGGGAATGAATATGCGCCTCACAGGATCATTGAACCAGGTTGACTGGCTCGGACGTGGTCCTTTTGAGAATTACATAGACCGGAAAGCAGCTGCCTTTGTCGGAAAATATCATTCAACTACCGATGAAATGTACACTTCCTATGTTCGACCACAGGAAAATGGTTATCGCTCCGAAGTAAAATGGGTTTCGATCAGCGACGGCAAATCGGTTGGTATATATTTTGAGGGTTCGCCTAGCCTGGGATTCAGTGCGTTACCATACACCTACGACGATCTGAAAGGTTTTGAGCATAAAGGCAAGCATGGAAATCTTGTATCGAAACAGAAATTCACAGATTTGAACCTCGATTACCTGCAATGCGGTTTGGGTGGCGACGACAGTTGGGGAGCATGGCCCATGGAGAAATACCTTATTCCGGCCAGGGATTACAACTGGTCGTATCGAATGCGGCCTTACCTGGTTGCCAAAGAAAATCCCGAAAAACTATGGGAAAATAAAATTGTGTTAAAATAAAAAAGTTTAATAGACATGAAACTCGCTGATATTAAAGGATATCCTTCGGAATCGAACAGTTCGATGTGGAACGATGACGCTTTTGTTACCCGTTTCGAAAAAATACCCGTTCAGGTTTACCCTTCGGCAGCTGCCGGTTCGGCAGAAGTGGCAGCCCGCATTGTGAAACTAGTTAAAGAACGCCAGGAAGAAGGAAAAAATGTAGTCCTAGGCCTTGCAACCGGTTCAACGCCGCTTATCGTTTACAACGAACTGATCCGCAACCATAAACAGGAAGGACTGAGCTTTTCGAATGTAATCACGTTTAACCTTGATGAATATTATCCACTTGAACACGACCATCAGCAAAGCTACAACCACTTTATGTGGGACAGGCTTTTCAAGCATCTCGATATCAAAGCCGAAAATATTCATATCCCATCAGGAAGCATTGACCAGGATGATGTCGCCGCTTTTTGCCGCGATTATGAAAGAAAAATTTCGGAAGCAGGAGGAATTGATATTCAATTACTTGGAATCGGCCGAACCGGGCATATAGGTTTTAACGAACCAGGCTCGGCCTACAACTCGAAAACACGGCTGGTTACCCTCGACAGGCTGACGCGCAACGATGCTGCCGATTCATTTAACGGGGAAGAGCATGTGCCACATTTCGCTATCACAATGGGTGTTGGAACTATAATGGCTTCCAAAGAAATTTTTCTCATGGCATGGGGCGAAGGAAAAGCTGAAATTCTTGAAAAAGCGGTTGAAGGACCGGTAACGGATGTAATTCCATCGAGTTACCTCCAGAATCATACAAATACTACCTTTATAATTGATCCGCCGGCAGCTGCTGATCTTACCCGTTTTAAATCGCCATGGCGTGTTGGTCAGTGCGAATGGAATGACCGTATGATCCGCAAAGCTGTTTTATGGCTCTGTATGAAAACCGAAAAGCCATTGCTCAAACTTACTGAACGCGATTACAATGATTACGGCCTTTCGGACCTCATCACCAGCCATATTTTCAGTAAAATAAACATTAAGGTTTTCAACGATCTGCAACATACCATTACCGGATGGCCGGGAGGAAAACCTAATGTCGACGATTCGACCCGACCCGAACGGGCATTGCCTTTCCCGAAAAGGGTAGCACTTTTCAGTCCGCATCCTGATGATGATGTAATATCGATGGGCGGAACATTTGCCCGCCTTGTGGAACATGGACACGATGTACATGTAGCTTACCAGACTTCGGGAAGTATTGCCGTAAGTGATGATGATGCAATACGTTACCTCGATTTCGTTAGGAATTACGAAAAAATTTATGGCATCATTGAGCCTAAAGCAGAATTCCTGTATAAAGAAACTACAGAATTCTATAAAAGCAGAAAGAAAGAAAGTATAGAACCTTCTGAGCTGCTGTTAGTAAAAGCGTCAATTCGTCGTGGTGAAGCAAAAGCATCGTGCCGTTACATCGGTCTTCCGGAGAAAAATGTGCATTTCCTTGATTTGCCGTTCTACGAAACCGGAACCGTTAAGAAAGCACCTCCTACTGATGCTGATGTGCAGAAAACAATGGATTTCCTTCGCGAACTGAAACCACACCAGATTTATGCCGCCGGCGACCTCAGCGATCCACACGGAACACACCGCGTTTGCATCGATATTATCATCGAGGCCCTCGAACGCATGAAAGATGAAGCCTGGATGAAGGATTGCCGTGTGTGGCTTTACCGTGGGGCCTGGCAGGAATGGGACATCGAAATGGTTGATATGGCCGTTCCGCTCAGTCCTGAAGAGGTTGTTATAAAACGGAATGCAATTTTCAGGCATCAGTCGCAAAAAGACGGCGCCATGTTTATGGGTGCCGACAAACGCGAATTCTGGCAACGTGCCGAAGAAAGAAATAAGAACACTGCACGTCTGTACGATAAGCTGGGAATGGCTGAATATGAAGCGATTGAAGTGTTTGTGAGGTATGAGGTGGAATGATTCGGCAATGTGACAATGTGACAATGTGAGAATTTGAGAATGAGGGAATTCGATTCTGTGAAGACGGGAGGGAAAATTTACCAGGTCAGGAACATCCTTAATTAATAAACTGAAAAATTGAACTACTAACCAACATCTCTATGACAATGAACACAACACCTACGGCAGAAGACCGCAAAAATTACATGTTGTCCATCACCATTATCGGAGTACTTTTTTTCATCTTCGGTTTTATTACCTGGTTGAATGGGACTTTAATACCGTTTCTGAAAATATCATGTGAACTGAATAATGTTCAGGCTTATTTTGTTACCCTCGCGTTTTATATTGCCTATTTCTTCATGGCGCCACCGTCGTCGTGGGTTTTGCATAAAGTGGGTTTCAAAAACGGGATGGCTCTTGGATTATTTGTCATTGCTTTGGGTTCGCTGGTTTTTATTCCTGCGGCCCTTACACGTACATTCGGACTTTTCCTGACCGGGCTTTTTATCCAGGGAACTGGTCTGGCCTTGCTTCAGACTGCATCAAATCCTTATGTAGTTGTTCTGGGTCCGCGCGAAAGTGCAGCAAAACGCATTGCTATCATGGGTATCTGTAACAAAGTTGCAGGAGCTATCAGCCCGCTGATACTTGGTGCCATTGTACTAAATCAGGATACAACCAATATTGTAGCACAACTTGAGTCAATAACCGGTCTGGACCGCGTTCCGTTGCTCGATTCCCTTGCCAATAAAGTAATTGTGCCTTACATCATTATCGCTATTGCTCTTACATTGCTTTCAATAGGTTTAAAATTTATCCATTTACCTGATGTTGACACAGATAAGGAAGATGATACAGCAGCAGCAAATGGTTCGCATAAAACAGCATGGTACCAATTCCCGCATTTGTGGCTCGGTTTCGTTACCTTGTTCCTGTATGTTGGTGTTGAAGTGATGGCTGGCGATACAATTATACTTTACGGCCTTTCGCAGGATATACCGCTTGCAACAGCGCGCACTTTTACTACTTTCACACTATTGGCAATGGTAGCTGGTTATATTATAGGAATTGCGACCATCCCACGATTGATCAGCCAAAGCAAAGCACTTGCTATATCAGCTGTATTAGGAGTTTTGTTTGCGCTGGCAGCAATTTTTACTTCCGGAATAACCAGTGTTGCTTTTATTGCGTTACTGGGTTTATCCAACGCAATTATGTGGCCGGCTATTTTCCCGCTTGCCATTGCTGACCTTGGCAAATTTACCAAAGCAGGATCGGCGTTGCTGATCATGGGTATTGCAGGCGGTGCATTAATTCCGCTGGGATACGGGCAATTGGTTGAATCGTTCGGGAACCAGCAGGCATACTGGCTCATGGTGCCAATTTATTTGTTCATCTTTTACTTTGCAGTTAAAGGACATAAAATACGCAGTTAAAAAAACAAAAATATATAATTTATCATGAAACCAACCTTATTAGTACTTGCAGCAGGTATGGGCAGCCGTTACGGGAGCCTGAAACAGATTGACCCAGTAGGCCCGTCGGGCGAAACCATTATCGATTACTCTATTTACGATGCCATCAGGGCTGGTTTCGGAAAAGTTGTTTTTATTATCCGTAAAAGTTTTGAGCAGGATTTTAAAGATATTTTTATCAGCAAATTGCAACCGCATATTCCTGTTGAATACGTTTTTCAGGAAATTGACAAAGTTCCTGCCGGCTCGGTTGTTTCGCCCGAACGCACAAAACCCTGGGGAACGGCTCATGCTATTCTTATGGCCAAGGACGTTATAAATGAACCTTTTGCCGTTATAAATGGCGACGACTTTTATGGTTCAGGTGCTTTTCAAACCATGGCCGATTACCTTAATTCGCTCACAGCCGGGCAACAAACACAGTATTCACTGGTTGGCTACCAGGTTGGGAATACCATGTCGGAGCACGGAACTGTGTCACGCGGGGTTTGCCTGGCCGACGAAAACGAATTCCTTAAATCAGTGACCGAGCGCACCAATATTCAATACAAAAACGGTGGTATCGCATACACTGATTCGGATGGTGCTTTTGTATTCCTGAAACCGGACACTTTAGTTTCGATGAATTTCTGGGGATTTACACCCGATTATTTCAAGCAGACAGAGCCGATGTTCAGCGATTTTGTGAAAGCAAACAGCGATTCGCTGAAGGCCGAATTTTATATTCCTACCGCTATCGATAACCTGATAAACAGTTCGCAGGCAAAAGTAAAAGTTCTTAAAAGCAACGCACGATGGTTTGGAGTAACCTATAAAGAGGACAAACCTATTGTGATCGAAAAATTAGCTCAACTAATCAAAACAGGCATTTACCCTGCCCAACTTTGGAAGTAATACAATGGAAAGAGACATTAAAAATATTATTTCACATTTCAGCATCGAAGGCGAATACATTAGCGCGGAAAAGGTTATTACCGGTCATATTAATGATTCGTTTATAATCAGAACCTCGTCCGCTGAGCATCCCGGGTATTTCCTTCAATGGATAAACAACTATATTTTTAAGGATGTTGAAGGGCTGATGAATAATATTGCTGTAGTTACCAGTCATTTAGCAAAAAAACTTGCTGAAAACGAAAAACTTGATTTTAAAGTACTCGAAATTATTCCCTGTACCGATGGCAAAAAGTTTTTCATTGATGACGAAGGACATTACTGGCGATTATACAAATTCATCGACAAAATGCATGTGTATGATGTAGTTGAAAACACGAAAAATGCTTACGAAGGCGGAAAAGCTTTTGGAATTTTCATGTCGCTGTTGGCTGATTTGCCTGCCGACACGCTAACCGAAACGATTCCTGATTTCCACAATATGGAGAAACGCCTCGAAACGTTTTATACTTCGCTTAAAAACGATCCTATGGGCCGGGTAAAAAATATACCTGCAGAAATTAATTTCGTAAAGTCAAGGACCGAGCAGATGCTCACCATACCTGCACTCATAAAATCGGGCAAGCTACCGATGCGTATAACCCATAACGACACCAAGTTCAATAACATTCTATTCGACGAAACTGAACATGCCATGAGCATCGTTGACCTGGATACGGTTATGCCGGGAAGTATATTATTCGATTTCGGGGATGCAATTCGCACTGGGGCAAATACAGCCATTGAAGATGAAAAAGACTTATCGAAAGTTGATATAAACCTTCCGATTTACGAAGCCTACACACAGGGATTTGTAAAAAGCACCCGCCATACACTCACCGAAGTGGAAATTGAAAATCTTGCTTTCTCAGCCCGGTTTATGACTTTTATTATCGGGTTGCGCTTTCTTACCGACTTTGTTGATGGCGATCCTTATTTCCGCACTTTATATCCCGATCACAACCTCGACCGTGCAAAAGTTCAGTTCCGGCTGGTGGAACAAATGGAACTTAATGCAGATAAAATGCAGGAGATTGTATTGCAATCGCTTGAAAAATAGGGAACTCAGCAAAGCACTCTTGTATACAACGTCATTGCGCCTTTGAAACTATTCTTCAGGCACCCGAATTGTATTGCGCAACTATTCATAAAAACATAACTTGCTTTTTCAGTAAACAGAAAAACCATGAACCCAATAAGCAAACTTCTAATAATCAGCTTTGTAATGCTGTCATTTGCAAAAATCCTTACAGCCGGATCAATAAATGTTGTTCCGGTTCCCATGCAGGTTACCGAAGGGAAAGGCGTTTTTATAATTCAATCTGGTACCCGTATTCAGGTTGACGAAACAAACGGAACCATGGATATGGCTGAATTGCTGGCTAAAAAAATCAGCAGTACTTCAGGATTGAATTTAAGTATTTCGTCATATAATGCTGCTTTTCCGAAAAGCAACACCATCGTTTTTACTACTCTTGGTGCAGATGTGGCTCTCGGGAAAGAAGGTTATTCCATCGAAATCACCGAATCAAATGTGCATATCAAAGCTGTTTCGGCCAATGGTTTTTTCTATGGCCTGCAGACGTTGTTACAGCTTTTACCTCCTGATATCGAAAAACCGGGTTCAGGTTCAAAAGCCTATACGCTGCCGGTTGTTAGCATTAAGGATATGCCGCGATTCGGTTACCGTGGTATGCACCTCGATGTTGGCAGGTATATGTACCCGGTTGATTTTATTAAAAAATTCATTGATATCATGGCAATGTATAAACTTAATACATTTCACTGGCACCTCACCGAAGACCAGGGGTGGCGGATTGAAATTAAAAAGTATCCGTTGCTTACAACCATCAGTTCTATGCGAAAGGGATCGCAGATAGAAAAATCTGACGAATCAGATAATATTCCATACGGCGGTTTTTACACCCAGGCTGAAGCACGTGAGATTGTTGCTTATGCCGCTACCAAATTCATTACTGTAATTCCTGAAATTGAAATGCCGGGGCATGTCGTTGCGCTTCTTGCGGCTTATCCTGCACTTTCATGCACAGGCGGACCTTTCGAAGTGCGTTACAAATGGGGTGTAGCCGACGATATTCTTTGCGCCGGTAACGATTCCGTTTTCACTGTAATGCAGGACATCCTTACCGAGGTTATGGATATTTTCCCATCAAAATATATTCACATCGGTGGCGACGAAGCGCCAAAAATCCGCTGGAAGGAATGCACTAAATGCCAGGCCCGTATTCATAACGAAGGTCTGAAAGACGAAGCTGAACTTCAGAGTTATTTTATCAGGAGGATCGAACAATTCCTGATCTCAAAAAACCGTAAACTTATTGGCTGGGACGAAATTCTGGAAGGCGGTCTGGCACCGGAAGCAACTGTTATGGCATGGCGTGGAATACAGGCAGCCATTGATGCAGCCACACAGGGCCATGATGCTATTATGACTCCTGTTGATTATTGTTATTTCGACTACTACCAGGGAGATCCGGCAACTGAGCCGCTGGCCATCGGAGGTCATCTGACCCTAAAAACCGTTTACTCATACAACCCTGTACCACCGGTGCTTACTTCGGACCAGGTAAAACATATTATTGGCGTTCAGGGTAATGTATGGACGGAGTACATGAAAACATCCGATGTAGTTGAATACATGGCATTTCCGAGGGCCATTGCTCTGGCAGAAATTGCCTGGTCGCAGCAGGAACGACGCAACTGGGACGATTTTATAAACCGCATGGATAACCAGTTTCCCCGCCTCGATAATCTTAAAGTTAATTACAGCAAAGGCTCATTTATTGCCGATTTCACTATGAAACGCGATAATAACCGAAATCTGGTTGTGCTAAGCAGCGAAACCAAAGGAATGGATATCCGCTATACCATTGATGGCAACGATCCGGTTTCAACTTCTGCGTTGTACACTGAGCCCTTTGAACTCTACAAATCAGCCGTGGTAAAAGCCGCCCTTTTCAATAACGGCAAAATTGCAGGTAGTGTAAATGAGCGGGAAATAAACGTAAATAAAGCTTCCGGCAAACCGGTTTCCATTGTTAAACCCTATTCGTTCAAATATCCAGGTACCGGCGACCAGGCTATGACCGACGGGCTTACAGGTTCAAACGCTTATAAATCGGGATGGCAGGGATACGAAGGAACGGATATGGAATTTACTGTCGATCTGATGAAGCCAACCAAAATCAGTTCGGTGAAACTGAATTTCGTTAAAAGTCCGGCAGACTGGGTTTTGTACCCGCAACAAGTTCAATATGCATTTTCTATGGATGGAAAATCATGGAAGAACATAGAGCCAATCAAATTTGATGCAAGCTCACCATCAAAAAAAGAAATGAAAGCTGCTGAGAGTAAATTCCCGGAAACGGAAGTACGGTTTATTAAAGTAATGGCAATCAGTCCGAAAATACTTCCCGAATGGCATGAATATAAAGGGCAGCCGTGCTGGATTTTTGGAGATGAGCTGATAGTTGAGTAAAGAAAAAGGGTTGCTTTGGAAAGTTAAACCGCTAAGGCACTAAGAGCACTAAGGTTCACTAAGTATAGAATTGAATTCTGTTTCAGGAATTTTGTAAATTGCCTGTTAGAACGAAAAAATCACATAAAAATAAACCGGTTATGAAGACACGTTATTTCCTTGCTTTGATCGCAGGCATTTTGATTTTTGCCATTCCTGCATTGGCAAAGGACAATCCATTGAAGATCATCGATAACGGCAAATCGGCCTACGTGATTGTAGTGCCTGTAAAAGCTACTGCCAGCGAACAACAGGCAGCTGAATTGTTGCAGGAATATATTTCGCGCATTTCGGGATGTATGCTCAATATCGTTAACGACCAGGTAAAATCTGCGAAAGCTGAAATTTCGATTGGTTTCACTAACAGGGTTCCATCAGGTACTTCAACAAAACTGGAACCGGATGAATTCAGCATCAGCACTCAGGGAAAAAAGATTTTTATCCTTGGCGGAAATCACAAAGGCGCTTATTACGGTGTTGTTGATCTGCTCGAAAAACAACTCGGTTGCCGCATTTATGCGCCTGATGTTGAGTATGTTCCTCAAAATAAGACCATTGAGTTAAGTACTATAAACTATTCGGATAAACCTGCAAATACACTCAGGATCGTTCACGGTCAGTTTAACGAAAACTCGGCTTATAAGGAATGGATGCGTGTTGACAATATTCATGAAGTGTTTGCCGATGGATATTATGTTCATACGTTTAACAGGCTGGTGCCATGGGAGACCTATTTTAGCTCAAATCCTGAATATTTTGCCTATATGAATGGCAAACGCATCATCGATCAGCTTTGCATGTCGAATCCGGATGTACTGAAACTGGTTATCGACAAACTGACCGTTGAAATGGCAAAACAGCCTGATAAGCGCTTATGGTCGGTAAGCCAGGGCGACAATTTTTCCTATTGCCAGTGCGATAAATGTAATGCCGTTCATGCCGAAGAAGGCGCTCCTTCGGGTGCATTACTAAGATTTGTGAACCAGGTTGCTGCTAAATTTCCTGATAAAACCATTTCGACACTGGCCTACCAGTTTTCGCGTGCGGCGCCAAAAGTTACCAAACCGGCTGATAATGTTCAGATTATGCTTTGTACCATCGAACTTAACCGTAGCAAGAGCATCGAAAGCGATCCGACCAGCCAGTCCTTTGCTAAAGATATTACCGATTGGGGAAAACTCACTCATAACATTTACCTCTGGGATTATACCGTCGATTTTGCCAACAGCGTTACGCCTTTCCCTAACCTGCATGTGTTACAACCTAATATTCAGTTCCTTACCCGAAACGGAGCGTACGAACATTTCCAGCAGACTAACACCATGAAAGGCAACGAAATGGCTGAATTAAAAGCCTATATGCTTGCACGATTGCTTTGGAATCCGGATGTGAATATCGATTCGGTTAAAACCGTCTTCCTCGATGGATATTATGCTGAGGCTGCGCCGTTTTTGCGGCAGTATATCGATTTACTGGAATCGGAACTCATCAAATCCAACGAATGGCTCGATATATATGGTTCACCCGTACACCACGAGAAATCGTTTCTATCGGCACAAAACATGGCAATTTACAATAAACTCTTCGACCAGGCCGAAGCTGCTGTAGCCAAACGTCCGGAGGTGGTTCAGCGCGTTAAAGTGAGCCGTTTACCGGTTCAGTTTGCAACCATGGAAATCGGTAAAAACGATATGTTCGGACCGCGGGGCTGGTATACCGAAACCGGTGGGAAATTCATTTTAAAACCGGAAATGAAAACGATACTCGAAGATTTTAACACCGTAAGTAAAAATAACGGAGTAAAATACCTCAACGAATCGGCGCTTACAATCGATAGCTATTACAATGCAACCCTAAGGTTTATTGATGTTCAGGTTGACGACAATATTGCTTTCCGCAAAAAAGCGACTGCATCGCCCGGGCCCAATCCCAAATACAGCTGTGGCAATATGGCGGTTATAACAAATGGAGTTCAGGGTGCCGACAGTTATAAAGTTCACTGGTTGGGTTGGGAAAATGAAGATCCGCAGATTACACTTGATCTGGGCGAAAACCGTTCATTTACTTCCATCAGCATCGGATCGTTATGGGATCCCAAAAGTTGGATTTTACATCCCGTGCGGGTTACCTGCATGGTTTCAGCTGATGGAATTACCTGGGATAATGCCGGCACATATGAAGTAAAAGGGGATCAGAAAAAAGAAGAAGTAACCAGGAACTATGTGTTTACAGGCGATTTCAAAAACAAGCGCTATATCCGGTATTATATCACAGGAACTAAAAAATTACCATCGTGGCATCCTTCGGCAGGCGGACTATCGTGGGTGTTTTTGGATGAGATTGTGGTTAAATAGGTACAGGAAATCGGTTTGTTAAAAGCGTTTTTTAACCTGCCCGATTTCATATCAACTGTTCCGTGATAATCTGATCAATCCGTCTTATCTGTGTGCTTAACATTTGTTTGACAGCGTCTTATGCTTGCTCAACAGCGGGGTATATTTGCTCTTCAGCACCATACCTGAAGTTCTTACACTTCCTAAGCTAAGATATCTTTCGAAACCTCGAAATTGAAAACACCTTCCCTTCCGGATGTTTTCTCAAAAAACAACTATCTTTATAATCTAAAATTCCCAAATGATGAAAACCACCGGCATATTCAGTTTCATAATTTTCCTGTTGCTTACTATCAATACGTTAGCACAGTCATCAGCCCCAAAACAGGTTATTTTAATTGGTATTGACGGCGTTTCGGCTGAGGCTTTTCAATATTCAAACACTCCGGTAATGAATACGCTGATCAGGCAGGGAGCTGTTTCGGTAAAAACCCGTGGAGTTATGCCTACAGTCAGCGCACCCAACTGGGCAACTATTCTGTCAGGGGCAGGCCCTGAGCAGCATGGGGTTACATCAAACGAATGGAGTCTTTTAAACCAGGGTTTTGAACCTACAGCAAAAGATGCTGACGGGTATTTTACTTCTGTTTTTACGCTTATCCGCAAGCAGATGCCTAAAGCAGTTACGGCTATGTTTTACGACTGGGACTGGCTTGGAACTTACGTGAATAAGAAAGTTATCAGTAAGGAGCAGTTTATCCAGGGACACGTTATGGTTACGTCAATTGCCATGAATTATATCAAAAAAGATAAACCGGTCTTCACCTTTATTTATTATGGACTTCCTGATCACATCGGGCATACCAAAGGATTTAACACTAAAGAGTATTACGAATCTATCAATGAAATTGACACTGAAATCGGGAAAATCGTTTCCGGTCTGCAGGAAGCCAAAATGATGCAAAACACTACCCTGATCATTACGTCCGATCATGGTGGAGTAGGTTATGGCCATGGTGGCGAAAGCATGCTTGAACTGGAAGTTCCGTGGATAATTTCAGGTCCCGGAATTAAAAAGAATGCACTTCTCGAAATGCCTAACGATCATGCAAATACTGCATTAACTGTCGCTCGCATCCTGAATTTAAAAGCTCCTGCTGAATGGATCGGAAGACCGGTAAACGAGGCATTTATTTCGAAAACAGCAACGCCAAAACCTGCTGTTTATGTGCCAAAACCATGGTGCTCGCTGGCTGATGGCGCTTTCCCGGGGCCGCAGCAGATTGAACTTACCTCTACCGGAGAGAATGCAACAATTTATTATACGCTCGACGGAACCACTCCGGGCATAAGTTCAAAAAAATATACTTCGCCTTTTACTATTAGTGAAAACTGCACGCTCAAAGCGATTTCCGTTTCAGGAAGTGGTCAGAGCCAGATTATAAGCAGGATGTACACTTTTGTACAAGGCATAAAAACCGCCACTTTAACCACACAACCCAGTCCAAAATATCGTGGGCCCGGGGTTTCAGGATTGTTCGACGGACTTATCGGCTCATCAAATCCTATGAACAAGCAATGGATGGGATATGAAGGCGATGATTTCGAAGTTACTGTTGATCTGGGTGAAGTAAAACCGATTACAATGCTGGGGATTGACGTGCTGCAGTTACCGGCTAGCTGGATATTTCTGCCTGAAAAAGTTGAGTTTTATTCATCCGTTGACGGAAAAATATTTACCCTGCTTAACACCTACTATCCGGCCGAAACTGATGACATCCGTCTGGACGGCCCGGTAATGCTGGCACGCAATTTCGATAATCTTCGTACACAGTATATCCGCATTAAAGCCACTAACATCGGCACCTGCCCTCCTACCCATCCCGGAGAAGGACAAAAAGCATGGTTGTTTGTGAGCGAAATTGAGATAGAGTAAAGTTCAATGCCTTCGGCGTTTAAGGGTTCACTTGCTTCGCGTTCACTTGCTTCGCGTTCAATTGCTTCGCGTTCAAGGCTGCGCGTTCAAAGGTTCAATTGCCTGCGGCGTTTTATAGCTTCGCATTCAGAAGTAACATAAGTGGAATTTTAAACTTTTTAACATTGAACTTTGAACCTTGAACTCTCCAAACTCTTCAAACCCTTCCAACTCTTCAAACCCTTCAAACCAGAAACCAGAAACCAGAAACTCTTCAAACCTCTTTTTCCCCTACCTTTGTTCCCCGAAAACTCAAGCATTATGACATATACAGTAGTAACAGGAGCTGCCGGTTTTATAGGTAGTTGTATGGTAAACAAACTCAATAACAAGGGTTTGACCAACATTATTGTTGTCGATGATTTCAGCAATCCGCTGAAAAACCATAACCTTGATCACAAATCTGTTGCCGGTCATGTGCACCGCGACGAATTTATAAACTGGCTTCAGAAACACCATAGCGAAGTTGTGTCCGTTTTTCACCTCGGAGCACGGACTGATACCACCGAATTTGATGTTGAAATATTCAATCGCCTCAACCTTAACTATTCAAAACAAGTTTGGGAAGCATGTACACAGTATGAAATCCCCTTGATTTATGCTTCTTCCGCCGCTACCTACGGCATGGGTGAGCATGGTTACATTGACGATCATTCCATCGTGGATAGTCTTCGCCCGCTGAATCCGTATGGCGAATCGAAAAACAATTTCGACAGCTGGGCTTTAAAGCAGGAGAAAACGCCTCCATTCTGGGCAGGGATGAAATTCTTTAATGTATATGGACCGAATGAGTATCACAAAGGTCGTATGGCCTCTGTTATTTTACACGCTTTCAAGCAGATAAATGAAACCGGGGGCACTAAACTCTTCCGTTCGCACCGTTCAGGATTTGCTGATGGAATGCAACTTCGCGATTTCGTTTATGTAAAAGATGTGGTTGATGTGCTCTATTTTATGATGCATGAAAAGCCACAATCCGGTTTATACAACCTGGGAACTGGTAAAGCCCGCGCTTTTCTGCACCTCGCCAAAGCCGTTTTCAAAGCCCTCGATCTCCCCGAAAAAATTGAATTTATCGATACACCTCTCGATATCCGCGAAAAGTACCAGTATTTTACTGAAGCTGATATGTCGAAACTCATAAACATAGCCGTATATCCGGCACCATTCTATTCCCTCGAAGAAGGTGTTTATGAATATGTTACCGAATTTTTAGTTGAGAAAAAGTATTTCTAGAATAAATCCTGACTTTCTTCTACATCTGTAATTTATGTTAACAGATTAACAAATATGCATGTTGATACTGCTCCATAATTTATTATAATATCACAGTGTATTCAAAAGCAAAAGCACATATTTGAAAAAGTTAAGTCCATAGCATATAAATCACATATAATATTCTGTTATTCTGACATTTAACACTATCGCCGATACATAATACTTCTTTCCGTCAACCTCATTTAGTTGAATTTCAGTTGGATTCTGGTATGGAGAATGTTTTTTCTTCGTGGAAAATATTGAAAATCAACCGTTGAAATTGCTTTTAACGTTAAATTACATTCTACGCGAAAAAACTTTTGGCAAGGATACCATATTGTCACAATAAAAAAACACCATATGAAAGAAGTAGTCATAGTATCAGCAGTGCGCACAGCCGTTGGGAATTTCGGCGGATCCCTGGCCGGTTTATCGGCAACTGAATTAGGGGTTATTGCAGCCAAAGAGGCCATTAAAAGAGCAGGGATTAATGGAAGCGATGTTTCGGAAACCATTATCGGGAATATACTTTCCGCTGGTCTGGGGCAAAACATAAGCCGGCAGATTGCTATAAAAGCAGGTATTCCTGATTCGAAACCGGCAATGACAATCAACAAACTTTGCGGTTCAGGACTCAGGGCTGTTTCGATGGCAGCACAGTTTATAATGCTTGGCGATGCTGATGTTGTGCTGGCCGGTGGTACCGAAAGCATGTCGAATGCTCCTTACCTTCTGCTACAAGGGCGCAATGGTTTTCGCATGGGGCACGGACAGGTTATGGACAGTATGATCCTCGACGGATTGACCGATGCTTTCGAAAACTATCATATGGGCATTACAGCCGAAAATATTGCCGAACGATGGAATATTACCCGCGAAGAGCAGGATCTGTTTGCACTCGAAAGTCAGCGCCGTGCTGAAGATGCTCAAAAAGCAGGACGCTTTGCCGACGAAATAGTAGCTGTTTCAATTCCTCAGCGCAAAGGCGATCCAATAATTTTTGATACGGATGAATTCCCGAAACACGGTATGAAAGCTGAGAAACTCGCAGCTTTGAAGCCTGCTTTCAAAAAAGACGGAACTGTAACAGCCGGTAACGCATCAGGTATCAACGATGGCGCTTGTATGCTTATAATTATGTCAGCCGTAAAAGCTAAAGAACTTGGCGTTAAGCCACTGGCTCGAATTTTATCCTACGGCAATGCTGCCATTGATCCCGCAATTATGGGTTACGGACCGGTACCAGCAACCAATGCAGCACTTTCAAAAGCAGGTCTGACCATTGCTGATATTGACCTGATTGAGGCAAACGAAGCATTTGCAGCACAATCCATTGCTGTTGTCCGCGATCTGAAACTTGATCCTGCAAAAGTGAACGTTAACGGTGGAGCAATCGCACTCGGACATCCGATAGGCGCTTCCGGAGCACGCATTCTCACAACCCTGATTTATGAAATGAAACGCCGCGGTTCCGACAAAGGACTTGCCACTCTTTGTATCGGCGGTGGACAGGGAACGGCTTTGATTATTGAAAATATTAAATAAGGGAGACGGAAGTTGGAAACCGGAAACCGGCAGACTTAAAATAGCAATCAGAAAATAGCACATAATAACTAAAAAAATGAAAAGACTCGAAAACAAAATAGCTGTTATTACCGGTGGTGCCGATGGACTTGGGCGCGCAGCATCCATTAAATTTACAGCCGAAGGTGCAACTGTTATCATCTGGGATATGAACGAAGAAAAAGGACTTCTTACGGTTTCGGAAATAGAAAAAGAAGGAGGAAAAGCTTTTTTCGCAAAAGTTAATACCGCATCATACAGCGATGTGGAAGCAGCAACACAAAATGCTGTTGAAAAATTCGGACGCATTGATATTCTTATCAATAACGCAGGAATTACCCGTGATGCTTCTATCAAAAAAATGACACCAGACCAATGGCAACAGGTAATTGATGTTAATCTCACAGGAGTGTTTAATTGTGCCAAATGCATCAGCGCAGGCATGGTCGAAAAGGGATACGGCCGTATTATTAACACATCCTCGGTTGTGGCGCTTTATGGAAATTTCGGACAAACAAATTACGTGGCTACCAAAGCCGGTGTGATTGGAATAACTAAAACCCTGGCGCGCGAACTCGGGCGTAAAGGTGTTACTGTAAATGCTGTTGCTCCTGGATTTATAGCAACAGAAATGGTTAAAAAAATGCCTGAAAATATTCTGAAATCAATGGAAGAAAAAGTGCCTCTGGGCAGACTGGGTATGCCGGAAGAAATTGCATCTGCTTATCTTTTCCTTGCCAGCGACGAAGCTGCTTATATCAATGGCGCCACTTTGAGCGTTGACGGAGGAATAGTAAATTAATTTTTGCCAAACTGAAATAATTACTATAATTTCAGCATGAACTGTGAAAAGCAATATCCTCCTGTTTCGTGAATATTGCTTTTCACATCCTGATCACCAGCCCAAAACTATTCCAACAAAATAAAACTATACTAAAAGCATGGCCTCAGCTCAACAAGTAACAGGTGGATGGATTTTGATAGCAATTTACGCTGCAGCAATCCTGTTTTTCGTAATCCGTGGAGCACTTCGTACGAAAAACATCAGCGATTACGCCCTTGGCAGTCTGAATTTTTCTCCGTGGTTTGTCGGGTTATCGCTGGCTGCAGCTATGACGAGTGCCGCTACTTTTGTTATAAATCCCGGACTGATAGCTGCTTACGGAATAAGCGGTTTACTTTCTTTCGGAATATTTTTTCCAATTGCATCATTGGTTTCGCTGGTTGTGCTTACAAAAAGTTTTCGCCGACATGGTACTAACGTGAAAGCGCTTACGCTGGCTAATTGGATCGGAAGTCGTTATAACAGCAAAGGATACGCTTTATTCATCGCTTTTCTTTCGGTTCTGCTGCTCACTTTTATTGTGCTTATCCTGGTAGCTATTGCCAAAGTAATGAGTCAATCCCTGAATGTGAGCGAAACCTGGATGTTGTTTTTTGTTGTGGTTTTCGTTTTTGGATACATGATGTTTGGCGGTGCCAATTCAATGGTTTACACCAATACTATTCAGGCGGTTATCATGGTAATAGTAGCTGTCATGCTGCTTTCATCCGGGTATGTTTACCTTAAAGATGGTGTTTTTGCCTTTTTCGATAAACTTGCAGCGATAAATCCGGAACTGATAAAGCCTACAAATCCGGCAAGTCCGTTATTCCGCGATTTTTTCGAAATTATTATCGTACAAATGGTAGTGGGTGCAGCTGTTGTTTGTCAGCCGCATATTATAACCAAATCATTGTTGCTTAAAAAAGAAAGTGATGTGAACAGGTATTTGATTTCGGCAGTAATCATCCAATTATTGTTTTACTCTGTAGTTTTCACAGGTTTATATGCCCGCCTTACCTTCCCTGATTTAACTGCCAACGGAAAACCTTTGGGCGTTGACGGTGTAATTCCTGCTTATGTTGTAAAAATATTTTCGCAGGGCTGGGTAGCAATCAGTATCGGCCTGGTTGTAATATTGGGCCTGATAAGCGCAGGACTTTCTACTATTGAAGGCTTAATTCAAAGCTTAAGTACAACCATTACTTCCGACATTATAAAACCATTATTTGGAAAACATATCGTCAACGATCGAAAATACATATTAATTAATCGCCTTGTAATTGTAGGAATGGCAATAGTTTCGTTTATGGCTGCCCGTTCACAAATTCTGCATCCCAACCTGAGTGTGGCCATATTTGCACAAAATGGAGTTTACTCCTTCTTTTCCATTGCGTTTATCCCAATCGTTTTCGGAATATTCATCAAAAACACTTCGTTGAAAACTGCTGTAACAGGGTCACTTACGGCGCTTTTTGTATATTTTCTGGTATATTATGTATCCCCGTGGATGATAAACAGCCTTGGATTCAGCATGGGATATTTCGACAAATATTTTACAGGTAAAGTACAGAATCCTGCAATTGCAGCAGCCACAGCCATTATAATATCATTGCTAGTGAGCCTGGCTCTGCATTTTTCGACCAGAAACAAAGCCTCAGTTTAACAAAGAAAAAACCTTTTCATTTTATGAAAACACCCGATTCGATATATCGCGAAAAGCTTATCAGTATTGAAAAAGCTGTTGGTTTCATTAAAAGTGATACCGATATTATTGTTGCTCAATGCGCTTCGGAGCCACAGGGATGCATGGCAAAATTTCACCTTGCAAAAGATCGGGTAACCGATGTTAAAGTATTTTCGGTACTTACTCTGAAGCCATACGACTTTTATATGCTCCCCGAAATGAAAGGGCATTTTGAGCTTTGCAGCTGGTTTCATGCACCCGGATCCCGGCAGGCATTAAAAGCCAAAACCGGCACGGTAACGTATGTCCCGAATATGCTTCACCGCGCGGCTACCGACAGGCTCAAAGTTCGTCGCCCGCATATGTTTTTCGGAACCTGCACGCCACCTGATGAAAAAGGATTTGTTTCGCTTTCGTTAGGTATTACATATGAAAAAGACATTATTGAAGCTGCCGAAATAGTTGTTCTCGAAGTAAATGACCAGCTACCACGTACATTAGGCGATACGCACGTACATGTTAGCGAAGTGAGCTATTTTGTTGAATTTTCGCAAATGCCTCCTACCCTCCCCGAACCGCAACCCGACGAAGTTGCCCTAAGTATCGGAAGACATATTGCTGACCTGGTTGAAGATGGGTCAACTATTCAGCTTGGTATAGGTGAAATTCCAAATGCAGCGGCACTTTCACTGCACACCAAAAAAGATCTTGGCGTTCATACCGAAATGATGGTCGACAGCATGATGGAATTGTACGAAGCTGGAGTTATTACCAACAGAAAGAAATCAGTTCATAAAAATAAGTTCATCTGCACATTCGCTATGGGTAGCGAAAAGCTCTACAAATGGCTCGATAACAACCAAAGTGTTGAGTTTCTGCGTGGAAGTTATGTGAACGATCCCTGTGCCATGAAACAAAATAGTAAAATGGTATCGATTAACACTTGCATTATGATTGATTTCACCGGGCAGGTTTCGAGCGAATCAATTGGTATTGAGCAATATTCGGGAACGGGAGGACAAACCGATACCGCAGTTGCAGCTATCGAAGGTACCGATGGAAAAGGAAAATCGATTATTGCCTGCCGTTCAACCGCCAGGGGTGGGAAAATTTCGACTATTGTCCCTTATCTTCCTGAAGGCAGCGCTGTTACCCTGCACCGCAGCCATACCGATTATATTGTAACCGAATGGGGAAGTGTCCGCCTCACCGGTCGCACAGTGAGGGAACGTACTGCGTTGTTAATTTCCATTGCACACCCCGATTTCAGGGAAAGCCTTAAAGAGCAGGCAGAAAAACTTGGGTTTTTATAAAAACAAAATCAACACTAAATGTTATCAGTTAAAATACTAGGCACAGGCTCATATGCTCCGGGAAAAGTAATTCCCAATGCAGAGCTAAAAAGCCTTACCGGGCTCGATTTCGACTCGGATAAAATCGAAAACAAGCTCGGAATTTATGGCCGCCATATGGCCCGCTTGCGTGGAATTGAAGAAACTACTGCCGATTTTGCTGTTCATGCCGCCCTTAATGCCATTGCAGCGGCTGGTTTAAAAAGTGATGATATCGGGCTGATTATAGTTGGAACCGATACGCCTGAATATATTAGTCCTGCGACTTCAATAATCGTGCAAGGCAGGATTCAGAAAAAAGAAACCTGGACTTCGACATTTGATGTTTCGGCTTCATGCGCCAGTTTTACGATTGCTTTTGATAATGCTGTGCGCATTATGGCTACTGATCCGACTATTAAATATGCTGTTGTGATTGGGGTTTATAATATGCCCGCATACCTGAGATCTGACGATGCTTTCGGATATTCCATTTTTGCTGATGGCGCCGGAGCTGTTGTTATTGGACGGTCAGAAGAAAATTCTTCAGGATATATCGGAAGCCAGCTTTTAACGGATGGAACCCAGTTCGACTTTATAGGAGTATATGCCGGTGGCACCAAAATGCCGGTCACAAAAGAAATTCTGGACACACAGCAACAAGGCCTTTTAAGTTTGAAAGCAATGCCCGGCGACCGAAACGAAAGATTATGGCCCATGGTCGTTAACAAGCTTTTAGCAAAATACGACTGCTCAATCAGCGATGTTGATCATTTTATTTTTACACAGATCAACCTTTCCGTTATCCGCAAAGTGATGGAAATACTTGAAGTCCCCATGTCAAAAACCACCACGGTAATGGATAAATTCGGGTACACCGGATCAGGCTGTGTGCCAATGGCATTTCATCATGCTGTAACCGAAGGAAAAATAAAGCGTGGCGACCGTGTGTTGTTTATGGCCTCAGGAGCCGGGCTTGCTGTGGGAAGCAACCTTTTTATTTACTAAACTCACTCCATTAGTATGATACAATCTTTATCACCGTCACTTCATGCAGGCATTGTTGGAACCGGAATTTATATTCCAGAAACATATATGACTGCTGCGCAGATTTCGGACGCCACAAAAGGGAAATGGAGCGAAGAAGCCATCGTAAACAAACTGGGAATTGTTAAAAAACCAGTAGCCGGTCCTGTCGATGGCACCCAGGAAATGGGCGCACTTGCAGCCATTGACTGCCTCAAAAATACCGGGGTAGCGGCTGCTGAAATCGACCTGATTTTATCCATTGGCGAAGAATGGAAAGAATTCCCGCTTACAACAACCGGAATTTATATTCAGGAACGGATTGGCGCTGTAAATGCCTGGGCTATAGATATCCAGCAGCGATGCGGCACATCGGTTGCTGCACTGAAAATAGCTAAGGACATGATATTTTCCGATCCTGATATAAATACAGTTCTAATTGCAGGTGGATACCGTAACGGCGATTTCCTCGATTATACAGATAGTTCGGTATCGTTCATGTATAACCTGGCTGCAGGAGCCGGTGCTATACTTCTAAAGAAAAACTTTGGCTATAACGAATTACTTGGAACCCATATAATTACTGATGGAACAATGGCAAGGGATGCCGGCGTGGAATTCGGAGGAACCGAGAAACCAATTACAAACGAAAATTTGTCGCAGGCTTACCAATCGCTACGCGTGTTCGACGAAAAGCATATGAAAGAGCGATTGAATGAGGTTTCGATGAAAAACTGGATGACATGCATTGATAAAGCTTTTGCTAAATCCGGAATCGAAAAATCAGAACTGGATTACCTGGCTGCTTTGCATTTCAAACGTTCACTTTATTTCGGATTAGTTTCCGAACTTGGATTAAATACTGATCAAACCATATATCTGGAAAACTATGGACATCTGGGACAAATAGATCAGATACTTTCACTTCATCTGGCTCAGCAAACAGGTAAAATTGCCGAAGGAAGTATCATATCTATGATAGCTGCCGGAATAGGTTACGCCTGGGGCGCCAATGTTATTCGTTGGGGAAAAGTAATGGTCAACACCAGATAAGTATAATATAAATATCTGTTTTAGTGAAATTTAAAACATTATTTACAAACAGATACTTTATAAGTCAACCCAAAGAAATACACTATCAGTTCGCAACACTCATTTCAATTAAATACTTTTAACCCACTAAATTCTAATCAATTAAAAACCTCAATCATGAAAAACAAAGCACTTTTATTTGCATCAATGGCATTTGCTGTTATTACAAGCCTTTCCTCGTGTTCAAAAGATGAAAATCTGTCACCCACTCTGAAATCAGCCGAATTATCAGCTGATAACAAAACCATCGTTGTAACCTTTTCAGAAGCTGTTTATTCAAAAGCTGATAATACAGGTGCACTTGATGCAGCCTCACTCACAGTTACAGCTCCTGATGCCATCGATTTCACCTATACGGTAACTCACACAGCAGGCAGCACCACTGCTACTATCAATCTTGTAATTACTTCCATTATACAGGGAACTGAAAAATTCAGTATCAAACCAGCTTCAGCAACAGCAATTTATGATAACGAAGGAGCTGCAATGAATGTAGCAGAACTTATCGAATCGAATGCTGCTACAAAAGATTTAGGTATCATTGGCAAATGGTTGTCAGAAGGCAGCAATGTTGCCCCTTTGCTGGTAACCTATTTTAACGTACTTAAAGTAGAAGCTGAATTTAAAGACGACTTCACCTACAAGGTTAACCAGTTTAATATTGGTAACACTACAACTACTCCTGATCTTGTATTTGCAGGCACTTTTGAAATTGCAAAATCAACAACCGGCAACATCTGGACCATCACCTGTAACCAGGAATTGCCATACGTAGCAGTAGCTTCAGGTATTTTCGAAATTAAAACCAGTCCTGAATTACTTTGGTACGAAGTTGTTCAAACCTCAGGAACTCAAAACGTTCCTCCAACCCCGGCAGCTGGTTTTGGAAGTTCCAACGGCGGAACACTTGGTGTATTGAATGTGCAGAAATTTGTTCGCGTACCTTAAGCAACTTGCTTTGCTTTAAAGCTAAGGGTTTATAAATAAATTAAGGCAAAGCCGTTGCGATTTCATTCTTCGGCTTTGCTTTTTTTAATACCTAAAATGTGCACCATGAATAAAATAATACTAGTTTTTCTGGCAGTTTTCCTGGCGAATATATTCCGGATTTCTGCTCAAACCAGCAGCGGGACACCGGCATCGGATGCCAATAAATTCAACCTGTTCAGTAAGGATATGCCTTTCAATGCCAAGGCAAACAAGGAATTCCAGTTCCTGGCATTTTTTATAAGCCAGGGTGTACATACCGATATGTATCCCAAAGCAAGCATGTTTAACGGGCAATTAGTCGGGAGGCTTTTCGGACCAAATTCTTCGTCTACCTCCGATACAGCTATTTCCAATTATTTCGAACAACGTATCATCCCTTTCTTTATTTACCAGCCAAAACTATTTAATGGAAAAGCGATCCTTAGAGCTTCTTTCGAAATCGACTGGACCTGGGGCGACCAGGCATATGGCATTGGTGGAAATAAAGGAGGAGCAATTAACGGCGATCAGGTTAACCTGCAGACTCAGAATGTTGAATTAGAACTGATTCCTGCAAAAAACTTTGCTATAAATATAGGTTTGCAAAGGCTTTACGATACGCCTTACAATCCGTACCGGACCATGTTCGATAAAATGACAACCACCGGTTACCGGCTTTCCTATTGGGGCACGGATGCTGTTGGAATTTCGGCCCGATACGACGGCGATTACCAGAAAGTAAAAGCAGGTTATTACCTTCTTTACGAAAACAATACCGAGGCGGCTGATGATGTTACTTTAACCGAGCTGGTTTATCATCACAAATTAAATATGAAATGGAGTGCCGGCGGCTCGCTTTATTATGTTCGCGACCGCGGTAAAGGTCAGGGCGGGGTTTCGGTTTTCGGCGAAGGATTGGCCAGCACCATGGCTGCTTATAATGGATGTTTTGTATTTAACATGCAAAAAGATTATAAAGCTGATATTGTGTGGATTGGAGGTAATGTTAGCCGTAATCCGGAATTTTTACTCGATCCTATCCAACTGAGCGGTTATTTAAACTACAACCTGGGTACCGTGAGATCAAACTCAGAAGCCGGTTATCAGAAATCGTCGGATATAGCAGGCTTTGCAGGAAATATCAGGGCAGCATACCGATATGGACGCACTGTAAATGATTATGTTTCGGCTGACTTTATTTATGCTTCGGGTGATCCGAATGGAATTACCGATAAAAAATACACAGGAGTAGTTACCGGAAACTACTATGGAATGCCAACAAGTATTTTTGTGGGAACCGGCGCTTATCTATTATTCCCGCATGCTAACGTCGTAAACCGTTTTACGCCGGTAGTTTCTGATATTTCCAACATGGGTTATGGATTAATTGGCGGAACTGTAAATGCAACGCGCGACCTTATTCCCCATAAACTCAATGTAAAAGCAGGAACTGCTATGGCAGTGAGCCCGGCAAAACCTCAGAACGGAGGCCGGAACCTGGGTAGCGAAATAAACGGATCTGTTTCATACACTTTAGGACCTTACATGAGCATCGAAATGCACGCTGCCTATATGTGGCTTGGCGATTTCTTCGATAGCTCCGACGATTCGCACGGGGCATCGATCAATGGAAATTCTGCGACACGACCGGTGAATCCATACACAGCTTTCGTAGTATATAAATGGCTGATGTTCTGATAACTCCTGTAATGCACACTAAGATGAAAACACTTGAAAATATGAAAATCAGATCATTCATTCCATTCCTTCTGCTGCTGATTACAGCATGTGCCCCTTATAAAAATCTGACCAAAATAAGTTCGATGAGCGAATTAAAGTACGATTATCCGGTTAAATATGCCGAGTTGAACGACGGTATAAAACTTGCTTATATTGACGAAGGAAAAGGAAGCGAAACTATCCTAATGATTCACGGGCTTGGCAGTTATTTGCCGGCATGGAAAAAGAATATCGGCGAATTGAGTAAAAAATACCGGGTTATAGCTGTTGATCTGCCGGGTTATGGAAAATCATCGAAAGCGCCTCATAGCGGACTGATGACCTTTTATGCAGGCGTAATTGCCGAACTGATACAGAAACTTGATTTAGATCCTGTTAACCTGGCCGGTCATTCGATGGGTGGACAGATTTCGATGGTGCTGGCATTGGAAAAACCTGAGCTTGTAAAAAGACTTATACTGGTTGATCCTGCTGGTTTCGAATCATTTACCGCCGGACAGAAAAACTGGTTTAAAGATGTAATGACTCCAAACCTGGTTCGCCTTACTACTGTTGATGCTATCGAATCGAACCTTGCAAGTAACTTTTACCGCATGCCTGATGATGCAAAATTTATGATTGAAGACAGGATTGCAATGCGCGATGCTTCTGATTTTGAAAATTATTGCCTTGCCGTTTCGCGTTCGGTGCATGGGATGGTTGACGAAGCGGTGCTTGAAAAAATCCCGCAGATCAAAGTCCCTACCCTTATTTTCTTTGGCGAAAATGATATGCTTATTCCCAACCGCTACCTGAATCCTGGCTTCACATCCAAAATTGCGGAAAATGGCGCAGCACTCATCAAAGGGAGTAAACTGGTTATGGTTCCTAAATGCGGGCATTTTATGATGTTCGAAAAACCGGAAGTTTTTAATACCGAAACAGCAAATTTTATTAATTGAAAGTACATTTTCCATCAGGTTAACCTGCCGGAATAATCCTATTGATTGAGGGTTGAAGTGGGAGTTGGAATATCGGTAAACTGATATCTGCCAACTCTCATTTTTTTATGTAAAAGGGTTTCGGCTTAGGAATTCAATCAACACAAAATCAGTCACTGGAAACAATTACAACTAGGTTAAATTCTATAAGTGGCCTCAAATCTTGTTCATTGTTACATTTTGATGTAATTTCATCCCAAAATATTATCAATGAGGATCAAACTTGTTACTTTCAGCGATTTTGCCAACCACCTGTATCCACATGAGGCTGATTACCTGATGAGTATCCACAAATTCACTAAAGGAGTTAACAAGCAGATATTAAGCACAATACATTACAATTGTCACCATCATAACCAGCACAGGGAGTTCGATGTAAGCATTGATAAACGTTCCTTTTCCTACATCAAAACATGGATAACCGAAATGCTGGATAAAGCGGATGTGGATAAATTTTATGAATGGCTTTCTTATACGGAGAAACAGGTAATGATTGATGCCATTACTCCTGAGGAAGAAAAAGAAATCCTGGCCAGGGTCAAATCAATAAATCCTTCAAATTACTATTTCCTGAGGTTTTATGAAATGATTGAAAATTTCAGGGATTACCTGCTGATACGTGTGCGTACCCAGTTTTACAAGCCTACAAACGATTATCTGCAGAAACACGAGGCAGCTTATCACCGCTGCATAGCTATTAATAAACAACTCAACCAGGCTGCTGAGGAAATTATCAATCAACATGAATCGCCCGATGGCGACCCGATTTATTTTAATGAGTTTCTGCAAAATACTTTCAGCGACAGCACACTTGATGGCTATACACGTTACCGGGCTGCTGTGCGGCTTACATTTCTGTTTTACAACTACCGCGATTTTGAAAAACTGAGGGTTCTTTACGATGAACTGGACTCTATTTTTAAAAGTGATGTTTTTTATTCGAAACGGCTGCTTGCTAATTACTATTCGAATCGTGCCATGATGCACAGCAAACTGAATGAACTGGAGCTGGCTGAAAAATTCGGGTACCTTTCCATCAGGCAAAAAAACAGCGATTATTTATTTTACCTCGCGAATGTTTGCGGCGTACTTTTGCGAAGTGGAAAATACGATAAAGCATTGAAATTGATGAATTTATCGATTCCTGAAACAAAAAAGACAAATAGTTTTTACAACAAGATCGGTTTTGCCAGTTTCTATACACGTACGCTTGTGTATAATAAAATGGCTAAAAATGCGGTGAGTTATGCATCAACGTTCCTCGATGCTTACAAAAAAGAGATTTTCGAAACCCGCTGGCATCTCTTTTTTGCTGCCTATCTGCAGGCATTGCTGAGTGCCGAAAAATACAGTCGCCTGATTTCGGTTGCAAAAAGATACAACCTGCTTTCGCTCGAAAAAAAGTTTATTGATAAAACAGTTTATATGCCGGTTTTGCTTTGGTACAATGAGGTAGCACTGTATATGGAAGGGAAACAAACCAAGGAAAAACTTGAGGAAACCATATTGATTTCAGCACAGAAATTGCTGCTGAACAAATACAAAGCCAGCAGAATTGATGAATTGCTCGATAATTTATCTGCATCAGTCCCAACAGAGATTGCAACTATCCGTGCTAAACTTTATCAATAAAATTTTATCTAAATATTTGAAAAACAGAAAACAAGAATACTTTTAAAGATGAGCAACTAAAGCTGTTCCCTCAATTCGAGCAGAAACCTTTTCATCCTGAGCAACGATTTTAAAACTTCCTCTTGGGGAGCTTCAGTAACGTTACGTTTTCCTCTCAGCTGAAGTTTTGCACCTTCGAGCGTGTAACCTTTTTCCTTTATTAAATGAAAGATGGAATGAAAATGATCCACATCGTTTTGTGTAAACATGCGGTTGCCTTTGTTGTTGCGATGGGGCTTTATAATATCAAATTCTTTTTCGTAAAATCGTATAAGCGAGGCGTTAACCTTAAACATATCGGCTACTTCGCCAATGCGGTAATAAAGTTTTCCGACGGGTTGTTTTCGAAGGGCCATGGTTTTTTTAGTTTAAAAGTTCAATTGCTTCGCGTTCAATCCTAATCCAGCGTCTGCGAAGGTTGCTTCGACAACTCAATCATAGCCTGGTATTCGGCAGGAGTAATATCATTAAAGAAGAAATAAATCGGGTTCATAGGCACACCTGATTTGCGAACTTCATAATGCAAGTGGGGAGCGGTTGATTTGCCGGTATTTCCCATCAAACCAATTACTTCGCCCCGTTTAACACGCTGTCCTTTCTTGACTTTTATTTTCGAAAGGTGAGCGTACACAGTTTCGTAGCTGTATCCATGGTTAATGGTAATTTTCTGACCGTAACCCCCACTGTTGTATTCAGCTTCAGACACAATACCGTCACCGGTTGCATAAATAGGTGTACCAACAGGTGCCGTGAAATCAATGCCTTCGTGAAATTTTGTAACTTTATAAAAAGGATCGGTGCGATACCCAAACAATGAACCTATTCGCCTTAAATCATGGAAACCAACCGGTTGAATGGCAGGAATACTAGCAATAAGTTTCTCTTTATCCTTTGCCAGTTTAAAAACTTCGTCGTACGATTTGCTTTGAACCACAAGCTGACTGGTGATTTCGTCGAGTCTTTTGGCTGTATTAACTATAATATTCGAATTATCAAGTCCTTGTAAATGTTCGTAACGGTCAACGCCTCCAAATCCGGCTTTGCGAACTTCGGAAGGAATTGGTTCTGCTTCAAAAATTACTCTGTAAATATTATCATCCCGATCCTGAACATCAGCAAGTACTTTCTGGATTTTATCCATGCGGTCGTTCATAATCTTATATTGCAGTTTATATTGTTCAAGTTGATTCTGCAACACCTTTTCGCGCGGCGACTTCATGAAATTGTAAGCGAGCACTATCACGACCATCCCAAATACCAATCCGAAAGCCATAGAACCGGCAAGCCGCATCAGGCGTTCCTTCATCGTCACCTGAACCTTTTCGATTTTCAGTGATTTGGTATTAAACTGGTATTTTACTTTGGCCACTTTTTATAAAGGGTTTGGGGGTTAGGATTTAGGGGTTAGTTTGAAGAGTTTGAAGTGTTTGAAGAGTTAAAAGGTTCAATGTTCAAAGGTTCAATGTTCAAAGGTTCAATGTCAGTTCAGTTAAACGCCGAAGGCAATTGAACGCGAAGCATTAAACGCCGAAGGCAATTGAACCTTTTAACCTATAGAAATCTTCAATCGCGATCACTAATTATCATGACTAGTTTCATTCCGGTAACGGCAAAAATAATTATTTAACTTAAATTTGCAGCCTTTTGGGATGTGAACAATTGTTAAAAGCCGCTGACTACATTACCCACATTGCTTTTTCCGGCTTTTAAACAACTAAAGTACAACCAAATACAATACTGACAATACTTATTTCTCAAATCCCATAAATTACCTTTAATGATGACCAGCGCCGAAATACGCCGTACTTTTCTTGATTTCTTTACTTCTAAACAACACCATATTGTTCCGTCGGCCCCAATGGTGGTAAAAAACGACCCGACTTTAATGTTTACCAATGCCGGAATGAACCAGTTTAAAGATTGGTTTCTGGGCAACGAACCTGCAAAATGGCCGCGTGTTGCCGATTCGCAGAAATGCCTCCGCGTTTCAGGAAAACATAACGATCTGGAGGAAGTTGGTCACGATACTTACCATCATACCATGTTCGAAATGCTGGGAAACTGGTCGTTCGGCGATTATTTTAAAGAAGAAGCCATTGCCTGGGCCTGGGAATTGCTCACCGAGGTATATAAAATTGACAAAGAAAAACTATATGTAACCATTTTCGGAGGTGATGCTGCTGATAACATGGCCGAAGATACTGAAGCTCTCGAAATTTGGAAAAAATATATTTCGGAAGATCGCATTTTGAGAGGTTCCAAAAAGGATAATTTTTGGGAAATGGGCGACACCGGTCCATGCGGCCCTTGCTCCGAAATTCATGTCGATATTCGTGATGAAGCTGAAAAAGCTAAAATCCCCGGCGATAAACTCGTTAACAACGACCACCCTCAGGTTATTGAAATCTGGAACAACGTATTTATTCAATACAACCGTCAGGCTAACGGTTCACTTGTTCCGCTGCCGGCAAAGCATGTGGATACGGGTATGGGATTCGAGCGTCTTTGCATGGTGCTTCAAGGCACACAAAGCAATTACGATACCGATGTTTTTACTCCTTTGCTCGCTGAAATAGCAAAAATTACAGGAATACCTTATGGCTCTGATCCGAAAAGTGATGTAGCCATGCGCGTTATCGCCGATCACCTTCGTGCTGTAACTTTTGCCATTGCCGATGGGCAACTCCCTTCGAATGTAAAAGCCGGTTACGTGATACGTCGTATTCTGCGCCGTGCGGTCCGTTATGCCTATTCGTTCCTGAATATGCGCGAGCCACTGATGTACAAACTTGTTGCTGTGCTCGAAGCCCAGATGGGTGAATTTTTCCCTGAACTCAAACGCAATCACACACTTATTGAGCGGGTTATACATGAAGAAGAAGCTTCGTTCCTGCGCACCCTGGCAACCGGTATTGTTAAATTCAATCAGTATATTTCTGCTCATCCCGACCAGAAACTGATACAGGGTGAATTTGCCTTTGAGATGTACGATACATTCGGTTTCCCTATCGACCTTACCCAACTCATGAGCCGCGAGTTAGGCTGGGATGTGGATATGGAAAATTTCAGCCTGAAACTGGAAGAACAAAAGAACCGTTCGCGCCGCGACGCAACCGTTTCCACTGACGACTGGCACGAGCTGGAAGCATCGGAAAGCACTGAATTTCTGGCTTATGACACTACTGAAGCTGATGTAAAAATTACCCGTTTCCGCAAAATTACCGCTAAAGGGAAGGACGTTTACCAACTTGTTTTCGACCGTACCCCATTTTATGCCGAAAGTGGCGGACAAACCGGTGATACCGGAACTTTGGCTTCGGCCAACGAAATTCTGCAGGTAATCGATACCCGGAAAGAGAACAACCTGATCGTTCATATTGTGGAGAATCTGCCGGAAAATCCAAATACAACCTTCAGGGCTGTGGTTGATGCCAATCGCAGAACAGCTACTGCTAACAATCACTCAGCTACGCACTTGCTTCATTACGCTTTGCGAAAAGTACTGGGAAACCATGTTGAGCAAAAAGGATCATTTGTAGGTCCGGATTACCTGCGTTTCGACTTCTCTCATTTTCAAAAAGTTACTGAGGAAGAATTATTTGCTATCGAAAAAATGACCAACAAACTGGTCCGCCAGAATGCGCAGCGCGACGAACACCGGGCTGTTGGCATGGACGAAGCAATAAATATGGGTGCACTTGCTTTTTTCGGCGAAAAATACGGCGATAAAGTAAGGGTTATCCGTTATGGCGATTCCGTTGAACTTTGTGGCGGAACACATGTGGACGCAACCGGGCAAATCGGGTTGGTGAAGATAGTAAGCGAAGGCGCAATTGCTTCCGGAATTCGTCGTATTGAGGCAATAACTGCTGCCAAAGCCGAAGAATATGTTTATGAGCAGGAAGCTTTGATTGCCGGTTTGAAGCAATTGGTTAAAAGCCCTACCGAGCCATTAAAAGCTGTTCAGCAACTTATTGATCAAAATGCCGAACTGCGCAAAGCCATGGAAACACTTAACCGCGAAAAAGCACTGAAAATGAAAGATGAGCTGATCGCTGAGGTTCAGAATATTAATGGTATAAATTTCCTTGCAAAAAGAATTGATGCCGATACTACCGCTGCAAAAGATATTGCTTACGGTATGCGCGCTGTTGTTGAGAACCTTTTCCTTGTACTGGGTTCCGAAAACGATGGAAAAGCTACCCTGAGCGTTTTGGTTTCCGATGATTTAATTGCATCCAAAAATATGAATGCCGGCAATATTGTACGCGAACTCGCCAAAGCTATACAAGGCGGTGGCGGCGGACAACCAGGTTTTGCAACCGCCGGAGGTAAAAACCCTCAGGGACTGGATGAAGCGCTGAAACTGGCTCGTAATTTTGTTGCATGATCTTCATTCTAAAGTTTTTGAAAAGCCGGTGATTTTGGTTGCCGGCTTTTTTTTGTAAAATATTAAGATTGTAACTTTCTATTGAGCTATTAAGTGTTTCAATTACTTTTACTTTGTTAAGATTTGAAAAATAATATGGTTTAATAATCCAACGGATATATTTAAAAGATATATATTAGCATGGAGTTTGGGGTGCTTGCGTAATAGTAAAAAGGTTACGCTTAAAGGCAAGATATGCGCAAGATTGCAGATACGCCTTTAATGTTGTAAATCTATTTTCAAACTCCTTCCTAAGTTAATTTTAGTTCATTTGATGAGAAATTTAATGTTAAACAATTAGTTGAAATTGATATACTATGATAAAAACTCCATTTCTGAAGAAATTTTATTTTCTTATTATAACATCCTTTTTGATTCTGCCTTTAGCGAAAAGCCAGTCGACATATATTATACATAAACAAGAAATAACACAGATTTTAGACAAATTTATATACCTTTCTAATTTACCCGGTCATTTTAGAGATAAGGGTTACATAGTTAAGTTAGTTTTAGAATCTCAGAAAAACACTTATAGTTTGGCAATAACAAGCATTACCTATATGGTAGAGTTACCGATGGATTCTATTGTTTGTTTAAAATATAAAGACAATTGTTTTTTTACTCTTTTCGACAATAGTATTTCATTAGTCGCATCGGAATTTGACAGTTTATCCTATTTTGAAGATTCCCGGACAATCAGGATGTTAGCATCCAAATTATGGGGAAATTCTCATGGACTAATGAGTTTCCCAACAATTATGGTATTTAAAGTACAGAAAGAAAATAGTATTTTTAGAAACAGGCAAGTTTCTTTTGAAACATTCCATCCTATATCCACCTTATCAAAAAAATATTGGCCAGTTAAAACCCGAGTTTCTTCCATAATCGATGAACCCTTTATTGATTATTTAGATAGAAAAGGGAACCCAACAGAACAATATATAGAGTATCTTGAAAATGGGAAAGGAAAATTTCGAATAAGAACGAATTACAACATGGTTTTGAAAGGAAAAGAATAATTTACGACACACAACATGCGGCAGATTTAATAAGGGTTTCAGTGGATTGAGAAGGTTTATTTCCCACTCAAACTTTTCATGTATCTTATAATCTAAATCGAGTTGCAGTTGCATTGGGCTTTCTTTTTTAAAAAAGTATTTTATTTATGATATTCTCCATCGGTTGCTTTCGTAAGCCGCAAAACGTTATGCTGTGAGATGGTAAAGTGCCAATAAAACAAGACTAGAATCGTGGAAAATTCATATCTTTGTACTAAAGCTATAATCGAATAATATGTATAAATCACTAGACATTGACCGTAAAAACTTAACTATAATGGGAGTGAAATTTCCCAACATTGAAAAATTGGAAAGGGCAGCAAACGCTATTGGTACAAACATGTTTGAGGGTTTTGAACCTACAAAAGAATTGATACAATTGTATGAAAATTGGAAAACTGGTATAATTTCAGAAACAGACTTTTTGGCTAAGTTATATACCATTTATGGAAAATAACTATCAATACATTGACAACGATTACAAATACACCAATAAAAATGGTGTGCTGCGTAATCTGGCGAATATAGAACATAAAAAAATACTGTTAGCTTATGAGAGTTTAAAAGTTTCTAAAAGAGTTGAAGAGTTAATTGAAAATCCAATCAAAATCAAAGACTCTAATTCATTGCTTATCATTCATTACTATTTGTTTCAAGATGTGTATGAATGGGCGGGAAAAGTCAGAACCGTAAATATCAGCAAAAATGGAAGACCTTTTTTTGATGGCGAACGCTTTCATATTGGCTTTCATTACATTGACACTCTTATTGAAGAATATAGAGCCATTCGAAAAACTAACAAACAAGATTTGGCTCAAAAATTAGCCGAAATTTTAGACAATGTAAATTATCTACACCCTTTCAGAGAAGGAAATGGACGAACACAAAGAGAGTTTTTAAGATTGTTAGCTATAGAAAAAGACATAAAATTGAATCTCAATCCACCTGACAATAAAAGCGTCTTTGAACGATACATGAACGGTACTATAAATAGTAATGTAAAAACATTAACTGAATTGATTTTAGAACAGATTGACAATAATAATAACAAGGTATAACAGCACCTTCCTAAAGTTCGGGAGAAGTTGTGCATCTGTCAAAGTTTGTGCATGGCAGACAGTCAAGTACTTCGATATCGCCATTTTCGGGTAACTTCTATGAGTAATGCAAAAATATCCATCCATTTTTGACGACCGCACTTTAAAAACAGAAAACCATGAAAGCTTCAATTCTACTTATTCCGGTAATACTTTTGTTCGCCGTTAGTGCACATTCACAAAACAAAGAAGAAATTAAAAAAGAAATACTTCAGACTGAGAAAGCCTTCGAGAAAATGACTTCAGAGAAAGGAATTGCGGAAGCTTTTTATTATTTCGCTGATAAAAATGCTGTTATAAAAAGGGAGAATGACACGCTGATTTCAGGCAATGAAAACATTAAAATTTATTATCAGAAAAAAGGGCTGAAAGATGCCACAGTTAATTGGTCACCTGATTTTATCGATGTTTCTGAATCCGGTGATCTTGGGTACACGTACGGAAAATTTATCTGGAAGATAAAGGGCGACGATGGCAAAATTATGGAATACAAAGGTTTCTTCCACACTGTCTGGAAAAGGCAAAAGGATAACAGCTGGAAGTATGTTTGGGATTAGTTTCTAAAAAAGCTCCAGTACAATTCATCATGAAATTGCATGCTAAATAGTATTATGTTAAATTTATTCAATAATTTTATAAATCCAAATTTTGAATATGAACAATATCCGCAAAGAACCACTTAATACGCTGGGCAGCAACTTTATACCAGCCGAATATATTCCCCAGGGCAAAAATGAATATTACCTCCGCTATGTCCAGAATCCTGACAGCAGCCGTTACAGGCAGCTGAATGCGCATGAAATAGAGGTTCTGGTCAGGAACCGGAATACCAGCGATAACTGGAATAACCTCCTGGTTTCGGAAGAATTTAATCCTGAACTGGTTAAAAACTGCAAATTCTTCGGATTGGTCCGCATTGGGAAACTCGAATCCTTCTTCCTGGAATTTAACGATTTGCGTATGCCGGTTGGGTTATACAACAGCATTATTATTAATTGCGATTTTGGCGACAATGTGGTTGTTGACAACGTAAATTACATGGCGTACTATATTGTTGGTAACGAAGTAATTATCACCAATGTAAATGAACTGTCAACCACCAGCCATGCTAAATTCGGGAATGGAATCCTTACCGAAGGCGAGTCGGAAGATGTACGTGTGTGGATGGAAATTTGCAACGAAAACGGCGGCCGCTCAGTAATTCCTTTCGAAGGAATGCTTGCCGGTGATGCGTGGCTTTGGAGCCGCGACAGGCAAAACACTGACCTTCAGCGCCGTTACCGCGAAATGACTGAGAAAAAATTCGATAATCAGCGCGGATATTATGGTACAATCGGCGACCGGACTGTGATAAAAAATTGCAGTATCATTAAAGATGTAAAAGTTGGATCTGATGCTTACCTGAAAGGTGCTAACAAACTTAAAAACCTTACTATAAATTCGGCACCGGAAGCCATTACCCAGATTGGCGAAGGATGCGAACTGGTAAACGGAATCATTGGTAAAGGCTGCCGCATTTTTTACGGCGTGAAAGCAGTGCGCTTTATGTTAGGTTCCAATTCGCAATTAAAATATGGCGCACGCTTAATCAATTCATTTTTAGGCGATAATGCAACCATTTCGTGTTGCGAAGTACTGAATTCGCTGATTTTTCCGGCTCATGAACAACATCATAACAATTCGTTCCTTATCGCTGCAACTATCGAAGGACAGGCGAATATAGCCGCCGGGGCAACCATAGGATCAAATCATAACAGTCGTGGTGCTGACGGCGAAATATTGGCTGGCAGAGGTTTCTGGCCTGCACTGTGTACGAGTTTGAAACACAATTCGCGTTTCGCTCCTTTTACCATTTTAACCAAAGCCGATTACCCTGCTGAACTGGATATTCCTTTTCCTTTTTCGTTGGTAAGTAACGATGTTTCTAATAACGTTTTGCAAATCATGCCGGCTTACTGGCTGATGTACAACCAGTTTGCCCTTGAGCGTAATGCCTGGAAATATGAAGCTCGTGATAAACGTTCGGAAAAAACTCAGCATCTCGAATCGCATTACCTCGCTCCGGATACCGTAAACTCGATGTTTAAATCGCTGAGTTTACTTGAATTGTTGTCAGGAATACTTTATTGTAAGATTCATCATCCGGAAAGGGTATTCACTGATGCTGAATATCAAAGTTTTGGAATAGTTTATCTTACTCAGGAAACGGTTAAACCGACTGCCTTAATACTCGAAAAGCACACTTTCGAAAATGGCAGCCGTCCGGTTAAAATCTTGAAACCTGCCGAGGCCTACAAAGCTTATCGTGATTACATTACTTATTATGCTTTCGACATTTTAATTGAGCATTACCGAAGAAACCCCGGGCTAACAAAGGATGATTTCATAAAAATGCTTACACCAATTGCTGAAAGGCAGGAGTTTGAAAATGTTGGCGGACAGTTTATTCCTTCCGGAGAGCTCCGGCAGTTGAAACAAAAAATCGAATCGTACGAAGTGATAAGCTGGCAGCAGGTTCATGAGTTTTATGCTGCCCAGGGTAAAGCTTATGCCGGTCAAAAATTGAACCATGCCATTGCTTCACTACAGGAAATCAATAATGGCAAGCCTTTCGACGATGCTTACCTGGGAGAGATGCTTGATTGGTACCTGAATTTCCGCAAGCACCTTTTGGCTGAAATCCGTCATTCGCGGCAGAAAGATTATGAAAATCCGTTCCGCCAGATGCTATATGCCGATACAAAAGAAATGGAAGCCGTAATCGGAAAGCTCGACAAAACACCTTTTATTGTTCAGCAACAGGAAAAGCTGAAAAAAGATGTGGTTTTTATTCAGGAACTAAAATCCAGGTTTGGTATAGCAAAATAGCTTTGTGAATGTTTTCGCTTGCCAATCGGCTGAAGTTATGGAAAGTAATTAAAAAAGTTGCTACAAGCCTTAATTTTATCAAACTCGATTGCAACCTTTCTCTTCTCTGGATCAAGTTGGAATAGAATTGAATCGTTGCTTGAAGAATTACAATCCATAAAAATCTTGTTATCCTTTGGGAATTTCGAGTTCTCTATTTTTTCCATGCCGCCACAACCTTTTTTATATTTAATCAAGCCCCAAAATAAGCTGCGAGTACAAATTCCGTCCCAGTTTAGTACATAGTTTGCTTCAAAAAGTGGAATATTTTTAAGTTGTATTGTATCATTCCGTAATACAATGTTCTTAATTTCAGTCTCATAGCAACCGATAAAACTCAAACGTAAATTGAATAATCCGTTTGGAATGGAATGAAAGTAGAAATTTTCCAAAGAGTCCACTGTTGAAATTGCTAAAGTTTTATTGCTGGAGTCCATCAAAATTACATTAAACAAATATGAAGACGATTCGGAATCATACACTTCAACATTACCCTTGATAACAGATTGTCCATGCAAATCCGTCAAGGATGAAAGTATGAAAAGAAAAAAATATGCAATAATTACGAGTTTCAAAAGTCTGATTTTTTAATAATTTTTTCTGGTGTCCCTTCTCTTTCCAAACATACGCTAACAGCCCGTTATTAATGAGTTCATTCTTTTATTCTTCGCAAATCCAGATCCTGAAAATCGAAGCTGAAGTCGATGTTGGGTGAAATACCTTTCATTCGTATGCTCTGGGCTTTGCCTTCTTCATCCAGACTAAATATAGCGAAAGCGTCGGCATTCATATCCTGGTATTCCCATTTAATGGCAAAGGAGTTAGCTTTATAAAAGCTCATAGGGCCAGTGAGTTTTGGCGAACGGAACGATTTGATCCAAAGTTGATTATCCTTTACAAAAACTTCCATCTTTCCAAACCACTTATCTTCGTAAATACCTGTAAAATCAGAAGTTTTAATGTGTGAATGATCAGCTGTTTTAATGGTTTCCCAAACTTTTGTTGTAACAGAATCGCCAGCGTTTTCATTTGCCTGGTAGCGCTTAAAAGAGTTTTCGAGCCAATCGAAACTATCCAGACCCAGATAACTGTCAATTATAGTTTGTGTAACTACTGTAAATAAACCGCCTCCACCATTTTCAGTGTTTGTTAAAACTACTACTCCCAGGTTCAGATCAGGAATCATAATGGTTTTTGAAAGCATTCCCGGCAAACCGCCTGTATGCGAAACACTTAAATTACCTTTGATATCAATAAGGCCCCAGCCTAAACCATAACCGGCAAAATGCGAGTTGTACCGGGGATTCTGCCCAAAATTGGTAGTGGTATGTATTTTCCACATTTCGCGCTGGCTGGCTTGTGTAAAAAGTTGTTTTTCCAATCCAGATCCGTATTTCCCCTTGTTCAGATGCACTAACATCCAGTTACTTAAATCGTTTACATTGGAGATAATGCCGCCGGCTGCCCCGTTAATCATATCCTCGTAAAGAGCAATTTCCCTTATTGTTCCTGTTCCGGTTGAATGCGGCATAGCCATATTGCTTTTATCTTTCATTTTCGAAAGCGCACTGTACGAATTATCCATTTGCAAAGGTTCAAAAATATGTTTGCTTATAAAATCCTCCCAACTCATACCGCTTATCCGTGCAATTACTTCACCTGCAACCAAATACAGCAGGTTATCATAATCATATTTTGTGCGGAATGCTGAAACCGGTTCAAAATGTTGAAAATTTGACAGGATATCCTTCATGGTAAAATCGGATCCATCAGGAAAAAACATCAGATCACCGGCACCAAGTCCAAGTCCGCTGCGGTGTGTAAGCAAATCCTGGATATTGAAATTAGCGGTAACGTATTCATTGTACATGGTAAATTCAGGGATATATTTAACCACTTTATCGTCCCACGCCAGTTTACCTTCTTCAACCAGAATTGCCAGAGCTGCGGTTGTAAAAGCTTTACTGTTAGAGGCAATTTCAAAATTAGTATGCTCATTTACAGGCTTCTTCGAATTTACAGATTTTACGCCATACCCTTTCTGATGAACGATTTTTCCATCTTTAACAATGGCAACAGCCACACCTGCAACGTTAAACTTCGCCATGGATTTTTCGACCAGTTGATCGACTTCGGCGGATGAAATCTGGCCAAATGTTGTGCCTTGAAAAATAAAGATAACGGCCACAAACATTAGGATGATTCTGAAATTTTTCATTTTATTTATAAAGTTTAAGTTGGTTAATCGGGTGTGAATTGATTTTTCTGCGAAAAGTCAAAGGTAGAGAATTTGAAAGAATGGAAAGATTATTTCAAAGGGACCGGCCTCAGAAAAATACGTTAGCGGTTCTTGAGGGAGGTATGTGCGGATGGCATGTGCGTAGCAATACGCCGCAACGATAAATGCCATGCGTTGCTCAAATCTTTCATGCCTTGTATTGCGAGAAAATACCTCCTGATTAGAACCGCAACGTCTTTTTCGAAAGCCTTGACCTTTTGTTTCTTTTGGGTCAAGCCAAAAGAAAAGAATTATAATAAAGATAAATCATTGCCTGGATAAAAAGCCAGCACATCATGAATAATATCATACTTGTATATAAAGTTCTCTAACGAATCTGAAATTGTAATCCAAAGTAAAAATTCCGTGGTAATCCCGGATAGTAATACCGCGGCTCATTATTGCCAAAAGCGACTGCATTTACAACCAACATCGAAGCATAGTGTGTGTCGCTCAGGTTATTAACTCCGGCATAAAACCGGAGATCCCCTGTTTTATAAATCGGTAGTATTGCTGAAATTTTTATATCCGCAATAAAATAACCCGGATAATCCAATGTGTTTTCATCGTTAAGATATTGATCACCAAAATATTGAAAGTTTGTAAATACTTCCAGCGCCGAAATTGGATTCCATGTAAATTGCAGCAGCACCGCTTGTGCCGGAATGCCTGGCAAATCGTTTCCATTGTACGAATTTCCATTATCGGAGAAATCGATAAACCGGTTTCGGGAAACAGTCCCACTTATATTTGATGTTAACTTACCGGGGAAATGTGGCTTGTTGAAAAACTGGTTTTTCAACATAATTTCAATTCCGTTATGTCGTGTTCTCCCTGCGTTAGTGCCTATAAAAATATCTTCAGTCACACGTTTGGTTACAAGCAGGCTATTAAGTTCTATCCAGTAAAGAGCGAAATCCAGTTCAAAGGAATTATTATAAAAATTCATTCGGGTGCCAATTTCATATTGGTATCCTTGCTCCGGTTTTATATCCGGATTTACATCACCAGCCGGCAGCAAAGTTTCTTCCGGCGATGGCAGCGAAAATCCATGTCCGGCCGATGCATATATAGCAAGTTGATCATCGGGGGCATAGTTAATGCCAATTCGCGGTGAAAAGATGAGGGGAAATTCTCTCTCGCCCGACTGATCACCATTGGAACTATAAAGATCGGTAAGCTGATAGCGGATATGATTTGCGGCAGCAGCAAAGGAAATGCTCAACTGCCTGACCGGACGGTAATTGCTTATTGCAAAAACATTGACCTGGTTGCGGTTTTCACGGTTTTGGTTTATAAGGTTATCATCCTTATCGAGTTTCCATTTGTACTGCTCAGTAATTATTTCGGTTCCAACAACCAAATCCATTTTATCGAAATATATCGTCGCTTTTTCGCGGATTCCTGCCGACATCACATTGTCAGTCAGATTGTTAAACGGACGTTTTTCAAATCCATCGTACCATTTCCCAAAGACTGTAAACCGGTTAACGACATTTTTCCGGATTTTGGTAACTACATTAATTCCGGTCAGCACTTTGCTGTACTTTTTATATCCACCCACTTCGAGCCAATTGGCGGCAGCCGTTTCGGGATTATTTTCGAACTGAGTTTTACCCAGCGAACTCGGGATTCCTGCATCGGCACTGATAACCATCAGTAATGGATTTATCTCCCAAACTTTATTTTTCCATTGCCCTGTTGATAGCAACGAAGTACGCTTATAATGATTATTCTCCCGGTATCCATCCGATTGCAGATGTCCCAGACCGGCCCAGATAGCCATGTTATTCTTATTAACTGTTCCCGAAAGGTGGCTGTTCCAGGTATTGAAATTCCCATAATTGGTATTTGCAATAATTTCACTTCCCGGTTTCGAAGGAGTATACATATTTATAGCACCACCTAATCCCGAACCGTAAATTGCGGATGCAGGTCCTTTTATCACCTCCAATCGTCCTATACTCTGAATATCAATATCTTCGGGCGACGAAACTCCGTCGGAAGAAGTAAGCGGTATGTCATTGAGGTAGGATCGGATACGGTTGGTATTGTAAGGAGTACGGCTGCCCATTCCACGGATAACGATGCGGTTGGTTGCAAAAGTTCCGCTTTGCATTTGGATGCCCGGCACTGAATTAAGCGCATTTGCCAGGTTAGTGCCGTCAGAAAGATTTATTCCCTTGGGAGTCAATACCGAAATACTGCCCGGAATGTGATGAAAATCAGTAGTAAACTGGTAAGCCTCAACTTTAACTTCTTCAAGCAGGATAACAGTATCAGGCACAATGGCTGATAAATTATCGGTTTCCTGGGCATTCCCTTTTAAGGTAATTATAAGAAACACCACAAAGATTACAAACAACTGCACGGATTTGATCATGCTTCTGATGGATTTCATTACCTGCACCAAAACCTTCATATGCCACTGGAAATTTGAATCTCGATTTTGGTTTTTGGCTTTGAATCTTGGGTTTTGGAACTTGGAATTTGGTCTTTGGAATTTAGAGTTTGGAATTTAACTCCACCTACTCACTCTTTCTTCCCTTTACCTTCCACTGGAATTAAACGCACAATTTTACCCGGACTTTCGATAGCAACATAAATCAATCCTTCGGGACTGACCACAACATTTCGTACACGGCCGATTCCCTCCAGGAGTTTCTCGGTATGCATAACCGAATGCTTGTTCACCACAACTCTTTCGAGATATTTAAAACGTAACGAACCCACGAACAAGTTGTTTTGCCAGTTTTTGTAGCGATCGCCGGTGAGGAATGTCATACCGCAAGGTGCAATGGAAGGATTCCAGTAAAAGACAGGCTGCTCCAAACCTTCCTTCTGCGTAAGATCGGTCAAAATACTTCCATCGTAGTTTATACCGTAACTTATAACCGGCCAGCCATAGTTTTTTCCGGGTTCTATCAGGTTAATTTCGTCACCTCCGCGCGGACCATGTTCGGTTTCCCAAAGCTCGCCGGTCAGCGGATTAATACAAGTCCCCTGTGGATTGCGGTGTCCGTAGCTGTATATCGAAGGCAAAGCTCCTTTGGTTTTCACAAATGGGTTGTCCTTTGGTATGGAGCCATCGTCGTTGATACGGTGAATTTTCCCGTTTGAGTTATCGAGTTTTTGTGGAAAATCGAAATGTTGTCCCCGGTCACCTATACCGAAAAACAAATGTCCTTTCTTATCAAAAGCAAGTTTGCACCCGAGATGGTATTCCTTGTATGTATTGGGGGTTCCTTGAAATATAACTTGCTGATCAATCAGTTTATTCCCATCCAGACGGGCCCGCATAATGGCTGTGTTACCAAAAGATTTTATAATTTTTGTATCCAGCGCGCTGTACGACATATAAATCCATCCGTTTTTTTTGTAATCGGGATGCAGGACTATATCAAGCAGACCTCCCTGCCCTTCTGTCATAATATCAGGTAACCCACTGATTGGCTCCGAAAGTTTGCCATTTGAAAACCGAAACAATTTACCGGAACGTTCCGTAATCAGCAGATCACCGTTTGGCAGAAAAGCAAGCCCCCACGGAATATCCAATCCCGTGACAACAGTATCCACAACAAATTGCTGAACTTCGCTTTCAACAAGTCCGGCGACCGTCACAGCCGGCTTCAACAGGCTTTTATCCGCAGGAATACCTTTTTTTACGTATGCAGCAAGGGCTTCGATTTGTGAATCGGAAAATGTTTTAGCGAACGAGGGCATTCCCATATTCTCAATCCCATCTTTGATACTTTTTATAGCAGATGAATTGTCCTTTTCATCCATCCAGGTTTTTGCTGCAAATTTTTCGAGTTTTTCGCCATGGCAACCGGCACAATAAGTCTGGTAGTTGCGGGCAGCATCGTTTGTAACAACAGCTTTGGGTGGATTGGCCTTTTGTGTGATACACGTTGAGCCGATCAGACCTAAGGAAACCATCACTAATGCGAATGCTGCAAGAATATAAATCCGCTTCATATTTCTTCAGATTAAAATTTTATAAATGAATTAATTAAACGTAAATATAACCCTGATTGTTCTGAAATGAAATAAAGTAAGAAACTAATTTTAAAAAATTGTAAGAAGTTATCAGAGAAGGACTCATTTCTTGTCTAAATACTATTCGCAAAGTACTCCGGCAATATTTACATGTCATTTCATTCTGTTGATTTGATTAACTTTATGCATTTAAAAGTTTTCTGCAATCATTTTTGGTCAGATTCGTGAGAAACAATATCTTTAACAAAATTTTTCTAAAGTCCTTCCCGATGAAAATAAATATCCTAAACCATATTGCCATGAAATCTATAAAAACGTTGCTGTTCATTAGTTTAGCTCTACTGTTATCATCGGGCACTTTAGCCCAGTCGAAAATCAATCCGAACGATATCAGAGATAAAATGCAATGGTTTGCCGATGCCAAACTGGGCATTTTTATCCATGCAGGTATTTATTCGGTTGATGGAGTTGACGAATCGTGGAGTTTTCATAACAAAAAGATCAGTCATGCCGATTACATGAAACAACTTAACGGTTTTACTTTGAAGAAATACGACCCCGCCATGTGGGCCGATCTGATAAAGGAAAGTGGCGCCAGGTATGCCGTTATCACTACCAAACACCACGACGGCGTGGCAATGTATGATACCAAAATGAATAACCTTAGCAGTGTAAAAGCTACTCCTGCTAAAAAAGATATGATTACACCTTTTTTCACTGAGTTGCGCAAACGCGATATAAAATGTGGTGCTTATTACTCTTTAATTGACTGGTCGTACGCTGATTATCCGGGTTTCCTGAAGGATAGTTCGCGATATAAAGTAGAGGATGATTATGAGCGTTGGAATCGCTTCCGGCAGTTTTTTCAGGGTCAGATAAGGGAAATCAGTACACAATTTAAACCTGATCTGTGGTGGTTCGATGGCGATTGGGAACACAGTGCCGAACAATGGGAATCGGAAAAAGTGCGCAATATCATTTTGTCAAACAATCCCAAAGCAATCATTAACAGCCGTTTGCAAGGTTATGGCGATTACGAAACGCCGGAGCAAAACTTTCCTGTTACACGCCCGAAATTCAACTGGTGGGAACTGTGTATGACTACCAACGATAACTGGGGATTCCACAACGACAACAACTGGAAAACGCCTTACGAAGTGATCACCATTTTTGTGGATGCAGTTGCTAACGGAGGAAACCTTTTGCTCGATATGGGCCCAAAAGAAGATGGCACCATTCCCGAAGAGCAGATTCATGTGCTGAAAGAACTCGGTGCATGGAACAAAAAGAACGGAGAAGCAATTTTTAATACCATAGGAGGCATCCCTCAAGGACATTTTTATGGCCCGACCACCATGTCGAAAGATTCAACTACGCTGTACCTTTTCCTCCACGGACAAACCAGCGGGCAAATTATGCTGAAAGGCCTCGATAATAAAATCCAGGAAATTACAGTGGTTGGAAACGGGACAAAACTTACTCATAAAATTGTCGGGAAAATTTCGTGGAGCCATGTTCCCGGGCTTGTTTATATTGATGTACCTACTGTTGTTCTTGATAAATATGTTACAGTTATAAAACTTAAACTGGACAAACCAATTAAACTTTACCGGGGACAAGGTGGCTTTAACTGAGAATAAAACCCCGGAATAAATAATTATTCCGATTTCCATTTAACTCCGAAACCAATAGACAGATGAGAAGGTCTTTACTTGTGCTCTTCACAATCCTATCATGCTCTGTGCTTTTTGCCCAGCAAAAGTCGGTTCCGGTTTTTATTTCGGGAAACGATGGCTATAAAAGCTTTCGGATACCTGCAATAATCAAATTATCCGACGGACAACTTTTGGCTTTTGCCGAAGGTCGCGTTGGCGGCGGTGGTGATTTTGGCAATATCGATATTGTACTAAAACGAAGTCCCGACGGTGGTAAAACCTGGATTGCCATTGAAAAAGTAGTAGATTATGACTTATTGCAGGCAGGAAATCCGGCCCCGGTTGTCGATCTTACCGATCCTGAATATCCAAAGGGGAGAATTTTTCTTTTTTATAACACAGGGAATAACCACGAAAATGAAATCAGACATGGAAAAGGAATACGCGAAGCCTGGTATATAACCTCCACGGATTTTGGAATTTCTTGGTCGAAACCAGTGAATATTACTGCGCAGGTTCATAAACCAAATCAACCAAAAATAAATCCGGTATATAATTTCACTGCCGACTGGCGATCATACGCCAATACGCCTGGCCACGCCATGCTGTTTAGTTCAGGCAAATATAAAGGAAGGATACTGGTTGCCGCAAACCATTCTGAAGGCAGTCCCAAAGCGAATTTCGAAGACTATTTCTCACATACTTATTATACTGATGATCATGGGAAAACCTTCCGCCTGGGCGAAACCGTAATGATACCAGGCAGTAACGAAGCTACCGCAGCAGAGATTTCAGGCGATAAACTGATGTTGAATGCACGAAATCAGAAAGGTGACATAAGGGCACGAATTGTAGCGATAAGCAGCAATGGCGGCGAAACCTGGGACACTTCGTATTTCGACCATAATCTTCCCGATCCGGTTTGCGAAGGCAGCATCCTTACAATAGGTGAGCAGAATGGAAAAAATATTCTTGCATTTTGCAACGCTGCTGATTCGTTGCATAGGGATAACCTTACTTTACGCTTCAGTTTTGATGACGGAAATTCATGGCCGGTGAGCATTCCTGTTGATAAATCTCCTGAAGGCAATATCCGCAGTGATTATACCGCATATTCAGATATCGTAAAACTCAGCCTGGATGAAATCGGCGTTTTATATGAATTTGACAATTATTCACGGATCGTATTCAAAGCCATAAACCGGAGCAAATCAATTAAAAAATAAAAATCCCATTCAAGAAAAAAGGAAATTTATGAAGTCGAAAAGGGTAAAAATTCAATCAGGTCTGGTCGTCATATTTGTTTTCATTGTTTTGCTGACAGGTAGTTTTTCTGCTTTCGCCCAGGAAAATAAAGAAAATTTCAGTCAGCCAATTGTAAGAATGGGAAGCAGTAATACTCAATCTTTCGATGAAGACTGGTTATTTGCCCGCTTTGGCTTTCAGGCTGATGGTACTTCGCTGACGGAACCGGAAGGACTGGAAAAACCGGAAATTAATGATGCTTCCTGGCGCAAACTCAATCTTCCACACGACTGGGCTGTCGAAGGTCCTTTCCGGATTGAACTCACGGGTGAGACCGGTAAACTTCCCTACAAAGGAATTGGCTGGTACCGGAAGCATTTTACCATTCCGGCTGAAGATGCCGGCAAGCAGATAATTGTTGATTTCGATGGTGCGATGGCTTACGCCCAGGTATGGCTGAACGGCAATTATGTTGGTACCTGGCCTTATGGTTACAGTTCCTTCATGATGGATTTAACTCCTTTTGTAAAACCGGGGCAGAAAAACGTGATAGCCGTGCGCCTCGATACTGAGAAATGGGACTCACGCTGGTATCCTGGTGCAGGGATTTACCGGCATGTCTGGCTGGTTAAAACAAATCCGGTCCATGTAGCTCACTGGGGAACGTATATCACAACGCCCGAAATATCTGACGCCTCGGCCCAGGTTGCACTGGAAGTAAACGTTGAGAACAAAGGTAAAAATCCGGTAGAAGCTGAAATTCAGACGACTATATTTCAAATTGATATCAATGATAAACCCGGTGCAAAAGTAAGCTCGTTTACTAATTCAAGAATTTCCATTGCTGCCGGATCAAGCGCAAAAATGAATTCCCAGGCTACCATCTCCAATCCGAAACGCTGGGATATTATTTCACCAAACCGTTATCTTGCTCAAACAAATGTACTTATTAACGGAAAAGTGGTTGATACCTACAACACTCCATTTGGCATACGCACACTCGAATTTACTGCACGAAACGGATTTTTACTCAATGGCCGCAGGGTCGAAATACAGGGCACATGCAACCATCACGATCTTGGAGCACTTGGCGCAGCAATAAATACCAGCGCTTTGCAGCGTCAGCTTTCCATACTGCAGGAAATGGGCTGCAACTCACTGCGCACTTCGCACAATCCTCCTGCTCCTGAATTACTCGAACTGGCTGACAAAATGGGCTTCCTTGTCTGGGACGAAGCTTTTGATGCCTGGAAAACCGGTAAAAAGAAGCTGGATTACAACCAGCTTTATGATGAATGGCATGAGAAAGATCTGAAAGCCCTCGTTAAGCGCGACCGCAACCATCCATCGGTCTTTATATGGTCAATCGGCAACGAAGTTATGGATCAGCAGAATGTTGAAATGACAAAACACCTTGCTGATATTATGCGGACCGAAGATCCTACACGGCCTGTTTCGAATGGCTATAACGATCCCGATAACAGCCGCGCCGTGGGTTCAGTGGTGAATATTGATATTATGGGTGTGAATTATTTTTTCGATCAGCAGCCAAAATGGGATGCCGATCCACGCTATGCCAACAAGCCAACAATAGGAAGTGAAACGGCATCCACGGTTACCTCGCGTGGCGAATATTTCTTTGGCACCGACTATAAGAACTGGCAGATTTCATCGTATGATTATGCGAAACCAGGCTGGGGCTGCACACCTGATGATCAGTTCCGTACCAATGCTAAATACCCGCATCTCTTGGGCGAATACGTCTGGACCGGTTTTGATTACCTTGGCGAACCCACTCCTTACAATTCCGATGAAACCAATCTGCTGAATTTCCGCAACGATCCTGCTAAAAAAGCCGAACTGGAGCAAAAGCTGGAAGAGCTCAAGAAAAACAAAGCCCCGTCGCGTAGCAGTTATTTTGGCATTGTCGATTTGGCCGGATTCCCGAAAGACAGGTTCTACCTTTACCAGTCGCATTGGCGTCCTGATTTCCCGATGGCTCATATTTTACCCCACTGGAACTGGCCCGAACGAGTTGATTCTATTACACCGGTTCATGTGTACACTTCTGGCGATGAAGCCGAATTATTCCTGAACGGTAAAAGCCTTGGCAGTAAATCGAAAACTGCCGGCAAAGATTTCCGGTTGGTGTGGGACAATGTAGTTTATCAACCCGGAGAGTTGAAAGTGATAACCTATAAAAATGGAAAACAATGGGCTACTGATATAATGAAAACTACAGGAGTAGCCTCAAAACTAACACTTTCAGCTGATAAAAATAAGATAACTAATAACGGTACCGACTTAGTGTTTGTAACAGTAAAAGTGCAGGATAACGAAGGACTTACCGTTCCCCGCTCCCACCCTCTTATAAAATTTGCGATTGATGGTCCGGGTGAAATTGTAGCTACAGATAATGGCGACGCCACCAGTTTTGTACCTTTCAAAAGTCATGAGCGTGAAGCCTTTAACGGAATGGCACTGGTGATTGTTAAAGCAAAAAAAGGTGCCAAAGGCAACTTTAAAGTTAAAGCAGTGAGCGAAGGATTAATTTCGGGCGAAGTAACTGTGAGTGCTGAATAAAAGGATCGAATACCGAACTACACAAAGAATTAATATTAGCATAAACCGATTATGAACAGAAGAAAATTTATTCAAAACGGGCTTACCGTGGCCGGGGCATTTACAATTGTTCCGGCACATGTATTAGGAGGCAAAAATCACATTGCACCCAGCGATCAGCTTACCAAAGCCATTATTGGCGTGGGCGGAATGGGACAAGGCCATATCAGTTATCCGGGCTCGCGGCTCACAGCCATTTGTGATGTTGATAAAAACCATCTAAAATCAGCCCTTGAAAAATGCCCTGCGGGAACAAAAACCTATTCCGATTACCGCGAATTACTGCTCGATCCAAGCATTGATATCGTTCACATAGCCACTCCACCGCACTGGCATGGGATTATGAGTGTTGATGCAGCCAAAGCAGGAAAAGACGTATGGTGCGAAAAACCTATGACACGCACAATCGGCGAAGGACTGAGGGTGCGTGAAGCCATGGCTCAGCACGGACGAATGTTCCGATTGAATACATGGTTCAGGTTTGCTGATAATTTTTATGGCATGGGAACAACAGTTGAACCAATTAAAAAACTGGTTCAGAGCGGTTTGCTGGGCTGGCCTTTAAAAGTTACAGTAAATGCGGCTACCGGTTTCAACTGGAAATTCTACTGGGTTGGAAATACCGGTCTGGATATACAGCCCGTTCCCGAAGAACTCGACTATAATATGTGGTTGGGTCCGGCACCTTTTAAACCTTATAACCCACACCGCGTTCACAGTACTTTCCGCGGATATTGGGATTACGACGGTGGTGGCCTGGGCGATATGGGCCAACACTATCTCGACCCGGTTCAATACATCCTTGGTAAAGATCATACCAATCCTGTGCGCGTTGACGTAGACGCACCTCAACAACACCCCGATGCCGCAGGAACCTGGAAAAGAATAGAACTCACTTATGCCGATGGATGCAAAATTATCCTCGATGGTGAAAATAAAGACACCGATGTTCCCTATATTGAAGGACCGAACGGGAAATTGTATCCCGGGTTTCATTCGGATATTCCTTATCTCGAAAAGAAACTTGCCTCCTTCCCTGATCCTGAACCTCAGGTAACCGATTTCTCTGAATCAGTAAGAACACGACAAAAATTTGCTTTAAACGAAGATAACGGGTTCAGGTCGTGTACGCTCGTAAATATGGCCATTATTGCCGTAAGGCTCAACCGTTCGTTGCAGTTCGATCCCGATAAATGCGAATTTATCAACGATCCCGCTGCTAACCAAATGGTTAACCAACCTATGCGGGCTCCCTGGAATATCTGATAACAATCTAAAAAGCTTAAAAATGAAAAAAATCATACTATTTCTCCTGGTTGCATTCACATTTTCAGCAACTTGTTTTGCCCAGGTTCAGAAAACCGATCAGCGCACCATCGAAACAAAAATTGCCGATTTCCTGATGAAACTTCCGGCCCAGAATTCCGCTGATCACGATAAACTGATGGCTGAGCTTTCCGCGATGGGAGAACCTGCATTTACAGGCATTGCAGCTAATCTTTTACCACCGGGACAAGGCAACGACCTTGCATCGCGTTATGCAATCAGCGGTCTGGTAAAGTACCTTGCCAAAGGCAATGATAAAGAAAAGATGAAAGTTTGCGCCGGTTCGCTGTGCAAATCCATCGAAAGCACAAAATACGATGAGGTAAAAGATTTCCTTCTCCAGGAACTTCAGTATGTAGCCGGAAATGAATCGGTTGCTACCGTCAGCAACTTGTTATTGAATGAAAGGCTATGCGATCCTGCGGCCAGGGTACTTGTCAGGATCAATACCGATCAATCGAATCAGGCTTTACTTGAGGCACTTCCAAAGGCTAGGCCGCAACAACAACTTATCCTGGTCGAATCTCTCGGACAGACAAGATATGTTCCGGCAACGGAAAAAATCAGGGAGCTGGCGACCAGCGAAAACACTGAAATGAATAAGGTTGCATACAGGGCGCTTGCTGAATCAGGCGATTTTACTTCCTCGGCTATGCTTGCTGCTGAATCGCGGAAAGCAGGATATACCTACGAACAAACCGATGCTCTTGGCTCTTACCTTTTATTATTAAAGAGACTTTCGGAAACGGATCAGAAAAAACTTGCCGAAACAAGTTGCAAACAGCTCATTGAAGATAAATCGGTTCCCAATCCTGCCCGCTCTTCATTTTTGAAATTGTATGCTGATATGGCCGGAGAAAATGCTTTCCCTGCAGTATTGAAAGCTCTCGATTCGCCTGATAAACAATACCGTATGGCGGCAGAGATAATCTTAAAAGAGTTCAGTTCTCAAAAATCTATTGCACAGGTTCTCAAAAAAGCAAAGAAAACCAAAAATCCGGAATTAAAAGCCGAATTGATCCCTGTGCTCGCCGGTTACAACGATAAAAACTGCACTGATTTTGTCTTGGCATCGCTGAATGATAAAAACCAACTGGTTCAATTGGCTGCAATTCCAGCTTCGGCTAAATCAGCTAAACAAATGGCGGTTGCCCCATTGGTTGATCTTATTAAAAAAGGTGACGAAACAATTATCCGTTCTGCAAAAACTGCATTACTTACTATCGAAGGACCTGCTGTGACTGACGAAGTTGCCCGGGCTTTGCCCAACTCACCAGTTAATTCCCGTATTGCTTTTATCGAAATACTTGCTAAACGGAATGCAACCAAACATTCCGTATTGGTTTTTAATGAAGCTTCGGATGCTGATCCCAACGTGCGCCTTGCTGCAGCCAACGCATTGCAACAGCTTTCCACTCCTGAAGATGCCGAAAAAATTGCAAACCTGCTTAACAAAGCTTCCGGGCAAAATGAAATCATTGCATTGCAGGACGCCCTGTTTTCATCTGTTAAACAATCAGGAAATCAGGAGAACCAGGTTGCACTCACTGAAAGCCTGATGAATAAATCCGGCGATAAACAACTTCTCTATTATTCGGTTTTTGCGAAAACAGGCGGTACAAAATCGCTTTTCATCGTTGAAAATGCATTTGAAAAAGGGAATCCGGATCAGAAAGAAGCTGCTTTAAAAGCACTAACTCAATGGAGCGATTATTCAGCTCTTGATGCGCTTTATAGGATCGGTAAAAACAATCCGGATAAGAAATTCCAGGCAATAGCCCTCGAAAGTTATATTTCGGGTATCAACCAATCGAAAAATACTACGGATCAGAAAGTGCTTATGTTCCGCAAAGCAATGGATCTTGCACAGTCGAATGAACATAAAAAACTGGTTTTGCAGGAGATTTCGAAAAACAGCACATTGTTTTCGCTGGTTTTCGTTTCGCAATATCTCGATAATCCGGAACTGCAACAAACTGCTGTTCAGTCAGTAAACGCAATTGTATTGGCTAATTCCGGTTTATATGGAACTGTGGTCGAAGAAATCGCTCGTAAAGCGATCAATCTGAATAAGGATGCTGAGGCAAATTACCAGAAGCAAAATCTGATTAATCACCTGGCTGCCCTGCCAGATGCGAACGGGTTCGTAAGTATGTTCAACGGAAAAGATCTTAACGGCTGGAAAGGTTTGGTTGAAAACCCGGTGGCACGGGCTAAAATGAATCCTCAAACCCTGGCCGAAAAGCAAAAACAAGCGGACGAACGTATGCGGGGATCGTGGAAAGCAATCAATGGAGTTTTGGTTTTTGAAGGAAATGGCGACAATCTCTGTTCCGAAAAATTGTATGGCGATTTTGAACTTATCCTCGACTGGCGCATGGAAGCTAAAGGCGATGGTGGAATTTATCTGCGTGGATCACCGCAGGTTCAGACGTGGGATACATCCAGGGTTGAAGTAGGTGCGCAGGTAGGATCAGGCGGATTGTACAACAACCAGAAAAACGCAAGTAAACCGCTTGTTGTAGCCGACAATCCTGTTAACGACTGGAATACATTCCGGATTTTAATGACTGGCGAAAAAGTAACTGTTTACCTGAACGGGAAATTAGTTGTCGATAATGTGACTCTCGAAAACTACTGGGATCGCAACATACCTATTTTTCCGACAGAATCCATTGAATTACAGGCTCATGGAACCAAACTCGAATTCAGGGATATTTACATTCGTGAAATTCCGCGCCCTGAACCTTACCGTGTCAGCAAAGAGGAAGAGCAGGCTGGATTTGCGCCATTGTTCAATGGGATTGATATGACAGGCTGGTCGGGAAACCTGACCGATTATACAGCAATCGACGGTATGATTGTTTGCGATCCTTCGAACCATGGTTCAGGAAATCTTTATACAGCCAACGAATACAGCGATTTTATCCTGCGTTTTGAATTTCAACTTACACCCGGAGCCAACAACGGGCTTGGAATTCGCACTCCCCGTGAAGGTGATGCTGCGTATGTAGGAATGGAATTACAGATACTTGATAATGAAGCTGATATTTATAAAAACCTTCAGCCCTATCAGTATCACGGTTCAGTGTATGGAGTTATTCCCGCTAAACGGGGATTTCAGAAACCTGTCGGCGAGTGGAATTACCAGGAGGTTCAGGCAATAGGAAATAAAATCAAGGTGACACTTAATGGTGAAGTGATCCTGGAAGGCGACATCGCCAAAGCCAGTAAAAACGGTACAAAAACGATGGATAAAAACCCACATCCCGGATTACTGAATAAATCAGGATACATTGGATTCCTTGGGCATGGTTCACCTCTGAAATTCAGAAATCTCCGTATAAAAGACCTTGAAAAGAAAGGGAAATAAGCATTTCCGGATGTAATAGAAATTATGATAAACATCTTCAAATCAGCATAATGAAGAAGAATTTATTACTTACCATACTTGGACTTATTGTCTCTGGCGTTTGTTTTTCACAACAGGCGGAAAACCGCTGGAAAATAAACCCTTCCGGCGACATTACCTGGCAGGTTGCGAAAAATGATGCTCATAAGGATCACATCGAAATGAGTGGAAAATTTATTTCAGTGGTGATCCGGTATGGGGTAAATGAAGATCAATCAGTTTATGTAAGTCGCGACATAGTCTGGCCGATGTTACGCACCAGTCCTAATAACACCCATGCCAGTCTTACCCGTACGTTCAATTTCGATCTGCTTAAATCGTTATCAATCAACAGGAAAGACATTGATAAAGAAATTGTTACTGAGTTTCGACATGATGGTACACTAACCATTGAAAGCACGTTAAACGGGAATTTTCAGCTGACGCGTACACTTTTTCCCTCGACTGATAAACCTGCTTTTTGTGAAAAATATGTTCTGAGAAACAACAGCAATAAAAGTGCAGTAATCGAAATTCCGGAAGTTAATATTATCAGCCGCACCAATTCTGCCGAAGGTGTTGATGGCTCCTATATACTTAAAATAACATCATTGAACCATGGTGCTTTTGTTTTGAAAGAAGGGGAAACAGTAACATTTTACCTGTATTTTTCCGGCACAAAGGAAGGACAGATTATTGATGTTAATGTAGAGGATGAACTTTCGAAACGGATTGATTTTCTTACGTTCCTGGATAAAAATCTGGTACTCGAAACGCCCGATGAAACCCTGAACCGCACTTTTGCTTTTGCTAAAGTCCGTGCTTCCGAAAGCATTTTCCAAACCAAAGGCGGGCCCATGCACGGACCGGGCGGATTAAGCTATTACGCTGCTATATGGGCCAACGACCAGGCTGAATATATCAACCCTTTCTTTCCTTACCTGGGATACGATTACGGTATTGAATCAGCGTTGAATGCATACCGGCACTTTGCCAGGTTTATGAATCCGGACTTCAAACCCATTCCCAGTTCAATTATAGCAGAAGGAACAGATATCTGGAATGGTGCCGGCGACCGCGGCGATGCAGCCATGATTGCTTATGGAGCCGCACGTTTTGCGCTTTCGCAAGGCGACCGGAAAATAGCTGAAGAACTCTGGCCGCTTATCGAATGGTGCCTTGAATTTAACAAACGCAAACTTAACACCGAAGGAGTAGTTTCCTCCGATTCCGATGAACTGGAAGGCAGGTTTCCTTCCGGTGAAGCCAATCTTTGTACTTCTTCACTCTATTACGATGCGCTCGTTTCAGCTGATTATCTCGGCAAATCGCTTGGTAAGGATAAAAAACAACTTTCAGAGTATAGAAAACAGGCAGCTACACTTAAAACAAATATCGAAAATCACTTTGGCGCAAATGTGATGGGTTTCGAAACCTATCGGTATTACGAAGGAAATGATAAATTACGCGCCTGGATATGTATTCCGCTCACGGTAAATATTTTAGATCGCAAAAAAGGTACAATTGATGCACTGTTTTCGCCTGAACTATGGACTGCCGACGGTCTGGCATCACAATCGGGCGACAAAACATTTTGGGATCGTTCCACTCTTTACGCGTTGAGGGGTGTTTTCGCCGCCGGAGATACCAAACGGGGGCTGGAATTTCTGAAATACTACTCAAACCGCAGGCTGCTGGGCGAGCATGTCCCCTATCCTGTAGAAGCATATCCAGAAGGTAACCAGCGACAGCTGTCGGCCGAGAGCGGATTGTATTGCCGGATCTTTACCGAAGGACTTTTTGGAATTCGTCCGACCGGCTTAAATAGTTTTACCATAACACCGCAGTTGCCTGAAGGATGGGATTTTATGAAACTCAGGAATGTGCATGGGTATGGGAAAGAATTTGATATAGTTATAAAACTCGAATCCGGTAAAATTCATCTGACAATAACCTGCTCCGGACTTACGGTATTTGACAAATTGGTGGAAGCTGCATCAACCCAAATTATAAAACTACCCTGATTTCAGGATTCGGATTTTCAACGGTCTTTTAAACTAAAAAAAATCAACTATGAACCATAATTCCCGACTATTGATAATAGCCTGCGTTTTTTTATTTTCCACAAGCCTCCTTGCGCAGGAAAACGTCCTGACTGGTTTTCGCAGCACTACCAGCAAGCAGGCGATGGATGAATTTATGGCTATGCGTTTCGGCATGTTTATCCATTGGGGACCTGTTACCCTTCGTGGCACCGAAATTGGCTGGTCAAGGGGCCATGAGGTTCCGGCTGCGGAGTATGACAATCTTTACAAAGAGTTTAATCCTGTTTTGTTTAATGCTGACGAATGGGTAAAAACAGCAAAAAATGCCGGCATGAAATACCTCACTATCACATCGAAACACCACGATGGATTTTGTTTATGGCCTTCGGATTATACCGATTACGATATTATGGCCTCTCCTTATAAAAAAGATATTGTAGGTGATTTGGCAAAAGCCTGTAAAAAATATGATATAAAATTTTGCATGTATTTTACTATCCTCGACTGGCACGATCCTGATTACCCAATTCATAACGACGGTAAAGAACCCGATCCCAATGCCGATATGGGTAAATTTATTGTGACTATTAAAAACCAGCTGAAAGAAATTATTACTAATTACGATCCTTATATGATTTGGTTCGACGGGCAGTGGGAAAGTCCGTGGACTGATGAAATGGGAATTGACATTTATAAATATCTTAAAGAACTAAACAAAGACCTGATAATCAATAACCGGCTTGGTAAAGAAATGACTGCTGTTCACAACAAGGAAGTAGATTTCAGCAAAATGGTCGGAGATTATGATACCCCGGAGCAAAAGGTCGGAAATTTAAACCTTGATTTCCCCTGGGAAAGCTGCATTACTATAGGCACGCAATGGGCCTGGAAACCAAACGATAAACTGAAAACATACCAGGAATGCCTGCAAACCCTGATAAAAACTGCATCCGGTAATGGCAACCTGCTTTTTAATGTCGGCCCTATGATGGATGGCCGCATCGAACAACGACAGGTTGATTTACTAAAACAAATGGGTGACTGGCTTAAAATTTACGGAGAAAGCATATACGGAACCAATGGCGGCCCTTATACTCCTAACGCTGGTTTCAGTGCCACTCGCAAAGGCAATAAAGTCTTTGTTCACCTTTTCGATGCTTCAATCGAGGAATTAATTCTGCCTGCTTTTCCTGGAGTTAAAGTGCTGAAATCCTCATTAATGAATGGGAAGTCTGTTCAGTTGAAAGAAACAGATGGAAAATACTTCATCAAACTACCATCACAACTTCCTGATAGTGTAAGCAATGTATTAGTTTTGGAATTAGATAAAAATACAAATGAAATACCAGTTATTCAGAGTAGCAACAAATAGCCGTTTATTTCCTTGAAACAAACAACGAAAATAATTTCGTAAAAAATGTATAGGTTTACGTAAAAAACTAATAATCAATATATTCGAAAGCAAGTGAAGCAGTTAAGGTATACAGTATTTAAAATCAAAATTGCGACTCAAAAATTCGTTCTGACAGGCGTTTTGATTTTACTTTTTGCCTTACCAATTGATTCTCAATCCCAAACACGACCTACGCAATGGCATGGATTTGAGAAGTTTGCTTTTAGTTTTAACGGTCGCGAAGCATACATAGTAAAGCCGGAAAAAGCCTCGCCCGGCAATCCATGGATATGGAGAGCGTATTTCCCCGACTGGCACTTCGAAATGGACAGCATAATGGTTGCTAAAGGTTTTCATATCGCATTTATTGATTGCAGCGATATGTATGGCAGCCCGGAAGCCATGCAGGTGTGGGATAAATTTTATTACCATCTCACAGAAACATACAGCTTTTCAAAAAAACCGGTTCTGGAAGGTGTTAGCCGTGGTGGCTTGTATATTTATAATTGGGCAAAGAGGAACCCGGAAAAAGTAGGGTTTATATACGCCGAAGCTCCTGTGCTTGACATTAAAAGCTGGCCGGGCGGTAAAGGGAAAGGACGCGGAAGTGCCCAAGACTGGCAGAAATGTCTTTCTGCATATGGTTTAAGTGAGGAAAAGGCGATGTTATTTGATGATAATCCGGTTGATAATGTCGAATCGCTTGCATCGTACAAAGTGCCAGTGGTTCATGTGGTATGCATGAGTGACAGCATTGTTCCGGTTGCTGAAAACACCCTTCCACTGGCTCAAGAATTCAGAAAATGGGGAGGATCAGTCCATATTGATGAGATGACCGATAATATCCGGCTCGAAGGGCATCATTTCAATATTACTAACCCGGCATACTATGCAGACCTCATTTACGAAAGCATTGTCCCTGTTAATGAAATCCTTTCATCAGGCTCTTTTATAAAATTGAATGACGGACTTTCTAATGCATTTTATAAAATACACGTTAATAAAGAGTTAACTGTAACATTTTTAGGAGGTTCCATCACATATAACCAAGGTTGGAGGGATAAAGTCTGTCAATACCTGCAGGAAACATACCCAAAAACTACTTTCCGGTTTATCCCTGCCGGTGTGCCTTCCCTGGGCAGTCTGCCACATGCATTCAGATTACAAACCGATGTGCTGGATAAAGGTAGTATTGACCTGCTGTTTATTGAAGCAGCAGTTAATGATCGTGCCAATCGCACTGATTCAGTTACTCAGTTAAAGGCTATGGAAGGCATTATCCGTCATGCACTTACAGCAAATCCAACGATGAATATCGTACTTATGGCTTTTGCCGATGAGGATAAAAACCATGATTTTGAAAGAAATAAGGAACCCCTCGAAGTAAAAATTCACAGGCAGCTGGCAGAATTTTATGGTTTGCCATTTCTGAACCTTGCGGAAGAAGTTTACGAGAGAATAAAACATGGAGAGTTCTCATGGACAGAGGATTTTAAAGATTTACATCCTTCGCCTTACGGTCAGAATATTTATTATCAATCAATCAAAACTTTGCTGCAACTTTCTGAAAAAGAGCACAAAGATGGTATTGTGAAAACAATTCTCCCTGAACCTCTGAATGAAAGTGTTTACGAAAAAGGCATCTATGTCGATATTCATCGGGCAACTGACTTAAAGGGATTTACTATTTCCGAAAACTGGGAACCAGCCGATCAAAAAGAAACAAGGGCTGGATATGTTCATGTGCCGGTTTTAGAGGCAGTTAATCCCGGAAGTTCATTTACATTCTCATTTACAGGAAATGCAGTTGGTATTGCAATTGTATCTGGCCCCGATGCCGGCATTATCGAATACCGGATTGATAACGGAAAAACTGAAACACTAAATCTTTTCACCCAATGGAGTAATTTTCTGCATTTGCCCTGGTACCTGGTTCTGGCTGACGGGCTGAAGGAAGGAAAGCATATTTTGAACGTAAAAACTGCATCAGACTTTGAAAACGCAAATCGAAATGCATGCAGAATTGTGCATTTTCTCGTAAATTAATAATTTGTAAAAGCATTAATAAACAAAAACCAAAGTATCATGAACTGTAAATTGACTTTTCTACTATTTCTCAGCCTGGCTATTATGGCTGGTAAAGTGATGGCTCAAAATGACAAAAACATACCGGTGGTTCCAAAAGATGATCCGGCGGCAGTGGCGCTCACAAAACATCTTTCAGAAAATGAAGGTTATGTGTGGCCTGATGATCCAAAAGTGATGGAAAATCTTAAAAAATGGCAGGGTTACAAATTCGGTTTACTTATCCATATGGGACTGTATTCGGAGCTTGGTATAGTCGAATCATGGGCCTTATGTCCCGAAGAGTGGGTTAGCCGCGATGGGTACGACGATTATTACAAATTCTGTAATGATTACAGAAATACCAAATCAAAATTCAACCCTGTGAACTTCGATCCTCAAAAGTGGGCGAAAATGTTTAAAAATTCCGGTGCGAAGTACATGATTTATTCGTCGAAGCATCACGATGGATTTTGCCTTTACGATACCAAATACACTGATTTTAAAGTAACTGATAAAGGCTGCCCTTTTTCCACTAATCCAAAGGCGAATGTCTTAAAAGAAGTTCTTGATGCAACCCGTACCGAAGGATTGGCAACAGGTATCTATTTTTCAAAACCCGACTGGACTAGCCCGTATTTCTGGTGGCCGTATTATCCGCCTAAGGATAGAAATCCAACCTATGACATCACCAAACACCCTGAAAGGTGGAATAAATTTGTGGAATACACACAAAATCAGTTAAATGAATTGACCACCGAATACGGAAAGGTTGATATTCTGTGGCTTGACGGCTGCTGGGTTATGCCAAAAGCATTGATAAACGAAAAGCTTGAAGAGTTTTGCAAATATCCGCACGATATGGATATAAATATGAAACTGATTTCGGAAAAAGCGCGTGCAAATCAACTCGGAATGCTTGTTGTCGACCGCTGGGTACCAGGCGAATACGAGAATTATTTAACTCCTGAACAAAAAACTCCCGAAAAAGCGTTACTGGTTCCATGGGAAAGTTGCATTACCATGGGTGGTGCCTGGGGATGGGTTAAAAACGACAATTATAAATCATCAAAGGAGTTGGTGCAACTGCTTGTAAATATTGTTGCAAAAGGAGGAAACCTGCTCCTCGGTGTTGGACCCAACGGAAAAGGTGATTTCGAGCCAAGAGTTTATGAAAACCTTGAACTGCTTGGCAAATGGCTGCAAATCAACGGGGAAGCCATTTATGAAACCTATCCGATTGAGCCTTTCCTCGAGGGTAAAGTGGCCTATACAGCTAAAGGAGATAATGCGGTTTATGCCATTTACATGCCGGCAAAAGACGAACAGGAACTACCTGCTGAAATCAAAATAACAACAAAACTTACAGGTAAGTTGAAAATCAGTCTTCTGGATTCAAATCAAAAATTAAGCAGCAAACCTGTGGATGGCGGTTTTGTAATCACTATCCCTAAAAAACTCAGAGCAGAACTGGCAAAAAAAGAAGCTGTTGTTGTAAAAGTCGTGAAATAGAAAAAGTTATTAGTTATTGTCTCAGTAAGGTGATTTAGCCTGTTCAGGAACTTTTTTTCAATTTTTCGCCAAATAAATCAGATAATATGATTTTGTTGAAAATTACTTTGCCTGTAATCATTGCATTAGCAACATCCCTGGCATTTGCTGGTGAATACCATGTTTCGGTTAACGGGAACGATAAAAACGACGGAACTGTTTTAAAACCATTCCGTAGCATTAATCACGCTGCGCAACTTGCCTTGCCGGGTGATATTATAACAGTTCATACAGGAACTTACCGCGAATGGATTAATCCCAAAAACGGGGGAACAAGCGATACAGAAAGAATCGTGTACCAGGCAGCTGCTGGTGAAAAAGTTATCATCAAAGGCTCCGAAATTGCGACAGGATGGACAAATGTGGAAAAAGGAGTCTGGAAAGTTGAATTGCCCGAAAGCTTTTTTGGCTCCTACAATCCTTACAGGGATTCGATTAACGGCGACTGGTTTACAAACTACAACCGCATTCATCACACAGGTGAAGTATTTATTAATGGAAAATCATTGTACGAGAAGGAAACTCTGGAAAAAGTAATAAATCCGGTTGGCATGACCGGAATTCAGGACTCAATTGGCTCTACTTACACCTGGTATTGCATAACAGATAAGGAAATCACAACCATATTTGCCAACTTCCACAGCCTGAACCCGAATAAGGAACTGGTTGAAATCACAACACGTTTTACATGTTTCTATCCCTCGCAACCACAGATTAATTACATAACCATCGATGGTTTCGAAATATGCCAGGCAGCCACACAATGGGCGGCACCAACTGCTGAACAGATCGGAATGGTTTCAACAAACTGGAACAAAGGCTGGATCATTCAGAATTGTAAAATACACGATTCGAAATGCAACGGCATAACCCTGGGAAAAGACAGAACTACCGGGCATAATGTATGGACCAATGATCAGAGCCTCGATGGATCTCTTCATTATATTGAAGTGGTTTTCCGCACCTTACGCAACAATTGGAATAAGGAACATATTGGCTCACACATAGTTCGCAACAACGAAATATACAACTGCGAACAAACCGGCATGTGCGGAAGCATGGGCGCGGCTTTCAGCCTGATCGAGCATAATTACATACACGATATCTGGACTAAACGACAGTTCAACGGGGCCGAAATAGCAGGAATTAAATTCCATGCAGCCATTGACACACGTATACTCAATAACCGTATTCAGAATGTTGGCAGGGGAATTTGGCTCGATTGGATGGCGCAGGGCACCCAGGTTTCGAAAAACCTGGTTTACCAAAACGATATGGAAGACCTGTTCATGGAAGTAAACCATGGTCCTACCATTGTTGATAACAATATGTTTTTATCTCCAAACAGCCTTGTTACCCAGTCGCAAGGAGGTGCTGTAATCCATAACCTTATTGCCGGCTATATCTGCGATTTCCCTGATCCCAACCGGTTTACACCCTATCATGTTCCACACTCCACTGAAGTAGCCGGATTATCAACCATATTTTCGGGCGATTACAGGGTCCTGAATAATATTTTCCTTGGAAATGCCACCCACAAAGCCTGGAGCAAAAGGTACTATAATGGAATGGTTGGTTTTAAAAGTGTGCAGTTGCCAATGAAAGTCAGCGGAAACATGTATTTCAACCTGTCAAAACCCGGACCGTTCGACACCTGTTATATCCTGAAACCAGATGAAAAGATTCAATTTAATTTAGTTGAAGAAGGCGAAAACGTTTACCTGGAAATCAGTTTCAACAAGCCTGAGCAATTGCCTGTCACGCTGCTGATCAGCACCGAAATATTAGGAGTAGCTAAATTGCCCAGGCAGAAATTCGAGGATATGGACGGCAAACCCATTGTTTTTAACATAGATTACCTTAACCAGGTGCGAAATTCAACAACTCCGGTTCCCGGCCCTGTTGAAAGTATTTTCACAGGGAAAAGCAGTATTAAAGTCTGGTAAGAGTCTAAATATAAGGCAGATGTCTTAGTATGGAGCCTTTCTCTAAATGTTGCAAATTACTAAAATCAGGTCCCCGGTCGGATTTATTTTAAATTCGGGAAATTAAAATCACAACTCAAACGAAAAGTACACATGGCTAAACGAATTATCAGTATCCTTTTCATTGTATTTGCAATGAGTTCGCAGGCTCAGGAAAGTACGCAGGTTGATCCCTACCATAAAAGCACGAACGGATTCGGGTATTCCGTTTCAGCAGATGCACATTGTACAGTGTGGTGGGCCGAAGGGGCATATAAAGTAATGCGCGACATGCCGGTACCTTCACAGCAGTCAACGTTCATACAGGTATGGTCGGCTAAAAATGAATACGAATCGTTTATCGTGGTTGTTAATCCAAAACTAAAGCTCGAAAATTTCAGGATTAAACTGGATGAACTAACTGACAGCAAAGGAAATACAATTGGAAAAGCAAACATAACCATAAGAAAGGTGGATTATGTAAAAGTTACCAAACCTACCGACTCTTATGGATTTACGGGATGGTGGCCTGACCCGCTGCCATTGGTTAACGACCCCGAAACATTAATACCGACTGAAAACCAGCCCTTTTGGATAACAATAAAAGTCCCTGAAAATGCTTTAGCCGGAGATTATTCAGGAATAGTCAACCTGAGTTCAGGTACCTGGTCACTTGATTTATCTGTTAAACTCCATGTTTGGAACTTTTCGCTGCCTAAATCACCTGCCATGCGTTCGGGCTTTGGGATGAGTATGAACGACATTGCCGAATACGAAAACCTGACCGATATGGCCGACAAACACAAAGTATTCGACTATTACATGGAAAGTTTCCGCGACTATAAAATTTCGCCTTACGACCCGTTTCTTTATACTCCTGTGAGGGAAAATATTTCAGGTGTAGCCTGGCAGGGCGGACTTTTCGACAGCCGCGAGAAATACAGCGGTAACTACTCGTATAAACTGGTTGACAATTCGTTGACAAAAAATACCGAAGGCAGTACCAAAGACTTTATACCCATCAAAAACCCATCTTCCCTGAAATTGGTTTTTCATTCAAAATCAGTTAAGGATAAACAGCAATTTATTGCCGGTATCGAATGCTATAACACTGAAAAAGAAATAATTATATTCGAAAATCGTTTCGAAATATTTACCGGGGAAACCGAATGGAAAGCCTATTCACTTGCACTTGATAAATTTGACCCCGAAGTAAAATACATCAAAATAAAATTATTTCCTTCGAACCGAACCAAAGCCGGCGAAGATACCGGGACCGTTTGGTTCGATGAATTACAACTTGTAAACGAATCGGGGCAGAATGAATTTCCGGAAGGAGATTTTGAAACTGATTTGAATAAAATTGATATCAGTCTCGATTTCAGCGATTTTAACAAGGCTGGTAAAAAGTATTTCGACGAGTTTGGGTTTACCGGGTACAGCCTCAGCCTCAAAGGTTTGGGCGGTGGCACCTATTACAGCCGCGAATCTGGTGTGTTCGAAGGATTTGAACAGGGAACCAGCGAATACAACAAACTGATGGAGAAGTATCTTGCTCAAATGCAGGACAACCTCGAAAAAAACGGATGGCTTGGAAAAGAGTATGTTTACTGGTTCGATGAACCGGGCGAGTCCGACTATCCTTTTGTAAAGGAAACCAACGCATTAATAAAGAAATACGCTCCAAAAATCACAACTTTCCTAACCGAACATGTTGCTGACCAGGATATTTCGGATGTAACCGATATTAGTTGCACCATATGGCATAAGCTCAGCCACGAGAAAATAAAAAAGATGAACGAAAAAGGACTTGAGCACTGGTCGTACCTCTGCTGCTGGCCTAAATCGCCTTGGATTTCGGAATTCATCGATCATGATGCCGTAAACATGCGGATGTGGCTGTGGGCTTCGTGGCAACACCAGCTGAAAGGAATTTTGATATGGTCAACTACTTACTGGAATTCTGATGCTGCATCGCCGGCAGGTTATCTTCAGAATCCTTGGGAAGAGGCAATGTCGTATGTAACAGGTTATGGCTGGCCCCTTGGCAAGCAAACCATTTGGGGAAACGGCGACGGAAGGCTTTATTATCCAAACAACCGAAATCCGAATACCGATAACAAAACATATGTCGAAAGACCGGTTCCTTCCATCCGGCTCGAATTCATCCGCGATGGAATTGAGGATTTCGAATATTTCTCATTACTCGAAAAAGCAGTAGCAAACAATCCCTCACATCCACTGGCAAAGGAAGCAAGCAAACTTCTTGAAATTCCTAAAAACATTTATACTGACGAAAAAACGTACTCGAAAAATCCGCAGGATATGCTTGAATACCGTAAAAAAATAGCTGGTATGCTAGAGGTATTAAGCAGTGGTAATAATAAAAGCGGTAATACTAAATAAGATTGTTTTGATCCGGAAGATTCAAGCCTGGTTTTTGGCAGATTAATTAAGAAGGAAATCAAAATAAACCAAATGACAGGTACAGCCTAAGGAGTACGAAAATTTCAGCGACCCGTTGCTCATCTGCTAATAAAAATGTAAGGAAAATAATAAATTTTAATCCAGGCACTAAAATAAATAATCAAAACCACTATTGTCCGGTAAAAAAACATGTCGTCCCTGACGGGACTACGTATTTTTCATAACTTATTTTCTACCAACATGTTGTCCCTAACGGGACAGTCCCAGAGATTATTTGCGCAAGCAAATACCATATTGGTAGAAGAAAAGCTAGCCCCACATGGTAAAAAGTCCCGTAGGGACAGTATAAATCAAGCAGTTAAACCTAATTGTAATATTTTCTCCAGACAACAGTGAAACAAAACAATTTACATTGATTATTACCATGAAATACAGATTCTTAATCAGTTTTGTGCTGCTAGTTATAGCCTCAAATTTCACAGCTCATGGACAACGGGTTATCTCGGTCACTGATTTTGGCGTTAAACCAAATAGTTTCGAGAATGCAAGTCCGGGAATCTGCAAGGCAATTGAAGTATGTAAATCATCGCATGAAGTTACGTTATTATTACCATCTGGCCGAATTGACCTTTGGCCGGAAGGAGCCGTTAAACGCGAACTTTATATTTCCAATTCAACGGAAGATGATACTCTTTCGAAAGTTAAAAACATCGCCTTCTTCATTGAGGATTTCGAAAATCTTACCATCGAAGGCAATAATACGCTCGTGGTCTTTCATGGTAAAATGATCTCATTTGCCATCCTGAACAGCAAAAACATTAAAATTCAGAATATCAGTTTTGATTATGAACGGCCTACCATGTCGGAACTTACAATCTCATCTGTGTCAGATAATTCGGTTGAAACAGTTATACATCCCGATTCAAAATATTCGATTGATAATGGAAAGTTCTGTTTCTATGGCGAAGGCTGGAAGGCAAACTCACATCATACCATTGTGTTTGAACCGGATCACAACATGATGAAATACAGTTCGTTCCAGACTTTTTTAAACGCAAATGCAACTGAAACCAGTCCTTTGCATGTGAAATTCGAAGGCGATTTCAGGAATACAAATTTTCGTAAAGGTGATATTCTTACCGTTCGTGACCCTTATCGTGATAATTGCGGCGGTTTTATAAGCCGGAGCAAAGATATTGCGCTGACTAACGTAAAAATGCATTATATGCATGGGCTGGGAATTGTTTCACAGTTTTCAGAGAACATTTCACTTTTCAAAGTAATTGCTGCACCGCGCGAAAACTCCGGACGAATTATTTCTTGTTTCGCCGATTGCTTTCACTTTTCAGGGTGTAAAGGCAAGGTATTGATCGACAGTTGTTTTACATCCGGTTCGCATGATGATCCTGTAAACGTTCACGGAACACATCTTAAAATTACTTCAATTGATGCTGATCAAAAGATGATCGTGCGATTTATGCATCATCAGACATACGGATTTGAAGCTTTTTTTGCCGGCGACAGTATTGCTTTTATAAATCCTCAAACCCTTCAGCCAGTTGCCTTTGCCGTCCTGAAAAATGCAGAACTGGTTAATAAACGCGAAATGCTGCTTGAAATTAATGGTGCAATGCCAGCGAATATACTAACAGGTCTCTGCATTGAAAACCTTACCTGGACACCTGAAGTTACCATCCGTAACAGCCATTTCGAACGAACCAATACCCGGGGGCTGCTTTTAACTACCCGCCGAAAAATCCTTATCGAAAACAATACTTTCTTCCGGACCGGAATGCATGCCATCCTCATCGCAAACGATGCCACAAGCTGGTTCGAATCAGGAGCAGTTCAGGATGTTACAATCAGGAACAACACGTTTACCGAATGTGGATATAATTCATCGCCCGGAAATTTTGTAATCGCTATCGCACCCGAAAATCATGAATTGCTGCCGGGTTATTTTGTTCATCGCAATATCCGTATCGAAAATAATACATTCAACATTTACGATTTTCCGGTTCTTACTGCACGAAGTGTTGATAACCTGTCATTTACCGGTAATAAAGTGGTATGGACCACTTTTATGGAAAACGGAGCAAAACGTTCAGGTTTTGATCTAACCGCATGTAAAAACGTGAGCATAAATACTAACACATTTGAAGTGCCGGAAGCTCCGTTAATCAAAGTTAATGGAATGTCGCGTAATGATTTGAATACAGATATTAAACAAGAGATTTTAAAAATTGACTAACTTTTAAATAACCAGGCTATGAAAAGAATTTCGATTTCCACGGCTTTCTCCGTAATCCTCCTTGCTGCGCTAATAGCATCATGCAGCAGTAAAAAAGAGTATAAATTCCCTTTTCAGAACCCTGCTTTAAGCTACGAGGAAAGGGTTAATGACCTGGTTTCGCGAATGACTCTCGACGAAAAAATCAGCCAGATGCAATTCGATGCCCCGGCAATCGAACGCCTGGGCATTCCCTATTATAACTGGAGCGGCGAATGCCTTCATGGCATTGTAAATGAGGGCGGATTTGCCACGGTTTTCCCCCAGGCGATCGGGATGGCTGCAACCTGGGATAGCGATCTTATCCGCAGGGAATCTGATGTTATAAGTACCGAGGCCAGGGCCTGGTATTATAAATGTATCAGGGAAAATAATAACAAAGGGGTACATAAAAGTCTGACTTTCTGGTCGCCGAACATTAATATTTTCCGCGATCCGCGCTGGGGCCGGGGCCAGGAAACCTATGGCGAAGATCCCTACCTGAGCGGAATTATCGGAACTGCATTTGTGAAAGGCCTTCAGGGCGACGACCCGACTTATTTTAAGACAATTGCTACGCCAAAGCATTATGCTGTTCACAGTGGTCCTGAGCCACTCAGGCATAAATTCAATGCCGAAACCAGTACCCGCGACTTCTACGAAACATACCTGCCCGCATTCGAAATGTGCATTAAGGAAGGCAAAGCATTTTCTGTCATGGGAGCTTATTCGGCTTTTCTGGGTATTCCTTGCTGTGCAAGCAATTTTATGCTTGATTCAATTTTGCGAAAGGACTGGGGATTTCAGGGGTATGTAGTTTCCGACTGTGGTGCAATTGCTGATATTTATACCGGCCACAACTATGTGAAAACCGAAGCAGAAGCAGCTGCTGTAGCTGTAAAAGCCGGCACCGATATCACTTGCGGGGCCGAATATTCATCACTGAAAAAAGCTGTAGAAGATGGATTAATAACTGAGAAAGAAATAGATATTGCCGTTTCAAGATTAATGATGGCAAGGTTTAAGCTTGGGATGTTCGATCCTCAGGAGATGGTGCCTTATTCGAAAGTAAGTGATAAAGATCTCGAAGCAAAATCTCATCGCGACCTGGCCAATGAGGTAGCCCGAAAAAGCATCGTACTTCTCAAAAACCAGGACAATATCCTGCCCCTGAACAGAAAAGAAATTAAATCAATTGCTGTAATCGGGCCTTATATCATGCGCGACGATATTCTCTATGGCAATTACAGCGGGAAATCGTCAAATCCGGTTACGTTTTTAAAAGGGATACAACAAAAAGCCGGGCCGGGAATAAAAGTCCTTTACACCAAAGGAGTTGCTCCAATTGATGGCGGAGGAGCCCTTACAACAGTTGAAACCAGGTATGTGAAACCTCCATCAGGAAAAGGGAATGGCCTTTTAGGCGAATACTTTAATAATCCTGATCTTAAGGGTAAACCATCTGTAAGCCGTATTGATCAGGAAATGGCACCATATTTCGATAAAAACGCCCCGGCACAGGGCATGAACACCGATTTCTTTTCTGTTCGCTGGACCGGAACCATTACTCCACCCGAGGCGGAATTCTATATTCTGGGTATTATAACCGACGACAGGGGTAGATTATTTTTTGAGGATCAGCTGAAAGTGGACAACTGGGCCCCTTTCCAGAAAAATGTGATGAAAACATTCAGAACCAGGCTCGAAAAAGGCAAAGAGTACAAGATCAGGATTGAATATGCTGATAGCCTCGATTACGCAGGTATCAGGTTTCAGTGGAAAATGGATGGACTCGATGATGAAACTGCCGAAGAAGCTGATTTATTTAATAAAGCCATTGATATTGCCTCTAAATCGGATGTTGTACTCTTCTATGCAGGCATTTCGGCCAACCTGGAAGGTGAAGAAATGTCAGTGGATCTTCCTGGATTTAAAGGTGGCGACCGCACCAGCCTCGACCTGCCCGCGAATCAGCTCAGGTTACTGAAAGCGATAAAAGCAACTGGTAAGCCTGTCGTTATGGTTGTTACCAGCGGAAGCCCGATAGCACTGAATTGGGAAAATGAAAATATTCCCGCCATACTTCAAGCCTGGTATCCGGGAGAGGAAGGTGGAAACGCAGTGGCTGATGTTATTTTTGGCGATTACAACCCTGCCGGCCGGTTGCCGCTGACCTACTACCGGTCAGTGAACGATTTGCCGGAATTTGAAAATTACTTCATGAAAGGCCGCACTTACAGGTACTTCAAAGGTAATCCTTTATTCCCCTTTGGCTACGGACTTAGCTATACCTCTTTTGCCTATTCCGAATTGAAAATTGATAAGCCTGTTTTAAATCCGGACGAAACCGTTAAAATCACGTTAAAAGTGAAAAATGCAGGCATTTACGATGGAGATGAGGTGGTTCAGCTTTATGTCAGAAACATGGATTCAAAAGAAGAACAACCCATAAAATCATTGAGAGGGTTCAGTCGGATTCACATTGCAAAGAATAACAGCACGGATATAACATTTTTACTAAAGATTGAGGATCTGAAGTATTTTAATGTGAGTAAAAACAAATTTTCGGTCGATCCGGGTCGTTACGAAATTCTGATTGGTTCTTCGAGCGAAGATATCAGACTGAAGGGTGTGTTAAGGGTTAACTGAAGTTTAAAACATTAATAATCAATAAGTGCAATCAGTTCAGAATATGAAATTGAAAACAACCTTTTGTATCGTATCAGTAATTTTTCTTTCAACTTTCTCTGCAGCACAATCACATAAGCCCTGCACAATCTGGTATACCCAACCGGCAAAAGAATGGTCATCCCAGGCCCTGCCAATTGGCAACGGACGAATGGGCGCCATGCTTTTCGGTGGTGTTGAAAAAGAAGTAATCCAGTTTAACGAGCAAAGCCTTTGGTCAGGCGACAACAACTGGGACGGCGAATACGAAACCGGCGATCACGGCTTTGGTTCTTACAGGAATTTCGGAGAAATTGTTATCAGTTTTTCGGATAAAAATAAAGCTGACGAATATCAGCGAAGCCTGGATATAGAAACAGGTGTTCACAGTACAAGCTTTTATCAGAACGATATAAAATTTACCCGCGAAGCATTTGCCAGTTATCCTGACCAGGTAATGGTTTTCAAATATACGGCCTCGAAAAAAGGCACGCTTTCTGGAAAAATTTCTCTGCATTCAGCACAGGGGGCAAAAACAATTTCTGCAGGCAACAGCTTGGTTTTTAGTGGTGAAATGCCAAATAAACTAAAATACGCGGCTGTTATTCATTTTCAATATGATGGAGGAAAAACCAGGGTTGAAGGGGATTCACTTGTTTTCGAAAAATGCAATTCCATAACACTTTTGGTTAATGCACGCACTAATTACAAACCTGATTTTAATTCCGGATGGCGTGGTGATGATCCTTTACCGACAATCGAAAAGGAACTGGAGGCAATTCAAAACTACACCTACAAACAGCTTCTCGACAGGCACCAGCTGGATATCACCAAACTCACGAAAGCAGCAAAAATTGATATTGGGAGCAGTGAAACTGTTGTTTTAACAATGCCTACTGATGAGCGATTAAAAAAATATGCCGCCGGAGGTAAAGATCCTGACCTGGAGGAGACCATGTTTCAATACGGGCGCTATTTATTGGTTAGTTGCTCTCGCCCGGGCGGATTACCTGCCAATCTGCAAGGTTTATGGAACAACAGCAATACACCCCCATGGGCAAGCGATTATCACAGCAATATAAATCTGCAGATGAATTACTGGTTGGCTGAATCGACCAACCTTTCCGAATGCCACAAACCTTTGATTGATTTTATTGATGCCTGTCGTCCCTCCTGCCGGCTAGCAACAAAAAAAGCATTTGGTGAAAATACACGCGGCTGGACAGCCCGCACCAGTCAGAGTATATATGGCGGAAACGGATGGGAATGGAATATTCCGGCCAGCGCCTGGTATGCGCAACATGTTTACGAACATTGGGCTTTTACAAATGACAATGAATATTTAAAACTAACTGCATATCCCATCCTAAAGGAAATCTGCGAGTTCTGGCAGGATCGCCTGAAAAGAATGCCCGATGGTACTTTGATGGCACCCGATGGCTGGTCGCCAGAACATGGCCCTCGCGAAGATGGCATCATGCATGATCAACAAATTATCTGGGATCTATTTCAGAACTACCTCGAAATGGCAAGGGCATTACAGATTGATACTGTGTTTCAAACAGAAGTAACTAAAATGCAGGCTCATCTGGCACCAAACAAAATCGGAAAATGGGGTCAACTTCAGGAATGGCAGGAAGACCTCGATGATCCGAATGATCAGCACCGCCATACTTCGCATTTGTTTGCTGTTTATCCGGGACGACAGATAAGTAAAATAAAAACTCCAGAACTTGCTGATGCTGCTATACTTTCGCTACGCAGTCGCAGCGGTAATTACGGCATAAATGAAAACACGCCGTTTACCGTTGAATCAACTGTGGGCGACAGCCGCCGCTCCTGGACGTGGCCATGGCGTTGCGCTCTGTGGGCAAGGCTTGGCGAAGGTGAGCGCGCAGGCATTATGATCCGGGGATTGCTTACCTATAATACGCTGCCAAATCTTTTCTGCGACCACCCTCCTTTCCAGATGGATGGTAATTTCGGAATTCCGGCAGCCATCACCGAAATGCTTTTACAGAGCCATACCGGTGAAATCCAATTGTTACCAGCAATTCCTGCTGAATGGGCTGCAAAAGGATCGTTTACAGGACTAAAAGCGAGGGGTGGTTTTACTGTTGATTGCAAGTGGATGAACGGGAAAGTTATTTCATACAAAATTAGTTCAGCTCAAGCCGTAAGCGTTAAAGTGCGTGTAAATGGAGAAATTGTTGATATTATTTCCAACAGCTTTTAATTTACATCTTCTTTAATCCTAAAATCGGATTTATTGAAACTTGATTTCCAAAAAGTACTTAGAAAATACTTTTCTCAAAAAAAATATCCATTACGCTGTATATCTGCGTGTTACAATATTTTTCTAAAACCTTTTCGGGAAGTATTATTAATACATGATGAAAATTTTAAGAGTTTTAATAAAAAGGTTAAACAAAATTTGTAATCATATGTTAATCATTAGCTAAAGACTACAGAACACCAATGATAAAGTATTCAATAAAAGATCTTGAGAAGATTACAGGAATTAAGGCACATACCATTCGTATCTGGGAGAAAAGATATGGCATTGTAAATCCTTCGCGTACTGAAACAAACATCCGCTATTATTCTGACGAAGATTTACGTCATCTGATGAATGTTGCCATACTGAATAAATTTGGCTATAAGATTTCCAACATTCAGAGTATGTCGGTAGCTGAAGTAGCGAAAAGTGTGTTGGAACTTTCAAACCAGGATATTGATAATGATCATTTGGTTGACAACCTGGTAATGGCAATGATTGAACTGGATGAACAGAGGTTCGATAAAATCATTTCTTCGGCCATTATTAAAAATGGATTCGATGATACATTTGAACATTTGCTCAGGCAGTTTCTTGAAAAAATTGGTGTTCTCTGGCAAACAGGAAGTGTAAATCCGGCACAGGAACATTTTATTTCGCAGCTCATCAGGCAAAAATTAATTCTGGCTATTGATGGTCAGCACGATCAAAAGGCCAATCAAAAAACTTTTTTGCTGTTTCTTCCCGAACAAGAGTATCATGAAATGGCTCTGTTGTACATGTATTACCTTATACGGAAAGCAGGACACCATGTAATTTACCTGGGACAAAATGTACCTATGATAAATTTAAAAGATATTTTCGAAATACATAAAATCGACTATCTGCTTACTTCGCTTACAGCAAATCTGGATGCAGCAGATATTTCGGGATTTTTTGAAGAATTCAGGATCTTATACGGGAGCAGACAAATTTTAATGGGAGGAAGCTGTCTGCAACATAATTCCGAACTACTACCGCCTAATGCCACCTTTTTTAAAACCATAGCCGAATTCACTGATTTTCTCCATAATCTATAATATTTGATTACCAAATTTATATTTCTTTTCTAATACATGGCTCATTTACTGACCTTTATATATTGTTAAACAGAATATAACATTTCATTAACATTCAAAATCAGCCTTTGTTCACAAATATGTCGTATATTAGATACACTTTTAAAATGCTCTAAATAACTGATTTTAAACGCAGAAGGCGATTTCAATCTGCAGCAGCTAAATATTTAACAAATTTTTAACTTTATTTAGACTAATTATAAATAAAGTTGTTTAACTTTGTAGCATAAAATTTAAACACGCTGAGCTATGACACAAATAGAATTCGATCATAAATTGATAAGCCTCTATCAAAACCTGGAATATTATGCAAATTTGCTCACATCAAACCGTGAAGAAGCAAAAGATCTTATTCAGGATACCTATCTGAAGGCTCTGGCAAACCGCGATAAATTTGCTGCCGACACCAACCTAAAGGCCTGGACCTATACCATCATGAAAAATACATTCATCAATAACTATCGCCGTAATCAGAAAGCAAATACAATTATTGATAGTACTGAGGATTTATTTTACCTGAATATTCCACGTAAATCTGATTTCCCGGCACCTGACTCAAGGTTTTCGGAAAAAGAAATCAAGAAAAGTATTTCGAAACTAGATGCCGATCAGCGCATGCCTTTTGAGATGCACAACCAGGGATATAAATACAAAGAAATTGCTGATCATCTGAATATATCGATTGGTACCGTTAAAAGCCGTATTTTCTTTACCCGTCGCAAACTGATGGACACACTGAAAGATTTTGCTGATTAAAAATTCAATTTGCCAATATAAAGCCACATTATTCTGCGGAGAATGTGGCTTTTTTATTTCCTGTTAACTACACTGAATATTAATCTTTCTCCAGCGTAAGTTTCAAAATTGCAAAAACAAGCACTGCAGCACTTACCCATTGTACGGGTGTTAAAATTTTATCGTTAATAAAATAATCGAAAATAATAGCAGATACAGGGAAACATAATTCACAGATTGTAGCAAGCATGGCACGTATGCGGGTAAGCCCGAAATAATAGAGAAATATCGCGCCCGAACCTGTCGTAATGCCAATAATGGCAAATATAACCCATTGTGTGCCATTTATATTTGGTATGCCCTTCAACATTCCGGTGGAAAGCACATACAACAACATAAGAATACTTGTAAAAGCATAGCGGTAAAAAGTTGCTGTAAAGAAGCTAAACTTTCGCAACACCTTCTTACTGAATACGGTCGAACTTCCAAAAGCAAAAGCTGCCAGCAACGAATAACCGGCTGCAAGTGCTGTTTGTCCTCCGGTTTGTAAATCAGGCAATTTGAATCCAAATGTGAGGAAATAACCGGCTGTTATTGCCAGTGCCGACCATGCTAAAAAGTTACGTTTGAGTTTTTCACCCAACAGCAAAGCCGCAAGTGTAATAGCAAAAACCGGTTGAAGTTTCTGTAATAAAACCACAACAGTCAGCGCTTTAAAATTGACTAAAAACAAAGCTTTTACAATGGCAAGAGTGCCTAAAGCCCCGCCAAAAAACGATAGTAAGAAGAACATCAGCACATCTCCTGACGTGAACCTTTTCAGATGCCTGTACTCGCGGTACATGAAAATATTCATCAGCAAAAAAGGCAATGCATGAAAAATAAAAACTACCAGGCCAATATCCAGGCTGTATAAACGTGGAGTGAGTACAACACCGTCGAGCCCCCACAAAATAGCAGCTACGCATATGGCTATCGCCCCTGTAAAAACTGTTTTATTAAATACCATAACTATCTCTTCTCTTTATCTCTCCGCTTTCGGCGTGCAAAAGTAAGGCTTTTCAATGGTTTTTCAGGTTTGTGTAGGTGTATTCGGGTTCAAATAACTATTCGATATGAAACCAATGCTTTGTATATTCCGTTATAGAAATCCCATCCATGAAAATGTCTGAATTAAATAAAGCGAAAAATATTTTCGTGGTTAATTTGAACTTACGATTCAAAATATCTCTTACCGATTATTTAGCACCAAACAGCAGTGAGTTACTATATTTCATAGATTTACAGTATATTATTGATAACAAACCAATAAATTTGTTTGATTAACCAATCCAACCATGGGATTAATTCACACAATAATCAACCCTTATACTTAAATCAGATGAAAGCAACTATTCTATTTGCAGTGCTTCTTTCGGTAAACATCGCATTGAATGCACAAAAGACTTTTTTCCCGCCTACCACTCCTGTGCATGCGGTAACCGATACCATGCACGGAGTTCTGATTACTGACGACTACCGCTGGCTCGAAAACAAAGCGGACCCGGCTACTATCAACTGGACACGCGCCCAGCACGATTATGGCAATGCCTACCTCGAAGCAACTCAGAAAAAACACGATGGATTGCGTGAAGATGTTGCTGCCTATATCGACCGCGATTACGAAAGCCCGCTAAATAAAGAAGGCAAGCGTGTTTTTCAGACCGTGAAGAAAAAAGGCGATAAACAATCGAAGTTGTATACCATTCTCGATGGTAAAAAAATCCTGATCTGGGATCCGGTAAAACTGGATACCACAGGAAACACTTCAACTTCAGGCGTGGCTTATACGTACGATGGCGAAAGGGCTGCAATCAGCGTTCAGAAAAGTGGTGCTGAAATTACCACCACCTATATTATTGAAACACGCACCGGTAAAATATTATTTCCTCCGCTTGAGAACACATTTGGCTTTCAGTGGACTAAAGATCAGGAACATGCGTATATTACAGTTCGCAGTAAGGAAGACATTGACAAACAACTACCATTGAAAACCTACTGGATAAAAATCGGTGATACTCAGGATAAAGCGCAGGTTATTGGTACTACAGCTGACGCAAAAAACAGTTTTTATACGTATGATAACCGTTACAGCGATGTTAGTTTTTCGGGTGAGGGCGATTTTTATTCCAACAATTGCTATATGCGTAAAACGGGAACTTTTGAAAAAGGCCAGCTTATTTATGAAAGCAAGAAATCAAATAGTTACCCTGAAGCAATCGGTGATAAACTATACATTTTTACCAATGACAACGCACCCAATTACCGTCTTCTTGTAGCCGACAAAAAGAATCCGGAATACAAAAACTGGAAAGAGCTTATTCCTGAAGGAAAAACAGTGCTTCAAAGTTATGCGGTAACAAAGAAGAATATCATTATTCAGGATAAAGTGGATATCCAAAGCAGGCTAACATTATATGACCTGAACGGGAAACGCATCAAACAGATCGAATTGCCGGAAGTTGGCAACGTTTCGGGCATGGGTTATGACAGGGAGGAAGATTCTGTTTACGTGTATCTCAGCACATTTACATCCGAAACCAAGGTTTTTGTTGCTTCACCTTCAAACTTTAAATGGCGGTTGTATTATCAGCGCGAATCCAATATTGATATGAGCAATATCGTGGGTGAAGTGAAATTTTATACCTCCAAGGATAATACACGTGTACCGGTAATTGTGGTTCATCGTAAGGATATTAAACTGGATGGAAACAATCCTGTACTTTTAGAAGCTTATGGTGGTTTCAATTCAGGAATTCAACCGGGATATTATGGCTTTTATGCTTCGTTTCTGAACAAAGGCGGTATTGTTGTAGAAGCCGGAATACGTGGCGGCGACGAATACGGCGAAAAATGGCACGAGGACGGAATGCTGGCAAACAAGCAAAATTGTTTCGACGATTTTAACAGTTGTGCCGAATGGCTGATTAAGGAGAAATATACAAATCCTTCGAAAATTGTTGCTATGGGTGGCAGTAATGGCGGTTTACTTATGGGTGCTGTAGCCACACAACGTCCTGATTTATATAAAGGTATAATTTGTATGGTTCCATTGCTGGATATGCTGCGCTATGAAAGATTCCTTATCGCCCGCTATTGGATTCCTGAATATGGAACCGCCAAAAACGAAGCTGATTTCCGCTGGCTGCTACAATACTCGCCTTATCAGAACATCAGAAAAGGTATTAATGTACCTACAATGCTCGTTACAGCCGGCGAAAACGATAGCCGCGTTGATCCTATTCATGCCAAGAAATTCGTTGCTGCGCTCCAGAATAATCCCGGACAGCTAAATCCGGTAATTCTTCACATGGATTACAACAGCGGGCATGGCAGCGGACAAGCCACATCGCAGCGCATTGATAATTGGGTTTTTATCTACGAATTTTTAATGAACCAGTTGGGAATGTAAATTCCATTTTAAAGCATAGAACATAAAAATGCTGATGTACAATTTTAAGAAAATATCAACCTGGCTGATAGTACTAAGTTTACTATCAGCCAGTTGTGTTACAGAAAACCACAAATCCGAAAAAGCTGGACTTAACAAACTCGACTGGTTTATCGGAAGCTGGTCAGGTGAAAGCAGCGAAAGTATTTTTACCGAAACATGGGAAAAAGTAAGCGATACACTTTTTACCGGTCAAAGCTATTTTATTAAAGGCAGCGATACACTCAGCAGCGAAACAATATCGCTTCAGCAACACGACACTTCAGTATTTTATGTACCTTTGGTTGAAGGGCAGAATGATAATAAACCCATATTCTTCAAACTTACTTATTCGGATGGCACGAATGCTGTTTTTGAAAATCCGGAGCATGATTTCCCGCAAAAGATAGTATATCAGCTAAAAGAAAACGATTCGCTTATTGCAACAATTTCAGGAAATAATAACGGTAAAATCAGAAGTATAAGATTTCCGATGAGCCTCACAAAAAGTAACCGTGCGAAAAAATCAGTAAAGTGAAACTTAAATTCCTAAAAGATATTAATGAATATGGCGAACATGCCATCCGGCTGAATGATTTTGATAAAGCACAGGCAGGTATGTTTCTGTTGATCCTGAGAGAGCTTGTCCTGAGGAAAAAAGATAGTATTGAATTAGCTGATTATGAATTTATTGAAGCTGTAAATTGCAGTCTTACACTTAGAATTTCGGAAACTGACGAAGGAATTGTAACCGATGATTACAAGCATTTTTACTGTGATTTAACCACAGATGGGTATAAAGAAATTATAATACTTATCGAACCTTTCTGCATCAAAGAAACTGATGCATACCGGATTCTATACGAACTGGATAACCCGATTGAGTTTATATTTTCAGCTGGAAAAGAAAGTGATTTTTATCCTACAGAAGAGGATTAAATTACTGTTGATCAGGCGTACAACTTACTTCTTTGTTCTTTCAACTTATCATCGCTGATGTATTCATCATACTCCATCAGCTTGTCAATCATACCGTTAGGGCCAATTTCGATAATGCGGTTACAAACAGTTTGAATAAACTCATGGTCATGCGACGACATTAGGATATTCCCTTTGAACTTAATGAGCGTATTGTTAAAAGCCTGTATTGATTCCAGATCAAGGTGGTTAGTTGGCGTATCCAGAAGCATCACATTAGCGTTACGGGTCATCATACGTGCAATCATGCAGCGCACTTTTTCGCCTCCTGAGAGTACATTGGCTTTTTTATAAATTTCCTCTCCCGAAAAAAGCATTTTTCCTAAAAATCCCCTGAGGTACAATTCCGTAGTATCAGTGGAGTATTGCGCAAGCCAGTCGACAAGACTAATATCAGTTGCAAACAATTCTTCATATTCCAGCGGAAGATAGGCTTTAAGTATGGTTTGCCCCCATTCGAAAGTACCGCTGTCGGGCTGGTCATGTCCTTTCAGAATTTCGAAAAGAGCAGTCATGGCACGAGTATCCCTTGATAGAAAAACTATCTTATCGTCTTTCTGCATGGTAAAGCTGAGATTTTTGAATAACAGATTACCATTCAGACTTTTACTCAATCCTTTTACTTCAAGTATATTATTACCGGGTTCGCGTTCAGGAGTAAAAATGATACCCGGATATTTGCGTGTCGAAGGTTTAATTTCTTCAATATTAAGCTTTTCGATCATTTTTTTACGGCTGGTAGTTTGCTTCGATTTTGAAGCATTGGCACTGAACCGGGCAATAAATTCCTGCAGTTCTTTTTTACGGTCCTCAGCCTTCTTATTTTGCGTAAGTTGTTGACGAAGTGCTAATTGACTCGATTCGTACCAGAAAGTATAATTCCCGGGGAACTGTTGTACACGATTAAAATCGATATCCACGATATGAGTACATATCGAATCGAGGAAGTGCCTGTCGTGCGAAACCACAAGTACCGTGTTCACAAAATCGGCGAGGTAATTTTCAAGCCAGATTACGGTTTCAAGGTCAAGGTCGTTGGTAGGCTCATCGAGCAAAAGGTTATCTGGTTTTCCGAAAAGAGCCTGTGCCAGAAGCACTTTCACTTTTTCTTTACCACTGAGTTCGCTCATCAATTTATCATGAAGATCTTCCTTAACACCTAATCCACTCAGTAAGTTTGCAGCATCGCTTTCAGCATTCCAGCCATCCATTTCAGCAAATTGCTCTTCCAGTTCCGAAGCCCTGTGCCCGTCATGTTCAGTAAAATCGGTCTTCGAATACAGTGCATCCTTTTCATTCATAACATCCCACAGTTTCGTATGGCCCATCAATACCGTGGTGAGGACAGTAAAATCATTAAATTCGGAGTGATTTTGCCTGAGTACTGACAGGCGTTCGCCTGATCCGAAAGAAACATTGCCACGGGTGCTTTGTAAATCGCCTGACAGCATTTTAATGAAAGTTGATTTACCGGCACCATTGGCTCCGATGATTCCATAGCAGTTACCGGCTGTGAATTTCATATTTACATCCTGAAACAATATCCGTTTTCCAAATTGAATAGCCAGGTTCGAAACTGTAATCATTTAATTTTGTGTTTATTATGTAGTGAAAAGACTTTACCCGAAAGGGCTGCAAAAGTACTGATTTTTAACTTACAAATTACGGTAAGCCTAAATGGATTAGAACAAATTCAATTTGCCGGCGATAAAATGTCGTTAAGAGTATTTACTTGATAAGTTTTGATGATACTGAACTCTGGAATATCACTAATATTTACATTTTGAGATAAAACTATTACTGGTGTCTGAGTGAAACCTCAAATTAGTATAAAGCCTGTTACTAATGCCTATTCAGTCTCATATTTATTTAGTATTCAAATAATTAAACCTATTAACATTTTATTTACAAATTACCGGATTTGTCATAACTTTGAGGGTAATAAAAAAAATCCTGAATTCTCGTCATGGATGCCGTTAAACATATTTATCATTATAAGAACTGACCTATGCTCGAAAAAATTATAGATTTCAGTATCCGTAACAAGCTGATTGTTATTCTTTTCACCTTAACCATTTCAGTGTTCGGGGTATACGCCATATTGCGGATTCCGGTGGGCGCAGTTCCCGATATTACCAATAACCAGGTGCAGGTTATTACTACTTCCGGCAATTTATCAACCCAGGAAATAGAACAGTTTATTACAGCACCGGTTGAACTCGAAATGGCGAACCTGCCCGGGGTTGTCGAAATACGATCTATCTCAAAATTTGGCCTTTCTGTTGTAACTATTGTTTTTAACGATAAGATGGGTACGTATCTTCCCCGTCAGCTTATCGCCGAAAAAATCAAAGCTGCTTCTGCCAATATTCCCGAAGGTTTTGGCACACCCGAAATGGGGCCGATTACTACCGGTTTGGGCGAAATTTACCAGTATATCCTTGATGTAAAGCCTGGTTTCGAAGGAAAATATTCGGCCATGGAGTTGCGTACCATACAGGATTGGATTGTAAAACGTCAGTTATCGGGTATCAATGGCGTGGTTGAAGTGAACAGTTGGGGCGGGTTTCTGAAACAATACGAAGTTGCTATCGATCCGGCACGCATGAGGAGCATGAATATTACCCTGATGGAAGTTTTCGACGCCATCGAAGCCAACAACAGTATTTCGGGTGGCGCATATATCGAAAAAACCAACCAGAGCTATTTCATTCGTGGCGACGGGCAGGTAAAATCGCTTGAGGATATTGAGAGCATCGTGGTGAAAAACAAAGGCGGAATTCCCATCCGTGTGAAAGAACTTGCAACTGTTCAATATGGATATGCTAACCGTTTCGGGGCAATAACAGCCAATGGAAAAGGTGAAAAAGTGTTAGGTCAGGTAATGATGCTGAAGAATGCCAACTCAAAACTGGTAATTAACGAGGTTAAAAAACGTGTTGCCGAAGTCCAGAAAAATTTACCTGAAGGTATTTTTATCAATCCTATACTGGAGCGAAGCGAATTGATTTCGCGTACTTCGTTTACAGTAGTCGAAAACCTGGTTTTGGGATGCCTAATCGTTATTTTGATTGTAATCATTTTACTCGGCAATGTACGTTCGGCGCTTGTAATTGCCTCAATGATACCACTTGCCTTACTTTTTACGATTTCGATGATGTATATTTTCGGTATCGATGCGAACCTGATGAGCCTTGGCGCACTCGACTTCGGAATTATAATCGACGGTGCAGTTATTATCGTTGAATTTATTGCCATTCGTATTACTTCCGGGAAAGCTGCTTTCGACAGGTTACAAGGGGCTGAACGGCAGGCTTTATTAGATAAAATCACGTTCAAAGGAGCCACCCGAATGATGAGTTCAGCGATTTTCGGACAAATCATTATACTTATCGTTTTTATTCCTATCCTTTCGCTCAGCGGTGTTGAAGGCAAAATGTTCCGTCCGATGGCGCTGTCGTTCAGTTTTGCCATTATCGGAGCTATGATTCTTGGATTAACCTGGCTTCCTGTTGCCGCGTCACTATTCCTCCGGCCCGAAAAAGAAAACAAGCGGAGCCTGTCGAAAATGATCATGAATTTTGCATATAAATCATACACACCGGCCATGCGATGGTCGTGCAATCACAAACGCATTGTACTGGGCTCGGCATTGGCATCACTGGTGCTGACAGTTTTTCTGTTTTCGCGTATGGGTGGCGAATTTGTACCAACGCTCGATGAAGGCGATTTCGTGATTCAACCGGTTTTGAAAACGGGTACATCTCTTTCAAAAACGGTCGAAATGACAACACGCATGGAAAACATTCTGATTAAAAAGTTCCCCGAAGTGGATCAGATCGTTTGCCGTATCGGTGCTGCAGAAGTACCAACCGACCCCATGTCGATGGAAGAAATTGATATGATCATTAAACTAAAGCCTCGAAAAGATTGGGTTTCGGCTAAAAACAAAGAAGAACTGGCCGATAAATTCAAAGAAGCTTTATCGATAATCCCGGGCGTAGAATATGAATTTACACAGCCTATTGAGATGCGATTCAATGAATTAATCACCGGTGTGAGGGCTGATATTGCCGTGAAAATTTTTGGTGAAGACCTTGAATACCTTGACCAAAAAGCGGCTGAAATCAAAGATCTTATTGCTGATGTGCCTGGCGCCGCTGATATTATTCTCGAAAAAACTGCCGGTCTTCCGCAAATGAACATAAAGTACGACAGGGAGAAAATTGCTGCATACGGACTTAATATACAAATGCTTAACAGGTATCTCTCCATGGCTTTCGGTGGCGAAACTACAGGAATAGTTTTTGAAGGCGAAAAACGTTTTGATATGGTTGTGAGGCTGCAAAAACAAAGTCGTCAGGACATTGACAATATCCGTAATCTGCAGGTTCCTTTGCCAGAAGGCGAACAAATTCCGTTAAGTGAGCTGGCAGAAATTACTTATGCCGAGGGACCTGCTAAAATATCGCGCGACAATACACATCGCCGGGTGGTGGTGAGTGTAAATGTGCGAAACCGCGATTTACAATCAGTAGTTGAAGATATACAGGCCAAAATCGATAAAAATATCACTCTCGAACCTGGAAATTATATCGCTTATGGTGGTCAGTTTGAGAATTTAAAAAATGCCACTACACGACTCATGTTTGCTGTTCCTATTGCCCTGCTGCTGATTTTTGTGTTCCTGCATTTTGCATTCAAATCATTTAAAGATGCTGTGATGATTTTTACCGCTGTGCCACTTGCAACAGTCGGAGGCGTGTTGTTTCTCTGGATACGTGGCATGCCATTCAGTGTTTCGGCGGGAATTGGTTTTATTGCTTTATTCGGCATCGCGGTATTAAACGGTATAGTTCTGATAGAGCATTTAAAAGAGCTGAAACAGAACAGTACGACGAATATACGCGAACTTATTCTGAAAGGCACACGCGAACGGTTGCGTCCTGTTATTCTAACTGCAGCAGCGGCAGCGCTTGGATTTCTTCCAATGGCAATTTCTACCGGCTCAGGTGCCGAAGTACAGCGCCCGCTTGCAACAGTGGTTATTGGCGGATTGGTAACTTCCACCCTGTTAACCATGATCGCATTACCCCTGCTCTTCGAAATTTTCAATAACGTTACTGGAATACAATTATGGCCATTACGGTTTAAACGAAACATTAAAACTTTATCCATTGGAATAATATTGCTTGCAACGGCAATGCCTTCCTTTGCACAGTCCAGGCCAATCAGCCTGGAAGAAGCCGTTCAGACCGCGTTAAAAAGCAACAAGCAGATCAACGCTTATTCACTTAAGGTTCAGGAGTCGGAAGCACTCAGGCCATCGGCATACACGATCGATAAAACACTAGTTTATTATGGTACCGATCAGAATAACATTGCCGAAAACGGATATCCGTTGAAAGTGTTCGGACTGGAGCAAAACATCAATTTCCCGACTTTATACTTCGCCCAGAATAAGGCAAACACCATTGGAATTTCCATTGCTGAAAAAGAACTGATGCTTCAAAAGCAAATACTTACCCGGCAAGTTTCGCAGGCTTATTTTGAGATTGTCTATCTCCTGAACAAACAGCAGATTTATATAAAAGTGGACAGTCTTTACCGTAATTTCACTAAAATGGCTGAAATTAAATACCAGAAAGGTGATATCAGCCGCCTGGATTTGCTCAATACCAAAGCTAAACATCAACAGATATCAGTTGCCCTGAGCCAGGTGAAATTCAACCTGGAAACCGGATATGAAAAACTAAAAGCTTTAATTCAGTCCGATAGTATTTTCGAAATTCCACTGCAGGATCTCACTTTGGTAAAGGTTCAGGAAATAAATCCCGAATCGTCACCCGACATTCTTTTATTAAAAATGCAGAATGAGTTCCAGAATGCCATGCTCAAAGTTGAACGTAACCGGCTTTTACCTGATCTTTCCGTAAGTTATTTTAACGGAACCAATTCGTACGAAGGCTCTAAAAACTACCAGGGATTTCAGGTCGGAATGGCTGTGCCAATATTTTTCGGTGAACAAAATGCTAAGATAAAAGCCAGCAAAATAGCCGTGAATATTAATGAAAACCTTCAAATGAATGATTTATCGACCTTAAAGGCAAAAAAGGCTGAACTGAACAACGAGCTTACAAAATACAAGGAATCGATTGACTATTACAATTCAACGGGCAAGGAACTGAGTGACGAGATTCTTCGTTCGGCCCGGCAAAGCTACGAGATGGGCGGAATTGACTTTTTTCAATTTGCCCTGAGTATCGAAAATGCACTTGCATTAACGCTGGATTACTATGAAAATGTTTCGAAATACAACTATTTCGCATTGGAAATCAATTATTTAACAAAGTAACGAAACGATTATGAAAACAAATAGAATTTCAAATTCACTATTTACGCTGATGCTTTTTATCGCAGCCGGATGTGGAAATCAATCCACAACCGTACCGGAAACTGAAGCAGAATCAGGTGATATGGTAGAGATAAGCATAGCACAATTTGAAGGCGACAGCATGAAAACCGGTGAAATATCTATTCAGAAATTTGAAGATGAAGTTATCTGCAACGGAAATATTACTGCTCCTGCTAACGGAATTGCCCAGATCAGTACCCCGATTTCGGGGATCGTTGAATCCATCAGCTGCGTGATGGGCGAATATGTGCAAAAAGGGCAACCTCTCTGCATGATTTCGAGTAATGAACTTATGGTAATACAACAGGAATACACCGAGACGGCTGCCAGGCTGAAACAATTAAAAACGGAATACGAAAGGAGCAAAAGCCTTTTTGACGAGAAAATCGGGGCAGAAAAAGATTTTATTGCTACCGAAAGTGAGTATAAGGTTATGTTATCAAAATATCAGTCACTTAAGCTGCGGTTACAACTTTTTAAACTCAATATTTCAAAAATTGAAGCCGGCGAATTGTATTCCCTGTTTCCTGTAATTTCGCCAATCAACGGTTATATCACAAGTCAGAATATGGTTTTGGGACAGTTTATTGAACAACAAAAAAGCCTGGTCGAAATAGTTGATGTTAACCAGCTACAGCTTCAGTTGTCAGTTTTCGAGAAAGAAACCGGTAAACTCAAAATAGGTCAAAACATACTTTTTAAAACTATGGGTGAAGCCACAGCTGAACATTCGGCCATGCTAACGTCCATTTCAAAAACCATTGATCCGGTATCGAAAACTATACTTTGCCTGGCAAAAATCACTGATAAAAAAGGTGTGAATCTTGTAAACCGATCCTATATTGAGGCTCGCATAACAGTTAATCAAAAGGAAGCTAATGCGTTACCTTCCGAAGCAATTTTAAAATCAGGTAAAGAGTATTTTGTTTACGTAGTCGAAAAATCAGACAAACAGGTATATGTTCTGCGTAAGCAAAAAGTTGAAATTGGTAAAACTTCGAATGGATTTACCGAAATTATTGGCAATCCGGATTTTACAAAAGTGCTGATAAAAGGAGTGTATAACTTGCCGGTTTAAAATGCTTGTCATGGTGGAATTCTGAAAAGCTGATAGTATCAAAAAAAAGGCTGTCCAATCCGGACAGCCTTTTTAATTACATACATATTTTTATTCTTTCACATAACTCTCAATCGGCGCACAGGTGCAAACCAAATTCCGGTCGCCCCAGGCATCGTCGATGCGTGTTACGGCAGGCCAGTATTTATCTTCTTTTGCACATGGCATCGGGAAAGCTGCCGTTTCGCGGGTATAAGGATATACCCAGTTATCGGTTGCTACCATAGCCAGGGTGTGAGGCGCATGTTTTATCACATTATCATGTTTGTCGGTTTTGCCTTCTTCAATTTCAGCAATCTCTTTACGTATACTGATCATGGCATCCACAAATCGGTCGAGTTCGCTGAGTGGCTCGCTTTCGGTAGGTTCAACCATAAGCGTTCCCATTACCGGGAAAGCGACAGTTGGCGCATGAAAACCATAGTCCATTAGTCGTTTGGCAATGTCGATAACGGCAACATCTGCTGTTTTCAGAAACTGGTTACAATCGAGGATCAGTTCATGAGCCACTCGTCCTTTGCTACCTGTATAAAGAATTTTATAATGACCTTCGAGTCGGGTTTTAATGTAATTGGCTGTAAGAATTGCATATTTTGTTGCATCGGTGAGTCCATTTCCGCCAAGTAATTTGATATATGCATACGAAATGGGTAAAACCAACGCACTGCCATAAGGAGCAGCTGACACTGCTTGAATTGCCTGACTTCCACCTGTTTTTACAACGGGATGCCCCGGGAGGAAAGGTACAAGATGCTCAGCAACTCCAATAGGACCAACACCAGGGCCGCCGCCGCCATGTGGTATTGCGAAAGTTTTGTGCAGGTTAAGGTGGCAAACATCGGCACCGATAGTTCCTGGATTGGTAAGTCCGACCTGTGCATTCATATTAGCACCATCCATATAAACCTGTCCGCCATTTTCGTGAACAATAGCAGCAATTTCGAGGATACTCTCTTCAAAAACCCCGTGCGTTGAAGGATAAGTTACCATAAGCGCAGAAAGATCATTTTTATATTTTTCTGCTTTTTCGCGGAGATCAACCATATCCACATTTCCGTTTGGATCGGTTTTTACAACGACAACGTCCATGCCAGCCATAGCAGCACTGGCAGGGTTTGTTCCATGCGCTGAAGCAGGAATAAGGCATACTTTCCGGTGTCCTTCGCCACGACTTTCGTGATATGCTTTAATTACCAGCAATCCAGCATACTCGCCCGAAGCACCAGAATTGGGTTGCATCGAAACGGCTTTAAAACCAGTCACTTCGCACAATGCTTTTTCCAGTTCCCTGATCAGGATGTTATAGCCTTCGGTTTGATCGGCAGGAGCAAACGGGTGGATAGCACCAAATTCGGGCCAGCTCAGCGGGATAAGTTCTGCCACGGCATTGAGTTTCATTGTACACGATCCTAAAGGAATCATGCTGCGGTTCAGCGCCAGGTCGCGGTTTTCGAGTTTTTTAAGGAAACGCATCATTTCCGTTTCCGAATGGTAACTGTTAAACACGGATTCTGTGAGGTATTCCGACTGCCGATCCATCGAAGGCGCAAATGTGCGTATAAGACCGCATTCGTCAGGGTTGCAAACAAATTCGATAAATTGCTTCTTAGCTGCAGAAGCAAAAATGTGTAACACCAGGTTTACATCTTCCAGCGAAGTGGTTTCATCGAGACTGATACCAACCTTATCCTCTCCAATATAATTGAAGTTTGCATGGCTTTCGACTGCCAGTTTGCGCAGAACTTCCATATTTACGCCTTCAGGAATACCGATAAGTAAAGTATCGAAGAAATTGGCATTCAATTGTTTGTAACCGTATTTCTGAACTTCAACGGCCAGCACTCCGGTAAGGATATTAATATGCCTTGCGATATTCCGGATTCCTTTCGGGCCGTGGTAAACGGCATACATTCCGGCCATAATTGCCAGCAAAGCCTGGGCTGTACAAATATTGGATGTAGCGCGCTCGCGTTTGATATGTTGTTCGCGGGTTTGTAAAGCCATACGCAAAGCACGGTTGCCCTGAGCATCAATAGAAACACCGATGATCCTGCCGGGGATAAAGCGTTTATATTCCTCTTTAGTTGCAAAATATCCTGCATGTGGACCGCCAAAACCCATTGGTACGCCAAATCGTTGTGTGGTTCCTACCACAACATCAGCTCCCCATTCGCCCGGAGGTGTTAGCAAAGCCAGGCTAAGCAGGTCGGCAGCAACAGCCACAGCAATATTACTTTCGTGAGCGCGGTTTACAAGTTTGCGGTATTCGTGAACTTCGCCATACTGATTGGGATACTGAAGAAGAATACCGAAAATTTCGGGTGAGGGTTCAAAATCAGTACATGACTTTACAATGATTTCAATTCCAAGATGTTTTGCACGGGTTTGAAGTACGGCAATAGTCTGAGGATAAGTATTTACGGAAACGATAAAAGTATTTGCTCCGGCTTTTACTGCTTCGCGCGAACGTGCATTGTGCAACATAATCATAGCTTCGGAAGCAGAAGTGGCTTCATCCAGAAGTGACGCATTGGCTAATGGCATCCCGGTGAGATCAGTGATCATTGTTTGGTAAGTGAGCAGAGCTTCGAGACGCCCCTGTGAAATTTCAGCCTGGTAAGGAGTATAAGATGTGTACCAGCCCGGGTTTTCGAATATATTTCTCAAAATCACACCCGGAGTAATGGTGTTGTAATACCCCATTCCTATGTATGATTTGAATACTTTGTTTTTTGAAGCAAGAGCTTTAATGTGATTCAGGTATTCGTATTCATTGAGTCCTGCCGGAATGTTAAGCGGTTTTGGCAACCTGATGGAAGCAGGTACAGTTTCATCAATAAGCTGGTCGAGTGAAGTAACTCCGATAGCTTTTAACATGAGTTCGGTTTCATCCTTACCCGGACCGTTGTGACGATCAATAAAATTGTTGGTAATCATATAGTTATGTATTATTTGTCGTTCTTTTTCGCTGTGGCAAAGATAATAATCTTACTGTGACAGAATCAAAATTTTGCGCAATTGTTAACTAATTAACCATGATGTTTGTAAATCAATGATTAACTTTTCTAATACACTGAATATCAATAATATGAAAACATACAATCCGAAAGATTGTGATACAATCATTACAGTTTTGAAATGCAAATGAAAAGTTTAGGCGAACAACAAATAAGAGATTGTTTCTCTTTTAGAAGTTTATTACTGAATCAGCAATTCCAATTCACTCCTGTTGCAAAATCTTACAGAAAACTCACTTTGACAACAATATCTGAATTTCTGCCTTTATCGTCGCTGCATGATATTTTTATCATTCCTGATGTGGGGGTAAAAAACAACTTTTCGCCGCGAGCTGCTTCTTTAAAAAACTTATCGTTAATGTACCAATACACTTTGTTTACATCAGATGTTGCCGTAAAAGCCAATTGCAATTGCTGCTTCGCATTGGCATATAAAATGTATTCTTTGCCATCAGTTAGCGAAGTAATAACAGGATTATCACTATGATAAACCCTGTTGCACAACGGGTTATGAGGTGGAATTTTACGGTAAGGTACCTGTTCTTCTTCATAAAAAGCAATTAATCCCGGGCTCAGATTTGGAAAAAAATCAGTCCGGTAACCCGTTTGTGGCATACACGACCTGCAATAGGAAATACTACCGGCTTCATCAACAAAAACAGGCAATAAATGGTCACATTTCCTGTTTGGCGATACGGCAGGGATATAATCATCCATAATCAGGTTGGTACATGATTCGCCGGGCGGCAATCCGGATTCGCTGCATACAAGCCGGAAATCGATTCCTGCGGGACGATTAAACCAGGCAGGTTTCTGATTGAAAGTGAGATAGTTGAATATTTTAAAAAGCAATGGAGTTGCAAAATCAGCTCCTGAAAGTTCCGGAACGCCAGACCCATCGAAGTTTCCAACCCAAACGCCAACGGTGTAATCAGGATTGTAGCCGAAACTCCATGCATCGCGGCGGCCATAGGAAGTTCCTGTTTTCCAGGCAACATGGGGCAGATTCACTGTGTTTTCAAAGTTATTGGGTAAATCAGGTCGCTTAAGTCCGGTAAGTATTTCATGGATCATCCAGGACGACTGGGGACTGAAAAGTGTATCAGCTCCAAAAACATCGTCATCCGGCGAAAAAAGCAACGGATACTTAATTCCACCATTTGCCAGAGAGGCATACAGATTAGTTAACTCGGTGAGTGTAACCCCGCAGCCTCCAAGAATAACAGAAAGGCCAAGTGTTTTTTTACGTTCGCCAATCCATTTTAATCCGCCACGGCTGAGTTTTTCATTTAGCAGGTCCACTCCTACCCTGTTAGCCAAATCTACAGCAGGAATATTCAGCGATAAGGCGAGGGCTTGAGACGCGGTTAACCTTCCACGGAAAGTTTCATCGTAATTTAATGGCCGGTAGCCATTGAAATTTTGCGGGATATCCTGTAAAATCGTTTTTGGAGTTATAAGTCCGCGGTCAATTGCCAGGGCAAAAAGGAAAGGTTTCAACGCGCTTCCGGGCGAACGCAGGGCCGCAGCCCCGTCAACCTGTCCCTGGAACTGGTTTTCCATAAACCCGGCAGAACCCACATAAGCAACAACAGCATGTTTGCGGTTATCAATCAGAACTACAGCGGCGTTACCTACGCCCATTCCGCGGTACATATTCACTTCGTTACGTACCGTATTTTCGACAAAATCCTGTATCCCTGAATTGATAAAAGTCTTTATAACCGGATCGTCAGGATGCATCCGTGTTAGCAGCCGCGATAAATGAGGTACTTGTTTCGGGGCACTATACCGCCTGGATGTAAGTGGCTCAAGAAGAGCATCATCCAGTGTTTGCTGATCAAAAACTCCGTGACTGCTAAGTTTAACAAGCCAGTAATTCCTCGCTTTGACAATGCCCTCATTATGAATTCCCAGGCGTCGGTGATTGGGATCGTTGGGAATAATTGCCAAAGTGATAATCTGCGCCAGGCTAAGTGCCTGAGGCTCCTGCCCGAAATATAAAAAGGATGCAGCTTTTACACCTTGTATATTCCCGCCATAAGGCAACAGATTAATATACAACTCAAGTATTTCATTTTTCGAATAATGCATCTCAAGTTGCAGAGCTCTGAAACTCTCAAGCAGTTTATTCGCAAAATTTCGCTTCCTCGGTTCAAGCATTTTTACAACCTGCATCGAAATTGTTGAAGCTCCTGAAACCCGTTTGCCTGTTGCAATATTTTGCCAAAGTGCCCTGCCAACAGCAAAAGGATTTATTCCGGGATGAAACCTGAACCAGCGATCCTCTTTATAAATCAGCGTTTTTATAAGCAAAGGATTTACTTCACCGAGCTCCGCTTTCATCCGCCATTGCTGATCGGACGACAGAGCAGCATTAAGCAGTTTTTGGTCGTCAGACAGGATTAGCTTCGAATAATGAATTTGCGGATGAAAAGGAAACACTAAATCAATGCTAAAAAACAGGATAAAAACAGATAATACAGCAATTAAACTTCGCTTCATAGACCGAGGCAAAGCGATAAACCAGGAATGAACAGATTCCTGAAAACGATCAAAAAATGCTTTTAATCCTGACATATCAGAAGCCGGAGTTCTTTAATTAACGCTTATAATTCCTATTCCTTTTCCGGTAATTTTTCCGATAACTACAGCACAATCAACACCTTGATCGCCGAGTTCTTTTAATACCTGATCCTTGAACTTTTCAGGCATAGCTACCAGTAACCCGCCGGAAGTTTGAGCATCGCAGAACATTAACTTTTCCGTTTCTGACAGAACAGCATTCCATTTTATCCATTCCTGGTAAAAATCCAGGTTTTTATGAGTTCCGCCCGGAATAGCGCCTGATAGAGCAAGTTCTTTCACCAGATTCATAAATGGAAGAGTCTTAAAATCAACTTCAGCATTTACATGACTGCCACGGGTCATCTCGCTCAAATGTCCGGCAAGCCCGAAACCAGTGATATCGGTGCATGCGTTAACCTGAAATTTCGAAAAACCCTGCATCGCTTTGTGATTGAGTTGTTTCATCCATTTGCAAGCTTCGGCGGCGGATTCGTCACCGGCAAGACCACTTTTTACGGCTGTCGAAATGATACCTGTTCCCAATGGTTTGGTTAAAATGAGGATATCCCCGGGTTGGGCACCAATATTTTTCCATGCTTTTTCGGGATGAACCAAACCTGTAACACACATCCCGAATTTAGGCTCGGTATCGTCAATACTATGTCCGCCAATGATACTTATTCCAGCTTCGGCAGCTTTATCGGCAGCGCCAAGCAAAATCTGCTCAAGCACTTCAAGTGGAAGACGTTGAACCGGGAATGCTACAATATTCAGCGCGAAAAGGGGCTTCGCTCCCATGGCATAAATGTCGCTCAGAGCATTGGCAGCTGCAATGGCTCCAAAATCATAAGGATCATCAACAATAGGAGTAAAAAAATCAAGTGTTTGTACAACGGCCTGTTCCGGATTTATGAGGTAAACTGCGGCATCGTCGCCGGAAGCATTTCCGACCAACACATTTGGATCGGTAATGGCCGGCAATTTTCTGAGAACATTTTCAAGATCAGCCGGTTGCATTTTGCATGCACAGCCTAAACCGTGGGTAAACTGAGTAAGCTTAACTTTTTCTCCAGAAGATTGAGGCTTTGTAACTTCGGTTGGTGAAGTAATTGCTAAAAATGCTTCGCCTATCATTTCTGCTGCCGAAATCATCTCTTCCGGAGTAGAATATTTACCCATCGAAAGCCGGATAGTGCCCATTGCAAACTCGGTTGTTACGCCCATTGCTAACAGAACATGCGAACTGGTAACGCCTGCCGGATGACAGGCAGCGCCGGCGGAAGCAGCTAAGCGGGGTAACGTTGACAATAACGTATCAGCCGGTATTCCCCGGAAAGCAACGCTCAGGGTATTTGGCAAACTTCTATCAGACACGGAATGAATATGCATAGATGGAATTCGCGCAAGCAGCTCATTACGAAGCAAATCGCGCATTTCGAAAAGGTGTTTACTATTCTTTTCCTGATCGCGGGCGGCAATTTCACAGGCTTTTCCAAAACCAACTATTTCGAGCAGATTTTCGGTACCGGCCCGCAGGTTATGTTCCTGTCCGGCACCATGGATAAGGTTATCCAAAACAACACCTTTGCGGATAAAGAGCGCTCCGATTCCTTTGGGCGCGTATAATTTATGGCCCGCCAACGTTAGCAGATCCACCTGCATTTCATTTACATCAATACGAATTTTTCCGGCCGACTGCGCTGCATCGGTGTGAAAAAGTATTCCATGGCGATGAGCAATAGCAGCCATTTCAGTAACCGGCTGAATGGTCCCGACTTCATTGTTGGCATGCATTACCGAAACCAGAATGGTTCGTGAAGTAATTAAACTTTCGAGTTTTGAGGCATCTGCCAGGCAGTGTTTGTCAACCGGAAGGAATGAAATCTCAAAACCTTGTTTCTGTAGCCACGTGCATACTTCAAGGATGGCAGGATGTTCAATTGTTGAAACAATTATGTGATTTCCTTTGTCGCGTAAAGCAAAAGCCGCTCCTTTCAGTGCGTGGTTGTCGGACTCGGAACCGCCGCTGGTGAATATAATTTCTTCAGGCGAAGCGCCGATCATTGCAGCAACCTGGCTGCGGGCTTGCTCCACTGCTTTCCGGGCATCAATTCCATACTTGTAACGGCTTGACGGATTACCGAAATAGGTGTTCAGGTATGGGCGCATGGCAGCTTCAACTTCCGGATCGATGGGAGTAGTTGCGTTATAATCGAGGTAAATTAGGTCGTCCATTAAAATATTTTTATGATGCGTTGGGCTAATCTGGTTTTAGCTTTTTTAACCACAGAGGCACGGAGATCACGAAGGAACAGAGAGGATTAAGATTAAGATTAAGATCGAATTTCAATCAACTGGCATAACCTTCTGATACTGAAAGTTTCAATATCACATCTGCATGATCTTCGACACTTCCAGATGACAAGGGTACTTTTACAATTTTACGCACAGGTCTACGGGTAAGAGCATTTTCGTAGAGTTTATCGTAATAGGATAAAGTAAGATCGGCTACTTTTCCGAAATCATCGTTTTGTAAGGCAAGTAGTGCTTCGCGCGATTGATAGGAACCCATGAAATTTGAGAGATGTTCCAGTATAGCCTGGAGTTCGGGCTTCCCGAAACAGGCGTATTCGTCGACAAGCCTTTTGATACGGTCGGCTTTGGGTACATCAATAAAGAAAAGGACGCCGTTGAGCATGGCTGTCCGGAACGTTTCCGGAAGGTAAATACTACCGATACTCATGCTTTCGTGTTCCAGCCAGAGAGGCTTTAAAGGCTCCAGTTCAGCCCATTGCCGGTAAAGATCATTTTCAAACTGCTCGGTAGTTGGCTGAGTAAGCTGTCCGAGATGTCCGAAATTAGATCCTTTATGGTTTGCAAGCGCTTCAAGATCAATGATCTGATGACCTGCGTGGCCTATCGCATTCAGTATGGCTGTTTTCCCCGATCCGGTATATCCTCCGATTAAAAATAAAGGCCGGCCTGAGGAAAACTGTTTCCTGATATATCCGCGATATGCTTTATAACCTCCTTCCAGTAGAAAAACTTTATACCCGGCTTCGGAATAAAATGCAGCAATTTTGGCACTTCGCATGCCGCCGCGCCAACAGTGCAGGAGCATTTGCTTTTCCGGAACACTTTCGCTGATAGCATTCAGATAGTAATCTGTTTTTTCTCCGGCAATTGACTTACCCAATTCGATAGCCTGTTCCTTACCGATTTTCACATAAGTGGTCCCAACCCTGGCACGTTCGTCATTATCAAAAATAGGAATATTATGCGCACCCGGGATATGCCCTTGCCGGAATTCGCCCGGCGAACGCACATCAATAACCGGAAGCCGGAGTGCCAGAAGTAAAAAATGTTCGGGAGAAAGAATTTCGGGAGCCAAGGGATTTATTGGGGTTTGGGGGTTGGGGATAAGAAAGGTTTCTTGTTTCTTGTTTCTTGTTTCTTGTTTGAAGAGTTTGAAGGGTTTGAAGGGTTTGAAGGGTTTGAAGGGTTTGGGCTTTGGAATTTGATGCTTGGAATTTGGAATTTGGAACTTGGGATTTGGAACCTGGGATTTGGAACCTGGAATTTAAAGGTCTTGGACGCTAACACTTTCATCAATGTAAACCAAAAGTTTCCTGATACCTGAATAGCCCATTTGCACAAGCAGATCGCCATAATTATCCAGCTGTTTACGGTGTTTTTCTTCCGGCATACCGGTTTTAAACTCCATGATAACAGTTTCACCTTTGTAAAACACAACGCGGTCGGGCCGATATACACTTCCATCCGGAGTCAGAATTCCGGCTTCGGGCTTTAGTTCAACATTTTCATTGAAATATGCTTTTAATAAATCATGATTCATTGTCGATTCAACCCGTTGGCGCAGCGAAAGTTTCTCCTCCTCATTCAACAGGTTAGCCGAAGCCTGAAAATCAACCACAGCAGAAATATCGGCCATAGTTCTTACAGCAGCCAGTGTATCATGTATCAACGTTCCCCAGGCTTGCTTGTTCTTAGCCGGATCGGTACTCCAGTAAACCGGGGCGCGACGTGCAATCCGGATACGCCCCTGCCAGGGCGACGAAATCATTCCTTCTTTTAACAAATTGCCTACAGGCAACGTTCTGGTCATTTTTGCTTCGTATTCCGAAGTTCCTTTTGTAAAAATGCTGTTTTCCTGGTTCCAGCTTTCAAGGTTCGTGTCAATATATTGTTTCAGCAGGTTGGGGAGATTATTGGGATCGCCATTCCCCGGTTCGCGGGTTATAACGTACAATCGCTCCGCCGGTCGGGTAAATGCTACATAAATCAGGTTAATCATATCCAGCAACGAACTGTTGCGTTCTTTCTGGTATTGATCCGAATAGCCGACTTCTTCCATGCCGGCGCCTGTTTGCAGAAGCGCAACCGGCAATCCGGGAATCACATCTTCTTCCAAATCAACCCATAGCTGATTGAACGTAGTTTTATGCTTTTCGGTTGCCATTGGCCATATCACAACAGGAAATTCAAGCCCTTTCGATTTATGAATAGTCATAATCCGGATGGCATCAATTCCTTCGGGAACCACTACAGAAAGCTTGCCCTTCTTTTCGTCCCAGGCATCGAGTAAATCAGCGAGGTGCGTGCCTTGCCTGCCCGAAATTTTATTTACAAAATCGAGGAAGAACTGAAGATAAATATCATAATCACCGGCATTAAGATCGAAAATCCGGATTACTTCTTCACAAAGATCGTACAACGGCAAACCACGCAATGCACTGATATTGAATTCAATCCCGTTTTCATTCAATATACTCTCCAATGAGAAATGTTGCCCCTTCTGCATCGGGAAATGGCGGATAAGTGAACTGTTAACCTTATGGTTATGAATAAGTTCGTTCAAAATGCCGGCTATTGCCACCAGGTTCTGCGGATTGTTGATGTGTTGCAAAACGGTAACCACAAAATTTACTTTTGGCGAAGCTGCCAGCAACAATGCTTCAGCAGAAACTACGCTTATGCCTTTCGACATCAGGTAACGGGCAATAATACTGCCTTCCCGGTTCGAACGGGTAAGAATGGCGATGTCAGCTTTCGAAAAGCCTTTGTCATTCAGCTCGTTAACAAGCTCAAAAACCTTTGTAATATTCAGTTCTTCAAAATCAGCTTTTGAATCATAGGGAACAAATTCAACCGAAACCAGTCCGCCGCTTTTTCCAGGTGTAGTTTCCTGTTCATGATCCGTGTAAATGGATTGAAAACCAGCGCTTAACTGTTGAGATAGAAATCCGAAGAAATCGTTGTTGAAATTAATTATTTCGGGCTGTGAGCGGAAATTACTTTTCAGGATTTTAGGACTGTAATTCGCGCCCAGGGCTTGTTCCGCATCGGCGAAAACCTCTTTTTCATAATTTTCGGGTAAGGCAGGAAGCATCATAAACTGCTCGACCTGTCCGTTGCGGAAACGATAAATAGCCTGCTTTCCATCACCAACAACTAGGTTGTAACGACCGTATGCCAGCGAATCGCCAATTAGAGGCAAAAGGTTTTTCCATTGCAGTTCCGAAGTATCCTGAAATTCATCGATCAGGTAATTAAAGTATTTTTCGCCGGTACGCTCGTAAATAAACGGAACAGGCTCTTTAAGAATAATATCCGTTATCCGCTTATTGAATTCCGAAATATGAAGTATCTTTTTCTCGCGGCGAATAGTATCAATTTCCTGTTCCATTGCGTTAAGCACACCCACCTGGAAAATATTCTGTTCAATCATTCCAAGCAACTTATACCTGATTATCCCATTTTCAATCAGCGTGTTACACTCATGAAAATAAGAAGTTAACAGATCAGTAACGGTACTGATTGCTGACATTTGCAATACGGTTGCTTTGCCGGCAATCCATTTATTATCAGCGATGGTTGTTCGAACATAATTATTCGGACTGCTGATTTCACCGTTTGCCAGTTTAAAGAAATACGCCCCGATACCATTCCTACCCTGAAAAAAAGAAGCATTATCGATGCTATTATCCTGAATCAGTTTCTTTGCTTTTTGAGCCGGAGCAATAATAGCGGCTTCAAATCCTTTTCGCAATTTGCGGATATCACGGGCAATTTCGAGTAACCTTGTAGGCGAAACTTCGTGTAACTTATTGATAAAATGATAGTTTCCTTCCGAAAAAAGAAATCCTGCTGTTTTCTTGATATCTGATTCTATATGGAAACTCTTCTCATCCTCGGCTTTAGCTTCAGTAAAATCAATGAGGACTTTGGTGAGATCCTGATCAATACCTGCCTTGCTTATGAGCTGATCCACGGCTTCGTCGAGCATCAGGTCGCGATCCATTTCAATCTCGAAATCAACTGGCAAATGAAGATCGTGGGCAAAAGTGCGAATGATCCGCGACACAAAACTATCGATTGTACGAACCGAGAAATCGTCGTATTCATGCAAAATCCTGATCAAAGCAGCCTTTGCGCGCTTTGTCACTTCTTCGTTGGAAAGACTGCTGGCTTTCGCCAAGTCCGGCATCATAAATCTGACAACTGCACCATCAGCAAACTTAACAGGATCAGAGAGTTGAATAAGTCCTTGTACAATGCGCTGCTTCATTTCGTTGGCAGCCTTATTGGTAAACGTAATTGCCAGAATATGCCTGAAATAATCAGGCGACCGCAAAGCCAGGGTAATATATTCGCGCACCAGCGTATAGGTTTTGCCCGAACCGGCTGATGATTTATATACCGAAAAATTATGTTGAGAATTCACCCTGCTAAGGTACGTAATTTGTTGAATGAGCGATTTTGAAAATGCCGCGAAAAAGTACACGGACCGGATAAAAACAGGTGATAACAGATGATATTGAAGTTCAAATCCTACAATAAAAAATCAAGGAATAATGTACTACAAAACAAAAATGCCCCGGTTAAAGGGCATTGACATTTAATAAAATAACTTATGGCGTTAAACATCAAAGCGTTACCATTCCACCATTAACTGCATTTGCAGCAATTGCTGAAGTATTGAAAGGAATATCATCAATGTATGCCTCATCATCGAGAATGGTTTGAATGGCTGGATACGGATTAAGGATTTTAGCAGAAATTTCGGAAGTATTAAAAGGAATATCATCAACAGCCAGTTCATCCTGCAATTTCATGTTCATCACTTTACATTTTATAAAGCGGGAGAAAATTGCCCTGGTGTTAAAAGGAATATCATTGATGTAGGATTCTTCGCTTAGACTATAACTATGGGGAGGTATAGAAGTTGATGAAAAGCCGGTGCTGAAGATTCCTAAAAACAGTAAGAAGATAATTGTTCTCATGACAGTAAGTTTTTGGGGTTTTGGTTTCTATTTATTTGATTCACAGGTATGACGAAGAAGTTTCAAAATAGTTACCAAAAAAAATGTTAATAAAATGCAAACAGTTCTTACAGGCATTTAAACTAATACCAGAAGTGTCCTAAAAAAATGAAAGTGAGATTATCTCCCGGGAATAGTATCCGCCTCCGCGAGTTTTGTTTTCTTCCGTTTAAACAGATCGCTGAACCTGTTGAATTCTTTACGAAATAAAACGCCAACACCCTGTGTATAAGGCGAATATCCATTAGTTAGTTCGAGTGAACTATTGGTCCGGTTAAAACCTTTGACCCTGAACCTGCCGTCCTCGGTAATTTTTACTTCAACCAGCACATCACCAATAAACTGATTTGTCTGGTTCGAGGAATTATAGGAATTCCCCACGGCACCATCAATGGTAACCCGGTTATCGAATAATTGTGTCGAAAGCGCCAGTTCCAGTTCCTGTGGAGTAAGCTGATCGCCGGGACGGTAATTTACACCAATATCAAAATCTTTCGAAATTTTCGAAAGCAGACTGCTCAACTGGGCGCTTAAAATTTCGTAGGATGAAAGTCCTAGCGAAGCGCCTGAAGATGAAATGCCTGAAGAGGAACTAAACGTATTTAATACCAGCAACGAAATCATCTGCTGGTTCATTTCGAGGGCATTGCTTGTGTCGATCAAACTAAAAACCTGCCGTTTCATATCCTCGCTGGCATCGGGCAAAGCGATGGAGAACCTGATATCAGGATTATACAAATTGTTGGAGAGGTTAATAATACAATCCACATTTACACGTGTACCTTTATATTCGGGCTGCACATTAAGTCCTGCCAGCGATGTTTTTACTTTATAAATAGCCTGAAGGTTGATATCCGAATCGTATGGACTTCCGTTAAATGTAATCACTCCTCCTTTTTCAATTGCAAAATCCTTTTTAAGAATATTTTCGAAATTGAACATAAAATTACCATTGTCCATGATATACTGGCCAAACATTGAATATTCGCCGCGGGTATCAATGCCCATGTTTATCATCCCACTGCCGCGCACATCAATAGTACCCATCTGGTAAGGGAGTATAATCCCGATATCGGCGTAGCGGGTAACATCAAGACCAAGCTGAAGCGAAAGCACTGAGGGGTCGTCAGGTGTAATCGTAATCTTAGCCTTTTCACTGTCTTCATTTTCACGGTACCGGATAAAACTGTTCTGAGATATGCTTCGCGAGAAACTTATCGGAATAAACACGCTGGTTCCTTTATCCGACTTCACGTTGGCCTTCAAAACAAGGTTATCGACCGGACCTTTGAGTGTCATAGTACCGGTTGCTTTTGCTCTGCCGTAGTACATTTCGATGGGACTGTAAGGCGTATTGAGAGCTGCGAGGTTTTCTGCTTTCAGATCTATATCCAGCGCCCAGTCCGAAAATGCTTTGTGATGTATATTTCCGGAAACAACGCCAGTACCAAAAGTTGAATCGCGTATTACAATATCCTTGAACCACATTAAATCCTTGTCGAAATTAAAATTTCCTGTAAAAGAGTATGATGTCCGGAGGTAATCGACTAGCAATTCGGTACGCATAAGATCGAGTTTGCCTTTGAGCACCGGATCCGAAAAATCCCCGGTTAATGTCATTTCACCCGAAGCCCAGCCACGCATGCGGGAAAAAACACCTGTAAGAAATGGTTCTATTGTCTTTATTTTCAAATTATCGATATCAATATCCAGATCGAAGTTGTCGTGTTCTTTTTCAGGATATATATTCCCGAGTACTTTTATAGGGTAATGAGTGGAAACGTTTCCTATATAAATAATCTGCACATCAACAGCGAGCAAACTGTTCCTGCTATCCCATTCGCTTTTTATTGAAGCATCACCCAGATTTTCGTGGTTGAACCCAAACTTTGAAACTGTAATATCAGATACTATCCGAGGTATCTCATAAACGTCGGAAACACTGACACTTCCGTTCAGGAAACCATCGAAATCAATACCGATTTCACGGGTAAGAACATCGAGGTTCGAAAGGTTGAATCCTTCCATATTCAACGTTAGAACATTGAGAGGATCGTGCGAGGCTATGCCATTGATTACCATTTGGCGGTTATTATTGACAAAGCCAAAATTCTGTGCTTCAAAGTATGATGAATCCAACGTAAGCAGGTTACCCGGTATGGCGGTCCATAACGTATCATTAATCATTATTTCTGCTTTATCGAGCGAGAAAATGAGTCGCGGATTTTGTTTAAAAGAAAGAGAACCAGAAATTTCCGATTTGTTGTGATCCACAGTTGCAATATCATTCCATCCTAATCCGAAACGCACAATATCATCGGATACAGTAGCTGACAATTTAAATTGTTCCACTTTTTTTGATGCCGACTCGGCCGGAGCATCCGCGACTCCGTCGATCTGGCTGCATTCCATGCGTATATTAAGCTTCTTATCAGCAGAATTTCCAAGTAACGACCAGTTACGCAAGGCAAATCCATTGACAACTAATAGTGGCGAACGACCATTGAGGTTCACCAGTTTTACATTGGGATCAAACGAACCGGAAATCACCGTTCCGGTATGAATTTTAATCCATGGAGCAAACATACCGGTAAGTAAATCAGTATTATGCAGATGGATTGTATAATCGAAACTCCCTATATTTTCACGTTCAACAGAAGTTTCTTTCTGTGCAAGCGATGGCAGAAAATCAGTAAAAACCATGGTAAGGTAATCGGCCATATCGTCAAAAGTATATTGTCCGGTAAACACTGCATTTACAAAATCGCTGTTAAGTTGCATACGTTTACCACTACTTCCGAGAGAAGATGTTACAACCGACAGCTCTTTCATATTCAGTGTTTTAACACCTTTCACAAAACTGGTATTCGTAAACCTGAGAGTTCCGATAAGGTTATCGAGGGTATTACCCTGGAATTTAAACTCCGTATTAGTTGAAAGAACGGCCAGTGAATCATCCGAAACCAGGTTAAGCTTAGCCAGATTAGCGTCAATAATATCAGCCTGAAAATCAAAAGAAGGTAATTCACCGGCCAGATCAACAGAGCCAAAGAAGTCGAGACCCAGCAATTCGTCGTTAATAAATATTCCGCCGGTAAACTTTTTGCGCTTAAATTCACCATCAACGTTAATAAGTCCGTAAGTATTGCCATCGTATTGAAGGTCAGTTATTTCGCCTTTAAATGTAAGGTTGGCTTTCGCAAACGAGAAATCCTGCCCTTTTACCACAGCATAGAGGTTTAGTGTGCCCAGTTGTTTGACATCAAGAAACTTACCGGCATTAAACGATTCTACAAGTATCTTTCCGTCATACTCATAGTTGTGCGTCGTTTCGTTATTAATAAGTAAAAGATCGGTTGTAAGTTGCCCTACATCGGTTATGAATGTTGCTTTCGAAACAAAATCATTATAAAAACCTGTAAAACGGCCGTTTACCTTCACATTTCCAAGGCTGGCTAATTGTGCGGGAAGAATAATAGTGTTTACGCTATCCGAATATGGAAGTGTAAATGATTGTATATCTGATATGTTAGTAATTAATTTATCAATTTTTAGGTTCACGAATGTTTCTTCTATATCCGGAAGGCCGTTGAGTTGAATATTACCTTGAAACTCAGTGTAATTGCCGAAAGAAAACTGGAAATCCTTGGCGGAGAATGATGAAACAGTTCCCCGCACTTTTCCTGAAAAATCAATAATATTATCCATTCCATCCACATCGGATGCGAACGAAACTATATCGCGCATATCAAGTTGCGATGGATCAATATTGGCTGTAATTTTAACACTATCAATAAAATAGTCGAATGCTTCGAATGTATTAAACTCAAATTTCAAATCTAGCGACAGCCTGCTTTTACCAGTTGTGATCCGCAACTTTTCGGCATTGATTCCCCTTGGACAAACGATAGCCCGCGTCGAAAAATCGTCAAGTAAAAAACCACTTTTCTCCTGGCAGGTTAATTGCCGGAAATCAGCTACAACACTATCACCATGCAGCGAAATATTCCGGACTTCGAGATTGAGATTCGAAAAATCCATATCCGAAAAATCGATTCCTTTACCAGGGCTCATATAACGCTCATCGCGAAAAGCAAAATGTGATTCTTTGATTCTCAGATTATTACATTCCAGCATCCAGGGCACTGAAGGCGTTGTATCTACTGATGTAGAAGCAAAATGGTCGAGAATGAACTTCAGGTTGAGGGAACTGTCATTCTTATATTGAATTAGATTTATATCGGCGCCTGACAGTAAAATTTCGTTTAAATGCAACCGATGATTTCTGAAATCTATTGTTTTAACATCGGCCCGGATAATATTCGACTGTAATAACACATTATTATGCAAATCAGCTATTTTAATATCTGTTATAACTGCTTCTAAAAACCAGTTTAGCCGGAAATTGCCTATAATAACTTCAGTCCGAAGCTCTTTGGAAAGGAATTTTGCGACCTGGTGAGCCAGCACAGTCTGAACCGGGGCTGTTCGCAGCAACATAAAACCGGCCAGCGGCGTAAGCAACAGGAACAGCAGGACACCAAGTAATATGCTAACTGGTTTTTTGATACTTTTGCAATTTAAATCGTGATACTAATTTCAGTTTGGCCCGGGTAATTATTAGTACTTATGCCAGACAATAACTTTCCGCTAAATTTATGCCTGCATATATCCTTGGTATTGAATCATCCTGCGACGATACTTCAGCAGCCGTGCTGATGAACAACGTAGTACTCTCCAACATTATTGCCAACCAACAAGTGCACAAGGACTTTGGTGGAGTAGTGCCTGAACTTGCATCCAGGGCTCATCAGCAGAATATAATACCTGTTATCGACAAGGCTCTCAAGCTTGCAAATATACGAAAAACTGATCTCAGTGCGATAGCGTTTACACGTGGTCCCGGATTGCTTGGCTCGCTGCTGGTAGGCACTTCTTTTGCCAAATCGTTTTCGCTCGGGCTAAATATTCCGCTTATCGAAGTTAACCACCTGAAAGCTCATATCCTTGCGCACTTTATAACGCAACCGGGTAAAGAAAAAACATTGCCTGAATTTCCTTTTTTATGCCTTACTGTTTCGGGAGGACACACTCAGATAGTAAAAGTAAAAGGATATAACGAAATGGAAATAATTGGGCAAACCATTGATGATGCAGCGGGCGAGGCTTTCGATAAATCGGCGAAAATTTTAGGCCTCGAATACCCTGGCGGACCACTGATTGACAAATATGCCAAAGAAGGAAACCCGGATGCTTTCGCTTTCGCTAAAACCAATATTTCGGGTCTCGATTTCAGTTTCAGCGGTTTAAAAACATCCTTCCTGTATTTCCTCCGCGACAACCTGAAAAAGGATGCCATGTTTATTCAAAACAACCTGGCTGATTTATGTGCGTCAATGCAATCTGCAATTATTACTACTTTGATGGCAAAACTTAAGCTGGCAAGCCAGCAGACCGGAATTTCCGAAATTGCAATCGCCGGTGGCGTTTCGGCCAATTCGGGCTTGCGCAAAGCGGTTTCCGACATGCAGGAAACTGCAGGCTGGAAAGTACATATACCAGAATTTCAGTTTACTACCGACAATGCTGCTATGATTGCAGTAGCCGGATATTATAAATTCCTCGATGGCACTTTTGCCGAACAATCGGTAACGCCGTACTCAAGGGGAGGAATTTAGCGGTACAGACAGAGATAAGTAGTATCCGTTTCTGCTTTTACTTTAAAAGTCACCCCTTTTTCAACCCTGAAAGTTTCGAAAGGCTTGTAAGCTATATAGCTTGTTTCGCCTGGTTGCATAACATGAAGTTCACCGGAGGTAACAGTCATAAATTCAACTGATGAGGTTCCGAAATTGTATTCGCCGGCAGCCATTACACCAATAGTAGCAGGGCCTTCAGGCATTTCGAAAGCAATGGATTTTACATTTCCGTCGAAGTATTCGTTTGTTTTAAACATGGTGTTGAGTTTTTAATCTGTTTGTTTTTATTTATCAGAATTATCTTTTTCAAATTGTCTTTTGTCACTTTTCGATTATTAAAGCCGGAATTATACCAAGGTAAAGGTTTGAATGAAAAGCTCTTTTGATAGAAACTGTGGCTCCTTCCCGGATCATGTTATACTCTTCTTTCTCAATGTAAAATAATTCACCATTTAAAATAATTTCATAAATGTGAATTTCTTTCATGGCGCGATTGAAGATTTTGGGAAAGAGAAACGAGAAAATACTTACTGGCATAGAAGCACTTCCAGCCTCATAGTCAACACGATAATTTATCTTATCAACCTTAACTTCTTCAAATTTTACTGTATTGATCTTTAAATCAGACCTGTACTTCTTTGAAAGTAACAGAAAAACAACTACTCCGGAGAATATCGCAAAAACAGTCAAAATGATAAATAACAAACCAAAAGACTGCTTAAAGCCCGAATAAACTAAGTTGATCAGAAAGATGAGGAGAGTTATTACCAACGAAGGGAATACCTGGTTTAAAAGATTTTTCATGACAACTTTCCTGTCACTTTCATTCATTTCATATTCATTTTCGCCGGCCTTTGCCATACATCTATCAGGAGTTAAAGTTGCAGGTGATTTTTTAATTCACCACATCAAACCTTTCAGGCAGCCCTCGTTTCAATGATTTTGTGCTGGTGTTGTAATGAAAATATTGCCGGTTTATTATTCCTGATGGCAGATGTTCGCGGATATAATCGTTCATAAAATAATCGAACAGCAATTCGGCATGTTTTGCTCCCGACTGTTCAGCCATTTCATAAATGTCTTTTACTTCGAGCGAATCGCGGTTGCCGATCAGTCCGACGCTGAATTCCATAAGATCCAGATCCACACCGATATTAAAATCATCCTGAATATATCCTTCGAGGTATAAAACCTGCTTATTGCCAGTGTTTGCACGACTTACTTCGAACCAGCTGCTTAGGTTTACCTGGTTTATCCTGTAACTTTCGTAGTAGGGCTCACCGTCTTCGAGTGAATACATTTCGTAATAGTCGACCCGGTGATCTTCTTTTAATTCAAGTTGGGCTATCTGAACAATCCATTTGGGATCGGGAAGGGAAAGGAAAATATCGGAACTTCCATCAAGGTAAACATCATATCCAAGTTTGGTAAGTTCCCCGATAAGACTATTCGTGAACCCGGTAAGAAACACAGAATCAGAAATATAAGGCACAAAAACCGCTTGCGCCCAGGCTATTGAGTCTAACTCCTCTGAACTATACTGAGCAGAGGTATCGTAGCTGATGGTAAGGTTGTCCTTGTATATTTCGTACAGCGGAACAATCATAATTCCGCTTCCGGTATGATTTTTCACATATTTACGGGCCAGGTTGCGCTCGGCACTGCACCCTGCAAAAAGCAGGATGAAACAAATACCAATAAACCCGAAATTTCTGAGCATCCGCTGCAATCTTATGGTCTCGTGATTACAACAGGTTATTCAGCCGAAAGATCAACTAACATCTGTTCTGCGAAAGCTTTACCATACTCAATTCCTTTATTTATGCCTTCTTCGTGAGGGGTAAACTTGATATACAAACCTTCGCCAAAATATTTCAGTTTAAGGTTCGACATATTGGATTCGAGCATTTTAGCGGCTTCGCCACTCCATCCGTAAGAGCCAAACGACGAAGCGAGTTTTCCTTTGTCGCGCAACGGATTAATAGCTGCAAAAAGCTGGTATACAGGCATGAGTATGTTCTGGTTGATGGTGGGGGAACCAATCATTACACCCGTACAATTCGACATATAATATTCCATATGTTCGAGCGACATATTTTCGATATCATGAACTTCGACATGCACGCCGGGAACCATGCTTACGCCTTTAGCAATGGCTTCGGCCAAAGCAGATGTATTGTGATAAGCTGAAACGTAAGGAATGAAAACCATAGGTTTTTCGCCAAGTGAAAGGGCTTCTTTTGCATATTTTTCGCTCAGATCGACATATTTTTTCCAGTTGCTGCGCAGTATCGGGCCATGACCAGGGCAAACGGCTTTAATTGGTAACGGCCTGATTTTGTCGATTGCCCTGAGCATAAATTTGCTGAAAGGCTTAAGAATTACATCAAAATAATACCTGAAAGCATCGTCCCAGTTTCCGACTCTATCGTCGAACATGCGCGAATCGCAATAGTGAGCGCCGAAGGAATCGCAGGTAAAAAGCAATCCGTCTTCTTCCAGGAACGAATATATTGAATCGGGCCAGTGAAGATTTGGAGCACCTACTATTTTAATCTTTTTGTTACCAAGGTCGAGGATATCCCCATCGCGGACCTGCTGATGTTTAAAATCGCGACCAAGCATGTCTTTCAGGTAGCGGATAGCGTTGCCACTTCCTACTACTGTAGCGTTGGGAGCCACTTCGAGCAATCGGTGCAAACTGCCCGAATGGTCGGGTTCGGTATGATTTACAACAATATAATCCAGTTCGGCAGGATCAACCAGTTGTTTTAATTTTTCGAGGAAAACCGGAAAATATTTGTCTTTAACCGTTTCGACAAGCACTTTCTTTTCTGCATTAATAAAATACGAGTTGTAGGTGGTGCCATAAGGTGTATGCATTACAACATCAAATGTCACCAGTTCGCGGTCGAGCACTCCAACCCAATGAACATCATTTGTAATTTCAAGAATTTTATCGTCAATCATAATTGTAAATTTTCTTTTATGTTTTTAAAAAAGTGTCATCTGAATACCTCTTCCTGCATCATCGTCATCCTCTGGGAAATCAGGCGGTTCAGGAGGCCGAAGTTTAATTTCAGGTTTTGTGTCTTTCTTAACTTTCTCTGTTTTATCTGATTTCTCTGATTTTTCTGATTTTTCTGATTTCTCCAATTTCTCTGTTTTCTCTATTTTTTCTATTTTCTCTATCTTCTCTGCTTTTACTTTTTTCTCTGCTTTTTCTTTCTTCTCAACTTTGACTTCTTTTATTTCTGCAATCTCCTCTTTTTCAGCGGATTCTATTGATTCTTCCAATGGTTCTAATTCATCAGTAGTTTCCGAATCTTCTGATGTTTCTGATTCGTCGGTTATTTCCGATTCATCGTCCTGGCTAAATTCCTCTTCAGATTCTGCGTCCTCTTCTTCTTCCACAGGAATAGGATCGAGCCAAGTAATAAGGCTGACAGGGTGATTGCTGAGTTTTTTACCTTTCGCTTTCAAACCCATCACTTCAACAAATTCATCGAGGATAATTTCTTCAGGATCAACAGGTTTGCGTGCTTCTTTGTTGTCGTATTCCACTTTAATCTGTGGACGTTTATCGGCAACAGCTGCTACAAATTTATTTCCATCCTCTTCGGGGAACATACTAACTTTTTTATCCGAAAATTCCGGAATAAAACGCTTCACGAAATATGCCTTTTTGGGATCGCTGTAGTAAATTACGGTGAGGGCTTTCGATGGATTGAATTTCTCGATAAGAACCATATCTTCCTCAAAATGGTTCGACAGATCGAAACTCATCAGCTTATAAAACCCTGAACGTGTGAGGGTAAGAATTCTATCATCCTCTTTAAAAGCTCCAAGGTGCAATCCACGCTGATCGGTATTTAACCGCATCACCGTATCGTCGTACCATATATCGCGTGCGCCAAGCGTTGAAAAACCGCGTTCGCCCTGCACTATTTTCCTTACAGGATTTTTTGTGAGTACATTGCCTTGCGAACTTCGTCCTTTTATAGCCAGTTCCGAAAAATCGAATTCGAAATTCAGTTTTTTGAGCCTTGGCTTTGGTTTCAGGCTGACCTTTATAATTTCCGATTCTCCGTTTGGATTGGCTGTAAAGTACAAGATTTTCGATCCGGGAGCGCCTTTGGTAAGCACGTAATCCTTATCACGCACCACACCGGCTACGGCAAACCGTTTAACGTAAACTGCTCCTATGCGTCCATCCTGATAAGCAACATGATACACTGTCCGAGTATCGTTTTTCTTGAAAACATCGATATGGATTACGTTTTTGCCAACGAATGCCTTCTCAACAACCCGGGTAACGGAAAAAGTACCATCCTCGCGGAAAACTATAATATCATCAATATCAGAACAATCGCAGATAAATTCGTCCTTTTTCAGGCCGAAACCGGCAAATCCTTCTACACGGTTAACATAAAGCTTTTGAGTGGCAGCGGCTACAGCGGCAGCTTCGATACTTTCGAAGTTACGCAGCTCCGTTTTACGCTCGCGACCCTGGGCATATTTTTTCCTTATGGTTTCATAAAAAGCGATTACATAATCGGTCAGATGCTCGAGATTATGCTTTACCTGCATCAGTTCTTCGTTCAGGTTACGGATATGTTCATCAGCCTTAAAAGCGTTGAATTTCGAAATACGCTTGATGCGGATTTCCGTCAGCCTGAGAATATCTTCTTCAACAATAGTACGGTAAAACTCTGGCTTATATGGCTCCAGGCCTTTATCAATTGCCTGTATTACAGCTTCCCACGTTTTACATTCTTCAATATCGCGATAAATCCGGTTTTCGATAAATATCCGTTCGAGCGAAGCAAAAAGCAGCGATTCCATCAGTTCGTTCTGACGGATCAATAATTCCAGTTTTATAAGTTCGATGGAACGTTGAACCGAAATCTGCAAAATTTCCTTAACACCCATAAATTGGGGACGTCCCTGATGGATAACACACGAGTTGGGTGATTCAGAGCGCTCACAGTCAGTAAAAGCATAAAGCGCATCAATGGTTTGATCGGGCGAAACACCAGGCTGCAGATGTATCAGTATTTCGACATCCTGTGCTGTATTGTCATCGATTTTCCGAATCTTGATCTTCCCTTTTTCGCTTGCAGCGATTATGGTATCAATCAAATCGCCGGTTGTAGTTCCCCAGGGAATCTCAGTAATGACCAGTGTTTTTTTATCAACCTGGCTGATACGCGCCCGGATACGGATTTTACCGCCCCGAAGTCCATCGTTGTATTTTGTAACATCTGCAAGTCCGCCGGTCGGAAAATCAGGAACCAGCACAAAATCTTTTCCGTTGAGCACAGCAATCGAAGCATCAATAAGCTCTACGAAATTATGCGGCAGCAATTTTGAAGCAAGTCCTACCGCAATTCCTTCCACTCCCATTGCCAGCAAAACCGGGAATTTCATCGGCAGGTTGACAGGCTCTTTATTCCTGCCGTCGTACGAAAGTTTCCATTTGGTGGTTTTAGGATTAAAAGCCACATCGAGGGCAAATTTCGACAAACGCGCCTCAATGTAACGTGGAGCGGCTGCACTGTCGCCGGTAAGAATATTTCCCCAGTTTCCCTGAGTATCAATCAATAAATCCTTTTGTCCCATCTGCACCATGGCATCGCCAATAGAAGCATCGCCATGCGGATGGTATTTCATGGTATTACCAATAACGTTGGCAACCTTGTTGTAACGTCCGTCCTCCAACTCCCACATACTGTGCAGAATACGGCGCTGAACAGGTTTTAACCCGTCAAGTACTTCGGGAACCGCACGTTCGAGAATAACGTAAGATGCGTAATCGAGAAACCAGTTCTGGTACATACCCGGCAGGTATGTGGTTTGGTGCAAACTGCCATTTCCTCCTGAGTCCGAATCTCCGGGCACAATTATACCGGATTCATCAGCAGAAATACCATCTGCGTCGAATTCTTCTTCATAAGTTCCATCAGCCAATTTGTCGTTCTCGTCCATTTATTGTATTGATTATTATGCTGAAATGCGTAAATCCTGTTAATTCCGTGCAAATTTACTCTTAGAAAGTAATTTATAAAATCTAACGGATCATTTTTTAAAGAATCTTATCAACAACACTTCTGCCAGCAGCATGAGCAGTGCAAACCAAATAAAATAACGCCACAGTTGAGTTCCGCTGCTTATTTGAGCTATCACCTCGTTGAGTGGTTTCTGACCTGTTTTCATAACTGTAAACGTTCCGGCACGTGCTTTGTCGAGCATTTCTTCCAGTTCGGCAGCGCTGTTGCACTCCAGGTCGCTCTCCCCGCGGTTGTAATTGAAAGCCAGCGAAGTAATCATATTTTTGTCATTCTCCAGCGAAAAATTTCCGGCAAAAGGAACCTGGTTTCCAACAAAAATATTTACCAGATTTCCGGCATTACTGATCTGAGGTATCATTTCAAAATCACTACTCAAAGCTTTGATTTTAAATACTTTGTCTTCGGAAAGAGTAGCTGATCCGACACGTATCATTTTATTATCGCCGATAAAATTGTAAAGGCTGTGAGACGGATGACTTATAAGCGCGATATTGTAAAGAACAGGCACAAACAAAGCCTGTTGAGGGAAATTACTGAAAGCCGGATCAGCAGGAACCGTAAACTGAAGCACCTGGCCCTGGCCGCTGTTGGTAATCGTAAGAAATTCGCGCCCGTTGAGCATTCCCATCAGAGGAACGGTGAGCATTGACGACGAAAAAGCAATCGGGAAATGCTTATTCACTGCCGGAAGATCGGTATTTGCAGCTACCACCTGCCTTCCTTGCTGTCTTTCGAAAACATCGCGGAACAGGTAACTTTCCTCGCTGAGTTTTACCACGCGCGTATTTGCAGTATCTAAAGCCTGGTAGAATGGCGCATTGAGCGATGCCAGGAATTGATTGTACGATACCAGATCGGGATTTACAGCCGGAAGCATAAGTATGGTTCCGCCATTGCTGGTGTAGCGCTTGATTTCTTCTGCCAGGCCAGTTGAAACCGAGGGCAATTCATTGAGAATGATCAGGTCGAACTGCGGAAGACGGCCGTAATCGATTGACTTTTCGTTCATATTCACCAGCTGAACGGATGAATCCTGGGCATATAAAGCATTTAAAAACCGGTTTTCGCTGCCGCCATTGATCGCGAGCACATGAATAGCTGAAAGCACATCAAAGGCAAAATAGAATTTATCATCGTAAGTCACAGGATAGTCAGTTACCTGCAAAACACCATGTTGCGGACCAGCCTGGTGAATGGTAAAAGGTAGTTCGACAGTAGTTGACATTCCAGCTTTGATATCGATGCTTGCCACCGATTTCGACTGGTCGTTGATCAGAAGTTTCAAAGGAATTTTCTCAAGATCGTTCTCTGATTTATTCCAGACACGGGCGCTTAACAAGGAAGTTTTCCCGGGCTGTTGCGTTGGCTGTGAAAACCAGCATGTATCGATATAAACATTGGCAACAGCTGACGATGCGAGTGGAACAAAATAAGAACTTATTGACGAATCCTGCTGAAAATCAATGTCACTGTACGAAGATTTCTGAAAATCAGATACCAGGTACGAAGTTCGCCGTGCGGTAGTTTCGCTGCCTAACAAGTCATATTGCCGGCTGACAATTTCGGGAAGCGAACGCACCGAAGGCGAAATTTTCACTTCTTCGAGCATGGTTATAAACTCATCGCGCGTAACAAAGCGCTGGTGGCGTCCTTCGAAATCACAAGTAAGAAGTTGAAACAAATCCGTTGATTTGTAAGCAGATACAATTTCACGGGCCTTTTGTTTGGATTCATCAAGCAAAGAACCATTGGTGCCAACGGCTTCCATACTGAACGAATTATCGACAAAAACGCTTACTGCATTCCGGGCTGCAATTTTCGATTGTTTATCCGAAAACGGGATATAAGGCTGTGCAAATGCCAATACCAAAGCAGCTATGGCAAGTATGCGAATTGCAAGGATAAGTAGGTGGCGGAGTTGCGACTGTTTCTGCGTTTGCTGTTTAAGCTCCTGCAGGAAACGCACATTGGTAAAGTAAACCTTGCGAAACCGCCTGAAATTGAACAGGTGGATAATTACAGGAATAGCAATAGCCAGTAAACCGAAAAGATATAAGGGATTAACAAATTGCATGGTGAAGTAATACGCGCTTTTTTGCAGAAATATTGTGCAAAAGTAAGGAATTTGAGGGAGATAAAGAGAGGAAGATATAATTTGAAACCGGACCGAATATTTTAATCTGCGCTGTTAACTGACTGAAGTCAGAAACCTGCGAAAACACAAAAAAGAGTTTTAATGATTGATGCGGAATTTATTTCCCAGCAGGTATCTGAACTGTGCTTTTTTCAGCATTCAGTGTATCTGCTATTTTATACAGATTAATAGTAAACTTCTGATCTTTAACAGCTTCGTTAATCCTTGCTTCAAGCAGGCTGTCAATATAATTATTTTCAATCCTGAGTTTCTCCGCCTTTTGTATAGGCCTCAACGAATTATACAAATAAAAACCACCGATAGCCAGTGAAATAAAAAGAGCGGCAAGTGCAGTAAACCTGGTAAGCTTGTCTGACTTAGGACGTTTTGATTTCGAAATGGAATTATCTGAATCCGACAATGTAACCACTTCGTTATCATTAGATTGAACAGTAACACTGACCGGAATATGGCGTTCGAGCAGTTCTTCGAAATATTCAGCAATTGTATCTTTTATCAATGAGTCGAGCGACTGACGCAGCGAAGCGTAATTGATAAAACCGGTAACTACCAGCAAAGTAAAAGTGATTCGGAGCGAGCCTTCTTTTTCCTTGTAATTTAAAAAATAAACCCTTGTATTTTCGCGAACGATTATACTCCGTTCAATATTGGTTTGAATAAAATCGCGTACCGGGTTTTCGATTCCTTTTCTGCCTGGGCGGGCATTATTACGAAACACAGTGAGCTCATCCTTAAGCAGATCCAGCAAATCTGTAAACGAAGAATCCTTATCCTTTATGCGGATGGAAAACTCGATTTCACGAATAGTAACAGAAGTCTTGTTATTAGCCCGGAGCATGCGTAGTATTTGAAATCTGCTGTTAAATTAAAGGTATTCAACAGAAGTTAATTAACAAAAGGATAAAAGGTAATATTCAACTAAGGTAATTGTATTGGAATGGTTGAAAAAATGACCATTCTTTATTCGATTTATAAAGATACGGATAAATTAACACGAAAGTAATTATTTGGTTTAACCAAAATTCATAACTGGAATTTTTCGAACCAATAAAGCAAATATAATCAATGCATTACAAAGCCACAAAAGATAACTGCACCAGATATAGCGGGATAAATTAACTAAAGAAACTTTAGACAAAGTTAAAACTATACTTTATACAATTGCCGCAGCAGCCCTCCTATCCATGTGTCTTCATACTTTTAAATGTATTAGAATTTGGTTCTTGAGTTTTGGAATTTGGTTTTTGGAATTTGTTTTTTGGGTTTTGGAATTTGGATCTTTAAACTGTCGAATCTCAATTATCTCCGGATAACTCACATTCCCTCCGTATCTTTGCAGCCCTTAAGCATTAATTATGAAATTTGAACAATACACTCTTGCCCCCGAACTAAAAAGAAGCATCGAAGAATCAGGCTTTCGCCGGCCCACCGATATTCAGTACAAGAGTATAGGACCGATATTGCATGGAGATGATGTGCTTGCCATTGCCCAGACAGGAACCGGAAAAACTGCCGCTTTCGCTATACCGGTTATTAATATGCTACACGAGGAAAAATCGTCGAGCCGCAGCCACGGCATCCGCTGTATTGTTATGGCGCCGACCAGGGAACTTGCGTTGCAGATTACGGAAGTTTTCCAGGCCATCGGAAAACATACCCGTGTTAAAACTTATTGCCTGATGGGTGGTGTGGAACAGGATCCTCAAATTGCTAAACTGGAGCAAGGTGTTGATATTGTGGTTGCTACACCCGGCCGTATGTTTGATTTGGTCAGCCAGGGTCACCTCGATCTGAGCCGCATCGAAATACTTATCCTCGACGAAGCCGACCATATGCTCGACCTCGGTTTTATTAATGATATTCAGCAACTTGTAAAGAAACTGCCGCGCAACAGGCAGACTTTATTTTTCTCCGCTACCATCAATCCTTACATAAAAAAAATAGCTTATTCGCTGGTAACCAATCCGATCCGGATCCAGATCTCGCCCAAAGACCCCGTAGCCCGTAATATTGAGCATTCGGTTGCTTTTATCGAAATGGACGATAAACGCTTTTTTCTCGAACGTCTTGTAAATGAGAATCCTGAAAGCAAAATCCTTGTTTTTGTGCGCACAAAAGTGCGTGCCGAACGTGTAACCCTTGCTATGGACAGGCTGAATATTAAATGCGAAACTATTCATGGCGATAAGGAACAGGCTGACAGGCTTATGGTTATGAAACGCTTTAAAAACGGCGAATTTAAAATACTGATTGCCACCGATGTAAGTGCCCGTGGAATTGATATCCCAAGTGTAGATTTTGTAGTGAATTACGACCTTCCTGAAAAACCCGAAAACTATGTCCACCGGGTTGGCCGTACCGGTCGTGCCGATAAAAAAGGAATCGCAGTTTCGTTTTGCAGCAAGGAGGAAAAACCTATGCTCGAAGAAATTGAAGAATATATCGGTAAACCGGTTGAAGTTATGGAAATAAACAAAACCGAATACAACCAAACCCTTGCTTTTACGGCTGAAACCAAGGCGGATTGGAAGACGTTGCTTCGCGAAGCTGAGGCGGAAGAGTTGACGAGAAAGAAGAGGAAGAAGAAGTAGCTTGAGAAGAAAGAGAGGTTGAAGCTCGACAAGGCGAATTGGGGACAAGGGGACTTGGGGACAAGGCGAGAATCCAGGAAATGCTTTTCCTTTTTAGTCCTGCGAGACTTTATGCGGAAGGGTGTTAATTAAACCTGGGAAAGTTTAATAGAAAATCCTGAAATCAAAAAAAATAGCTATTTCCTGGTCTTAAAAAATGTTTCTTTATTCCTGAAACCTTCATTCCTGACAAAGTCTTTGAACTGTCGTTTGGTCGGCGAAAATATATAAGGAATGGTGTCCTGCGTAGTTTCGGTAATCGCTTTAAGCTGATCGAGATCTTCACGGTTATTAATGCTGCTTAATACCAGTTTTCCCTTTGTTAACTCAAGTTTTTGCACACGCCAGGTATTATCCACTGAAAGAATATTCATAAAATAATATCCCTTAAATTTTTTCAACACATTCTCCTGATTGATAGCAAACAACGTATCTGTTTCATATATATGCTGCACAATGGAATCGCCTTCTATCTGAACGGGAATTCCCTTATTAGTATTAAGGTCAAAAAGCGAATCACCAATCAGTTGCATGGAACTATCGAGCAGGCTGACATGGGTTCTCAAATCGAAATCATAAATTCGGATCAAAGCATTTTCAGTAACAATCAGGTTCGAATTATCCTGCTCACTTATGTATTCTCCTTGCAGGCGCCCGGGAAAATGCGAAAGGGCAGAAACATCATCAGGCTGTGGTTTGTCGAAAGTAACAGGAGGCTGACACGCAAAGAGAAATAGTGCTGACAACACGGTAAAAAAAACAGTCTTCCTTCTCATAACCAAAAGTGATTTATTAATGTTTAGAAGTTTAAGTTCTTTTCAAAATTCTGAAATAGTTCATGCTCATGCTAAGCCCTTAAGGCCGGGAGTATACTAATATGATCATAGCTATAACGTCGGTCATTATTCAAATAGTATGACTTTTATAACATAATATGTAAAAAGCTAAAAATGAACAGATTTGAAATACCGGTTATCAGAATTAATAACGGTTATTAACAATTCTGCTTTCCAAAATAAAAGCACTGCCTGATTTTCCTTAATTTCATCCCGGATTTTGAAGCCTATTTATGGAAAAAGCAACACCTCAACTCGAACCCGAATGGCTCGAAGTACTTCAGCCTGAATTCAATAAACCATATTTCACCGAATTGAAATCATTCCTTCTGGATGAAAAACGTACATATAAAGTTTTCCCTCCAGGCAACCGGATTTTTGCTGCTTTCGATCATACTCCTTTCAGCAAAGTGAAAGTAGTAATACTCGGACAGGATCCCTATCATAATGACGGTCAGGCTCATGGACTTTGCTTTTCGGTTCCTGATGGGGTTACGATACCTCCTTCTCTGGTTAACATTTATAAGGAATTAAATTCGGACCTTGGCGTTCCCATTCCGCGTTCGGGGAACCTCGAAAAATGGGCCAAACAGGGTGTTTTATTATTAAACGCCACACTTACGGTGCGCGCTTACCAGGCTGGTTCGCACCAGAAACGGGGTTGGGAAAATTTTACCGATGAAGTGATCAGGCAACTGTCGGCCCGGCACAGCGGACTGGTTTTTATTCTTTGGGGCAGCTATGCGCAGGCAAAAGAAAGCATGATCGACACTTCGAAACATTATATACTTAAAGCGGTGCATCCTTCACCTTTATCAGTTTATCGCGGTTTTTTCGGTTGCCGGCATTTCTCAAAAACAAACGAACTCCTTGCCGGTGCAGGCAAAGAACCGATTGAATGGGATCCGTCCTGATCGTTTTTCGAAAACTCATTTTTAACTTTAAGGACTTCGGATTGTTTACTATTCATTCCAAAATTCCAAAACCCAAATTCCAAGATCCAAATCCCAAATCCCAACCACTCCCGCTTCAACTAAAACATGGAACCCAAACCCCAAACCCTTTAAATTAAATATGGCACACGAAGCATCATGGTATCAGCCTTTGATCGATGGTAGCGTTCAGTGTACGCTTTGCCCTCATATGTGCATTCTGAAAGAAGAAAAGACCGGCATTTGCAGGGTAAGGGTCAATAATAATGGCAAATTGCAAACTGAAGTTTACGGGTATGTATCGTCAATTAATTTCGATCCTATAGAGAAAAAACCATTGTATCATTTTTATCCCGGTTCCACTATTCTTTCTATAGGAACATACGGCTGCAACCTGCGCTGTTTTTTCTGCCAGAATTGTACCATTTCGCAAACCGGTCCCGATCCTGAGTTGCCACGAACCTATTTTACTCCAGAGCAAATTGTGCAAACAGCACTTAAGCAGCCCGGAAACATCGGTATAGCATTTACATATAACGAGCCAATCGTTTGGTTCGAGTATATGTATGACATTGCAAAACTCGCAAAGGAAGCCGGTCTTGTAACTGTAATGGTAACCAACGGCTTCATAAATCCTGAACCGCTGAAAGAACTGCTTGACGTAATTGATGGATTTAGTGTTGATTTAAAATCTTTTAACGATGACTTTTATTCAAAAGTCACATCCTCAAAACTGGAGCCGGTAAAAGAAACACTCAAACAAATAAAAGCTGCCGGCAAACACCTCGAAATAGTGAACCTGGTTATCCCCGGTTTGAACGACGACGATGTTGTGTTTACCGAAATGGTAAAATGGATTTCGAAGGAAACAGGTAAAGATACTGTGCTTCATATTTCGAGGTACTTTCCTAATTATAAAATGGTTACAGAAGCTACTCCTATGTCGGTGATGCGCCGGGTGAAACGGATTGCCGAAAATCATCTGCACTATGTTTATACCGGGAATATGTATGCCGACAGCAATGACACGATGTGTCCGGATTGCAGTAATATTTTAATTACCAGGCATTTGTATAACACAAAAATCGTTGGGCTCGATGTGGAAGGAAGGTGCACCAGCTGTGGTAATTATTTTCTTAAAAAAACTTAATTTAATTTTTGATTTAAAACCTTTTATACTACTTTTGAAAACTCAGAAGAGAATTTCCATCTAAAAGTAAGTTATTACTTTCCATCAAATACGTTTTCATGACTTTTAAAAGCAGTATAATTTCCTTATTTATCTCATTGGTTATCAGCATGTCAACCAGCATGGTATCGGCTCAGCAACTCGCGAGCGAACCAGCCGGCGGTATGGATGAAAACGAACTTGAAGAAACAGAATTACTACTTCCGCCATCTAATTCGGCCATTCCATCTATTATGGACATTCCGTTCCTGAATAAATACTATACCAGTTGGGATACCATGTATGTGAGAAGGTATTCAGAAGTTCCTCCATCAACAGGTGATTCAATTTGTCTTCCGCTTTTCAATGAATATTCAACAGGTTTTGCATTCCCGATTGAAGGTGATTTCCTCTCACCTTTCGGATATCGTGGCCGACGGGTGCATTCAGGCGTTGATATTAAACTCGAAGCCGGAGATCCTGTAAGCGTTGCTTTTGATGGAGTTGTGCGTATGGCCCGTTATTATTCAGGATATGGTAACTGTGTGGTTGTGAGGCATTACAATGGAATTGAAACATTATACGGTCATCTTTCGAAAATAAAGGTAAAAATAAACCAGGAAGTAAAAGCCGGCGAAGTGATAGGCCTCGGAGGACGCAGTGGCCGGGCATCGTGTAACCATCTCCATTTCGAAACCCGCTTCCAGGGCAAGGCATTTAACCCAAAGCAACTGATTGATTTCAATACTTTTAGCCTGATTTCCGACACGTTCAGCATTACAAAAGCAACATACGGTTTATCAAGAGATTATCTTCCTTCAGCTTCATCAAACGAGGCTTTGGCCGATAATCAGAATGACAAGCCGAAAGCAAAATCAACAAAATCGAAAAAATACCATACCATTAGAAGTGGAGATACTCTAAGTGCTTTATCGCGAAAATATGGAACTTCGGTGAAGCAAATATGTTCCATCAATGGAATTAAACCCACTAAAACACTTAAATTAGGGACAAAACTGAGGGTAAGATAATCCCTTTCATTTTTGATTCAGCGTATTTCGGGGCCTGGAATTTTCCGGCCTCGTTTTTTTTGTAATTTTAACCCAAATTTAAGCCTCTTATATTTTGATTGTCTTTACCCGACTATTCTCCAACATCTTTTTCAGAATATTCCCTATTCTGATCCTGTTTGCAGGGTGCAACCCTTCTCTCAATATTACAGGAATGGATATCGGAAGTTTATATACCGGGCAAAAAGAAAATTCGCTGCATCTGAACCAACTTTATAATTTAAACGACAGTTTAACCACAATCAGTATTGTTCTGCCCGCCGGTTTAATTAAACCTGATCCGGGAACAAAAAAATACTCGAAACGGGGAACACTGAAATATGAAATTATCGGGGAAGGCAAGCGCATCGGGTTGGTTGACAGCGCAACTTTCGTTGTTGCGGATACCACCGAGTATCTGAGCTCAATCAGCCATACCTGGACTTTCAAAGCGCCTGCTGGAATCGACTATTTCGTAAAAGCTACATATTCGGTCCCAGGCATACTCGACGATTTTCTGTTGCTCGAATTTTTCAGTAAGAAAAATCGTTCGAGCCAGTCGTGGTTCCGTTTTCAATCCGAAACAGGGGAATATATTCCGGGCAATAATACTCCTTTTGTTATGCCTTTAAGGCTGGTAACGGAGGATACCACAAGCAGAAAATTTCTTGTAAAATATTTTTCCCGCGATTTTCCGGCACCCATTCCTGCTTTCGTGGAGAAATACCGGGCTCCTTTCAATTATGCGCCCGACAGCACTTTTATTCTTGAAATGAGAAATGGCAAAACACTGTATTTCATCCCTGAAAAAACCGGGTTTTATTTTTTTCAACCGGATACTTCTATCCTCCAGGGACCTTCACTTTTCCGCATGGCACCGGGTTTCCCAAAGGTAACCCAACATGCGCTTATGCTTGATGCGTTGAAATACATTACCTCGGCAAGAGAATTTCAGCATCTGAAATCTTATACGTATCCAAAAGTTGCCGTTGACAGTTTCTGGATCGTAAATGCCGGAAGGCCCGATCTGGCAACTGAACTCATACGCAAATATTACCTCCGTGTTGAGACTGCCAATAATCTATATACATCTTACACCGATGGCTGGAAAACCGACCGCGGAATGATTTATATCGTGATAGGAAAACCTTCGAAAGTTTTCAGAAGCTTTGAGCAGGAAGTCTGGATTTATGGCGAATATGATGATCCGAGAGCCCTGAAATTCTATTTCAACAAAGCCGAAAATCCTTTTACCAATAACGATTATGTGCTGGTAAGAAATCAATATTACAAATCAGTGTGGTACCAGAATGTACAGATTTGGAGACGGTAATCGGAGGATTTGGTAGACGAGGAAATGGGAAGATACAGCGAGGGGGGACACGGAGAGGGGGGACAAGGAGAGGGCGACAAGGCGACAACGATGCGAAATTAAATGACCAAAATACCTTAGTGAACCTCAGTGCTCGCAGTGGCTTAGTGGTAAAAAAAAGCATAGCTTATCATGAAACCAGAAACCTGAAACCAGAAACTCTTCAAACTCTTCAAACTCTTCAATCTCTTCAAACCCTTCAAACCCGAAACCCTTCACAATACATGTACGAAAAACATTTTAAAGGCCCGCGCAAACAACCTGAAAACCTGATATACGGAATTCATCCTATTCTTGAGGCTCTTCATGCCGGCAAAGACATCGAAAAGATTATGCTCTCGCGCGAATTACGCAATGTGCAGGTTCGGGAAATAACAACCCTGGCCGAAAAACTAGAGATCCCCGTTCAGAAAGTACCAAACGAAAAACTCGATTCTTTCACGAAATCGAACCACCAGGGAATTGTCGCTTTCGTTTCCATGATTGAATATCAGCCTATTGAGGATATTCTGATTCGTTCGTTCGAAGCAGGCCTACAGCCGATTTTTATCGTTCTCGACCGGATTACCGACGTGCGAAATATGGGCGCCATTGCCCGTAGCGCCGAATGTGCCGGAGTTGACGCTCTTATAGTTCCTTCGCGCGGAAGCGCCCAGATAAATGCAGATGCTATAAAAACTTCGGCCGGTGCTTTGAACCTGATTCCAGTTCACCGCAGTCCGAACCTGAAAAATACGCTACGCTACCTGCGCGATTCAGGCGTGAAACTCGTTGCCGTTACCGAGCACGCAAGCACGGATTATACAACTACCGATCTCACCGGACCCGTGGCATACATCATGGGTTCCGAAGATGAAGGTATTTCGCCGGAATATCTCAAATTATGCGACGATAAAATTAAAATTCCTTTAACAGGAACAATTAACTCGCTGAATGTTTCGGTGGCAGCCGGTATTATCATTTTCGAAACAATCAGGCAACGAAATTCAGCTTCGGTTTAACTTCTCATTTCGCTGATGAAACTGCGCAAGTACATTCCCGAATTTATTGTTCTGGCATATGCCGTGTTGTTCCTGATCACTAAAAATCCGTCAAACGAATGGGACAGGGTGATCGTGAGCGATGGAAAGGGATATTACGCTTATCTTACAGCGATTTTCATTTACGACGATACTGATTATGGTTTTATCGATTCGTACGAATCGGAGTATTACCCGGCCAGCCGCCTTCTATACAAAGATTTCAGGTTCGATACTGGCAACGGAATTGTAAATAAATATTTCCCGGGACCGGCTATTCTGTGGCTTCCGTTTTTCGGGGCAGGTCATGCAGCAGCGCATGTATTTGGTTATCAAACGGATGGCTACTCCCTCCCCTACCAGATGGCAATTGCTTTTGCAGCGCTTTTCTATTTCTGGCTTTCACTGCGGATTTTGCGAAAGATTCTCCGTTTTTATACCAAAAATGAAACTGCTATCGCCTGGTCGCTGTTGTCGGTTGGATTGGCAACCAACCTGGTTTACTACACGGTTAATTCTGGCTGCCAGGTACATGTGTACAATTTTTTCCTGATCAATAGTTTTTTTTATTCCATACTCGAAGCAAGCAGAAGGGGAAAACCGGTATTTTTTGCCTCAGCCGCTTTTATGTTGGGAATGGTCATTATCAGCCGCCCTCAAAATGGATTGATCGTTTTCGCCCTTCCCTTTCTGTGCGGTGATAAAAAATCGTTTTTACACTTTTTCCGGAAATTGTTTACTGATATCAAAACGCTTGTTTTATCAGTCGTTGCAATAGCAGTTCCATTGCTGGTTCCGATAACCTACTGGTACGCAAAAACCGGTCATTGGCTGGTTTATTCGTATGGCAACGAATCCTATGACCTTACCAAACCTAAAATGCTGACTTTCCTCTTCAGTTTCGAGAAAGGCTGGCTGATTTATACACCCGTTGCGGCTTTTGCAATTTTAGGATTTGCATTCCTTTTCCGGAAAAGCAAATGGCAGTTTGCCAGTCTTGCGGCTTTCCTATTTTTCTTGGTGTATTTCCTTTCGAGTTGGTGGACATGGCACTACACTTCCTATGTGAGCCAGCGCGTAATGATCGATTATTATGCTTTCGTAGCAATTCTGATAGTATTCATTTTCAACTGGTTGAAGAATAAAAGACAAACAATAGCACTCCAGGTTATTTTAAGCGGGTTCGTAGCATTTAACCTGATGCAGCATTTTCAACACATGATTTGGGTGTATCCGGCTGGACCTGTAACGGCTAAGACTTATTTCAGCAATTTCCTGAGTTTCAGTAAAGGAACAACTTTTATGATTCCTGAGAATGAAATTCTTGGTAAACAAACCTATTCCACTGATTTCGAAAGCGATAAACCTCTTTTTCAGACTGCCGGATTTGAATTTTCCACGCTCGCTCATTCGGGTGCAAAATCAGTACTACTCGATACCGCTTCAAAATCAAGACTTCTTTTTTCAAGAGGGATGTCTGATTATAAGGAAGTTCAGCCACTGATCTTAAAAATAGGAGGTTTTTACAATCCTGAAACCACTGATTCGTCCCTTATGCTTGAAGTCGGTGTAGGTTCAACCAAAAATAAATATTCAGTTACCCGACATAACCTGATGCCGGGATTGAAAAAAAATGCATGGAAATATGCCGAAATGGTAATTTATATGCCTTACATCCGGTCCGTTTCCGACAGCCTTTTTATTTCCATTCAAAATATGAGTAATGGAAATGCTCTTCTCGATGACCTTCAGGTTGAATTGCTTAAAATGCAGGGCCCAACACGCCACGACTGGATTTTACCTTCTGATGATGTAATTGATTCAGCAACTATTTTCCTTACAGCTCTCGAAACCCAACTTGAATCTCCATGGGGCAACAGTGGATCAATCAGTTCGCAACTGGCTTTTTCGGGTAGTAAATCGTCGTGTATACAGCCGTCATCGCCCTATAGTGTAGTTTTCGAAAAAGATATGGGTGGGAAAAAGGACGGGTATTTCAGGGTGAGTTCGCGGATTTCAGGAGATACTTCTTCCCTTATAAATTTGGTTTTTGATTTTTCAGCAAAGGGGAAAACGGTTTTGTATAAAACATACCCGGTAAAAATAAAGGGGAATAATTCAAGTTGGAACCTGGCAGAGACTTTCAGGGAATTTCCGGTTCGGAGTCTGAATGTAGATAAAGTCAAAATCTATTATTGGTTAACAAAAGGCAATAATCCTGTGTATATCGATGATTTACAGGTAGATATTGTAAATTACAAAGCTGCAAAACGCACTGTTTTACCGCAATTTCCAGCTAATAAAAACGCAGAACAACTACAGGAAGTTTGCTGTGATTTTGAACAGCCATGCCAGCCGGAAACAGGATTTCAACCTGAAGTTTCAAATGCTTTTTCCGGCACGAAAGTTTGCCTTATCAACCGCGAACATCCATTTAGTTTTTCGCATTTACTGCCGCTTTCTGCTTTTGAAAATCAAAAGAACACCTTCGTTTATGTTACAGCACAGGTAAATTCCGATCATTATTCTACCGGCGCAACACTGGTAGCTGATTTCAGGAACAAAGGGAAAAGCGTTTCGTATAATCCGGCATATTTACGTGGTCAAACCATTAAAGGTGAATGGAATACGATCAATTTCGGATTTGAAATTCCGGAAAATATTACTGCCAACGACTCGGTTCTGGTGTATTTTTACATTCCCAAAACAGAAGAAGTGCTGCTGATCGACGATTTTTGCGTGAGGATTAAGGAGAAATAATTCGAGATTTGACAATTCGACGATGTGACAATTCGACAATTAGACAATTCGATAATGTGACAATTCGATAATGTGACAATTCGACAATTAGACAATTAGACAATTTGACAATTTGACAATTTGATAATGTGACAATTCGACGATGTGACAATTTGAAAATGGGAAAATGGGATGATAGGAAGATGAGATAATGATACATAATTGACAAACTTGGGGAGAAACAAATATTAATTCAAACCGGCAAGAAAAATAAATGAATCCAACACACCATATTAAAAAACCGGAAAACCTCTGGCTGATGATTATCCTGGCTGTTGCCGCTGCCCTGCGGTTTTATCAGTACGGATCGTTTTCCTATTCCAACGACGAATTGAGTGCGCTCAACCGGCTATATTACGATTCGTTCTCGGAGCTTGTCGCCAAAGGTTTTTATGTGGACGGGCACCCCGGCGGAATACAGGTTTTTCTTTGGAAATGGGTCAGCTGGTTTGGCGATACCGAATGGGCGGTGCGGCTGCCATTTGTCCTGATCGGAATTCTGGCAGTGTGGATGAGCTATAAAGTTGCCGGACAAATGTTTGGCAAAGCTGCGGGACTTTTTACAGCTGCTGCACTTACTTTTCTGCAGTTTTCGCTGCTGTACAGCCAGATTGCACGACCTTACGGACCGGGAATGCTCTTTGTATTGATGTTGGTCTATTTCTGGCTTCAGATATTTTTCGCTAAAAACAACGAACTAAATACTCATAAACCCAAGCTTAGCCACCTGGCAGGATTTACTTTATCGGCGGCTTTGTGCATGTACAATCATTATTTCAGCTTCCTGCTGGCGCTCATCGTTGGTCTGTCGGGATTCGTGTGTGCACGCCGAAACAATATTTTCCACTATATCAGCGCCGCTTTATTTGCTGCAGTATTGTTTGTCCCACACATCCCCATTACACTTAATCACCTCACATACAAAGGAGTAGGATTATGGCTGGGCGTTCCTGCAAAAGGATGGATTTTCGAACATCTGTATTTTATTTTCGATCAATCCATCTACACTTTGCTTTTAGTGATTATAACTTTGCTGATTTTAATGTATCTGAACAATGAACGTAACGGTCAGCTTCGTTTCAGACTCTTGCTCGCAGCCTGGTTTCTCCTGCCAGTAGGTGTAGGTTATTTTTATTCCCTGAAAGTGAACCCGGTATTACAACACCCGGTTCTTATTTTCTCGTTTCCATTTTTCATTATGGTGATTTTCAGCTATGCAGCCAACGATTTTGGAAAAAAGAAGCAGTGGTTGCTTGCGATTTTTCTGGCAGCAGGTGTAATAGGAACCACTGCAGTAAACAAGTATTACAGCAAGCAGCATTTCGGTGAGTTTAAGGACGTTGCAAGGCTTACAGCTCAATGGCAGCAGAAATACGGCGATTCGGCCATCACCAAAGTCATCAGTATTAATAATCCGATGTATATTGATTATTACCTCTTCCGTTACCAGGCCAGAGCTCGTTTCGAAACCTATTCCATCGAAGGAACCGAAGGGCTGCAAACGCTTTCGGAAATACTGAAAAGCAGCAGAAATCCTTATTTTCTTTATGCCGTTACCAAGCCCAGCCCCGACCAAAGTGATGAAATTATCCGGTCGTTTTATCCTTATATTATTGAAATGCAGGACTATGGCCAATTTTCCTCCATTGTTTTATATGGCAAACAAAAAGGAAAAACATTTGAAGAAGCAAACAGTTTGACCGAAATCAAGTTTCTGGAAGCCAGACTGAAAGCTGATACGCTTTTACCTGTAAATGACACAGATACTCTCAAAGCACAGAAGTTAGATGTCGCAACCGAATACAGCCCGGGAATTGAACTTAATCCCGACGAATTCCAAGGTAAAAGCAATCTCCTGATTTCCGCCGAAGTTGATATTTTCACTTTTGATTCTACCGGCGAATCGGTGTTGGTTATCTCCATCGAAACCGCCGATGGCAAAAGTATTCTTTGGGAAGGCGCCCCTTCGCGGTATGTGGAAACCAGCGGAAAATGGAGCCATGTGATCAACATTGCTAAAATAGATACTGAAATTCTGAAAGGCGCAAAAATTAAAGTATATTTCTGGAATAAGGATAGAAAAGTGATGTATATCAAGGATTTGCGATGTTCGATACTTGAATAGAATTTCATAGATTTCAACTAATAAATTATTATAGCATACAATTTTCATATAATTTGTCGGGTTAACCTGACAAATTATAGTATTTTTCCATGCACCACAGATCCTGAAATTGGATTATAATTTTTCGATTGTGCAGTGATAACTGTACTTTTCTGTTCTAAAAACAAAAACATAAATTCCAGTTTCAAAATGGCTGATATCAATGCGCTTTGTATAACCGGTTTCTTTCGAGTTCAGTTGTAGCTGTTTTCGACCTGCCTGATCGTAAATTGTAATAATCCCTTCCGGATTATACGGAATACTAAAGTTAAAAATTCCATTTCCCGGATTCGGGAACAATGCAATCTCTCTGACAAACTCTTCAATTCCATCAGTATAAGTGCGGAATGTAACAAAATTCCCGTAAACAGTATCGTTTTCATTTAAAGCTACTAAACGACAATAATAAAGAGTATCCTGAACAAGGCTGAAAACGGGGATTGCTACATTATACATTGAATCGCCCTCTATCTGAACCGAAAATGTTTTGAATAAATTAGCAGTATCAGTACCATATTCGAAATACGCAGAAGCATTTAAACTAAAAGTGTTAACTCTTCCATTAAAAGTAGCCGAATTGGAAGTAATATCAGTCGGTAGTTCAGTAAAAACAATAGGAGTTTCGAAAGAAAAACTTGATGTTTCAGAAAAAGATGATCCAACATATGATTGATCAATCGCCTGAACACGCCAATAATATTTTTGTGCATTATCAAAGTTCAATTTCCAACATGTATCGGCTGAAGAATTTCCGATACGTACCAATTTGCGGTAACCGGTAGAAATGTTCGAATTAGGCGCCATTATATCCATAGCTTCTGGCTGTGACCCGACTAAAATATTATAAGTCAATCCGTTGGAAGGAGTATGATCGTCAGTTGATGGATTCCACGAAAACAGAACCTCTTTATTATTGATTTTAGCTGTTAGACCTGAAGGAGTATCAGGTTTGAGATTCTTATTGTTGATTGTATTCTTTAAAAGTTTCTTTTGGATTGTGATATCGGAAAGCCCTCCCATTACAAAAATATCCAAATCGCCATCCTTGTCATAATCAACCAGATCAAGCGTTGCCCCGAAGAGCTCGCACACTTCTGTGCTCTGATTGTATGATGAACTAGTATTTTTATATAAATAGGTATATCCTTTGGTTGACTGCTGATTTCTGCTACAGACAACAATATCCAGATCTCCATCATTATCCATATCGCCCCATTTGGATACTCCAAAAACTCTGGTTGATATACCCTGAAAATCTGTTTTATTAAAACTGTCGTTGCCGTCATTTCGGTAAACAGCCAGATAACCCGTAGCTGATGAACCAAATCCTATGCTACCGCTTACGAGTATATCCAGATCACCGTCATTATCAAAATCGCCCCATTCAGCTGAGCCATTTGCTGTACCCATCAATGATAGGTCTTTCAGAAAGGTCAGTTTTTCTCCATCATTTCTATACACTTCAGTTCTATATACATTCTGGCTTGTGTTATAATCGAAATTCCAACCAGTAATTAACATATCCATATCGTTATCTCCATCATAATCAGCCCATGTAATATTACCATAAATACAGGGAGCGAACTCAAATGCCGGATATTCAGAAAAAGTATCCGACTGATTAACATATACTTTGCTTCGATAAAAAGGTGCCACTTCATTGTAACCACTCAAAGCCAGATCAACTTTACCATCATTATTAAAATCGCTCCATCCTATAGAGGTATTCGACAAGCTTTCAAAAGACTGATCAGTAAGTTCAAAGGTTTTATTTCCTTTTCCAATATATAACCTGGTTGTGGGTAAATACTGTTGCCAGCTTGTATTCAGATACATACCGCTTGTTATAATATCGAGAATATCATCGTTATTAAAATCGATCCATCTAGCTGTGCCTGAATGCATTCCACTCAAACCCGATGCAGCCACGAAGGCAAATTGGCCGTTTCCTAAATTTGAATACAAATTAGTATGCGCATTTAAGTTCGATTTAGAAGTGGTTCCTGTGATTAACAAATCCAAATCTCCATCTGAATCAAAATCACCCCAGTCGGAAGAACCTACCAGTGCCTGAATAGAGGTTGAAACTTCGATAAATGTTTGAGAAAATAATGAGCCTGAAAATAAATACATCATTGCAATCAGTATTGCGGTAAATCGATTTTGTTTCATAGATAAAATGCTATTTATATGTTTATTAATCCATCGCTTACTTTTAGCGGTGATTATTCTTGCTACGCTGATGAAAATTACTTTGTTGTCCGGGGAAAGATTCGGTTGCTGCTTATTATAAAATTGTATTTTTCTTTGAGAATTATCATCATCTAAACGGATTCAAACATACAACTATTTTGTATTTGAAAATACAATAAGATACTTTTTTCAACTACAATCCATATTTAGAAAACAGTGAGAATAACCAGAACTAAATTCAAGAATAATTCTTATTGAATGAATGCCGTTATTTTTAAGGATTATTTTTATTGATTATCGTTATCCTATACCAGACAATTGTATATTTGAAAACTCAATCAAATGTCTCCTGATTTTAATTTATTCTCCACAAAAACTCATGCACTTGAAAAAAGGAATTCTTATTTCTATTATTCTCTTGACAATTATATTTAAATCCCAAAGCCAGGAGGCACACGATACTATTTCTATTGTTGACAACAGGTATTCCATGAATGGAAAGGTGCTGAAACAGAAAGATTTATCTGAAATAATGAAGACAAATCCGGAGGCCTGGATCGAAATGAAGAAAGCCAATTCCAACAGTGTGGGTGCTGCAATTTTTGGTTATACCGGAGGTTTCTGTATTGGTTATCCCATTGGGCAATTACTTGCAGGCGGCAAACCGGCATGGGGAATGGCCGGCGTAGGAGTTATATTAGCAGTGATTTCGCTTCCTTACACAAATTCAGCAAATGAACATTCCGCTAACGCCATCCGAATATACAATTCCGGAATAGCAAGTACCGGGCAAAAAAGAACATCCCTTGATGTAGGACTCGTTTTCAATAGGTTAAGTATTGTTTACCGGTTTTAAATAAAGCATGCGAAAATATGGATGTAGTGACGTTTTAATTTGTCCGACCAAAATTGATATAACTTAAGAAATCAGATTGAATATTTGTAAAATGGAATGAGAAATAATGTTCGGGAGCACGAAAAAATGATTCGCGACAACTATGATTTACAACCAATTCCTGAATTAGACACAATAAACGACTTCAAGAATAATTTTTCAATTTATCTGTAATTCATGAAAAAGACAATATTTATTTCACTCATCCTTATTCTTTTGGGAGCCATGCAGTCTTGCTGGCTAGGCTCTCATGTTACCAAACCTTTTAGGGAAGAATTTGCAGGATGTTATTCAGGAAATTCTACAGGTTATGACACCTTGATTAACATTAAAGGATATTATACTGCAATGGTTACTAATCATAGTACTCATGATGCATTTTACGATCAACATCCAATTGCATTCAATCCATTTGATGATATAGACACCGGCAATACTCTAATGATGTTTTTTGATGATGGGATTTGTGTGTTTGGTTTAAGTGATTATTTTAAAAAGGAAGATTATCGACTTAAAGTGATAACCAATCCCACACAACAAAAGTATTTTGGAAAAAGTTTTTGTTGGGGAGTATATAAAATAAATGAGGATACAGTGTCAATGACATGTATGAACTATACTACATTTGGGGATCCTGAAAGAATACTGAAAAAAATCACTTACTTGATTCAAAATAACAAAACATTAAAACTTCTTAATCAGAAATTTTACATTCAAAGTGGAAGTCAAATTAACATTGAAGAATTTAATCATCAAAATGTTAATTATCTTGTATATAACACTGATACAACATTCTATTATCCCGCCCACTTCGTACCCTTAAATAACTTTCCAAGTTCCAATTGCTGGCTTAAAAAAAACAAGTGGTTTTGGTGCGATGAAGTAAAGTATAATGAATATATGTTAAGAAGCAAAGAGAGATGAAACTCGGGTCCTCGCTGGTGTCGAAAGTGCAAGCTTAAACTTTTAAAAAATGAAGCCCTTTGAAAAAAGCATTCTTCACACAATTACTATTACTGTTTTTTCTTGCAGGTATAGCACAGGAAAAATCAAATAATGAAAGAAATTTAACCATAAAATTCCCAGTTTCCTCATTGGTTGGAGACATTTACGCCGAAAGTATGGGTATTGGAATTGGAATTGAGAAAAAGCTCAAAACAAGCGTAAGTATCTCGCAGGAAATAGGTTACATTTTTCATGTTGACCAAACAAATAAGTTTTCGGTTGACGTGGAAAATATTAATGGAATAAAACTCACAACCGAAGTACGAAAATATTTTAACAAGAATGAAATCACCGAAAGTGGCTTTTTTGCTACTGTGGAGATGAAAAACATTTTCACAAAATCCGACATGGGAGCATACGACGTATCACGATACAGGGGTTTGCTAACCGGCAATGTAGGAGTTTTATTTTATTGGGATAAATACAAAAAAAGTAAAATCACTTTGGAACTTATGGGAGGTGGAGGATTAGGATATATAAACGCCGATTCGAGCGTCAATCCTGATGATATTGGAGGTGAGTCAGACTATAGTTCAGATAAAGGTTTTTATCCATGGTTAAATCTGGATATAAAAATCGGGTATATACTGAAGTAGTAAGAACTCAAAATATATGATGACATTTGCTTACCCAAAAAAAATTACAATCAAACATATAATTTGACACAATATTTCAACCTATTTGAGATTTTTTGTCGTATCTTTTCACCACTAAAACTCAAAGTATTATGAAAACAAAATTATTATTAGTCTGCACAATTTTAATTCTTCTTATTTCGCAATCAATTGTTGCGCAAGACATTATTGTTAAAAAAGATAGCCAAACCATCAACTGCAAGATCAAAGAAATTGGTATTGATGATATTAAATACACATTACCTGAATACTCACAGGATGTAACTTTTGCGATTGCCAAGGACAATGTAGCCAAGGTAATTTTTGAGAATGGAAAAGAATTGAGCTTTCAGAAGGAGATGAAAAATCCTGAGAATTACAGTGACAACAAGAAGAATGCACTGAAAATCAATTTCTTATCGCCATTGTACGGCAGCACGAGTTTTAGTTACGAAAAAAGTTTAAAACCAGGCAGAAGCATTGAGGGGACTTTAGGATTTATTGGTTTGGGTATCGATCAACGGGACGAAAATCCGGGTGGTGCTTTTGCGAAATTCGGGTATAAGTTCATTAAAGATCCTGACTTTTATTTGCGCGGAATGCGCTACGCTCATGTGCTAAAAGGCGCCTACTTCAAACCGGAGTTAGGTGTTGCTATTTTTGGACGAGATGGCTGGGATTATGATAATTATAGTCAATACGGGGGAAAATCACGTGAGACAGTAACCTCAGTGGTTCTGCAAATAATTATGGGAAAACAATGGGTTGTTGATAATGCCTTTCTGATTGACTTTTATGCCGGTATTGGTTACGGAGTATCAACAACTGATGAAACCAGTTATTATTATGGATTTTCTATCGCCAATAGTAGTTTCCCGATTTCGTTTTCATCCGGTTTGAAAATCGGGCTGTTATTTAAATAGGAATAAGGGAGTTTCATAGCAAAATATTCATTTAGAGTGCTTACATCAGAATTTCTGATGTGATTATTTTTTCTACCGATTTTCGTATTGTTTTGCAATCGTTTGCACCATCCTCTAAAATTATTCCTTTTGATTTTATCAACAGGAAAATTCTTACACCTGAGGTAAAAATCTTAAATTCCTGAACAGTAAAGCATAAAAATAATTCCGTAGCCTTTCCAATTCATAATTCAATTACTCCATAAGTGAGTAAAGGCGGGCATTACAACATTTTTCACAAGCCTTGTTTGGAATGAAAAAAAATATGCCAAAAAACGTCAGTGATTTACTTAAATTTCTACTTTTGTGCTGTTATTTCGTTAACAATATTTAACCCATAACATAATTATTTAACCTAAATTCCTTTGTGATGGAAGTTGAAAAAATCATGATTGACCTGGAGAAAAAACATCCGGGTGAAGTAGAGTACTTACAAGCCGTTCGTGAAGTTTTGGAATCGATCGAGCAGGTTTACAATGAAAATCCTCAGTTCGAGGCAGCAGGCATCATCAGCCGTTTGGTTGAGCCCGACCGTATTCTTACCATTAAAGTTCCCTGGGTTGACGACCATGGCAAGGTTCATGTAAACCTCGCATACAGGGTTCAGTTTAACAACGCTATCGGACCATACAAAGGCGGACTTCGTTTCCACCCTTCGGTTAACCTTAGCATCCTGAAATTCCTGGGCTTCGAGCAGATTTTCAAAAACAGCCTTACTTCACTCCCAATGGGCGGTGCAAAAGGTGGATCCGATTTCGATCCTAAAGGAAAATCGAACGCTGAAGTTATGCGTTTCTGCCAGTCGTTTATGCTCGAATTGTGGAGAATCATTGGTCCTGAAACCGATGTTCCTGCAGGCGATATAGGTGTTGGTGGCCGCGAAATTGGTTTCCTCTTCGGCATGTACAAAAAACTTGCCCGCGAACATTCAGGCGTACTTACAGGAAAAGGCCTCAACTGGGGCGGTAGCCTTGTTCGTCCGGAAGCTACAGGTTTCGGTAATGTATATTTCGCACAGGAAATGCTCAAAACCAAAGGAACTGATTTCAAAGGAAAAACTGTTGCTATATCAGGATTTGGTAACGTTGCATGGGGCGCAGCCCTTAAAGTTACTGAACTTGGCGGTAAAGTTGTAACCATTTCAGGACCTGATGGTTATGTTTATGATCCAGACGGAATTAGTGGCGATAAAATCAATTATATGCTCGAACTTCGTGGTTCGAACCAGGATATCGTAAAACCTTACACTTACGAATTCCCGAATGCTCAATTTGTTCAGGGAAAACGTCCATGGGAAGTTAAGTGCGACATCGCTCTTCCTTGCGCAACACAAAACGAACTGGGTAAAGAAGATGCTTTAAACCTCGTGAAAAACGGATGTATCTGCGTTTGCGAAGGTGCTAATATGCCTACTACTCCCGAAGCTATCGAAATTTTCCAGGAAAATAAAATCATGTTTGCTCCTGGTAAAGCAGCTAACGCCGGTGGTGTTGCTACTTCAGGTCTCGAAATGAGCCAGAACTCGATGAAACTAAACTGGACCGCTGTAGAAGTTGATCAGAAACTGCATCAGATCATGATCAATATTCACTCCGCTTGTATCAAATACGGTAAAGAGCCAGATGGATATGTAAACTATGTAAAAGGCGCCAATATCGCTGGTTTCTTAAAAGTTGCCAACGCTATGCTTGATCAGGGCGTTCTGTAAAAGTCTTTCATTTAGAGAGAGTTAATTTTAAACAAAAAAAACCACCTGTTAAAAGGTGGTTTCTTTGTTTATTGCTATCAAGAATGCGTTGTTCACAGTAGCTTCCACTGTCATTCAGGATATCAGTTTTTTCGGAAAGTAATTTCTTGCGTCAGAATAATTTCGATTGAATATAATTAGCCCGAAAAGCTACAGATTTAGCAGCCTGGCCGTCTTCAATTTCCCCTGTAATCCGGTAAACCAGCGACTCCCGATGCCTCGAAGCAATCGAAATGTGTGTTTCGCCTGCATGATGTTTAAAAATTCTTTCAACCATATGCGGGTCATTGTTGTCTTGCGAAAGATGTGAAAGCAGCAAATGGCTCATTTTCTCCGACTTAAACTTTGTAAAAAGCTCAAGTGCCTGGTGATTCGAAAGATGCCCGTGATCACTGCGGATACGATTTTTGAGATAAACAGGATACCAGCCGTTTTCGAGCATTGCGTCATCGTAATTTGCTTCGAGAAATGCCGCATGGCACAAACTGAAGTTTTTAATTACATGATCACATGCCGAACCGATATCAGTAAGCACTCCTACAACAATACCATTTCCCGACACAGTGAAACTGTGTGGTTCGGATGCATCATGAAGTTTAGGGAAAGCATTAACTGACAGTCCGCCAACCTGAACCGGCGAATACGTTTCAAAATGCCTCAGTAGATTTTTATCAATCCTTAACCGGCTGTTGCCATAAGTGCCGGCTGAAATATAAACGGGGATCTGGTATTTTCGGGCTATAAACTCAACGCCTTTGGTATGATCGGTATGCTCGTGAGTAATAAATACTGCTTTTACCTTTCGGAAATGCAATCCCGCCCGAAGCATCCGTTGCTCTGTTTCACGACAGGAAATTCCGGCATCGACTAAAACAGCTTCATGCTGATTACCAATATAATAACAGTTTCCGTTACTCCCGGAATTTAACGAAGAAATATAAAGTGACATGGTACCGCAAAGGAAAAGAATTTAATGTATCAAATTGCATTTGTTCATAAAGAATGTCAGGAACAGATAAACAGGAAGTAGGCACTTATAATAGAAGGATTTCTATTAAAAGTCATTAACAACAAATATTCAAAGTATCTGCCTGTGAACAAATGTGAATAAAGGATAGTAAATTTGATCAGGGCAAAACTGGCTGCTATTCAGTATTTATATGCAAGAGATATAGAATATAGATTAAATGACAAAACAACGCAAAAAGCCCAATATTAAAGTGAAAGTAAAATACAATCACAGAAAAGGTGCAGAGCACCGCTATATTTGTAGACAAGAAATAATTCCCTTATTATAAAGGTGCAGAGCACCGTGACATTTAAATATATTTGTATTGTCATTAACTTAAAAACTTGACCCATGGCCAATACCTACACACAATTTTATGTTCATCTGGTTTTCTCACCAAAGAATAAAAATGCCCTGATAAAAAAAACCTGGAAAGAAAGCTTAGAGAAATATATTACAGGTATTGTCCAGAAAAACGGTCACAAAATGTTAGCAATTGGAAGTATGCCTGATCATATCCATATTTTTATTGGATATAATGTTAATCAGTTAATTCCAGATTTAGTAGAGAAAATAAAAACTTCGAGCAACGCGTGGATAAAGGAGAATTGCTTGTCAAAATTCAAATTTGAGTGGCAGCGTGGTTACGGTGCTTTTTCGCATTCGCGATCTCAACTTGATAGCGTAGTAAACTACGTTTTGAACCAGGAGAATCATCATCAGAAGAAAACTTTTAAAGAAGAGTACCTGGAAATTCTCGGGAGAAACGATATCAAATATGAGGATGAATATCTTTTTGAGTTTTTCGACGGCTCGAACTATTGGGAATAATGTCACGGTGCTCTGCACCTTTGAATCTTCCTATGCATATAACGCTACAAAGATTGCGGTGCTCTGCACCTTTTAATCTTATTATGCGCACAACTCCACAGAGACTAAAATGCTCTACACCTTTTAATCTTCTTATCTGTAAAACTCTGCAAAGTTTGTGGTGCTCTGCACCTTCAGTTATGTTCAGTTTAATCTGGAAACATCTTAAAAAAATAAAACCCCAATATGCGGATTAATGAGAATACGCTTTTTAAAGGTTCACCGGTTAATAAGTTTGGAATTCATAAAACACATCACAGGTCATTTCTCCAACTATTTTTTATAATTTCGGCGTTATGAATCCGATTCGAATTACAGCCGTTTCATACTACAATACACTTCCGTTTATTTATGGCCTCACCCGTTCCGGATTATTATCGGGATTTGAGCTGAGCCTTGATGTGCCATCGGAATGTGCCAGGAAAATCATATCTGCAGAAGCTGATATTGGATTAATTCCTGTAGGGGCCTTACCTTCCATACCCAGTTACAAACTGATCGGCAACCTTTGTATTGGTGCCGATAAGGATGTTAAATCGGTATTGTTGCTCGCAAATTCAGAGCTTCAATCATTAAAAACCATATACCTCGATACGGATAGCCGCACTTCGGTTAACCTCGTTAAAATTCTGGCAAAGCACTACTGGAAAATAAATCCACAATGGGAGAGCCTTACCAATCTGCAGGGGAAACCTGCTCCGAATGAAGGAATGGTGCTTATAGGTGATAAAACATTCGGATTATGCAGTCAATATCCTCACTGCTACGATCTGGCAGGCGAATGGATAAAATTCACAGGACTGCCTTTTGTATTCGCAGCCTGGATTAGCAGGATACCTTTGACCGACGCTTTTGAGGAATCATTCAATGCAGCACTTTTTTGGGGAACCAGGCACCGGGAAGAATCGGTGATATTGGCAGGAAAACTGCATATCACTGAGCAGCAACTGATCTCTTACCTTAAAAATGATATCAGCTACACGCTTGATGATGCGAAAATCAAGGGACTTGAGCTTTTCCTGAAATATCTCTCCGAAATGAACTCAACTCCTTAGTAAATCTGAACGAATATTTTTTTAGTTTACTGAAATTATTCGCAAAGCAACAAAACTGATTTTTGTTAATAAATTAAGACATAAACACTTTTCATGACTTTAAAAGATAAAATCTCTTCATTCGATCCAAACGGAATTGGCGACTTAAGTGGAAACATTTATGGTTTGCCTTTTGATGCCGACGATGCCCGGCTTGTAATCCTGCCTGTGCCCTGGGAAGTTACAGTTTCGTACCAGGCCGGTACTGCCAGTGCCCCGGAAGCAATCCTTGCAGCCTCTTACCAGGTGGATTTGTACGATCCTTTTGTTGAGGATGCATGGAAACTTGGAATTGCCATGAAAGATATGAACCAGGGTATTCTCGAAAGGAATCACGCATTACGGCCTAAAGCTGAAAAATACATTATCCAAATGGAACAAGGCATCGATCCAATGGATAACAGCACCATGCAGGATGCTCTTGATGAGATTAACCTTGCCTGCCTTGAATTAAATCAATGGGTTAAAAATGAAGCGCTTACGCTTTTAAAGAATAATAAGATAGTTGCTCTTTTAGGTGGCGACCATAGCACTCCCCTGGGACTGATGCAGGCTCTGGCTGAAAAAAATCCGTCCTTTGGTATTCTGCATATTGATGCTCATGCCGATCTGCGTCAGGCTTACGAAGGTTTTGAATATTCGCATGCTTCCATCATGTTCAATGCCATTAAACTCCCTCAAATCTCTCATCTTGTGCAGGTTGGTATCCGCGATTATTGCGAAGCCGAAGTAAACCTTATAAATAACGAACCAAGGATTACTACTTTCTTTGATCGTGAAATAAAACATTCGCAATTTGAAGGAAAAAGCTGGTCAGCTATTTGCGATACCATTATCGAAACCCTTCCTGAAAAAGTGTACCTGAGTTTTGATGTCGACGGTCTCGATCCGAAATTGTGTCCCAACACCGGTACACCTGTTCCTGGCGGACTAGAACTGGAGCAATCCATTTTTCTTATCGAAAAACTGGTTAAATCGGGGCGTACCATCATCGGCTTCGACCTTAACGAAGTAGCTCCCGGAAGCGATGAATGGGATGCCAATGTTGGTGCCCGACTTCTTTACCGTCTGTCGAATATGTGCCTGGTTTCGAATAAAATATAAAATTCTTTATAATAAAGAATCCGCAGTAAAATCAGTTGATTTTAACTGCGGATTTTTATTTGGTGTTTTATCAGATAACCAGTCTATCAACCGGTCTTACTTCAATTATTTCTTTATCGCTTTGCGTTGCTGTTGTTTTGTCATTTCCTCCAAACGTTTCTGGAAAGATGACTTCTTAACAGGTTTCGATTTATTTTCCTGTATGCGCGCATGAAGTTTATCTTCGTTTACAAACCTTCTGATAATAAACATCTGGGCAAATGTAAACAGGTTGGCAAGCAAATAATAGTAACTTAAACCAGCCGAGAAATTATTAAAGAATCCAAGGAACATAATCGGCATCAGGTACATCATAGTTTTCATACCAGGCATCTGCTGTGTCGAACCCATCATATCATTATTCATTTTGGTGTACATAATGGTTGAGATGGTCATAAGCAGGGTAAACAAACTGATATGATTTCCGTAGTAGGTGCTCAACAATGGAATATGAGTAGTCCACGAATAAATGGAGTCGTAGCTCGATAAGTCGGTCGCCCAAAGGAACGATTGCTGCCTTAATTCGAATGCTGACGGGAAAAATCTGAATAGAGCAATAAGAATAGGAAACTGCAAAAGCATCGGCACACATCCAGCCATAGGATTTACACCGGCCTTTTTGTAAAGGGCCATAGTTGCCTGCTGTTTCTTCATTGCGTCCTCCTTTTTGGGGAATTTTGCGCCTATTTCTTCGATTTCAGGTTTCAGAATTCGCATTTTGGCTGACGAGATGTATGTTTTCCATGCAATAGGAAACAAAACTATCTTTAGCAAAATGGTAAGAATCAGAATTATAATACCATAACTGATATTGAATGATTCGAGCCAGTTGAAAACCCAAAGTACCGGCCCTCTGTTAATCCATTGCATGAGGAAGAAACTCCATCCCAGTGGGATTTGCCTTTCGAGGTTCATGCCATATTGCCTCATTACCTTGTATTTATTAGGGCCAAAAAACCATTGCAGGTTATAAGTTTGGTCAGTTTCAATACTATAAGGAAGTATATAAGCTGATTTCATGGTTTTCACCTGTCGGTCCGGATTATCTTCCGCAAATCCGATGGTTTCAATATCTGTGCTTTCAAACTTGTCAGCTGCAATAAGAGTTGCCGAGAAGAACTGCTGTTTAAACGAAACCCATTTTATAGCTGTAGGAATTCGTTCCTTTTCATCTTTAGTTTCACTCAGGTAATCCACTTCGCCGGCAACATCCATATAATGAATGGTCGATTGTGTTTGCTCCGTTTTAAGGCTTTTCTCCTGTTGCTGCAATGTGGTTGACCAAAGCAAGGATAAATCACGGGTATTTTGAGCAATATACCCCTGCATTCCTACAAAGTTAACTTTGTAGCCTACCATGTAGTCGTTACCTTTTAACGTATAAACGTATTCGATATAACTCTTAGCAGTTGCAGGATCAGCATCTCCTGGATAAACCCTGAGTGCAAACTGAACTGAATCATTACCTGAAACCTTTACTGAATCAGTACTTGAAGGATTTGCCGGGACGAAAACAAGGTTATTGGTGTTCATTGTCCTCAGGTCCTCGGTATTGAATTCAAATCCAAAAACTGAAGAATCACCTTTAAATAATACCAAAGGCAGACTGTCGTAGGTTTTAAACTCCTTTAACTGAACGGACCAGATTCGTCCACCCAAAGCCGAAATTTTTAATCGCAGTATATCACTTTCTAATGTGTAGAATTTTTCTTCTCTACCTGCTGCAATCGAAAAACCATTAGTGGTAGTATCGCCACCTTCTAAAGCTGTCACATCAGGATTTGCTTTAGCCAATGAGTCACCTATTGCTTTTTTAAGCATTGCATCCATAGCTTGTTGCAATGAATCAGCACGCTGAACCTGGGTAATCGAATCAGCCTTGCGCCTGGCTGCGGCCATTTCTTCTTTTGATGGAGTCATCCAGAGGCTGTAGCCTATCAGCAAACCGACAATTATGACCAGACCAATTATATTATTCTTACTCATCTATTATAATGTATGTACTTAAATTACAGTTTTAGGTTACTATCTCAGAAAATTAACTGATTATCAATATTTTATCACGAGAAAGCATTTTCAGGAGGGCAAAGATACAAAATGTTGGCTTAGTTCAAATGCTCAATAGTATGATGTTCAACCAATCATAACGTCCGAGAAATGAAATACTGTCTGATTTTTCAGAAACCAATTATTTGGTCTGTACTTTCTGATGCTTAATGGCAGCTTTTACAAAATGAACAAAAAGCGGATGCGGAGCAGCCACGGTACTTTTATATTCCGGATGAAACTGAACAGCAATAAACCAGGGATGATCTTTCAGCTCTATAATTTCGACAAGGTCGTTTTGCACGTTTATACCAACTGCCATCATACCCGCTTTTTGATAATCATCCTTGTAGGCGTTGTTAAATTCGAAGCGATGGCGGTGTCGTTCAACAATTTCTGCTGACTGGTACACATTCCATATCTTAGTATCCGGTTTCAGGGTACAGGGATATGAACCAAGGCGCATTGTACCGCCCTTCTTATCAACTTTCTTCTGCTCTTCCATAATATCGATCACAGGGAAAGGAGTGGCAGGGTTCATTTCGGTTGAATGAGCATCTTTATATCCAAGCACATTGCGGCCAAACTCTATAACAGCACATTGCATTCCGAGGCATATTCCAAGAAAAGGCACTTTCTTTTCACGGGCGTGTTTTATTGCGATAATTTTACCTTCGATACCACGCTCGCCAAAACCTGGCGCTACCAGTATTCCATCCAGATCGTTGAGCAAATGCTTTGCTGTACTCTCGTTGATAGATTCGGAATGGATCATTTTCAGGTTTACCTTATATTGATTTTCGGCACCTGCGTGAATAAATGATTCCGTTATTGATTTATAAGCATCGCGTAATTCCACATATTTACCTACCAGGCCGATATTTACTTCTCCCAGCGGATTTTTGAGCTTATGCAGAAATTCTTCCCAACGTTTTAAATCCGGCTGCTTGCGGATAGGTACCTGCATTTTTTCGAGTACTACCTGATCGAGACGCTCATCAGCCATCAGTAAAGGCACATCGTAAATAGTTTCAACATCCACTGACTCAATAACAGCCGATGGGTTTACATTACAGAAAAGAGCAATTTTATTACGTATAGCCTGGTTAAGGTGTTTTTCGGTACGGCACACAATTACATCGGGTTGCACTCCTGATTCGAGAAGCATTTTAACCGAATGTTGTGTTGGTTTGGTTTTGAGTTCGCCCGATGAAGCCAGGTAAGGTACCAGGGTAAGATGGATAACAAGACAACGGTTGCCAAGTTCCCATTTCATCTGCCTTACTGCTTCAATATAAGGCAAGGACTCAATATCGCCGACAGTCCCTCCTATTTCGGTAATTACAAAATCGTAATTCCCACTGGCCCCGAGCAGTTGTATACGATATTTAATTTCGTCAGTGATATGTGGAATAACCTGCACTGTTTCGCCAAGGTAATCGCCACGTCTTTCTTTATCTATTACTGCCTGATAAATACGGCCGGTGGTAACATTGTTGGCCTGTGTGGTTCGCACATTGGTAAACCTCTCATAATGACCGAGATCAAGATCCGTTTCGGCGCCATCGTCAGTAACAAAACACTCCCCATGTTCGTATGGGTTCAATGTACCCGGATCGATATTGATATAAGGATCAAGTTTTTGTATTGCTACCCTGAAGCCTCTGGCTATAAGCAGCTTTGCCAATGATGAACTTATAATCCCTTTACCTAATGATGATGCAACCCCGCCGGTTGTAAAAATGTACCTTGTTTCAGCCATGATGATTTGTATATAACAGTATTAATCCGGGAGCCTGATTACCAAAGCTCTAACACCGGACAACATTTTGTACCCGATAAAAAACAGAATGATGTGAACCGGATTTGAAATTCCGTGCAAAATTACAAATCACAAGCCTGAATTCCTTGTAAATAAATAAAAAAAAAAGCCTGGCATAAACCAGGCCTTCAAATTACGTATTATTTTGATTATCAGGGTATTTTATAGGAACTTATTTCAACACATTCAGATATAACAGCTTTGATATCTTCACGCGAACAAGGTTTGGCAAGGAATGCATTCATACCTGCTTCGGCACATTCAGTGCGCATTTGATCATCAGCATAAGCTGTAATAGCCACAATAGGTATTTCTTTATTAAAAACCCTTATGTACCTGGTTGCTTCAATACCATCGAGCACCGGCATATCAATATCCATCAAAATTGCATCAAAATCGTCGGAACGGCATGCTTCGGTAGCTAACAATCCGTTTTCAACAATCACAAATTCCCATCCTAACCGGCTCATGTATTTACTCATGAGATGTTGATTCATCAGGTTATCTTCAGCAATAAGGACTTTCATTTAAAGCACTGAATGGAAATAAATATTCTTTTTAACTGCAAATTTGCTTAACAAAGATAATACTCTTTTCAGAAACTAATTGTTGTTTTAGTGCTACAATTCGAAACAAAAAAAAGTAAGTAAACAAAAAGTAATTCTGAAATCATCAAAAGGAGATATTTACTCTCCAAGGTATGATTTCAGCAATTTGCTCCGTGAGTTGTGTTTCAGCCTGCGAATAGCTTTCTCTTTGATCTGACGCACACGTTCGCGGGTAAGATCGAATTTAACGGCAATCTCTTCTAGTGTTAAACCATGAGGAATTCCGATACCGTAGTAGAGGTTTATAACATCTTTTTCCTTTTCACTTAGCGTGGATAGCGACCTCTGTATTTCGAGGGATAATGACTCGCGCATAAGGCCGGCATCAGTAAAAGGAGAATCCTCATCAACAAATACGTCGATAAACTTGGTGTCTTCGTCATCAACCAGAGGAGCATCCATTGAAATATAACGAGTAGATATTTTCAAGGCGGCATCAATTTTATAACCAGGTATTTCGAGAGCTTCGGCAATTTCATCAGCGGAAGGCAGTCGTTCAAACTTCTGTTCGAGACGCGATGTTTCCTTTTTAATTTTATTCAGCGATCCAACCTGGTTCAGCGGTAAACGAACAATACGCGATTGCTCAGCCAAAGCCTGCAAAATGGACTGACGAATCCACCAAACGGCATAGGAAATAAACTTAAATCCACGGGTTTCATCAAAACGCTGACCGGCCTTTATAAGCCCAACGTTTCCTTCGTTGATAAGGTCGGGAAGACTGAGCCCCTGGTTTTGGTATTGTTTTGCAACTGATACAACAAAACGCAGATTGGCACGGCACAATTTGTCGAGTGCCTTTTGATCGCCAGCCCTTATTTTACGGGCCAGTTCAACCTCTTCTTCTGCCGTGATAAGTGCTTCCTTCCCGATATCCTGAAGGTACTTATCCAATGAAGCGGTTTCGCGGTTGGTAATCGATTTGGTTATCTTAAGTTGTCTCATGACTTTTTGTCTTTTATATGCAGCTAAACTGCATAGATGTTCCATGCAGTTTAACATTTGAGATATAAACAATGGGCAGAATCCGAAGAAATAATATTCAGACTCTTATTTAAGAACAAAGAAAAGCACAGTTTGTTTTAAAAATCCTTACATTCATACATGCTTTTCATTGTATTGGAAGACTATTAATTCAGGCCGAAACCGTAATAAGCCCTTACCCTGTTTGGGTAAATACCTTCGAGTAAAACCCCGCCATTTTTATTTGACAAAATCTTGCTCACATCTTCAACGGAGCGGATAGGTTTTTTGTCAATTTCAGTAATAACATATCCTTCGCGTATGCCGGCATTGCGCAATAATCCGTCGCCCAGCTCAGTAACCTGAACTCCGTGGTCGATTCCAAGTTTGCGAAGTACATCAGTTGATGCTACCTGCATTTTAGCGCCAAGCATAGGCAATACATCTTTTGGTTCGCTTTTAACAAGACTTGTGTTGCCGTCGCGGTTGCGCAGGGTTACTTTGAATGTTTTTTCAGCGCCATCGCGACTAACGCCAACCGTGACCTTTTCACCAGGGCGGTAACGGCTTACCTGCTCGAGCAGTTCAGAAGTACTGTTAACTGTAATCGAATTAACAGATGTAATAATATCTCCTCTTTCGATGCCGGCATCTTTAGCCGCGCTGCCTTCGTTAACTTCCGAAACATAAACTCCGCGCAGTTCTTTAATACCTTGTTCTTCAGCAAATTTACTATCCATTTCGCGGATGCTTACACCAAGAAATGCACGTTGAACTTCACGGTAATCAATAATATCGGCAACCACCTTTTTTACAATATTTACAGGAACTGCGAACGAGTAACCCGCATAGAAACCATTACCGCTGGCAATAGCTGCATTTATACCAACCAGTTCGCCACGGGTATTCACCAGTGCACCTCCACTGTTACCACGGTTAACTGCTGCATCTGTTTGAATAAAAGATTCAATTGATGTTCCGTCGGGTGTACCTAAAATATTGATATTTCGGGCTTTGGCACTAACAATACCAGCGGTAACAGTACTTGTAAGATTGAACGGATTGCCCACGGCGAGCACCCACTCCCCGATTTGCAATTCATCGGAATTGCCATAACCAAGGAAAGGCAGGTTAGTTTCTTTTACTTTAACAACAGCGAGGTCAGTTGATGGATCAGTTCCAACAATAGTACCTTCGTATGAACGTTTATCGTTTAATACAATTTCGATCTTGCTGGCATCCTGTACGACATGATTGTTAGTTACAATATATCCATCGGGCGAAATTATTACTCCTGAACCGGCACCCTGCAGCGGTCCGGGTTTGCTGTAAGGGCTTTCACCAAAGAATTCGTGAAAATTAAAGAAATTATCATACAGGCTGTTTTTGCGGGCATATTCCGTTTTTATATGAACAACAGCATGTATTGAATTGCTGGCCGGCTGAATAAAATCGGGGTAAGCTGCAAGACCAGGCATGCTGGCAAGTTGAACCGGTGGAGCCTGCTGCGGCACTCCCAGCGATTTTTCAGTGTTTTTTTGTAAAAGAGCATATCCGCCCAACGAAATCATTCCTCCTAACACTGCCATCAGAAAAAAAACTGCGTACTTTTTCATTTTTTGTTCGTTTTAAGTTATAATTCTATTCTATCAAGTTTTAAACTCTTATTTTAAATTGATTTTTCCCTAATAACGCAAGGATAATACCAATAGTTTTTACCCTCTTGTTAATTAATGTTAACTCATTTTTGTATGAGTGTGAACGGTGCTACAAAATTACTAACATATTACTGTTTTTCAGTTAAATAGAAGCGACAATCCTAATCAACTGAAGCCTATTTGCTTACAGTTTATGTCATCAAAAAAAAGATTAAAAATGTCATATTCGCACACCAAACTGACATATTGACAAGGAATATATTAAATTTGTTTCCGAAATGACTCTACAATTCAGCAAATACGAAGGAACCGGCAATGATTTTATACTCATCGACGACCGGAAACTACAGTTCCCTGTAAGCACAGAACTGATAAGCAGGTTATGCGACCGACATTTTGGCATTGGCGCCGATGGGGTTTTACTCGTGCAACACAGTGAAGGTTACGACTTTGGAATGACTTATTTTAATTCCGATGGCAGTCCGGCAACATTTTGCGGCAACGGAGGCAGATGCATTGCCGCCTTTGCTTTTCAGATTGGAATTATCGGTGTTACAGGCCGGTTTATGGCCGCTGATGGCATACATCAGGCGCGTATAATGGAAATCAACGGACACGAAATGACTGTTGAACTCGGAATGCAGGATGCCATAATATATAATACCGATAGTGGAATTTACTACCTCAATACAGGTACATATCATGTTGTAAAATTTGTTGATAATCCGGATAACATCGACATTATTGAAGACGGCCGCGAAATACGCTACGATTCGCGCTATGAGCCTCACGGAACAAATGTAAATTTTGCCGGTTCGTTAAAAAAAGAGCTCTATGTGCGCACTTATGAAAAAGGTGTTGAAAACGAAACCCTTTCCTGCGGAACAGGTGTAACCGCCAGCGCAATAGCAGCCTCACTGAAATACGGCGGCAGTGCTTTTTTTGTTAATACCGCAGGAGGCCGGCTTCACGTAAGTTTTAACCGAACAGAAAATACGTTTAAGCAGGTAAAGCTTACAGGCCCTGCCAGATTCGTATTTGAAGGAAAAATTGAAATCTGAAACCCATGATAGGTCCGAACCTGCTGCTCCGAGCACCTGAACCGAGTGATATCGATACCATTTTCCGGTGGGAAAATGATACAACTATCTGGCATCTGGGCAATACATTTACTCCTTATTCAAGGTTTGCAATTGAGCAGTTTGTGCTGAATACCGAAAATGATATTTTTGCCACAAAACAGCTGAGGCTGATGGTCGATTTTCATGCTGCAGGTGATAATACCAATACCATCGGAAGCATCGATCTTTTTGAGTTTGATCCGTTTCACAAGCGTGCCGGAATAGGGATCCTGATAGATAAAGCATCGCGACACCAAGGGTATGCAACAGAAGCACTCAACCTGCTGATCGAATATTGTTTCAAAACGCTTGATCTTCACCAGGTATTCTGCAATATAGAAGTAAGCAACGAGGAAAGCATTAAACTGTTTACCAAAGCCGGGTTTACGAACTGCGGGCATAAAAAAGATTGGCTTTTCAGAAACGGATGTTGGACTGATGTACTAATTTTTCAGCTGATTAACGACAAAAAATATTAAGCTTAAAATCGAAACCTTAAGCGGAAAGCAATCCTGATAAAGGAGACGATTTTAACAGCAAGTCACTAAAACAAAAACTAAAAAGCCCCGGATACTATGGGAAATTACTATTCGAGCCGGATAAAACGCGATAAAAGCCGGTCGCGCAGGAAACACATTATCCTTACCCTACTTGTAATTCTGCTGATTAGTGGAGGAATTGCTGTCTATCTCGGTTACCGCATGGTTTACAAACCCAATGTGTGGCTTGATAACCAGCCTTCGGTAGCAATAAATATTAAGTCCGGTGCCACATGGGATGAAGTAAAGGGAATGCTGTATAAAAACGGAACCATTGTACACAGGGCATCTTTTGAATGGCTGGCTCAGTTAATGAAGTATCCCGGAAATATAAAACCAGGACATTACCTCATAAAAGAAGGGATGAGCAACCGGGAGATAATAACTAAACTTCGTGCCCGGCAACAGGATCCGGTTAAATTGATATTCAACAATATACGCATAAAAGCGGAACTCGCCGGACATATTGGCGAACAGTTGGAAACCGATTCTGTATCGTTGATGAAACTGCTCAATGATAAAGAATACCTTAAAAAATTTGGCTTCACCACCGAGAATGTAATGAGCATGTTTATTCCGAACACGTACGAAGTGTATTGGGATATTTCGCCCGAAAAATTCATGGAACGCATGAATAAAGAATATAAAGCCTTCTGGAACGACAAACGAAAAGCGCGATTAGCCGAAATACGCCTGACTGAACTGGAGGCTATAACCCTGGCTTCCATTGTTGAAAAAGAAACCAACCAGAACGATGAAAAACAGGATGTTGCAGGTGTTTACATGAACCGACTCCGCGATGGCTGGCTACTGCAGGCCGACCCGACACTGGTTTATGCGCTGGGCGATTTCAGTATCAAGCGGGTGTTAAATATTTACAAAACCATTGATTCTCCTTATAATACATACATGTACCTTGGATTACCGCCGGGTCCCATTTGCCTTCCATCCATTTCATCCATCGATGCAGTGCTCAATTACAGGCAGCATAAGTATATGTATTTTTGTGCCAGGGAAGATTTTTCCGGTTACCACAACTTTGCTGTTACGCTTAACGAACATCTGCTTAATGCGTCAAGGTATCAGCAGGCTTTAAATCAGCAGGGAATAACAAAATAAGTTTCTCTTTTTTTAGTTATTAAAAAGTGTTTCAATTTAGTTCATTAAAAAATGGTCATTCTACCATGCAGAAGAAATTGCTGAACATCAATTGTATAGTTAAGTCTTTAGATTACAATAAATTATGCGAATAAAATGGTTCATCTTACGACTGAAAATATGTGATCAATTATTCCATAAGTGCTTATAAAAAACAGTTAAGCTGATATTTTTCTGATTGAATTTTCATAAATCATATGTCGATGAAATGGGTTTCAATTTTCTATTTACTGATACTTACGTTGAACCTGCCGGCTCAGCATTACACTGATTATCTGGGGGCCGGACACAGCAATGGGATAAGCGTTTCAAGTTCAAGTAATTACGCACGACCTTTATGGAACGAAACCGCCCATGCCGAAAATACTATAAATGGTAAGGGGCTCGATGGCAGGTTGCTTGAAACATCCCGTTTTCTAACACAGGCAACTCTGGGTGCTGATTTGAACTACATTAAAAATGTAGCAAAGCAACCCTTTGAAATGTGGATTGACGAGCAGTTTCAGATACCGGCCGGGAACATGGGCGAACTAACAAATAGCATTTACATTGATGCCCGTGAAATGTTTGCAGCAAATGGTGGCGATCCGCTTGATTATTTTGGTCCCTCGGCTGAACATTTCCTTTACGCCTGGTGGCAGACAAATATGAACAATGAGGATTTGCTGCGTCAACGAATAGCTCTGGCATTAAGCGAAATATTTGTTATTTCATGGAATTCGGGATTGAATGATTATGGTGATGGACTGGGATATTACTATGATATGCTTTCGCGAAATGCTTTCGGAAATTTCAAAACTCTGCTCAATGATGTAGCCCGTCATCCTATGATGGGCAGTTATCTGAGCCATTATAACAATCCAAAAGGCGACAGTATTACCAATGTGCATCCTGATGAAAACTTTGCGCGTGAAATAATGCAGCTATTCAGTATTGGTTTGTATGAGCTAAACCAGGATGGTTCTTATAAACTGAATACTCAGGGCGGGCAGATACCTTCATACGACAATAACGATATTAAAGAACTAGCAAATGTATTTACAGGTCTTGGACCCGGGGCAGTGATTGAAAATCCGTACGGAGTGGTGCCCGATTTCGGTGTAAGTTTTTGGTTTGCCGACAAAAAAACGCCAATGGCAATGTATGATGCCTGGCACGAACCTGGCGAAAAACATTTGATGAACGGATACACAATTCCTGCAGGGCAATCCGGATTAAAAGATATTGAAGATGCTGTAAACCATCTGTTTAATCACAACAATACAGGACCGTTTTTTGCCCGCAGGCTTATTCAGCAACTGGTTAAATCAAATCCCAGTCCTGAGTATATTGGTCGTGTAACTGCTGCTTTCAATAATTCGAATGGTGAAAGAGGAAATATGAAAGCAGTGATTAAAGCAGTTTTGCTCGACGAAGAAGCACGAAGCTGTAGTTGGGTTCAGCATCCTCACCAGGGAAAACTCAGGGAACCCATGCTCAGGTATTTCAATGTTACCCGCCAACTTGATATTTACAATCCTTCGGGGCTCGATTGGAACAATGGCTATGCTTTTTACCTGCAAACCGGCCAAGCCCCATTAGGATCACCCTCTGTATTCAATTTCTTTCTTCCTGATTTTCAACCTAATGGGAGCATTCTCGATATGGGTTTGTTTGCACCTGAGTTTCAGATACATAATTCAGCTAGCGGCATTGCCTATTTTAATGAGGTCGACCTGTGGACTTATCCACAATTCGGATATCCGGTTTACAACACCTGGAATCTGGGTATTGATCAGGATGCAACACTCGATTTTACAACACTCAAGTATTTTGCACGTGATAGCGAAGTACTTATTAATCAGCTTGATAAATTATTTACGCATGGTCTTTTATCCACTGAAACCAGACAAGTTATCAGGCAGGCTGTTGATCCGATCGCCGGAACAGAACCAGGAATTGATTATGAACTATATAGGGTAAAAATGGCATTGTATCTGTTGCTTGTAAGCCCTGATTATGCAATATTAAAATAGCCGCCTATGAAAACACAAGGATCACTCTCGCGCCGGAAATTCATAGGATTAAGCTGTGCAGCTGCAGGTTACACAACACTTTTTTCGTCGCTCATTTCAACAAAGGCACTTGCAAGTTCGCTGGCATCATATGGCAGTTTTGCGGCAGGTGATTACAAAGCACTGGTTTTTCTCATGTTGCATGGTGGAAATGACTCATACAATATGCTGATTCCCAGAGGCACAAATGAATATGCTGAATATGCAATCACCCGTTCGAATCTTGCAATTCCTCAGCCGGAAATTTTACCTGTAAATCCCATAACATCCGATGGTCGTTTATTCGGTTTGCACCCGGCGCTTCCTGATCTAAAAAATTTATTCGAAAACCAAAAGCTGGCATTCCTTTGCAATGTCGGAACCTTGGTTGAGCCTTCAACCAAAGCAGAATTACTCAACGGAACTGTGCGTGCTCCTTTGGGATTATTTTCACATTCTGATCAGCAAAGGCAATGGCATACCGGTCGTCCGCACGAAAGAGGAAACATTGGCTGGGGAGGGCGCATTGCAGATCTTACCCGCACCCTGAACGAGAACCAGCGTATATCAATGAATATATCTCTCGAAGGAATAAACCTGTTTCAATATGGGCAAACCGTTGTTCCTTATGTAATTAATGATTCGGGAAGCATTGGAATTCGCGATTACAACAATCAGGATCCTTTCAGTCAGTTAAGGCGTGCAGCACTCGATTCGATGCTGGAGCATGACTATCAGGACGTTTTTAAGAACACATACGCTGATACGGTTAGAACATCAAATGATTCGAGCCTCGAATTTCAATCGGCAATTGATGCCATTCCTGATTTTACAACTCCCTACACTGAGAATGCACTGAGTGCCCAGTTACGTATGGTTGCCAAAACCATTGCAGCACGCGAAGCACTTGGTTTTTCGAGGCAAATTTTCTTCGTACAGCTCAGTGACTGGGATAATCACGATGAGCTGCTTATAAAACATTCCGGCAACCTGGCAAAAGTAAATCAGGCTGTTAATTATTTTGTGGGTGTTATGGAAGAACTGGGCATTTCAGACAAGGTCACTACTTTCAGTATTTCGGATTTTGCCCGCACTCTGACATCAAATGGAAATGGAACCGACCACGGCTGGGGCGGAAATGTTTTTATTGCGGGTGGCGCAGTGGCTGGCAGAGATATGTATGGCTCCTACCCTACTCTGGCATTAAACAGTGCCCTTGATGTAAATGATGGCGTATTGATACCAACCACTCCGACGGATCTTTATTTTGCTGAGTTGGCCCAATGGTTCGGAGTGCCGGATTCGGTACTGGATACAATTCTCCCAAATCTTACGAACTTCTACAATACTTCTTCCGAAGTTCCGCCAATTGGATTTATGAAACCATAAACAGATGACCAAAACAACAAATATGAAACCTTTACTACTGATACTTTTCTTTTTTACGTCACTGGTTTCGCAGGCACAATGTTTTGCCGACCGTCACAGTACCACCTGGTACGATGGTTGGATTTCGTGTGAGCCTGCCGAAAATCCCAATCCCGAAAGAAACAGTTCACACTGGTTGTTGTATGATTTTGGTGAACCTTATACCCTGGCCGAAAGTCATTTATGGAATGTGAACGATCCGGCCAATCTGAATGCAGGAATCCGGAATTTTACAATTGATTATTCTATGGATAAAATCACCTGGAACACACTGGGAGCCTTTCAACTCGAAAAAGCAAATGGGTCGGCATTCTACGAAGGAACTTCGGGTCCTGATTTCGAAAACAGGAAAGCTCGTTATGTACTTTTAACAGCTGTTTCGAATTACGGAGCCAATTGTTTTGGTTTGAGTGAAATAAAAATAAATGTAGGTGATGAAACTGCGGTTGATGATCAGATGGCAGGCTTCGATGCTATGGTTTATCCGAATCCGTTTACTACCGAATTCACTGTAAAGGTTAATACGCTTTACACCGGTGAGAAAATACAGTTCGCAATCAGCGATATGGCCGGAAGAATCCTGTCCTCAGGCGAGTGGGATGCATCGGCTGCAGATAACCGTTATGGTTTTTCGAACGATAAACTGCGGCTGAAACCAGGTGTTTATATTCTTCGAATTTCGCAAAGGGATTATTTCCAAATCTTTAAGCTGGTGAAGAAATAAAATTTATTTTTATCGAATCATCACAAAATTCCCTGATCCTGAAATTAACAGAAAAACTGCACTTGATGTACTTGCAAAAACTTCAATTTCGTTGTTCAGATACATGCCTGATTTTGTCAGCAGTGTTAATACTTTTCTTTTCAACAGGGGTGGCACTATCGGCAAATCAGGATACACTTCTTATTGAAAAACAGCCTGATACAACTACAGTTAACAAAAAACGACTGGTTCCCTTGCTTGCTACAGCAGGTACCCTTTATGCAGGGAGTGTAGTTGGCTTGTACTATCTGTGGTATAAAGATTATCCTCAATCGGGTTTCCACTTTTTTAACGATAATGATGAGTGGCTGCAAATGGACAAATTTGGACACACAACAGCATCCTATTACATCGGATTGATCGGTTATTCGTCGCTTCGATGGGCAGGTGTGCCCGAAAAAAAATCGATATGGTATGGCGGTATGACAGGCCTTGTTTATCTTACAACCGTCGAAATTATGGATGGATTTTCGGAGCAATGGGGCGCATCGGTCGGCGATATGGTTGCCAATACTGTGGGTACGGCACTTTTTATAAGCCAGCAATTAGCCTGGCACGAACAAAAGTTTGTAATGAAATGGTCGTATCACAGTTCGCCATATGCGCAATACAATCCTGATTTGCTTGGAAGCACCCCGTTGCAAAGTATGATGAAAGATTATAACGGTCAAACGTATTGGTTATCAGCCAATATCAGCAGCCTGGGTTTGCAGCACACCCGTTTCCCGAAATGGCTGAACCTCGCAGCCGGTTATGGAGCTGAAGGTATGACCGGAGCCGTCAGCAATCCTTCGGAAGTTGATGGTATTCCTGTTCCTTACAGCGAAAGGTACAGACAATTCTATATTTCACCGGATATCGATCTGAGCCGCATTCCAACCAAATCCAAAACACTGAAACTTATACTCAAAACGGTAGGGTTTATCAAAATCCCTATGCCGGCACTAGAGTTTAATAAGAATGGGGTGAAGTTTCATGCGTTGTATTTTTAGCTAATCAATAAACACTCAAATTTCGCCCAAATTATGAAAAAAAATATCTTTCTATTATTCTTAACACTTTATTTTTGTCATGTTTTCAGTCAAAATCCTGCTGATATTTTATACCAAAAAGGCAATAATTATTTTAATGCAAGTAAATATGAAAAAGCTATTGAGTATTATAATTTGTCAATTGATATTGAACCGGTTGCCGATGCTTATTTTAATAGGGCACAATGTTATTTCAAGTTACAGGATTCATGCAATTTTTGCAGGGATATTTTTAAAGCTTCGCAATTAGGCGATACCGAAGCAGAAAAAATTTACAACTTCAGGTGTGCAATTTTTGATACAATAAGAGAAATTTCTGATACAATTTTTGAAGAATTCCCAGGATATAGCTTCACATTAAAATCCCGTTCAATCTGTAATGAAGATTCAAATGTTCGATATTGCGATAAAAATGGAAAAAATTTAATAAATCCTGCTGATATTTTATACCAAAAAGGCAATAATTATTTTAAAGCAAGTAAATATGAAAAAGCTATTGAGTATTATAATTTGTCAATTGATATTGAACCGGTTGCCGATGCTTATTTTAATAGGGCACAATGTTATTTCAAGTTACAGGATTCATGCAATTTTTGCAGGGATATTTTTAAAGCTTCGCAATTAGGCGATACCGAAGCAGAAAAAATTTACAACTTCAGGTGTGCAATTTTTGATACAATAAGAGAAATTTCTGATACAATTTTTGAAGAATTCCCAGGATATAGCTTCACATTAAAATCCCGTTCAATCTGTAATGAAGATTCAAATGTTCGATATTGCGATAAAAATGGAAAAGATTTAATAAGTACCGTCGAAAAGGCGCCAGAATTTCCAGGTGGTGACAAAGCCAGAATGATTTACTTAATTGAAAACATCAAGTACCCTCAGGAAGCCAGGAATTCGAAAAAGCAAGGCACCGTCTATACAACCTTTTTTATTGAAATTGATGGAAGTATCTCAAATGTGAAAATTTTACGAAGCCCGGACAAATTATTGAGCGATGAGGCTATTCGAACAATAAAAGGTATGCCCAAATGGAAACCAGGCACCCGAAAAGGAAAACCTGTTAGAGTAAAGTTTAATATGCCGATAAAATTTACCTTATATGGTTAGAAAAATTTCTAAGCCGGCAGTGGAGTCAAGAATGGGGTGAAGTTTCATCTATAGTATTTCTAATAAAACCCAATGTTTTATGAATATAAGAATAGCAATATTTAAATGTTTCGTCTTACTCAGCATTATTTCCTGCAGTGAGTCGACGGATCCATTAAAAAATTATGAAAGGGGCGTAAAAGCCTTCAATTCAAATAATTTTGAAAGAGCAATAAAACTTTTTTCGCTTTCCATCAATTCCAAGCCAAATCCAAAAGCGTATTCTTATAGAGCTGAATCCTATCTCAATATCGGAGATACTTGCAACTATTGCCTTGACCTTCTGAAGATTGCAGAAAATCCAGAATGGTTAATATTGGACAATGCCGCATATTTCGACTATGATTTGTGCGAGGATACTGTTATTAGTTATAAAATTCCTGATTCACTTAAACAGGCACATCCTTCGATTGATCATTTTATAATCACATATTATAGATGCAGTTCCGATAGTTTTTTAGAAATAGTATCAAAAAACAAGGACTTCACTTGGTCAAGTGATATCTCAGACATTCAGGATGAACCGCTTTTCAATCTTATTACCGAAAATATGCCTCAGTTTATTGGAGGTAATTCAGCCAGAAAAAAGTATTTTGACACAAATATTAAATATCCGGAAACAGCAAGCTTAAAAGGAATTGAAGGTACTGTTTATGTCAGTTTTATTGTAAATACTGACGGATCTATATCATCCGCTAAACTGCTGAAAGGCATAGGCAGTGGGTGTGATGAAGAAGCATTAAGGCTTATAAGGAATATGCCAAAATGGAAACCAGGAACTCAATCTGGTAAAAAAGTCAGAGTAAGAGTTAATTTACCGGTGTATTTTAAAATACAGGGTCAGTCAAAATTAACTTTCAGAAAATCAAGTACACAACTTGATTTATACTACACATTAAACCTTATATTCAATAAATCGCCGTCGCAAACCACATAATTCTTTCCTTCAATAGCCAGTTTTCCAGCTTCTTTGCAGGCAAGTTCGGTTTTAAGGGCAACAAAATCATTGTATTTAATTACTTCGGCACGAATAAAGCCACGCTCAAGGTCGCTATGTATAACACCGGCTGCCTGAGGAGCGGTCATGCCACGGTGAATAGTCCAGGCACGGTTTTCTTTAACACCGATGGTGAAAAACGACATTAAATTCAAAAGCTTGTAAGCAGATTGCACTACTTTATTCACACCTGGCTCAGTGAGGCCCGCATCAGCCAGAAATATATCGCGGTCTTCCTGGCTCTCAAGTTCTGCAATTTCAGCTTCAAGTTCAGCGGCAATAACAAGAACTTCAGCATTTTCTCCTTCAACCGATTCGATAAGGGCTTTGGAGTAATGATTTCCGGAAGCGGCTGACGCATCATCTACATTACAGACATAAATTACAGGCTTGTGGGTAATCAGATACATATCAGCAATATGCTTGTGATCTTCTTCCGAAACCGGGGCTGTGCGCGCAGGTCTGAAATCTTCGAGATGAGATTTATAAACCTGCAGAACCTCCAATGTTTTTTTGGCATCCTTATCCCCCACTTTCAAAAGCTTCTCCATACGCTGAATTTTTCGTTCAACCATACTAAGGTCACGGATACATAGCTCAAGGTCAACAATTTCCTTATCACGAACAGGGTTAACCGAACCTTCAATATGAGGAACGGTATCACTGTCGAAACAACGCAAAACATGAATTAAGGCATCTGTCTGTTGTATTTCGGCCAGAAATTTACTGGAAGTACTTTCGGCCTGACCCGAACCTTTTGTAAGCCCTGGAATATCAACCAGATCGACTGTGGCATGCACTACTTTTTGGGCAGGCAACAGTGAATTAAGCACATAAAGTCTGTTGTCGGGAACGTTTATTTGACCCATGTGCGACTTCTGCACGCCAGCTTGTTGGTGAATTTTAGTATTAGCAACACAATTAAACAAAGTGGTTTTGCCTGTATTAGCCAAACCTATAATTCCACATTTCAGCGCCATCTTCCTTTATATTTTAGGGGTGCAAAGGTAGTGACAAGTTCATTGAAAAAAAAGCCGGGTTAAGTTAAGGCAATGTCAGTGCGTTGTCTCGAAATATCTCACCCGTATTTTCAGCGGAGCAAACGTATGCCGTGGTTCTCTTCTACATATTTAAAATACCAGTAAAGCTTGCGGTTTACTTCTATACCATAGTCAACCGGATAATCGTAAAAAATATGATTCCCCACCACACGCTGATACTTTCCCCGATCAAAATAGTTGTTCCAGTTACTGACACCAATATGATTTTTGGTCCGATAGTATTCATTGCTATAATCCTTTGACGGAGAGTAATTCATGAGATACCAGGTATCAAATTCCATATCGATAATGGTGATATCGTACTCCGTGCTGTCGATTTCTATCACATTACTTTTTGCTGATGAACTTGCTTTTTGAGAAGGAGAACACGACCATGCAAGCAAAAGAATAAACACAGGAAGAATTAACTTTTTCATGGCTATGCATTTTAGTATTAGGTTAAAAATCATTCAATTAATACATTCTGGCTGATAAAAAAGCTCAAAAATTATGCCATCATACCGTTAGCCTTCCTTTAAGAGAAGATTGGACGTATTTTAAAAAACAAACCCGTTTCCTGTAATGAATATAAGGAAACGGGGTGTAATGTTTAAAAGAAAAGAGTGTACTTTAACTTTCAGAAGTGAAATTAAGGAGCTAAATCACAATAAATTTGGTTCTGGCCACTTCACCGTTAGTTTCTATCACAACTGTGTAAAGCCCCTTTTTAAAGTTATTAACTGCAAGGCTGTATGATGGACTGTTTATGATAATTTTTTCGGCCAGCACTACCTGCCCGATTTCGTTTACCACCTGAATGCGTGCTTCGCTCTGATTCGAAAATGCAGAAAGATTCAGATTCAGAATATCCGATACGGGATTTGGATAAACGTTGATCCTGACATTTGATTTTGCAGTTTCATTAACACCAAATACAGAACTCCCCAACTGATCCCACCTTTCGCGAATAACAGTTGAATCGAGCGCATAATTATACAATTTGAGCAAAGCCACAGCACCTGATGATGCTTCATTTGGGACAGCAAGGTCGTCGTAAAAGAAGTTCAACACGCCATCCGCATCAATTACTGCATCATCATTACTATCGGTAAAATTAATTTTCACTTCGGCATCAGTATAGATAAGTACATTTTTTGAGGCAGCATCGCGTGTAATTACATAGTAAGTATATTCTCCGGCCCGAACAGGAGCTTCTTCGCTGTATATATAATTATAGAAATTGAGTTCGCCATAGTAAACATAAGCGCCTTTGTCAGTTTTGCGGTTTTTCCAGTCAACCACCCTTTTCCAGCTCGATAATTCATCGAAAACGAAGTATAACTCAATGGTGTAAGTTTCGCCCAGGAAATTTCCCGCTGCCACATTATTAAACTGAACACCGCTATTCTTTTCGAAACGATAAACGGTCTTGTTACTGCCTGCAATTTCGTTCAGCGTATCAGTAACAAAATTACCTTGTGTACCAAGTACTGTCAGTCCTGGAGCAGCAGCATTCACTTCATTGAGTGAACTGTTAAAATTATAATACAACGTGGACTGGGCCGAAACAGAAATCCCAATTGCCAGCGAAACTAAAAAAAGTAGAGTTTTCTTCATGATCTCAGGGTTTTGAGGTTAATAATAATATGAATAAAAAAAGATGTTTTACAAAGATAAAAAATGATTCCCCGAAGTCCAACATTTTTAACATTTTGTTAATTCCCAAACTAACCTTACACACTCTATTACACTGTTATTCAAATAGTTTACCTTGTTTCAGCTGGGCTTTAATTTCTGCCATTTCGTTTTTCAGAGTTACCAGCGTTGAGTTTATCTCATTACTTTGTAGGTTAGGTTCAGGCAGTTCCGAACTGATGTAATGCACAAAGCGCCATACTTCGCGTAAATCTTTGAGATCAACGGAATAGGATTCGTAGAGCGGATTGAGTGAATGTAACACCAACCTGCTTTCTGTTTTCAGGCGGTTTTCGGCTACTTTAAACATGATACCGTCGTTCAGTGTAAGGATAATGTATGCCTGGTGATCACGGATCAGATCCCAGTTTTGTACAAACTCACCTGTAACCCACGATTTGTCAGGGATAGGCAGCATGGAGTCGCCCGAAATCTGGAACGTGCGATACTTACGGTCAGCCGAAAGAAACGGCAGTTGAAAAGTAGGCAATACCTTAATATATTCAGGATCGGCAAATCCTGTACGGTAACCGGCCGAAGCTTTCTGGTTAATCACTTCTATGTTCTCCTTGTTTTTACTATCCACAGTTGTAGTAAGCACCCGAAGGTTTCCTCCGTTTACAAAAATATCGTACCCGTGTTCCAGTTGGTATAATTCGCTGTCGCGCAGTGCGCTCAGATCAACTGTAAGCAGGGTATCCACCGATATTTTAAAGTATTTCGACAGTGCCAGCAATGCTTCGATGCCCGGCTCTGCAACGCCGTTTTCGTATCCGCTCAATGTAGATCGTTTCATATTGAGAGCGACGGCAATGTCGTCCTGCGTGCGGCTGCGCCGTTTGCGCAGGAGTTTAATGTTTTGTCCGAAGGTTGGTTCCATGGCATATTATTTTTAAAAAACTCACCCCCTGCCCCCTCTCTTTGAAGAAAAGAGAGGGGGTGAGGACGAGGAAATTAGTTATTTAGTAACACTGCTTAACAAGGTGTTGGTTGGTTAATTTCTGTTCGGAGAGTCACCCCCTCTCTTCGTGAAGAGAGGAGGCCGGGGGGTGAGTTTCTATGAACATCTGACGAATTTTTTCCTTGACTTGTTCCTTATAAATTGTCTCTTCATTTTTTATTCTCAGAACACGTAATTCTAAATCCTCCAGAACTGAAGTTCGCCAACTGTCATATTCTTTTTGCGATTCATGTATTTCTCCGTCGATTTCAAGTATCAGCTTTTCTTCTGCACAATAAAAATCAACAATAAAGAATTGAAATGAATCAAATGAATTTTCATAAATTATTTTGTGTTGCCGAAGAAACTTCTTCCCGTCAAGTCTTCTGTTTCTGACTAATTCCCATACAATTCTTTCAGCCTCCGTCATATTTTTACGGTTCTCCCGGCAAATTGCAACAACAAATTTCTTTCGCGAATCAGGTTTCATGGCTTGTAAAAATCTCACCCCCTGCCCCCTCTCTTTGAAGGAAAGAGAGGGGGTGGAGACGAGGAAATTAGTTATTTAAGGGCATCTGTAAACATGGTAATAAGTGGTTAAAGGTAATTTCTGATCGGAGAGTCACCCCCTCTCTTCGTGAAGAGAGGGGGCCGGGGGGTGAGTTTTTTTTCACTCCTGTCATCCTCAATTCAAAAATTATGATTATATTGTAGTCGTATTTTTGATTAGATTTTAATCAAAAGTAATACATTTTTTTAAATAATGTACAACGAACTGAAAATAATTTCACCGCAGGGGTTTCCTGACAGTTTCCGCAGGACGGGCCGCACCATTGTGCATATGGATCTGGACACGTTTTTCGTAGCTGTGGAGCGGCTTATGAACAGCCAGCTTATCGGGAAGCCCGTAATTGTAGGCGGTTTTTCGGACCGCAGCGTAGTATCGAGTTGCAGTTACGAAGCACGTAAGTTCGGGGTGCATTCGGCCATGCCTATGAAAATGGCCCGCATGCTGTGCCCCGATGCTACCGTGGTGCGCGGCGATATGGAGCAATACACCAAATACTCCAACCTGGTAACCGATGTTATTGCCGAAAGTGCGCCTGTGTACGAAAAAGCCAGTATCGACGAGCATTACCTCGATATTACCGGCATGGACCGCTTTTTCGGTAGCATGAAATGGACACACGACCTCCGGCAGCGCATCATCCGTGAAACAGGTTTGCCGATTTCGCTGGGACTTTCGGTAAACAAAACGGTATGCAAAATAGCCACCGGCGTAGCCAAGCCCAACGGGGAACTGGAAATTCCCGCCGAACGGGTAATTCCGTTCCTGGGACCGCTTTCGATAAGCAAAATCCCGGGCATAGGCGAAAAAACTTACCGACTGCTGCGCTCCATGGGAATAGCCACCATCGATACACTCGGCCATATGCCACCCGAAATGATGGTGAAAGTGCTGGGGCAAAACGGACTGGTAATCTGGAAAAAAGCCAACGGTATCGACACCACGCCGGTTATCCCCTATTCCGAACGAAAATCGATAAGTACCGAAACCACCTTTGAGCAGGATACTATTGATATTCATATGATTAATGAACTGCTGGTGCAAATGGTGGAGAAAATCGCTTTCTCGCTTCGCAAAAAGCAGAAACTTACCTCCTGCGTAACGTTAAAAATCCGCTACTCTAATTTTGATACACATACCGTGCAACAACGCATTGGCTATACTTCGTTCGATCATGTGCTGATACCCGTAGCCAAAGAACTGTTCCGCAAGCTTTACCAGCGACGCATGTTGATACGGCTGATTGGTGTAAAATTCAGCTATTTGGTAACCGGCGTGCAGCAAATCGACCTTTTCGATCAAACGCCCGAACTTATAAACCTTTACCAGGCCGTGGATCGCATGCGGTTACGCTACGGGCGGGATAAACTGGTAAGAGCTGTGGGCCTTGGGATAAAAGATGAAGAGGAGGATTGATGTTAGATGTGTGATTTCGGATGTCGGATCTATTAAGCCATCTAAATCCCAAATTCCAAATCCCAAATTCCAAATTCCAAATTCCAAATTCCAAATTCCAAATTCCAAATTCCAAATTCCAAGTCCCAAGCCCCTAATCGTAAATCGTAAATCGCAAATCGCAAATCGCAAATCGTCATTCGTACATCGCACATCCCCCATCCAACCTTCAACATCCCACATTAAAATGTACCTCAACTGCCACTCAAATTACAGCCTCCGTTACGGCACTCTTCCCGTTGATAAACTGGTGGAAATAGCAGTGGTAAATGGTATTGATACGCTTGCACTTACTGATATCAATAACAGTTCGGCTGTGGTTGATTTTGTGAAAGCCTGTAACAAAAGCAATATAAAACCCGTGGCCGGTATCGAATTCCGTGATGGAAACGAACTGTTATATATAGGTATAGCCCGAAACAACGAAGGCTTTATGGAGTTGAATGAATTTCTGAGCCGTCACAATATCAATAAACTTCCTTTGCCACTGCAGGCGCCTGAGTTCATCCACTGTTATGTTGTTTACCCTTTCGGGGAAAAGTCGCCGAAGAAGTTGCGCGATAATGAATATACCGGCATCAGAAGTACAGAATTAAACAAACTGCTTTCGGCAGAAAACCGTAACCGCCGGCAAAAACTCGTGGCTTTATGTCCTGTTACATTTGAAAGCGAGCAAGGCTATGAACTTCACCGTCACTTTCGCGCTATCGACAACAACACCCTGCTGAGTATGCTCATTCCTTCGCAGGTGGCTGCTCCCGACGAACTTTTTACGCCACCGGCAGAACTCAAAAAACTGTTTGAAAATCACCCTCAGATTATTTCCAATACGCATAAACTGCTGAATGATTGCAGTATCGCCATCGATTTCAGCACAGGAAAAAACAAAAAACTTTTTACCCGAAGTGTTTATGATGACAAGCTGCTGCTCGAAAAATTAACTTTCGACGGGCTTGTTTATCGCTACGGTAAAAACAATAAAGAAGCAAAACAGCGTGTAAAACACGAACTTGAAATTATCGACAAACTCGGTTTTTCATCGTATTTCCTGATTACCTGGGACATTATCCGTTATACTATGGGCCGCGGTTTTTATCACGTGGGCCGTGGTAGCGGGGCCAACAGCATAGTGGCGTACTGCCTGCGTATTACTGATGTAGATCCCATTGAGTTGGATCTCTACTTCGAACGTTTCCTCAATCCCAGGCGAAGCAGTCCACCGGATTTTGATATCGATTTTTCGTGGAAGGACCGCGATGAAGTTTTCGATTATATTTTTAAACGATACGGCCATAAACATACTGCTTTGCTTGGCGCGACGTCTACATTCAAAGGGAAATCGAGCCTTCGCGAACTGGGAAAAGTTTACGGTTTGCCTAAAGAAGAAATTGATATTTTGGTAGAAGAGCCCAATAATCCGCTCAACAAAAATGCTATCGCTGATTATATCGTACAACTTGCAACACGCATGACCGACTTCCCGAATATCCGCAGTATTCATGCCGGCGGAGTGCTGATTTCGGAAGAACCACTTACTGCATTTACCGCACTCGATATGCCTCCAAAGGCCTATCCCACCACGCAATGGGATATGTATGTAGCCGAAGACCTCAGGTACGAAAAACTCGACATCCTGAGCCAGCGCGGTCTGGGACATATACAGGAAGCTGTCGACATTATTAAACAAAACAGGGGAATAAGTATTGATATTCATCGTGTAAGCGACTTTAAAAAAGATGAAAAAATTAAAAAACAGCTGAAATCAGCCGAAACCATCGGCTGCTTTTACATTGAAAGTCCTGCCATGCGCGGGTTGCTTAAAAAGCTGAAGTGTGATAACTATCTCACGCTGGTTGCAGCGAGCAGCATTATTCGTCCGGGAGTTGCACGTTCGGGAATGATGAAGGAATACATCTGGCGGTTTCACAACCCGGATAAATTCAAATACCTGCATCCCATTATGGAAGAGCAACTTGCTGAAACCTATGGTGTAATGGTGTACCAGGAAGATGTGCTTAAAATCTGCCACCACTTTGCCGGCCTCGACCTGGCTGATGCTGATGTGCTGCGCCGTGCCATGAGCGGCAAATACCGGTCGAGGATTGAGTTCCAGAAAATTGTGGATAAATATTTCGAAAGCTGTTACCAGCAGGGACATTCCGAAGAAGTTACCAAAGAAGTATGGCGGCAGATTGAGTCGTTCGCAGGATACTCATTTTCGAAGGCACATTCGGCATCATTTGCTGTTGAAAGCTATCAGAGTTTGTTCCTCAAATCCTATTACCCGCTTGAGTTTATGACTGCCGTACTCAATAATTTCGGCGGATTTTACCAGGCCTGGGTATATATCAACGAAGCTAAGCGATGCGGTGCAAGCATTGAACTTCCGTGCATCAACCGGAGCAATCAAACTACTACCATCAGCGGAAGTACAATCTGGCTGGGCTTTGTATATATTGCCAACCTCGAAAGCAACACTGTTAATTCCATTATCGACGAACGAACACGTAATGGCCCTTATCAGAGCCTCGCTGATTTTGTAAATCGTGTTCCGCTTACCCTCGATCAGGCTATTCTTCTTATCCGGCTTAATGCATTGCGGTTTACCGGAACCAGTAAGCAACAGTTATTGTGGGAAGTGCATCTGCTGTTGCGAAAATCGGCTCCGCCTCCTACCGATGGTTCTTTGTTTACTACACCGGCCAGGCAGTTTCGTATGCCTGATCTGGATCATTCCATCGTTGATGATGCTTTCGATGAAATAGAGTTGCTTGGATTTCCGGTAACTATGGGTTATTTTGATTTATTGCAAACCAGTTTCCGTGGCGAATTAAAAGCTTACGAAATTGCTTCACATGTCGGCGAAACTGTGCGGATGCTCGGATCGCTGGTTACCATAAAATATGTGCGGACAATCCGGAGCGAGATTATGCATTTCGGAACTTTCTTTGATGTGGATGGTGAGTTTTTCGATACGGTTCATTTCCCGCAATCATCAAAACAATATCCTTTTAAAGGCCGTGGTGTTTATTTATTGAAAGGAAAAATTGTGGAAGAATTCGGATTCCCTAGTATTGAAATAGAAAAAATGGCAAAACTACCGTTTGTGAAGGATAGAAGGTATTTGTAAAAAGGGGTTAGGAGTTAGGTGTTTGGGCTAATTTGCACCAATATCACTCATGTCCAATTTGACGAACTCACCGCTGTTAAACTGGCAGCAAGCTTTCGAATGCAGAAAGATGAAATCAGGGATAAATCAAAATTATTCGAGCGTAACTGATTTTTCTTCAACAGTAACATTGTCAGGTTCACTAATATCATTCACTTTTACAGCGTTTTCATCTGGCTGAGAAGCCGATTGAGTAAGTTCATCGTCAGAAACTGTATTTTCCTGGTTGTAATCGGGAAAGGCTGATTTTGGAGTTGTTTCGAAAACAAAAGTATTTTTAACTCTTTTCGAATAGAGAAAATATGGGATCCATATCATTGCTCCAAAAAGACTTTGAAATACTGATTTAAGCGAATCATTATCAGGATAATTTATATCCAAATAAACATTTGCCAGGTAATAATCAATTACTCTGAAAATAAATGTTTGCGCATAAAAAATGATGATCAATCGAGGGAGAATAGCTCGGCGCGTAAAGAATAAAACAAGTAACAGACCAATAAAAACCAGGTTTGCCATGTTGTATATCAACTCGGCTACAATGATAAATGCCCAGGACAAACTGTCGTGAGTATCCTGATTATAAATCACTTCTATCGTTTTTTTATCAAAAAATTCAGGAGTAGTAAAAATTCCGTAAAAAACAACAAAAGGCGACACAACCAGTCCGATTGCAACAAGCACCAGCCAGCCTCCTATATCCTCGCTCATAAAACTATCTGCCTGGGTTTTTAAATTATATGTTTTATAAATTTTAATTGCAAAATAAATACTGACAGCTATCGAAATTAGGGCAATGACTCCCATAAGCCAACTGAAACGGAATGACTTTGCCAGATTGGTATCATAAGTTAATGTATACCCTGATGATTCATTCTCTATTTTATTAAAACCGGTCAGTATTTCTTCTGCTTCGGAAGCATCAACATGTTTAAGTTTAGCCCGATATTTGTATTCCAGATTGATTTTCAAGCCGGCATGTAATGCTGTATACGAGTAAGAATACGCCTTGTTTTCAACTTCAAATCCTGAAGGGCTGGCACTCCATGTTTGGGGAAGCATGATTTCTATTTGCTCGGTAACATCGGCAGGATACTGAAGAGCCAGAGGCATTTTGCGTTTTGTTGTTGCGCCTGTAATGAGCAAAGAGCGTAGTGTAAGAGGGTAAAAACTACAAGAAATCTTCTCCTTGTTACTGGTTACCGGACTCCAAAAATCTTTAATCAGATATTTTTCTTCTACGCTAAAAATATTGTTCTCCCGATCGTCCTGAAAGGCAGGGTTTCCATCAACCGTTATTTTGGGATATGCTTCATCGTAAAAATCAATATAATAACGATTTATATCATCTATACTGCTCGATTCGAAAAATGCTCTGTTTACATCAGCTTGTCCACCTTCATATTTCGAAAATACTTTTAGTATAGCATTCCCACCAATTGAGTCAATTATGAAAGTACTCCTGGATAATATTTTCGTGTTCCCGGGCTTATCAATGTTAGTTAAACCCTCAGTTCCTTCGCGCAAAACAAGTCCTTCGCCATATTGTGGAACATAGAAAGTCCCGCACACACCTCCCTGGCTCGAGAGTGTTGGATCAACGTACCAATAATCGTTGTTAAAGAAAACCTGAACAATACAATGATTAAATGCAAGTGGTGATGGCTGCAGCATCGATTCGTCATACAATCCGCTCATATTTACCAATACGGGTCTGGCTTCAACTCCAATAGTCTTGAGTATTGCGCAGAGAAGAAGAGATTTATCCTTGCAATCACCAAAACGTCTTTTTAAAACCACCCCAGGCGAATTTGGAATATACGCACTAATCCCCGATTCAAAACCAAGATAACGGATATGATCCTGTACAAACCGGATAGCTTCAACAACCTGTTTATCAATTTCTTTTGATTTCAGTATTTCATTCAATTCCGGTTTTAATTTTGATAAATCCGATTCTTTAACCTGATAATCGGGCAAAAATAAATCAACAATATCTTTCCAGGTTTTGAAAGAAGTAACCGAAACCCTGCTTGACGGATCATACCATGCTGGTGTATTATCCTCGTAAACAGTTGATTTAATATTATCAAGTTTCCATACATATTCATTCAGATCCGCAGATTTAGAAACGGTTGGTAAATACTTTTCACCAGCATAATTAAAATTCAATTTTAGATTTTCAGGAACTAAAAGACGCAAATGAATACGATGTACAGGCAACGTATATTCGAAATACAGTTCGCTCGCATACTGCCCTTTCATAGCTGGATTATAACCTGTTACAGTATATGAATAATCAATAATATCGCCTTGCCGTACATCTGTAAGATTGATAATTGCGGTTAGTCGTCCATCATACGAAAACCGATCCATTTCACTTTCGCGCTGGATAGTTTTTATTGCGTTCATGCTAAGCTTATCAATGATCTGACCCTGGCGGATTATCCGTAAGTGATTAAATATGACCTTCTGGTAATGAGGATCAAACACAGCGCTGATGTCAGACATGTATTGAACACCCTGACTGTTAGTGATTTTTACAGCATAGCGGCTATAGATGCTTTTTTCACTGATATTTTCCTGTTTATCAACTAGCAAATAGTAATAACCACCCGAAATGTCACTTTCCGGAAGTATATATTTCAGGTCAGGTTCCTGTAACTTTACCCATGACTGGGGTTTTGAAATACTTACTTTTTGAGCAATAACACTTACCTGAAAAACTGAAATCAAGAAGAAAAAAACGAAGAGTCTTTTAGCAGGATGTGAGAAATTTAAATAATTGATCATAGATATTTGGAGCAAGTACAGGTTAAAAAAGAGTGTAATTAATGGCACAACAATTAAACGGCTAATTTATTTAAATATCGGTATAAAAGCATTTTGAATATTATTTATTTTGATTCTTTTACTGCACTTTTTTCATAATTTAGAAATTTACTTAAAAATGCTCTACGCCTATGTTTTGAATGTATTCCTCCGTAAATTCCTTTATTTTTGCTGCAAGAAAAATTAAATATGACTAACCGAATATCTTTATACACCCAACGTCTGTCTGTTTACAATTCCGAAAAACAGAAATTACAAAAGAAACAGAATCCGCTTCCCATGCTCCGGCTGACACTATTTCTGGGAATGGCAATATTGACTTATATTTACCTCACTACCCAAACTTTGTGGTCGATATCATTAGTAGCATTTGCTTTCTTTGTTTTTGTGGTGCTCAGCATATTCGACAGTAAACTTAAAAAACAAATTAAAAGTCTCGAAATCCTTATCGGCATTAATCAGTATGAGGTATCAGCGATAAATGGAAATTACAGCTCTTTCGATCCCGGCAACGAGTTTATTGACCAATCGCACGATTATTCACACGACCTGGATATTTTCGGCGAAGGATCTTTATTTCAGTTTATTAACCGGACATCAACCATTTTTGGCAAACTCCGGCTTGCTGAATATTTCTCCAATGCTTACGGGCAGAGTGATAAAGTAGTTGAACGGCAAAAAGCCGTAAAAGAACTGTCGGAAATGGTTGAATTGAGACAGAATCTGCAGCTAATTTTTAATGAAGAGAAAATCTCTGAATCGGATAAAACTGAAATGAATCAATGGATTGAAAGTGAAAGCCCGGTGCAAAACATGAAACTTTTACAGTATCTAGCTTATGGACTGCCATTTATAACAATGATTTGGATTGCACTTTCCATTATTGGCATCTTATCATTTCCCATATTTCTGATTGTTTTACAATTAATGGTTGTTTTTTTATACGGAAAGCAAACCATTAAAGTTCAGAACATTATCACGTCAAAAAGCAGAATACTGAACCGTTATGCTCAATGCCTTCATATTATTGAGAGCACTGGTTTTAAAAGCAATTATCTTACCGATCTGCAAAAGAAAATAGCTGCAGAAACAAAGCAAAGTCCTTCAGAATCAATACATGAGCTTTCGACAATTCTGAAATACATGGATTCGAATCTGAACCTTTTAGTTTCGGTAATCCTGAATGGTCTTTTTATGTTCAACCTCCATCTTTTGCTGAACGTTGAAAAATGGAAAAAGCAAAACCAGGAAAATGTTCCGAATTGGTTTGAAAGCATTGCCACTTTTGATGCCATGTGCAGCCTGGCAAATTTTGCTTTTAACAACAATCAGTTCATTTATCCTGATTTGATTAAGGACGATTTCGGATTTATTGCAGAAAACCTCGGTCATCCGTTAATAGATGAAGAACAGCGTGTTGTAAACAACATTGAAATAAAAGGCTGGAACCAGTTTGCCATAATTACCGGTGCAAATATGTCAGGAAAAAGTACTTTTCTACGTACAATCGGAGCAAACTATATCCTTGCAATGGCAGGAGCACCGGTTTGTGCATCACAACTTAGTTTCTTTCCGATTGAAATCCACAGCAGTATCCGCACCAGCGATTCGCTTGTAAAGCACGAATCCTACTTTTATGCTGAACTCAAACGTCTAAAGCAGATTATTGATGAACTGGAAAGCGGTAAGAAAAAACTAATCCTTCTTGATGAAATCCTGAAAGGAACCAATTCCAAGGACAAACAGGCAGGATCAATCGCTCTGATCGCGCAATTGCTTCATTATAAGTCAGTCGGTCTTTTTGCCACACATGATTTAATGCTTGGCGAACTTGCAACCCGCTTCCCCGGCCAGGTAAATAACCTGTGTTTCGAAATTCAGATTGAAAATGATAAAATGCTTATCGACTATAAACTTCACGATGGCGTTTGTAAAAATCTGAATGCCACTTACCTGATGAAAAATATGGGAATACTTTTCGAAAATAAAAACTAGTTTTCCAGGAATCAATGTAATTTTATGGATCAAAATTTACTTAACCCGGAATAAATCTGACACCCTGATAGCATGAATTGTTTCAAAAGTATCATAACGGCACTACTAATTTTCGCAGGATTCTTTAGTTTAAAAGCTCAGCCCGGTGCAGCCTTAAATCTAACCTTCAATTCAATTCCCGACAGGTGGGACCGCGGTTTCCCTTTAGGAAATGGCATGATAGGCGTATTAGTCTGGCAGCAGGAAGGCATGCTACGCCTGTCAGTTGACCGTGCTGATTTATGGGATCTCAGGCCTACCGCCGAACTCGAAAAATATTCCTACAAATGGGCTTACCAGCAGCGGCTTAAGGGAGATTTTGATACGGTGTGGAAAGTTGCCGATGAACCTTACGACCGCGATGCTGCGCCAACCAAAATTCCCGGAGCAGCTCTCGAATTTGATATCAGCATGCTTGGCCCTGTTGAGTCAGCAACATTGAATATATCATCAGCTATTTGCACTATTACATGGAAAAACGGTACTATTTTCCGGGTTTTTGTTGATGCCACCCAGCCTGTTGCACGCTATCATTGGCATGGAGCCACTCCGATACCGCTACTTAAAGCTCCGGCATATGTTTCGAACAAATCCGAAACCAATGAAAACCAGGTTGTTGGTGGCAGTGATTTACGCAGGCTTGGCTATCCGGAAGGAAAAATCACGAGTAAGAAAAAGCTTACAATTTACCGGCAGAAAGGGTGGAAAACTTTTGAATATGAAGCAGCTGTGCTGTATTCGGATAAAAATCCGGGCAGCGAAGGTTGTTTTACCATTTCGTCGCATTACAGCAACAAACCCAAAGCTAAAACCGCAGGTGAAATAGTAAAAAAAGCGATTAAGACCAACTTCGACCAGGGTGTTGCCAATCATAAGCAATGGTGGTTGAAATACTGGCAACAATCATCAGTATCTATACCAGATCCTCAACTTGAAAAGCAGTATTATCTCGAAATGTACAAGTTCGGTGCTGCTTCGCGAAAAGGCTCGCCACCCATAACGCTGCAGGCTGTCTGGACTGCCGATAATGGTAAACTTCCTCCCTGGAAAGGTGATTTACACAACGATTTAAACACTCAGCTTAGTTACTGGCCTTCGTATATTGGTAACCATCCTGAAGAAGGAGCTGTTTTTACTGATTGGATGTGGCAGTACAAGACCAGTTTTGAGCAATATGCTAAAAAATATTTTGGTGCTGACGGGATTAATGTACCGGGAGTTGCTACTTTAACCGGAGAACCGATGGGCGGCTGGCATATGTATTCCCTCTCTCCTACTGTTGGCGCATGGCTGGCTCAGCATTTCTACCTGCAATGGCGCTATACAATGGATAGTGAATTTCTGAAGAACAGAGCTTATCCGTGGTTTTCTGCTACGGCAACTTTCCTCGAACAGGTCACAGAATTTAAAGATGGTGTGCGTAAACTACCCATGAGTTCAAGTCCTGAATTCCGGGATAACCGAATGGAAGCCTGGTTTTTAGATATGAGTAATTACGATCTTGCCTTATGCAAGTTTACTTTTGAAAAAGCTGCTGAACTGGCTTCTGAACTTAATTTGCAGTCAGAAGCTGAACATTGGAAAGCTATTCTCTCACAATTTGGGCAATTTGATCTGGATGAAACAGAAGGATTAACGGTTGCCAAAGATTTTCCTTTGAACGAGTCGCACAGGCATTTCTCGCACACCATGGCATTTCATCCGCTTGGCTTACTCGATTTTGACAAGCCTGAGGATAAAGTAATTATTGAAAACAGTATCCGGCGGATGGAGAAAAACGGTTCATCACAATGGTGTGGATACTCATTTAGCTGGCTGGCAAACATTTATGCACGAATGTACAGAGGCGAAGATGCAGCAAAAGTTCTCCGGATTTTTGCATCGTGTTTTTGCTCACCAAATAGTTTTCACCTTAATGGCGATCAGTGTAAAGCCGGACATAGTACTTTTACTTATGACCCTTTCACACTCGAAGGTAATTTCGCTTTCGCATCCGGAATTCAGGAAATGCTTCTGCAAAGCCATAACGGAATAATCCGGATTTTTCCGGCTGTGCCTGCTGACTGGAAGAATATCGCGTTCGAAAACCTGCGTACCGAAGGAGCGTTTCTTGTAAGTGCTCAAAAGGAAAATGGCGTCCTGGATTCGTTCACAATTAGTGCTCCCGAAGGTGGAATTGCCCGGATACAGCTGCCATTCCGAACATTTTTTATTGGAAGTTCCGACAAAATGGAACGCTTGGAACCCGGTAACAGCAAAGAATTGATTCTAAAATTCGAAAAAGGGGGAAAAGCCGTGATAAAAAACGGATACGAGTAAATTTTCATAGAACAGAGAAACGTTTATATTGTCGGATGATGATTGCCAATTGTTGGATGCGGCAGATCAAATTTTTAATTCAACTAATTCAGGATAAAATGAAAGCATATTTCACCAAATTTACAGATAAGTCTTTCGATGAGGCTATTATACATGTAACAGCAATTCTGAAAGAACATGGTTTCGGAATTATAACTGAGATTGATGTTATGGAGACTCTGAAGAAAAAGATTGACGTCGATTTCAGGCCCTACCGGATTCTGGGCGCCTGTAACCCTTCGTTTGCTTATAAAGCCTTACAAACCGAAAGCAATGCCGGTATAATGATGCCCTGCAATGTAATTGTTCAGCAACACGAGGATGGAAAAGTGGAAATCACTATCATAAACCCCGATGCCGCTGCGAGCAGCATTAACAACCCGGCACTCGAAGATTTTGCTTGCGAAGTAACAAAAGAATTAAGGAAGGTTTACCGGAAAATCTAGCACAATTTATACCGTAAGCCTGCATTCATAACCTGTTTCCGGTTTTTGATCTATTTTTCTTTGCTTTCCGGAATCAGAACCTCTCTGGGACTATCAGGTATATGAATGAAATATAAATCTCAAAACCGGGAGAATAATCCTGATAATTACTTTTTAATAAATTTTCTGTTCATTTTTGAATCTTTTGTGTTTATAACCAACGAATACATTCCGGGTTTCAATTCGGCTGTTGTGATTGTTAATTCATGAGTTTTTCGTTGAATGGTAAACGATTTCATTGTTCTTCCATACATATCGAGCACCTGGCAATACCTGTCGAAACTGGAAGGTTTAACTGAAATTGTAAGCATATCATCAACCGGGTTGGGAAACAGTTCTACAGCGAGCTCATTTTCAGAGATTTCAGGTATCGAAGAAGTTCCTAACTGCTGAAGCATTGTCGTATAACGTTTTGTCAGGAAAGGTTTTATACCATAAGGGGTATGATCATCAATGGTTGATATATAACCATTATGAAAATCAGCTACAGTATAACCATAGTCTAACGTTCGGTAAGTGTCAGCAACGGCAGCTTCGGTAATCAGGTTTTTAAGGCTGTCAATATGTGTGAAAATGATGTTGGGATTGATAATTTGACGGGCAATAGTATCGAGATAACGCTCGTATTTTTCCATAAACTCAGGCACCGAAAGTATTTTAGAAGCTAGTGGTCGTGGCTGACTATGCGTGTACCAGTCGAGACAATTACGGGTAGCCCAGTCGCGGTTCACCCAATCCACCCCAAATGTGTTATCAGTGTCGTACGAAATAAACTCAAACTTGTCAGTATCAGCACGATGATAAAGAAAATAATTATTCTTGTTATACATATAATCGTCCCAATTGCCGGAGGCTACATCAATAGCAAAAGCCTTCAGAAAACTATCAACATTAAGTTTCTGCTTGATTAAACTTGCAAAAGTTGCATCAGCAGTCCGGTTCAATATCGTAATAAGCTCAATAAGATCGCTGTAGTTATCTGCTGTTTCATTGGTTTGAAGATCATAGGCACGGCCACCTGTTGACGATCCGCTTTCAATATTTTTGTATGATTGCTGATTAGTCCCAAGATAAACCAGATCAGCCGGATAGGTGCATTTATAAAGGTTTCCGCTATTTTCACCGTAAACTCGTTCGAGCCATTCTTTGTCGTACTCTTCGAGATTAGTATACAAACCAAAATATTCATCATTGACAAACAATTTTACAAAACTCGTTCTCCGTTCAGCCATCCCCGCTTTTTTCCACGAATCGTAAAACAGTTTCTCGCGTATCATTGTCGGATCGTTATGCTGACCGTTGAGATTCATCTTTTTAATACCCTGATACTTCCGTCCGGAAACGTACTCGTTAAAACTGATTTTGAATGATTTCTTCTGCGAAAAGCGGGATGTATTACCGCGCAAACGGAAACCAACCTGCTGAACAGTATCGCGGCCTGTACCATAATCGTAAATAAACATTGCCTGAAAATAGTGATCGGAAAGCACATCCGTCATTATCAGGTTTAATGAATCAGGATGAAGACGGATATAAACATTTGAAACACGCGAATCGTCGTAAATGGTAGTTTGAGCTGACAGCCCGGCAGAGATAATAGCAATCAGAAAAGTGGTAAGTATCAGGTATTTCATTTTGAATCAGTTAAATTCGGGAGGTAAATTGAAGCAAAGGTACGAAACGTTAACCAGAATAGTCTTGAGGGCTTTGGACGGCCAAATCGTATTCTCAAAATAGTGAAACTTATCCTTCTGTACTTACAACCAATATAGGGTAAATTAAAAATCCGGTCAGAAATCTGGCAATTCAGTTTCTGACCGGATAAAAACAGCGAGCTCTGCAAGCAAAGCATCTCTATTTACGCATAATATTTCATTTTCAACTTCCTGACTTCCTTGTATTTATCCCAATTGAAACCCGAAAGAAAAGCTGCTGCTGACTGCGCTCCTCGAATAAAAAGATCAATTTTCGCTTCGTCGGATAATCCAAAATTCAACCAGTTGTGATTACCAGTATCAATGTACCCTATCAGGTTACGAAAATCAGGGTTTGTGCGTAAAAAATTATCATCCGACGAAAACCTGGCTGTATTGAAAACCGAACCTATAAGGCTGAAAAACTTTTTGTTTTGATTAATATCCGCCTTGTCAAGGCCAATCTTTACGCCAAAAGTCGGGGCTTCGGGAATTTTATTGTTGTTATGAAAAATATCGATCGGAAAATTTGAGATTATACCACCATCCATAAAAAGCACTTCTGCAGGTATTGATGCGTTTAGCCCGGTTAATTTATTCCATTTCCGCCATGCATCAGCGCCTGATGGCAAATTGCTCAGCCTGAAAGGTTGAAAGAAGAATGGAATCGACATGGAAGCACGCGCAAAATCAGCAGGACTGGCTTTTTCGGGATTTGAGTAAAACAATTCCGACATCACCGGAAACACAATCTTACTCTGCGTGGTAATATCAGCAGCGATAATTGCCAGATCAGTTAAATCTTTCGGCGATTTATAAATGGCATTGGTAATCCGGTTCCTGAGGTGATTGCCATCTGTAATACAGGCATCCCGCAGCATTTGCAAATCGCCCATATTCTTGATTTTCTTCTGATTAAGAAGATTTTTCATCCAGTCGTGAAAATTCTTACCCGGGTTCAATCCGAAATCATCGCGGAAATTATCAATAACCTGGGCACCTTTAAGGGCAAGTTTCAAATTACTGGCATCGCCAAGCAAAGCATCAATGAATTCGCGGGCATCTTTATCGCCATCAACAAAATCGTAAAGCTTTTTATTGCATAAACATTCAAGAATCCAGGCGCTCTTTTCTTCGTCAATTCTGCCTGCAGCAGCCATCAGCAATGTATTTATCGAACCTGCCGAAGTGCCTGCAAGGCTAAGAAAACGGATATTCATCTGTTCGAGCACATATACGTAGCCAACCAGGGCTACCCCCAGCACCCCTCCGCCTTCCTGAACCAGATCAACATATTGATTTCCATTGTCGTCGAGTATGTCCGAAAACATTCTATCAGGGCCAACCTTTTGTTTCAGATCGTCAATGATGCCGAGCACCATACCATTTTCAGTAAAGTCATTTATTTTCATTTTATTGATTTTTAGAATAGAATAATAGGTTAATTGAACTTAGGTATGAGTTTTCAATACCACATATAAATCTGGAAACCAAATCATTAAAATATTACCAGATCAGGATATTGTTTCCTTCAAAATTCATTTTCACCTGAAATACACATTGTAATTAATAATCGACAAGTGCATATAATCAGGTTTTGTCCGGTTTTATAAAATTGTAGCTTAATAAGCTACGAAATCCAGTGTTTTAAACCCTCGTATCCGCTTGCATACTTCGTAACCTTCGCGACTTCCTTCGTCGTTGGTATTGCCTTCGATGGTAACACAATATTCCGGTGTCATTTCGATAACAATTCCGGTATGCTGCCAGTCGTTGTTCGATTTACGGACTAAAAATAAATGCCCGGGCTTCACAGCAGAAAGATTTCCCGAAGTTCCGGAAATGAATTTACCGTTATTTTTAGCCCACATTCCAAGTACATCGCAACTATAAGTCCGGGGAAGAGACGTAGGTGTTCCACATAATTTTGCAGCTTGTTTTACAATTAATGTATTAAAACCGGCGCACCAGGGCCATGCATTTCCCTGGTATCCATCCATGAAATAGCGTACCCAGGGGCCCATGTTTTGTCCTCCGACTTCTATGGGATGAGCCGCAAGATATTTCAGAGAAAGCTCAACAACTGCTGAATGCAGTCCCCCGTTTGATGACAAAGTTGCCTGAGAGAGACTTTTCATCGACCAGACTAATTTCTCGAAAGTGAGTGGATCGACTTTACCAGTCTGCAATAATCCTGAGTTTTTCTGAAAATTGTTAACCGCTATCTCGGTTGCAGGACCATAATCTCCATCTATTTTTATACTTTGTCCGTTCAGGCACAACCATTCCTGTATTATTGTAATTAATTTTTTTTGCTTACTGCCCCGTTCTAAGGTTTCAGCAATGGATAAAATTTCAGCCATGATTGAAATGTTTTAAATTTATAAATTGGAAATTTTAACTCAAAGAATGCAAGAAAACGAGTGGTTTCGCAGCAATAAATAGTGGTATAGAATAGCCGGCGAATAAAATGGCAATTAATAAATAATGTAGAATTCGGCTTAGTATCACCGGAACAGGATATTAACACAAAAAGGATAAAAATGTGCGATTGGAAAAATACAATGGTAGCTTGAGCAAAACCGGAATGAAACAGCATAGAAAATGTATTTAATTGATTACAAATATTTTAACAACAATAAACTATCGATTTCCTACAACAAATCGAATACGTTAATAGAAAGTTAAAACAGAATTTATTGGTATTTAAGCGCTGAGATAAAGTAAAATAAACGAAAAACCTGACAGAAAGGATTACCCTGCGAATCAGCAATTTCAAATACATTTAAAATATTTCAGACGATCAATTTAAAATACCGTTGAAACGGAAAATTCAGTTGTACCGAAATAAATGATTATTCCTTCGGAAGAAAAGTATTCCTCGCCATATTGCCGATTGTGTTGGTTGCAGCCACATCAATGGAGCCTCCAATGATACCGCCAACCAATGGTACTGCTTTTCCAAGGTTAATCATTCCTTTTGTGCTTGAAGTTGTAAGCAATCTGAATCCAACACGTTGATTTATAAGCAATAACGATTTTTCGGATATCCTTTCAATAGCCATTGCAGTAAATTTCGTACCCAGCCTTATTCCTGTTTCCTGAAGAATATCTTTCGCAAAATTACCTACCAGACACATGTAAACCAATGTTTTAACTTTTTCGTCGCGTAAGTCATAACCACCCATATGAGCTATGGCCGCAATCATTCGTATCTGAATATATACTACACTTGCCAGGTTAGCAGGAATAGCAACCGGCAAAGTCATGAGTCCGCCGAGGCCCGTTACAAATCCGCTTGTACCGGCTTTTGCATTCTGCCAGCGGATAAGCGAATTGGCTTTTTCGCGCAATGTTCCTTCTTTATCCATAAAGCTGCTTGCCAGTTGCGAAGCCGAATCCAGTCCGGGCATGCCAATTAAAGCTTTTTCATAAGCCCAGTCGAGGACCCGCATTACAGATGAATGATTCATGCTATTTTTCATACACCCTATACATCAAATTATATACCACGACATGAGTAACTGACAAAATAGACACAAGTGATTGTTTTAAAGCAAGATGATGAAGATAAAATCAAATAAAACCACGTTAAAGAAGTACAAAATCTCATTGCCAAAACTCATCTAGAAATGTTTATATATTAGTAGTACCTTTGCCGCCGAAATAATTGCAATGTTCGAAAACCTCAATCAGCCTTACCCATTTAACAATAACTTCAAGCACAATCTGCGTACTATTGCTTTTGTGTGTATGGGCTTTATGCTGATAACTCTATATTTTCAACCATTTGGAATCAACTTTCTGGCCTCGGCAAAAGACGGATATTTCGTATTAATTATTGGCATGGTAAGCGCTGCAACTTTCTTTTTCAGCACACTTATATTGCCCGGGTTGTTCCCAAGGTTGTTTGAAAGCGACAAGTGGACAATACGTAAAGAGCTGATATGGAATGTGGCAATGTTTGCATTTTTGATAGTGGGTTTTACGCTTGCAGCGTTGGTTTTCAATGTCACAAGTATGCAATCGCTTACTTTTTTCCGCTCAGGAGCTTTGGCTCTTTTGCCCCTTGTGCTTTTTAACTTATTGAATTACAATCATTCTCTTAAAACTAAAGTTACCCAGGTTATTGATTCAGGGCGTCATTGGCTTGCCGAAGAACGCAAAGGCATGCACGCAAGTAGCACAACCATGCCAAATGAGAATATCCGTATAGAATCAGAAAGTGGGAAAGAAGTTTTCGAAAACAACCTGAAAAATTTAATACTGGTTCAATCTGCAAGTAATTATATAGAAATATTTTATCGTGAAGGCGCTGTTGTCCGCAAACAAATGATACGGCAGACTTTAAATAATGTGGAATCGAAACTTACGAAATATCCTTCAGTAAAAAAGTGTCACAGGTGCTGCCTGGTTAATCTCGACCAGATTTTGAAACTCACAGGTACATCACCTAATTACACACTCGAAGCAAGTGGACTCGAATTCCGTATTCCGGTTTCGCGCCAAAATGTGGCTGAATTCCGAAAGCTCCTCGCAAAGCATCAGTAGCTATTTTATCAGAATTTAAACTTTTTTACACTTCAGATTCAGGCCGGTTCTGGGAATAAGAATATGCCCTTGCCAGATAAATCATTGCATTCTATCCCAGTTATACATACATTTCGTCCCTAAAACGTGCAATTGCGCCCTTTTTGGGCAGTGTAGCCCATTTTCCGGAAGGCTAATTATATCAGTAGTACTTTTGTAGAACAAATAGTAAGGGCATAGCAAAAAGCTACAAATCAAAAGCCCTGCTTTTATCCAAAGGATATCCCTTTCCCCCCATTAATTTTTTACGGAAAATGACAAAAATTAAAGAATTGAATATTGGTGGCCTCATAGTTCCTACTTGCATTATTCAAGGCGGAATGGGTGTTGGTATTTCACTTTCGGGACTTGCTTCAGCGGTTGCTAATGAAGGCGGAGTCGGAGTAATTTCTGCTGCCGGATTGGGAATGATATACAAAGACCCATCGCAGGACTACCTGGCCAATTGTCTCACAGGCCTTAGGCAGGAAATAAGGAAATCAAGAGAAAAATCAAATGGCCTTATCGGGGTTAATATTATGGTTGCTTTAAGCAATTATGAAGATTTGGTAAAAACCTCAATTGAAGAAGGTGTAGATATAGTGATTTCGGGAGCAGGACTTCCACTTGATCTGCCAAAATATCTGACACCAGGTTGTAAAACCAGGCTTATACCTATTGTTTCTTCGGCAAGAGCTGCTGCCCTTATCTGTAATAAATGGCTTGCAAATTATAACTATCTTCCTGATGCAGTGATTGTTGAAGGGCCAAAAGCAGGAGGTCATTTAGGCTTTAAATTGGAGCAGATTTTTGACGAAAATTTTGCCATAGAGAAGTTGATTCCTGAAGTAGTGGCTGTGGTAAATGATATTGCTGTATTAAGTGGAAAAGACATCCCTGTAATAGCTGCCGGTGGTATATACTCAGGTGGAGATATTGCCAAAATAATGAAACTGGGCGCATCGGGAGTTCAAATGGGAACGCGGTTTGTAACTACTGATGAATGCGATGCGTCCATCGAATTTAAGCAAGCCTACCTGAGTGCTAAGAAAGAGGACGTTACCATTATAAAAAGCCCTGTAGGTATGCCGGGAAGAGCAATCAAATCGCCGTTCCTTGAAGAAGTTCTGGCCGGCAAACGCCAGCCAAAAACCTGCCCGGTAAATTGTATCCGCACCTGCGATATTAATACGGCTCCTTATTGCATAATTGCTTCACTCACATCAGCGTTGAGAGGTAATTTCCGCAGAGGATATGCTTTTGCAGGAAGCAACGTGTGGCGGACAGATAAAATCATTCCTGTGAAAGAACTGATGAATACAATAAAGCAGGAATACAATATGTATATAGCCAAGACTGAATTAGTTAGCTGCTAATAAAAACCCAAATGTTATAAATATGATCTCTGCTACTTAAAAGTGGTGGAGATTTTTTAATTATATGTTTAACAAATAATTACAACAAGTTTGTTTTATTAATTGAAAAGACAACTTGATTGATCTTATGTAAAAGGTCGCTATTTGGATAAAAAAAATATTCAACTATATTTTAGTATCTATCTAAATTAAATAATACATTTGCCTAGTTTTACTGTTTACTCAATTATATTTTGTTGTATTAATTGTTAATCTTTAATGGACTTAATCGTACTTGAGTAAAAAATAAAATGCAAGAGCAAATAATAATTTAATGACATTCTTCAATATTAAATACTATGAAAAAAGCACTTCTCATTATTCCAATGATTTTGATAAGCATATTTTGTTACAGCCAATTTGGTGAATGGACGAATATCGATAATCATGAAGTTAAAATCAATCAACTTGCTACACATGACTCTTTACTATTTGGTATTTCAAATGGGGGAGAAAAATCGATTGTTATAAGTTCCAATCAAGGAAAGTTGTGGAACAGAATTGGTGAATTTGGAGGTCTTGACGCACAATTATCATTAAGTGATTCAACAATTTATGCTCTGATTCTAAATTCTGGTACATTTAATTATGAAATTTATAGCTCAAATGTTCATACTATAAATTGGAGTCATTCTAAATGTAATGGGATAGGAATTGAGAATGGCAGTGGTTTTGGAATGAGAAGTTTATTGGCAAGAGGGAATATATTACTTATGGGCAATAACAATGGTGATGTTTATAAATCTGACAATTATGGCATTGATTGGTATAAATCATCAACAGGTTTAATTACAGGATTCGGGTCTGGATGTTTTGTTCCTGAATATATTCAATTTCTTAAAAGTGATGAGTCCAGAATTTATGCAGGCACAATTTGTTCCGGATTATATGTTTCAGAAGATAATGGTTCTTCATGGAGAGATTTAAACAATGGCATTCCATCACATACCGGAGTATTAAATATTGCTTTTTCAGGATCAAAGTTATTTATCACTACTTCCAGAGGCATGTATTATTCAAATGATTATGGAAACAGCTGGCTTTTAAACGAGAATAACATCTATGGTTCGGGTATTGAAGCTATTGATTCTAATTTAGTTGTTTGTAGCCATCCACATATAATTTCATCAAAAGATTACGGAAGCAATTGGATATCAATTAATAACACAGCGACTTCTTATAATTATCAGTATACATGTGTTGATTCAAATTCTTTCTATATTGCTGGGCCATCAGCTGCCTATAGATTGAAAATCTCAGATACGTTGTTGGATATTCTAAACTATGGGCTAAACAAATCCTATACTACAAGTATTTTAAAGAAAAAAGATTGCTTTTTTGTTGCAACAAAAGGAGGTGGCGTAAATATATCCTATGATAATGGAATTACCTGGGACTCACCTTCTAATGATTTGGTAGGCAAAAGAGTAAATTCACTTACTGAATGCAGGAATACGTATTTTGCAGGAACAGCAAATGGGTTATATAGTTCTACAGATAGCTGTAAAACCTGGAGATTTCAAGAACCTTTGAATAATATAAATTGCTTACTAAGCACTAATAACAGTATTTATATAGGTACTAATGATGGGTTTTACAAATATAATCTGGAAAATTTGTCAATTGAAGCTCAAAACGAAGGATTGCATGATTCTTCAATCAATACAATTATAAATATTGATTCGACAATTTATATCGGCACAAATAATGGGATATACTTTTCGAATTCCGACAATGATATATGGCATTTAATTGATGGTACAATCAATTATCACGTTAATTCTATGACAAATCACAATTGTGACATTTATTTTAGTTCAAATACTTCCGTCTTTAGGATTAATTGCAATAATTATAACCTTGATAATTATAACTTTAACTTGCCAAATAGCAATATAAATTCTATATTATATACCGATTCAATTCTGATTGCAGCTTTAGATGAGGGTGCATATTTTTTTAATAAAAATGCTATGAAGTGGTATACTATAAATGCAGCACAAGTACTCTGTTTAGCATATGACTCGAATTTTGTTTATGCAGGTACAATCGATGGTGCATTCAAATTAGCAAGCAAAGAAATTCCAAATTTTATACCCAAGGTAATAAAACACAGTGATTTTGCGGTATTTCCTAACCCTTGTAGTAATGAACTTTTTATCGATCTAAAAGCAATTCCCTCTGGCAAAATAAAAATCAGAATTTTTAATTGCTTAGGACAAATTATTGATAATCAGGAACTAATCAACAGTAATAATATTTTTAGTTTTGAGTGTAGTAAATACAAAGCTGGAGTGTATTATATTCAAATCAATATTGGTGAGAAAATCTATTCTTCCAAATTTGTGAAAGAATAATCAGCTTGTTCTTAGCTTTTGATTGTTTACTATAAGAACAGGTGCAAATGACACCTATTCTATTTATAATTTTTTGCTTTTTTTGATAGCAAGTAATCGTGTACTTCAATAAAATTTATGATTTCACGGCCACCACCAGCATTTCAAAATCTTCAGTAGTAAGTTTATCATTGCGGCTAAAAGCACCCAAAGTTGCCCCGAAAATATCTATAAATTTGAAATTCAGCGTTTTTAACAGCCAGGTGATTTCCGACGGAACATAATACCTTTCCGTACAATGAAGATCTTTTTTAATTCCGCTATCGTCCTCAACGGAAGTTATGCTGCTTTCGCGGAAAGTCATCAAATCGAAAGAAATTGCATCAGTTGTAGCATTTCCATCCTCTTTTGCTGAGTCAAGAAAATCCTTAACAGAATGAAACAAGGGAAATAAACCGTTTAAAGTTGTAAAAATCAATTTCCCACCGGGTTTTAAAGCGTTGGCTGCATTCTGGAGGATCTGAAAATTCATTTCATCGGTCTCCATTAATGGGAAAGCACCTTCGCACAACATAATGACAGCATCAAACTCCTGGTTAAAAGGAAGTTGCCTGGCATCGTGTTTTTGAAAATCAATAACCAGGTTTTGCTCCGCAGCTTTCTCCGTGGCCCGTTTCAATAAGGAATCTGAAAGGTCAATTCCAGTCATGTGATAACCGCGTTTCGTTAATTCAATGGAATGACGCCCTGTACCACAACCTATATCCAGTATTCGTGTTTGCTTGTCAAACGCAATTTCACTTTCAATAAAATCACATTCACCAAAAGTTCCCTGGGCAAAATTTTCATTGTCGTATTTCAGACCATAATTTTCGAACAACGATTCATACCATTGTTTCATAACTACTTGATTTTTATTTAATCGTTATTGTTCTTTCCATAAAAACAACCACATCGCCCTGACGGAGTTTCTTCCGTTTCTGATACTCAACTTCCTTATTGACAATTACTTCACCGTCAGTGATTCGCTGGTTAGCTTCTCCGCCGGTTTCGACCAGTCCGAGTAATTTCAAGAGTTGGTTTAACTGTATATATTCGTGATCGATGAGTTCAAAGTTCATTTTTTGAAGGGGTTTGTTGTTTCTTGTTTCTAGTTTCTTGTTTCTAGTTTCTTGCATCCAAGTTTAAGAGTTTACCTTTTCACGAGGCAAAATATACCTGTTATACAACAGCAACCCGATGATTGTAGCAACTCCAATCATACTGAAAATCAACCATAAAACGCCTGGCTGCTGAAGTTTATCGACAAAATGCACATAAAGCGTCGCACCAAGTATTCCGCCAATTCCACTGCCGATTACACCATACAGAAAAGCATATCCCTGGTAAAGCGCTTTTTTATCAGCCGGGGCTATAAGTCCGACGTACGAAATAAATTTTGGATGTGCTGTCATTTCACCGATTGAAAAAATCACAATCCCACCAATAAAAACCCAGGAATAAGTTGAGAGAGAAAGTATTGCCATCCCAACCGTTCCCATCGCAATACCAACTATCATGGTTGGCAGAGCAGGTTTTGTGCGTACAATGCTGGAAACAAACAGTTGAAGTAAAATAATACACCCCGAACTGATAACAGTAACATGCTCTGTATCAAATTTCCATGAAGGATTTGCAACAAAAAGTCCCAGAAAAGAATTCACTGAATTATTTACCGGTGTCATATCAACATAATCTTTGAGGTACCAAAGCACGGTATCAAACATCTGAAAATACATGATCCAGAAACCGGAGTATATAAAAATCATTAAGAGGAACCTGTAATCCTTCAGCACCAGGAATATACCTTTAAAAACATCAATCAGCGGTTTGGTGCTCTGAGGTTTAGGTGGTTCGCGGTAGGCAAAAATATTAAGCAGTAACATGGAACCGGTTCCAACCGCTGCCATCACGAAAATGTAACTCCATCCAATACTTTTAAGGTATGGCACCAGCAATAAGGGGAAGATAAAAGCGCCCAGGTTAATACTCCAGTAGTATATTCCAAATCCCAGTGAAGAATTGCTTTCGTCGGTTACACGCGCAATGGTGCCTGAAATAATCGGTTTGAAAAACCCGGCCCCTATCGCCATAAGCACAAGGCTAAGAAAAACCATACCATAAGAGGTGGAAAGACTGGTAAAGAAATATCCCGTACTCATTACTGTAAATGCCATCATTAAGGTCCGGCGGTAACCGAAACGATCAGCCAAAGCTCCGGCCAGTATAGGCAGAAAATACAATAAAGGAGTAATGGTACTTTTAATAACTCCTACACTTTCCTTCGAAAAACCTAATCCACCTTCGGGTATACTCATTACAAGATAAACTGAAAGCACCGACATTACACCATAGTAAGAGCCCCTTTCGAAAAACTCCATGGTAATCACAGTCCAGAAACTTTTAGGAAACGATTTGATGCCTGACTTTCCGGTTTGAGGTGAATTAGTATTCATTTTCTGAAATTAGTCATTAAAATGTGGACTGCAAAAGAAAGAAAAAATCTGATGCACATGGCTAAGAATCCTTAAACTTGCCTTGAGTCTGGATAATTTCACCGACATATTTTCAGGATACATAGAATAAAACTATTTGATTGCAGATAATTGCCTGCCAATTAATTAAAGCATGTTACAATTAATTAATTTAGCATTGAAAATAAAGCAGATTTAAGTTTAAAGTGTTTATTACAAATTATTAAAACTAATTATTAATACCATTCAAACATTCTAACCTAAAACCAGTAATTATGAAAAGACTGATTTCTCAAGTATCATTACTTTTGCTTGCTATTGTTCTGCTTGGAATTGGCGGATGCAAGCAAAAAGAAATTATGACAGCAAAACAAATCCCGTTAGAGGATTTCTTTAAAAACCCTGAGAAAGCGGGTTATCAGCTTTCGCCCGACGGGAAGTATTTCGCATATACAGCTCCATATATGCGCCGCATGAATATTTTTGTACAGGAAATCGGCAAAGATTCAGCCATCAGGCTTACCAGCGATACGGCGCGCAGTATTATGGGCTATTTCTGGGGAAATAACAACCGTATTCTATTTCTGAAAGATACAGGTGGCGATGAAAATTTTAAATTATTCGGAGTAAATGTGGATGGTACAAATCTGATCGGACTCACCGATTTCCCGAAAGTTAGAACTGAAATAATTGATGATCTTCCTGAAATTGAGGAATATGTGATTATAGGTTTGAACAAACGCGTTCCCGAAGTATTTGATCCTTACCGCCTTAATATCAATACAGGCGAAATGACTATGCTGGCCGAAAATCCGGGTAACATTCAATCGTGGATTACCGATCACGACGGAAACCTTCGCATGGCTACTGCTATTGTTGACGGGGTTAATACATCACTTTTATACCGTGAAACCGAAAAAGATGAATTTAAAACTGTTCTAACAACCAGTTTTAAAGAAACAATGGCACCGCATTTTTTCACCTTCGACAACAAAAACATTTATGCTTCCTCAAACCTTGGACGCGACAAAATGGCCATTGTTGAATTTGATCCACGCACCGGCAAAGAAGTTAAAGTTCTTTACGAAAATGCTGATTATGATGTAGATGCATTATACTATTCAAAAGCACGTAAAGTGTTGACTGCTGCCAGGTACACTTCGTGGAAACGCGAACGCTTTTTCTTCGATAAAGAATTTGAAGCCCTTGCTGCAAAAATGAAAGCTGAATTCGGTGACATTGAATTTGGATTTACCTCCAATACAAAAGCCGAAGACAAATATATTGTTTCGACATACAGCGATAAAACAATGGGAACATATTACCTGTATGATGTAAAAACTGAAAAACTTGATAAAATTGCTGATATCAGTCCATGGCTCGATGAAAAAGAAATGGCCAGCATGTTGCCTGTTGAATATAAAAGCCGCGACGGACTTACCATTCATGGCTACCTCACACTTCCAAAAGGATATACGATGGAGAATGCAAAAAATCTGCCTGTTGTAGTAAATCCTCACGGCGGTCCATGGTATCGCGACTCTTGGGGATTCAACCCTGAAATCCAGTTCCTTGCTAACCGTGGCTATGCTGTTTTCCAGATGAACTTCCGTGGCTCTACCGGATATGGACGTAAATTCTGGGAAGCCTCCTTTAAACAATGGGGAAAAACTATGCAGGACGATATTACCGATGGTGTAAACTGGCTGATTGATAAAGGCATTGCCGACAAAACCCGGATAGCGATTTATGGCGGAAGCTATGGCGGATATGCAACACTGGCCGGAATTACATATACACCCGATTTGTATGCTGCAGCTGTTGATTATGTAGGAGTTTCAAATCTTTTTACTTTCATGCAAACCATTCCACCTTATTGGAAACCAATGATAGATATGATGTACGAAATGGTTGGCGATCCTGTGAAAGATAGTGTGCTGATGAAAGAGGCTTCACCAGTTTTTCATGTTGACAAAATTAAAACCCCGCTTTTTGTAGCACAGGGAGCCAACGATCCCCGGGTAAATAAAGCCGAGAGCGACCAGATGGTGGAAGCACTTAAAAAACGTGGCATCGAAGTTGAATATATGGTAAAAGATAACGAAGGTCATGGTTTTTATAACGAAGAAAACCAGTTTGACTTTTACCGTTCGATGGAGAAATTTTTAAACACACACCTGATGAAAGAAGCAGCTCCAGCTGATAAATAGATTTAACCTTAATTATGATAAAGTAAGTCCTGGTTCTGATGCCGGGACTTTTTTTTTGAACAGGAATATTGCTTTGGCAGTTTTTGGTTCACATTGAAACGAAATGGTTTAATTTAGCCTGCTCTACCACTTAAGCAATCAACTTTAGTTAACCATTATGAAATCACTTTTTCTATCCATACTAATGACGATAATCACTGTGGTGGTTGCTTCCGCGCAGGTAACTTTTACGGTTCAGTCGCTGCCAGCTTCTACTCCGCCGAAGGATAGTATTTATATCGCAGGTAACTTTAACGGCTGGGAGCCAGGCTTGCCGGCATATATGCTTCATAAAAATGCTCAGGGCAAATGGAGCATCACATTGCCGGCCCAGACATCGGGAACTGTGCTGAAATTCAAATTCACGCGCGGATCATGGGCAACAGTCGAAAAAGGTTCAGGAGGAGAAGAAATTTCTGACCGAACTTATACATTCGGAACGGCTGATTCTGTTGATATTACCATTGCTAACTGGGCCGGAGGTGGCGGCGGCAGCACTTTGACAGCGGCAGAAAACGTTAAAATTATAAGCACTGATTTTTATATGCCCCAATTCAGCAAGACCCGGAGAATATGGATGTATTTTCCACCCGACTATGAAACGTCAGGACTAAGTTACCCGGTTTTGTATATGCACGACGGGCAAAACCTGTTTGATGCCTCTACCGCATTTTCAGGCGAGTGGGAAGTTGATGAAACGCTTAACACACTTGCCCAGCAAGGACTGCATGTTCCACTGGTGGTGGGAATTGACAACGGAGGCGCCGACAGAATTGACGAATATACACCCTGGGCCAATTCGCAATACGGAGGAGGTGATGGCGAAAAATATATTCAGTTCATAGTAGAAACACTCAAACCCTATATCGATCAGAACTACCGCACTCTCCCCAACAGAGAAAATACAGGAATCATGGGAAGTTCCCTTGGCGGATTAATTTCGCATTTCGGTTCACTGAAGTACCAGGATGTTTTTGGCAAAGCAGGATTGTTTTCACCCTCGTACTGGTTTTCGGATAGCGTATGGGGATTCACACATGATACAGGCAAACAGGAAGATATGCGGTTCTATCAGCTCTGTGGCACTAACGAAAGCGCAGGAATGGTCGGCCAGATGCAACGAATGAACGATACCCTGAAAAGTATCGGATTTGTACAGGAAAACATTTATAATAAAATAGTGACCGGGGGGCAACATAACGAAAAACTCTGGCGCGAGGCTTTCGGCGATGCTTACATCTGGCTTTTCAACGAATATGTAAATTCAATTGTTGAGGTTTCTGCTCTAAGACTTATTCAATGTTTCCCCAATCCGGCAGAGGAAATTCTCACATTCAAATCAGAAAATAATCCACTTTTTGATACAATTCAAATTATTGATATGAAAGGTATCATCATTATGAAGATCACTAAACCTACATCTGATACTATTAATATAAGTCAATTGCAGGCAGGCACTTATATCATAAGGGGCTTTTTAAAGGATGAAATTGCGGAAGGAAAGTTTATTAAAAAGTAAATCCTTCGCATTATAAGAAAATCTGCTTTTAAATTATTCCTAAACTCTTCAGGGTTTAAAACCCTTGACGGGTTCTCTTCATAAAGGAATTCGAAGTACTTTTGTACAGAATATTTTATGCGCAATCAATGGCCGAAACAGTCGAAAAAATACTACTGAAGGAAGAGTTTTCGCTTTCCGATCTCGTTACTTTGCTCAATGCCCAGGGTAGTGATAAAACCAAACTATTTACCCGTTCGGCTGAAATCAAAAAGCAATTTGTCGGCAACAAAGTATATTTCCGCGGTTTGGTTGAGTTATCAAATATCTGCTCTAAAAACTGCCTCTACTGCGGCATACGCGCCGGAAACACAAAACCGGACAGGTACATGGTTACAGAGGAAGAAGTGCTTGAGGCGGCGCAATTCGCTTTTGATAACGGCTATGGCTCCATGGTACTGCAATCGGGCGAACGCTGTGATGAGCAATTTGTGGATACAGTTTCAACTTTGCTGCAAAAAATAAAAGAACTTTCAGGAGGGAAACTGGGCATTACACTTTCCATGGGCGAACAAACAGAAAAGACCTATCGCCAATGGTATGCAGATGGCGCCCACCGTTACCTGATACGCATAGAAACTTCGGACCGTGAATTGTATTACAAAATCCATCCGAATAATAAAAAGCACGATTTCGATATCCGCATCAACGCCTTGAAATTATTACGCAAAATCGGGTATAATGTAGGTTCCGGAGTAATGATCGGACTTCCTTTTCAAACCATTGAACATCTTGCCAATGATTTGCTCTTTCTGAAAGAACTCGATGTCGATATGGTCGGAATGGGCCCGTTTATCGAACATGAAGACACTCCGCTTTATGAATTTAAAGATTCATTATGGCCTAAAAAGGAGCGCTTTGATGTTTCGCTGAAGATGGTAGCCTTGTTACGGATTATGATGAAAGATATCAATATTGCCGCCACCACTGCCATGCAAGCCATTGATAAACAGGGTCGAGAAAAAGCCTTGAAAGCCGGTGCCAATATCATAATGCCTAATCTTACTCCCGTTAAATACCGCGAGGATTATCTCCTTTACGAAGACAAACCCTGCCTCGATGAAGATGCCAGCGAATGTCGCAATTGCCTCGAAGCCCGCATTCATATGGCCGGCGATGAAATCGGGTTTAATGAATGGGGCGACTCGAAGCATTTTGCTAACCGGAAAGGAAAGGAGTGAAGAGTGAAAAGTGAAGAGTGAAAAGTGAAAAGGAAATCCTTAAAACTTGAACCGGGCGCCTCGAGGTTAAGCCTGAAACTCCTCAAACCCTATCAAGCTCTTTAAACCTGTCAAACCAAAAACTTGAAACCTGTCAATCCTGAAACCTGAAACTCTCCAAACCCCATCTTATGACAAGAAAGAAAATCGTAATAATCGGTGGAGGCCCTGCCGGAATGATGGCAGCCGATGTCTTGAGCCCGTTTCACAATGTTCATATTTATGATAGAGAGAAAGGTGTTGGACAAAAGTTCCTGGTTGCAGGTAAAGGCGGTTTTAATATTACCAATAGTCTGCAGGGTGAAGAACTGGTCAGGAAATATACGCCAGAGTATTTTCTGAAAGATGCCTTACTCGATTTCGATTCAACTGCTGTTCGCGAATGGCTTCTGCAAATGGGCATTCCAACATTTGCCGGAACAAGCGGACGGATTTTTCCTGAAAAAGGACTCACCCCAGCCGATGTTTTGAAAAAGCTGAAAGAAAAGCTCGTTCTGCAAGGCGCTGAATTTCATCTCAAACATACTTTTACCGGCTTTGGTGAAGATCAAAGTGTTACGTTTAAAAGTGGTCGCAACAAAGTTATGGTTCAGGCTGATTATTTCATTTTTGCCATGGGAGGAGCTTCCTGGCCGGTAACCGGATCAACCGGCGAATGGAGCAAGATATTTGATAAAACCGGTATTCAGACTTTACCTTTTCAGTCGTCAAACTGTGGAATACATATTAACTGGCCTGAAAAAATAAAATCCAGCCATGCCGGTAAACCATTAAAAAACATTTCTATATGGGTAAACGGATTTCTATCTAAAGGCGAAGCACTGATTACCGGATATGGACTTGAAGGAAATGCCATTTATCCGGTAGTTCCTAAAATACGAAAGTCGCTCAATAATAATGAAACAGTTCAGCTCATGCTCGATCTGAAACCATTTAATACCAAAGAACAACTACTTCAAAAAGTTCAGGGCAAAACCTCAACGAAAACCAAAAACTACGCCGAAATATTTCATCTTGATAGTGTTCAACTTGCACTTATTAAAGCATTTACATCAAAAGAAACATTTCTTTCACCGGAGCTTTTTGCGGCAAGTCTGAAACAGATCGCATTGCCTGTTGAGTCACTTCGTCCGGTTGAAGAAGCCATTTCAACCATTGGTGGAATTGATTTGAACGAAATGAATCCAGATTTTTCATTTAAAAAACGGCCAAACTGCTTTGGCATTGGCGAAATGCTCGACTGGGATGCTCCAACCGGCGGATTTTTATTGCAGGGAAGTTTTTCGATGGGGCATTGGGTGGGGAAGAAAATTTTGGAACGAGATGTGCCTTTACCAGAAGAATAAGTATCAAAGTCACCTCATTTAAGGTTAAAAACTTTAGAAAAGCTTGAGTTGTTTTGTCCTTTCCAATGTCGAAACAGCTGTGTAAGCCCCAAATATCTTATACTTTTCCCTTAGTTCCTTGATTTTAAGATTTATCTTTAGTGAATAGGTTCTATCAACCGTAGAACCTGAATATAATTTGACGAATTCAGGATAAATTCCCGGGAAATGCAGCTTTATTATCGCAAGGAATTTTGGTTTTACTTCCCCGCGTAAAAACAAAAAACTTGTTACCACATTATCTATACCATATTCTTTTGCAAGCCGGAAGGTCGTTTCTATGTTTTCATCTGTATCAGTTAACAACGGAATTATGGGCATAAATCCCACTAAAGTACTTCGCACCATACCTTTGAATTGAGTAAGCATCTCCATTCTTTCCAGTGCCGGTGAAGCTCCCGGTTCTATCACTTTGCGGATAGATTCGTCAAAGGTTGTGATGCTAGTGGCAATATCAACCGAAGTAATTTTTGATAATTCTTTTATTATCTCGAAATCCCGCAAAATTAAGGTTGATTTCGTCTGAATAAAGACCGGGTTTTTATGTTTTCTTATAACCTCATAAATTTTCGGCAATAGCTCATATCTTTTTTCAAGATGTTGGTATAAATCGGTGGTGCCTCCGATTTTAATTTGTTCATGTTTCCATTTTTTATGATTCAATTCGCGCGATAAACATTCGGCAACGTTTGTTTTGACCAGAATATCTTTAAAGAAATCATCAAGCCCCAGGTATCTATGCGAATATTGGGCAAAACAATATTTGCATCCTATGGTGCATCCCCTGTATGGGTTTAAATCCCAATGAGACGGAAATGCATCCGGATGATAGGTCAAGACTTTCTGCGAATGAATTTCTTTTATCAAAACAGGTCAGTATGAAAAATGAGTTGAAGATATGCAGCCCATTCTAAATGAAAACTAATACGGTAAAAGAATGATATTAATGTTTTCTGACAGGTCTTTTCACTTGCAAATTAAATAGACCTACAAAAACAGAGTAGCCCATCAGGGCTCCAAATCCAATTTGTTTCATTACACCAAGCAAATCAGTAGTTTGCCATTCCTGCATAACCTTGCTACCTTGAATTTTTCGCATAAAAATACCGTTTACTTCCAGATTCCTTTTGTTGGCAGGAGCGCCCATGAACTTACCGGTGTTTATGGCAGTTGAAATGAATCTGATTGAAACCATATCACTTTCAGCGACAATACTTGGGAATACCATCTTCATATTTGAAAATGCGGATTTCATATCCTGCATAAAACCAATGTATTCGTCTTTTGTAAATACAAAACCGTCGCCGGTGTACGTAAAGTCTTTATCTAACAATTGATCCAAATCATTCCATCGCTCTTCCAGAATGGCATACGAAACTGCCAATGCTGTTTTTTTATTTTCTTCAAGATTGTTTTGTGTGTTTTCCATCTTTTTTATTATTTAAATAATTGCATTTTATATGACCTTGCAAAGATGAGCCATACACTTATTATATGCAATATACTACCCAAAAGGAAAGTACTCACTATTTGGTAAGTAGTTAGAATTAAATTTATCTTTGTTCAAAAATCTCTTGTATGAAACGATACGAATTAGACGGCACATTTTATTATTGCCCGGTCGACCTGACACTATCAGTGATTGGTGGAAGATGGAAGGGATTGGTTTTCTGGAATTTGCGTAATGGCACCAAGCGATTTGGTGAAATGAAAAAAATATTGGTGGGCATAAACGATAAAATGCTGACACAAGTTTTGAGGGAACTTGAGAAAAGCGGCATTGTAAACCGGAAAGTTTATGAAGTCATTCCTCCAAAAGTGGAATATTCGCTGACCATTGAAGGGGAAAAACTAATTCCCGTTATGCAGATGATGGCTGATTGGGGCGATAAATTTGAGGTGTAGCGTTTTTTTTGAGGCAGCTACAGATTTTAAAAGGGATGAAAGGAATTTATTTTTAAACAGGATGCACAATCCAAAGTATCCCAACCGCAATAGCCAGGCAGGCGCCAGTGAAAGTGAATCGTTTCAGAAATACCTGTTTGTCTTTCACAACCGATTGAAATGCTACCAATCCTAAAACAAAGGCAAAAATTACCATCGTCATAATGGTTCCCATCGCGAATGCTGAAATGTATATAACAGATGCCCATACCGTTGGAAGAGCAAGCGAAGGCAGAAGCGCAAACAAATGACTGAAGCCCGCAAATCCATGGACAATCCCTATTCCCAAGGCAGTAAATATATTTTGTTTCAGCTTACCTGTGTGTGAATGAATATGTCCGTGTCCATGATCGTGATTGTGTTCATGCTTATAAACGGTTTCCCGGTTGTAAACATGCAGGTAATTATGCGTGTGCCCGTGATTGTCATTCCTGATCAGATCAAAAGCAGGCTTAACATTGTGACTGTGTTTATGAATATGAGCGTATAAATAAGGCTCCGTATGAAAATGAGCATGTGGTTTACTCCCGTGTTTATGCCGGATATAAATCCTCACTAATGCCCAAATCCCTATTCCTATTAACAAGAATCCGATTACGGTTTCGCTGTGCTTCGAAATTGCTTCAATCGGAAGATATTCTTTAAACAAAATAAACAACAGCCCAATCAGCAACATTCCGATGGTATGGCCCAGGCCCCACGCAAAGCCTACAATCCAGGATTTTTTCCGGCTGTCAATTGCCAAAGGCGTAACGGCAGCCAGGTGATCTGGCCCGGTTGCTACATGCGCTACGCTTGCTATTAATCCGGTGAGAAATGTGAGCATGTAAATTATTTAAAGAGTAAATATAAAAACAAATATGCATACTTTTACATAATTGATTAAGAAAGATACATTGAGAGATATATCCCTGGAAGTTGTAGTAACAGGATTGGTGCAAGGCGTCGGTTTCCGGCCCTTTGTGTATCGTATTGCTACAAAATCAGAACTTACCGGCTGGGTGTTGAACACCAATGAAAATGTAAAGATCAAGGTGACTGGAAAGCCAGAAAATATTGATGATTTCCTTACCTCTCTTAAAAATGAAACTCCACAGGCTGCCTCAATAGATAAAATTTCGACGCAGGCAATTGCGATGGAAAATTTCGAAACTTTCAGTATTCATGGCAGTCATGATGTTTCCGATGAAATCACTGAAATAAGCCCTGATATTGCTGTTTGTGATGACTGCCTTCATGATATTGAACAGCTCGGATCACGCCTGGATTATGCTTTTGTGAATTGCACCAATTGCGGTCCCCGTTTTACTATCATTCAGGATCTTCCCTATGACCGGGCTAAAACGACCATGAAATCGTTTGCCATGTGTCCGGATTGCATGGCAGAATATAATAATGTGATGGATCGCAGGTTTCATGCGCAGCCGATAGCCTGTAGCATTTGCGGACCTGAATATGAGTTGTTTATTGGAAAGAAAAAGATTAGTACTGATATAAATTATGTTGTTGATTATGTGTCTCAAAGCCTTGAAAATGGTAAGCTTCTGCTTATTAAAGGCCTTGGCGGAATGCACCTGGCTTGTGACGCTTTAAATGAAAATGCAGTTAATAAACTGAGAGATTTGAAAAACAGGGAAGGAAAACCTTTCGCCGTAATGTTCCGGGATATTGAAAGTCTGAAACTGTATGCAGAAGTAAATTCAATTGAAGAGCAATCACTTATTTCATGGCGGAGACCAATTGTCTTACTCAACAAGAAAAATGCCAAAAATTCATCGGTTTTGGTGAATGGATTGAATGCCGGCTTGAATCTCCTCGGCGTGATGCTTCCCTATATGCCGATTCATTATTTGTTATTCCGCAATTTGAAAACCCAAGCAATTGTTCTGACCAGTGGTAATTTCAGCAGTGAACCCATTTTGATTGATAACGAACTGGCCCTCGAACAGTTTTCGCCATTGGTTGATGCCGTAATTCTTCACAACCGGGAAATTTACAACAGAACAGATGATTCAGTTGTCAGGATAATTGGTGGCAGGGAAAGAGTCTTCCGTCGTTCACGAGGCTATGTTCCAACTCCCATCCGGACAGCGTTAAATACCGAAGGAATTGTAGCGTTTGGAGCTGAGTTGACTAATTGTTTTTGCGTTGGTAAAGGCCAGAAAGCATTTCTAAGCCAGCATATCGGCGATTTGCAGGGATTGGAAACTACTTTATTCTACGAAAAAACTCTTGCTCAGTTTAAACAGTTGTTCCGTGTGAAACCTTCGTTAGTTGCGGTGGATATGCATCCTGAATATGTTTCCACAAAAACCGGCTTAAGTTTTGGCGATTTTCCTGTAATTCACGTTCAGCATCATCACGCCCATATTGCTTCCTGTATGGCCGAACATCACCTGGATGAGAAGGTGATTGGTGTGGCGCTCGATGGAACCGGATACGGAACTGATGGAAATATCTGGGGTGGGGAATTCCTTGTTTGCGATCTGAATGATTTTACCCGGATCACTCATTTTGATTATATTCCTTTGCCGGGTGGCGATCTGGCTGCGGAGGAACCGTGGCGAACGGCTGTTTCTTATTTGTACAAAGTTTACGGAGCTGAATTTCTTTCACTTGAATTACCGTTGCTCAAGCAGATTGATCCCGAAAAAATCAGGCTCATCATTCAGATGATTGATAAAAATATAAATTGTCCTTTGACTTCCGGGGCAGGACGTTTGTTTGATTGTGTTGCATCCTTGCTTGACCTGGTTCAGGTGGCAACTTTCCAGGCCGAAGGGCCGATGCGACTCGAATCTATCATAAATCCTAACTTCGCTGAGAGCTATCCTTTTACATCTGGTGAAACGATTCATTTTGATGAAACCATCCGTGGTGTTGTCGAAGATATTCGTCTGGGCATTGATAAAGCTACACTTTCAACAAAATTTCATAATACAATAATTTCCGCTATCTTTGAAACAGTTAATACCATTCGCCAAACTGAAGGCTTTAATAAAGTCGTGCTTTCCGGTGGCGTTTTTCAAAACAAATATCTGCTTGAAGGAACAACAGCAATTTTGCTGTCATCTGATTTTGAAGTTTATTCACATGCAGGCGTGCCCACCAACGATGGTGGAATCGCTCTCGGGCAATTAGCCGTTGCATCTAAAAGAAGGGAACTCTTATGTGTTTAGCCATACCTGCCAAAGTTATTACTGTTAACGGATTTACAGCCCTTGTTACCATCGAGGATGTTGAGTATACCGCAAGTCTTCTGATGCTGCCTGATGTTATGCCGGGCGATTATATTATGCTTCATGCCGGCTTTGCCATCGAAAAAGTAGATCCGGAATTTGCAGCGGAGACGTTGCGATTATTGCAGGAAGAGGAATCAGGCAGACCTGGATAAATTCAGTTAATAGTAAATGGAAAATAGAAAATGGGAAAGAGTTCCTTTTTGAGGCCACTCGCTATTGAAACAGTCACACTGAAGTCGAAGTGTTGAACCTTGAACAATGAAGGATTTTGAACATTGAACTTTGATTTTGCTCAGTTTCCAGAAACAAGAAACAAGAAACCAGAAACCAGAACCCCTGCCCCCAAAACATGAAATACGTCGATGAATACCGTAAAAAGGACCTGATTATTTCAGTTTCCGAAAAATTAAAGGCTGTCTCAAAAAAAGAGATTGTCCTTATGGAAGTGTGCGGTGGACATACAATGGCTATTCAGCGGTTTGGACTTCACTCGTTACTTCCACAGACTATTCGTCTGATTTCCGGTCCCGGTTGTCCGGTTTGCGTTTCGAGCCAGCATTTTATTGATATGGCAATGGCTTACAGTAAAATACCCGGAGTTATGATTACAACATATGGTGATCTGATCCGTGTTCCCGGCTCAACAACTTCGCTGGAAAAAGAAAGAGCAAACGGCAGCGATGTCAGGATAGTTTATTCTGTTTTGGAATCGCTGGAAATAGCAAAGAATAATCCGGAAAAGAAGATTGTTTTCCTTGGAATTGGCTTTGAAACAACCGCTCCCTTAACTGCAGCAGCAATCCTGCAGGCTAAAAAAGAAAATATACCTAACTTTTTCGTTCTGAGCGCACATAAAGTTATGCCGCCGGTAATGAAAGCACTGGTCGAAGAAGGTGTTAAGATAGATGGCTTTATCGCTCCTGGTCATGTTACAGCAATTACCGGCACTGCTATTTACAATGAACTTGCCGAGGTATGCGGATTGGGAGTTGTAGTTTCCGGTTTTGAACCGGTTGATATGATGCAGGCTATCCTAATGCTTACTGAACAGATTGAATCGGGTACACCAAAAGTTGAAATCCAGTATCAACGGGTTGTTCATACTGAAGGAAATAAAATTGCGCAACAGATGTTGAATGATGTTTTCGAACTTAGGGATGACCGCTGGCGTGGACTAGGTATTATTCCAAAAAGCGGGCTCGGAATCCGTGAAGAATTATCATCTTTTGATGCCGAAAAACAATTTAACGTTGAAGTCCCTGAATCAACCGAACCAAAAGGTTGTATCTGCGGGCAAATTCTCCGTGGATTGAAAACACCAGTCGATTGCGGGCTTTTTGGGAAAAAATGTACTCCGACCGATCCTGTTGGTGCCTGTATGGTTTCGGGCGAAGGAACCTGTGCCACTTATTTTAAATACCGCGTATGAACAACCAGGAAGCTAAAATAATGCTCGGTCACGGCAGCGGAGGCAAACTGATGCACTCTCTGATCGAAGATATTTTTATTAAACATTTCAGCAACAGTATTTTAAAAGAACAAACCGACTCAGCCATTCTACAGGTAGGATCGTCCGAAATCGCTTTCACTACTGATTCGTTTGTAATTGATCCTTTATTTTTTCCTGGAGGGAATATTGGAAAACTGGCAGTCTGCGGAACGGTGAATGACCTTGCTGTTTCTGGAGCTGAGCCACTTTATCTTAGCGTTTCATTTATAATTGAGGAAGGTTTTCCGATCAGAGAACTTGAAGCGATTGTAGAATCTCTGGCTTCCGAAGCTAAAAATGCTGGTGTTCTGATAGTTACCGGCGATACCAAAGTAGTGAACAAAGGCAAGTGCGATAAGCTGTTTATCAATACTGCCGGCATAGGACGAATTGCAAAGAAAGATAGCCAGGTTAGCAAAGCACTGGATATCAAGCCGGGTGATGTAATAATTGTTAACGGCACTATTGGCGATCATGGCATGGCCGTAATGAATGCACGCGAATCTTTTAATTTTAAAACGAATGTGGAATCGGATTGCGCTTCACTGAATCATATGATTCGGGAAGTTCTCGATAAATCTTCTGTAAAATTTATGCGTGATCCGACGCGTGGCGGAGTTGCCACCGTTTTGAATGAGTTGGTTGCGAAAACGAAACTTGGAATCGAAATAGAGGAATCATCCTTACCTATAAATCCCGGAGTAAAAGCCATGTGCGAGCTCCTAGGCTTTGATCCTCTGCATATTGCAAACGAAGGAAAAGTGCTGATTGTAGCCGGTGAAAAAGAAGGCTTTGAAATACTTGAAATTTTAAAGAAGAATGAGTTGGGAAAGAAAAGCACCATATTTGGCCGTGTTGTTAGCGATCACCCTGGCAAAGTTGTATTGAAAAACGAAACTGGTGGCCGCCGTATCATCGATTCATTATCTGGTGACCAGTTACCGCGAATTTGTTAAACAGAATTGTATGCACGAATTTTCCCTCGCCATCGAAGTGATCAATCTTGCACAACGCGAGGCTGAAAAGAATATGTCTGAATTTATACAGGAAATTACAATTGAAGTCGGTGATTTGAGCGGTGTTGAAGCGGATGCGTTTGAATCAGCACTGGAGTTACTGGTTAAAGATTCAATTCTTGAAAATGCTGATATCAATATTCTTAGAATTGCCGGAAAAGGAAAATGTAACGCCTGCGACTACGAATTTGAGATGAAATACCGGATGGCTACCTGCCCAAAATGCCAGTGCTTTCCTTCCGAAATTAGTGGAGGTGAAGAATTCCGGGTGGTTTCGCTGGTTGTGGAATGAAAAATGTTTCTGGTTTCATGTTTCTTGTTTCTGGGCACTGAGCGGAGTAGAAGTGAAGTGAAGAATTAAAATTATTATGGAGTACCAGGCATCAGCAACCAATAACCAATAACACTTTAGATCTTAAAAATAACCTCTTAAATTACTTTTTATGTGCGAGACTTGCGGATGCGGAGATACAAATGAATTGAAGATTCATGACAGGCAGCATAGCCATGATCACGACCATGATCACAACCATTCACATGACCATACTCATGAGAACGACCACGACCATTCTCACTCACATTCCCACGACAGCGTTCTCTTTACCCATTCGCACGATCATGGTGCGAAAAAAGTGATAAGTCTCAACGTGGACATCCTTTCGGATAACAACAGGCTGGCCCAGATAAACCGAAAATCTTTCGAAGAAAGAAACGTCTTAAGTTTAAACCTGGTAAGTTCGCCGGGCTCAGGCAAAACAACCATTCTTGAAAAAACCATACAGGCTCTTATTGCAAACAGGAAAATATTTGTAATTGAGGGTGATCAGCAAACTCTGCTGGATGCGGATAGAATTGAAAAGTCGGGCGCACCTGCTATCCAGATCAACACGGGTTCCGGTTGTCATTTAGATGCAAAGATGGTGGATACTGCTTTTAAAAAACTGGATGTAGAACCTAATTCCATTCTGTTTATCGAAAATGTTGGGAATTTAGTCTGCCCGGCTTTATTCGACCTTGGTGAATTTAAACGTGTAGTGGTGATAAGCGTTACCGAAGGCGAAGACAAACCACTGAAATATCCGTATATGTTCAAATCCTCACATTTGTGCATTATCAATAAATCGGATTTGTTGCCTTATGTTGATTTCGATGTTGATAAAACTATGGAATATGCCCGTTCGCTGAATCCACATCTGGAGTTTATACTTTTATCGGCAAGGACCGGTGAAGGAATGGAATTGTGGTTTGAATGGTTGGGTAAGCAGAAATAGAATCTTCTGCTTATGGGATAGGAGGAAGCAATAGATTTCTATTAGTTTTGAAGCGATTCTACCAGGTCCTTTATTGTTATAACAGCTTCCGGAATTGCCGCTTCAACCTCCGGCGTTAATTCCATTCCCATATCCTGAAAATCTTTAATCGAAATAGCAACTAAATGGATTTTGGGCATATTCCCCAATAAAAAGGCAGCATCCAGCAAGTCCTTAAGCCCGACTTCATGAGCGCTTAATTGTACCGGAAAATCTTTGGCATATTTCGGATATAAAACCCGTACATGCCCTGCCGCAAACTGATCGAGTGAGGCATCAATAATAATAACGGTTTTATAGGATTGGATAAAGCTAAGAAGGTGAAATCCTCCGGTTCCTCCATCCATAAGGTCGGCGGCTGCGTAACCTTCTTTTTCAAGTGCCGCGACAACATGTATTCCTACGCCTTCATCGTTCAGCAAAATATTCCCTATCCCTAGAACCAGGATTTCGTTCTGTAATTGCATCAAATTTTCGATTTGTAAATATGGATTAACCTACAAATATAGGCTCAATTTAAGAACAAGGATTAACGGTTTTGATTTAAGATGTCCGACTTATTCAGTTTAACTTCTAAAATCTTCACTCGTTAATCCTTGTTCAATATTCAGTTTTTAAAATGATCTTAATCTTTCGGACAGTCTTCCGATCTGTTTTCATGACGCTCAATCACATCTTCCTCGATAAATTTCCAGCCACCAATCATAGAAGAAGTTACGCCGCGGCGTTCGATATAATCATGATAAAAAACCAGGTAAATATGTACCATGGCAAACAGGATAAAACCCCACATCAGGATATGGTGCAATTGCCTTACGTGCATATCTCCACCCATTAACGGTACGATCCATGCAAATAGTTTTGGCAAAAATGCATCACTCATAGCTGCATACATTCCAAATCCGGTAAGGCATTGCAACAGGAAGATCAGGAAAGTAAGGAAATAGATAAAACTGGCCAGCGAATTGTGCCCTATTGAGTCTATCTCTTTATGTGAAACCTGCAGAACATCTACTTTGATCACGTCTAAAATTTCTTTCCACTGGCAGCGCTTGAGCGGAATGAAATTGTACCAGCGCGAAAATTCATTCCCGACAAACCCCCAATAGGTTCGGAATATGAAATTAAAAAAGAAAACAAAGGCGCTTACAAAGTGAATGAAACGAACGGTCCCGAACCAATAATTGAGATAGGCTTCGGTGCCTTTCATAAATGCAAGCGGATTGCCAATCAGAAATCCAGTGACGCACAGCACAGTAACGCAAAGTGCATTCACCCAATGATAAACGCGAACAGGCATTTCCCAAACCTGCACTTCGCGCATGGGTATAGTCCGGCTTCTCATCGCTAATAGGTTTTAACTTCGTGAATGCTGGTTCCGTTTTCATCATACACATGCACTGCGCAGGCAAGGCAAGGATCGAAGGAGTGGATGGTACGCAATACTTCCAATGGCACCTTTGGATCAGCAACCGGCGTTCCTATCAGTGATTCTTCATAGGCTGAACGTTTGCCTTCAATGTCCCTGGGAGAAGCGTTCCATGTAGTTGGAACAACCAGTTGATAATTTTCAATTTTCTTGTCCTTAATAACAATGAAATGCGATAGCGCGCCTCGCGGAGCTTCAACCATTCCGATTCCTTTCGCTTCTTTTGGCCAGGATTCAGGTTCCCATTTATCATTATTCATAGTGCGTGAATCACCGTTCTTAATGTTAGAAAGGAGTGACTGGTAAAATTCCAGTGCCCAATCGCAAACAAGTTTTGTTTCAAGTCCCCTTGCAGCAGTGCGGCCTAACGTTGAAAACAGAGCAGCTACAGGCACATCCAATGCTTTGAGTGTGCTGTCCACAACTTCCTTGAATTCTGGTTTGCCGGCAGCATAGCCGACAAGCATTCTGGACAGAGGTCCAACTTCCATCGGGTGACCTTTCCATCTTGGAGTCTTTACCCAGCTGTATTTTTGTGAAACATCAAGATGCTCATATGGTGGCTTAGGACCGGTATAATTAAACTTTGTCTCGCCGTCCCATGGATGCAATCCAACTTTGTCGCCTTTGGAATAATCGTACCACGAATTATTCACATATTCCTGAATCTGGGTAGGATCATCGGCTTTCACTTCATGGATTTTGCTCAGGTCGCGGTTTAAGATCACTCCGCGAGGCATTTTGAAACTATCAGGATTGTTGTATCCATTAGTCGGAAAATCTCCGAATGCCAGGTAGTTTGACAGGCCGCCTCCGATTGCACCCCAATCGCTTTTATAAAATGATGCAATGGCAATTAAATCAGGAATATAAACCTGGTCAACGAATGTTTTTGCATCCTGGAAAAGTTGTCCAACCATAGCAAGACGCTCAGCATTAACAGCGTTGGCTTCATCGATGTTGATGGAACATGGAACGCCACCGACCACGTAATTTGGATGCGGATTTTTCCCTCCGAAAATAGTGTGAACTTTTACGATTTCCTTCTGCCATTCGAGTGCTTCGAGGTAATGCGCAACAGCTATCAGATTTACTTCGGGTGGCAGTTTGTAAGCCTTGTGTCCCCAGTATCCGTTAGCAAAAATGCCTAGTTGACCGCTATCAACAAAGTTTTTAAACTTTTTCTGAATATCAGTAAAATAACCCACCGAGCTTTTTGGCCATGGCGAAATACTTTGCGCTATCTGGGAAGTTGCAGCCGGATCTGCTTTAAGCGCTGATACAACATCAACCCAGTCGAGAGCATGAAGTACATAAAAATGTACTACATGGTCGTGGATATACAAAGCGTTAGCCATCAGGTTACGGATCAGTTCAGCATTCGGAGGAACTGAAATTCCCAGGGCGTTTTCAACTGTTCTTACCGAGGTAAGTGAATGCGTGGAGGTACAAACACCGCACACACGACCTACAAAAGCCCATGCGTCGCGCGGATCGCGGCCTTTCAGGATTGTTTCAATACCACGAACCATTGTTCCGGCACTGAAGGCATCGGTGATAACTCCGTTTGTTACTTCAATTTCAACCCGTAAATGACCTTCGATTCGGGTGATGGGATCTATAACGATTCTTTCAGCCATGACTATTATACTTTAAGTGCTTCTGTTTCTGAAACTGATTCGGGTGCATTAGTAATTTCCTTTTTCTTGCGGATGTTGGTGTAAATGGCATGTCCTGCAACGCCAACTGCTGTAGCTACGCCAAGTCCGAGACCAATTTTGTCGGCAGTGGTTTCAATTCCAAATCCTGCAATACTTGGCAGATGCTGGTAAAATGGACCGTTGTCCCAGAATCCGGCCTCGGAACAACCGATGCACGGATGACCCGATTGAATTGGGTAACTGACTCCGTCGTTCCATTTAATAATTCCGCATGAATTATAGGTAACAGGACCTTTACAGCCCATTTTATAAAGACAGTATCCTTTTTTTGCTCCTTCGTCATCGAAAGACTCAACAAACAAGCCGGCATCGAAATTAGCACGACGGTAACAAGTATCATGTACCCGGCGCGAATAGAAGGCTTTTGGGCGTCCTAATGCATCAAGTTGAGGGATGCGGTCAAAGGTAAGCAGATGGACCACAACGCCTGCCATAACATCAGCAATCGGAGGGCATCCTTGTACATTGATCACTGGTTTGCCGCTGATAACTTTATGAACCGGTTTTGCACCAGTAGGGTTTGGACTTGCAGCCTGAACACATCCGGCCGAAGCGCAGTTACCCCAGGCAACAACAGCTTTGCAGTTTTGAACAGCTTCCTCCAGAATCTGCTTTGCACTTCTGCCGCCTATGCAGCAGTATGCTTCATTTTCAGTTGGGATTGAGCCTTCAACCATAACGATATATTCGCCGGGGAATTTAGCCATCACAGATTTATAAGCTTCTTCAGCCTGAAAACCGGAAGCAGCCATCAGCGTTTCCTGGTAATCCAACGAAATTTTTCCCAGGATAATATCAGCTACCATGGGGTGCGAAGCCCTGACGAAAGATTCGCTGCAGCAGGTACATTCCTGGAAATGGAACCAAATTACCGGAAGCCGGGGTTTGGTTTCAAGAGCTTTAACAATCTGGCCGATTCCACTGGACTCCAATCCTATGAATGCCGCCATTGTAGCACAAAATTTAAGAAAATCTTTGCGGGATATTCCATCCGCTCTGACATCCTCATAAAATGAGGGTTGCTTATTTTCCATAAAGCTGTAGGTTTAAATTAGTTCAATCGAATGTAAATATATAGATATATTTAGGCGATTCGACAAATAATATAGCAATATTTTGTAATTTATACTCTTTATAAATAAGCAAATTTGCGATATTAAGCCTACACAGTAATACTAATAATAGCTGCAAGAATTGTTTACAATCTAAAAATTATTCGGTACTTATTTTCCTGTTTATCAATTTAGCAGTCTGTTAAATCATATTCTTCCGAATTCGAACATCTGAAACTAAAAACTGATCTTCGCCGACACATTAAATGTCCTGCCCAGCGACCAGAATCCTTTGAAAGTATCAATATCGTGGCTGGCTCCATCATCACCTCTGATTATAGTTTGCTTGTTCAACACATTCTGGCAGGCAAGCTGCAGCGAAACAGGGAATTGCTTCACATTCATATCGTAACCTGCATACAAATCAAGAAGGGAATATGATGGAATACGATAAGGCTGCATACGGTCGTCGGAATTGTTGCGGTTAACCGGATCGAAGTTGGCATATAAGCGGTCGTAAAGCACCCAGTCGGCGGCAAACCTGAAACCTGCCAAAGTGCGGTATTCGGCTGACAGTCCAAGTTGGGTTTGAGGTGCATCGCCTACAAATAATCCTTTTGTATATACCTGCATGCTGTCGACAAGCACCTGGTTATCATCGTAAATACTGGCCGAAACATCATTCTGCCATTTCCAATCGCCTAACGAGATAGTTGCTGCAACTACCAGATTTTGAAGTACATTGTAGCTTACTTCTGCTTCAATTCCACGATGAACTGCATTTAATCCTCGCACCAGCGATCGGGTCATTGTACTATCAGTTAATTGAATATTCTCACGCGAAAGGAGTGATTTATCTTTCCATAAAGTATAATAAAGGTTTATCCTGGAAGTAATTTTCCCGTTTTCATAGGTATATCCGGCTTCGGCTGCAGTTATTTTTTCGTTAACCAGATCGTGAGCAACTGTATTTGAATAGTTTACGTAAACAAATTTATAATAGGGTTCACGCGAATAGTATCCCATATTGGCATAAAAATTTCCAAAGCGGCCAACCTGGAACCCGGCACCGCCTTTTACATCAAATCCTGCTTTGCTGACCGGTTCACTTAATGGATTTTCAGGATAATTATAAGGATCTTCGCGGCGGTAATGCGTTCCCGAAAAAGTAGAAGCAACAAAAGCCGAAAGCTTGCCTGTTTTATATTCTGCCTGCCCGAAAAGGTTTCCATAGCTGATCATAGAATAATTATCGACATTGATCACATCTCTTTGTTTTTTAATCTGTCCGCGCCCGTTAACCCCAGCCAGCGACCATGCATACTGCTCAACCCAAAAATCGCCACCCATCAGGTCGTCAATTTCTTCGTAAAGGTGCGAACGGAAATTCCGGAGATGAATACCGGTTGTAAGTTTCAGTTTGTCAGTTACATCCAGTGCCAATGAACTTAAAATACCTGCCCAATAATGGTTAGCGCGATAGTTGGTAAGTATATTTTTCGAATACCCGTTAACGTACGAACCATCAGCAAGTTGCGTAGAATCATTATGGGTAGAATTATTCATAAAAATCTGGTCAAAATCAATCTGGTAGTTTTTTTGAAACGACCATGTTGACGGCCCGTAATTAAAAGCTTCGGTATATCTGCCGCCACCTTTTCCAAAGGAAACATATGCCGATGTTGAAAGAAATGCTTTTGAATTAATGCTCCAGTAATGGTTCAGGTTGATTTGAGGTTTATGATAGAAGTTTTCCGAAAGGGTGAGAATTTCACTGTTGTACTCACCCCAGTTGCTGTTGTATTTTACACCAAATTTCTCAAAATCAGCCTGGCTCATTCCATAATTGCGCTGGCCGTGTCTTTCGGGCGAACCCATGGCTGTGAGGACAAGCCGGTGTTTTTCGTTAAAAACTTTATCTAGGCTAAGGAAATAAGACCAGCCATCAACAAAAGTTGCGTCAACAAATCCGGGCCCTGCTGTCCGTGAACCCAGAAAGGTAAGAGCCACACCATTCTTCATCTTGCCGGTAGAAAAACTGAGAATTGTTTTACTGTTGCCATAATCCGAAAGACTATAACGCAAAACACCTCCCGCTTCTGAGGCCGCTGATTTGGTAATAATATTAATTGTGCCGCCCACCGAATTCATGGCTACACGCGAAGCACCAAGTCCACGCTGAACCTGTATTGCTTCGGTGGCATCGGTAAGTCCTGCCCAGTTCGACCAGTAAACAAGTCCGTTTTCCATGCTGCTGACCGGAACGCCATTCAGCAACAGCGATACATTTTCCTGCTGAAATCCACGCAGTGTAAGCCTGTCGTCGCCGCTTCCACCGCCTTCTTTGGTGGCATATATTCCGGGCGTCATTTTTAATATTTCAGGGTAATCCTGGTTACCGATTTTCTGCTCAATGGTGCGGGCTTTAACGGTGGAAACAGCCACAGGTGTTGTACGGTCGGTTACAAACGACGACATAATTTTAACTTCGTCGAGGTTTATTACATTAGGCTCAAGTTTAATGACTCCCAGAAAGAGTACAGCTCCCGATTTTCTACTAACCGATTGACTGAAAGTACTGTATGAAATATGTGAAAATTTCAGAATCGTATTTTCGGCGATCACAACCAGCTCAAAAGTGCCATCACTTTGTGTAACGGTTCCCTGGTCAGTTCCTTCGGCTACAATTGTGACCCCGGGAATAGTTTCGTTCGTTACCCGGTCGGCAACGGTTCCTTTTATCGTGAATTCCTGAGCGTTAACAACAGGATTTAAAAGGAGACTAAAAAATATAATCTGAAGCGAAACGAGAAGTGTTTTCATCATCGGTGTTGTTAATTATCTTAAAACAAAAATGCCCTGAAGTAAATTCTTCAAGGGCCGACGACTGAAAATACAGATGCACGATAACGCATGCCCGGAAAAGGCAGGCACTATACGATCAATATTCTTCTTCCATCCAGACTTTAACTGTCGGTACCGGAGTTTAACCGGTTCAACCCCGCTTTAGCGGGGGTCGCGGACTGTACCGCCGATCGGGAATTACACCCTGCCCTGAAGAAAGCGTTGCAAAATGATAATCATACCACAAACGCCGGTGCAAATGTAAAATAATTTTATCTATGTAACGACAAAGAATATGTAATAATTAATTTCAGACATTACATAGCTAATATTCAAGCATTTAAAAACAATAATTCTTCAAAATACCGAAATACTTCTATTTCGAAAGTTTCAATTCATGTCCAGGTTTGGGTTCTTCTCCCTCGCGAAATTTATTAAATTTAAGCAATTCGTTAAGCTTAACTCCTTTTTCCTGTGAGATGGAATACATACTGTCATCACCTTGAACTATATACGTATGCTCCGTATTTTTTTTCTTTTTAGGCTCTAAATATAACATTTGACCTGTAATGATATTATCACTTTCCAACAAATCATTCTGTTTATAAACCTGAAAACTAAAAATATTAAACTCTTTCGCAATGCCGAACCATGTATCTCCTTTTTTAGCAAAAATAAAGGGAATCCCATTACTTTCGTACACTTTACGACCTTCATCAGAAGTGTATAAATATTTAAAATCAGATGGCGTAGGGAAGTTGTAATTTTTCCGAAACAAAACACGTCCTTCGCTAACTGAAGCCAGGGGTTTATCATTTTTAGCTGAAGCTAAATTCTCCGGCGAAATATAACTTCCACCACGGAGTGAAGCAATTTCCTCTTTTGTCAAAGAAGTAGTATCATCAAACAAGTACAGCCTGTTGGTTTCAATCATCCGAATCAGCATATTAGCATAATCGGGATTAGTAGCATAACCGGCTTGTTTCAAACCTTTTGCCCAACCTTTATAATCAGTAAGAGGAAGTGAAAACAACGACGAATAGCGGCTACGGGTTGTTAAAAACAATGAATGATCACGGTAGGATTCGTTGACATCTTTATATTTCCGGAAGCATTCGTTGGGTGCATCGTCATCATGAAAATATGTTTCGCCAGTCCATTCTTTCTGGCATTTTATGCCAAAATGATTATTCGATTCAATAGCCAGTATACTTGAACCACAACCACTTTCAATTATTCCCTGTGCGAGTGTAATACTTGCAGGAATCCGGTACAAAAGCATCTCTCTGATCGCACTCGTTTTATAGGTATTTATGTAGCTGGTATAATCGGAATTAACGACTTGTTGAGCAGTTAAAAAGTTAGTTATCAGCAAAAAGAAGGAGAAAAAGGCAATCCGATTCAGCATATTAGTTCCGATTTAAGTTGCAAATTTACAAAATCCATGCTTTACTTACATTTTTTCATTTTCTCAATCTCTACAGCATTGAGGTTTTTATAATTTTTCTATTTATTTCATAAATATTTTTAAAAAATGTTCGAACTTAACCAAACTTATTATAAATTTGTAGCATTAACAGAAGAGTAAGTAAAAATATTTAAAAACTATATTTTCATATCTGACACTTTGATTTGGGTACAAAGGGTTAATAGTTTTCTGGTTAATAATTTGGTTAATAATTTGGTTCAGAAGTCCCCGTATAAAAGCGGGGATTTTTGTTTTCTATACTTCTGTATCACCAATCTGTACAGAAAAAGTTTGCCGGTGAAATGGAGTAAATCCCAGGCTCAATATTGCTTTGCGGTGTTCCAGGGTAGGATAACCTTTATTTCGGTCCCATCCATATTGAGGATGCATATCGTTTAATTTCATCATATAATCATCGCGGTAAGTCTTTGCCAGAACGGAGGCCGCGGCAATAGAGAGAAATATTCCATCTCCTTTTATAACACATTGATGATCAATATTCTTATATGATTTAAACCTATTTCCATCAACCAATATCAGTTCAGGTTTGAGCAGGAGCTTATCCAGGGCCAGGTGCATTGCTTTGATTGAAGCTTTTAAAATATTAATACTGTCAATCTCCTGATTATCTACCATCGCAACCGCCCAAGCCAGGGCATCCTTTTCAATTACAGGTCGTAAAATGTTTCGCTGACTAGCCGTTATTTTTTTCGAATCATTTAAAAGCTCATTTACATAGTCGTGTGGAAATATTACCGCTGCTGCGAAAACGGGTCCAGCCAGGCAACCCCGCCCCGCCTCATCGCATCCGGCTTCAATCAGATGATCAGAAAATGAGGATCTTAACATAACAATGTCTGTATGAAAGGATTGGTTATTTGGATGTTTTACAAAGTATGAAATCAGAATTTTGTGAATTATTCCGCAGAAAATGTATCCTTCCGATGACCTTTTGAGACTTAATTGCGTTGAAAATTAAACCAGTTTAAAGGCACTAAAAATAACAGTACATAATGCCGGCATTTTTTTTTAATAACGAAGGAAGGTCTTTTAACACTAACTTAAAGTGCCTCATAAATCCGCAAAGCAATAAACAGCAAAAAGTAAACGATGGCAAGGATTTCGAACCAAAAGGTCCGTTTTTTCAAAACTAAACTTCCGGTAAGGTAAAAGGACATCGGGATCACAAAAATGTAATTCGCCGAAAGTATAGGCCAGCCAGCCAGTAAAATTCCAATAAGCGCAGTGAAGCTAAAGTTAAACATAACCCAAACCCTTCGGCGGATGGAGATAACTTTATCATTGATTGAATTAAGCACAGCCAGCATTCCGACAATGATTATAAACGCAGAAGAGAAAAGCCAGATCGTTGGTATTAATGGAATTCGCGGAGGCAATATCAGGTTGAAAAGCGAATTATAAAACTGGTTAAAACCATCAGCCAGAGTATCATTCCAGAACAACCAGCTTATAAAATAGAGGAAAGGCAAACTAAAGCTAATAACAGAAATTGCATATTCGCGCCAGGTGGAAATACGGTAGGTGATAAATGTAAACCAGATCAGTAAAAGCAGGAAAGCCAGAGGAACATAAAACAGTGAAGCGATGCCAATTGCCAATCCGGCCGTAAACACCTGGTGATAAGCGTCTTGCTGCCCATACATCGACAAAATGGAATTCAAGGCTATGATGCAGAAAATGCCTGCAGGAAGCATAGCATGCATGGTAAGGTAATCCGGATTCCAGCTGTATGCCATTAAAATAATAATTGCCGGCAGAAAATTACTTCTTCCGAAAAACCCATTCGACTGGTAAATATAAAACAGAACCACCGACTGCAAAACAATCAGGAATAGCCCGGTTGCTACCGGCAATAGCCCAAAAGGTTGGAGCCAGGATAAAAACAATGAATATAGTGGACCATCAGAAAGTGTGCTAACGGGAGGAACCGGATTTACAAAAGCCGGAATCCATAGCAAGGCCATAAATACAGCATACATTGTAAACTGCAGAAATGTACCTGACTTATAAACCCATCGAAGCATTTACAAATGATTAAGTATTTGATTTACATTAGATCCTTGCCAATATCCCTGCGATAATATGATCCTTCAAAAGAAATATTTTCCGCTGATTCAAGCGACCCGGCAACAGCTGTTTTCAGATCATGGGCCAGGGTGGTTACTGCGATAACACGTCCGCCGGCAGTAATAATTTTTTCATTTTCAGATGCAGTACCCGCATGAAAAACCATGCTGTTAGTGACAGTATCCAAACCGGTAATATTTTTACCTTTTGTATAGTCGCCGGGATACCCGCCCGAAACTATCATCACACATGCTGCGGTTCGCTTATCAATTTCCATTCTTATTTCCGAAAGCCTTCCCTGCGCGGTTGCCAGAAATATTTCGAGCAGGTCAGTTTTAATCCGTGGTACAACGGATTCTGTTTCAGGATCGCCTAAACGTACATTATATTCAATTACAAAAGGGTTGCCTTTAACATTCATGAGGCCGAAAAACAGGAAACCCTGGTACGGAATACCATCTTTCTTTAACCCTTCAACTGTAGGCCTGATAACCCGGTCCTCCACTTTCTTCATAAATTCATTTCCTGCAAAAGGCACAGGTGAAATTGAACCCATTCCACCTGTATTAGGGCCGGAATCGCCTTCCCCTATGCGTTTATAATCCTTAGCTTCGGGCAATACAAGATATTCAATACCATTGGTAATGGCAAAAGCTGATAATTCGATACCATCAAGAAACTCTTCAATTACAACGCGTTCCGATGCTTTTCCGAATTTCTGATTGGCAAGCATGTCTGATAGTTCCATTTCGGCTTCGTGCAACGTTTTACAGATCACAACACCTTTACCGGCTGCAAGTCCATCAGCTTTAAGCACATAAGGTGCATTAAGAGTTTTCAGGAAAGCAATTCCTTCGGATAAAGTTTCGTTGGTAAAAGTCCGGTACGCGCCGGTAGGAATATTATGACGAATCATAAACTGCTTGGCAAAATCCTTGCTTCCTTCGAGTTCAGCACCAGCTTTCTGTGGGCCTATAACAGGAATTTCGCGAAGTAACTCATCATTAAGAAAAAAATCATGAATTCCCCGTACCAAAGGCTCTTCAGGTCCGACAACAACCAGGTCTATTTTTTGCTCAATGACAAACTGCCTGATACTTTCGAAATCATTTCCGTTAATCGGAACATTTTTTCCAACTGACGAAGTACCGGCATTGCCGGGAGCTATGAACAACTTGTTTAACAAAGGACTTTGAGCAAGTTTCCAGGCTATGGCATGTTCGCGGCCACCGCTGCCGATGAGAAGGACATTGGTTTTATTCATGTGGGATTGCGCTTCGCGCGTTTCTATATTTCTTGATTGAAGAGTTTGAAAGGTTTCAGGTTATATGGCGCAGAGCACCACTTCCGCTTCGCTTAAGCTCATCACTATTCACTCTTCACTATTCACTTTTCACTTTCAACTTTCCAGCGCTCCTATCAATTCCTTTACATCTTTTATTCCATGACGATGGCAGTATTCTTCAATACCATCCAGTATTTTGATACATACCTGTGGATCAACAAAATTAGCCGTTCCAACCTGTATAGCTGTTGCTCCTGCCAGCAAAAATTCGATCGCATCAGTTGCATTGCTGATACCGCCTAAGCCGATAACAGGTATTTTAACAGCTTTTGAAACCTGCCACACCATGCGTAATGCAACGGGTTTAACGGCAGGACCTGATAATCCTCCGGTTATGGTCGAAAGTATCGGACGCCTTTTTTCAGCATCAATTGCCATTCCGAGTAAGGTGTTTATAACTGACACTGAATCAGCACCTTCATCTTCAACAGCTTTGGCAATTTCAGCTATATTGGTTACGTTAGGCGAAAGCTTAACGATCATTGTTTTATCATAAACTTCGCGAACTGCTTTGGTAACGGCACCAGCCATCGGGCACGATGTTCCAAAAGCCATACCACCTTCTTTAACATTAGGGCAGGAAATATTAAGTTCGATACCCGTAATTTTTTCGAGGGAATTTAGCTTTTCAGCTACTTCCATATAGCCTTCAACAGTTGAATCCGAAACATTTACAATAATATGTGTATCGTAATGTTTAATTTTCGGATAAATAGTTTCGATAAAATAATCGACTCCTTTGTTCTGAAGCCCAACCGAATTCAGCATTCCTGCCGGCGTTTCGGCCATACGCGGATATCGGTTTCCATCGCGGTTTTTTGATGTACAGGCTTTGGTAAGAATGCCTCCAATCCTGTTGACATCAATAAAATCATCGAATTCAGGCCCGTAGCCAAAAGTACCCGAAGCCGACATTACCGGGTTTTTTAAAAGCAGCTTATGTACGTTTACTGATAAATCAAGCATTTTTATTCAGATTTCAGAATTCGCATTATCGGATTTCATCCGGGTAATTTATTTCCCTGATTAAATGATACTTATTTTTCCAATTTCTCTCTCTCGCCTCTTTCCTGGTCATCCTTCTCACTTATGCATATTTTATAATTTTAGTCGCCGTGTATCGAAAACAGGTCCTTCGATACAAGTTGTTTTATTGCCATCAATGGTTTCGACCACGCAGCACAAACAGGCACCGATTCCGCATGCCATGGTATTTTCGAGAGAGATTTCGCAAAAAATATCGTGAGAGGCAGCAACCCTGGCAACCGCTTTCATCATTGGATCGGGACCGCAGGCATAAATGGCAGAGTATTCTTTCACTTTCCCGGAAAATAAGGAGTGCTGAGTTACCATTCCTTTTTCACCGGCCGAACCATCATCAGTTGTTATAAAAACATCGCCGTAAGGCTTATATTTTTCAGGCTCAACAATATCATTGGCAGTGCGGCCACCAATAAGCACATCAGGTTTAAACCCTTTTTCCTTTAAAAGTTTAGCCAAAAGCAACATAGGTGCAATACCGACACCTCCGCCAACCAGTATAGCATTTTCACCGGCAGGTAAACTAAATGAGTTTCCGAGCGGATAAACCAGATTGAGTATATCGCCCTCTTTAAGTTTCATGAGGGCTGCCGTTCCATCACCAACTTTTTTGATGAGCAACGAAAGTTCATTGGTTTTATAATCGGTATCGTAAATCGAAAAAGGGCGGCGCAGGTAAGTGGTTGTTGAATTGCTCACCAATACTTCGGCAAACTGCCCCGGAAATATTGGAGGCAGGTCAACCGGGCATTTCAGGTAAAGAGCAAAATAATCATCAGTAATGTGATGGTTGCGGGTAACCTCAAAGTCGTGGATAAATTTCTTCATCAGGTGCGATTATGCTGGCGAAAATACTTAAAAAAAGTCCGCCATGAAATACGACGGACTTATTATTATTTGTCTTCTGTTTCCGGTTCTGTTTCACCCGGGGAGGCTGAATCGTCCTCTGCTTCTTCAGCAGGAGCCGTAAAATCAGTTATACCATTTGCTATCAACAGGTTATACCACTGAACAAGCTTGCGCATGTGCGAAACATACACCCGCTCACGGTCGTAATCCGGTAAAATTGACTCAAAAAATGCTTTCAAAGCATTATCGTCAGTTTTAGCATCCGGTGCCGGCTGATCGCTGTTTTTTTCCTGAATAAGCCTGAAAACTTCGCGTAACGGTAAATCTTCGTCTTTGGTAAAAATGCTTATTTCGCCCAAAGAACTGATTTTATCGCTTGCAAAAGCCTGCAAACGCTTGCCATCAGTAAGCGATTCGATAATAACGCCCGTTTTAGTTTGAGCTATTGTTTTAAATAGACCGGGCTTGCCCGAAACTGATAAAATCTCTTTCAAATCCATAAATCGTCCTAAATTTTGCGCAAAATTACTTAAAACAATCTGTTATTACTACTTTGTTTTACTTTCTCACAAAATTTAACACTTACTCAGATTTCGAACCGCCCGGTATAATTGGAAGGAGTGATTTTATTCAGTTCATCTTTCACTTTTGCAGGCACATTCAGTTTTGCAATAAATGCGGTAATTGCCTTGTGGTCAATATGCGAATTGGTACGCGTGAGCTCTTTCAGTGTTTCGTATGGTTTGGGAAATCCTTCGCGCCGGAGGATGGTTTGAATAGCTTCTGCTACCACAGCCCAGTTATTTTCGAGGTCTGCATGAATCTTTTCTTCATGAAGAATCAGTTTATCAAGGCCTTTTATCAATGATTTTATGGCAATCAAAGTATGTGCAACAGGTACACCAATGTTACGGGTTACCGTCGAATCAGTTAAATCGCGCTGTAACCGTGATATCGGAAGTTTTGCTGAAAGATGCTCAAAAAGCGCGTTAGCCATTCCCAGGTTGCCCTCGGCATTTTCGAAATCAATAGGATTCACTTTATGAGGCATAGCAGAAGAACCAACTTCGCCGGCTTTGATTTTTTGTTTAAAATACTCCATGGAGATATAACTCCACATGTCGCGGCTCAGATCGAGTAAAATGGTATTAATGCGTTTCATGGTATCGAAAAGCGCAGCCATGTTATCGTAATGCTCTATCTGAGTGGTGTAGCGCAGGCGTTCGAGGTTAAGGTTATTTTTAACAAAATCATCACCGAATTCCGACCAGTCAATTTCGGGGTAAGCAACATAGTGTGCATTGAAATTACCGGTTGCTCCACCAAACTTTGCCGAAAGCGGAATTGTTTTCAGCAGTTTAAGTTGCTGTTTTAACCTTTCGGCAAACACATAAACTTCTTTCCCTAAAATAGTTGGCGATGCGGGCTGACCATGCGTGCGGGCAAGCATTGGTATCTTCTTCCATTCTTTTGCCCTGCGGGTAAGCTTCTGGATAACATCTTCATACAAAGGAACAACAACCTCATCGAGTGCAAGTTTCAGGGCATAAGGACCAGCTGTATTATTTATATCCTGCGAAGTAAGTCCGAAATGAATAAACTCTTTGTACTTCCCAAGTCCCATTTTGTCGAACCGCTTTTTAAGGTAGTATTCAACGGCTTTTACATCGTGATTGGTAGTTGATTCAATCTCTTTTACTTCGAGTGCGTCAGTAAAGGTAAAGTCGCGGCACAAGGATCTGAGTTCAGCTATTTCTTTACGCTCAATCCCTTTGAGCTGGGGAAGTGGAATTTCGCACAGCGCGATAAAATACTCTACCTCCACAAATACGCGGTAATTGATTAGAGCGGCTTCGCTGAAATAATACGAAAGACGTTCAACCTGCTTGCGGTAGCGACCATCAACAGGAGAAATGGCATTAATCATAGTAAGATCCATAGCAAAAAGTATAAAGATTCGGTGGTCAAAAGTATGAAAGCCTGTTAATGAAATGCAAGTTTTTAGAAAATTTAATATAATAATTACGTTTATCACCTAAAACAAAGGCCTGTTTGCGGAAATAAGCGTTCAATTAATGTTGATTTGGAAACAAGTAAACAAAGCAATAACCGGATAGCAAGTCCAAAATCCGGTTCACCTTTGTTATAGTCCTGCTGAAGAGTTACTAAGCTAAAAACCCAGTGATTCGTTTACGATAAACACTGAAAAATCAGTTAGAGAAGGCCTTTTGCGGGTAGCTACATATATATTGCATCCTCGTGTCGGCAGGTTACAATTCATGCAAACACCGCTTTTTACGCATGGATTCGGGCGATTCAGCCGTTTGAAATTTACAGGAGCGGCAATAGTGCGGATGCGTTGCCAGGCGGCTTCCTCGTCGACAACTAATTTATTTATACCTGCAACCACAATAACGCGGCGGGGACCGAAGGACATAGCAGCAACCCGGTTTCCGTGTCCATCGATATTAAAAAGCTCACCCTGAAGCGAAATAGCGTTGCTGCTGCATATAAATACATCGCAGACCTGCTGCCGCCGCATCACTTCAATTTTTTCAGTATCACTGAGTCCTGCAGCATTGTGATCGAGAACAGTTGCTCCTTTTGCTGTAATTAATTGTTGCAGATTTAGTTGCTTTGCTGTTTGTGAACCGCCAAAAGCAACTTCCATGCCGGGCAAAATCATTTCACATATCGCATTTGCAGCACCGAGGCGATCAGCAAAAAAATCAGCTTCAAAACGGTTTTTGCGCAATGCTTCAACTGCTTTAAAGCCTAGTGTCTGTCCATGCCAGGTATTCATTTCGTCAACAAAAGTGTCGGTGGGATTTATTGGGGCATTCATAGCATTAGGTTTTTATAAATGACAAAGTTACTTCTGTTCCATTTAGTTATACATAGTCGTTAAACCTGTAAACTCATTCCAGTGCATTCTCCGGTAATACATTTCTATTTCGAAAAGTACATCCCTTATATGATCGAGTTCAGATATAGGCGATAACAAAAAATCAACTTTGGTATTTAATTCTCCTATCAAATCAGGGAATTGTTTCTGGTGTAATACTAATAAGTCGGAAAGAGACTCTTCACTCACTTGTTCGCCGGGAGGCTGATTCTCTTTCAGAAACTGCAAAATCCGCAATCCGTCAATTTTCTCGTGGCACGCACGTATGAAATGTCCCTGGGTTTTAAAATTCAACCTCAAAGCGCTCCAGGGGAGTTCACCGAATTTAGTTAAAAGGAATTCGTCAAGAGGAGTATTAACATCTTCGTAATAAAGTTTATTGAACAATTTATAGGTTTCAGCAACCAGGTCATAAAGGCGCTGACTATAAACCGGGTAGCTGCTCCAGTCGCCATCAATACCTTTAATAAGAGCCGGACCGGTTCCAAAAAACACCCTGTCGCTCAACCGGGTTGCGGGGTAAACAATTTCTCCGTTCCAATGAAGCAGGCGGCCGGTTTTCACGATTTTCTGCAGGAAATAAAAATCTTCGCCACTCATTTTAGGTGTCATACCTCCGGAAGCTCTGTAAGCCCATACCGGCAGTGCAATGGCCGAACCAAGTGCCGTAAAGCAATATGGACTTTTTATCCGCCACATATTAATGGCATAAGAGCGCATGTAAATTTCGTAGCGTAACATGGCCCGGTCAAGCTCATTCTGGTAGGATAAGCGGTGATAATACGGAACAGAAATGGCAGAAGCAGCCGGATTTAATCTTAGATTTTCGGCAATCGTAGCAAAATATCCCTTGTTGAAAAGTGTATCCGCATCCATACTGATAATAATATCACCGGGATGTGCCATTTTCGAAATATGATCCATCAGGTATTTGCGCGCAAAACCAATTCCATGAGCTTTGGGTGTCCAACCGTTGCCGGCCGATGATTTATCAAGAATTTCAATTCTATTGTCTTCAAGCGATAAAAGGTATTTTATGGCCAGGCTGTTCTCTTCACAAACTGACATATGCTCAGTATCATTCCACCAGCTATCAGGCTGATTGACACATACAACCAGCCTGAAACGTTGCTCCGTTTGCTCCATAATAGCTTTTACGAGCAGTGGAAGGCGCTCCATTTCATTCATTACCGGAAGAGCAATATAAATAAGAGAAGGTGTCAAAATCACTGCATTTATATGAAAGTATATATATATCTTTGGAAAACAGTTTCACAAAAGATTTTCAAAAGTAGTAGTTTTGTTGAGATAATCAGTCTTTATGGAAAGTAACGAAGTATTGGACAAGCTTCCCCGTCATCTGCTCAACCTGATCATTGACCAGCCGTATAACAACTATACAGCTCAGGATCATGCAGTGTGGCGATATATCATGAGGCAGAATGTAAAGCAATTGCCTGGTGTTGCCCATTCGTCGTACCTTGATGGATTAAAACGCACCGGCATAAGCATCGACCGCATTCCGCATATGTATGGAATGAACCGGATTTTGAAAGAAATTGGTTGGGCAGCGGTTGCGGTGGATGGATTTATTCCCCCGGCTGCTTTTATGGAATTTCAGGCGTATAATGTGCTGGTGATAGCTGCCGATATCAGGCCTATCGACCAGGTTCTTTACACGCCTGCCCCGGATATTATTCACGAAGCTGCAGGTCATGCACCTATAATTGCCGACGAAGAATATTCCGCTTACCTCCGCGATTTCGGAAAAGCCGGAAGCAAAGCATTTTCATCTGTGTATGATAATAATATGTATGAGGCGATCAGGCATTTGTCTATTCTAAAAGCTGATCCTTACACATCCTACGCTGATATTGCAAAAGCAGAAGCAGAACTGGATGCACTTTCGAAATTAACAGAAGTACCTTCGGAAATGGCCTTATTACGCAATCTGCATTGGTGGACCGTGGAATACGGACTTATCGGCACTCCCGAAAACCCTAAAATTTATGGCGCCGGGCTACTTTCTTCCATTGGCGAAAGCTTTAACTGCCTGAAGCCAAAAGTTAAAAAACTTCCATACACTATTGACGCAAAAAACATTTCATTCGACATCACAACACAGCAACCGCAACTCTTTATAACTCCTGATTTCGCGCATCTTAACACAGTACTTGAACAATATCTTGATACGATGGCTTTGCGTAAAGGCGGACTTGAAAGCCTGCAGAAAGCACAGCAGTCTGGTTCTACCTGCACGGTAGTTTACAGTTCAGGATTGCAGGTTTCAGGAATACTGGATAAAATTCATGAGCAGGATAAAAAAGCGGTTTATCTGAATTTCAGTGGCCCAGCAATGCTGTCATATGAGGATCAGCAACTTGAAGGACATGGAATCAGTTATCACAAGGATGGATTTGGTTCTCCGGTTGGCACGATTAAAGGTATAAGCGGAAAGATTGAGACTATGAGTGCCGGGGAACTTTCTGCCAATGGAATTCGTACAGGCGCAACTCTAAACCTGGAATACTCAGGCGGCGTGAAAGTTAATGGAAGACTCGAAAAAATAACTTCTCACAAAGGTCAAAACCTGATTTTCTCATTCCTCGACTGTACAGTTAGTAATAAGGATGCAGTGCTTTTCAGGCCCGAATGGGGCACATTTGATATGGCAGTTGGTGAAGAAATCGTATCTGCATTTGCTGGTCCGGCCGACCCCGATGCTTTTAACCTGGAATTTCCGGTCCCTGCCGAAAAAACTCATCATATCAGTCATACAGAAACTAATATCCGCTTATACGGATTATACAGCAGTGTGAATGCTGCAAGGCAAAACGGAGGAGATAGCTCAACATATACGGGCACCTGGGAAATTCTCAAAAATGAATATCCCGATGAGTGGCTTCTTCCAATTGAAATAGCCGAAGAACTTACTAAACTTAATAACACAAACGGAACACTCGACGAAATCACAGGTTTCCTTATAACGCGTTCGGAAGAGAACGAAGAATTATCAAAACTGATAGGTGATGGACTTCGTTTACTTACTGATCAATAGCATTGGCATTTTTACTGGCTGCCATAAGCAATAAAATTGCTTCGCGAAGTTCATTTGCAACTATCATTGCATGAGCCAGTTTGTGAGCTTCCTCAAGAATCTTTTCAGTTTTATCACTGTATTTCGTCAAAATTGTCCTGAAAACCGGCGAAAGAAGGTATTTGTTAATTTCAGGAGCAGTTGGCATTGCCTGCAGGCTTCCTAATTTCCCAAGGTCATTGCCGGTGAGTATTTCGCTCATTCTCACATCTTCGGGCAATGAATCAACACCAATTGCTTCTTTTGCAACAGGTTTTTCGAGGGTAAAAAGTGCGCGGCCCGAAGCTTTTACATAGTAATCGGCACCCATCCTGCCAACGAGATCAAGTTTGCGGGTGTCAATCATACCCGACTTGTCGAGCATAGCATCATCCACATGAATCAATACTACTTCGCAAATTATAAGATTAGCTGCACCCGGCCCATCGCCGGTTTCAATTAACTGCCGGACCTTACACTCAATCTGAACAGGCGATTCCTTAACCCTGAATGGCTTTATTTTTTCGGAGGGAACCGGTGTAAATCCGGATTTATAAAATTCGTTTACACCTCTTGGAAATTCAGTACTTGCAAGGTTCATCTGTTCGACCATCGAAAAAGTTACCACATTGATTACCACTTCGGGAACCTCATTTACATTAAGAAGAGTATCCTTTAATTCGTTGGTTCGGCCACTGCGTGAGGGAGAAAAGATCAATGTACTCGGATTAACGCCAAAAACATTAAAACAGCTGAATGGCGATAAATTTGCATTTCCGTTTTGGTCGATGGTGCTTGCAAAAGCAATCGGACGGGGAGCAACTGCAGTTAGTAAAATACGGTGCAGATGGTGATGTGGGATATTATGGGGATCTATGGAAGACATTTGAAGGGTTTCAAGTTTTCAAGTTTCAGTGTTTCAAGTTTCACGGTTATTACTTCGCAGGCAGAATAGTAACGGCAGCTTCGCCAAAGCCAACCCTGATGCCGTTTGTTTCGCCAAAACCACGCATTATAATTGTATCGTTATCGTTGATAAATTTACGTTCGCTGCCATCGGGCATTGTGAATGGTTTTGTTCCTTTCCAGGTAAGTTCGAGCATACTGCCGTAGCTTCCGGGGTCGGGGCCGCTGATAGTGCCGCTTCCGCATAGATCGCCGGTACGCATATTGCAACCGTTTATGGTATGATGAGCGAGTTGCTGACTCATATTCCAGTACATGTATTTATAATTTGATTTACAAACACTAACCTCCTGGCTATGCTGAGGTTTGATGAGAACTTCGAGATTAATATCGAAATTACGTTTGCCATCATAACGCAGGTAAGGCAAAACCTCCGGATCCTGCACAGGACCATCGCACCTGAATGGTTCAAGGGCTTCGGTTGTTACAATCCAGGGCGATATTACCGAGGCAAAATTCTTTGAAAGAAATGGCCCTAACGGCACATATTCCCAGCTTTGAATATCGCGGGCCGAAAGATCATTGAACAACACCATACCGAAAATATAATCTTCAGCATCAGAGGTCGAAATGTTGTCGCCAAGTGAATTTCCTTTCCCGATTACAAAAGCTGTTTCCAATTCAAAATCCAGCTGATTGGTTGGGCTGAAAATTGGTAAAGCTGCATCGGCCGGCTTTATCTGTCCTTTTGGCCTGTGAACCTCAGCCACTGAAACTACGATGCTCGAAGCCCGCCCATGGTAACCTACCGGAATATGTTTCCAGTTGGGTAACAATGCATTAGCCGGATCGCGAAACATAATACCTACATTGGTAGCATGTTCGATACTCGAATAAAAATCGGTATAATCGCCAACCCGCAATGGCATCAGCATCTTTATTTCTGAGGCTTTATAAAGAATATGCGCTTTAAATAAAGAGGCTGTTGATTCCACGTATTCCGATTCCTGAAAACTTTTTTGAATTACTTGCCGCACATGCCCGGTGACAAGCTTTCCTTTGTTTATAAAATCATTTAGCTCAGAAGCAGTAAATTCAGAATCTTTAATAAGATTCCTATCAAAAAAAGCCAGATTTGCCATACCAGACAAATCAACAACCCAATCGCCGATACGGGTGCAAATTCTGGGCCCGCTGCCGGGTATTACGCCTATTCCAAACGGAATATTATATAACGAAAAATCACTATCAGGTTTTATTTCAATCCACGATTTCATTTAACTATGTTTAATTTTTAACTACCGCAGAGACACAGCTTAATGCTGCCAATGCAGATGAAATGCTATAAATCAATACATTACCAATTATAAATTTGGTTTCGATGAAGAATTCAAACTCTTCTCTTCAAAAAACTTCTAGTTCTACAGAGTTCCACGCCGGGCCTGCTCGCGTTCAATACTTTCGAATAAAGCTTTGAAATTGCCTTTCCCAAAAGATTTAGCTCCTTTTCGCTGTATGATTTCATAAAATACGGTGGGACGATCTTCAACCGGTTTGGTAAACAATTGCAAAAGATAACCTTCCTCATCTCTGTCAATCAAAACGCCAAGATTTTGAAGCACTTTCATATCTTCTTCAATGACGCCTACACGCTCCGATACAGTTTCGTAGTAAGAATCAGGTACAGTCAGGAACTCCACTCCTCTTTTGCGCAATTCGCCTACAGTTTTCATTATATTATCCGTTGCCATCGCCACATGCTGCACACCTGAACCACAATAATAATTTATGTATTCTTCAATCTGCGATTTCTTTTTGCCTTTTGCCGGCTCGTTTATCGGAAATTTTATAAATCCATTCCCATTCGACATTACTTTACTCATCAGTGCAGTATATTCGGTAGAAATATCATTATCATCAAATGAAATCAACTGTTTGAAACCCATAACATTGGCATAAAATTCGGTCCAGGTATTCATTTGTCCCCAATCTACATTTCCAACCATATGATCAACATATTTCAATCCAACATCCGATGGCTGGTATTCAGGTTCCCACTTAATATATCCCGGAAGGAACACTCCTTTATAATTTTTCCGTTCCACAAAAATATGCACGGTTTCGCCGTAAATATGTATTCCCGAAAGAACCACTTCTCCATTTTCATCAGTCTGAACAGTTGGCTGAAGATATGGTTTTGCGCCTCTTTTTGTCGTTTCTTCGAATGATTTCCGGGCATCATCGACCCATAAAGCTACAACTTTAACACCGTCACCATGTTGCTTCACATGTTCGCCAATCGGTGAATCTGGTATTATAGCTGTGGTAAGAATGAACCTGATTTTACCCTGTTGAAGTACATACGATGTGCGGTCAGTAAGCCCTGTTTCGAGTCCGGCATATGCCAAAGGCTGAAATCCAAAAGCAGTTTGATAATAATGTGCGGCCTGTTTGGCATTCCCTACATAAAATTCAACGTAATCGGTCCCGTTAATGGGGAGAAAATCTTGATTATCCATTTGTTTATCTGATTGTTATATACTGGTAAAAAGGTATGATTATATTATGTTTGGTTGTATCGGTTGATCTTCAATCTTTATTCCACCCAGGATTTATAGTAATCCTTTTCTTCAATTTCCAGTGCCTGCTTTGTGATCTTCAACGGTTTAAATGTATCAACCATCACTGCCAGTTCGCGGGTTTCCTTCAAGCCAATACTTTTTTCGACAGCACCGGGATGCGGTCCGTGAACAAGACCGATGGGATGTAATGTTATCTGTCCTCTATCAACATGCTTTCGGCTCATAAACTCACCATCGACATAATAAAGTACTTCATCCGAATCCACATTGCTATGGTTATAAGGTGCGGGAATTGCGTCAGGATGATAGTCGTAAAGCCTTGGTACAAAAGCGCACATCACGAAATTGTTGGCTTCAAGAGTCTGATGAACAGGAGGCGGCTGATGCACCCTACCGGTTATCGGCTCAAAATCATGAATGGAAAAAGCCCAGGGATAATGGCATCCGTCCCAACCTGCAACATCAAATGGATGTGTTGCAAAATGATAAGGAAAAATCATATCATTCTTTTTGATAAGAACTTTAAAATCGCCCTTTTCATCGTGAGTAACCAGGTTGCCCGGAACACGTATATCGCGCTCGCAAAGCGGAGAATTTTCGAGAAGTTGTCCGAAATTATTCACATACCGCTTTGGGAACCTGAACGGTGTAAATGATTCGACAATAAACAAGCGGTTATTTTCAGTTTCAAACTCAAGCTGATAAGTTACTCCACGGGGAATTACCACATGATCGCCGTAAGCGAATGGAATTTCGCCATACATGGAATGCAAAACGCCTTTTCCTTCATGGATAAAAATCAATTCATCAGCGGAAGCATTTCGGTAAAAATAACCGGTCATTGACTTACGCGGGGCTGCCAAAGAAATGTAAACATCATTATTTACAAGAACCTGAACGCGGCTTTGCAGATAATCATCTGCCGGTTTGACGGAAAAACCCTGCATACTCCGGTTTTGAGTATTATTTGCAACAGCAATTTCGGGCGCAACGCTGTATGGTTCGTCTAATGATTTTACCAGGGTCGGCGCATGTACATGGTAAGTAATTGAGTATGTATCGGAAAAGCCTTCGGTGCTGACAAGCTGCTCAGAATAAAGTCCTCCGTCGGGCTTCCGGAATTGTGTGTGACGTTTGTGTGGGATTTTCCCCAATGTAATATAGTATGGCATAATTACTTCGTTTGAAGTATAATTTTAAGTTGAGATTTATTCCAAAGATAATAAAACCGCGGAAATTAAAGGTTTGTTCAGTAAAATATATTTTATAAATAAGTGCAAAATCATCTCAATTGAGAAATTCCTTCCCTGATCATTTTGCAGAAGTTGATTTGTAGTGATTAATGCTACACTATTTGTACAATATACTTTACAACCGATTAGGATGTTCAACTACTTCTTTAACTCAGAATTGACTCTATTTTTAATATCTCAAATCCACCTTCAAAAATAATGATGCAGATTTTTAATTTTTACCTGATTTAAAAATTTTGCAGTTTTAATAGTTCCTTGAATAGTTTTCCTTATAGTTTCTGCAATTTGAAATCCCCCTTTTAGAATTTAATATTTTGAAAGCCTAATTAAATGGATTGGCACTGAATTTTCATTCATTAAAATTTCTAATGAAATTCTAACAATTTGTGTCAGTTTTCAAAGTTACTTTTGGCACACAGGTTGATAAACTAACTATAGAGGAACTATTCAAAAAAGAATGAAATAAAGTTTTAACCAATTAAAAAAAATAAAATTATGTTAGCAACATTAAAATTCCCGGTAATGGGTTTCACTGAAATCCGCTTAATTATAAAGAGAGATTACAAATGGCTGGCTGAACTTATCGGCGCTGAACTGGAAATTGAAGTTTCGGAAGATGATTTTGTCATCAACTAAAATGAACCTGTTCCGGGAATTAGTTATAAAACATTAAATTCAAGACAACAGTAATATTATGTTGTCCGTAAGTATTTTAGTGCATGTATCTGACTGACAACCGCAAACTAAATGAATATATCCTGATTGAAACATGTCCGGATTTTGGTCCCATTATGGAACAAAATTCCCATTTTTTATATTCAGGCCTTTAAAGACGGAACTATTAGAAAAAAATGAAATTAAAAATATGTTAAAAGTGTGTTAATTATTTCTTGCTCAGCTATATAATTTCCAATATTTATCATTGAAATTAACTAAAATGAGGCAAGTGCCTCTTTACATTCACTTTTTTGAAGGGAATAATACATTAATCCTTTTTTCCCTGAAATTAAAAATCTGTTTAACTTTATTATTTATGAAAACCAGTCCGGCTAACTTCCCCAAAAAGCCAAACGGAACCTGGTAATAAAGTATATCATGCATTTCCACACCACCATTCACTTCCCTGAAATGGTGTTCATGATGCCATATGTGATAGGGTCCGCTTCGTTGTTCGTCAATAAAAAACTTCTTGTCGCTCACTTGCGTTATTTCCGTTACCCAGTTCAACTTTATTCCTAAAGCAGGACTTACCTTGTAAGTGATAAACATGCCCGGATACATCGCGGATTGAGGTGGTGATGTAATGACAAAACCCATTTCGGGAGGTGTAATTTTGGAGAGGTTGGAGGGAGAGGAAAAAAAATCCCACACTTCATCAAGGCTTCCGGGTACAAACTGAAAAAATTCAATGCGCTTCATTGTTTAATGTTAAAATTAAATCATTAAACAAAAATGAAGCTGATAAAGTTCATTTGCAGCAAAGACGATGTGTACTTACTAATATCCGGGTAAAACTTCAACAGGCTTTTAAAAGAAGTTCAGCCTGGCTTCAGCCTTCAAAACATCGAGTGCACCTTTAACAACTGATAGTTCAGCATCAATATCATTAATAAGGATAAGACTTGCAAGGTCGGCCGAAGTTGCGTCGGGCGGTAGTTTCATTGCAGCGGTATTGATCCGTTTTATAGCTTCCTCGCGGGCATTCCTCACCATTTCCCAGGCTTTGGACGAAACATACAATTGTTGAGAAAGGTTATGTTCAAATTCTGACCTAACAGACTGAACCAATGCCGATTGGAGCTGACTTGCATTCATCCCAGGCAAGTTGGTACGTACAAGTAATCCGGCGGGCTCAATGCGTTCGAGTAGCAGTACAAGCCTTTCATAAGCCTGCATCCTGACCGGAAGAGTGATCTTTTGCACATCGAGACGCATTTGAATCTGATTTTTTTCAGCTTCCTTGTCAAGAAACATTTTTAGTAAAAAGTAGGCTGCAGCAAGCACAACCAGCGAAGGAACAGTGTATTTTAATAATTCGATCAGAGCCAGCATGGTGATAATAGATTTAAATGCAAATTTCGAAAAAATAGCTCAGTATTCTTCTAAACAAATCGTGCTTTAGAGATAATTAATAATCTGAGATGTTATTTGGTTAACAAACAATTTCCAAAATAGCACAAGCATCTGATAATTTTTCTACTTTTGCCACTAATGTTGTTTTAAAACCATCAGCAATGAACTACTTGTCAGACAGGATTAACCTGCTTGCCGAATCAGAAACACTGGCGATGACCCGCCGCAGCCGCGAACTTCGTGCTCAAGGTTTCGATGTTATAAACCTTAGCATTGGCGAACCTGATTTTAATACTCCCGAACATGTTAAAGAAGCTGCTAAGGAGGCTATAGATCAGAATTACTCTCATTATACGCCGGTTCCGGGCTATCCTGAACTCAGGAAAGCCATAGCTGATAAACTAAAACGCGATAATGGGCTGAATTACACAGCAGAACAAATAGTTGTGTCAACGGGCGCAAAACAGTCGCTTGCCAATGCAATTCTGTGCCTGGCAAATCCGGGCGAAGAAGTGCTGATTCCTGCCCCTTATTGGGTTTCGTACAAGGAAATTATTAAACTGGCCGGGGCCAAAGGTGTATTTATCGACAGCAGCATTCAATCTGATTTTAAAGTTACAGCTGCACAAATAGAAGCTGCTATAACTCCAAATACTAAAATTTTTATTTTCAGTAGTCCATGTAATCCTTCGGGAACAGTTTATACGCACGACGAACTTGAAGCTTTTGCTGAAGTATTTGCCCGCCATCCACATGTTTTTGTGATTTCCGACGAAATTTACGAAAACATCAATTTTACAGGTAAACACAACAGCATTGCATCGTTTGATTCGATCCACGACCGTGTAATTGTAATTAACGGATTATCGAAAGGTTTTGCCATGACGGGCTGGCGGCTTGGCTATATGGCTGCGGCTAAGGAAATTGCACAGGCCTGCGATAAACTCCAGGGACAAATTACATCCGCAACCTGTTCGATAACTCAACGGGCAGCTATAGTAGCAATGAATACCGATCCGGCCGAAAGCGATGACATCAAACAAATGGTAGATGCTTTCAAATATCGCCGCGACCTGGCAATCAGCTTACTACGCGAAGTACCGGGAGTAAAACTCAATGTTCCTGATGGTGCTTTTTACCTGTTCCCTGAAGTTACCTATTACTACGGCAAATCATTTGGCGACAGGATAATTCTTTCAGGATCTGACCTTTGCGACTATCTTCTGGATACCGCATTTGTAGCAATTGTTCCGGGAGCAGCCTTTGGATCGCCCGATTGCATCCGAATTTCGTATGCTACGTCCGAAGACACACTCCGCGAAGCAATTAAACGGATCAGCGAAGCTTTGGCAAAACTGAAATAAATATACCGATAACGATTTCAATCGTTTAAATCACCAAAACAATTTATGTTATGACCATTCCGGAACTGGAGATAAGACAGCTTTTCAGCAGATTTAATTCATGCAAAGTGCTGGTTATCGGTGATGTAATGGTCGATTCGTACCTTATCGGCAAGGTGGACCGGATTTCGCCGGAAGCCCCGGTCCCGGTTGTAGCCCTCAAAAAAAGAGACAATATGCTTGGCGGAGCCGCCAATGTTGCGCTTAATATCAAGTCGCTCGGAGGCGAAGCAATCCTGTGTTCGGTAATTGGAAATGACAAACAAGGCGATATTCTCCTCAAACTCATGCAGGGTGAAGGTTTGAATACCGAAGGCATAATCCGCAGCAGCGACAGAATTACCACCACAAAATTTCGTATTATCAGCAACCGGATGCAGATGCTTCGGGTTGATGAAGAAATTGACACTGATCTAAATAACGCCGATACTGAAGCGCTGCTGAATTGCGTTAAACAGTTGGTTGCCCAAAATAAACCTGACGTAATTATTTTTCAGGATTATAATAAAGGTGTATTGACAGCAGAGGTGATTGAAAACATAACATCTTTAGCGCTGAATTCGGGAATTTCGGTAGCTGTTGATCCAAAGAAAAAGAACTTTTTGGCTTATAGAGGCGTTACGCTTTTCAAGCCGAACCTCAAAGAAATTACAGAAGGTCTTAAAACAGAGGTTGATCCAACAGCGATTGGCAGTCTGCGTGAAGCAGCAGAAAAATTGCACAAAAATCTTAATACTCAATTGGTAATGATTACGTTATCAGAACATGGTGTTTTTATCAGCGCTAAAAACGGGCATGGATTTGATTCTCTAATTATTCCTGCTATAATGAGAAGCATTGCTGATGTTTCCGGTGCCGGCGATACCGTAATCAGTGTTGCTGCGCTTTGCCTGGCGTTAAAAACCACTCCCGAACTGTTAGCATCACTATCGAATATTGCAGGCGGACTGGTTTGCGAACAATCAGGTGTAGTGCCTGTTGATAGAGCCAGACTTTTGGAAGAAGCCATTATTGAATTAAAATAAAGCGACTGATTTCCAATCGCAATACCTTCAATTTCCCGGAAAGTCATTTCCTTTCTATTTTACAGTTTGGCACAAATTACTTATTGTTGTAACCAACTGATTATTAAAACTTATATTAAACCCATACTAACAAGCATGTCGAAACCTCCCATTTCTCAATCTCCGGGCCGTAAACAGCAGGTGCAGGTAATGTTCAATGATATAGCCGGCAGATACGACCTGTTAAACCATTTATTATCAATGGGAATTGACCGTGGATGGAGGAAAAAACTTGTCAAACTCATGTCGGAGGATAATCCATGTCGAATCCTCGATTTAGCCACCGGCACTGCCGACCTTGCAATTGCTGCTTCAAAATTATATCCTGAAAATATTACAGGTACTGATATTGCTGAAGAAATGCTGGCTATCGGAAAAGAGAAAGTAAAAAAACTGGGACTTGAGAAAACCATCACGCTTATGAAAGCCGATTCCGAGAATCTTCCGTTTGGAGATGCCGAATTTGATGCTGCCATGGTTGCTTTCGGAGTCAGAAATTACGAAAACCTGTCGAAAGGATTGAGCGAAATGAGCAGAGTTTTAAAACCCGGCTCCAGGGCATTTATTCTCGAATTTTCAAAACCTGGCAAATTTCCTGTTAAGCAATTATTTGGTTTTTATTCTAGATTTATATTGCCTGCAATCGGGCGTGTTGTATCCCGGCATTCGTCAGCTTATACTTATTTACCCGAATCGGTTGCAGCTTTCCCGCAGGAACAGGATTTCCTGAAAATTATGCTCAAATCCGGTTTCAGCCATGCTGAATTTATAAGTCTGAGCTTTGGGATCACAAACCTTTATATTGGGAAAAAATAGGAATCACTATTGCAACACCGCAAATAATCAGGAATGTAAAGTTCGTTATACATACTAAACAACAACTTACGCCGTTTTTGTTGCAATACTACTCATATTTCATGCTGCACATACACAAATTATTTTCACTTATTATTTTACTCTGCTTTACAAGCGGGGCTTTTGCGCAATCACGCCAGGTGCCAAACAAACCGGATTACGACGAGGCACCTTACCATTTTGGATTTCTGCTGGGAGTTAATGAAATGTTTTTCACGATAAATACATACCCCGGTTACCAGAAGAAAATGTATTACAATAACGAAATCAACCAATCGCTTCCCGACCAGAACGTAGATTCCGCTTACCTGTTTAATATGGAAGCCACTCCTACTTTCGGATTTGTAATCGGCATTGTAAGCAACCTCAGGCTTGGCGAGTATTTCGATTTGCGGTTCACTCCTTCACTCACGTTTGGTGAAAGAAATCTGGATTATACCATTCAAAGTTATTATGACACCCCGGAACCAAAGATGCTTTATGTTACCAAAAACATTCAGTCAACTTTCGTTGAATTCCCGCTCTGGGTTAGGTTTAAAGGGAAACGCATCCATAATGTAAGGCCTTATGTGCTTGCCGGAGGGAAATATGCCATCGATCTTGCATCGAATGCAAAGAAAAAAGCCGATAATGCAGCAGCTTATGTATTTATCAACCGAAAGGATGTTTATGCTTTGGGCGGAGTTGGATTTGATTTTTACACAGCCTATTTTAAGTTTGGGGCCGAAATCACCATGTCGTATGGATTATTTGATGTTTTAAAGCGTGATAACACTATTTATACGGATGCTGTTGATCGTATGTCGTCCAAGATGTTTCAGATATCCTTCACTTTCGAATAAACATTAACTTCGCTTTTTCCAAACAATACCCGTGTAATTCTGTTGGTTAAATGCAATTATGCCGGTTTCAGGCTGGTAATTACTCCATTTTTATTCTCTCAACCATTTCCATGCGCAAAGAAATTGAAATTGCAATGACACCTAAACAGGCTGCTGACCCTGCAGGTTGGAAAACTGCCTTTGCACATGTACTTCGCATTCAGCCAGGCCGTATAAAATTCCTTGATCCGATTCAGAAATCAATTGATGCCCGTTCGTACAAAATCAAAATCAGGCTGAAAGCAGAGTTATACATTGATGAACAGCCTCTCGAAACGCGAAAAAATATCCGCAAAAATTATCCTGATGTAAGTCATAAAACTCCGGTTATTGTAGTCGGGGCTGGTCCTGCAGGCTTATTCGCAGCATTGACACTGATCGAAAACGGAATGAAACCAATTGTGATTGAGCGTGGAAAGGATGTAAAAGCCCGGAAATTTGATATCGCACAAATAAACAGGGAACATATCGTAAACCCTGATTCCAATTATTGTTTTGGCGAAGGCGGAGCCGGAACATACAGCGATGGGAAACTCTATACACGTTCGACAAAACGCGGTAATGTTGACGAAATCCTCGCGACCCTGGTTTCGCACGGTGCTTCCGAGGATATACTTATCGACAGCCATCCTCACATAGGAACCGACAAGTTGCCTGCCATAGTATCAGCCATGCGCCAAAGCATCCTCGAAGCCGGTGGCGAAATATATTTTAACCGTCGTATTTCCGATATTATTATCCGCAACGGAAAACTAAAAGGAGTTGAAGATAAAAGCGGCAACCGTTACGAAGCCCAGGCAGTAATACTGGCCACAGGGCATTCAGCCCGTGATATTTACGATTTATTGCACAGCAAAGGGCTTACCCTCGAAGCAAAAAGTTTCGCTTTAGGCGTAAGAGCCGAGCACCCGCAGGAACTTATCGACAGCATTCAATACCGGCAATCGCCCCGTGATCCGTATTTACCGGCAGCTACATACAGCCTGGTAAAACAAGTAGAAGGACGCGGTGTGTTTTCATTCTGCATGTGTCCGGGAGGTATAATTGTTCCTTCGGCAACTGAAGCCGGTCAGGTGGTTGTTAACGGTATGTCGAACAGCCGCCGAAATTCCCCATATGCCAATTCAGGAATTGTAGTGCAGATCGATCCGTCGGATATTGCACATCTTTCGCAATACGGTCCATTTGCCGGACTTGAATTTCAGCGCCGTATCGAAGATGCCTGCTGGCGCGCAGCAGGAATGAGTCAGGCGGCTCCGGCACAACGGATCAGCGATTTCACCAGGGGAATTGCATCTGATTCATTACCTGAATGTTCCTACAATCCCGGTATTGTTTCAGCACCTTTGCACGAAATCCTTCCTCCTTCTGTTTCGGGCAGGTTGCAGGAAGCCTTCCTGCAATTCGATAAAATGATGAAAGGGTATCACACCTCGGAAGCAGTTATCCTGGGAACAGAATCGCGCACATCATCACCTATACGGATACTCCGTGATAACGATACGCTCGAACATGTAAACCTGCCCGGATTGTATCCCTGTGGCGAAGGAGCAGGATATTCCGGAGGAATAGTATCATCTGCTATGGATGGAGTGCGGTGCGCGCAGGCCGTTGTGAAAAAATACAAAAAATAACATTTCAGTAATTTGAATATTAGCTTACTTTTATATCCTCAATAATTACTTGTTTTATGATGGATATTTTACCAGCCGACGATCTGTTTCCCGGCCTTAGGAAGAAGGCTTCCTTCAAGCAGGAAGTTTACCGCAACACACTTGAAACTTTCAGGCTTTTTAAGTCCGTTCTAATTGAAATGGATCAGGAATACAGGCAGAAATTTAAAAGTGATCCGTTACAGATTCCTTTTGAATACCGCGATAAAGGCGAATTTGAAGCTGAACTCAGGTTCGGGGGAGATATACTGATTTTCACAATGCATACCAATATTTTTGAGTTTTCGCGCGATCATGAGGTAATGAAAACCAGCTATATTCACGAAAACACACTCCGCTCCTATTGCGGTATCATAATGATCTTCAATTTCCTGGCCGATTCATTCAAATACAACCGCATGAATGATCTTGGTTATATGATAGGCCGGATATTCGTTAATAATGAGAATCATTATTTTATTGAAGGCAAACGGGAAGTGGGGCAACTGTACAACAATTTTCAGTCGTCAGTTATATCCCGCGAATCGGTACGCATGATTCTTGAATCGGCCATCAGGTATACAGTTAATTTCGACTTACTTACACCACCTTACGATTCATTGAAAATGATAACGGTTGCCGATATTCAAACCACGCTCGACAATATGAAAATTACTACCGGCAAAAGGCTTGGCTTCCGTTTTCAAGGCGATCACGATGAAATTTTATAAGAACTTTATTTAAAAAAGTTGAGATTTTAACGTATTAACCTAAAAAACTGAATCTGAAAATCAGAATCAGACTTTGTGTAGAAATTGTATTGCTCAATTATGCCCCTTAGCAAATCAACCGATGCTTTAACCATTCGCGAAATCGAATATGCTATCCGGATTAAGGATAAGGATAAGGAGTTTCATGAATTGCATGATTTGCTTTCTGCTGAATTAACACGGTTCGAGGATACGCGCACAAAGGGCGATAAACGTGAAAATCCGATTCTGAATTTCCTTCAAAGTAATATCGAACGAAGTATTGTAATCCGCGACAGCACAAAAGTTTATTTTTTGAATTACAAGGAGCACGGATCGCTCACCATTCAGTTTAAACTGGTGGTAATATGCAGGTATATCAATTATGGGACAACGCGGCAGGCACTCGATTTCCTGATAAAAGATACGATAGGCGACTATTTTGAAGAATTGCTGGAAAGGCATCTGCCGGTGAGTGTTTCGGTGCAAACATCGGATAACGAACTCTATGAAATACCAGCTAACCAGCAAGATAGCGACTTTCCCCTAAAAAACCAGCGTCGGGATTATCGTCCTTTAGTGCTGGCTTCCCTGGCTTTATTAATTTCACTGTCCGTTTTCGCTTTCTGGATTATTTTTAAATATCAGTCCCAGGAGCCACAAAATCCTACTGATGAATACAAGGATAAATATTTTGAACTGCTTATTGAGAAAAAGGTAAATGAAGCTGTCGAAATGGAGAGATATACACGTAAGTTGCAGGATGTTCAATCTGCCATTGATTCAGCTAAAAACAACAAAACTGAAATCGGGAAATAGTGATTTTTCATACCAGATCGTGCTATCAACAGGTGTCACAATTTCGAAACAATAATCGTTTTGTAAAATAATGATCTGCTTATCACAATTTCTATTATTATAATATTAACGAGCTTTTAAAGTTTCATCCCGAACTAATTTTCAGGAAGCGCATCCCGGACTGAAAAATCTATTACTTTTAGATGATTTTTTAATTAACTACTATGAAAAAACTCGTACTCCTACTTGTAACTGCGGTATTACTATCTGTTCTTGCGCTGGCCCAGGAAAAACAATACCCCTCTGAGCTGCAGTCACTTTCAGAAACTGATCTTCAGAAACTTGCCTCCATCCCCGAGTATGTATTTATTACCGGCGATAAGTCAGCCACATTACCTGCAAGTGTTGATAATACATTACAACCTTATTTCAGACCTTTATTTAACCAGTCGGGGCTCGAATGCGGACAAGCGGCGAGCATCGGACTCAATTTTACCTACGAAATTGATTTTGCACGCAATGTAGCAGCCAGTACAACCCAAAATCAGTATGCGACTCATTTTACGTATAATTTTATTAATGACGGAAGCGATGCCGGGGTTAGCTATTTCGAAACATGGGAAATAGTAAAACGCTGCGGAACACCAACTTCTGCTGATTATGGTGGTCTGGCAACAGGAGGCGCTTCCAGGTGGATGACAGGCTACGATAAATATTACAATGCCATGCATAACCGGATATCCGATGTTTATTCGATAAATGCAGGAGACGAAAACGGATTAAATAAACTCAAAAACTGGATTTATAATCATTCCAACACTGCAAGCGTTGGCGGTTTGGCAAACATATATATTCAATACAAAACACCTGATGCTCAGCTGGCAGCAGGAACTCCCGAAGCCGGCAAATGGGTGATCACAACATGGGGAGGAAGTCCGAACCACGCTGTTACACTTGTAGGATACAATGATTCAATACGTTACGATTATAACAACGACGGACAATATACTAACCATCTGGACATTAACGGCGATGGAACCGTAAATATGAAAGATTGGGAAATTGGTGGTTTCAAGCTTGCAAATACTTACGGTGGAATTAATAACTGGGGAAACCAGGGGTTTTCGTATGTGATGTACAAAACTTTTGCCGATAACCTTGGGAGTGGGGGGATATGGAATCATGCTGCTCATATTATTAAAGTCAGGCAAGATGTAGTTCCAAAAATCACCTATAAAATCACCTTGAAGCATACCTCGCGCAATAAGTTAAAATTGATGGCAGGAGTGGCTCAAAATCCTCTTGCTACTGAACCCGATGCTTTACTTAACTTACCCGTTTTCGACTTGCAGGGCGGTGATAAATATATGCTTGGCGGTACTACTGAAGCAGATAAAACCATTGAATTCGGAATTGATGCCACTCCCCTGCTCAGCGAGATTGCTCCGGGTCAGACAGCTAAATTTTTCCTGATGCTGAGCGAAAATGATCCTTCGTCACTTGCATCAGGTGAAATAATTTCATTTGCACTTGTCGATTATAATGGCGCCACCTCTACAATACCTTGTACTGTCAGTAATCTACCTCTGGTTAATAACGGAATGACAGTGATGACCATAACGCACGCACCAAATCATAGCAAACCTGACATAACTAATACTGTTCTTCCTGAAGCAAAGATTTATGAACCTTACAGCCAACAAATGAATGCTGCGGGAGGAACTCCTGCATACCGCTGGAAATTGCTTACCGATTATACCGAAACGCCCATAAATACTTCATTCCCGACAGTAAATACACAGCAGCTTACAGTTTCAGGTAATACAAGTGGTTTTACTGAAGTGAATCTGCCTTTCGAGTTTCCGTTTTACGGTAAAAAATATTCAAAAGTTTATGCTCATGTGGATGGCTACCTCATGTTTCAGCCTGACCTGATGCCATGGACGTTTATTATTTACGAGAAGACTTTTTTTAAAAATACAGCCAACATTTCCCCCTATATGTCGAAACCACTTACACTTTACCCGGCTGAAGGAGATGGAATATGGTACGAAGGAAACCAGGATGCTGTAATATTCCGATGGAAATCAGGTATGTACAACTACGGACCTACGACAGATCTGAATTTTGCCGTTAAAATTTTTCCTGACGGGAAAATTGAATTCTATTACGGAACCATCCTATCGTTCGACTGGATTAAATGGAATGCGGGTTTTTCGAATGGCGATGGGGTTAATTATCATTTTGCTGCTATCACCGATTCGCTCACTCAGCCTGTTGCAAACAGCAAGTTTAGTTTTTTGCCCTCACCATCTCCGGCTGAAATGACCCTAAGCGACGAAGGTGTTTTTTCAGGAACACCCTCCGACTCATACAACGCTGTTCCAATCCGGTTTTATGCTGAAGACAATAATAACATGTTTAATACCAAAACGCTGACATTTTCGACCAAAGGCATTAATATAGAGTATATTATTAATTCAGGAGGTGACAGTATTGTTGAATATGGTGAAACAGCTTTACTTACAGCAAAACTCACCAATATCGGCAACTCAGCACTTCATAATGTGAATTTAAAATTACTGATTTCCGATCTTTACATCACTCTGATTGACAGCACACAGACTATTGGACTATTAAATCCGGGTCAAACCGTTATAATACCTGATGCAATGGCTTTTCTGGTATCTGAAGCAATTCCGGACGGTTACGAAATAAGCACCATCAGCCAGGCAATTGCAACTGAGGATGTTTTTATACGAACGATTCCGATCACTGCTTATTCAGCAAACCTTAAAATTACAGCCCTCAACATAACGGATGGAAATAACAATATCCTTATGCCAGGCGAAACCGGAACCCTGAATATAAGTATTAGCAATACAGGCGGATCAGCCTGCGTAAACGTAAGTGCACTCCTGACAGCGATAGATCCTATGATCAGTATTTTGCAGGGAAATGCATCCATTGACACCATCGGAAAACAAATCACCCACAATATAACCTTCCAGGTATCAGTATCAGCCGCATGTCCGGTCGGGCATATAGCTTTCGCATCACTTCATTTTGCTGCTGATAAAAATTATTCGGCAATGGACAGCGTATTTTTCAATGTGGGAATTATTGCCGAAGATTTTGAAACCGGAAATTTCACCCGTTACCCCTGGCAATCGGGAGGAAATGCATCCTGGGTCGTTGCCGGCAATTTACCCTATGAAGGGACATACTGCGCCACTTCGCCTGCTGTAGGCGATAACCAATACAGCTCAATGTATATTACTATGAATGTATTGTGTGCATCCGAGATCAGTTTCTACCGGAAAATTTCTTCTGAACCAAATTATGATTTTCTCACTTTTTATATCGATGGCATCGAACAGGGGAAATGGTCAGGTGAAGTGCAATGGGGTAAAATGACCTATGCCGTGTCAGCCGGGACTCATACATTTGCATGGAAATACAATAAAGATGTAAACACAGTTGCCGGGAGTGATAAAGCCTGGGTCGATTTTATCATCTGGCCGCCTTACGATGATATTTTACTAATTGCCAATGCAGGTAATGATGATTTTATCTGTCACCCATCAGGGTATGCACTTCAACCTGTAGTATTAAATGCTGATGCTATTTTGTGGACGACTTCAGGCGACGGATATTTCAGCAATAGCAGCATTCCAGCGCCTGTTTATTATCCGGGGAACAGCGATTTAGTCATGGGAACCGTTAACCTTGCTATTGAAGCCAGCAATTCAACTACCCAAACAGTTTCCGACACTCTTTTACTAAGTGTACTTCAAAACCCGATAGCTTCTGCAGGAGAAGATGATGCAATATGCTCAGGACAGGAATTCGCAATTGTTGGAGCTACAGCAGTTACAGTTCAGCCTTTGCAATGGACAAGCTCGGGCGATGGAACTTTTAGCAGTAATTTTATACTTTCTCCGGTTTATTCACCGGGACCGGCTGATATCAGCAATGGAGAAGTGTTCCTAATACTAACAGCCTATGGGTCTGTTCAATGTGGCAGCTCAAGCGATTCGTTAAAGCTCACAATCCATCCGGCTGTATTTTCCGATGCCGGAACAGATCAGACAATCCCTTACGGAACATCAACCCAGTTGAATGGACAGGCAAGCGGAGGAACAACCTCACTTGTAATTAACTGGCAACCGGAAAATCAGCTTGTGTACGGAGGAATACTCAATCCATTTACACTAAATTTAACAAGTTCTGTTGAGTTTACCTTACAGATTAGCGATCCGCTTACTCAATGCAGTTCAACTGATATTGTGTTTGTAAATGTTGCCGGAAGCCCTTTAAGTGTAAATGCAACTGCCATCCCTCCACGGATCTGCCTGGGAAGTAATTCACAACTCAATGCAATTGCAGGCGGAGGCACAGGAACTTATACTTATATATGGACATCGGTTCCTCCCGGATTTACCTCCGGTATCTCCAATCCTGTGGTAACGCCATTGGTTTCGACCCAATATAATGTAGAGGTCAGCGATGGAAATAATACAGTTCCTGCTACAATAACAGTAATTGTTGATTTAGCAGCGGAACCTCCGTCACAACCGGCCGGACCTGAATCTGTTAACGTATTTCTTACACCTGTAAGCAATTATACCACAAACGAATCACCCAATGCAGTTGAGTATTTCTGGAAAATAATTCCTGCTGAAGCGGGCACTCTCCAACAAACATTTAACAATTGCCAGGTAAGCTGGAATCCACAGTTTAACGGTACTGCTTCACTTTCCGTAGCTGGCATAAACAGTTGTGGTACAGGTGATTTCTCCCAGGCACTTTCTATTCAAGCTTCACCATTGATTGGCATACCCGATCAGCCATTGGGCGAAAAACTAATAGTGTGGCCTAATCCGGCTAAAAACATGATCAATTTTAAATCATCTCTTCGCGGTGCATGCAGGCTTGTAATATATAATTCGCAGGGAAAAGTAGTTTTAGAAACAGAAAATAATGATTTTATAAGAAATGAAACTTTGGACATTAGCCGATTGGTACCCGGAGTTTATTCTCTTACACTTGAAAATGAAGCGGAAAGGGCAAATCAAAGAATTGTGATTACCCGGTAAACGTTCAAAATTTTTTCCTCAATGCAATTAAATCCCAATTTTGCAAAAAGCGAAAAGACGTAATCTTTACATTTTACAAACTCAAACCTCAAAAATGCAAAAAGCCCTCATTACTGAAGGCTTTTTGCATTTTAACGGGGAAATTAATTCCTATTTCCCAATTTTAATATCTAAACCAATAGCGAGAAGCCAGGTTGATTTTGTGTAATCTTCCATTACCGGAATGAGGTTAGTTCCTAGTTTATGGTTGAAAGTTTTGCTGTTTCCTTCGTACATAGTAAGCAGGGCTCCAAGGTTTAGACCTATTGCCGGAGATATTTTGTACTGTCCGCCAAAGCCAACAGTATTTGAACTGTTACTATAACTCAGATCGCTTTGATAAGCTTCAGAAACGCCGGTCTTAGCATAGTTGAAACCAGCACTTAACAGGAATTTTTCGGTGAAGTTATACTCAAGCCCGACAGATGCCTCATAGAAGTTATTATCAATAAGAACATCATTAGCTACTGGCATACCAAGTTCGTCTTTCTTACCGTAATCAGCAGTTTTATCCCAGTAATAATTGAATCCGAGCGCGGCATTTAATTTTTTAGTCACAGGGTAGGATGCGCCTATCGATAACATTGCTGGCATATCAGCCCTCGATTTACCTCCATTGGGGAAAGAACCTGTACCGTCAACTGTGGTTTCGTTAGTCAGCTCAATTTTGGTGATCATTTCATATTTGATAGCTAATGTCAGTTTTTCAGCTATAGTAAGGTTAGCGCCAAACATTGGGGTATAACCTGTACCTGTTTGAGTTACATCAACTTCGGCATCACCGGTTTTTGCGGCTAATCCTGTCATTTGGGCAGCACCTCCTGCAGCCTGAGCCGAAACCGTTGAATACACAACTTCAGCTGATGCTATAGGAGTTTCCTTTGGCTGTCCGGCTGCCAGCAAAGCGCCTTCGAAAGCGGCCTGCTGAGCGGCTGAAATATATCCGGCTGCCTGTGCCTGGGCAAAAGTATATGAACCCAACCCAGCATCGGCAAGACCTCCTGCACCAGCTGCGGCTGTATTGTATTGTGATGATACGCCTGTATAATAAGCGGCTTGTTGTGTTCCGAAAACATCAGCCCGCATAAACGCACCTGCATATGGAGTATTGGCAATTGTAGGGTTAATCATAATATTCCGGATCGATCCGTTGTAGGTGTTTTTGGCAGATACAGTACGTACACCTGCGAAAAGCGAAAGCGAAGGATTTACTTCATAGGAAAGGCCGAATTGATAACCGAAATATACCGAAGTGCCTTCAAAATAGATGTCGGCCATATAATCAGTAACACCTGCGCTGGCAGCGAGACTTGGAACAAGGTCCGAAATTGGCATTTCGAACGATGGAAGTCCTTTGTCGTATTTAGCGCCACCGCCGCCACCGACAGGATTAAATCCAAATGAAAAAGCAAGTTTGTCAATTTTATAAACGGCATACACTCCAGGAAATACAGGTGCTTCCACAACACCTGTGAACTTTGCTTCGGGCGAACCATGCAGATAAGGATAGTTGTTAACCACATCCTTGGTTTGGAAAATAGATTGGTTGTTCAACGATAGGTGGAAACCGTTACCTAACTTAGTAAGTCCGGCAGGATTGTAATACACAGCATCAATCCCCAAAGAAGCATTTCGGGCAAGCATACGTGCATAAGCTGCACTCTGATTAGAGTTAGTCATAATACCTCCTGCCATAAGGCCGGTACTAAGAAATACTGTTGCAAGCGTGAAGAGTAATGTTTTTTTCATTTTTCCGATTTTGGTTAACAGTTAAAGTCAATTAATGGTTTGAAGCAGCCAAAATATATACATTTTTCAATTATTCCAAATAAATTTGAATGCCAGCACATTACAGATTTATTGAACACTTACGCATTCAAGTATTTAAATATAAAAATAATTAAAATAAATTTGTTAACAATTGGTTAAATAAACGGTAATAAACTGACAAAACATGGTTTTATAGCGAATAATTTAATTCTGAAAAAATTAAAGCTGAAGTTAGTTTATTGTCCAGAAATCATCCCGATCAAAAGTGCTTTTAGCAGGATGATCCCAAAATTATTAGTCAACAGAAAAGCAATTTTACTTGATTAGAACATTTATTCGAGAAACAAGACTCCAAATTTCGTTCAAAAGCTTACTTTTACACCTAAATAGCTACCGAATTGAATTGATTTATACTTACTGTTCAATGCAAGAAACAAGGTTAGGTATCCCTGTATATTATAAATCAATGCATTGAGAAAGCAACATGAATATTTTGCAAAAAATTACATTTTTTTTAATGCTCCTATTGTCCGAATAAAAAAAAGGATTACCTTTGCAGCCTCAAAAAAAGAGATGGTCCGTTCGTCTAGGGGTTAGGACGTCAGGTTTTCATCCTGGTAACAGGGGTTCGATTCCCCTACGGACTACTAACAATTTTAAAGTTTAACAATGGCAAATCACAAGTCATCCCTAAAAAGGATCAGAGCAAACGAAAAGAAAAGGCTTCGTAACCGTTATTATGCAAAAACCATGCGTAACGCAATTAAAGGTTTTCGCGAATTAGAAGATAAGGCCGTTGCTGCTGAGAAGCTCCCTTCACTTGTTTCACTAATTGATAAACTGGCAAAGAAGAGTGTTATCCACAAAAACAAAGCATCGAACCTGAAATCGAAGCTTACAAAAAAAGTTAACGCACTCTAAGTAAAAACTTATCGTTTGTAAAAGCCTCTGCATGCAGGGGCTTTTTCGTTTCATATACTTTTGTATTTTAGCCTCCTGATATATTTTATTAGCAAACTTATAAATATGATCAAAAATCAGAAGATATCAATTAAAGATTGGGCCGAAGACGATCAGCCACGCGAAAAACTTCTTTATAAAGGGCCGGCAGCACTCAGTAATGCCGAATTGATAGCAATTCTCATAGGATCAGGAAACAACGAAGAATCAGCAGTTGCACTCTCGAAAAGAATTATGAATGAAGTAAATGACAACCTGGCCGAATTGTCGCGTTTAACTATTTCGGATCTTCAGCGATATAAAGGTATTGGTGAGGCAAAAGCAATAACTATAGCCGCAGCACTTGAACTCGGGCGCAGGAGAAGCACTTCGATACTGAATGAAAAGCCTCAGCTAAAAGACAGTAAAACAGCCTTCATTCTGCTTCAAAAAGAACTTGGTGATCTGAATTACGAAAATTTCTGCATTTTACTTCTCAACAGGGCCAACAAAGTACTTAGGGCAGTAAAAATAAGTGATGGCGGAATTACCGGCACAGTAGTTGACCCGCGTAAAGTATTTAAAATTGCGCTCGATAATAACGCCACATCTATTATTTTAGGGCATAACCACCCTTCGGGGCAGCTCGCACCAAGCGACGCGGATATCAAACTTACCCGGAAACTGAAGGAAGCCGGAGATATGCTCGATCTGCCGGTACTCGACCACCTTATAATCGGGGATGGAAATTATTATAGTTTCGCCGACGAGGGAATAATGTAAATTTGCAGGAGGATTGATGGGATTGACGGGATTGATGAGATTGATGGGATTGGAGGGTTAAGAGCTGTAAGAAAGGTTTCAGCGTTTGTGTTATTTCATAAAGATTTAAAACTAATTAGCATAAAGTTAAATGATTAAAATTGTAACTGTAGTTGGCGCAAGGCCACAAATAATAAAAGCGGCAGCTTTGAGCCGTGCAATCCGCAATTCTTTTTCCGATACCATACAAGAGATCATTATTCATACCGGTCAGCATTACGACACCAATATGTCGCAGGTGTTTTTCGAAGAATTAGGCATTCCGAGCCCGCACATTAATCTGAATATCGGCTCAGCCTCTCATGGCAAACAAACGGCTCTGATGATTCAAGGAATTGAAGAAATTCTGCTGGCCGAAAAGCCTGATTATATTGTCCTTTACGGCGACACGAATTCAACTCTTGCCGGTACAGTAGCAGCAAGCAAAATTCATATTCCGGTGGTTCATATCGAAGCCGGTTTGCGTTCGTTCAATAAAAGCATGCCTGAGGAAATCAACCGGATTATGTGCGATCATGCCTCTACCCTATTATTTGTGCCCACAGCCACGGGGATAAAAAACCTGGAACGCGAAGGTTTTACAACCGGGAATAAAGCGCCTTATTCGTCAGACAAACCTGGTGTTTTTCATTGCGGAGACATTATGTTTGACAACCTGGTTTATTTTGCAAAAATCGCCGGACAAAGGACAAATATCATGGAAACCCTGAAGCTGAAGGAAAATGAGTTTGTTCTTTGTACTATTCACCGCGACAACAATACAGATTCACCTGAACGCCTGCAGGAGATTATCGGTGCTATGTGCACCATTGCTGAGAACATGAACCTGAGCGTTGTGCTGCCGCTTCACCCGCGTACTTCAAAAATTATCGAACACAAATTACCCGCAGATTTGCACAAAAAGCTTATCAACAATAAAAACATTCACCTGATACCACCGGTTTCATACCTTGAAATGATCGTACTTGAGAAAAATGCAAGGCTCATCCTCACCGATTCGGGCGGAGTGCAGAAAGAAGCATATTTCTTTAAAAAACCACTGGTAGTTGCCCGTCCGGAAACGGAATGGGTTGAGATTATTGAAAACGGCGCAGGCATTATTGCTGATGCTGACAAATCAAAAATAATAGACTCAGTAAAACATTTCCTGAATCTGGAAACGATAGATTTTCCGAACGTGTTTGGAGATGGACATGCAGCTGAGTTTATATGCAGAACACTGTTGATGAATAGTTAAATTATAATTATTTTTGAAAGGGTCTCAGTCTGTTTATCAGAACAAAAACAGATTTCTTCGATCTTCATCATATTTCGTAAAAATAAGTTACTGTTTCATCACTTTGACTTGCGTTATATCTTTTTTGGTGCTAACCGTTAGTATGTATGTTCCTTTAACTAAGCCCGACATATCGACTTGAGTCCTAAAGTCATTTATTGTTTTTTCTAAAACAGGCTGCCCCAAAATATTGAGAATTGTAATTTTTGCGATTTTTGTGCTATTACTTATTGCAAGAATGTTGGTCACAGGATTGGGGCTATATATTAATTTTTCAAAATCTTTTTTATCAAAGCCGACTGTATTAATGTATGTGGCAACGTAATATTTATTGCTAGCATTTGTAAATCTTCCTGCAGCATATATTGTGCCTGTAACATCGCCACAAATAGCCAAAATCTCCTCATTTGCTGCCAATGCATTGGTTTCGCCCAACTCATTCCAAGAAATTCCGTCCCAAATGGCTACATATCTTTTGCCACTTGCATTCGTAAAGTTTCCTGATGCATAAACATTTCCCATAGCATCGCTCCAAATAGGACCAATGCCGTCATTTGCCGCCAGACTATTTGTTCCATTTAACTCACTCCAAGAAGACCCATCCCACTTCATTATGTGAGATAATATGCTTCCATTAAAAAAAGCTCCAGATGTATAAATATTACCATCACTAGCAAGCTTAATATCCTGAATAACAAAACAATCAGGCAAGCTATTCACACCACCCAGTTCGTTCCAACTGGCTCCATTCCAGAACGCTACATAGCTGTTATAGCTTGCATTAAAAAAGGGGCCTCCGGCATAAATATTGCCAGATGCTTCGCTAAACAGGCAATATATAGGGCCAGTAAAGGTATATGATTCGTCTAACTCACTCCATGTTATACCGTTCCATTTGGCTACATAATATTCCCCATTTGCATTAGTAAAATTTCCTGCTGTATAAATATTACCTAATGTATCACAAACGATGGATGTAATAGCAGAATTAGCATTTAAGGAATTCGTTCCTTCCAATTCACTCCAGATGATTCCATCCCATTTTGCAACATATTTCTTACCATTGGCATTTGTAAAATATCCTGCTGCATAAATATTTCCAAGAGCATCGGTACAAATTGACAAAATATGCTCATTTGCAGCCAATGCATCTAAGCCGCCCAGCTCACTCCAGGAAGTACCGTCCCACTTGGCTACATATCTATTTCCATTTGAGTTTGTAAAATCTCCTGCTGCATAAATATTGCCGAAATTATCATAACAAAGACATTCAATTATACTATTCGCAGAAAGGGCATTGCTTCCACCTAATTCTCCCCATTGACAAAAGGCAAAATTCGTAAGCAGAACTAAAATTGCTCCAATATAAAATTTTATTTTTTTCATTAGTTATTAGAAGATTGGTTCAAACAAATCATTTATTAGACATTATTCAGGCAAAAAATTAGCCCCCAAATATACCATGAAGAAAAGCAGCGTAATATTACAAAAATATTATCAATCTATTTTCTAATAACTAAGTTTTATTTACATAAATTTCAACCCTAATCAACTATCTAACAGCATCTTATTTTTTTAAATCCTTACCCTCTAAACATATGTCTATATAAAATTTTTGTAAGTGAGAATTACAAGAACTAATTTACCTATCTAGGATAAAATTTCGCAAAATTTCTACTATTCGAATATTTTCGTCTGACAAGCAGATGAGAAAGCTGCTAGTTTTCTCCAAATTAAGTATAACATAACTTCTGTCATTGAACTTTAAAACTTGAAATGCCGATATATCTATCTGCGATAACATATTATTTTTATCAAAATTTGCTTAATGATGTTTTTATTATAACTTTGGGAAACCTGTTAATCTAGTAGGTTTCGAATGCCTAAAACCTGAAGGAAACCCATGATACATCTGCCGGCACTTATAATTGACCTGGCCCTTATATTGGGCACTGCCGCGGTTGTTACCCTTCTGTTTAAAAAATTAAAACAGCCGGTTGTTCTAGGATATATCATTGCCGGTTTTATTATCGGGCCCAATACCATGCTATTCCCTACCATCGGCGATAGCGAAAGTATAAAGATATGGGCCGAAATAGGTGTTATTTTTCTTTTATTTGGTCTGGGTCTTGAATTCAGTTTTAAGAAACTGATAAAGGTTGGTGGAGTAGCTTTAATTACCGCGCTCACCGAAATCAGCCTGACCATGTTTTTAGGTTATGGTGTTGGCCAGATGTTAGGATGGAATACCATTAACAGTTTGTTCCTGGGTGGTATCCTTGCCATAGCTTCCACCACAATTATTTTCCGCGCATTTGAAGAGTTGGGCGTAAAGAATCAGAAATTTACCGGTATTGTGTTCGGGGTATTGATTATTGAAGACCTTGCCGCCGTTTTGTTGATGGTTTTGCTTTCGACAGTGGCTGTAAGCCAAACTTTTTCGGGAGGAGAGATGATAATGTCAGTTTTAAAACTGGCTTTCTTTTTAGTACTCTGGTTCGTATCGGGTATATTTTTCCTGCCAACTTTGCTCAAGAAAGTGCGTTCATTGATGAATGAAGAAACCCTGCTCATTTTATCGCTGGCATTATGTTTTTTAATGGTTGTACTTGCCGCATACGCAGGATTTTCGCCTGCTCTCGGGGCATTTATAATGGGTTCAATCCTTGCCGAAACAACCAAAGCCGAAAAAATTGAACACCTCACAAAATCGGTAAAAAACCTTTTCGGAGCCATTTTCTTTGTTTCTGTCGGGATGTTGATTGATCTCGATTTGTTGGTGCAACATATCGTCCCGATACTAATTGCAACCCTGGTTTTGCTTTTCGGGAAACCTGTATTTGTCATTTTAGGCGCATTGGCTGCAGGTCAGCCACTTAAAATAGCCGTTCAATCGGGGATGAGCCTTTCGCAAATCGGAGAGTTTTCATTTATTATCGCAACTTTAGGTCTCACATTAAAAGTAACCAGCGATTTTCTTTATCCCATTGCTGTTGCTGTTTCGGTAATCACAGCATTTACAACACCATACATGATCAGGCTTTCGGAACCCGTTCACAAATGGATAGAGCGTGTTTTGCCGGTCAAATGGAAAAAAACGTTGGATTCATATAGCGTCGGAGCTCAGAATATAAGCGAAATAAGCGACTGGAATAAATTACTGCGTTTTTACATGTTAAATGTCGTGGTGTTTTCAGTGATAATAATTACCATAATTTTATTCAGCACACAGTTCCTGTCTCCGCTTTTTGCTGAATATGAGTGGAACCGGATACTTTTAGCATTTTTTACACTCATACTCTTGTCGCCATTTTTATGGGCACTGGCATTCAGCCGGACCCAACGACAGGCTTATGCCAATGTTTGGATCAAAACCGCACAGCGCGGACCACTCATTATACTTCTGCTATCGCGAATTTTGCTGGCCGTTTTTTATATAGGCTTTTTATTCGACAGGCTTTTTTCGCCGTTCATAGCATTTTTAGGCGTTGTGATCTCCATTATCATTTTAGCCATATTCTCTAAAAAGATCAAGACATTTTATGGAAAGATTGAATTGCGCTTCTTAGCAAATTTTAATGAACGCGAAACACTGGCTGAGAATAATACTGACATTTTAACGCCTTGGGATACACACATTACCACGATTGAGCTAAACGCCCAATCGCCATATATTGGCAAAACACTTTTCGAATCGCAGATAAGAGAAGAATTTGGTGTTAATATTGCAGTGATTGAGCGTGGCGATTTTGTTATTAATGTCCCGAACCGGCATGAGCATCTTTATCCTTATGATACACTTTATGTAATCGGGACCGATGAGCAACTGAAAAAATTTGAATTACACCTCGAAACAGTACCAGCAGAATCTCCTGTTCCGGACACTAAACGAAAAGTTTCACTTCATCACTTTACGATTAGTCCCGATTCGGATATTGTAGGAAAGACAATTCGCGAATCGCGCATCCGCGAACGATCCAAAGGACTTGTGGTAGGCGTTGAACGGAACGGACAACGTATTATTAATCCCGAATCGGACCTTTCATTTGAAGAAAATGATAAAGTATGGCTGGTAGGAAATGAAAAGCGTATCATGGTATTAATTAAAGAATTAGCAGTTTAAACTTTCAAAATTTGTCATGAATATAGATTCTGAATACCTGTTTGACACACATATCTCAATTTATAGTCAACTCTCAATTTACTCAACATCTAACGTTTACAAATGAAATCACAACTCCTTTTCCTATTTCTGGCATTACTAACATTTAGCTCATTCGGACAAGTCAATTTTGAAAAAGGCTATTTTATCAACAACGAAAATCAGAGGATTGAATGCCTGATTAAAAATTACGATTTGATACTAAATCCAAAAGAAATTGAGTATAAACTTGATGAAAATGATATGCCTCAACAAGGCAACCTCATAAACATAAAGGAGTTTGGAATTATCGGGTCATCAAGATTTGTAAGGGCAGATGTAAAAATTGATGTTTCGCCATGGGAAATGGATAAGCTTTCGAAAGTCCGTAATCCTGAATGGTCGGAGCAACGCTTATTTTTAAAAGTGCTGGTTGAAGGTAAAGCAACTTTATATTTTTATAATGGCGAAGAATTGTTCCGTTTTTTCTATTCCGTTAATGACACTGCAATCAAGCAATTGATATACAAAGAATACAGTGTCGACGATTCTCGTATTGCAACTAACCGCAAGTTTCGAGAGCAATTATGGATAGATATGAGGTGTGAAAACGCCAAAATGAGTTCTGTTGAAAATTTAGATTTCAAAAAAGCCGCACTTGAAAAATATTTCAAAAAATATAACGAGTGTAACAACAGCTCTTCTATTGTTTATGAAAAGAAAGACAAAAAGAATTCCTTTCATCTCAAGCTTACACCAGGATTGAGTATTTTCTCGGTTTCAGTATCAGACAATTTTTACGAAATCTATAACACAGAGTTTAAAAATAAATTAAACTTCAGGATCGGTGTGGAAACCGAATACATACTACCTTTTAACAAAAACAAGTGGGGAATTATTTTCGAACCAACTTATGAGCATATATCCTCCAAACAACAAGCAGGCACGGCAACAGCAACAATAAATTATAATTCCATTGAATTTCCGTTAGGGCTCCGTTACTATTTCTTCCTTAACAATGAATTAAAATTATTCGCAAACGCTTTTTATACACCAGGATTCAGTCTGGATTTTAATTCCACAATTACATACGATTATCCTTTTGCATCCCCTTTGGATATAGAAACAAAATACGCTTTAGCTTTTGGATGTGGAATTGGTTTTAAGAAACTGATTGCCGAAATAAGGTACTATACACAACGCGATATGTTGAACAATTTCTATTGGAATTCGAAATACAGCAATTTATCGGTCATTGTCGGTTTTAAAATATGGTAAATCAGGCTAAAATCCAGTTCAATCAAACATTCTGTTAAGATTGACGGATTTTCATGAAGATAAATCAATTGATCTGTTTGTAACTTAAAAAGAATTTGTACCTTTGCACTCCATTTGTAAAAATCATACAATACATTCACAAATTAAAGTAAAACAAATGATTAGACAGTACGAAGCCGTTTTCATTATGACTCCCGTTTTATCTGATGAACAGATGAAGGAAACGGTAAGCAAGTTCCAGAAGTTCCTTGTTGACAAAGGGGCTACAATTATTAACGAGGACAATTGGGGTCTTCGCAAATTGGCATATCCTATTCAGAAGAAATCGACAGGTTTTTATCACCTGGTTGAATTCCATGCTGAAGGCACGCTGATTAACGATTTCGAAATCGCCCTGAAACGTGATGAGCGCATTCTTCGCTTCCTCACCGTTGTTCTCGACAAACACGCTGTTGCATACAGCGAAAAACGCCGTGCCAAACGTGCAGCTAAGGCTGAAGAAAAAGTACAGGCTTAATTGTAACCCTAAAAAAATTAAAAAATGGCCACACAAGGAAATTCGGATATTAAATATTTGACTCCCATAACGGTTGATGTCAAAAAGAAAAAATACTGCCGGTTCAAAAAAAGCGGTATAAAATACATTGATTATAAGGATGCAGACTTTTTGCTCAAATTTATCAATGAGCAGGGTAAAATTTTACCACGCCGGTTAACTGGTACCAGTACCAAATATCAGCGCAAAGTAGCCCAGGCGGTTAAACGCGCACGTCATTTGTCGTTATTACCCTATGTTGCAGACTTATTAAAATAACAGGAGGCTGAAATGGAAATTATTCTTAAAAAAGATGTAACCGATTTAGGTTACGCACACGATGTGGTAACTGTTAAAAACGGCTTCGCCCGTAACTTTCTTATCCCACAGGGTCATGCTGTAATGGCAACCGAATCAAACAAGAAGATTAATGCCGAGGACCTCCGTCAGAAATCATTCAAAGCACAGAAAACCCGTAAAGAAGCTGAATTAGTAGCTAAATCGCTCGAAAACATCACTGTTAAAATCGGTGCTAAAGCTGCTGAAACCGGAAAAATTTACGGATCAGTTAATGCTATTCAAATTGCTGATGCACTTCGCGATCAGTTCAAAATTGACATCGATCGTAAGAAGATTCATGTTGATGGTGAATCGATCAAAGAAACAGGTAGCTACACTGCAAGCATCCGTTTACACAAAGAATTGGTGGTTGCCATCAATTTCGAAGTAATAGCTGAATAATACGACTTGCAGCAATACTATTTTTGCTAATTTAATCCCGGTTAAACCCGGGATTTTTTTTTGCCGGTCAAAAGACGAAATATATGCTTTCACACAACCAGGTTAAATACATCAACTCGCTGAAGATCAAGAAATATCGTCAGCTTCACCATGTTTTTATTGTTGAAGGAGAAAAAGGAGTGAGCGAGTTACTGAAAAGTTCGCTGAAACCGGTAAAACTATTTGCATTAAGCGATTGGCTTCACAAAAACAGTATAGCTCTCACTGAACAAAATATTGAATGGCAGGAAATTACGGAAGGCGAACTGAAAAAAGTCAGCGATCTGGTTACGCCAAACCAGGTGCTTGCAATTGCTGAAATGCCGGAAACGGACATTCCTAAAGCAAATGAATTCGCAGGAATGACGCTGGTGCTGGATGGTATCCGCGATCCAGGGAATATGGGAACGATGATCCGCACGGCCGACTGGTTCGGGATACGGACAATAATCTGTTCGAACGATTCGGTAGATGCATTCAACCCGAAAGTTGTTCAATCTACGATGGGTTCATTTGCCCGGGTAAGTATTTTTTATACCGATCTCAATGACTATTTTAAAAATATAGCTAAAGATATACCCGTTTTCGGTGCCTTGCTTGAAGGGCCGGATATTACTCAAAAAACATTTACCCGCGCTGGCATAATTCTTATCGGAAGTGAGTCGCATGGCATCTCAAAGCAACTTATTCCTTATGTAAACGAGCCGCTTCATATACCCCGGATTTCGTTTCCGGGTAGCGAAAACAAAGCCGAATCTCTGAATGCATCAATTGCCAATGGAATTATATGTTACGAAATTTGCAAACAGCTTTATAAAAATAATTTTTGATTCTTTAAGACTTATATGTAAAATTCAATAATTTTTTGATTAAATTTGTAGGTTAATGTTAATCATATAAAAATAAATCCCGTGGCCCCTTTATCAAAACTTATCAATTATCATATAGAGGAATTGAAAAGGATGGAAAACCTTTCAGAGAGAACCAAAAATGTTTGTATTGAAGGTTCGCTGGATACCCTGTTCAAAATCCTCTATTATTTTCTCGAACGTAATACGTTCAGGGAAATCAGGAATTGCGGCCTTAAAACCGACATGGAGCTTATTAACCTGTCGAAAAAGTACCTGAGCATATCCGGTCTCACACTCGAAAACCTGAGGATGAATGAGCCTTTGCTTGGGTTTGAAGATTTCAAACTTTTCTGCTATGTGAATTTCAAAGTACCTTCAGAAGTAACCGAAGTCTTTAAAGATGCTTTCATTTCGAAGGATTTTCCACTGTTCGCTTATGTTCAAACTATGATTAAATACATATTGAACGAACGCGAGCAATACATCTTCAATAATAATTACGGGTTTCTCGAACAATCGCAGAAACGTACCCTGCAGGCTATCGGCGACCATTACAGCATTACACGCGAGCGGGTAAGGCAGATATCGCAAAAGGTTCCGGATAAGGTATATATGGCAATAAGCAAAATTTCGCAGCGGTTTGTTAATATCGACAAACACTTTGATTATGGTTTGGATCTTAAGAAAGAAATTATTGTTATCAACCAGGAACTGGTAGATCAAATTAACAAAAAGGAAAACCTTACCTACACCGGAAAACTATTATCGCTGGTTTTTTCAGGGGTATTTCAGAGGTATTTTATTTCCACTCAAAGCCTCGATAATACATATCATCATTATTACCTGGTTAGCCGCAAATATAAAGAAGTCTTCAATTTCGATGCTTTTATTACAGATATTGAAGAGCGAAGTTCGATACGTATGACCAATGACCAGCCGGTTGATATTATGCAATATGTTAACCAGTTTGTGCTGCCGGGACAAATTGTGAATGACAGGCTCAAACAAATCTGCAAACGAATTGCCACCGAAGAATTTGATCTCGGATACGATAAAACTTTCCTGATATTCAGGCGCAACTCCTTGGTTAAACTTTCGGAACATATTATCAGCATTCTGTCAGCAGTTGGAAGGCCAATGAAACTTACTGAAATATGTAAAGAACTAAAGGTCAGATCAAAACGGATTCCACCCAATATTGAGTCATTGCGTTCGTCGATATTGAGCATTGAGGAAGTTGCAGCTATCGGCAAAACAAGTACATATGCACTAAAGGAATGGAATACTGTTAAAACAGGAACTATAAAGGAACTGGTCAAAGAATTTCTCGATTCGTCGCCTGATCCGAAACATATTTCTGAAATTGCTGTTTATGTTAGTAAGTTCAGAAAAACTACTGATAAAAACATCCTCTCGAATCTGAAACTCGACAAAACGAATACTTACGTATTTTTCAAACTCGGATATATTGGGTTAAGATACAAGCAATACAAGAACATTCAGATACAGAGCGATAAAAAAACAAGAGGCCGTAAACCTAAAACAACCAATGACGACAACCAGCTGAATCTTATTTAATTACTGATTCATTAGGGGAATAACGAATTCTGGTCTTCTCAGGTTTCGACTCGAATACAAAAATTTAAAAATAACTTAAATAAATGTTGAAATTAATTTTAGTTGCCATTGTTTTATTAGGAATTGCTTTTGCAGGAATTGCTATCAAGATGTTCTTCCTCAAAGATGCTCAATTTAAGAAATCGTGTAGCAGTATCGACTCTCAAACCGGGCAGCAGCTTGGGTGTAGTTGCGGCGGCGATGAAAGCACTTCATGCGAAAATGGATGATGATTAGTTGTTAACAGATTTTACACTTAAAAAGAAGCTGTCGTTATTGACGGCTTTTTTTATGAAGTAAAAAGTACTTTCTGAAAATGAAAATCTACAAACCGGGGAGTTTCGCAAAAGCGATTTGGATAATGAATTCCTGTATTCTACCTTACAGAACTTTGTATAGCACTATCTGTTGCACTTCGGCATTCACAGTTGGTTTTGTCGTACCTTCGCGATGTTCCCTTAAAAACTAAAAATTGGTAAATAAAATCCTTAAGGCTCTAAATATTGAAGCTCTTAACTCCATGCAGGTGGAAGCGGTTGAAGCTATAAACAAACACAGAGACGTTATACTTCTTTCACCGACAGGTTCAGGGAAAACGCTTGCTTTTCTTTTACCAGTTCTGAAGAGCCTCGAAAAAGGCAACAGCAGGGTACAGGTGCTGGTGCTAACTCCCTCACGCGAACTGGCTATACAAATTGAACAGGTCTTTAAATCGATGAATACCGGATTAAAAGTTAGTTGTTGCTACGGCGGCCATAAAATGAGCATTGAGCTGAATAACCTTATCGAACCACCGGCTTTGCTTATTGGCACACCAGGAAGGATACTTGACCATATAACCCGTGGTAATTTCAGCACTGAGAGCATTCATACTCTTGTGCTCGATGAGTTTGACAAATCATTGGAACTGGGTTTTCAGCAGGAAATGTCGGCAATAATCCAAACCTTGCCAACAATAAATAAACGAATCCTGACTTCGGCTACCAGGGCTATCGAAATTCCTGAATTTACAGGCATTACAAAACCTTACGTAATTGATTACCTGAGTGAAAAAGCAGCACCGGAAGGGCTTCGCTGTAATATTGTCAAATCGGAACATAAAGACAAACTATCGTCGTTATTCCAACTTTTATGTCACCTTGGCGGTGAATCGACCCTGGTGTTCTGCAATCACCGCGATGCAGCCAAGCGGGTAAGCGATTCACTTACCGACAGTTCAGTTGTTAACGAGTATTTCCATGGCGGACTGGAACAACATATCAGGGAACGTGTATTGGGCAAATTCAGAAATGGCAGTTGCAATATACTGGTTTGTACTGATCTGGCTTCGCGGGGACTTGATATCCCGGATGTAAAACACGTTATTCATTACCATCTGCCACCCAACGAAGAAGGCTATATCCACCGTAACGGGCGCACGGCGCGGATGCATGCAGAAGGCGATTCGTACCTGATACTGAGTGAGGACGAATCCGTCCCTTCCTACATAAAAGATGAACTAAATACGATTACGTTAACTGATGAAAGAGTTCTGCCTCCAAAGCCTGTGTGGGGAACGTTGTATATCGGCAAAGGCAAAAAAGATAAGCTCAACAAAATAGATATTGTCGGATTTTTAATTCAAAAAGGGAACCTAAAAAAGGAAGAGATCGGGCTGATTGAAGTGAAAGACTTCTTTTCGTATGTGGCTGTAAAACGAACCAAAATACGGGAGTTACTCAGGCTTATACGCGATGAGAAGATCAAGAATAAGAAGACAGTTATTGAAGAATGCGAATAAAAATTAATCAATGGTTGTCTGAAACTGCTATTCCAAATATTCCTTTAAATCCGACATCAGAATTCGATACAGTTCATCCATATTTTCCTGCCTTGTTTCACAAAAAAGGAAACCAAAAATCGGGAATTTTTTAAAGTCAGCCTTACGCAGTTCGAGCGGCTTTTCGAAATCAGAAAGAAGTTTATCATAGTCGAATGAACGTATGTTTTTCCCTTCGGTACCTGTGCTGTTATTTAAAACAATATTACTGAAAACCAGGTTCTCTTTACCCGTTAAAATGGTATTCCAGTCAGGGGTTTTCTGCTGAAACAAGTATTCATATAGATTTATCCCGAAAGCATACCAGGCCAGGTCGGGAGTAGAACACCATCCTCCAAAACGCAAAGGATTCACTTCAATTGGAGCGACAACACCCTCATCATTTATACGAACTTCAACATGAGCCGGAAAATTGCGCAAGCTGGCTCGTTTGCCAATTTCATGCAGGAACTCAGTAATGGAATGCAAATTGCTCTCAATAATATCTTTCGAAGTGATATAAACCCTGTCATTCACATCTTTACCCGACGAAAATATATGTTTCATTATATTTAACACCAACGGCTTTCCATCTTTATTAAAGTAACAATCGATAGCAAATTCATCACCGTAAATACATTCTTCAATTATAAATTCACCGGTGTGTAAAACTTCAGGCGGATAAAGATCGCTGATGAGCTCAATTTCTTTTTTAATAGTATTGACTGTTTCCGGCCATTCCTCAAGGTGCTCTACTTTATACACCCCAAGGCTGAAGAACCCGACGGCAGGCTTGATGATAAAAGGGAAAGTATATCCTGATACATCAAGTTTATCAATCAGATGAATAGTTACGCCTTTGTAAAAATAACCCGGATACATATCCTTTATGAGGTCACGAAAAAGTATTTTATTTTTAAATAACTTTATTGTTGCAGGAAGACTGCTATGCTGAAGGTTGTTCTCAATCCATGAAATTGAATTTTCGGAATTGGTATAAAGCATTGAGGCATCACTTCCATTATAACTGGCAACTGCTTCTGCTTCCGAAACTAATTGCAGGTTGCGGTCGGATGCTAATTCAGCGACAATTTTCGTATTGATTACCAGTATTCTGTTTCTTTCGAGCGTTTCGAGTAAAAATTCGGAAATGTATGGTTTATCGAGTAATATCATGAGTATGGTTTTTGTTTTTATTTAAAGGTTGCGTAATGACTAATCCCAGACATAGCGTTCGTCGTATTCAACATTGTATTTTTTCAGGTAGGACCTGAACTCATTCTGAAAATCTTTTTTCATGTGGTGTACATGCTGATTCCCGATATAGGCTACTACCCTATCGACTTGTGCCGGATTAACAGAGAATGCGCCATATCCATCCTGCCAGTAAAAGTTATTAAGAGAATAATCTTTAGTTTTCATCCATTTCGAAGAATGAGATTTGACTTCCTCTAAAAGCTTCATTAAGGCGATCTTTTTTGAGAGCATGCACAGTAAATGCACATGGTCAGTATAGCCACCAACTTTTAGTGTATGGCATTCGAGATTGTTACATATACCACCAAGGTAGGCATGAAGTTCAAGTTCATAAGGCGGATGAATGATTGGTGCGCGGTATTTGGTGCTGAAGACGATATGTATGTAATTCTTTACTAAGGACTGTCCCATATGCTATATCTCTAGTATTAAGGTTAACTTTATAGGATGGACTGTGTCCGTCGCTGGTGTTATACGATGGACTGCATCCATCGTTCATGTGATTCGATGGACTGCGTCCATCGTTGATGTGATTCGATGGACTGCGTCCATCGTTGATGTATTACGCCCTTTAAGGGCTATGAGAGGTAAGCCCTGAAAAGGCGCTATCTCAGAACGAAGGGTGAAGCCCTTCGTTAATAAAGCTAGTCAGTCAGTCCTTCAAGCTCTGAAAGGGTGCTATCTCAGAACGAAGAGTGAAGCCCTTCGTTAATAAAGCTATTCAGTCAATCCTTCAAGCCCTGAAAGGGCGTCATACCAGAACGAAGGGTGAAGGCCTTCGTTAATAAGAGCTAATCAGTCAGTTCTTCAAGCCCTGCAAGGGCGTAATAAGAAACTACTTCCCTGCTCGTCTCTCCAGTTCATCCCTTTTTAATGTGATAAGATGTCCGATGGGTTTTCCATCGCGGTATGATACAACACGGAGCGTTATGGGGCCTTCAGGAAGTTCGGCTGGTTGAGTGTAAAGGCTGGTAAACTTGTCGGGCATTACATCATTAATGGTATAGTAAATATCGATATTTGGTGCCTCAGACTCCATGGTCAATAAAAGTTTACCGTCGCGCCGCGACATAGTAATTATCGGGTCGTAGATGGCTTTTGAATAATTTGTTTCAGCAACATCCGAACGATCGAACTGTTTTTCAACTCGCTGAATAAAGCTGTCCCAGTTTTTACTTTCCTTTGGCGACCAATACACTTCAGATAAAGCCCATGCGCGTGGATAGGTCATATAATAGGCATAACGAAGCGTTGGAACCTGTTCAGTCCACAAATTACCTTGTCCACCCAAAATATATTTTGCATCAACACCATCAGGAACCGGCTCAAAACTATAGCACTTTTTTAAACGAAGGCTGGCATATATCGGCGGGTCCACTGTGCGTTCGCCCTGGGTATAATCGAGGTAAGCAAAAGTGGTAGGTGAAATTACCACATCATGCCCCATTTGAGCGGCTTCAATTCCACCTTTTATACCGCGCCAGCTCATCACCGTAGCTTCCGGAGCAATGCCACCTTCCAGGATTTCGTCCCACCCTATCAGTTTTTTACCATTTTTTTTCAGAATCGCTTCCACCCTGTGCATGAAATATCCCTGAAGATCTTCCACATGCCTGATCCCCAGTTCTTTCATTAGTTTCTGGCAACCTTCATCCTCTTTCCAGTAGCCTTTGTAACACTCATCGCCACCTACGTGAATATATTGCCCGGGAAAAAGTGCCGCTACTTCTGTAAATACTTTATCCAGAAACACATATACATTTTCATCAGAAGGATTAAGCGCATTTTCGACATTCATCTTAAAAGTCCCGTTTCCATACCATTCCGAGAATTTACTTCCCGGGCTAACACTGGTGCTGGTGTCTTTTTTACAACTTAGTTCAGGATACGATGCAATAGCAGCCATGCTGTGACCAGGTACATCAATTTCGGGCACAATGGTTACATTTCTTGCTTTGGCATATTGAACAATTTCCCTGATATCATCCTGCGTATAAAAACCACCAACAGTAGCTGCTTCACCAGGCTTGGGGAAATCTCGATCCCCGAAATGCCCTGCCCGCGGAACCCTCCATGCGCCAACTTCAGTAAGTTTTGGCAACGATTTTATTTCGATCCTCCAGCCTTCATCATCAGTAAGATGCCAGTGAAAAGTATTGAATTTGAATCGTACCATTTCATCAATATACTGCTTCACCTCCTCTTTGGTGAAGAAATTACGACTAACATCAAGCATCAATCCACGCCATGCAAACCGGGGATAATCTTTAATAGTAACGGCAGGAACTGTCCATTTCTGACTTACTGCATCTTTGCTTTCAATTTCTACAGGCAGAAGCTGTAGCAAAGTCTGCACACCATAAAATAAGCCTGCCGGCTGATTTGCGCTGATAAGGATTCCTTTTGACGTAGAAACAAGCAAATATCCTTCGTTACCCAATTGCGGATCGGGGGTTGAGTTCAGGTTTAGCTGAATGGCACTTTTATTACCTACTGCTGCTTTTAACTTAAAGCCGGTTGCCAGGTTTATTTTTTCAACCAGCATTTCAGCAATTTCGCGGCTTTCCGGCTTATTATACCCTAAAGATGTTGATTTGGTAAGGGTATAGGAACCTTTTTCCAATTTAAGTTCAACAGGTTGAGGAATCAGGTTCAGTACGTTGTTCTGAGCCTGGACATTGGCAATGAACACTACCAGAATAAAGAAAAGAAGGTTCTTCATGATTAAAAATGTCTTGATTATTGGTTTAAAATCTTTGTTGTTCTATTAAAGAATTATTTTTGTAAAAGTGTCTCAAATCCTTTTGTAAAGTATGTTTTCATACTTCCATCCGGAGCGGAATAAATAAAATAGGCATCAATCCCGGAGTGTTGAGCAAGAAACTGCTTCCCTTTATCCAGGCCCATAACCATCAGAGCTGTTGCATAAGCATCGGAAGTCATGCAATCAACGGACAAGACGGAAACACTTAGCAACGAATGCTTTACCGGATAACCATTTGAAGGATCAATGGTGTGAGAATAACGGATTCCATCCTCTTCATAGAATTTCCGATAGTTTCCTGATGTGGAAATAGCCATATCCTTAAGCGATACCACTGCCTGAATGGTACGATCATCATCAGCATTCTGCGTTGGCATTTCGATTGCAACGTTCCATTTCTCTCCACCAGGTTTTGTGCCGCGTCCAAGTACTTCGCCTCCAATATCGATCAGATACGATTTAATCCCTTTCGATTCGAAGAAAGCAGCAACCACATCCACCGCATATCCCTGCGCAATAGCATTATAATCGATACGCATGCGGGAATCCTCTTTAAATATTTTTCCATTTTCGAGCCTGACTTTTTTATAGCCGACAAAAGGCAAAAGACTATCGACTATATGTTGATCCATTTTCATTCGATTTGACAGACCAAATCCCCAGGCTTTTACAAGCGGACCAACAGTTATATCAAAAGCGCCGTTGGTTTTTTCGGAAATTTCCATAGCTTTTCGGAAGATGATAGAAAACATTTCATCAGCCACTACTGAAGTATCATTTTCATTAAAGCGAGAAATTATGGAATTTGGTTTGTATGTCGAAGCCGTTGAGTCGAAACGGTGAAGCAGCGAATCAACAGAAGATTGAAGGTTGACACTGTCAGCAGCATAATAAGTTATGGCGTAATAGGTTCCTTGTGTTTCACCTCCAAATTTAAGGAGTACAGATTGTTCCTGCTCTTTGCAGGAAGCAAGCAAAATCATACAGATGATTGCAGACCAGAAAGCAAACCGATACATATACACTTTTATAAAATTGTGGAAAGAAGAATTCAAGATGGCAAAACCGCATCTAAAGGGCGAAAATAATAAAAAAAACCGGCTATAAAGCCGGCTTAGTTTAATTAACCTCCAAAATCGTCGAGGGCTATATTTTCGGGTGGAACACCAAGCTGATCGAGCATTTTAAGAACAGCCGTGTTCATCATAGGCGGTCCGCACAGGTAATACTCAATATCTTCCGGTTCAGGATGTTTGCTCAGGTAGTTATCGAGTGCCACCTGGTGTATAAAACCGGTGTAGCCTGACCAGTTATCTTCGGGCATCGGTTCACTGAGGGCGAGGTTGAATTTGAAATTAGGGTTTTTCTTTTCTATATCCCTCAATTCGTCCTCATAAAAAACTTCACGCAGCGAACGGGCTCCATACCAGTAACTGGCTTTACGATCGGTATGTTGGGTAAGGAACTGATCGAAAATCATCGAACGTAAGGGAGCCATTCCGGCACCACCACCGATAAACATCATTTCGCGTTTGGTATTCTTAATATGGAATTCGCCGTAAGGACCGCTTACCATAACTTTATCACCAGGTTTGCGCGAGAAAATGTATGAGGAACAAATACCCGGATTCACATTCATGAATTGTCCTTTTGCACGATCCCAAGGTGGAGTTGCAATACGGATATTCAATTTAACGATATTACCTTCTGCAGGATGGTTGGCCATGGAATAAGCACGGTAAAGAGGTTCCGGATTCTTCATTTTTAGATCCCACATCTTCAGTTTGTCCCAATCTTCGCGATACTCAGTCTGAACTTCCATAGTGCGGAAGTCAACATCAATTTTAGGAACATCAATCTGGATATAACCTCCGCTCGTGAAATCGAGAACTTCACCTTCGGGAAGTTTAACAACAAATTCTTTAATAAATGTTGCAACGTTATCGTTCGATACAACTTCACATTCCCATTTTTTGATACCGAAAACTTCTTTGGGAATTTCGATATTCATGCTTTCGCGTACTTTCACCTGGCATCCAAGGCGCCAGTCGTCATTTATCTGCTTGCGGGTAAAAAAGCCAACCTCCGTTGGAAGTATCGACCCACCACCTTCGTGAACCTGGCATTTACACATTCCGCATGTACCTCCGCCACCGCATGCTGAAGGCAGGAATAGTTTTGCATCAGATAAAGTCGAGAGCAAGGTTGAGCCGCCATTGACATTTAACTCTTTATCTCCATTTATAATTATTGTAACCGGTCCTGATGGAGCAAGTTTTGCTTTTGCAACCAGCAACATCACAACTAGAATGATTGTAACCATCAGAAATATGAAAGTTCCGACAATTAAAGGGCCTGATAAAGCGCCTAGAAACAGTATGGTAAGTGCTATCATAACGAATACAATTCTTTAAATTTTTATTCCCATAAAACTCATGAATGCAATAGCCATGAGTCCGGTTAGTATAAATGAGATGCCTAATCCACGTAAAGGTTTTGGAATATTTGAATAGGTAATTTTCTCACGGATAGCTGCTAAAGTAGCAATTGCAAGAAACCAACCTATCCCTGATCCAACTGCATAAACTGTAACTTCGCTGATAGAAGTATACTCACGCTCCTGAACGAAAAGCGCTACACCAAGGATTGCACAGTTTACAGCTATGAGTGGAAGAAATATTCCCAATGCATTGTATAGAGAAGGTGAGAATTTCTCAACAATCATCTCGACAAGCTGCACTATTGCAGCAATAACTGCAATAAAGATCATGAAACTCAGGTAGCTAAGATCAAGATCAGCAAGTTCGGCGCTAAGCCATGCAAGAGCACCTGGTTTCAGCAGGTAATAATCTACAAGCCAGTTAACAGGAGCTGTTACTAATAAAACAAAGGTTACTGCAATACCCAAACCAACAGATGTTTTAACGGTTTTGGAGACTGCCAGGTACGAACACATCCCTAGGAAATATGCAAAAATCATATTGTCGATGAAGATGCTGCGTACAAACAGGTTGAATAAATTGTCCATATTATTTTTCTGTAAACAGAGTTGCTAAATTTATTTTTTTCTGGTTTCGGTTTCTGGTTTGTGACAATACGCATCACTAAATCAGGAGTCCATCTAATTACTTTTCCTGTAATTCCTTCGTTTTACTACGTTGAACCCAAATAATAATTCCAATTGTAATAAGTGCCATTGGAGGCAGGATCATCAGGCCGTTATCCACATAACCAAATTCATAAAAGGCCTTGGGAATAACGGGTATTCCAATGAATTTACCGGAGCCGAATAATTCGCGGAAAAATGCAACCAATACTAGAATCAAGCCATAACCCAGACCATTTCCAATACCGTCAACAAACGAAGGCCATGGTTTATTAGCCATGGCATATGCTTCGAGGCGTCCCATTAATATACAGTTGGTAATGATGAGACCAACAAAAACGGATAGTTTTTTACTCACATCATATACATAAGCCTTAAGCAACTGATCAACAATAATAACCAGTGCTGCTACAACTACAAGTTGAACAATGATGCGAATACGCGATGGAATTGTGTTGCGCAATGCTGAAATGATCAAGTTAGAGAAGGCTGTAACAACTGTAACTGAAAGAGCCATAACAATAGCCGGTTTCATCTGTACGGTAACAGCCAGTGCTGAGCATATACCCAAAACCTGAACGGTAACAGGGTTTTCAAGGTTTAAAGGATTCTTAAGCAACTTAAGAACTTTAGCCGAGAACATGGGTTCTTTTTCTTGTGCTATCTTCTGTTCGCTCATTTTGTCATGTGTTTTTTAAAGTACGCTTCATAATTAGTAAGGTTGTCGAGCATCATTTTTTCAACGCCCTTACTGGTAATTGTTCCACCGGAGATTGCATCAACACCATGAATATCTTCCGGTTTGGCACCTCCTTTTACGATTGAAATTGAAACCAGTTTTCCATCCTCGTTAAATATCTGTTTACCGATAAAAGGTTGCTCGAACCAATCCTGGTTAATTTCAGCACCCAATCCCGGAGTTTCGCCTTTATGGTCGAATGTGGTCCCGAAAACGGTATTAAAGTCTGATTTAAAGGACATATAACCCCAAACCGGGCCCCATAGACCTTTGCCACGTAATGGAACAATGTAGGCAGAATCACCACCTTCAAGTACTGCAATATAAACCGGAAGAATTTGCTGTTCAATAGGCTTTTTCAGCTCATTAGCCAGTTCAATAATAAAAACCTTAGCAGCATCATTTTCGACTACATCGCCTTTATTGTTAACGCCAAGAGCAATCTTGATGAATTTATGATATACATCAATTACCTGTTTCTTTGGAATTTCTGCTGTAGAAATGTTTACTGATGAAAGTATATTCTGCATTTTTTCGATACGGATATTATCTTCCTGTGCAGGTTTCAACTTAACGGCCACGATAGTGAGTGAGACCGCTATCACCACCACCATGATGATGGAATAGATAAAAATATATTTATTGCTATGTTGCATATCGGACGACGGTATTAAGATTTTACAAGTTTTGCTGCTCTCTTCAATCGTTTCTTAATGTTGGCTTCAACCACGTAATAGTCGATTAGTGGTGCAAAAGCATTCATAAGCAGGATGGAGAGCATAACTCCTTCGGGGTAAGCCGGATTAAATACACGGATCATAATGGCAAAGAAACCTGCCAGGAAACCATAAATCCATTTACCACGGTTGGTTTGTGAAGCAGTAACCGGATCAGTTGCCATAAACACCATACCAAACATGAAACTACCCATCATTATTTGAGTAAGCGGATTAAGCGTCATATAAGCATTTGCAGCAAATGCATTGAAAATTAAGGTCATTGTAACACCTCCCAGCAATCCGGAAAGCATAATTCGCCAGCTTCCGATACCTGTAATAATAAGAATTACTGCTCCTATAAGGATTGCAAGTTTTGATGTTTCACCGATTGATCCCGGAATGAAACCAAAGAAAAGATCGTGAAGTGAAGGAATCTGATCAATTGCTCCAGAAGCTGCTTTCGACAAAGGGGTTGCACCCGAAAATCCATCAATTACACCTTCGCCTTTTGTAAGTCCACCTGTCCAGATGGTATCGCCCGTAATTTGCGCAGGGTAAGCAAAAAATATAAAAGACCTGGCTAATAATGCAGGATTAAAAATATTCATTCCTGTACCACCAAATGCTTCCTTTCCAATTATGACAGAAAAAATGGTTGCAATGGCTACCATCCAAAGAGGCACATCAACCGGCATTACCAGTGGAATCAGCATACCTGAAACCAGAAAGCCTTCGTTAACTTCGTGACCACGGTATTGTGCAAAAATAAATTCAACTCCCAGTCCGGCAATATATGATACAGCGACTATTGGAATTACTTTTATAAAACCATAGAGGATAATTTGCCCTAGATCAGCTTGCTGGCCCAGTGAAAGAAAATGCTGGTAACCGGTGTTCCAGATTCCGAATAACAATGCCGGTAACATAGCGATAATTACAACCGTCATGGTACGTTTCATATCAATGGAATCGCGGATGTGGCTTCCCCTGAAGGTAGTTTTGTCGGGCACAAAAAGGAAAGTCTCAATGGCATCGAAAGTTGAGTGAAGTTTCTCAAACTTCCCGCCTTCCTTAAATTGCGGCTTTATCTTGTCAAGATAATTGCGTAGTGCTTTCATTTATAAATATTGTAGTTTCTAATTCAGTGGTGATGATATTATCAGGTGTCTTGTTTCTTGTTCAAAGTTCAAGATTTCATTGTCAAATTGTCAAATTATCAGCTCATTTCCTTGCGGATTAAATCGAGTCCTTTGCGGATAATGTGCTGGATTTCGGATTTTGAAGTATCAATGAACTCTACCAGAGCAAAGTCTTCTTCGTCCACTTCATATATTCCAAGGTTTTCCATCATTTCGATATTCTCAGTCAGGCAGGCCTTAATGAGCTGCATCGGGTAAATATCCATTGGCAGAACCTGTTCGTATTTTCCTGTCATAACATATGCTCGTTCGCCACCGTGAAAATTGGTATCCAGGCGGTATTCGCGATTTGGTGTCAGCCAGCTGAAAAATGATTTTGAAAAACTGAACTTACCAAAACCCGGAAGTGCCCAACCGAAGAACTCGTGGTAATTTCCTTCAGGGATAACAGTAAACTGGTTTTGATAAAATCCAAGGTAACCATCAGGTTTTATGCGTGTTCCGGTAAGAACATTGCCACTGATGATGCGAACTGAACCTTCGTTGAGGTTGTCCTTTATAAGTGATCGTACCGAAGCACCTTTACGAAGCCTGAAATATTTAGGATTTTTAACTTCCGAACCTGTTAAAGGCACCAGAATTGTTGTATCGTAAATACCTTTGGAAAATAGTCGGCCAATAATGATAACGTCCTGAGCATTTACCACCCAAACGATATCGCCTTTATTTATTGGCTTTGTGTTATGAATTTGAATTCCAACATTTCCTGCGGGGTGCGGACCTTCGAAATAAGTTATTTCGGCATTGCTAACTTTCGGGAATTGACTTTTGCCACCAGGCAATCCAAGTTTAACCGGACTACCTGCAAGTTTCGATAAAACATCTATACCAACCTGAAAATCAGCAATGCTTTCGGTTACTATCATTGAATTATCGGGAGCCAGTGGTGCCGAATCAAAACCTGAAACGTAAATACCTTTGGGAGCATCAGCCGGATTAGCGATTATGCTGAACGGGCGTTGCCTTATAACAGGCCACACACCACTTTTCAATAATTTTTCGATAATAGCTTCGCGATCTGTTTTCGATGGATCGGCTTTCCCGAAATCTTCGTATTGAGGTGTTGTATCAGCTTTAATCCTGATTTCTTCCAGAACACGCTTATCGCCGCGACTGATTTCTTCAATTACACCGCTTACCGGTGAGGTAAAGATGATGTTTTCGCGGTATTTATCGATAAAAAGCGGCGTTCCTGCTTTAACAGAATCACCTTCTTTGACAGATAAACGAGGAAAAACACCTAAAAAATCAGTTGGTTTTATCGCATAATATCCGGCTTCGAGAGCGGAAATTTCTTTCTTTGCCGCACCTATCAAATTGATATTGAGGCCCTTTTTAATTCTTATGGTGTTGGCCATAATGTAAAGTATAAACTTATTTTAGGTAGAGTAACAAAACGGCAAATATAGATAAATTTAGATGTATTTTATTCTCATATATCTTTTTTTTTCAACACTTCATTTATATAATGTTAAAAGTACATTTTCTTCCGGAACCAAGATATAATTTTCCGGCATAATTTCTGTTATATCATTTACATTTGCACAACACATAACTTATAACTGAATAATGAATCACGGAAATTTCATTAAAGCACTTACACTCGGACTGATGCTTTTTGTAGCGCAAAAATCATTCAGTGCAACATACATTTCGCAGCCCGACACTTCTGATTTTTATTCGGACAACTACCTTCGAAACGATAATTATGTGTATCAGAATTACATTCAAGCCGTTGAGTTTTTGCGGGTAGGGTTTGAGCTTTCCGATCCACTAATCGCATTAAACACGGATGAAAAGTTTTTCACCAGTTTCGATGATCTGGAGGGCAGTTATAAGCAGTATTATTACCAGGTACAGCATTTTTCGGCAAATTGGGAGAAATCCGATATATGGCAGAATGAGTACCTCGAAGGGCTGGAGGAAGGTCAGGTTGAGGAATTTGAATCGTCGTTCAACACCCGAACCATATATACTCATTATAAGTTTGTATTTCCGAATGACAGGTTCATACTTAAGAAATCAGGCAATTATATTTTACGGGTTTTCTGGCGCGATACTAATGGAAATGAAATAAATGCTTTTACACGCCGGTTTATGATTGTTGATCCCAAAGTAACGCTTTCGGCTAAAATCAGTCGAGCAGGAACTTCAGAAGACTATGAAACCAAACAGGAAGTTGATTTTGCGATAAGCACAACTGGATTCCGGATTGAGGCTCCCTACCAGGATATAAAAGTTGTGATATTGCAGAACTGGCGTTGGGATAATGCTCTCGATAATTTAAAACCTTATATGGTCCGCAACGATTTGCTTGATTACAATTTCGATAATGGGACAAATCTGTTTGATGGGTTGAACGAATTCAGACGGTTTGACATTACGAGTACGAAATTCCTTTCGGAGAAGGTGCGTGATATTACGTATAACGATACAATGTTTTTTGCAAAACTCTGGGACAGCGAAAAAAGGACTTTTAAAGAATATATAATAGATGACGACATTAACGGCCGCTTCCTGCTGAAAACGAATGACGAACCTTCGGTTTCGAATTACGGCGAATATGTTGTTGTGAATTTTTTCCTGCCGTATGAAGCGCCGATTGTGGAAGGGAATTTGTATGTAGCCGGTGGATTTAACTGCTGGCAATATACTCCAGATAATAAAATGCAGTACAACTATCGCCGCAAAGGATACGAAGCCAGCATCCTTTTCAAACAAGGTTATTACAATTATTTATATGTATTGCTGCCTAATCAAACAAAAACAGGCGATGCATCGTGGGTTGAAGGAAACCATTCGGTAACGCGAAATACATATACAATTTTGGTATACCACCGGTCGAGGGGCGAAATATATGACGAACTGATTGGTTCAGGAAGTTTTGATAGTCAGCTGTAACCATTCATTAAGAAAAAACATTCTCAGAGCAAGGTAATTTTTGATTTATAAAGGACTTTACGCTTATCTCGAATCATTAATAGGTAAATTCCATCAGCTAAACCATTCAGATTAAGCGCTGTTGCTGAGCCTTTTGGAAGAAATTCAGTGAGAATCATTTTCCCGTTGGTATCATAGATAGAAATTTCGCCTTCTTCTTTCGCAGAAAAAACTGTCAGATTCCGTTGTGAAAGAATACAGGAAATCTCGTTATCATCAGCTGGAGCATAGTTTATATCCAATTCCTTTTCAACGCTTTTCATAATTTCCAACACCCAATAACCATACATAATACCACTCGGGTGAAGTCCGTCGGAAGCAACCAGTTCGGGCTGAATTAATCCGTTTCTCGAAATCGGGGTTATGTTAACATACTTAACTTTATAGCTTTCAGTAATTTGCCGATTTACAGCATTAAACTGATCAATTTGAGTGCTGATAGTAGAATTCCCGTTTCCGTAAGGCGTGTATGCATAATCAGGAATTGACAGCACAAAAACATGATGCGGGTTATTACCTGCAAGGTAAATTGCCTGTTGCAGCAATTCCTCAAACTGAGTGGCATAATTTTGCAGATCACCTCCCGAAAACTGGTTGTTTACACCGATAAGCAGCGATACCAGGTTATATCCGGAAGGCTGTTGCTGACTGATTGCATTTTTAAGGTTTGCTGTTGTCCAACCTGTTTGAGCAATAATATTTACTTCCTCAATGCTGTAACCCTGGTTGGTTAACCCGGCTGCAAACTGATTCGGCCAACGTTCAGAAACACCAACACTTTGACCAATCGTATATGAATCGCCAAGAGCGAGGAAACGTACCGGATCCTGAATTTTAATTTTCTGTGTAAATCCGTTGGTTATTGATACCAAAAGCAAGATGGTCAGTAAGCTGAATTTCATTCTTCTGAAAGTTTATTTCCATTCAACAACAGAAATTTACTTTTGTTTGGGTAGAAGTAGCGAGGCGATATAAACTGAAAATTGCGAAAAATCAAAAAATGGCAAACAATCAACAGACGGATTTTAAAAAACCGGTTTCATGCGTTTACTCAAATGCAGAATCTTTATCTGCTGAACCTGAGAAATGTTCCCAGCGGAAGTTTTTTACCAAAGCGATCGGGCAGGTACAATTCTCCGGCTTCGTTGTTATCGCCACGATTGAAATAGCTGTTAATCAGATTATTTGCGACCAGAGCCGAAAAACCAATTGAATACATATTTAATATCAGGAAACTCTTTTCAGGCAGCAGTAATTTACTGCAAAGTTGTATCATTTCGTTGAGGTTATCATCGAGAATCCATTTTTCGCCATCAGCGCCACGACCATAGGCAGGCGGATCGAGAATAATGCCCGAGTAAGTATTGCCCCGACGGACTTCGCGCTGCACAAATTTGAGTGCATCTTCCACCACCCAGCGGATATCCGTCAGCCCGCTGTTTTCCATATTTTCGCGTGCCCAGGTGATAACGGGTTTTACGGAATCGACATGCACCACTTCGGCTCCGGCCGCGCGCGCAGCCAGCGAAGCTGCACCTGTGTATGCAAACAGGTTAAGTACTTTAGGATTAGGGGATTTCGACGAAATCACATTATCATAGATAAAATCCCAGTTTGGAGCCTGCTCGGGAAAAACACCGATATGACGGAATGAAGTAAGTCCAAGCCTGACGTTGAAATTCATCTGCCTGTAGGAATAATTAATCCGCCATTGCTCAGGCATCCCTGTTTTTAATATCCAACGGCCTTTTTCGGTATCGTTTTTCTCAAGTTTAAAGGCAGCCAGCGACATTTTATCCCATTCTGCTTCTGTCATCGATCTGTTCCAAATAGCTTGCGGTTCAGGGCGTATAATTGCATACGAACCGAAACGTTCGAGCTTTTCGAAACCGCCGGAATCGATAAGTTCATAATCGGCAAAATGCGTTGGAGTGAGAAGTTGCATTGTGGAAGTCGGGGATTTATTAACTGACTATTTCAGGATGAATTAATTTTCAATTGGATTTTGCCGCTTACGTGACAAAAATCAAAGAATCTGTTTATTCCCGGTTTTGAGCGCTAAGGCTGAATTTTTCAGGAAACCGTGGATTTATATCTTTATAGAAATCTTCAATTTGTTTAAGATCGGCATCATAATCCCCACTTGGAATGAGCATACGGCCAATGCCTCCAATTTTCGTTTTATAATCAAGAAAACCAAAAGCTACCGGAACCCCCGCATTTTCGGCTATGTGATAAAAGCCGCGTTTCCAGTTCCTGTTCAGGCTTCGGGTACCTTCGGGAGTAATGGTAATATAAAGACTATCAGCTTTTTTGAACATTTCGCCAACCTGAATCACAATATTAGTGCTTGCTTTGCGATCGACAGGGATAGCCCCAACCGCTCTGAGAAAATTGCCGAGTGGAAAAACGAAGGCTTCCTTTTTTATTAGGTATTTCGAATCGATGCCTATTGTCATATACCCCAGAAATCCCAACAGAAAATCCCAGTTACTTGTATGTGGCGCCATCATAACCACGCATTTTTTTACATCGGGCGGAAGGTTATTAACCACTTTCCATCCAATAAGTTTCATTATAAATCTGGCAATAGTTTTCTTCATTTTGGTACAGTTGTGATAAAAATTAAATGCAAAGTAACATTAAATGTATTTCGTCCAGAATTCAGGCGCGAAATTACCGCTTATATAATTCTCCGGCGACAAACAGGTTTCGGTTGAAAAAGCAATCCCACAACCTACCATTCTGTCAATTTCCTTTTCAGGAATGTCAGCCAGTTGCCCGGCGCTGAAACCCGCTGTGGAAAGCCCGTAAATAAATCCTGCATTAAAATTATCACCGGCCCCGATTGTAGAAACCGGAGTAATACCAGGAATGGAATATGTTTTATGAAAACCAGGCATAAAAACATGCAATGGTCTATCGCCATTAGTCATTATCAGAATTTTGCAATACTGACTGATTTTTCCGTAAACAGCCAAAGAGTCGTCAGTTCCAAATAAATTCCTGAAATCTTCGTCAGAGCCTTTTACAATAGTTGCAACTGAAATATTATTAAGGTACGATGACATCAAATCCACCATGGTAGGCGCATGATTCTTCCTGATATTGAGGTCGTAATAAATTGCAGACTTTGCTTCAACGGCATTTTTCAGAACACTGAGAATGAAACTTCTGCGATCAGGTTTCACCGAGTAAAAAGACCCGAACAGAAGTATATCATCTTGCTTAAAAGCAGGGATATTAGTTTCCGGCAGCGAATCGGGCGAGTCGAGATAAAAAGTGTAAGATGCATTTTTTGACCGATCCAGGAAAGCGAGAGCCAGCGAAGTTTTGTAATCAGTATGCCTTGTGCAGAAAGTAGATTTAACTGAATTCTTTTTCAGAAAACTATCAATCAGGTCACCGGCTTTATCGTTACCGAATTCGCTTATCAACTGAATATCAACACCCATACGCCCAAGCGAAACCGATGCATTAAGCACCGAACCTCCGGGAACGGCCTGAAACATATGAGCTTCGTTACCAACCTGACTGTTTTTTGGCTGCTGCGAAACCAAATCCAACAAAGTCTCGCCCAAAGCAAATACTGACCTACAACTTGATATTTCAGACATTTAACTATTATTGAAGGTCAAGTTCCAGGTTAAGCTGATCGCGGAGTTTATTCACATTTGGATTTTGGGCTGCCATGGCATCAAGTTTATCACGGTCGTTCATATATTTTTTTGTTTCCGATTGCTGCTCAGTAACAACTACTTGCATCGTGATAAAATCGTTTTTCATCTCGTTGCGAAGGAATTCGAGAAGCAAATTTCTCCGTTCGTAGAGTTCCTTTTCTAAAACCGTGTTTCCAACTGTAAAAATGAGAATATTCTCAGGCTGCTTCAATTCGCGCGGAAAACTTGTCAAGGCCGAATAAAACAAGGCCGAATCTTCTTTTTTCAATTCGGCAAAACGCAGCACAGCTTCATCGAGTTGCCCGAATTCAAAAATCTCCTTCCGGTCGAATACAGGCGCCGAATCCACTGACTTGGCAAGCTGATCGGCTTTCATCACCGATTTAATAGAGAAACTCGAAACATGATGCGACTGAACAGGTACATCATGCTCCGGAGCTGCTGCAGTATCCTCGTTAACAGTATTTACAGCAGGTGAATCAGGTATTAGTTGCGCTGCTGGCTGTGGCTCAGCCTGAGGTAATTTTTCAGGTTCCTGAGGTGCCGCTTGTTGGGTATTAACTACCGGAATTGGTTCTGGCGAAGGTGTTGTTGCAGGAGCAACCGGGATTGAAGGAGGAACTGCCACCTGAACAGGCGGTTCCGAAACAACCTGAGATTGTGGTGGTGGTGGTTGAGTTTGAGCCGGATTTGGAACTGTAGCCGGCTGGCTTTCCTTCGACTGAATAACCTCTGGCATCTGCATCTGGCCACTGAGCCTGCAAATCTGAATCAGAGGAACTTCGAGCGAAAGACGTTTGTTATTCGAAGTCCGGTATGTTACATCACATTTATTGATGATATCAAGGGCATTTATTAATAGTTGCAGCGAAACCGAACGGGCCTGTGCCGCATACTTTGCACGGATCACATCACTGGTTTCAATCAGTTTTACAGTAGCAATATCAGTGCTCATGAGCAGGTTACGAAAATGCTCTCCGATACCGGTAATAAAATGCTGTCCGTCGAAGCCTTTTTCGATTACATCATTAATAATCAGTAATGTATCTCTATAATTTCCTGCATTCATGAAATCGACAATGCGAAAATAATATTCGTAATCGAGAACGTTCAGGTTTTCGAGTACCAGTTCGCGGCTGATAGTCCGGCCACCAAGGTTTACCATCTGGTCGAATACTGATAAGGCATCGCGCAAAGCACCGTCAGCTTTATGGGCAATAATATGCAGCGCTTCAGCATCGGCAGTTACGCCTTCGCTTTCGGCAACAAAAGCAAGATGTTTGGCAATATCATCAACTGTAATCCGCTTAAAATCAAAAATCTGGCAACGCGAAAGAATAGTAGGAATGATCTTATGCTTTTCGGTCGTAGCCAGGATAAATTTTGCGTAAGCGGGAGGTTCTTCCAGTGTTTTTAAAAAAGCATTGAAAGCCTGTGACGAGAGCATGTGAACCTCATCGATAATATACACCTTATACTTACCCATCTGCGGCGGAATGCGCACTTGCTCAACCAGGTTGCGGATATCATCGACACTATTATTGGAAGCTGCATCAAGTTCATGAATATTAAACGAAGCCGAATCGTTAAATGCCTTGCACGACGAACACTCGTTACAAGGCTCGGTTTCGGATGTTGGCTGGAGACAGTTTATTGTTTTCGCCAGAATACGCGCACAAGTAGTTTTACCTACGCCCCTGGGACCGCAGAAAAGAAAAGCCTGCGCCAGCTGATTGTTGCGTATAGCATTTTTCAGGGTTCCGGTTATCGAAATCTGACCTACAACCGTGTTAAAAGTTATAGGACGATATTTACGGGCCGATACTATAAAATTATCCATATTGATCAGTATGTTAGCTTGTTACCCCTGATACTCGTCGTTTTGAGCTGAACAAGGGAAGGTAAAATATACAAATTCAAAGGTAAAACAATTCAATTAAAGGGAATGGTGTTGTTAATAAAAAGCAAGAAGCAGCGCCAGGAAAGAAAGTCATGGTAGGTTCTGCCCTTTACATATTTTATCTGTTTCACCAGTTTACCCAAGGACAAATAGCCTTCAAACAAACAGTCGTAAAATAAAAACCGTATTTTTGCTTTTTAACTTCCGAATGATGCTATTGATCCTGGTTCCAAAAATAACAAACCGTTTGCGTTATACCATGCAACTTTTGTTCAGCAACCTGCTGGGTCTGGATATAAATTTCACCACCAGCGTAGCTGAATTTGAAGACTACGATGGACCGAAATTTTCATATGGTGTTCAGGTTGACGATAAATTCCTCTTTTTTGCTTCAAACGGATTGCTTTTCGAAAGTGTTATAAAAGCACGTGAACTCAGGCATTTTAATTACGAAGGCGGATTGGTTTTTTTTCCAACATTAAGTCAAAACTCTGCACTGCCCTTTGATCTTTTTGCAGCTGTTTTTTACATGGTGAGCCGGTTCGAGGAGTACCTTCCGCATAAGCGCGACAACCATCAGCGATTCCTGGCAGCTGGAAGCGATGCATACCAGCAGGGATATCTTCATAAACCGCTGGTGAATATCTGGTCGTTTAGATTGAAAGATATTTTATTAAAATGGTTTCCTGGGTTAAAGATATCCACACCAGTGTATAAATTTATTCCGACCATTGATGTTGATGCCGCTTATGCATACAAAAACAAAGGGCTGACAAGAGCTTTTGGAGGTATCCTGAGAGCGTTACAGAATAAAAACTATGATGAAGTCAGGCGAAGAATACGAGTATTCGCAAGGCTTGAGCATGATCCGTTTGATACTTTTGAACTCCAGATGCAATTGCAGAAAAAATACAATTACCGGCCAATTTATTTTATTCTGCTTGCCGATTATGCCCCGAATGATAAAAACATTCCGCACAACAACAGGTATTTTCAAAACCTGATCCGTTACCTGGCCGACTATGCCGATATTGGAATACATCCCTCCTACGCTTCTTCGTCACAACCATCGCTGATGGTAATGGAAACAGCACGGCTCTCGAAAATTTTAAAACTGGAAATAGACCGCAGCAGGCAGCATTTCCTGAAACTGACTTTACCTCTGACATACCGCAACCTGATTAACAATGATATAGCACACGATTACACCATGGGCTATGCCGAAGTTGCAGGTTTCAGGGCTTCGATATGTACGCCATTTCCATTTTTCGACCTCGACCAGGACCTTGCAACAAACCTGATGGTCCATCCGTTCGCAGTTATGGACGGCACCCTTTGCGATTACATGAAACTCACACCTGAACAGGCGATAAAGACAATTTTTGAACTGATTGATGAAGTTAAAAAAGTAGGCGGAACGTTTATTCCGCTTTGGCACAACTCAACATTAAATAACGAAGGCGAATGGAAAGGTTGGCTCGATGTGTATGTAAAAATGGTGGAAGAAGGGGTAAGGATTTGAGAATGTGGGGATTTGGGGATTTGGGGATTTGAGAATGTGGAGATTTGAAAATGTGAAATTGTTGCTGATAATGAGATTGAACTTTGAACCCTTGAATATTTGAACTTTAAACTTTTAAACCTTTGAACTTTGAACAAATAATTAACAACTCTTCTATTCCTCACAAATGATCAGATTCCTCCGGCATGATATGATTGATAAATCGCGATGGGACGATTGCATCGATAATGCTGTGAACGGAAATCTGAATGCCCGCTCTTGGTACCTCGATATTGTTTGTCCCGGATGGTGTGCTTTGGTTGAGAATGATTATGAAAAAGTATTCCCGTTATCGGTTTTCTCAAGGGCTGGTATCAAATATAGTATGCAACCCTATTTTACACAGCAGCTCGGGCTTTTTTACAGGTCGTTATCCTCCGGACAGGATTTGCAGAATTTTCTCGATCAAATCCCCGCTGAATTCAGATACATCGATATATGTCTGAATACTTCAAACAGAATAAAATCAGGCCATGCTGTTAAAGAAATGATCAATCTAGAACTTGATCTTATAAGCGACTACGGAAAAATTGCGTCATCCTATCAGAACAACCTACAGCGAAACCTCAAGAAAGCCAGCGGAAACAAGCTTACTGTGTCGCAAAACTTAAGGCCTGAAGAGGTTATTGATCTTTTCAGATTAAACAAAGGGCAGGAATTAAAACATCTAAACGACAAACAATACACATTAATTCAACGGATTGCTTACGAAAGCATCCACGGTGGAACAGGCGAAATTTGGGGTGCTTACGATGAATACAATCAGTTGACTGCAGGAATATTGTGGGTAAGAAGTCATGCTAAAGCAATCTTTTTATTTTCGGCTGTATCTTCCGAAGGGAAAAAGCTTAATGCTATGCCGTGGCTGATTGACGCATTTATTAAAGAAAATGCAGGCAAACCTGTTACTCTGGATTTCGAAGGATCTAATAATCCCGGACTGGCGCGGTTCTACAGCAGTTTTGGGGCTAAAAAAGTAGTTTATCAGCAGTTTACGCGAAATTCGCTTCCGGCACCATTGCGTTTTGCACTGAAAATATGGCGAATTAGCCGGTCGGAATTAAAAAAATGTGTTCCTATGTAAACCAATAGGACAAAGTACTTATTTTTGTCAAATCTGTAAATCAGTATAATTAACAAAAGCGGCTAAAAATCAGGAGCATGGTAATTAACATTGGAAGTAAGAATTCAATCGTCAATCATTTTATGCGCGAACTGCGCGATATTAACATACAGCAGGACCGTATGCGTTTCAGGCGTAACATGGAGCGGATTGGCGAAATATTTGCTTATGAGATCAGCAAAACAATGGCATATGAACCCAAAGAAGTGATTACTTCGCTTGGAACAGCTGAAATTCAGACAATTCAAATAACACCTGTTATTTCTACTATTTTACGAGCCGGCCTGCCACTCCACCAGGGATTGCTCAACTATTTCGATCAGGCTGATAATGCTTTTGTTTCGGCTTACCGCGAACACCGCAAGGATGATGAATTTTCCATTCAGATTGAATATGTTTCCTGTCCTGACATTGAGAAAAGGGTACTTATTGTTTCCGATCCTATGCTTGCAACCGGCCATTCGATGGTTTCGTCGTACAAAGCCTTGCTGAGCCACGGTAAACCGACTCATACTCACTTTGTTTCGGTTGTTGCCAGTGTTCAGGGAGTAGAATACCTGAAACGGATGCTTCCCAAAACCGGAACTACAATTTGGGTTGCAGCTATTGACGATGAACTAACAGCTCAGGGATATATTGTGCCGGGGTTAGGCGATGCAGGAGATCTCGCTTTCGGATTAAAGATGTAACAATTAATTTAACACTATATTTTCGTTCAATTTTACAACAAACCGGATAGTTTAGCGTTAGAACTCCATAACCATTATTTACGGTGTCCGGATTTCTCAAAATACTAATTGTATTTGCAGTCAGCAGTATCAAATTTCTTATTGCTCCTGCCCTCTCATTCAGCATGGGACTCAACTTTCTGCAAACTTTTCTTTCTACTACTTCAGGCGGAATTACTGGTGTTGTTATCTTCTTTTTCCTAAGTCGTTGGCTCCTGCTTTTATATGCAAGGTATTTCGTTTTTTACACACGCAAGATCAAAAAAAACTTCTATGGTTTTCTTAAGCTCGAAGTACCTGTTGAAATTCCTGCACGAAAATTTACACGTCGCAACAGGTTTATAATAAAGATTGTACGAAAATACGGATTAGCTGGAATAGTAGTTTTAACACCTGTGATTCTTTCAATTCCTATCGGGACATTTCTTGCAACAAGATTCTATGCATCAAACCGTTATCTTTTAGTTTATCTGATTAGTTCAGTATTATTCTGGTCGTTGATTATGTCATCGGCAATTTCTCTTTTTTAATATTTTTACCTGCTCTATTTGTAATCCTGATGTAAATTTATTCATTAATTTTACCCGATATTGCCTTTACCGTTAAATTCATAGTTTCTTTAATTGTGAACAGTACGATTTTACCTTAAACATTAATCATAATATACTGAACATGAAATTTTTATCCAGCAGTCTTGTATTGGAAAACCTGCGTATTTCGATGCAATCGGTACGAAGTCATATGATGCGTACTACACTGACAGTGCTGATTATTGCATTTGGTATTATGGCTCTTGTAGGCATACTTACATCTATTGATGCTATAAAATATTATCTGAACGACAATTTTCAGATGATGGGTGCCAATACTTTTACTATCCGAAACCGTACCATGCAGGTGCATGTTGGGAACAACAGAAGCAAACCTAAAAATTTCAGGGAAATAACTTATGAGGAAGCAATCCGTTTTAAGGAATCGTTTACTTTTCCGGCCACGGCTTCGGTTTATATTTATGCTACTAACCTGGCAACAGTAAAATTTGCGAATAACAAAACCAATCCAAATGTACCGGTGATTGGATGTGATGAAAATTACATCACTACTTCCGGTAACGAAATAGCTTCGGGACGCAATATTTCTCCTACCGAAGTTTATTATGGTGCTTCAGTAGTTATACTCGGGAGTGATGTAATAAAGAAAGTTTTTAAGAATAAAGAAGAACCTGTCGGGAAATTTGTTACCATAGGCCCAGGTCGATACCTGGTGGTAGGTGTTATGAAAGAGAAAGGTTCGAGTATGGGATTTAACCCCGATAATATTTGTATTATTCCTATCAATAATGCACGGCAAAGGTTCGCCCGCCCAAATGCATCATACAGCATTAATGTTCATGTAACTGATGGCGAAAAACTCGAAGCAGCCATAGGCGAAGCGACAGGTGTGTTCCGCATTGTAAGAAAGGTTTCTGTTGCCGAAGAAGATAGTTTTGATATTTCGAAAAGTGATAACCTGGCTAATATGCTGTTCGACAGTTTGAGCTATTTGCGCATGGCTGCAATCGTAATTGGTATTATTACATTGTTGGGGGCTGCCATCGGATTGATGAATATCATGCTGGTATCAGTTACTGAACGAACGCGTGAAATTGGAATACGGAAAGCTATTGGTGCAACTAAAAATACGATCCGGAATCAGTTTTTAGCCGAAGCGATAGTTATTGCTCAACTTGGCGGAATTTTAGGAATTATTTTAGGAATTGCTATTGGCAATGCACTGGCACTTTCAATCGGAACCAGTTTTATTATCCCATGGAACTGGATTATCTGGGGTGTTGGTTTATGCTTTTTCGTGGCATTGGTTTCAGGGATTATTCCGGCAGTGAAAGCTGCCAAACTCGATCCTATTGATGCTCTTAGGTATGAATAATTAGTTGAGATTTAGGGGTAAGGGATAAGGATAAAGAATGAGAAAATTTATTCTAACGATCAGTATTTTAATGCTTTATAACTAAGTGTAAAATATTCTGACATTTGTCGCTATTCTTGCGACAAATTGCGTATCTTTGTGGAAAGAAACAAAGATATGGAAACAATGGAAATTTTCGATCCTACCGTTACTTATGGTTCCATTGATGATATTAATGCAATATCATTAATAAAAATGGTGAGGCGGGGCATTGGTTTTGCAGCTTTCGATACGTTTGCCAATAAAAGTCCGTTTAGTTCAAATGAGTGGTCAACATACCTTCATCTCTCTGAGCGTACTATGCAAAGGTACCGCAGTGAGCAGAAAACATTCGATCCCCTTCAATCGGAAAAAATTATCGAAATAGCTCTTTTTTATAATAAAGGTGTTGAAGTGTTTGGTTCGGCCGAAAAATTTAACTCGTGGCTCGATACTGATAACCTTGCTTTAGGGAACACAAAACCTAAAATGCTTCTGGATAATACCTTTGGTATAAACATGCTGAGAGACGAACTTACCCGCATCGAGTACGGTGTTTTAGCATGATAGTTTTCCGTTTAAGCAAATCGAAATTTGCCAGTGACCTTTCGGGTAAAGGTGCCGAAAAAAGCGGCGGACGTTGGAACAGCAAAGGCACAGCCTTGATTTATAGCAGCGAGTCGAGGGCTTTGTGCACAACTGAAATTGCAGTTCATACTCCTTTAGGAAACCTTCCTCTTGATTATATGCTCATTTCAATCGAAATTCCGGATAACGTTCATATTCATGAATTAAGCATAAAAGGTCTGCCGGCAAACTGGAAATCGTTTCCCAATATTCATTCAACGCAGGCTATAGGCGACAGGTTTGTTGCTGATGGAATTTACCCTGTTCTAAAAGTTCCATCTGCCGTGGTTCAGGATGAATTTAATTACCTGATTAACCCGGCTCATTCCGACTCCCACTCTATCACAATCAAGAAAACAGAGCCGTTTAATTTTGATGAAAGATTGTTTATCAGGTAGTTGAATAAACAAAACACCTGATTTTAAATCAAATCTTAATGGTTTTTAATCGTTCCACTATTTCGAACACAGCCGGGCAGGTTGATACGTTTTTTATGGTAATATCAAATATCTGATGCATACGGCGCCTGTCGGTATGCGGGTAATCGCGGCAGGCGCGCGGACGGTTTTCGTAAATGCGGCAATAATTATCTGTGTCCAGGAAAGGGCAAGGCATTGTACGGAAAATGTAGTCGTTGTCCTCGTCCATACGAAGGTATTTCGTAGTGAGTTCCGAAACTTTTATCTTCATAGCGGCAGCAATCCGTCGAGTATCAGCATCTGTAATTCTTGGACCAAGCGATTTACAGCAATTCCCGCAATCGAGGCAATTCACTTCATCGAATACCTGTTCATGAAGATTTTGAAAAGCTTCATCCACTTTACCCGGCGGTTTTGTAGCAAGCTGCCGGAAGAATACAACATTTTCCTTCTGCTTCTTTTTTGCCTGCTGAAAAAGTTCTTTTAGTGATTCAGGAGTTATATTCATAGGTTATTTCGCGACAACTGTTAAATTTTCCATCAGCCTGATATCTTTGCTGGAAGCGCCTATCATAATACGGAAATCGCCAGGTTCGACAATCCATTTCATGTTTTTATCAAGCATAAGAAGTAGTTCGGGCGTTATGTCGAACGACACTTCTTTTGTTTCGCCCGGAGCAAGACTTATTTTCTGAAATCCCTTTAACGCAATAATGGGCTGCGAAACGGATGAAAGCAAATCGCGGATGTAGAGTTGCACGACTTCTTCACCGGCAAATTTCCCTGTATTTTTAATTTTAAAGCTAACACTTGTTTTGCCATCAGCAGTAATTTCCTTTCCCGAAAATTTTAAATCCGAATATTCAAATGTTGTGTAGCTGAGGCCATATCCAAACGGGAAAAGCGGCTGACCGGTTAAATTATTATAATCATCTCCCCTACCTGTTGGTTTGTGATTGTAAACCAATGGAAGTTGCGCTTCGTGCATCGGGAAAGTTATGGTTAATTTCCCGGAAGGATTGTATTTCCCCAATAAAACATCAGCAACAGCATTTCCGCCTTCTTCACCAGGATACCAGATATCAGCAATAGCATCCACTTTATCAATCCAGTTATTCATTGTAATAGCGCTTCCACCCGATAGTAGAACAATAACCGGTTTCCCAGTGGCTGCAACAGCATCGATCAACTGCTCCTGTTTGCCAGGTAAACTAAGCAAAGCACGATCGCGGAATTCGCCTTCTTCGATTCCGACAGTAAGTATTACAACTTCTGCGTTTTTAGCAATTTCTACTGCTTCATTAATCTGTTTCTGCCACAGATCATCAACACCATAATTCCATATCAGCCTGAACCTGGCAGTACCTGAGCTTTCGAAATACTCAATACGGATATCATAGGATTTGCCCTTTTCAAAATTATAATCAATAGTTTGAATTCCGAAAGAAACTTTCTTCCAGTTATCAATCATAAGTTTATCATTGATATACATACGGTAACCGTCATTTCCTTCGATGCCGATTTTATAATTACCGGTTGCAGGTGCGGTGATTTTACCTTTCCATCGGATGGAGTAGCAATCGAAAGCCAGTTTGGGATCCGGCGAATATAATGTCCAGCCAAACTGCATATTTTCGTCAACCCTTTTTACAACAGCCTCACCCGATAGATTGATGTTATTGTAATATTCGCCGTAAAGCCCGCTTTTATCTTTTCCCTCAAAAGTGCAGGATAAGTATCGCGACGGAACTGTTACGAACGGTTTATATTCCCTGTCAACACCATGTGAATAACTCACCTTGCAACCGGCAGGAAGCTGTGCTTTTAGTCCGTCGAGGATGGAAGTTTTTTTAATTCCGGGACCGGCATATCCACCGAGCCTGCTTTCGACAGCATCGGGACCAATAACTGCTATAGATTTTATATTGTTTTTAAGCGGAAGCACCTGCTTGTCATTTTTAAAAAGCACTATTGATTCGCGGGCTGATTGCCTGGCCAGTTCGCGGAAAGATGCATGTCCGTTCCATTTTTCGGCTTCGGTGGCATCAACGTATGGATTTTCGAAAAGTCCCAGTTCAAATTTAGCACGTAAAACCCTGCGTACGGCTTCGTTAAGTGCTTCAGGTTTAACCATTCCTTTTTCGAATGCTTCCCAGAATAAAGGATAATGATCGTAGGACGTCTGAAAAATAACATCCAATCCGTTATTGATGGCCTGCGCGGTTGCATCGGCATAATCTGCAGCTGTAAAATGCAGCACATTGGCACCACCTACTGCGCTTGCATCCGAAATCACAAATCCATTAAAATCCCAGTCGCGTTTCAGTATCTGGTTCAGTAAGCGATCGTTGGCTGTACATGGCGAACCATCGAGTGTATTGTACGAAGTCATGACGGAGCGAGCACCTCCGGTCGAAAAGCAAGCCATGAAAGGTTGAAAATCAAGTTCATTCAGATAACGTTCGCTGAAATCGATCGGATAGCTGTCGCGGCCACCGGCTCCCACATTAGCCACAAAATGTTTAGGTGTTGCTATAACACCCTGTTTTTCGAAAGCGGAAACAAAAGCAATGCCCATTTTTGAAGAGAGGAAAGGATCTTCCCCATATGTTTCTTCAGTCCGGCCCCAGCGAACATCGCTGGCAAGGTTAACCACCGGCGAAAGTATCTGCCTGATACCGCGAGTTTTACTTTCAGTTGCAATGGCTGAGGAAACTTTAAACATCAGCTCGGGATTCCAGGTGGAAGCTAAGGCGATAGATTGCGGATATGCAATTGCGCCATCGCGTACAAGTCCGTGAAGAGCTTCGTCGAAAGGGATAATCGGAATGCCGAGGCGGGTTTCTTCGAGGAAAAACTTTTGCATGGCATTGATCTTTTCGGCAGTCTGCTTCGGAGTTCCTGATGAGCCATATGTTAACATCTGGCCAACAGCATCGGTGGTCTGGCCTTTGGCAAAGGTTTGAAAACCGAAAATCCCATCCATGTATTTTTCTTTTCCTTCGTCGAGGTCGCCGGGAATCATAAAAACCTGCCAGAATTTTTCCTTTAGTGTCATACGTTGCAAAAGATCTTCAACGCGCTCATCTACAGTTAATTTCGGATTTTTATACGGCAACACCTGCGAAATGGCGTTAACACCTGTAAGAATAAAAATTGCAAGAAAAAGTGCTGTTTTTTTCATAAAAGTCTATGTTTTAATCAGGTAAAAGGCTATAAATCCTACCGGTTGACATCACTTTCCGTGAAACAGCTGACCTGTAGTGCAGATGCTTGCAAAGATAAATATTCAGTGGAGTTGATCTATGTATTTTTGCGCCAACCGGATCTAACCCGAAACCTTTACCCATATTCCCGAATCAGTAATTATAGTATCTTGCGTGCCTTATTATTATTGAGCTCATGGAATACTTTTACTACTTTTTAATTACGGCAGGACTAGTTTATATTTTTTGGATTTTGTTAAAACCCGAAGATTATCATTTTTTTTCAAAACCTAAATGCTTAAAATACTTTGATATTGATGATACAAGAAGTTTCAGAAAGCTGCTTCTGAGCAATTTTGTTGTGTATAAGTTACTTAGCGCAAGCGGTAGGGAACTTTTCGAAAAACGCGTCTGCAAATTTATCGAGATGAAAGATTTCAGGGCAGGCAAGAGCCTTCAGATGGTAACCGATGAGATGCGGATTATGATAGCCGCTTCTGCTGTTCAGCTTACTTATGGCTATCCCGACGTGTATTTTAATCACTTTAAAACCATTATCCTTTTTGCAGAGGAATATTACTCAGCGCATACAGGTTATTATCACGAAGGTGAGGTGAACGCAGGCGGTGCTATTGTGTTGTCGTGGAAAAATTTTATGTCGGGCTACAGCAATCCTACGGATGGCCGAAACCTTGCCATGCACGAAATGGCTCATGCACTGCGGCTTACAAATATTGTTGATAATGAGGAATATGATTTTATCGATCGTAAAACTATGCTACTATTTGAAAAAGAGGCGATGCTCGAAATGCAGAAAACTGAGAACGGTGAAAACACTTTTTTCAGATCATATAGTGCTGCCAACCTGGAAGAGTTTTTTTCGGTTGCGGTTGAATGTTTTTTTGAACAACCGCTTGATTTCAGGGAGTATAACCAAACGTTATATCAGTTGCTGGCAAGGATATTGAAAATTGATTTGCTGGATTTTGGGAAGGATTGAAAAGTTTCTTGTTTCAAGTTTCTGGTTTCAAGTTCGCCTTGTCGCCACTCTCCTTGTCCCCCCTCTCCTTGTCCCCCTCCATAATCCCAATATATCGTCTAAACAATATTCCTTTCCTTCTTAATCTGCTCATAAGCTGCGTTCAGTTCCTGAAATTTGGAATTGGCAGCTTTTTGCATATCATCACCAAGATGCGCCAAGCGGTCGGGATGGTATTTTAAGGCCATGCGGCGGTAGGCCTTTTTCAATTCTTCTTCGGAAGCTTCAGGAGTTACTTCTAAAATACGGTATGCACTGGTCGTATCCTTTACAAACATAGCTTTGATGCTCTCAAAATCAGTGGTGCGGATACCAAGAATGATAGAAATTTGTGTGATAGTTCTTAATTCGCCGGCATGAACCTGATTATCGGCGCCAGCCAACCCGAACAGGAAATGCATCAATTGCAGCCTCGACGGGTATTCCATATACTGCTTGATCTGGGTTCCAACCTGCTGAAGATCATAACTTTTATTTAACAGTTCGCGTAAAATAAGTAACTGACGTTCAGCTTCATTAACACCAAATTGTTGTACTAAAAACCTTTTCACAAAGTCAAGTTCCGAACGCATAACCCTGTCGTCGGAGCGCATAACTGCTGCCGAAAGTACTAACAGACTAATTACAAAATCGTTAGGAGTTGTCTGCGGCTTATTGAAATTCGGTTGTTTGTGTGGTTCATAGGCATACGCTCCGCTTTGCATGCCATCGACCATGGAACCAAGCGCGAAGCCGAGTATTGCACCAATTGGCCCGCCTGCAGCCCAGCCGATACCTCCGCCAAGCCATTTTAAAAATTTCGCCATTGTATTTATAAATTGAGGTGCAAAAGTAAAGAAAGTGTGGACATCTGATACTTAATTTGCATGAATTGGCTAAATTCAGTTTACTGCCGCTGCATTAAAATACTGAAGCATTACAAAGATTTTGCTGCATGCAGGCCTGGGAACAACTAATTCGTTTAGCCATGGGAAAACCACTATATTTGTTTAAAAATCAGCTTATGTAATTGAACAAAATTTAAATATTTCAGTTTATCAGCTAACTATTTTTTAACCAAAAACCATAAACATGAAACGAATTTACACTTTCATCATTTTAATCGCAATTATAGCTGTTTCTATCCAGTCAGTTCAGGCACAGGGGAAACATAGCATTGGGGTTCGTGCCGGTTATCAAATTTCCGGACTCTTCGAAGGCGGTGACAGGGTTGCCGGTACATCAAATTACGGTGGGTTCTATGCTGGCGCTTTCAAAGAGAATAAAATAATCCCTTTTCTCCATTGGGGTGCAGGTCTCGAGTTTTGTAAAAACGGAGCTGAATTGGCTGACGACAACAGGCAAGTTATAAACTACATTGGAATCCCAGCCTATCTGAAGGCTAAAGTTGGTCCTGTTTATGTACTAGCAGGTGTGCAACCAAAAGTAAAAATTGGAGAAAAAATAATAATTGACGACGAATTAACAACCCCGACTGACGAGCAGAAATCCAAATCTTTTGACTTGCCTGCTTTTGGAGGACTTGGAATTAACATACTGATTGTTTCCATTGAAACCAGGTATCACTACAGTCTGGTTGAAACTAACCATGGCGCTCGAAATGCTTACTGGCAGTTTGGGGCAACACTTCATTTTTAAAGTTCATTGTCATAAATTCAGAATAGTTTGTGACTTTTGAAAGGGATTAACCGCCAGAAATCAAGTTCAGTTTCACTGCACTTTTTCTGGCTGTTTTATTCTTTTTTACAAAAAAAAATATATTTTAATTTCAACAACACCTTGCGATACAACTGCTTACAGGTGAATAACATGAAAGTAAGAGAAAACTGTTTGCTACATTCCTAACCTAATAAATCTAAACTAACACTCGCTAAAAACATGTCTTAACTAATGCACAGACTTATGATTTAATAAAATTCAATATCATCATTTGGCCACATATGGATAAAGGGAAAATCGTTAAAACTATTGCAAGGTGGATTACATACACACTTGGTTTTTTCCTTATTTCGATTATTATAGTTTTGGTTCTTTTACAAACGGATTACGCGCAGAATATCATTCGTAAAAAAGCATCTTCGTACCTTTCGGAAAAAACAGGAACCAATGTGTTAATCGGCGGGTTCCGTACAAACCTGTTTTCGCATATTGAAATTACAACTTTTTCAATCAACGATCTTTCAGATGTTGAACTTTTGCATATCGGTAGTTTGAAAACTAATTACAACCTGTTTGCCTTGCTGACTAATACTGTTTCGGTTCAACATATAGAAGTTGATACTCTGTATTTCAGAATGGCACGGGCCGAATTCGACTCTGCATTCAATTTTGATTTTATTATTCAGTCTTTTTCCTCGTCACCATCACATGAAGCGGAAAAGGAGAGTACAGGAAATTCGATGGCGATAAATATAGAAAAACTGGATATCAATCAGTTACACTATATCATGGATGACAAAAAAGGCAAGCAGTTTTATGATGTAAAATCGGATAGGATAGCACTATATGTCGATAAGCTGGACCTTGTGAACCAACTTTATAAAATCAAAAGCTTTGAAACAGATGGTTTAACTGCAAAATTAGATTTAGGTTCTTCGGAATCAGACATAACACAAAACGAAACCTCGGGGCTGCTTCCACAGGTTATTATTGATCAGGTTTCGCTTCTCAACAATGACTTTTCGGTTCAGATGCCAGGAGCAGGGTACCAATCCGAAACCAATATCCTGAATTTTCATGCTGAAAACTTAAACCTGAACCTGAATACAAACCTGCTTACACTTCAACAAGTGTTGCTTGCACAACATCAGAGTAAAGTACTGATTACAAGAACGGAACCAGAGAATAAAGCAAAAAAGGAGGAATCATCCGCTACCGAAAGTGAACCATTTTCTGTAAGTATTGCAACTATTAATCTGCAGGACAACGATCTTAAATACGATCAGGAAAAAGAAACTGAGAAAGCAGGTACTGATTTTAACCAGGAACATATTCATCTGCGAAATCTTCAGGTCATGCTCAAGGATTTTGCATTTGAGGGAGCTGCTTTTCAGGGAACTATCAGGCAGTTTCAAGCCGAAGAGCAATGCGGATTTGCTATTCAGCAGCTAAGTACAGGTTTTCACTATTCCGATACAGGTGTAATTCTGGATCAGTTTCTGCTGAAAACCCCGGCTTCGGAAATGGAAGGGAATTTCCGAATAAATTACGAATCACTTGAAGCTATAAGCGATAATCCGGGGCTATTAGGATTTGATATCAACATTAAAAAGATACTTCTTGCAGCCAGTGACATGAAGCATTTCCGCACAATGGCCGGCAACGACCCTGAAATCACAAAACTACTCTCAAACAATATTTCGATCGAAGGTAAGCTTGCAGGAAAAGTTTCGGACATGATGGTTGAAAACCTGAAACTTAAAATCAACAAAATCAACTTATCAGCATCAGGTAGCATCAAAGGATTGCCTGATCCTGATCAGATTCTGGCGTCAATAAACCTCAAGGAATTCAGTGGAACGACCAGAAGACTTGCAAATCTTCTGCCCGAAGGAAGCATTCCTCCAAACATTGCTACCAATGAAAGTTTCAAACTTAAAGGAAAACTTGGCGATAAAAAAGGAGCCTACACTTTCGATCTGGCATTGAAAAGCAGTGCCGGCGATCTGGCGCTGCAAGGAAACGTAAATCAGCTCCCGGGAGCCGATAAGTTATCGTATAACATTCATACACAGTCGGATGGATTGCAATTGGAAAAAATCCTGATGGATACAATATATGGAAATACAGCTTTCGATATCAAAATTAATGGTAAAGGAATTAGTGCCGAAACTGCTGAAGCACAAATAAAAGCTAAAATTCCGGCTGTTTATTTGAAGGGGTATAATTACCGGAACATAGATTTGGATGCTGCAATTTCGGCTTCCATTATTGACGCCCGATTTCAGATACTGGACAGCGCCGTAAATACCGAAATTTATGCAAACTACTCGCTCGACAGTTTAAATCCTTTATTGGAAGCCAATGCGCATATCAGCAATATCGATCTGCAACGTATTGGTATAATGACAGATACTTTGAAATTCAGGGGTGACATAATTGCAGATTTAACCACTGTAAATGCGAAACACATCAACGGCACTATTCATATTCCGCATATTGAAATAACGAAAGGGCAGCATCAGTATAAACTCGATTCAATAAGCATGGTAGCTGTTAATATAGAAACAACTCAATCTATTGTTGTACGTTCGCCTTTCCTTGATATGAATCTGGAAGGAAATTATGAAATTGATGTTCTTCCGGCTGTAGCCCAAAACCTGCTGATTGATTTTGTAACTGTCTATCCTCCTACCGGCACCATTTTCAAGCCTGCCTATGCCAAACTGAAAGGAGAGTTCAAGTACCATCCGGTTATTCCGGCGTTTGTGCCAGGATTAACTTTTACGAAAAATATCAAATTCGGAAGTGTAGTAAATACAGCGGAAAAAGATCTGATGTTTGCGTTAGCAGTCCCAGCAGCGGTTTACGGGGATATTGTTATCGATAGTACACTGTTCGGCCTTCATACAACTAATGATACACTGCAATATGCTCTGTATTCAGAAGGTATCAGAAATTCATCCATTAAGCTAAGCCGATCACTTATTGAAGGAAATGCGAAAGACGGAATTATAAACTGGGACATTAAACTATTCAATAAGTATGATTCCTTGAAATATGACCTTGCAGGTAATATTATTAACGACACCAGCAAATTTGTGTTGCATCTTAATGAAGATCAAATTATTAATGGAGATAACTGGATTGCCAATGCAGATAACAGCACTATATACAACCTTGCAAAGCAGATTCATACCAACCTGAGCCTGAGTTCAGGAAAAAGACAATTATCATTGCAATCGTCAGACGCTGAAAACGGCTTACCACTTGATTTAAAACTGGTTGATTTTCCAATTTCCACACTCACAAAAATTATTTCAACTGATACAACTTTAGCAAGTGGAATTATAAACGGGACTACCCGTTTGAGTAGTTTTGAGCCGCTGCTGTTTTCGGCCGACCTGACTATCGATAGTTTAAAAGCTTATAATGTAGATGCAGGTAACATGATTGCTAAAGCAAACAACGAACCAGGCATTGGCTATACAGCACAGATTAATCTTTCGGGTAAAGAAAATGATCTGGATCTTAGTGCAAGCTATTCGGACAAAGGCGAATTGAAAGGAAATATTGGCATCCGAAAATTCAAAATTGAAACACTGGACCCTTTTCTTAATTCAATCATAAGCAACCTGAAAGGAAATATTAATGGTCAGGTTAATTTTGAAGGAACCATTGATAAACCCGTTTTGAACGGTGAAATAAACATTTCCGAATTGCAGGGAAGCTATCGCGAATACAATACTTTTTTCAAAATTCCTGATGAGCAGATTAAATTAAACAGAAACGGAATAATTCTTAATGACTTTGTAATTTACGATAGCACCGGCAATACAGCAAAGGTTAACGGACAGATACTTACACCAGACTACCGCACCTACAATTACGACCTTGCCGTAAAAACGGACCATTTCATGGCATTGAATAAGAAACTCACGCCTGAACAGGAATATTATGGTCCGGCATATTTTACTTCCGATATGCGGATTACAAGTACAGGTGATGTTTTAATGGTAAAAGGGAATATAAAAGTTGATGAAAAATCAGTTTTAAATATAGAGATGGGCAGTGTGGATACAGCTGTTTCGGTCAACAACGGTATAATAATTTATGTGGATTCGTTACAAGCCAGCGACTCCGCCTTAAAAAATATTATTAAAACCAAACTTTCGAAAAACACAGCTTCAACTAAATTGGGACTGGCACTGAATATCGAAATGACGAAGACTTCGAAACTCAACATTTATCTTGATAAAACTGGAGGTGATTATATGAAAGTAGCGGGTGATGCCGAACTGACAATAAATCAGCAACCTGGAGGCCAGATGAATATGCAGGGTAAATTCACTATTGATAATGGCGAATACCAGTTGACAATAAGTCGGGTAATCAAACGAAAATTCGCCGTTCAGCAAGGAAGTTCAATACAATGGAACGGATCGCCAACCGATGCCAATATTGATTTAACTGCTTTGTATAAGGTTGAAACAACAGCCGAAGCTATCCTGGCGGGTTCACAAACTTCGAATAAAGGGGCTTACAAACAAAAACTACCTTTCGAAGTTTACCTGATTTTAAAGAAAAAATTGCTCCAGCCTGCCATAAGTTTTAAACTCGACATGCCTGCTAAAGAGCAGAACGTTTTTTCGGGCGTTGTTTATGCCAGGATAAAACAGATAAACCTTAACGAATCGGAACTCAACAAACAGGTTATGGGTTTGCTGTTTCTCAGCCAGTTTGTTCCACAGGATCCTCTGTCATCAGGGTCAGGTTCAGGTACTCTTTTTGATTATGAATCAGCAGCTCGTAGCACGGCCGGAAGCCTTGTATCGCAGCAGCTAAACTCATTAATAGCATCCAGATTTAAGAAAATAGATGTAAACTTCGAAGTTGATTCGAGGGCCGACTATTCATCAGGAGATAAATCCAATACCACCGACCTGAAAGTAAATGTGAGCCGAACCATGTTTAACGACCGGTATACTATATCTGTCGGAAGCACTTTTGCAATCGAAGGTTCTGAACAACATAAACGAAATACTTCGGGACTGGCCGGTAACTATTCAGCTGAGTATAAACTTACCAGGGATGGGCGCTACAGGCTGAAAGCTTATAGAAAAGATCAATACGAAGTGGGGACTTCGGGGCAGGTGATCCAAACCGGTATCAACCTTGGTGTATATCTCGACTTTAACAAGTACCGCGAAATACTGAAAAAGAAAAAAGATACCCAAAACAAATGACGCAAACGATGCAAAAAAGGACTTCGGGCTTCTGGTTTTTTGTAATATCAACACTTTTGTTGTTGGTTTCGTCGTGTGATATATACAGGTATGTGCCTGAGAAAGATTATCTTTTTACAGGTTCAAAAATCACTTTCGATAAAAAAAACGAATATGAGAGTGAAATCAAATCTCAATTGCTTTCAAAAACCTGGCCGGTTGAAAATCAAAAGATTGCATTCATGCGGCTGCCATTAATAAGTTACAGCATAAGTAAACCCTCGGAAAAGAAAAGGATCAACTATTACCTCCACGAAAAGTTCGGTGAGCCACCAGTCCTTCTCAGCCAGGCTAACCCGGCAGATATGCGAAGGCGGATGGTAGCCCAAATGCATGACCTTGGGTTTCTGAATGCCATAGTTTCCGACAGTGTAGTCATAAACAAGAGAAAAAGCACAATAAATTTCCGGATTACACCCGGAGTGCGATATAAGTTTGACTCTGTAATATTTCCGACTGATAGCAGCAGGTTATCGCAAGCTATTGCTGCTTCTTCGTCAGGCACAATGCTTAAAAAAGGCGCACCTTTTACACTTGATCTCGTTAATGCCGAACGGGAGCGCATTGATCTTGATTTGCGCAACAAAGGATATTTCTTTTTCATCCCTGATTACCTGTTGCTGGTTGCTGATACAAACCATCTGAACCGGGTTTATGCGCGCATGGTTGTGAAACCCGAAATTCCTGTTGAAGCAAGAAACGTCTATACGATTAACCAATTTAAAATATATTCGAACTACAGTTCCGACCGCGATTCCGTTCTGCATTTTATTCCGTTTTGGCAGGCATCAGGCTTTAAGCATATTGACACATTGCCACGGTTTAAGCCGGTGCTCTTTGAGCAAAACATTGCAATGAAAGAAGGCGAATTATATAACTACAGCAGCCATCGTACAACAGTGCAACGCATGGTGAACCTGAATAATTTTAAATTTATCAATACTACATTCACACCGGTCGAAAACGCTGAAACACCTTCGCTTGATGCTGAATTGTTTTTAACACCTTATACCCGAAGGTCGATGCAGGCTGAGATAGGTGCTTATTCAAAATCGAATAATTTTGCCGGTACCGAGCTAAAGCTGAAACTTACAAACCGGAATTTATTTCACAAAGGAGATCATCTGGATCTTGATGTATCAGGAGGAATCGAAAAACTAGTAAAAAGCAAGGATAACCAGTACTATTCAAACCAAAACTATGCGGGTTCATTGAACTTTTACCGTCCGGTTTTTTACCTGCCTTTCAGGGTCAACCGGACAAATTCAGATTATATTCCCAGGAATAAAATATCAGCAGGTGCCGAATACCTGCGTAAGCCCAAGTTATATACAATGCGTTCAGTGCGCTTTTCGTTTGGCTACATCTGGAAGAGCGGCGAACACTGGGAACACTCCTTTGACCCGATCGTATTTAATGTAGTAAACCCTACCAATATTACCCCTGAATACGATAGTACACTTGCTGCGGACCCGAACCTGGCAAAATCATTCGAGAAGCAATTTATTGTGGGTGGCGAATATACCCTTGATTATAACAATCCAAATCCCAGGTTATCGAATTTACAGTTTTATAACAGCACTTCCATGGGTCTTTCAGGAAACCTGTTGAGCCTTTTTGTGCGTCCTGCAAATGTTTCCGGCGATCAGGAGGATTTCTTAGGAATACCCTATGCCCAGTTCCTGCTTGCCAGCAACGATTTCAGAGTTTATACAAAATTAATGCAACGCACTACCTGGGTAAACCGCCTTTTTTTCGGTTATGGTTATTCGTATGCCAACAGCGAGATAATGCCTTTTATTAAACAATTTTTTATTGGCGGAAGTAACAGTTTGCGTGCTTTCCGTAATGGCACTCTGGGTCCGGGAAGCTATACCGATACTATCATACAATCACAAGCTGTGCAGGGAGGAGAAATTAAATTTGAGTACAATTCCGAGTTAAGGTTAAAACTGACAAAGTATATAAATACCGCAATATTCACTGATGTTGGTAACATATGGTACCGAAAAGAACAGGCAGGGGCACCAGGAAGTGCTTTTACAAAGAACTGGTACAAGGACCTTGCTGTTGATGCAGGAATCGGCTTGAGGATTGATGCAAATATTATGGTTTTCAGACTTGATGTTGCAATCCCGTTGCGGATACCTTCGTTGCCCTCTGACCAGCGATGGGTAACTGACAACATTAATATGGGTAGCAAGCAATGGCGAAAAGAAAATGTAATCCTGAATATTGCTTTTGGTTACCCGTTCTGATAATTTCCCTACTTAGAATTAAAAAATAAAACTAATCATAAGTAGTCTCATAAACCGAAAAAACCTTTAATCACTACTTAAACAGATTGTTATAAAAATAAAAACTTTAAAAAACAGAACAATAAATGTTTTAAATGGTTAATTATTCTGTGTACTCAAAAAACCTTAATACTTAAACACTGAATCATAATCAATAAAAGCACACCAAAACTAGTATGTAACTCAAGGTCAATGTAATAAATTACATTAATGATGTTAACGAAAGCATAATCCCTTCGAAAGCGACTAACCAGAAAATCATTATTTTTAGCTAAACATTAAACTATTATAATCCCACGATCACATAACAATTAAACCGAAACAAATGAAAACAAAATTTTACTTTTTATTCTTTGTCATAATTATGGCATTCGCTTCAGGTTATGCGCAAACAGGCAGATTCAAGGAACCTATAATGATTCCTGTTGAAGGCGGCACATTTATGATGGGCAGTAATACGATTGATAATGATGAAAAACCAGCGCACAAAGTTAGTGTTGACGATTTCTCCATCGGGAAATACGAAGTTACATATGCCGAATTTCTTAGGTTTGTTAATGCCACCGAGTATATTACTGAAGCTCAGCTATCCGATGAAGTAAGAATAAAAAAAGGCTATGAGAAAAGAAATTACATTGAACCTTTTATGGATGTAAAAGCCTCGGATTCCGCGCGACCGGTTGGAAATATTAACTGGTTCGATGCACAGGCTTATATAAAATGGCTTAATGACATGACCGGTAAAAATTACAGACTCCCTACCGAAGCCGAGTGGGAATTTGCTGCCAGGGGTGGTAACAAGAGCAAAGGATATTTTTATGTTGGAGGCGATAAACTGGAAGACGTTGCATATTATTTCAGCAATGCCGAAAACCGCAGCCATACAGTAGGGGGAAAAATGGGAAATGAACTTGGCATTTACGATATGGCCGGTAATGTGCGCGAATGGTGCTCCGACTGGTATGGAGAGTATTATTACAAAGAAAGTATTGAGTTCAACCCTAAGGGACCAGAACTCGGAAGACAGCGCGTTTTAAGGGGCGGCTCATGGGTAAGTGAATATAACCGTATGCGGCTTACTTTCCGTAATTACGATTTCCCTTTCAATAGCCATAATGATTACGGTTTCAGGCTTGTACTTTCAGGCGAAGCTAAACCTAAAGTAAAACCTGTTACTGCTCAGGCAGTAGTAGCGTCCCCAGGCCTTCTCAATGACCTTGACACCAAGGGCTTTGTCGATATTTACGGTATTTATTTCGACATAGGCAAATGGATAGTTAAACCTGAAGGTTTCCCAGTTGTTGATCAGATTGCACAATACCTGAATGAAAACCCAAAAACCAGGATTGTTGTCGAAGGCCATACAGATATTACCGGGAGTGCCGAAAAAAACCAGTTACTTTCCGAAAACAGGGCTAAAAGTATAAAAGCTGAGCTGGTAAAACGTGGTATTGACGAAACACGCCTCGAAACCAAAGGATATGGATCATCAAAACCCATTGGCGACAACAAAACCAAAGCAGGCAGAACGCAGAACCGCAGGGTTACTATAACCAAGTTATAATCCTGTAATAGAAAGTCATCGTAACCATATAATTCTAAAGACTACTCCCAAATCACCGGGATTAGTCTTTAGACATTTATATTTATACTATGAAAAGTACAATCAACACATTAAAATCAGAACTTCATTAGCTGGAATTTAACCGTTTTTGTTATTCACTGGCCTGGCAATGTTTATTGCCACGTATGCAACTGGTCTTCGGGCTTATAATTAGGAATAATTTAAAACCGGATAAAAACAGTAAACTTAATAAGCCATTTCCAGGCGTCACCTGTTATAAAAAAAAGAAATAACAATATTCAAAAAGTAAATATTTGAAATACCGGGTGTTGATCATATCTTAGCAGCTATAATTTCATACATAATTAAGGTAGTACGAAACTCCCAACCGGATAATGCCTGTGAAACAGCTGTAAACAAAATAATTCTGACGTAATATATGTTCAACTTTAAGCAAATCAGGTTTTTCCCGTTTTATACAGTTTCAATACTGCCTATGTTTGTACTTTACTTCCTGTCGGACATCATTTTTGTTGTTTTGTATTATTTTGTCAGATACAGACGCAATGTTGTTCATAAAAACCTCAGAAATTCATTTCCTCAAAAAAATGAAAGCGAGTTAAAAGCTATCGAAAAGAAGTTCTACAGGCACTTTTGTGATCTGATGATTGAATCAGTTAAAATACTAACCATTAGCAGGAAAGAAATCCGATTGAGATTTCAGGTTAAGAATCCCGGGTTAATTCAGAAATATTACGATGAACAAAGAAGCATTACTCTTTATACTGCCCACCAGGGAAACTGGGAATTGCTTGCATTTTTACCTTTGTTTATGCCTTATCAGGCCATAGCTTTATACCATCCTCAATCAAGTAAGTATTTCGATATGCTGATGAAAAAAATCAGGGAACGATTTGGTGTTATTTGTGTTGAATCCAGTAAAGGGTATAAAGCAATTTCAGATTTTTCGCAAAGAAACATCCTGACAATGAACTATATAATTGGCGATCAGAGTCCGACAAATAACAGCACCAAACATTGGACCCGGTTTCTGAACCAGGATACTGCTTTTTTAATCGGAGCTGACAGGATTGCAAAAAAAAGGAATCAGGTTGTTATTTTTCCTTTTTTCAGTAAAACAAAAAGAGGCCGGTATGTATTGGAATTTAAAGTTATAGAAGAAGAGCCAAAGCTGACTAACAGTGAGGAGATTATAAATAAATACGCTCAACTGTTGGAAGAAGCTATCACTTGTTACCCCGAAATGTGGCTATGGAGCCATAACAGATGGAAACTTGGCCCAAACATTTCCGACAAGGAACTGATTAAAGCCATATAGGTAATAGCCTAGAAATCAACAGGAATATCAGGCACCGGAGGCACTTCAAACCTGGCTAAACCTTTTTCATACTTCCGTTCCTGCTTTTTATTCGAGCGCACTCCGGTATTGGTAAAAACGCCGCCAATAACAATTTTTACCCAGTAATTTACAAAGCCTTTTTCGGGATCGCGCTCCGCATAAACTTTACCCATACCACGTTGGTTTTTTGTATGCACAATACGGTTGGCAAAAAAACTAACCGATTTAGTAACAACATTACCTTTGGTACTATCGCCTTTAATGAGGTACTGCGCATTGAGGTCGGAATAATACATATTCATTTCGCCAAAGGCAACATACTTCCTTCCAATCACACTCATACGAATGGTATCGAGGTTGCCGCTTGTTAGCTCTGCCGACGCAAACGGGATAAGAATCGGGTTAAGGGCGGTGAGGTTAAACGAATTAACGATAAGTTTCAGGTTAAATCCCGAAAGGCTATCAGTGTATGATTGCTTGTATTTCACCCTTAAATCGGCTGTGTCAATCAGTCGTGCATACACATTAAACTTTAAACTGTCGTCGGGTAAGGGATCAAATGTTTTTATACCTGCTATAGCTCCCCGCAATTTACTTAACCTGATTTTGGCATACTGCTCTGTTTTGTCATTAAATTCCTCGTAATCAATTAATCCATTTTTGATCAACAGCGAATCGACTTGAATTTTAGGGTTAATGTTTAGAAGAAGGTCTGTGAGCATCGGTTTTTCAACTCCATGCCTAAACGGGAGCCTCTTATCTTTGAACGAACTGAAACGCAGATCGTTAACTACTACTTTTTTAGTATATATAACTGTATCAGTAAGTAAGCGGTCGAAATCAATATCCTTAACAATAATTCTTCCTGTTGAAACTTTATTGTAAGTGGTCTGATATTCCTTCGACATCATAAACGAAACTCTGTCGAGCAATGGCCGAAATGCAATACTATCGAATGACAGGCTGTTTGCAGCTTTATTTACTGCCAGATTATATAAATTGAGCCTGACTTTTTCATTTTCAAGACTGATATTGCCATCGGCAATCCGAAAATGTGAATTTGCCATCAAAAAAGCATCCATATTACCACGCAACGAATCGTTTGCATGCAGGTTTTCGAGCCTTAACGAATTAATTGCAATGTTCTGTTTTACAATATTGTTTTGAATAATTCGCATATTCAAATCCGAAAGCTTCAAACTGTTGATGTTCACTGACCATTTACTTTTACGGGCCTGTGTTGCCGGCTGAAAAGCCAGAGCCGATGCCATAAATTCGATTTTCGATTTTCCTGTTGGGGTAAGTTGCATATCGCCTCTTTTAAAGGCAGGTTCCAATGACGAAAAAAGAATGGTATCCACAGTTAGTTTTTCTTTGCCGGAGCGGATACCCAACAAATCAATCCTCGACTGACCCGGATTAAACTGCATGGTCGACTGCAGCGAGGCAGGCAAACTGTCAATTTGAGGATTTTCAATTGTAATACGATTAATGTGCAAAACGGGCAATTCTTTAGAATTTGCGGTTTTTTGATCCGGGCCGGGCAATGCATTCTCCATTTTTGAGAAAGAGATAACTGGCTTGCTCAGTTCAATAAAATCTGCTTTTATATTCCCGTTCAGGCTGCTGTGTATATCAACTGAAAAGGCAAGTTTTGGTATAAACACATTTACCATTCCGCCATTTGCAGGCAACTTAACTGATACATTCGTAAGGTTGGAAGGCTTATTGTCCAATACCTGAAACCGATCGAAACTGCCATGTAAATTATCCTTCTGATTAAGGTTAATGAATTCACCGTCGATAAATAAATCTTTGATCACTGGTTTCTTTCCGCTTTCTATTACAACTTCGCCTGTCGAAATACGGTTAAGCATAGTTGATGCTTCAATAGCTCCGGTTTTAATGCTCAGCTGAGTTGGTCCGCCTGTAATTTTGCTAACAACAAATCTATACCCGGTTTCGGGTTCTGCTTTGACTTGATTTTGCTGCCGGTCGGCATCAGTAAGTATTGCTAACGAGGCCTTTTCCCACGAAAGTTCATCAATCGAAATATCTTCAAAAGAATTTATACGTATTCCCGCAAGCCTGGCATTAACAATACTAACAGGCTTGCTGTTTTTGCCTTTGAGCTCGGTGATCTGCCTGAAAAATAGTTCTTTTTGTATCCCTGAATACCTTCCGTCGAAAAGTGAATACCTGGTATCCCCTAACTGGTATTGGCCTTTGGAGAATGACATTGATTCTAATGCATCAATTAGCCGGAATTCATTTTCGGAAGCAAATAACTGATTAACATTGATACCGATATAGGAGTTGTTCATCGTAATAACAGGCCCCTGAAGCACCTTAATTTGCACATTTCCATCTTCGATAAACAGATTGTCAATCAGTATTTTATCTTTAATTTTATCAAGAATGGCAAAAGGATTAAGTTTTTCTTTTCCAGTTGTTTTAGTGCCGGCTTTTTGCGAAACGATATTCACATCAGGCCTGATCAGCGATGCATGACCAGCTATAATCCGGTGCTCGTAAAGCAGAGCCATCCAGTCAATTTCATCCAGTTCGAAAACATCCATTTTAACTTGTTTCCTGGCCGGGTCGTGGTTCCCCCTGGTAGGTAACACCCTGAAATTGTTGAGCAATATTTTTTGTTGCTGAATTATAACATCATCGAATTGGATCATAAACAGGCTATCGGGCGAAAACCCTGTATAATCGTGCAGATCAAATTTAATTTCCTCAACACTGAAAGGCTCCGGACTGGTATTGTTTACAAGCAGCCGGCTGATACTGAAATTACTGTTACCGGCTTTATAAACATTTTTCTTATTATTTTTTTCGCTCACAATATCAACCGAAGCATTTTTAACCACAAGGTAGCCAATGTTCAGATTACCAAGCATTTTGTTAAGTTTCTGATCAATTGAGTCCTTATCAATAACTTCATTTGACTTAAGAAACGATTTTTTACTTTTATTTTTAAGTTTCAGGTTGAGTTTTATATCCGGATTAATGCATAATGCCGAATCGAATTTGATAATGTTATCATTCGCCAGTGCATTGAAATCGAGGTTTTTAATGTGCAACGAATCAACAAAAACACTAAACTGCGCAGAAGCCGAATCTTTCGAATTACCATAAATATAACAGCTGTCGAGAATAATCTTCCGGGTACGGGTTCCCATCCAGAACTTTTTAAAACTTATACCATGATACCCATCAGGAAACTCAATTTTCTCATTATAAATTTCGAGAAGTATGCGATCGGCAAACAAAAATTTATCTTCCGCCCCTTTTCCATCTTTCGAAACATTATCAATAGTAAGTTGCAGGTTCGAAACCGTTAAAGGCTTTATGCCAGGCATTGTACGGTCATGAATCCGGAAACTGGCATCACTTATATGCAGATAGTTCAGGTTGACAACTTTAAGTATTTTCTCAAGTGATTGATACACTTTACTCATTTCGGCTGGCAACGAAATTTTGTAATGTGGAGCCGATTTTGCTTTGTATTTAAAAACCTCGAAAAGTGGCGATTGCACATTTACTGAATCAATAATAAGAGGTTTACCGGAAATAACCGATAACAGCGAGTGTACGTTGAGCGAAAATTCCCTGGCTTTTATATGGTAACCACTTTGGCTGTTGCTACTGTCGATGGTACGGATTTCAGGATTCTGGAAGCGGAACCGCAGATCAAAAATATCAAGATCAACTTTTTTAACCGCAAAAATCAGTTTTCCATCGCTCTGTTTATAGACCAAACGCTGTAAAGATGATTCAAGGCGGTAAATAGTAAAAAAATAGAGAGAAACAGCTGCAATTGCAACTACCAGGAAAACTAAACTAAGGAGAATTATTCTTTTCCGACTCATGAAGATTAATAGAAAAAAGAAATGTTTAGAACGCTGAAATTGTTCTATTTACAAAGATATTCAATTTCAGAAAACTTTATACAATGAAACAGCAAATAATCGAAAATGTTAGTTCAGAAGTATAGATTTCCGGAGGTAATTGCTATCGGGATGATAAATAAACATACAACTACCACCTTTAATGGTTTCAGACACCGGTTTAATAAGGTCGGGCGGCACGGAAGGGCAACCGTAGCTTCGGCCGAGCCGGCCATGTTTCGTAATAAAATCTTCAGTTGCATAGTCGGCACCATGCATAATTATTGCCCTTTGCATGGCTTTATCATTAAATCCTTTTTCCACACCTTTGATAATCAGTGAAAGGCCAACTGTTGCACCCATAGCAGGATTTTCGGTTATGTAAAAGCCTAAACTGCTTTTGTGTGTTCCCGACTCGTTCGAAAAATGCTCGGCATATTCCTCCCCTGTGTTTCTGCCATGCGCCACATAGGTATTGAATAAAAGAGTTTTATTCAGTAAATCAATCACATACAATCGTTTTTTAGTACTCGACTGCGAAAAGTCAACAATAGTAATAATGCCGGGAATATTGAGCTGCCCGGCAGCTTCGAGTTTGCCCAGGCCAGTTAAAGCCAGCTGAAAGACTTCATTCGACAAGCCAAGTTCCGAAAGATGCAGCTCCGAATATAGGGCAGGTTTTTCGTCACCGGCAGGTTGTAGTTTTTCAGAACCTGCTTTGTTTATGATTGGGAAAAGGATGAAAAGTATATAGATGAAATATTTCTTCATATGGCAAAATTAGGTATTAAAGCTGTAAGTAATCCTTTCGGGGAATTGAACTACGTTAAAAAATCCTAAAAGCACAAAACTAATTGAGCTTAAAACTGTTCACAAAACATTTAATATCAAATAAATACAATACGATATTACATACTTACACATAATTAGGATGTGTCAAGGTAAGCTGATTTAGCCTTTTTCACGACAGTTTATTACTAATTTCGCACACACACGAAAAAGAAAGAGTTACATGATCAGGAAGTATGTCATAGTATTATTTTTATTCACATTTGCTTTTTCAGTAACCCGGCTGAATGGGTTTCCTTACGAACCTGCAGTTAAAGTTAACGTATCAGCCAACGACGCAATGCGCAGTGAACTGATTGCTTATGCCACAACATTACTGGGAAAGCCTTATTGCTATGCCTGCTCCTCCCCTGCCAAAGGATTTGATTGCTCGGGTTTTGTATCTTTTGTTTTTAAGAATTTCAATATTTCATTGCCCCGTTCCTCATCAGCTTACGCTTCAATTGGCAGGGAATTAAAACCGGATGAGTTTAAAACAGGCGATATCCTTGTTTTTTACGGTTATAAGGACAAAACACGTATTGGCCATGTGGGCATTATTTGCGAAGCTAACGGTATGCAGTCAAAGTTTATACATTCCTCTTCGGGCAAGGCTATGGGTGTTACTATCAGCGAATTAGGATCAGCAATGTACACCAGGCGTTTCTATAAATGCATTGATGTTATAAGTAAAAATTAGGAAGGGAAGATTAACCCTTCAGGCAAAGTTTAGTTGAAGATGTTCGCAATTGGGTAAATAGTATGAGGTTAACCCAAAATTGAAGTTTATACAATTCTCCAACTTTATTTATTTCAGGTTTCGCTGTTTCAGCAATATTTCCAATTCTTTATTTCTTTTATTACGAGGGTCATTAATCATTTTATAAACAAAGTACAATGGAATAAGCATTACAAACCCAAAAGTGCTTTTGATTACGCTGTAAATAACAATTCCTATAAGAAGTCCGATCAAAAATGCATTTGTTATCGAAAATGATTTCATTTTCTTTGCTTCATCTAATAATTCCTGATCTGTTAACTGCGAAAGTTCTGTGTTTTCCATATATCTACTTGTTTTGATGTTTTTTTGTAATGCAGCCGGTTAGCTTAGCCGCCAACGGCATTATGTCTAATAACAACAATTGCAACCCTTTGTTCTTTTGTAAAATACTTAAGAGTAACACCAGGAATATTTTTGAGCGTTATGGTTAAAAAATAACAACCAAGCCTTGTAGGGCAAACTTAATAAATCAGATTGCAGGCGGATTACGGAATTTATATTTATTACCGGCTATTTGTTGTTTATGAATTACAATAAAATAGTTTAAATACTGGTTTGTACCGACATTTATCCCAGTCGTGCGTCAACAGGATGCTTTCAAAATGAATTGTTTTTAATGATAAATATCGATCATAGCCGTATCACCGCTGCTCACATTAACTGATGCTTCAGAAACAGATTCTGACGAAGTTGACTTATTGAAGTAACAAATTATGCCATTTATAAAACCAGGATGCGTAGGAAGAAATACAGTTGTGTCATTACCCGAAGAAGCAAATTCAATACTTCGTTCATTGTAAGGTTCACCTGTAGCCAGATTATGCCCATCATAGATATTCAGTGTTATATTTTGAACTTCAGTCAGATCATGCAAAGTCAATTTCGCATATCCTACCGGTTTAACAAGAATATTCAGTAAAAGTGGCGATTTAGCATTATATAACGCCTTACTGATTATTGTATCACCATAATAATCAGAATTATACGCTGTTAAAAAGGCATCTGATAACCTCATCGAGTGAGGATCGGTATTATGACTATAAAAAACCGAATACGAACTGTTCTTTGTACTGTCAACACTTTGCTCCAGTTTACCTTCGACCATAAAACAATTTACCTTCATGCCGTTAACGAGTTCTCCGGTTACCTCATTTACTAGTTGACCTTCAAAGTAAAAGTAGACTATTGGGTCGTTTCTTCCATCGTCATGGTCTTCACAATTAGTTAACAGGAAAGCAAGAATGATTATGAAAAGAAGTTCTTTATAAAAATTTGAATTCGTAATATGAGATAAGCTTTCCATTTTCATTGAGGTAGATTTTTACAAATGAGTCGTTTGATTTTAGTAACAGGATAATAGCACTAAGGGATATGGAGATGACAAGCACGGCAATTAATTGTTGCTCAACTGCCAACCAGCAAGACCTATCCCTATTTTTCGGGAAAGGTATGTAAAGATTTTAATTGTTTCAAGGATCATGAAAACTTGCAAGTGTAATAGCGTTTGACATGCTCAGTTATTCTATTTTCTTCACATTTAAGACCCAAAGTTTTGATTTAAGATTATACTTTTCTAATTGCTTCTCATTTGGAATTGTCCAGCTAGCACTGAAACTCATCTCATAAGAAACAGACATTTCGTAGAGTTTTCCTACTTCAAAAAAATTGTCCTTATAAAACTCAGGACAACAAATTATCACACCAATTTCATTTTTTAAATAAGTCGAATCAGAGAACTCAGCTATTTCAAATTCAATAACTGTTCCAAAGCTAATATAGCCGCAATCTGGTGTCAAACTTATCTCTTTTATTATCTTACCTTTTAAAAAATATGTCTTCTCTGGAATTGAATCAGTCTGAGCAATTGACACAAGTCCAAGAAACAAAAATGTCAGGAATGTTATTGTATGTCTTTTTTTCATAATTCATTCTGACGGTTACTTGCATGAAAAATTGGTGATTGCGGGCATAGTTCCTATTCGCAGGCACAAACGCCTATGCAGGCAGAACAATTAGATTAACCACTTAAACCCCAATATCTTATATACGATATTAATCTGGGTTTTCTTCTATTTGTCACCAACCAATACATGCTTTAAATCTCCATTCTCCTTGTATAGTAACCAAAGTAAGTATGGTGCAAAAAATACAATTCCAAAAATCATTGCAACTGTTCCAACAAGGATTGATTTTCCGCTGAATTTGTTTCTCCACATTATCCAAAGTCCTGAAAGCGCTAAGTAACAGAGAAAGTCAAGATTAAATTGCCCTGTCCAGGTCAATGATTTAATGTTGGCAAGGAATACATTAAAAAGGGCTGCGCCTTCTGTTTGAAATGCGATGAACGTGTATGCCAATAGTCCTGCAGTCTGAAATACTAAAAGCGTTTTGAAAAAATTGTTATTGCTCATAATTTTTTAAATTTAAAATTACAGCAAACTTAGGTGTCATTCATCTATCATTTTAGTCGCTACCGTACAATGGTTTTTCAAAACTTTTGGTAATTCGTTTCAAATTCTCAAAATAATTTTCCAGCCACGCTTTATTAAGGTTGTCCGAATTGATTTGCAGAAAAAAATTCTCTAAAGCCAATTCAAAAAGTCCTTCAGCCTGTTTTTGTAAGATATTCAATTTTGTATCTGTCAACCAAAGACTTATGAAATCCTTTCCCATAATGTAGTTAGATTTCAATAAAGTGTCCTTGTAATTTGATTTGTTTGAATTTATTCTTAGTTGTCTGTTAAAAAGCAGATCCGATTTATGTTCGAGTAAGATGTTTATCAATTCAGGGTTAATTGTTTTAGCAAGTTTTTCTTTTTCTGCAATTACTGTTGAAATTTTTAAATGGTGTTGCAATAGTTTTTCTATAAAAATATCCAGGTCAGCAAAGTGATGATAAAATGAAGATTTACTGATTCCTACGTCTTTTGCAAGCTGTTCAACTTTTAACCCCTTCTCACCATACAATGCAAAAGTTTCGTAACCTTTAATTATCCAAATTTCTTCCTTTTCTGTCATTGAATATCGTTTTTTAAAATCACACCTAACAGCCTGTTTATTCAGAATAGTCAATATCAAATAGTTCGTGGAGTTTTTGTTGCAATAATTTCTTGTCCGGAAGTTGTGTTTTGTATTCTGACACCATTGTAGGAGATAGGCTTCTGCTCAAAGCATATTCTACTACTTCACTGTCCTTGTCCTTACATAATAATACTCCAATACTTGGATTTTCATTTGGTTTTCTAACATCTCGATCCAATGCTTCCAGGTAAAAATTCAGTTGTCCTAAATGTTCTGGTTTAAACATATTAGCCTTTAGTTCGAATGCAACCAAGCATTGTAAACCACGGTGGTAGAATAAAAGGTCTATATAAAAGTCGCTATTGCCAACCTGTAATTTGTATTCTTCGCCTATAAATAGAAAGTCTTTACCTAGTTCAAGGATAAAATTTTTCATTTGTCTTATGAGTCCAATTTGTAACTCGCTTTCGCTGTGTGGCTCAGGTAAATTCAAAAAATCAAAAATATAACTATCTTTAAATGTATTTGTTATGCTGCGATTAGTTTCTCTCAACACTGTTGAGAGTTTTGAATTTCCAATCATAGTCCGCTCGAAAAGACTGGCTGAAATTTGTCTGTCGAGTTCTCTGAAGCTGTAATTTTCTTGTTTGGATAACTTCAAGTAAAACTCTCTTTCTTCAGTTGTTTTACATCTGGAAAAAATTGCCAAATTGTGAGACCAACTAATTTCTCTCAACAATGTTGAGAGTTTTGGAAAGGCTTTGTAGGTTTCAAAGAATTGTTTCATTCTCCACAGGTTTTTGTCAGAGAATCCTTTTATGTCTGGCTCATTTTGTTGAATATATTTTGCCAATTCTGTCACCACAGAATCGCCCCATTCAGCAAGTTCAAGTTTCTTGCTAATAAATTCTCCAGTGTTCCAATAAAGGTTAATCAGCTCAGCATTAACAGTTTTTATTGCATTAATCCGAGATTGTTTTATCAATTGAATTATATCAAAAAAACGGTTGTCCATATTTTTTAGTTTGCCACAAATTTAATCTTTATTGTCAAAACTCTAATACTGTTATTATTTCATTATCAAGGTTTTCTGTTTTCGGAATTACCATAGTTGCTAAAGGCTGACGCGCCCGTTACACGGGACGGGTAACGACAAGTGTGGGAATAATTTTTTGCTCAACTGTCCACCAGCGCAACTTGTCCCAATGAAATCGGGAAATGTATGAACAGATTTCAAATGTTTAAACTGAACACACACCTTAGCGAAGCAGTCTCTTGAGCGCAGCTCAAAAACCCGCATTTGTTATAGGGTGTGTTAGGCACAGGCTTTTAATTCAAAGAGAAATCCAAGCTACTTGGCATTTCTTTAGTCTCATTATCAAAGAGTGTTCGTATTGCCATATCTAGTTCATGTATTTTTTCTGTCTCAATAAGAATTGTTGTCTCGTGAATAACTTCAGGAAGATTGTCTGCTTCTTTATAATTGTAAAAAATCAAGCAACCTTTCTCAATACCGTTTTCTTTTTGTACTGTTTCAATGCCTGTGCCAAGTCTATGGAAGTTAATAGTCTTTATATTTGTTCTAATAATTCCATAGTCATAATTATAGCTGATTGTCTTAGTGTTGACGATTAAATTTTCTTTCCCATAAATATTCCAAATCAAGTATCTGACTGGAAATGCTATGGTTAAGGCTAAAATGATAAGCAATGGTACAATCATTTCTCCAACTTCTTCTTGCTCTGTAAAAAATGTGGCAATTCCTAAAATTAAAAATACGAAAGCTAATAGAATTATTAGAATTATCTTCCCAATCATATTAGCTTTTACTCCAAATTTGGCGTAAACATTTATTCCGTCAGTCTCAATTTCAAAAGTGTTTTTCATTTTTTAAAGCTTGCTGATAACTGCCGGCAATATGGCAAGTGCGGTAATAAATTGTTGCTAAATGTCAGCCCGCACTAATTGTACCGATTTTTCGGTAAATGTATATAAAGATTTCAAATATCTTAACGGTACCACAAGCCTGCATTTGTTTTAGTGTTTGTTAGCGGTAGTGTATTTCTTTAAACACTTTGTCGTAAAATCTGTCAGTGTGACAGTCATAAATTATTTTTTTCTCCAATACTGATGTCAGGTTCGTCTGAATAAAGTCGCTGTAGTTTTTCGTCACTCGTGAAATTTCAGATTCAATGTCCTGAGAATCTATACCAATTTTAAAGTCGTTACTCGATATTTCCGGGAATTTTGCTTCGATATAACTATGTATACTCATGAAGGCATTTTTATCCCAAATAGAGCAGGTGATTTGACTGTCCACGCCAGGCAATTCGTTGTCTATTAATTTCGGAAAAGCTGTTTTTATTCCGTTAATGATGTCTGTATTAAAATGCACTTTTATAATAGTCTCTCCGTTTGTGAATGTAAATTCGGAGAAGTAGTCCTTAAAATTGTCTGTCTGCCCGACTTCCTCTTTGTCCAGGGAATATCCAAAGTCTTGTAAAAACAAAAACTTTTCTTTTACTTGACTCATAAAGAACAATAGTCTGATTTTGAATTCAATGGGTATCATTTTGTCGTCTGTGCTTATACATTAACAATAACGTTCCCGGGCTAAGCGAGGTGGGTTTTTGGTGGGCTTTGTGCGTGGGGCAAACCCACCTAGCTTAGCCCGTGTTATGCCACGTGCTTTTTAAATGTATTAATTAATTTTAAGAAATATCTCTTTTCTTTCCTTCCGAATAGGTTTGATATATTTTCCAGAAGTTCAATAGCAGTCTTATTTTCAATTGTTCTTATTTCTATTACTTCAGGATTGTCATTATTCATATAAGCTATAGAAATCCATAATTGGGGATTTTCTTTACTTACTGCGTCTATTTCATAGTAGGAATAGCCGTATTTTGTTTGGAATCTATGAAAATATGTATTTAATATATGTAGACTATCATCCATTATTGATTTAACCTTGTTCAAAATAATTGTATCAGTCCTTATTTCAGCTTCCAATGGTTTGCTGCGATATATCATAGGTTCTTTTGGCATGACTGATTCTGTTACTAGCTCAACTGTGTGGAATTTATGATTATCGAGGTTTTTTGGGACAAATAGACTAATAAAATCAATTGAATTGATTTTCAAATCCTTGTAAACTGTATCATGTAGAATTATTTGGGTTTGTCCTAATAATATATTGGGAATGAATAAAAGGAAAAGTAAAATAGATTTCATGAATCTGTATTATTTATTTTGTTTCTAGCATGTGGCATAACGGCTGACGCAATGGCAAGTGCGGGAATAAATTATTGCTCAACTGCAAGCCAGCACAAATGTATATAAAGATTTCAAATGTTTTAACGAACACGCAACTTAGCGAACTTAGCGAAGCGATCTCATGAGCGAAGCGTATAAACCCGCATTTGCTATAACATTTGTTTGTTGCAGGGCTTTATTCTCCTTTTTGTCTTTTTATTAGTTCTATTGTCTTAACGAATCCAGACCTACTTCCAAATTTTAAAAAAATGAATTTGTCTTTGTTTCTGGTTTCAATAATCATTTTGTCAGGAATTGCAACTCTGTCACTTCCGCCGTAGCTCCCTTTACCCATTGACGCTAAAATAAAGAACTTGTTCCAATCTGCTGACCCAGCAGAGAACTCAATTCTTTTAATTTCTTTATAAAGGAATGTGTTCCTATCAGAAAATCTATTTATTAAGCATTTTTTTACGATTTCAAACCCATCAGCATACAAGTATATTCTTGCATACCTGATGCTAGCTATTCCAAATAAAGATGGAATGATAAATATTAACATTAAGAAACCGACATACTTTATAGCGTAAACTGAGAAAGCAATTACAGTGAATAAAAACACAGTCAGGATTATTCCAATATAGTCTCTTCCATGATGTGAATGCCATGGCGTTTTCTTGTCCTGAGCCAAATTTATCTCACTTTTCATGTTTGTTTCTAGTTTTGAGAGTAAGTCTTTGTTTCCGGGTTGTCCGCAAGACTAGCAACTAACGGCCGGCAATAGGACAAGTGCGGGATTTAATTGCACTGATTTTCAATTCAGCACAACCTGTCCTGATGAAAGCGGTAAAAGTATATAAAGATTTCAAATGTTTTAACGAACACTCAAACCCGCATTTGCTAAAACATTTGTTAGCAAGCGTATTATTTGCAGTATTCTTCCAAGTAAGGTTTTATTTGGATAATCCCAAGTTCTAGGCATTTTTCCCAATCTTTACAACATCCTTCTTGGTCTTTAATTTCAAGTTTGGCTGAGCCTCTATTTTGAAAGGCAATGCCATAGTTCGGATTTATCTCTATAGCCTTGTCAAATGCTTTAATTGAATTCTCAAATTCTCCTTTCAAATAATATACTTTTCCAATACCATAGTATCCTTTGTCGGATTGGTTATCAATAGAGACTATTTTGAGGAATTGTTCAAGAGCTAGGTCATATTTATTTTGTTCCAAAAAACCATATCCAATATTTTCATATATACTTAAATTAGTTGGCTGCAATATTAATGTTTTATTAAAATACTCTCGCGCTTTATTGAATTTCCTTAAACTGTTATAAGTGACTCCTAAATTCCAAATTGCATCAATATCATCTTCTGTTGTTACCTTGTCATTTATTTTCAGAATTCGTTCGCAATCATTAATAACTAATTTGTAGTTTTTTAAGGAATAATTTGCTTTACTTCGAAGTAATAATGCTTTTTCGTTGTTTGAATCTGATTTAATCACTTCGTCAAAATAGTAAATTGCCTCTTCATAATTTCTATTTTGCAAGGCGTCACTCCCTTTTACCAAATTGACTTCAACTTGTCCTTGACATACTGTCGCGAATGTCCAGACTATTAGTACTAAAAACATTTTCATAGGGTATTCTTTCTTTTTCGATAATATGCTTCTATCGGCCTCCAATTTGACAAGTGCGGGAGTAAATTGTTGCTCAACTGTCTACCAGCACAAATGTATATAAAGATTTTAAATGTTTCAACGAACATGCATACCCGCATTTGCTATTGCGTTTGTTAGCGTTAGTTATTTCTTTTTTATATTCCTCCATTCTTCAATTGAATATTTTTTGTCAGTGCTTAAACCATTGTCAATAAGTGAAATCTGTCCAGAATTTGCATTTACAAAAAGGAATAGTAATGGATACATTTTGTCTAGTCTTGGTTGAAATTGATACAATTCAATCTCCCAAAACGGGTTTTGATTTGTCGGGAAATTACCAATAAGAAAATCGTTCTTTATGGTCGAGTCCTTGTATTTGTTTTCAAGAATTGTTTGAATTTCTTTCACGTTTTTTAATATGCGAATAGCTGAGGAATCATCGATTATAAAATTCTGGTTGGCAATTTTCATGCTGTCTTGACGCGAATTTTGAATGCTTTTGTAATTAGTTGTCGTGTCGTTTAATTTGTCTGAGTTGCTTTCCTTTCTTGAAGAGTCATGTCCGCAAGAAGAAGTCAAAAAGACTAACAAAAGTGTCAAAAATGGTATAGTTTTCATGTCGGATAATAATTAACGCTAACTTTTACATATCAACAAATATACCCCACTTTTCTTTCACCATGTACACTTCTTCTTATTAATTTTCAACACTTTATCCATATACTCCTTAACGCTAATCGTATCATATTCAATAAAAAAAACACACCCTCCCGGCGGTCTATGGGCTTTTAAGTTTGAATATTAAGTAGTTGGTTATTATACCTTTTGGATTTTGAATTTCGCTCATTAGATCACTGCTTGCAGCAGGGATGGCTTCACTAAAATATTATTCATTATAGTTTATGCGAGATTGGATAATTCCACTTCGCGGTGTCAGACCGCTCTGCTGAGTTGCAAATCGCACCTCGTTTACATTTCAATTTTTTATAAGCCTTGCAACCATTATCTTTCCTCCGGTTTCAACTTTTATGATATATAAACCATTTTTAAGCCGACTGATATCAATTTCATGTTTTTGTGTAAACACATTTTCAACCATAATTTCCTTTCCCTGAATATCCATTATTTTCAATACAGCATTTATAGGAATACTCGGCAGTTGGACAGTAACCATGCCCCCGGATGGGTTCGGAGATAGTTTTAGCTTGTTTTCCGCACTTGCGGCCTCATCCAGGCCAACTCCGCCATTAACTGTTTTGAGGATGGTTCCTGAATCGCCTACAATGTAACCTGTTCCGGCGGTTGGGAAATGGACGGAAAACAAATCATTTTTCGTACCTGAAACCTGTTTACTCCATTGTACCCCAGCATCGGCAGACTTGAAAATGATTCCATCTGATCCAACAGCAAAGGCAACGGAAGTATCAACATAACAGGCTCCATTTAGCCAGCCAGAGAGTATCTGCAGCCATGTATCCCAATTTGAACCGCCATCCTTGGTATGATAAATCACACTGTACGAAAACCCCTGAGCCCAGCTGCCTCCTACTGCAATCCCGTTGGCTTGTCCGGAAAAACAAACATCGTTCAGGATACCATAAGAACTATTTCCCAGCAGAAGGTCCCAGCTTTTAGCCCCATCGTTTGTTCGGAATAATTGGATATCACTCCCAACTATGTATACTGTGTTTGTATCTGTTGTCCATAATTGCCCTGTGGTGGGTGCACTGGAGAAAGTCCAGTTTTTCCCGTTATCGGTCGTTTTGTATATAATAGCATTCATCCCTGAAGCATAACCGGTATTAGCACTGGCAAAATGGATGGAACACAGATTGCCCGAAGTACCCGAATTTTGTGTTTCCCAGGTGTTTCCTCCATCAGAAGTCATCAGTATCACCCCGTTATCACCGGCTATGTAACCGGTATCGGCATTGATAAAGAATACGGAATTCAGTGAACTGCTGATGCCTGCATCCAGCATTACCCAGTTGGTTCCTCCATCAGTGGTTTTAAGGATTGTACCTTGATCACCGGTTATGAAGCCAGTTTGATCACTGGTAAAGAAGACCGATTTTAGCATGTTTTCGGTTCCGGAACTCTGTGTTACCAATTGCGCATCGCATTTCAAAGCGAAGAGCCATAAGAGGGTAAAAAGCATCACATTTTTCATAATAAGGAATATTTAAAGAATTGTGTTTCAGGTGCCAGTAAACGAATATGCGTAATATAAAACTATCCTTGTTCTGAACCTTATTTTAAACCTGCACATAAGTTGTACACTTCCACAAATATACCTCAATTTCTTAATTTTCACACCTGCTTGCTGATTTATTTTCAACACTTTACAAACATACTCATTCACTATCCATATATTATATTCAACAAAAAATATACAACTATCCACAGGCAAATGGGCAGTCAGTCAGGCCTGATAAGCCATTTAGCGAAGAGAATAATCCATGATAATGTCCTGTTTTCCGACATTGAATCCAACAGTTTCAAGTTTTTTTTTCGGATTTTAAATCTCGGAAAAGAGATCGTTGCTTACGGCAGTCCTAACCGGCAAAGTCATCATCAGGAAGTGGCTTAGAGGTCGAGCCCTGCTATGTAAGTTATGTTAACTATTATTACTGAGGTATTAGCTCCACCAACAGTTTATTTCCTGCTTTATCAAAATATGTACATGTCATATCCGCCATGGAGACAGCCCATTTATCAATACCTGATTTGGCACAATCGCTGCAGAAACCGGCATAATCAGTTTTCCCCTGCTGATGTGCTTTCAGGTCGGATTTGAATTGTGCTGTATTACCTTGTTCAGCAACAAGCAATATGTCATACTTAGCCACTGTCGAAATTTTAGTGCTATCAGAAGTGTAATAGTCAGTATGTCCGTCGCACACAAAAGTTTCGTAGTATGCCACACCTAATTTGATGAGATCCTGAATGTAATTTGGAAAATCAGCCCCTGATTTCACTTTTGTATGAGCTGCCTGAATTTGTTCTAATGTTAACATCGATCGGAAATTTTGTTTATACTGATTCACAGGTTGAGTTTGCGGTGATATCACTTCTTCATCAGCCGCAAGCCTGTTGGTTTGTATAACATTATTTCCTTATTATTGTTGAGATCAAGCTGACGTAATAGCAAGTTAGAGATTAAATTGTTGCTCAATGTCAGACAGTTCTGGTTCATGTATAATTTCAAATGTTTCAATGAACACACAAGCCTGTATTTGTTTTAGTGTTGTTATATGCATTGAGGTTAGCAGTAAAAACGAAAAAAGGAAGACCTAAGCCTTCCTTTTTCAGTTTACCGGCATTGCTCCTGATTAATCCATCATTATTTCAGCCAGGCGCTGGTCGCGGTCGTATATATCTTCGTAAAAATTAATCTCACCGCTTTCGCCAACCCAGGCGGTAAAATATCCGATGTAAACCGGTATTTTGTGTTTCAGGGTATAGTATTTCTCTTTTCCGGCATTCATGGCTTTATCAATTTTTTCGGGTGTCCATTCAGGGTCATCCTTCAGAAGTGTGATGGCCAGATCGCGCGGTTTGCCAACACGCACGCAACCATGGCTGAAGGCGCGGCTGTCCTTTTCGAACAGGCTTTTCGAAGGCGTATCGTGCAAATAAATATTGTGTGAATTTGGAAACATAAACTTAACCAGTCCAAGTGAATTATTTTTACCTGGTTTCTGCCTCACCTGCCCGTTGTTCCATTCCATATTATGTTTCGCCAGGTAATTACTGTTCTTTGCCATTCCGGGTTTAACATCTTTATTAATAATACTTTGCGGTATATTCCAATATGGACTGAAAACGATATAACTCATATTCCCGCTAAAAATAACAGTTTTAGTCATTACTGCTCCTACAACCACCGGACACTCGAAGGCGCTTTTCCCATCGCGGAACAAATTGAGTTGATACGACGGAATATTGACAACAATAATTTCCTTTGCTTCCGAAATATCAGGCGAAATCCAGCGACATCGTTCCATATTAACCATTATTTGCTTTATGCGTTCGCTTACCGGCACATTCATATGGTTAATATGTTTTTTCGAAATCAATGAGTCGGGTTTAAAGCCGTTGTGAAGCTGGTATTTTTTCACTGCATCAACCAACTCAGCATCGTACAAATTGCTGGTATTATTCTGCCCAATATAGCCTGCAGCAAACAAACGCTTGCGTATTTGCTGAATAGCACGGGCTGTATCGCCGGGTCTAAATGTTTTGAGTTTTGGATTGGGCTCAATTGGTTTCCAACCTCCATTTTTTTCGATTTCGCGGTATTTTTGCAATACATCGCGTAGTTTGTAGTACTGCCGGAATAGAGTCTGATCATTTCTGGCCAGCAATCCGGGGTTTAACAATACCGAATCCAACAAGCTTTTATATGTTAATTGTTTACGGGGCAGCAACCAACCCAGCGACTTTGTGGCCGTGTCGTCAACGCCTTTATATACTTTTTCGGCATAAAACAAAAACATACAGCTGAGCATTAATTCTGTTTCTACCTGGTTAAGATTATTTTGGACATCATCTTCAAAAATCCCTGTAAGAGTATCTTCGTAAGGAAATTTTGACGAAACGCCTTCCTTTTCAAGTCCTGTAACCTTGCTGTACAGCGAATTACCCGATTCAATAATCCCTTTGTTGTCGAACCAAATGTGATTGTATTTATGTGCATCGTAAATGGCAATAATATCATCCTGGTATTTATCCAGTTCGGGAAAGGAGATAAAAAATGGAATTATCAGGGCACTGTCGAACGGAATATTGCTTTGGTAATTTATACTTCCTTTCAGATGGGTTTCAATAGGATCAACAGCAACAGCTTTTTCCTGTTGCTTACAAGATGAATAAATTAACAGAAATGTGATGGCAGATATGAAAACCAGTGCCTTTTTCATGTTAGTAATATATATGTGCATATTGGTTAAGTTGGAATATACGGTTAATATTCGAGAATTTTATCAATAACAAACACCCGTGAGGCTTCACCGTTCCTGAGCTTATATTGTATCTGACGGGTTCCGCCGGTGGGTTTGGCGTTTATGTCGCCGGGTTTATATATGGGGAAGCGTTGATTAAATGTGGTTTCGACAATTGCGAATTCGTCGTGCCCCATATACCCAAGGTTGGCTTTCGGATTGTCAGCAATAGCCGGTAAAAATATCCGGCTCATCGATTTGCCGTTATTAACTGTGTACCCGATAACGGAACCATAGCTTCCACTCCCGTTGGAAGTAATGTAAACGAGCACTTCGGGAAATCCATCAGCATTCAGATCGCCGATTTCAGCATTTACAACACGGCCTTCAATTGTGTGAGATACTTTACTGTTATCAACTTCCAATCCAACAGGCTGAATAACTAATTCATTTCCTGTGTGGTTTACATCGAAAAAGAAACTGTTCCACGACAAAGCTTTACTAAAAACAGTTTTATCAATTTGAGTTTCATCAAGCGGTTCCGGAATTTTAGTATATGTTCCGGCTATGCTTCCGCCTCCTGAACAGAAATAATTCAGCCAACCTTCGTCCTGCTGAATTTCAGCAGATATCACCAGGCTATCCCCTGCGAAAGTGAAAAGTATTGATTTACTGTCAACAGTTGCCTTAAGTATGTTAATTCCATGTAACACAGCGTCGGCATCAAAAGTACAGGTGGGTTTCTTTTTATCAGCACGCGAGCGTATAGCAATATGTGCAAGGCTGTCGGTAAGTTGATTTACACTTACAGCTACCCAATCGTAACCGTTGTTTCTTTTCGCATAATCGGACGAAACATAATTTCCGCCTATGGCAATATCGGTGCCGGAGGTACTTTCAGCATTTACATTTTTCTTGCTTTGAGTACAAGCTGCAGCAATCATTATTAAGGAAACGGCAAGAAGAAGTTTAAAATTGAAGTACATAATTATGTAAGGATATGATGTAAGAATTATTTTACTTTGATCAATTTCAGATTCTGACAAGTCAAAGTTCTCAGCTGTTTTACATTGTTACAAAAGTCCGAAATTAAATCTATCAGCAAGTATTTGGTTCAATAATAATCAACATTATAAAAGATAGTTTCATTATCCGCTTAATTGTCATTTGAATTTTATTTGCGATATAGCGGCGTTCTTTTGATCAGGTATTGCAATGTTGACATGTAGGCATTTTCGGTACTCCAGAACGAGTTGTGCGATTGGGCAAAAATGTTATTTCCATCGTCGCTGTATATTTTCATATCCACATTAGTTGAAAACTCATTAGTTGTTGATGACGATCCCAGCGTATACCCTGTGTACTTATTCCCTTTGCTTTTCCCACTGTTGACATTTCCGCCTGTTGTTACCGAACCTTTCTTATTAATAGTGATTGTGCCCATTACAATATATTCAACTCCAAGTATATGAGCAAGTTCAGCAGGAAGAAATCCGGCAATGTTTTTTTCGTCAATATTGTGTTTAATGAGTAATGCTGTGGTTGTAACAGGATCCTGTACAGCAATTTGACTGGCCGACTGTTTGAAATAATTATAACAATCGGACTGTGCTTTCAGTGCCATTTTATCGTCGCGGGAACCGCTTAAACCTATATACGAAAAGGGTAGCACTGCCAGGCTGTTATGGTGCGTCTGCAACGAAGATTGACTTGATTTTTGAACACTTGTGGAATCGGATTTAGCTTCTGTAAAAAACTCAATCCGGCCACTGGCAAACTGTATTTTACTGATTTCGTCTTTCTTAAAAGAATATACCAAAGTTTCTCCTTTGTGAATAAATTTCAACTCATTGGTTCCTATTTCAGTAACCTGCCCAATGGCCTCATTTCCGTTCAGAAATGTGATTTGATCATACGAATTGTCCTGTGCATATGAGCTTTGCGGCACGAAAACGACCAGGGAAACAAGAAACAAAACAATGGCAAATAATATGTTTTTCATAATTGTTGAAATTAGTGTTTGTAATATGTTGAAATTGTTCTTTATTTTCCCCGTTTGCGGAAGTGAAAAGGTTTTTTAGTGTTTTTTTCAGGTTTTGGCAATTCAGACAGAAATACCGAAAAGTGCGAACCTGGTTCTGAACGATCCAAAATTATTTTCAATATACTCGCCACCGGAATAAAAAGGATCATGCCCGAAATACCCCAGAAAAAACCACCCAGGATTACAAAGAAGAACACCGAAAATCCGTTTACAGCAAGTTTTGACCCCATTACCATAGGGCGAAAAACATTGTCCTGCAGAAAATTAAGAATAAAGAGAGCAATGGATATATAGATTGCAGTCGAAATTGAATCCTTGGTCAGAATGGCAAACAGCGCAATTACAATCATTCCAATGGGCACACCAATAACAGGCACAAGGCTTAATATCCCGAAAAAGATAGCAAAGAACAGTGACGCTTTAATACCAAAAGCAAGAAATAACAGATAACTCATCACGAAAACTATAAATCCCATCAGGAAAGTTCCTACTATATATTGCTGTGAAATTTCAACTATCTGTTTGTTAAGTTTTTTAAACTTTTCCTTATCTTCATTATTTTCGAACCTCGAATCAGAAAAGCGCAACATCAGGTCCTTGGATAACAAGAGGAAAAAAGTGTAAATCATAATCAGAAAGAAATTCCCCACATTGGATCCAAGTCCACTGGCCATGTTCATAATTTCACTGTTATGCTCTTTTAAAATACCTTTAAAATAATCAGGCTCAATATGGTCGGGAATAGCGAAGCCAACAGCTCTGAATTCATCCGATAAATCATGCATAATTATAGACAATTTATCCTGCATCATTTCAGTGTCGGATAAAAGAACCTGGAATTCAATGGCAAAGAAGACGAGAATACCGCCAATAGCTGCGAACAACACAATCATATAAAGCGTTACAACGAGTGGAAATGGAAGCTTCGTTTTTTCTTTAACCCATTCAACTAATCTGGCACTTGCCAGACTGATCATCAATGCCCAGGCAAATGGCACAAGCAATGTTTTCGCATAAATCAATATAAAACATATCAAAACAAAAAATAATAATCGCATTGTAGTTACATGCAACCTGGAATTAAAAGAATTTTCCATATTCGACGATATTGGATGTTATTTATTAAAGATTTAATTTAAGAATCAGCATTAAGCCGAAAAAAGAAACTGTCTGAATTACTGATTTGTCGCATTTACCAGTTATCAGCTGATTAATTTATATTTCAACAACATACTTCTTTTGAAACTATAAAGCTGAAATTTTGAAATTACTCCAAACCAAATTCAGACAGTTTTGTATGTTATACAACAGTTAAACTACAAGCAAATTATTTTTGCCTTACGCTTACCGAAACATGACGGTCTTTAACCCTGTCAGCTTCAGGAGCGCTTTCCGGGTACTTGGCAAATTCAGATCCGTAACCTTCGGCACCGGTAACCTGGCTTCCAAGTCCGGCATCTTTAATAGCCTGGGCAACTGCTTTGGCACGTTCGAGTGATAGCTTTTTATTGAAAACTGCATCACCAACCTTATCGGTATATCCGCCAAGTTTAACTTTAACATTCGGGAAAGTTTTCAGTATTTCGATGATATTAGTAAGTTCCTTTTTTGTTTCCGGGATTATTTCGGCTGTTCCGGTTGTAAAATTCAGATCAGTGAAATCGAACCAGTTATCGTTACCAGGTTTTGCGTTGGCATCCTGCAGAAAAGCAATAAGGAGGTCTTCGATACTACCTTTATAGGCATCAATAATTACTCCGTTAGGAAGTGTGAGCTTAATTGGCAATTTTTCAACTATAACAGTATCAGTCATCTGAATGGTATCACGAATCTGCACCACAGTTGCAGGTTTATGATCTTTGCCCTTAAACATCCACCACAACAGTAAAGCCAATAACAGCAAAACCACAACCGGCAGCCACCAGTTGGTCTTTTTCTCTTCTGCCGCTGCAGGAGGAGGTACTGCATTAACATTAGGTGCCGAAAATTGTTTTTCAACAACAATAAAACTTTCCAGTCCTGATCCAACAGGAATAGCAGCAAGTATTTCATCCTTCTGCCCCAAAAGCCAGGATACCAGGTTTTCGCGCGAAAGATTTTTTTCCGAAATAAATTTCCCGATTACAGCAAATGTAACAGGCACTATGGTTCCGAATAAAGATGCTGAGGTAACCCCTTTGGTTTCGAAATATGCAGAAACCGCATTCTGTATTTTCCCTCCTTTATTGCCGAATAAATCGGAAATCATATCGGGGGCATACGAAGGTACTCCTCCTCCGGGTTGGGTGAAGGTATTAATCCTGTGCTTCAATATATCTGTTTTAAAAGCAGCTTCAGCCAGGCGCTCAATTGTTTTGGTGTCGCCTTCTTCAGCCTTTTTTATAATGCCGGCAAGCGTAACCGGAATAGCTGCTCCTAAAACCTTTTGAACAACAACTTCCGGTTCATTTAAATATTCAGCTGCTTTAGCAACAACAGGGTCATTAAAATAGCCCCAAACTGATTCAATTAAATTTGTAGTCATATAATTTTATTTTTCTTTTAAGGTAAAACTTATGTGAATTGGATTTTGAACTACTTACGAACTTATGTTAGTGCAAATCAGTGTTTATATGTCCTGCTGATTTCATACTTATTGTCAGAAGCTATTTTGTTTTCAGTTGTTATCTGGTTCGTTTAACAAAAATATGGTTGAGGGCAAAAAGTATACTAATTGAACCTAATGAACCAGTTAGCATGGCTCCTGACCATCCGGAACCCAGGTTGATCCCAAATTTTCCTAAAATCAGGAATCCAACCATACTGCCAAGAATTCCAATAAAGATATTCCCCATTAGTCCAAGCCCGCAGCCTTTGTAAATAATACTTCCGAGCCAGCCGGCTGAAACTCCAACCAATAAAATAATTACTATATCCATGTCAATTACGGGCAAGATGTTTCGCATCAAATAAGTAAAGACCTCATAAACAGAGGCCTTTACTTAGAGTGTGTTTATTACAATCTACATCTTGATAGCAAAAGTGATTGGTACCGATATCTTTGATTTAACAGTATTACCACCATGACGGGCCGGCATCCAGCGTGGTGAAGCCATCACAATCCGTTGTGCTTCTTCTTCAAGACCGTAACCGATTTTTTTACCGGCACATTCAGCTTTCACAACATTGCCCTCCACATCAAGAGTTACAACAACAAACACTGTTCCTTGTATAAAACGATCAAGAGCTTCCTGCGGATAGGTCATGTTTTTGAGAAGGAAATCGTCAAAAGCTTTTTCCCCACCCGGAAATTTAGCTTTTTCGTCAGGTACGAAATATATCAGGTCAACATCATGCACAACTATTACTTCCGGCTTGGTTGAAGTTGCAGGTTGGGGAGCAATCATATCGTGATGAATAACAGGTGTATGCGAATCGACGGAAACCTCCTTTGATACGTTTTTCGAAGTTTGCTTCTTTGTCTTTGCTTTATTAGTGCCCATTGCTTTGGCATGCTCAGCTGTGTAATGAGCTGTAATTGCAGCGCTGTCGACAGGAGCAGCCACTTCAATAACCTCAGTTTGAACTAAAGTGTCAGTTACAACAACTACTTCCTTTGTGTTCTTGTTTCCACCACATCCAGCGCTTAGAATTAGTAATCCACTGGCATAAAATAATAAGTGTTTTTTCATAGAATAGTCTGTTTTTCGTGTTTGTTACTTGTTTGGGGTTTGTTACTTGTTTGTTTTTAAACTAATTGTCATAAAATGACTTTTGATGTAAATACTGATTTTTCTGGTTCTTTTTGTTGTTTTTAGTTAACAATAGATTGAGTGTTTGTTTTTTAACTACTTGTTTTTAAACTAATTGTCATTGTAATTTATTCACCGTTTGATTGGTCTTTTTAAAAAAGGAATTGAATGCAGTTTGCTCACAATTTCCTGTAGCCTGAATAAGTAATAGACTGATATGCTTCGCCAACAATATCGCCTGACGGGCCTCTTACTGTTTCACCTATGTATTGCAATTCTTTGGTAACATGGTAACTTCCATCAGCAAATTCGAAATAAACCTCTTCCCTGATGTTTTTTAAATGAAGAGATTGACTTTTCGTAGGCTGAAAGTTTTCCCAAATGGTTTTTTCCAGTTTCCCGCTTATCGTATTAATATGTGCCTGTCCCTCACAATCTTTTAAATACATATATTCAGAAGGTACTGTTGAAGGATCGAGCCGGAACGACACTATCATATAGTCGCCAAACTGCTCCGCTTTAAGTGTTTTTTCATCAATCTTTACAGGTTCGGTTGCACATCTTTCCATTCTGATTTTTAAAACTTCAGCTTGCTGTTTATCAGGAGATTGCCCATTCCAGCTGGTCATTTGCCAGGCTGGTGACTGGGTTGGGTCGTAAGTTGCTGAATAATTAACCGGACGCTGATTATAATAAGTTTCAACCAGAATACTGAAGGCTTTCCTGAATCCAAATGGCTGGGTATTGAGGGTAATATCAGTAAGTGATACATTATAATTTCTTAACTTGTTGTGTACATCCGAAGGCTGTGCAAAAGCTTGCACGGCTATAGAAAGGAGTAATACGATCGCTGCATTTTTCATTGAACTGATTTTCTAAATTTAAGTTTGATGAATTTTATGGCAAATTGGAATTAAAAGCGATTGGAATTAAAATTCCCTTTTTAACAAAACCCTGCCAGGGCATAACACCCTGACAGAGTTGCAACCGGACCTCCTAATCCAATTTACACTGTTCCTAACGGAATTCCGGTTAAATCCTATGAGCTATTTACCGGAATTATGTGAGGATTTAAATATCGATATGAATACCGGCACTTACTCTTAGAGTAAGAATAACCAGAGCAACGATATAAGAAGCTGCTTTATTCATTTTAAAGGCATTTAGGTATTTAATTATTGAATTGAGATTCTAAAAAAACCATCCAAGAATTAGTGCATTCAGAAAAACGGGGAGTAAGTTAGAGACTTGACTCAAAGAAGTCAATTGTAGGGTTTTACCCTATTCACAAAAACAAAAGATTCAGAGATACAGATAGAGAAAAAGGAAAAACAAGAATTAAAAGTGTCAAAACTTTTGTTCAACGAAAATAACAAAATGAGCAGCTTTTGTTCGGTGAATATTAGTTACAAAAAGTATACATATGTTAATCGGTACGGTTACAAAAAGTTTGCAGTAAATAAAAAATATTATAAACAACTGATTATGTGTAATTTACTTTTTTCTTTAAACGTTTGTATTTTTAATAAGGGTATCCTAACCGGATTGCTATAATTGATTTAAAAAAGAAACAAGGTTATCGGATCGTAATAAACCAAGCTTATTGCGAAGCCTGTGACGGGCAATTTTCAGGGTTTCAGCAGTCTGAAAAGTAATATCGGATATTTCTTTGGTTGACATATTTAACTTCAGGAAGGCACAAAGTTTTAATTCATTGGGTGTAAGCTCAGGAAACCTCTGGGTAAGTGTTTTATAAAAGTCACCATAAATTTCTTTAAACCGTTTTTCGAATTCGGGCCAGATTTCAGTTTCCGAATTCTTATTGAGGTCAAGGATAATAGAGCGGATGGAATTTTCGAGATTATCGACCGAACTACAGTCTATTTTTTGCAAATCATCAGCCAGTTTTATTAAAAACTCATTCTTTTTCTGTTGGTATATCAATTGAGTCGCAAATTCTTTATCCTTAAATTCAATTTCCTTTTTGAGCTTTTCGCTTTCGAGCAACACATTTTTTTGTAGAAGTGAATTCCGCCGCATACGATTGTACTGAACACTGTAAAGGAATATTAATACTAGTAAAGCAAATCCTATCGCCAGGATAACCACCGAATATAAAAGCTTTGATCTCGAATGCTCCGTTTGATGCAATTTTACGTCCAGCTCATGTTTTAAACGCTCTTCTTCCATATCATATCTGATTTCGAGGTTGTTCAACTCATTTAACCTGGAAGTGGCAAAAATGGAATCATTTACGGTGAGCAGCAATCCCTGATAATAATAGGCAGAATCCATTAGTGATGTTCTGGCATACAACTCTTTCAAACTGGACAAAGCACCTGCTTCGCGGTACAGGTTGAATTGTTCGCGCGAATATCTTAAAGCCAGATGAGCATAAGAAATAGCTTTTGCATATTCCTTAGATTCCATATAGCAACTGCAGATATTGTTATAAATGAAAGGATAATTTCGGTACAATTTGTTTCTTTCAGATATAGCAAGGCTTTCAAAAAAATAATCAAGGGATTTGCCGAATTCTCTTTTTGTTAAATATACATAACCGATATTGAGGTAGTTAAGTGCCAGCCAGTTCATGTTACCGGTGACCTTGTTTATTTCAGCAGCTTTCAGGTAGTTTTGTATTGCAAGTTTGTCGTTCGACATATCTTTGTAACAAATGCCGATGTTATTATATATTGCAGCTGCTACCGAATCATTTTTCATTGCTAAATAATAGTTCAGCACTTTATTAAAATACTCAAGGGCGCTTTTATTATTACCACTGCTCTGGTATAGAATTCCGATATGATTATGGATAGTAATTATCAGGGCACTGTCATGCAACTTCCGAGCATGAGCTAGCGACTCAAAGAGGTATTTTTCTGTAAGGCTGGTGTTGCTTTCGATATAAGTATCAGCCAGATATAGCTTACTATAAGCCAAACCCTTCTCGAAATTTAATTTTTCAGCTAAAACCATTGCATTTTTAGCATACCTGTGCGAAGCAATTACATCGGTGTTACTGTTAAGTTTTGCCAGTTTTATATACAGATTCACTTTATTAGTGTCATCTTTTGCAGTAGTTAGCTGAAGTTCCAGTTTTTTTACATCCTCCGCATCTGACGAGAAAACATTATTAGCCAATGAAATATTACATAAAAAAAAGATAAAGAAAATCAGGGGTTTTATTTTCATCATTGATTAGTCTTAAACTTAAAAATCAGATAAGTATTAATAGTATTTTTAGTGTTGAGCCAGAAATGAAATCTGACAAAAAACAGATTTAACGTGTTTATATGATTTAGTCCTCTTCATTGGTTCCTTCCCGTGGCGCAATTGATTTAATATATACATCCTGCTGAGGGAAAGGTATTACTATACCATTCTCCTTGAAAAGTTTATCAATAGCCAGCATAAGATCACTCTTTACATCGAAACCTATTGCAAAATTTGCTACCCAAAACTTTAAAACAAAATCAATTGAACTGTTATTAAATGTTGTTACCCAAACAATTGGATCTGGAAATCTCAAAATACGATCATCCTGCAGAATTTTGTCGTGGAGCATTTTCTTAGTTTCTTCGAGGTTGGTTCCATACGCCACACTTACCGCTATTTCGAAACGTCGTTTGGTGTTGCCCATGGTCCAGTTTACCAGATGCTGACTAAGCAGATCGCCGTTGGGAATTATCACATCCGCTCCGTCCCAGGTTGATATTACACTGCTGCGTATACCAATTGATTTCATTTTCCCGATTGAACCTGAAATTTCAACAATATCACCTACGTTAATGGGTTTTTCGAAGGCTATGATCAGTCCGCTTACTAGATTATTTATAAGTGTTTGCAATCCAAAACCGATACCTACACTTAAAGCGCCTATAATAATTGCCAATCGGTCCATGGGTATTCCGGCAGCAATAAAAGCAATAACTGCACCTGCACTTATAATAGCGATCCTTACTAACAACAACCAGCTGCCGGGGCCTTTCTCGCTGGCGAAACCAATTGTAGGATTAGCATCAGCAGTAATAAATGAAACTACTTTTGTTAAAACCCCTGACAAAAATATGACGAAAAAGAAAATGAAAACACTAAGGTAAGTGAACTCAAATTCACCAATACTGCGGGGTTCTTTCAGTGCTTCACTCAAGGGCCCGAACATCGACTGATAAGCATGAGTATTGCGGCTTAATAAAACAAACCACGCAATAAAAACCAGGATGTATTTATAGGTGGACAACTTTCCGCCAATTTTATCAAGCGGTAAAACATGCCTGTCATCTTCGTCGCTTTTTCGGAAAAACAACGAAATATTCAATGTATCGCTAGCCAGGCGGATTGTCCAGAATATCATAAAAGCAACGACAAAAGTTGAATATCCATTTGTCATTAAACCCTTTGCCGTGTTATAGTTACCTGAAAGATTAGAAAAAATGGAACCGATTTCGTACAATGCCATAATAATGAGCAAGGCAAAAACCATTTTATCTTTTGAATGACGCCCCTTTCTGCTCAGAATAAAGTAGAGTCCGGTAGCCAATCCGGTTATACTCATAATTAGTATCACCCAGCGCTCAGCAACTGAATAAGCCAGAAGATAATTATCGAAGAGCGCGATTACAAATAGCAGCTGAAAAACTGTCCATGTATAAAACCAAAACCGGGGCATTGATTTTCGTAGGATAACTGTAAGCGCAATTGAAGAAATAAGCCAGATATAACTTGTAATAATAAATGGAGGTAGTGGTAAAAAGAACTGAAATATTGTAAATGAAATCAATATTGCCGAAGCAAGCGGATAATTAAGAAGTTGGGTGCGCTGGATAAGTTGATCGAAAACATTAGCATTTTTACTTCTGCGTAAAAGAAAGCGCAGATAAACATACAAAACAACAACTGACAATAGCATCAGCATTATTTTGAATAAATGGTTAGCTATATAAAATACGATTAGCAGATTAGCTTTTGCGCGGGAAAAGGCAATAATTTCGGAAAATGTTTTAAACCTTGATGACGTTTGGCTAAAACTCTTCAGTTCCTTAGAATAAACACTATCATCCATTTGCTTACGCAATGCTTCAGTTTCAGAAATATACGACTCTAGGCTTGCTTTAAGATAGTTTACCTGAAATTCGATATGCTGAATACTGTCCATGGCACTTTTTAAATCAGCATTTACAGGACCAAGTTCTTTTTTAAATGCAAGCAGCTTTTGATAGTAGGTTACCGCGGCTGTTGAATCCTCAGGCACTTTATACAAAGTATTGTCTTGTGACAACGAATCGAGCCTTCGCTGATGCATTCCCAATGTTGAATGGTATTTGTAAATAGTGGATAACCAGATATTAGTCCTGCTGACAAGTTCTTTTAAAAGTATTGATGTTGCAGTAAGGTTTCTGTTTGTTTGTAAACTATCCTTATTGACAATAACGCCATCAATTGCTATCTCTTTCCAGGCTTTGACCTGCTCAATAAGATCAAGAACTTTTTTATACTCAAAACCCTGATTGAGGTAATGCCTGGTATTTTGAATCTCAAGGCTAACTGCAATAAATTTCTTACTTTGATCGAGTATCAGGCTATGCGACTGGTAGTTAGCAGCTGATTGCTTTTGTTCCAAATCTGCCGTTCTTTTTATCAGGCCTAATGATTGAAGCAAAGAAGTATCCGATTGAAATGCTGATTCAGATTCCTTTTGCAGAGAATCAGCGAATAATGAAAAATTAAAAAAAAGAAAAGTTAAAGTTAAAAGCACTCTTGCACTGAAAGCTGAAGAATCAAATACATTAAAAAGTGATGTTACAAAAGTTAAATTATTGACCTTAGGAACAATTGAAAATGACTTAAAAACAACTTTCATCTGTTAACTTTTATTTAATTTTCTTAAACAGAACTAATGACAAAAAGTTCAGGACGTTACAGGAAGTTAAAAATACAAAATCAGTTTACACGTCCATTTCTTTATTTTAATAATTAATACTGCGCTACCAACCTGCTTACTTAAGAATCATATCTAATTGTTTTACTGATATTTAACACATCCTATAAGATTCATACCATGTTTTCCAAATACTCCATTACGCAATTTTTGCTATTTCAAATCCAAATTTATTTTCTCTCATGATTAATTTAATTAAATATTGCAGTACAAATATACTTTTATTTATATATATTTGTTTTGCCTTTTACTTGTTTATTTGCACAAAAATGAACAATCTTAGCTTTTTATTGGTTTGTTTCTCCCAAAAACTAAACAGTACATTTTTCTTATTACATCCAATTCATTTTACCTAAAATTTTTGATTTTTCCAGGCGACATCCGAAAAGCCTATTTCAGAGTAGGAGCAACAAATTCCAAGTAAATTATGAAAAAACTAATCACACTTTCATTAGCTATTTTTGCTGCAGTACAACTTATTGCGCAGGTACAATTTAACCCTCAGATAGGCATAACAACGCTATCACTCAAAAATCCGCCTTCAGGAGTAACATTCGATGGCAAAGTAGGAATGAGTCTTGGAGCAGATCTGCGATTCGGCGAAAAGTTTCAGATTCAGCCTGGTGTACATTATATAAATTCTGTAACTGCTTTCGAATCAACTGATGCCGAAGTTGAAACCGGCGAAGTTGTTTATAAAAGCTTAAAAATTAAAGCTTTGGCAGCTTATAACCTGATCGATAAAGGAGCACTGAAGCTAAGGATTAATGCCGGACCGGCATATGATTTCCTGATGAGCGCTAAGGAAAAAGAGTCGAAAATTGATGTTAAAGAAGACTATAAAAATGGCACATTCTTCCTGCAAGGCGGTGTTGGTGTTGATTTTTTATTCCTGACAGCTGATCTTGGGTATGCCCATGGATTATCGCAAACTTTTGCCGGGGAAGGCGCTCCTGATTCGAAAATGGCTGGAATGTATTTTACTATTGGAGTTATTTTCGGAAAAGGGAAAAAATAAATATTCTTTAGATTTTTAGTAAGAGGCTATCCGGTTAAACAGGATAGCCTTTTTCAATTTTTTGATATAATACCAAGGTATAAAAGCTAATGAGTAATAACTCAAATGCACCGGTTATTCATATATTACTGTTCGATTTGAGTTTTAAAAAAAAACATATCTTTGTTATTATGCTGTACAGAGAAGCTTTGTCAAAGGAAATATCCGGATTGCATATTTTTTATATGCAATGCGTAACCTACGTTAAAACAGGCTATATCCTGCATGCTTTCAGCATTTTTGTATTTGTTCTGTTTCTGAATTGTTTTGAATCACTTCAAAGTGCTACGGGTATGAAACAGATTATCTTAAGTTTGCTTACGATGTTCTTTTTCTCAATTACCATTACGTCGCAGATGGATGCATACAGCAGGTTTCAAAACTATAAAATGGTGAAAGATATGCTTTATCAGCATGGCTACAGGGAATTCTTCCTCAAACCGTTTTCACGATCGAGGTGCCAGAGAGATGCTGTAACCGAAGCTGCAACCCAACTTGGCCTCAATACTAATGTTGATTTATATTTCAAAAGATTAGGATACAGATGGTACCATATTATACCATCAGTGCTTCTCGAAAACCCTTTGGTAATTTTAACCAGGAATTACTGGTACACCACCTTTTTTGTTTCGTATTATAAAAGTAAATATTTCTGCTGGTGAGCATAATTGAAACCCATAATATTGAGCTTACTTACGGCACTCAGAAAGTGCTTGATAAGGTAGGATTTTCTCTTTGCTCGGGCAAAATCACTTCTCTAATAGGGCCAAACGGCGCAGGCAAAAGCTCAGCTTTCCGCATTATGGCCGGGCTTGTAACACCCGATATTGGCGAGGCGTTTATTGATGGCGTTAAACTAAACAGTTTTGAAAAATTACGCCACAACTGCGGGTATCTTTTAGAGTCACCCGACTTTTACCCCTATCTGAGTGGCAAAAAAAACATTGAACTGCTCATTGGATTATCAGGCTCCAAATCAAAAGCTATGGAAATTTTAACGCTGGTGGGCCTTGAAAAGGAAGCAGACAAAAAAGTACAGAATTATTCGCGTGGCATGAAACAGCGACTGGGATTTGCACAGGTAATGATTGATGATCCCGGCTTTTTAATTCTCGACGAACCGTTTAACGGTCTTGATCCGGAAGTGAAGGAGCATATGCTTGATTTTCTGATAACGTTAAAAAACCAGGGAAAAGGAATTCTGGTTTCAACACATTTGCTCGAAGATATCGAAAATATTGCTAATGACTTTATCCTGCTTCATAAAGGAAAGGTGTTTCTGAAAGGGGAAATGGATGCTTATCGCGACAGCAGGCAAAACGTGGTACTTTACTTTTCTCAGCCGCTTTCAAATCTTAAAGTTGACGGTCATGCATACACAATTACAGGAAATACAATTCACCTGATGGCAGGCATACCCGAAACCGAAGATTTCTTACAAAAGCTGTTCCTGAATGGCCATATTCCATACCGGGTTACACGGTCGAGCATATTACACGACAGATATATGGAGATCGCACAATGATACGATTACTACATTTCGAACTGGTAAAAATGTTTCACCGGCCCAGAACATTTCTGAGCATCGGACTTGTAAGTGTGCTTGTAGCCCTTATTTTCTGGGGCTTGAAAAGTGAAGGTGAAGCAGCGTTACAATATATATTAAAGGCGCTTGATAACAATTTCATCGTAAATGGTAACATATTAAACGGATATCTGGTTACCTTCATCATACTCAATACACTATGGATTCATATTCCTGTATTGATTGTTATTGTAACCGGCGATCTTTTCAGCTCTGAGCTCGAAGGAGGGACAATTCGTATTTTATTAACACGGCCAATAAATCGTTATAAGCTGGTGATTGCAAAACATCTGTCGGCCCTGATTTTTATAGTTATTTTTCTGGTTTTCTGGATGCTTATCACACTCTGGCCAAGTATAATTTTATTCGGCAAGGGCGATCTTGTAGTAATTTTTAATGGTCTGCACATCCTTGAAGAAAAGGATCTATTGTGGCGTTTCTTTGCCGCTTTTGGATTTGCATTTCTGGGAATGGGTTCGTTTGCCATTTTTTCGGTTACCATCAGTTTCTTTACCCGAAAATCGCTGATTACCATACTCATTGCATTAGGTGTTTTGGTAATCAGCACGCTACTTCAAACCCTGGCACCTTCCATTTTTAAAGGCTGGGAGTCATTCCTGCTCACTTATCACCTGGCACAATGGCAGCTGTTCTTTTACACTGATATTGATTGGGGAAGTATTCAAAATTCGGTAATGTGGCTATTGGGCTTCTCGTTAGTTTGCATTATTGCTTCATTAATACGATTTAAAAAATTAAAAATTACCGAATGAGGAATTTCACACTCATAATTTTACTGATAAGCCTGTTTTACAATTCATTCGCACAGCCCGACCTGGCGAAAGACCTGATAAAAAGGTATGAGATAAAAAATGGATTTAAAGCTGTTGTGGATATAACTATTGATGTTCCTGGAATAATTGCCCCTCAAAAAACCATTGAAGTTTATTCACAAAAGGGGAAAGCACCAAAAATAAAAGGTGAAGGATTAATATTATTACCAAAAAAAGGTTTTGTCGAGCAATTTTCGGATCTGCTCACCATTCCGGTTCATTGGATTCTGCTTGAAAACAAAGGCAACTTCCAGGTTTATAAACTTGTTTCCCTCGATCCGAAAAGCGATTGGGTAACGGCGGATATAAAAATTTATACCAAAGACCTGAGAATTGATGAAATTAACCTAACCACCCGCGAATCAGGAGTTTTCCAGATCAATCATTTTTACGGGAAAGGGAAATATCCAGTACGCACCGAAATCAGTTTTATAACTGACAAGTTTTCGCTCCCGCTAAAGTTTCTGGGTAAATCGGACAATAGCGAGCCAAAAACTACCGACGGCAAAGTAAAAGGGAAAATAACCCTAGTTTTTACGAAATTCGAAGTCTTTTAACTGATTAACAGCCAGGCTAAAGTAAAACAAGTTTTTTTTCCCCTTATTGTGAATCATATTTATTCGGGTCATTAAAAAGTGTATAACCAACCGTCCATTCAAAGAAATCGGCTACTCCTTTATGAGCTTTGATGGTAACCCCTGCAAAAAGGTTGTTATTCAAACGGTAACGAATCCCAACACGCTCATAATAAGGTTCGGCCTCGCCATTGAGTTCATTGCGTTTTAAATACACGCCAAAGGCAACAGGAACGTACAATTTTCGGGTTAACGCCCACTCCCATGATCCTACTACCGCAAACGACATGGAATTTGAGAATGTAGTTTCTACATCGTTACGGGGTCCTGACTGCGCTGCATAATACATATCAAAACCAAGTCCGCCCCTGTATTTATAACCCAGGGCCCTCAACCAGTTTACGCCTAAACCCGTCTTAAGATAATTCTTTTCACCGGCAACATAATTTTTGCTTCCTGCCATCAGGGTAAGATTGAATTGATTATGCCTGATAAATTTTGGAATGCTCTTTTCGAAATGTTTAAAATGAACATTATTGGGCCTGTAAGAAACTCCGGCTCCCAAAAGCAAAAGATTAATGCCATAATTCGGTTGTTTGAACGAACCGTTCGAAAAATGTTTTATCCCCACCGAAAGATCTACAACCCACTCAGGATCAATGTGAAAATTAAACATGTAAGTGAAATTAAAATAACAGTTGTTGTAAGATCCGATAAAAACATCGGAAGGATTATTAACTGAATCGAAAGGATGGAAATTGTACGACAACCCGAAAGCACCAAGATACGACATGGTAAGTTTCCTGTTTCGTTCGAACGTCACCGGCATGTTGAAATAATAAAATAATGCGTTCGGATTTCCTATTTCTTCTTCATGAAATGTACTCATGTAAAACCCAACTCCCATAATAGGGAAACGATATACCTGATTATATACATCGGCTTTGTCATTCAGTTTAAAGCCCAGTCGTGCTTCGTAACCACGGTAACTCGATCTGTTTGCTAACTTATCACCCAAATCGGAGCCATTGCCCAGCATTGAGCCCAGTTCATAAGCGTAACTGGCCACTTTATTGTACTTGTGCTTTTTAACCCATATTGAATCATTTTGAGTAAATCCGCTATAAGTTGCCAGGAAAATAATCAGGAAGGGTATTAGTTTTCTCATAAATTAACGTTGTTAAGTAAAATAGTAAGATTAAAATATATACAAATTTAAATATATTTATTTATTATCCAATAACCTTACCTTCACTAATATACAGATTTTATAAACATCGGATAAACACCGAAGGACAATCTGGAGACAGGACGAGGGACGAAAAGCTCTCATTAAAAAGGAAATATCATTCGTGATTATTGTCAATTGACATGATCCATTCAGGTACACTTCGTCTGGCAGTTTCCTAACTTATAATCATGATTAAAAAGGTTTACAAAATTTTGTAACGGAACAAATAATTGCAGCCTTGAAACTTTCTTCCTGAAATATCACGTTTATTCATGTATAGATACCTGAATATGAAAAATGTATTAAATTTATCCTGGCTTAACTATTTCTTACAACAGATTCAGATAATGATTGCATTTAAACCAAATTCAAAACCGTGAACTACCGGGTTTCGTTGCCAGAATGATAACTGCTTTTCGAACAGTTTTTTACATACTTTGTTTTCTGAACATTAAATGCCTGAATATTCACAACATATCGTTAACAAAAACAATTTGCTCATGAGTAATCCTATACCCCACCTATTACTTTCTGCATCACTTTATTTACAGGCTGTAAAAACAACACAACTCAGCATAAAGTTACTCCTGTTTCTATTTCTATTAATTGGTAACCAGTCGTTTGCACAAAGCACTAATGGTTCGGACAGCCTGAAATCGCCCGTGAAATACTTCGAAAAGGTGGATACCATAATCAGCGTAAAACTGAGTTTAAATACAGAGTTCGAACAGTTTATGCAGAAAGTGAACGATGTAACCTACGACATACGCCCTAACATTGCTCTTGGCACCAAGTTATCATTCAGTTACCGGTTTATTTCGTTTGGAATCGGGTTTAAACCCAAATTTATTCCGGGTAACAATGATAACGATATGCAGGGCAAAACCAAAGCGCTTTCGTTTGGAACCAACATTATTACCAGGCACTTGATGCAGGAACTCCAGTTTGCATATGTTTCAGGTTTTTACCTGCACAATACAGGCGATTTTGATCCTGAGTGGAACGAAGGCACCGATCCCTACTATCAGTTACCTGATAATAAGTACGCTGTGCTGAGAGGTTCAACAGCGTATAAATTCAATGAAAATTATTCTGTGAAATCCATCAGCAGCAAAACCGAAATACAGCTCAAAAGCTGTGGAAGTTTTATTCCGGTGCTGGCTTACGAGTATTATGAAATGGACAATAAGAGTGATGATCCGGCACAGTCGTCAAGTCAGCTATCTTCTAATTTTGATATGGTTGCTTCCTTAGGATATATGCACACTTTTGTAATAAAGTCGAAATTTTATGCTTCGGCAGGGTTGTTTGGCGGCGCGGGTTTTCATCATATCAGCCTGCTAACCCGCATGCCTGATGACGATATTAAAACCAGGGAAACCGATCCGTTATTCCGTATGCAGGAGCGCGTTGGCATAGGATATAACTCACGAAAGTTTTTTGCCGGGGCCGAAATATTTATGACACAATCGTCGCATTCGGAGAGCAATAAGGCGGTGCAGATACAAGCCTCAAGGGCATATTTTCAGGTGTTTGCCGGATACAGGTTTAATGCACCAGCTTTCCTCAAACACGAAACTGACGTGGTTAAAGGTATAGCGCCTGTTCCTATTCAGAATATTTTGGAATAACTGAGTTACAAAAAGAAGAAGAGATGCAAAAGCAGAAAAACAACTTAATCAGGACATCACTTTTCATTTTAATATACACTTTCGTCGCCTGTCATCCTTTTGTGTTACAGGCTCAGCAGCAATCTGAATTTAACGATGAACAATCGGATACTTTGTTCAATAAACCTATTATCAAATACCTGTTAAAAAATCCATCCTCCTGGATACAGAACAGTATTAATAAACTTAATTCTTCGGCTATTATTAATCCGCCACGCATCGACACTGTTGAAATACTAAGAAAGCTTAATCTGATCAATAATTCGCACGAAATGATCAGGAGAAACCTCGAATATAACTCACTGGTTGTGCGCCTCAGGCATGTAAGCGACCTCAGGAACGAGCTTACTGCAGAGATACTTAACCTGCAACGTTTGCAGAAAAAAGTTGTGCAATACAACAATTACCTTCTCAAAGAAATATCCAATACCTTATTGGTGCAAAAAGAAATCGACTACTTCTACACTTTTGCTGATTCAACAATTGTAAATATTTATAAGCCTGAAATTGAATTGCTTGATTCAACAATTTCACAAACCAACACCTATTTTACCAACCGGCTGCTTACGCTTGTCAGGATTGAGGATTCAATCAACAATACCGGATTGCGACTTCAGCAATCGAACAGATATGCGCAGTCGCTGCTGCATACTATTGATGCTAACTATATGAAAGCTTCGCTGCCACCACTCTGGAAAGCAGGTATTGCTGATTACCCTCATACTTTTGTAGAGACTATCAGGGAAACCGTGAGGCAAACCTACGAATCCATCATGTTTTTCCTTAAACATAATGTTACACGACTGATTTTATACAGGATTTTGCTTTTTATCATCGCTTTATTGCCTGTACACTATTTCCGCAAAAATAAAACACATAACCTTACCGGAATTCATACCCAGAAATACCTTCAGAAATACCCTACGTTGTCCTCGGTAATCATGGGACTTGCCGTGGCACCTCTTATTTTCACTCATGCGCCTTATGCCTTCCTCGACCTAATTTTTCTTTCGCTTACCGTTTGTGTAAGCATAATTTACATTAAAGAACATGATTACATCTCACGCACGCCTTTTTACATAATTCTTGCATCGCTCATTGTTTTAACCCTTGTCAATTTCTTTACCTCACCCACGTTTGCCGGCAGAATTGTATATAGTTTATCTATCCTGTTATTAATCCCGATGAACCAGATCCGCCGCGACAGAGCAGCCTATGCAGCCGAAAAAAGGAACCTTGGTTTGTTGGTATATTTCCTTCTTATTCTTCAACTAAGCTTCGGCTGGGTGCTGATAATATTAGGTTATTACCCCCAGGGCAGGCAATTTTTCCTGGGTGCAATTGATGCATTTGTGCTGGCGCTCATACTGTCAGTTACTATATTTACTTTTATTGATTACCTGCGTATTTTAACCTTTATGGTAAATAAGCGCAGCAAATCATTCCAGATTGATCACCAAATAATTGAGAAGAAACTGAAACGGATTATTATTTCCCTTGCTGTCATCTTTTTTATGATTTCGTACCTGAAAAACCTGAATCTGTTTGATGAATTGGCTGACTGGCTTGTAATCTGGATCAATGAACCCCGGCTATTGGGCGATTCAGTTTTTACCTACAAAAACATACTTTTATTTGTAGGTATTGCATTTGCTGCTATGTACATTGCGAACCTGATTAACCTGGCTATTGAAACTGAAGATGATACAAGGCTATTCAAACAAAGAACCACTTTCGGGAGCGTGAAGCTTATTGTTCGTTTTCTGATTATTACGATTGGTTTCATCATCGGTATTATTGCGTCGGGAATTCCTTTAACGCAACTTACAGTACTAATGGGCGCTTTAGGAGTTGGTATCGGTTTCGGACTTCAGAATATTTTCAACAACCTGGTTTCGGGACTTGTAATTGCCATTGAAAAACCAGTTTCGGTTGGCGATATGATCGAAATAGGGACTGATAAAGGGTGGCTAAAGGAAATCGGGATCAGGGCAAGCAATATGCAAACTTTTGATGGTGCCGAAGTCATAGTCCCCAATGGTGAACTCATTTCGAACCGGGTTACAAACTGGACCTTGTCGAACAAACGCCGCAGGCTGGAAATTACAATTGGTGTTGCTTACAATTCCGATCCTCACAAAGTGAATCAGCTATTGCTAAATGTTTTAGCTAATCACCCTGAAATAATGAAACTTCCGGAGCCAGGTATTTTCTTTACTGCTTTAGGCGAAAACTCCCTGGATTTTACGCTTAATTTCTGGATTTCCGATTTTGTGGAAGGAAAACGCATCCGGAGCGAAGTTCTTTTCAAAATATTTGATGTGCTTAAAGAAAACGGCATACAAATTCCTTTTCCACAGCGCGATCTGCATCTTAAATCAGTGGATCCGGATATTACATTACTAACGAATACGCCTAAGGAAAAGAGTTAGTTTGGGCTAATCGCAAACCTCCTTACCGAAAGCGATACTATAGGCAGACAAGAACTTTTTTTTATTCATATCAAGATTAAGAGCAAGGCTGCGATTGGTTTTTCGCTTCAGTTATCCATACTGATTTTTAAATAGAAATCCATTGAGGTTTCAGAAGACCTGACTCTTCCACTATTGCTCCAGGAAGTATTTGATTCAGTATCTAAAGCAAATGAAATAGTTTTTACTTCGCTTTGGTTAGTACCATTCAACTTTTTTGGATAAAGATGTCCGTTTAAACTTTGGATTGTTTCTGTTGCCCGCGCATACATTTTTTTGTTGTTGATTGTTTGTTCCGTGCAATGCAGGTCATCAATCAAACCATTTTCATTTATAGTAAATTTAAACGTAAGCTTTCCTGGTTCTAAATGGATTTTGGTATTGATGGAGTTCATTAATCCTTCAAAATCAAAGGTTTCGTATAAATATTGCCAGAAAAGATAATCGCCTTCAATAAATCCGGCGTTATAGTTCTCACTGTTCTGATTGTTCCGACTTCTCACAAAAGTAACAGCTCCACTATCGTGATCATAACTATGGGTAAGTTCTCCGGTTTCATCATAGTATTGCCAAATGCCGGCTATTGTATCATTTTTATATTTGCCTGCTTTACATGCTACAGGGTTTGCATCAACAACCTGTATGGAAATTCCTTCGCTGGTTTTAACTTCAATTAAATCATTTTCATCTCGTTCAGGATAATAAAGCACCCAGATACTGTCGCGCAAATCATTTTTATAAAATCCTTTTTCCTTTATGTTATTGCTTTTAGCATAATAATTCTCCCAATACCCATCTTTTTGTCCATTAGCGTAGTTTCCAACAGTCATTAAAGAATACCCGCCCAGAAAACCTTTCTTTAACTTAATATAACTTCCATGCTTAACTTTTTTGTCGGTTTGAAGAACGGAATATTCTTCATAATAGTCGTCTTTGTCCTTAGTAACAACAGTCGTCAGCTGGCTATAGGTTAAATGATACAGCATAATTAAAACAAGTGTTCCCAATACCTTCATGAGTGTAGAATTTTATATTTGAGTTTAATTTATTTGTGCAGGCGTCTTAAATTATTGTTCTTGAAAAACTTGGCAAGGTGAGATTAGCTAATGAAGATCTATTAATTAGTTAGTTATAGTCTCTCACTAAATGTACTCTTCAACTTTCGATTTTATTTCTTCAATTAAGTCAGGGTCCATGAATTTGAATTCGTCAGGAATATTTAAAATTATAATCCGCTTGTCCTTTGTTTCAGCCGGGAAATTCGCACACATCCGTTGTTTGTGCTTTTTTTCCATTACAAAGATATAGTCGGACCATTCAATAATTTTCGAATTCAATTTTATGCGCGCAGATGGTTCTGTTCCGGCTGATTTTACATTTAAGCCGGAATAATTCTTATAAATGGATTCGGCCGTAGGACTTCGCCATTTATTCCTGCTACAAACAAACAGAATGTTCATGTAACGTTGTTTCTATTATTTGAGTTTTGCTTTTGTGGTATGGGAACTGAGTTTTTGCCATTAGTGTTTCCTTTTATTCAGAATCCTGGTTGCCGCTTCGCGGGCATAATCAGCATAAACGTTTCGCTGACTTACTATATCCGCCAACTTAGTGTTTGTATGTTCCTGAAAGTTTTTCTCAAATTCCTGAACCTTGGCTTCATATTCCTTTGTTGTTAAAACTCCACTTCCCAGGTTCCATTTTATAAAAGGTACATCGGTATAAATAAGTTTATAGTTTAAGTCAAGAACTTGTATAACTATTTCAGGCTCACACAAAAGATTAGTAATACAAACTCTTTTTCTTTCTTTCAGAACCAGCATTACATATTTGTACATCGGGAAACGGTAATGCCTCAGACCGCTATAAAATTCATCTGCCTTCACATAAAACGAATCCTTTATTTCATCCGCTGTGATCACCGTTTCTTTACCCCATTTCCTGACTATTATTTGCTTTCGGGATTCATCCAGAAATACCTTTTTGGTTAAATCAGTATAAAAGTATGTGACTGATAACAGCAATGGAGGAGAGAAAAAAAGTATCATCAAAACAGTAAATACAATGGCTCCGGCTGTTTCAAGACCGTCATATCCTTTGTTCAGATTTTTGGTCAGGAGCACTGCACAAATAACTGTGAACAGAATACTCAATAAAAAAATCAGAATTTTTACTATCCTGGGCTTAAGTCTGGTCATTTTCTTAACATTAATTCACACGGTAGGTTTTAATATTTGCCTTTAAATTGAAGCTTTAGCGGCAGTCTGCTATTTTCTATAATTTTAACCTTACGCCAATTCCATCATACGATAAATACAGGTTCATCTTTACGTCGTGCTGTCCATGCTGATTTTTTATTCCCTCATTATATATATGCACGGCTTTCTCAGCATACGTGAAATAGGATTTTCTAAATGGTATTGCTAAAATCACCAGCCCTGCACCTAAACCAACCAACGCCCATTTCGGATCATTTCCAAATGCTGCTTTTCCTATTTGCCAGCCAACCAGATAGACTCCTGAACATGCTATTATGTAGGAAGATGTTAAATTAGATTTCGCCTTTTTCATCTCCACGTAAGCATCAAAATCCGAACGCGTCAATTTCAATAACTCACTACTGTTCAAATATTTATCTTTATAAATAAAACTGGTTCCATCCGTTTTATCTATTTTAATGGAGTCGTTATTCATCTGTCCAAAAGCTACTGTATTAGATAATACAAAGACCGAAATTAATTGAATTAAGTATTTCATTTTGTTTTTATTAAAATTCCATTTTGGTATTGAATGACGATTGAGGCTTTAACTGGTGTCCTCATCAGGCGGGATTGTTGCTCAACTGTCAGCCTGCACAACTTGTCCCGAGTCATCAAATGTATATAAAGATTTCAAATGTTTCAACGAACTTGCATACCTGCATTTGTTATAGTGTTTGTTAGCAGCTGTACTTATTATTCTAATAGTTTTAGCTAATAATTCTGCTGACTATCCAGAAAACAGAACTAAATATCACAAATATTAAAAGAGTCAAGACGTAAACCTCAGGACGCCAAGTGTTTTTATCAGCAAGAAAAATCATGAAACTGTTTTGATGCAAAACCTTCGATTTAATATAATGTACAGCACTAAATGGAGTTGCTGTAATTAGTCCTTGATTATTTAAAACGAAATAAGTTGGAAAGCTGTTTGTGTTATATTTCTTTGCCAAAAGGGCTAAATTATCTCCTGGAATTTCATTCGCAAGCCTAGCATCTTCATTTGATTTTAATACTACATGTTTCCAGTTTGAAATATCATGTCGGAGAAATGAGAAATGAGGATTTTGCGACGTAAGTGTATTTTTCCAGACTGAATAATTATTAATAGAAACGCTTATTATTGAAACTGAATTCTCATTTCCACTCAGAATCGATTCAAATTGTTTCATTTCTGAAATACAAGAAGGACAATTGTCAAACCAAAAGTCAATTATTGTCACTTCCGACTTTTTCAAATCGAGTTTAGTAGGCTTACCATCAATATCCAAAAAATTGTCAATTTCAAATTTTTCCCCGATGTGAGAACTAAGCAATTGAGTTTTTCTATTGTTAAAACTATTTGACAAATAGTATAATACAAAAACTTCGATTGTCAAAATTGAGAAAAGAAAGAGAATAAAAATGCGAATTTTCTTTTTTGAGTTAGTCATAAAATTAATTTATGTCTTCAGTTTCAGTATATCTGCTAAAGGCTGACGCTCCCTTTACACGGGACAAATTATGGCAAGTGCGGGAATAAATTGTTGCTCAAAGTCATCCAACGCAAATGTATATAAAGATTTCAAATGTTTCGACGAACACAGCCTGTCCCGAAGAAATCGGGACATACCTCCATTTTTTTAACTGCATTTGCTAGCGCCAGATTATTCTTTGTACCATTTCTTGTTTAACAAATTGCCATTCATATCATAGTGTTTTTCAATCCAGGTTTGCATGTAAAACCTTTTCCTTTTTATTTTTCCATTTAAAAATTTCTCTGTCAATTCGGTTACCCTACCATTTCTATAATGGACAATTACTGCTGTGTCTTCAGGTGAATCCCCGAAAATATAACAGAAGCCGTGCATCCTTCCTTTCTTATATTCTGTTGTGCGGTTAATCTGCCAAGAATTTGAATTATTCGCACATAAATTAGAATACTCAAGCCATAACCCCATTTTTCTATTTGTGTGGTAAATTCCTGTTGATTTGAGTATTATTGAGTACATTGAATCTATAGAGTATTCAATCCACTGACCCTCTTTCTGGTTATTTGTATTAAAACTCCCGCTATCAATCGGGAATACTAACTTTGAATTAATGCTATCTCTATTTCTCTTTAATTCAGATTCAATTGCCTTTATTTTTGGTCCATCAATCTTTATATCAAGATAAATCTTATTATCCTGACAGAATACAATTATTGGAAGGAAAATGATGATGATAAGTAGTTTCAATTTTTAAAATTTGGCGCTAGCAGCTGAAGCTATAGCGTGTGTAGGAATAAATTGTTGCTCAAAGTCAGCCAGCGCAAATGTATGTAAAGATTCCAAATGTTTCAACGAACACGCAACTTAGCGAAGCCTTGCCTGCTGCAAGCAGTGGCCTCTTGAGCGCAGCTCAAAAACGCGCATTTGCTATTGCGTTTATTATGTAGCGATTTTTTTTGTCACATTACAATTAATCCCTGAAAATACAAAAATGCTACCGTGAATAGTGGAATTAGAAATGACAGAATCCACAGAAGAATAATTAAGATTTTACCTCTAACTTTAATGTCTTTTATTGGCTGCTTTGCCACAACCTGCTTCATTACAGCTATTACTCTATTTTCATCTGGTATTGAAAAATATCTTTTAGGTTCTATCAAATTAGAAAAACCTTGAATGTTAACTGCAATTTCATCTCGAAGTAGCCAATATTCCTCATTCGATAAGTTCCTAAAATCTCTGTCAATTTCAAACCCTTTGTTTTTCATATAAGCTTTAAAGTTTTTAATTTGAGTCTGATTCTTGATTTGCATAAAAAGTAAGATAGGAATTACCAGTAACACATATGATTCTAATTTTAAGGCAATTAAACTTAGTACAAATATAGATATCCAAATGAACACAATATTGATTTTTTCATTGTTCTGGGAAAATAGATTTTTTATTATTTGTCCACCATCCAGTGGCATTATCGGTAAAAGGTTTAACAAATTAAAAAAAATGAAGATGTCACCAGATCTCATTAAGAATTCATTATTAGTAACTAATCCAATTCCTATTAGAACAGAGCCTATTAACACACCGGGTAATGGTCCTGCAAGTGAGATTATTATTTTTTGTTTTTGCGAAATCTCTTCTTTTTGTCCAGATGTAAATGCTCCTATCAGTGGTATAAAGAATATGCTTAAATCTTTGTATTTATAAATTTTCATTGCAAAAAAATGCCCCAACTCATGAATAAAAACTGCCACCGTTAAAATAAGTATGTATTTTAAATCCCATTTGAAAATCAAATAAAAAGCAGCAATAAAAAATAAAATGCTGATTAAAGATGTTTTTATTGATTGCTTTCTTTCATCAAGAGATGGCTTTTCTGGAAATTCAGGTTCAATATTAAAGGATTGATTTTCCTTTCTTTTTTTTAATTCATTTTCGGCTGCAAATAATGCTTCACTGTCTAAACTGTCAGGATTTTCTTTTATTATTTCCTCCAGTTGAGAATCAGTTTTCATATCCATTATTCTCTCCCAATTATATGCTGCCATGTTTTTCTTTTAAATTGCTACATAACTCTTGACAATATGGCCAGTAAGGGGTTTCGGGCGATTTCCTGTCAAGTTACACGAAAAGTTAAAGCGGGCTACAACCCTTCGCATACCACTGAAACCCTTATTGGCTATATTGTGTGTTGTGGGTAGTTAATAGTTCCATGGATTTAAATTCAAGTTATTATCATCATATTCTAGTTCTTCTTTATTAGTAAATCTTGATTCTATATCTTTTAACATCATTTCGTATTTCTCATAATAATATTTTTTTAAAGCTCTTCTTATCATTCTGAGGTTATCAAGCTTGTATGCTTCACTTTGGTAATCTTTAACCTCGATGAATTCCTGGATAACATTTGTACATTCTTCATTCTTGTATTTAGCTAATGCATTAAAATAGTAATCATGTCCTTGATTATCCCTCCCTTTATTAATTAAACTCTTGTATTTTAACAATCCGTCTATGAAATCTGGATGATTAAACTCTTCAATAGCCATGAAAAATACTTTATAGCCACTAAAATAATCAGTATGATTCCATCCCGTCATAATTAAGGGTATGTCATCTATACGCTGATACTTTGCAAGCGCAACTAATGCAAACTTTCCGGTAAATCCTTCTTTTGCTATTTCTCTTATAATTCCGTAATGCTCTGGTTTTGGTTTATGGAAAAGAAGAATTTCATTAAGTGTCCTTAAGTGTCTGTAATCAAGAATAATTAGTTCAGATACACTATCCTTCTGAACAGGACTTAAGTCCTGAGCTATATAAGTTAGCATCATATCCGCAGGAGTTGACTCATATCCAAAATCATCAGTAAAAGTTGAAATCCTCGATGTGTCAGACAAATTGTCAATTAGAATAGAAAATAGGTTTTCATATCCTCGATAATGAAGTGCTCCGAACGCATATGTTCTAACAAAAGGATTATTATCTTGAACTAAAGTTAATAGGTCTTCAATTTTCGCACTATCTCTTAAAAATTGGTATGGATGGTATGGATTAAATTCTTTGTTATTATATGAGTTTATTTTTACTCTAAAACTGTCAGGATAGACTACAGGTGTGTTATCATATTCGGAAAATTCTTTAATTTCTTGCAGTCTATTAGAAAGAGTTTTATTATAATCTTCATTTGCACAAGAATAGAAAAATATCAAAATAAAAATTTTCAATAAATGCTTCATGGTGTCATAATTTAATTACACACAACTTGTAGATATCACCAAATATACCCCACTTTCCCTTACCCCCGCACCCAACTGACAATTTATTTCCATCATATTATAAACATACTTATCAACACTCAATATTATAAAAAAGGCCACCCTAAGGCAGCCTTTAATTCAAACGTTCAGATATTTGCTTAGCTGATTCTTTCGGTCAGCGGCAGTCCGTATTCTTCAACCATACGGATATCGAGTTTTTCGAGTTCATCGAGTATTGGATTATAAATTCCTGGTAATACCGGGCGGAAAACGCCTTTTTCGGTAATTGAACCATCGAGTATCATTTCCACACCGATAGCAGCCGGTAAAGCTACTGTGCGGGCTACCGAAGTATCGGTTGCCGGTGTTCCGAAATCGAGCATACGCGAGCGGATAACTTCCTGTTTGCCATCGGGATAAGTAGCCAGGAAAGTATGTTGCATGGCAACCATATCGCGTTCGTGCTGTCCGAGTTCCATTTTGGCGATCATCAGGTCGCTGGTAACTTCGTATGGCGAATCTTCGGTGCGGTTTAAAGGTTCGTTGCTGAAAAGGCCAAGCCATTCCATGGCATCCAGTGAGTATGCACCTGCGTCAATACCAAGATGCGCTGCTACTTTCTGACGGATATAACTGCTGTCGCTTTCGCCGATTTGCTGAGCTATAAAGTCGGCATAGGTTTTACCTTCAAGATTAACCTTATCGTACGAAATCAGGTTCAGTTGTTTCATCACATGAAGGGTTTCGCACCAGCCTTTGTAACGGAACGTACCACGCTGTATGGTTTTTACTTCCGGAATACCATAAATATCGATATATGAAATGGAATCGCGGTTTGGATAAACCTCCAGCAGGCCAACTTCAGGGAAATCGACTTTAAGCGGGGTTTTGAAAAGATTTTCGGTAGGAACATACACTTCTACACCGTCCTTCATGTATTTGCCGTCGTTGTTTCCGGCCATTACAACGCCTTTGGGGCTCCACGAAAATTTGTATTTAAACGGGTTTGTAGCTGCTTCTGGTGCCGGTAAAGCACCGCAGATGGAGTAAAACTCTTCAATTTTTCCACCTTTATTGTGCACATTGTCGATTATACGCATGGCCGACATATGGTCGATACCCGGATCGAGGCCCAACTCGTTGAGAATGATGATACCGGCTTCTTTAGCCTGTGCATCAAGCGCCTGCATTTCGGGTTTCACATACGAAGTGGTAACCATGTTTTTTTTGTGCAAAAGGCAATATTTTGCAACCAGCAAATGATGCAGGTAAGGGAGCAAACTCACCGAAAGATCGTGTTCGGCCACCATACGGCTGAGGGTTTCCTCGTCTTCAACCGTCCATGCAACAGCCACGCCATTGGGGTGACCGGCAATCATTTCTTCGGCTTTGCTTTTGGTACGGGTGGCTACCGTTACCATAATTCCTTTGTTAAGCAAGTGTTTTACGATAGGGCGGACTACCAGGCCAGCACCCAGAATAAGGACTTTTTTCATTGTGGTTTATATTAGATTTTGATAGGATTGGAGGGTTGAGATTATTGGAGTGTTTGAGAGGGGTGAGTGGTCATTCAGTTGTGGAGGGTTGGGTTATTGGAGTATTTGGGGAGGGTTGAGAGGTCATTCAGTTGTGGAAGGTTGAGTTATTGGAGTATTTGGGAGGGTTGAGTTGTCATACAATTGTCACTCAATAGTCATTCAATTGTTGTTGGACAAGGTGTTAGAGTTTTTCAGTGTCATTGAAGAAGGCTGATTATGTCTTGCGTTTTTAGTTTTGGAATTTGAGACTTGGAATTTGGGACTTGGAATTTGGATCTTGGAATTTGGAAATTAAACCTCCAAATACTGCTCCAGGTACTTATAATGCGGCGTAAGTTCGCCACGATGCAGAATCAAGGCGCTCTTAATTGCATTAGGCAGATCGAGTGTTAAAAAATCCTCGCTGAAATCGCAGTCGGCAATGTCCTTTACATAATTGATAAGCACATCGGCAAAACCGGCTGACGAATCGCGCGGCAGTTCGCTTGGCAGAATATCGACAGCCATTACCAAAACGCCCTCGCCTTTATAGCCCATTGTATATGTGCGGTTATCAGGATGATACACGAAAATCGGGTCTTCTATCTCGGTGCCTTTTGCGGTGCATTCAACCGAGCCATTCGGGTCGCAGGAAATATCGCCGATAACTTTCAGTTTCGGGGTGCCGGCAGCAAAAAGTTTCTGCAGGTAATCTTTGGTAACAATACGCGGATAGCGTGCATCCCAGTAAATACAGTTTATCAGCATATCGATATGCGGAATGTATTTCTCGAATTTGCTCCTGAATTTTTCGGGGTTCGAATAGTATTCGTGGAGTTCAAATTCTTCATTCTCATCAATAGGTTCAACCAAATCCGACTCTTTAAAAACAATTTTATAGATCAGGTTATCAGGAAGTTTGCTGCGGCGTTTGAGTGTTAACAGTTTTTCGGGAGAAATTTCTTTTACCGGCAGTAAACCGATAATTTCCTGTGCGCCCTGCGATACGTTTCCGTAACCGGTAAATGCAACCGTAAACGGGCGAAGTTCCTCAGGCATCCCTTTTTCGGCTATCTCCTGCCCTACTGCCGATATTACTTCGCGCACTTCGGCAAGTGAACTATAATGATGTGCCTGTTTTATCTGTGCAAACGGCGTTTTGTAGCCGGCTTCCTTAAGCCTGAGCCCCAGCGACCAAAGTGAGTTTATCATTCCGGCCAAACCGGCATAGCGGCCAAAAAATATAAGCCGTTTGCCTTGTTCATCCACAACGCGTTCGTAATCAATAAGGTTGCATTTAAGCTCCATCATTTTTTTGAGCATCGGCATGTTGTATGGCTGACCTTTGATAACATGCGAGAAAAAGATGTAGGTTTTTTCTTCTTCAAAAAATGAAATTGGCATTTCTTTAACGCCAAAAATAACGCTGCATTTCTTCAGGTCTTTGGCAATTTTGGCGCCGGCTTTTATATATTCTTCATCTATGAACACTCTTTTTTCGGAAGTCTGCACAACAAAATCGAGTTTCTTGTTCTTAATCAGGCGCTCCACATGGTTAGGTGTAAGCGGGGCCCTGCGCTCCATCACGTATTTGTCTTCGTGGCGTATTCCAATAAAGTTGCTCATGAGAAAATTTTACATTGAGATTTGCACTATATTAATACTTATTCGCTGATTATAAGCACTTTAAAACCATTAAGTGTATCACTGAAAGGCATGGCAAACATATCAAAAAATTAATACATTTGCACCAAAAGGGTAAAATTGTTTTTCAATTCACAGCACGAATGAGTCAATTAGCTAAACCATCACGTAATCAGAAAGTTAAAAAAATCATTTTCCGGATTATCCGATTTGGCCTGATTTTCTTTTTCGGCACGAGCATAGTTTTTACATTGATTTACAGATTCGTCAGTATTCCGGCTACTCCACTGATGCTGATCCGGGTTGTGGAAAATATTGCCGAAGGGAAAAAACCATCCATTACCAAAGATTGGGTGCATCTGAAAGATATTTCGCCTAACCTGGTGCTGGCCGTGATAGCTTCGGAAGACAATAATTTCGAAACCCATTATGGTGTTGATTTTAAAGCCATTGAAAAAGCTCAGAAACTAAATAAAAAGGGCAAAAAGATCCGTGGAGCCAGCACCATTACGCAGCAAACGGCAAAGAATGCTTTTCTGTGGCCTGCCCGAAACTACATTCGCAAAGGACTGGAACTTTATTTTACAGGCCTGATCGAACTTTTGTGGGGAAAAGAAAGGATAATGGAAGTGTACCTGAATGTTATCGAAATGGGCGATGGCATTTACGGAGCCGAAGCTGCCGCGCAAAAGTATTTTAATAAACCTGCAAAAAACCTTACACGCGCCGAGGCTGCTGCTATTGCTGCCACTCTCCCGAATCCCCGCCGCTGGCGACCCGATAAGCCTACTGCCTATATCGCAAAAAAGAAAAGCTGGATTTTGTGGAATATGAATAATGTGGTGAAGCCGGAGTGGTGAAAATTTGACAATTTGACAATTTGACAATTCGACAATTCGACAATTTAATAATCTTCTCAATTGAAGCCGTGAACCATTGAACCTTGAACTTTGAACCATTGAATCTTTGAACCCTTGAACTCTTGAACATTTGAACCCTTGAACCCTTGAACTCTTGAACATTGAACATTGAACACTTGAAACTTGAACCTTTGAACCCCTGAAAACTTTGGCTTAAAATTTGTAACGCTCAAACTAATCATACATCAGGAATTAGAGATTCCCTAAAGCAATAATAAAATTAAACCTTTATGAAACATCTACTCACACTCACTCTCGCGCTATTTATAGTGGCTGCCGCAAAATCCCAAACTTCGAACCTGGCATTTTTTACTGAGAATGGCGAACGTTTTTCAGTTATTTTGAACGGTATGCTTCAAAACGACCAGCCGGAAACCAATATTGTTGTTACTGACCTTCCGGCTCCCAGCTACAAAGTAAAAATAATATTTGAGGACAAAAACCTGAAAGAATTCAGCAAAACGCTGTATGTTAATCCCGGCAGCGAAACCACCTATGCCGTGAAATACATCAAAAAGAAAGGTTATACACTCCGCATGATGAATTCATTTCCTGTAGAGCAGGATCACGATATGATTCCCGGTCAAATGGTTGTAGGCTATAATCCGCAAGGCGTTAGCACAAATACCGGCGCGGCAACTACTATCGTTAATACTACCACAATTAATAACAATGTTACTATTTCGGCTAACGGTGTTGGCAACAATGTAAATGTGGTGAACAGCAACGACGGAGCCGGATCGCAGCAGGCAGGCAGCCTCACCGGAATCAACACCGAAACCGGCGCCGTAAATCCTGAACCATATGTGCTTCCTGATTACTATGGTCCTTACGGTTGTCCAAGGCCGATGTCGCACAGCGATTTTGAACAGGCAAAAGCAAGTATCGCTTCAAAAAGTTTTGAGGATTCGAAATTTACTATTGCAAAACAAATTATCAAGTCAAACTGCCTTTTAAGCTCACAGGTAAAAGAAATCATGCTGCTTTTCACTTTTGAAAGCACCCGTCTCGACTTTGCAAAATTTGCCTACGCTTACACCCTCGATTTACGGAATTACTACAAACTCAATGACGCTTTCACTTTTGAATCATCCATTGATGACCTTGATAAGTACATTCAGAGTACAGGAAGGTAATGCGGCTTTGGTGGTAGATTTTTTATCGTAATTGCACCAATTGGTAGGTTTACCTCCCGGTTAGTGCTTGTTTGTTAGCAAATGTGGTAAGGTGTGCACCGCATAAAATTTTGGTGTATGATTCAAAATAATCGCAATAATCAGGCGAAAGCTCGTAGTTATTCACGCAATCAATTCCGCTGTTAATAGCGTAAGCAAATGCATCAACAGGCACAATGAGTTCGGCAATTGAATAGAAAGCCTTTTCATCGTCCTGCAAAAGTGTAATATACAGCACTTTCATTACCATAATATTATCCACATTCGGATATTGGTTGTTCCCCACAAGCCCGATGTAGGCAATACTGCTGTTGTTATCGATGCGCTTGGTGTAAGTATAATCCATTTCCGGTGTAAAACCGCCGGTTACTCCACCCTGGCTTATGCTGATGTTATTCACCAGTTCAATGGCTGTTTGTTCGATAGTCTGATATTTGAAATTACCTTTAATTCCTTCGAACCGTAACGAGAAATAATATCCTTGCGGAAAACCTGTCATATCAGTATAAAAAATGCGGTAAGTATCGTCGTAGGCAAATAGCTGCCCTTCGGGAATCGCTACAACAATGCCGTTGTTGGCATCTTCATAAATATCATAACTCATCACATCATAATCGAGATAGAGCCTGCTCTGCTGAAATTCATTGATTATTTTATCAATATTTCCAGGATCATAGGAAGTGCTGTACATCTCTTCGAGAGTGCGGGTTTTTGTATAGTAAAACAAAAAATCGCCTCCATCGTAAGATTTATACTCCTGCGCAAAAACATCCTCAATTGCAGAAGGATCAGCAGTTGCAACTGCAACTTCTACTTCGGCTGAAAAATGCTGGGCAATTTTTGCAAAGTCAGCAGGCAAGGAAGTTAAAGGTGAATTTTCGAGATCGCTCAGAAATTTAGCCGGAATAATCCAGCTAACATTGGAAGCTCCGCCTTCGAGTCCGCCATCGCCAATACCAACCAAGGCACCATTTTTGTCAAAAGCCGGCGATCCTGAATATCCCGGGAGTAGACTTCCGTCGAGATAAATGATCTCAAGATGAATGTCGGGCAAACCACTTGTTTCAATTTTCTTCCGGTCCGAAGCAGGCACCAGGGCATGCAACGTTTCAGGGTTAACAAATCCCTTTTTCATTGAGCGGGTTGAGCTTCCTTTTGAACCACTGTTATAGCCGATTGCCACAATTTCCTCCCCGAAATTCAATGTTTTAGACGAATATGCCTGAAGTGCTGATACACCGGCAGGAACTCCACCTCCGGTAATTTCGAGCAAAACAAGATCAGCTTCAACATTCACTTTTTTAATGCGGGCAGTGCGCCAAAATTGATCAAGGTATTGCACCTGTATTTCGCCGCCCGGTTTCATAGCATGCAGCGAAGTAACTATCCATTCTCCTTTTTTCCACACAAAACCTGAGCACACTCCTGCTTTTCCATTGGCAGTCACCATCACTTTGACCAATGATTTCTGAGCAAATTCCGGATTGAATTGTGCTGAACTTAGCACCGATATTAATATCAATGCAATACTTAAAACTAAGCTTTTAGTCATGGCACAGGATTTTAGTAAGCGATAAATACAGTTGTTTCTGATAGGAAGAGTTTACTTTTCTGTCAATATTTCCAACAATTTTACTCCAGATTTCACCGGAAGAAAGAAGCGTTTTCCTGATATCTTCCAGCGATGACTGCGCATTTATACCTTTCAGGTTTTCGCATTTAACCTTCACGATACCTGAATTTTCGGAAGCACAAAAGATATCGCGCAAAAGAAGTAGAGTTGCAGCTCTTACGTTTTCGGGTAAGCCAGGATCAAGGTCATTTGCCAGTTCTTTCCATGTGCCGCCGGCAACAATAAAATTCGTTTTAATTTCGGCAAATGGCATCTTGTCGTTCGACGATTCTAGGATGTAACATTGCCCTGCATCTACTTCGGAGGAATACAACACATTGTTTCGCTTTTTAGCCTGAATGTTTTCACCCACAGCCATTTGCTTCATTTCAGGCGACTGCAATTCAGCCTGTTCCGACCCTTCAAGCCCAACTTCTGCTTCTGTTTCATTATTTGCATTTTTTACCCAGTTTGATGGAGTAAGGTCAAACTCCTGGTAAGCAATAAAATCGCGTGCTTCCTTTTCGGAAAAGCCAATCTTCGTATACTCAGTATACAATTCCGAAAGCGAAGGAGCCAGGGCATTATTGCTGCGAATATAAATTCCCGTTAAAATACCGATTACGCAAAAAACGCCAAAAGAACCAACCCGTATGCTTTTGGCTGCGTTCATATAATTTTCGTTCAAACCCAGCAACACAAGCAACAACGATGACATTGTACCAATGATGGCACTTACAACAGGTGATACAGCCAGGCCAAGGAGCAATCCCAGCAGCAATCCGACGCCTAAACCATTGAAGAATGCTGAGAAAATGGTAAGTTTCGAATTCTTTTGTACTCGCTTAACAGAACTTTCTTTTGATTGATTTCCTTCCGGTCCGGAAAGCTCTTCTGATTCCGGATTTTCGCCGGTTCCTGTGATTTTCGATAAGGCATCCTCAATCTTTGATTTTATAGATTGATTTGGATTTGTTTCATCTTCCATAATTATTATCTTTTTTAAGTTAATATGGCAGGAATTTTTAATGGTAATAACTGATTGCTATTGAATTGCATAAAATACTGACAGTCTGTTTCTACTAAAACCAATCTTTTGATAAAATCACGAGATACTATAACAACAACATTGAAAAAAAGTTGGATACATATTTTACTGCTTTCAATATCAAGGAATTAGTATAATTTAAAATTTGCCTGGATTTCCCAATCACTTGTTTAGCTGGGTTCAGCAATTTTTTCTATAGCTAAGTCAGTGCAGGGCCAATTCCATTTTTAATGATCACTTTTAGCAATCTATAACTTCACAGAATAATGTCTGAATTTTTAAAGGCAGCAACTGGCAAATAAGCCATAATTTTGCCGGATGAACAACCGCATTGAACTTCTTGCCCCCGGCGGGGATATAGACTCCATTAAAGCTGCCATACTTGCCGGTGCTGATGCCGTTTATTGCGGTCTGGATAAATTTAATGCCCGAAACCGTGCCGCGAATATAAGTTTCGATGATCTGAACGGTATACTGAGGCTGGCCCACCAGCACAATTGCCAGGTTTTCTTAACATTGAATATCATTATCGTCGACAGCGAAATTCCGGCTGTTGTCAGCTTGCTCAATAAATTGGTAAATACAGGTATTGATGGTATCATCCTTCAGGATCTTGGGCTCTTTTACCTGATATCCAGGTATTTCGATAGTCTAAAAATTCATGCTTCCACCCAATTGACCACTCATAATGAAGGTCAGATACAGTTTTTGAATAAACTCAACGCTACAAGGGTTAATCTCTCGCGGGAGTTAAATATCCATGAAATTAAAACTTTGACAGAAGTTGCTCATACCAACAATATGTTAACCGAAGTATTTGTTCATGGCTCCAACTGCATCTCATTTTCAGGACTTTGCTACATGAGTTCTGTACACGGAGGAAACTCCGGAAACCGCGGCAGATGCAGCCAGCCATGCAGGGATGAATACAAAAAAACACTCGCGGGTAAAAATTTCCCACTTAATCTGAAAGACAATTCAGCCTATTCCGATCTGAAAGAATTATCGGAAGCCGGTGTTGATTCCATTAAAATTGAAGGACGGATAAAGAAGTTTCATTATGTATTTACTGTGGTTGATGCCTGGCGGAAACAATTGCAGCAATTTTACGATTCAGGTGAAGTAAATAACGATAAAAGCCCTCTGCATAAGGTATTTAACCGTGGATTTTCAAATGCTTTCCTCAAGGGAGAAATCAACGCCGATATGTTTATTGATAATCCGCGTGATAACTCAGCCATCCATCTAGCTGAAGCAGATGGCGGCTCAACCGCCGAAAAATTAGATAAAGCAAAAGGAGATATTTACAATGAACGGACCGGAATTATTTCTTCCGTTGAAACAGAAATCAGCCGGCTAAGTATTGCAAAAGCGCCTTTGCAATTGGAGATTTCGGGCAAAAACGGTACACCCCTAAAAATTTCGGTTACAACACCTGATGGTTCTTTTGAAGTGTTCTCGGAAACCAATCTTGCAAATACTGGCAACGAGGTTTTGGATCACGGAATGCTTTTAAAAAGGCTCAAGGCAATAAATGAAACGGAATATTTTATCGAAAACCTGGATCTATCAACGCTGCAAAATGATGTTTATCTGCCATTTAAAGAACTCACTTCCATTAAAAAGAAGTTGCTTTTTATATTGAATGGTTCAAGGGAATTTATCGATCCTATTGATGTTCCAATTGTAAAGAATCATAATAAGAAATCAAACAAACCATCACTTTCTGTTTTAATTTCTTCTGCTGATGAATTACAGTTTTGCACTCTGTCTGCTACCATCTTTTTTCAACTTCCTGATAGTTTAAAGCACGGGTTTTCAGATTTTATCAATCTTTTCAAAAATAACGAAAACCTGATACCCTGGTTTCCAGCCGTGATGATAGGGGAAGATTATCATACTGCTGTAGAATTTCTTACGCAACTGCAACCCAAAAAATTAGTGACCGACAATTCAGGAATAGCACTTGAAGCCTACAAGCAAGGAATTCCATGGATTGCCGGGCCTATGCTTAATATCGTTAATTCCTTCAGCCTGTTGAATTTAAAAGAGAATTTCGCTTGTTCAGGCGCATTTATTTCGAATGAAATCAGCAAGGTTCAGATTAAAGGAATTAAATGTCCTGAGGATTTCGAACTGTTTTACAGCATTTATCATCCCATTGTGCTTATGACAAGCCGCCAATGCCTGTTTCACCAGGTTACAGGTTGCGAAAAGCGTACAATTGATGATGCCTGTATTCCTTATTGCAACAAAACTGCTTCAATCACGAATCTGAAAAATGAAACTTTTCTTATCGAAAAATCCAAAGGGAATAATCATCGCATTTATAACGATATCAACTATTTAAACACAGATATTATTGCTGATTTCCCGGATCTGATTAGCGGTTTTCTGATTGATTTAAGGGATATAAAAACCGAAACCAAAATCAAAACAGATAAGCCCGGAATAATAAGTATGTTTGAAAATCTGCTGAGTGGGAGTTTAAAAAAGGAGCTTGACCAGATTATTTATCCAACTTCGAATGTTCAGTATAAAAAGGGAATATGAGACTTTAAGATAATCCAAAACAGGATATCTTTTGAATTTTAGAATTAACGAAATTTAAACTTTACTTCTATCTTTTTGTTTTTAGTATATGATTTCAACCGATATCAATGAACTTTAAAGGGTTGAAAATAATTCTCCGATTTATTGAATAAATAAAACGCCGATAGATATAATTATGAAGTATACATTAAAAATAAACTCAGTAAAATCAATAGATGAACTGGAAGGTTCATGGAATAATGAGGATTTCACAGCCCTGTTGAAAAAATTCGATTTTGAAGAAACTGAAAAAATTAAACCTGATGAATTACGGGAATACCTGTTTATGGCGATTTCGGACTTTGAACCACAGGAAGCAGCGAGTCTCATACTTGAATACAAACTTTCGGATGTATTGACGGATGGACAGATAGATAATCTTTCGCACGAAATGCTGCGTGAAAAGGTTTCGGAGAATTATTCAGATATTAATTTGCACAAAACCTTGTTCATCGTTAATCAATTTCTTTATAAAGCTTACAACGGGAAATTCCCGGCTACAAAAGCCACGATGGTGAATTTCGAAATGAATGGAGAGAATGGAACAGAGCCTTCGAAAGAAATGATTTTAATGGCAATGAAACCGGGTCTGTCGGAAAGTAATTTATTAAACAGGTTATTAAAAGAGCAACTGGATGGTGCAGTCCCGTTCCCGGAAGCAGAAGGAATAATTTGGGATTTGCAAAGTTCAGGAAATTCTCAGTACCGAATAACTACATCGGAAAAATGGTTAAAAAATGACGATTTTGAAAATATGGAATTTGAATCTGAAATAACTCCATTTATTGAACAGGATGATCAAGAATAAGAGTGATTAAAATAACAACTTGAGGATGTATTCATTGAATATCAATTATAAGAGATTCATTCTGATTCAGATATAATTCCCATATGTTGATAAGAACCTACCCCATCCTCTCCCTCTTCACCAGGTAAGGCATTAAAATCTGCTCAAATCCTTTATTTATATCGGCTTCAATAAAGTCAATTTTATATTGGGCGCATTTAAGTTTAAGTTCCTGGTGGAAATGGCCGATTGCTTCGGAATAGGTTTTCCTGACTTCGGCAGGTTGTAATTTTATTTCAGAGCCGGTTTCCATATCCACAAAACGATACGGACGGTTTTCGTAGTTAAAATCCATTTCTTTTGCTTTGTCAACTACATGAAAAAGAATTACTTCATGCTTGTTGTAACGCAAATGTTGCAAGGCGTCGAACATAGCAGCATTATCTGCTCCGGCATCGAACATATCGCTGAAAAGCACTACCAGCGAACGTTTATGGATATTTTCGGCAATAAAATGCAGGGAATCTGTAACCAGCGAATTGCGCTGCTCTTCAGGGCCAATCGGGGTAAGCAACTCCTCTAATTTCCCCAAAAGGAACTTATGATGTACTGAGTTTGACTTCGCCTGGGTATGAAGGCTTACTTTGTCGCTAAAAAGGCTCAAACCAAGTGCATCGCGTTGCCTGCGCAGCAGTTGCATTATGCAGGCCGCCGCATAAACGGAGAAAGTAACTTTATTCGGATGGTCAATATCCAGCTTTTCGCGCACCGGGAAAAACATGGACGAGGAAATATCAATTACCACCTGGCAGCGGAGATTGGTTTCCTCCTCGTACCGTTTCACATACATTCGATCGGTACGGCCATAAAGTTTCCAGTCGATATGGCGTGTGGGTTCACCGGGATTATAAAGCCGGTGTTCGGAAAACTCAACCGAAAAGCCATGAAACGGACTTTTATGCAAACCTACAATAAACCCTTCCACGACAGTGCGTGCAAGCAATTCGAGATTAGCATATTGCGGAATCCGGCTTTGATCGAGTTGGTATTGCATAAGGGTTTGGCAGTTAGGTTTCAGGGGTTAGGGGCGGACAATCAGCAGGTCTTATCACTTCAAATCCCAACCCCTAAACTCTAAATCCTCTTTAACCAAGAAGTTTTTCCAATTTTCCGACCAATACACTTTTAGGAACTGCACCAACTTGTTTGTCAACAATTTCGCCGTTTTTCATGAAAAGAATTGTAGGAATATTGCGAACGCTGAATTTAGCTGTTGTAACAGGATTACTGTCAACATCAAGTTTGCCGATTACGGCTTTTCCTTCGTATTCTTTAGCTATTTCTTCAACGATTGGTCCAACCATACGGCAAGGGCCACACCATTCGGCCCAAAGGTCGATAATTACAGGTTTATCAGATTTTTCAGCCAGTTCGGCAAAATTTGCATCCGTAAATTCAAGTGCCATGATTAAAAATTTTATTTGTTATTTATTAATTTATAAGTGTCCGAAGTAATTAACAGTACATTTTATATAACCATTTTAAACACCTGTTGTTTGCGGGACATGGTTAATAATCGCGCAAAATTATGCAAAATCACTCACAGTGAAGGGTATCTGCATTGATTATTTTATGCTTTTACTTTAATGTTTATTCCGGGAATATTGCGCAGTTGCTTAAGCGCATTACTGCAAACAACTTTATGTGCCGAAATAGTCTCAACGCGGTAATTATTCACAAAATCAAACAACTCAATCTTAACTTTAACTGTTCCCTTGTTCGATTTTATTGCTTCAACAATTTTTGGCGTAATATTTTCAGTAAGATTGTCGAGCGGAATCTGCATTATCAACGCTTTGGCCTGTTCGTCCATAACATCACTCAGCAACGAAATACGCTGAATACGCGGTTCCCACTGATCGACCGTATTATATCGCAAAGCCGTGCGCAGTTTCAGGAACACAATTGTATCGTCGAGCAAAAGGTGTTTGAAGCGGAGATAATCTTCTTTAAACAATGCCAATTCAATGGATTCATCAAAATCTTCGAGAAGGAAACGTCCGTACGGATTACCGTTTTTTGCAACTTCGTGGCGCACTTTCGATACTATTCCGGCAATATAAATATCGAAATTGGCCGCTGCTGCCATGTTGACTTTCAGTTTTTTAAGCGACGCATTGCAAAAGGTATCGATGTCAAAACGGTAATCGTCGAGCGGATGTCCTGAAATAAAGAATCCGGCTATTGCCTTTTCGCGTTTCAGCTTTTCGATGTTCGACCAGGGCTGGCAGTCGGGCAATTTCAGATCGGGAACTTCAACCGGGCCGAGGTCGCCGAACAGCGACTGCTGCGACGACTGCTGCATATTCTGGAAACTGCCACCAAAACGAATCAATTTTTCGAGAAAAGTAGCATCTTCGTTGGATTCCTTTGCAAAAAACTGTGCGCGGTGCAGTCCTTCGAAACTATCGAAAGCGCCTCCTTGTGCCAAAGCCTCCCACGAACTTTTATTAACCGTGCGAAGATTTACCCTTTTTACGAAATCGAAAATGGTGACATAAGGTCCGTTTTCATTACGTTCGAGGATCAACGATTCGGCAGCGGCATCACCCATTCCTTTCAACGCTTTAAGGCCGAAACGGATTTCACCATTTTTGTTTACCGAAAAGTTAAGTCCCGATTCATTTACATCAGGACCTAATACAGGCAAGCCCATTCGGCGGCATTCGTCGAGGTATGATGTAAGATTTTCGAGTGTTCCCAGGTTGGTTGTAAGCAGCGCAGCCATATATTCGGCCGGGTAATGCACTTTCAGGTAGGCCGTTTGGTAAGCAATATAGGCATAACAGGTACTGTGCGATTTGTTAAACGCATAGGATGCAAAATCTTCCCAGTCGGTCCATATTTTATTGAGCTTATCTTCCGGATGGCCATTATCAACGCCACCTTTGATAAATTCGGGTTTCATTTTATCCAGTTTCTCGCGGATCTTTTTCCCCATTACCTTACGTAACTCATCGGCTTTGCCTTTGCTGAAACCGGCCAGTTTCTGCGAAAGCAGCATAACCTGTTCCTGGTAAACAGTAATGCCATACGTTTCATGAAGAATTTCCTCCATAATCGGAAGATCGTACGAAACGGCTTCGCGGCCATGTTTACGGGCTATGTAGTTGGGAATATATTTGATAGGTCCCGGCCTGAAAAGCGCATTCATCGCAATTAAATCCTCGAATTTATCAGGCTTCAGGTTGCGTAGATGCTGTTTCATACCGATACTTTCGAACTGGAACGTGCCGTCAGTATCACCACGCTGGTAAAGTTCAAAAGTTTTTACATCATCAAGAGGGATGGTATCCAGGTCAATTTCCACATTGTGATTCTCCTTGATCATCTGTAAGGCATCCTTCAGAATGGTAAGGTTTTTCAAGCCCAGGAAGTCCATTTTTATAACTCCGGCCGACTCGATAACATTTCCTTCGAATTGCGTTACCCACAATGGTGAATCTTTAGCGGTACACACCGGGATAAGATCGGTAAGATCGGTTGGAGCGATTATAATTCCGGCAGCATGAATTCCGGTACCACGCACCGAACCTTCCAGCTTTTCAGCCTCCTGAAGTACTTTCTTTTGCAATACCAACGAAGCATCTTTGCCTTCATAATTATATATCTCCCTGATTTTACGGATATTATCCATATCCTCCGAGCGAAGGTCTTCTTTTTCTTCGAGTGACTTTATACCACTTTTTCCGGCATCTTTTGCTGTTAGCGGAGCGGTTAGAACCCTTTTGAGTTTAATCCCAGGTTTATCAGGCACAAGTTTCGTAAGGTAGTTGCTGATGCTCAGGTCGAGATCAAGAACACGGGCGACATCTTTAATACTGCTTTTGGCCGCCATGGTTCCGTAGGTTACAATTTGGGCAACCTGGTTCTGACCGTATTTGTCAACTACATAATCAATAACTTTTTGCCTGCCCTGATCGTCGAAATCGGTATCAATATCGGGCATGCTTATACGCTCGGGATTGAGGAAACGCTCGAACAGCAGGTTGTACTTCATCGGATCGATATTGGTGATGGCGATGCAATATGCCACCACGCTTCCAGCTGCCGAACCACGACCGGCACCGATATATACACCCATATCGCGGCCGGCTTTTATAAAATCGCTTACGATAAGGAAGTAACCTGCAAAACCCATATCGTGAATGGTTTGCAGCTCAAAATCAATACGTTCGCGCAAATGAGGTGTTACATCGCCGTACCGTACTTTGGCACCAACGTAGGTTAAATATTTCAAAAACTCCCATTGGTTGCGAACATCGGCGGTAATTTCCTTTTGTTGACCGGGGAAATCCTTGCGATCGACAAAAATGGAAGTATTATGGATAATAAACTGCGGCGGTACAGGGAAATTAGGCAGCATAATATCACGCTGCAGTTTTATAATCTCAACTTTATCAACGATTTCGTTTGTATTATCGATAGCTTCGGGAAGGTCGGCAAAGAGCTGACTCATCTGCTCCGTCGATTTAAAGAAAAACTGATCGTTGTAAAACGAAAAGCGACGTCCTTTAACCATGGCATCGTCATCGCCATATTCGCGAAAAGTGGGCGTACTTTGTTTCTCCCCGGTATTTACACAAAGCAGGATATCGTGGGCGTTAAAATCGGATTGCTCAACATAATGCGAATCGTTGCTGGCAATCATTTTAACATTGTATTTTGCTGCAAAGCGCTGTAATACAAGGTTTACCTCATTTTGCTCAGGAATATCATGGCGCTGAAGTTCGATGTAATAATCCTCGCCAAAAAGATCGAGCCACCATTTAAACACTTTTTCGCCTTCAGCCTCCCCTTTCCGGGTAATCGTGCGGGGCACATCAGCCGCGAGGCAACAAGTGGTTGCAATTAAGCCTTCGTGGTATTGCAGCAGAAGTTCTTTATCGATACGCGGGTATTTACCGTACATTCCCTGGATATAACCAAGCGAAGCCAGCTTTACAAGATTGCGGTAACCGGTCGAATTTTTAGCAAGTAAAAGCTGATGGCAACGCTGATCTTTTTCGCCGCCACCAAATTTCTTGCGGTGACGGTCTTCGACCAGGTAAAATTCGCAGCCTAGGATTGGCTTTATAATAGGTTTGGCATGTTTGCTGTTTGTTTTTTCAGCTTCTGCTATAAACTGGTAAGCCCCGAACATGTTTCCATGATCGGTAAGGGCAATACCCGGCATTCCGTCGGCAACAGCCTTTTTGAACATTGCCGGTATTTCGGCAGCGCCATCGAGTAATGAATATTGAGAGTGAACGTGAAGATGACTAAATTTGGGCATGCAATACTTGATTATCAGATTATTACCTCCAGGTGAAGGAATTGGCTAAGATACCTTTTTTGAAACAGAAGATTCAAAAGTGTTGATAAAATCTGGTAAAAAGGTAATTCAGAAATAGAAGTACTGGAATCAAGCTTCTTACAATAAATGTTATGAAAATACTTTAAATAATGTGAAATTTGCACAAAATGATAATTGAAAAACCTTCCGACAGATTTCATCCAAATTCAAATGGATTTAGGTTGAAATGGCATAGGTTAATTCATATAAATGGCTTCTCTAAAATCCTTACCCAAAGCGCATTGGCAGTGAATACTGATCAGAAATTAAATTTCCTGAAATAGCCATGAGAAACTTTTCTCACCAACTGAGAATAATATTATGGCGAACCTTTAGCTCACGAACACATTTAAAAATAAGCAAGTGTGAGTAATTCCATCTGACCTATAGAAAAACAAATTAATAACAGATGAAAGATTTTCATAATTCTGAATTACAATGCTTTGAAAATCAAAAATAACATCCTACCTTTGCCCCCTTAATCAAAAATCCTGAGTATAATTGTAACTATTTACTATACAAGGGCTTATAATCAATCAATAAATAAAAACATTTTACAATGGCAACAAAGATGAGATTACAGCGATTTGGAAAAAAAGGCCAGGCCTATTTCCATATCGTGATTGCAGATGGTCGTGCACCACGTGACGGACGTTTTATTGAAAAAATTGGAATCTACAACCCTATTACAAGGCCTGCTGACATTCAGCTTGATTTTGACCGCGCTCTGTATTGGGTAAAAACCGGTGCTCAGCCAACTGAAACTGTTGAAGCAATCCTGAAATATACAGGTGTGGCTTACATGCATCACTTGCTGAAAGGCGTTACCAAAGGTGCAATGACCGAAGAACAGGCTATGGCCAAATTCGAAGAATGGAAAACAGTAAAATCAGGTAAAATAGAAAGCGCTAAAAAGGAAATTACACAGAAATCAAGGTCGGAAGACAAAAAGCGCCTCGAAGCTGAAGCAAAAGTAAACCAGGCTAAAGCTGATGTACTTGCTAAAAAATTAGCTGCTGAAGCAAAAAAAGCTGCCGGTGTAGCTGAAGAAGCAGCAGAAGAAGTTGCTGAAGTTGAAGCTGTTGCTGAAGTTGCTCCTGAAGTTGTTGCTGAAGTTGCCCCTGAAGTAGTTGCTGAAGTTGCTCCCGAAGTAGTTGCTGAAGTTGCTCCTGAGGTAGTTGCTGAAGTTGCTCCTGAGGTTGTAGCTGAAGTTGCTCCTGAAGCAGTTGCTGAAGAAACAACTCCTGAGGCTCCCGAAACCGAAGAAAAAGCATAATAGCGTATGAAAGAAGATGAACTTTTCCTTCTGGGAAAGATCGTCAGGACTTTCGGAGCGAAAGGTGAGTTAGTGATTCAGATTGATTCTGAAATACTTGCCCGATTTAAAAAAATGGAATCAGTGTTCATCAAACTCAATGTGAATCTGGTTCCATTTTTTATTGAAACCCTGCAGCCACGTCCGAAAAACCAGGCGATAGTAAAATTCATGGATGTTGACAGTGCTGAAGAAGCAACTCTGATGGCTGGTTGCGAATTTTACATTCCTGTCGAAATGCTGCCGAAAATAAAAGGGAAAAAGCCATTTACCTTCGAAATTGAAGGATTTAAAGTTATTGATGCACATCACGGTGAAATCGGAACTCTCACTACAGTGATAGAAGTGCCGCAGCAATCGTTGCTTTCAATAGACTTCAATGGCAAAGAAATCCTGGTTCCGGTTGTAGAAGAAATAGTGAAGGAGATCGACCGTAAGAACAAAACAATTTATATCGAAGCGCCCGAAGGGTTGATTGATCTTTATATAAATTAGTTTAGTTTCCCCGATGAGGGATGATGGATGTAGGATTTAAATGTTGGAAGTGTTCAATAAACCGGAGGACTATTCACTTTTCACTATTCGTTATTCACTCTTCATTCTTCACTTCTCACTCTTCCCTTAAATAATGTTTCATTTCAAAGAATTCAGTATCGACGACAGTAAAGCTGCCATGAAAGTTGGTACAGACGCTGTTTTGCTTGGTGCCTGGGCGAAATGCGAATATGAAACACGCATCCTCGATATTGGCACAGGATCGGGAATAATTGCTTTAATGATGGCACAACGCAACAAGGGAATCACCGTTGATGCCGTAGAAATAGAGAGCGATGCCGCTGATATTGCGAAACAGAATTTCCAGTTAAGTCCCTGGGCAGGACAAATAAATGTTTACAACCAATCAATCAGTGATTTCGTGTTGCAGACAACGTACAAATACAGCCTGATCGTCTGCAACCCACCGTTCTTCTCAAATTCACTGAAAACACCCGGCAAAGCCCGTAACCTTGCCCGCCACAACGATTCACTGCCGGTTACCGAATTACTTGATATTTCTTCCCGTTTGCTTTCAATAGTAGGGAAAGCAGCGTTTATTCTTCCCGCTGTTGCTTTCGAATACTGGCAGCAGGAAGCAGAAAAACACAAGCTGTTTCCTGAACGAATTACAAATGTAAAAAGCTCATCAACTCATAAACCGCATCGTGTTCTGGTAGAATTTACACTGGAAAAACAAGCTGAAATAATCAAATCGGAATTTATAATATACAGTTCAGAAAAAATATACAGTTTTGAATATCAGGATTTAACCAAAGATTTTTACTTAAATTTTTAACAAAAAAAATCTGGAGTTTACTTATCTACGGATATGTACAAATAAAATTTATCTTTAACTCAAATTTCCGGTAATGAAAAAACTCTTCATGTATGGATTGTTCGTGATGTTGTGTGCATTCACATTATCCTCGCAAGCTCAAAAAGTCTTTAGTTGCAATAATCGCTATGATGCTGATATTAAAGTATTTGTTGTCGAAAACAGGTACGATGCCGATTTACTGGTTTACAAAGTTAAAAACGCATACGATGTGGATGGAAATAAAGGTCTGTGGTATTTTTGTGAAAACAAATACGATGCAAAAAAACTGATCTGGTTTGCAGAAAACAGGTACGATGCAGACCTGAAAATTTTCTTTGTCGAAAACCGTTACGATGCTGGTTGGCGAGAGAAAGAAAAAATGCATTTGTTGTTCTGATTTACTGTTAAAAAGGAACATCGCGAGATAAAGATGTCTTCCTGGTTTAATTACATAAAATACTGATTTTAAAAACTATAATAACCAAATCATGTCGGGAAAAGTAATCAACACATTCATAATTATCCTGTTACTGTCAGGTTTAGCAACATTTTCAGGATGTAAAACCAAATCTGCCGAAAAGCCTTTACGGATCGCGCTATCGTCAGGCAGTGAAAATTATGTTAACTGGGTTCATCGGGGCGATTCGCTTGCCGAAATCATTGATCTGAAAGACATGCAGGTCGATTCGGCCCTGAAACTACTTGCAACCTGCGACGCTATTATTTTTACAGGTGGTGAGGATGTGGTTCCTTCGTATTATGGAAAAGCGTTTGATTCAGTCCGCTGCGAGTCGAACCCGGCCCGTGATATCCTCGAATTTGCGTTAATAAAAGAATCAATGCGGTTACAAATGCCGGTATTCGGGGTTTGCCGCGGACAACAGATATTGAATGTTGCCTTGGGAGGAACACTGATTGTCGACATTCCTGCTGACCATCCGGGCGATGTGAGCCACCGCTGTGAGGATTATACCAAATGTTTTCATTCGGTTAATATTGTGAAGAACAGCCTTTTATTCCAAACTGCGCAAGCTGACACAGGCATGGTTACAACCAATCATCACCAGGCAATTGAAAAAGCGGCTCCAGGGATACGAATTACAGCATGGAGTGCCGACAGTATTGCCGAAGCAATTGAATGGGCCGAACCCGAAGGAAAATCATTTTTGATGGCTGTACAATGGCATCCGGAAAGGATGGATACAATAAGCCCTCTTAGTATGCCACTGATAAAAGCATTTCTGGAGGCTGCCGCATCTTATTCTATTTCCGGGTCAGCGAAAAAATAAGTTGCTCATAATCAGGGAACAAACTTATAAGCTGCTTCCGCTCTGCCAATTCGAAATCCGAAAACTCAAATCCGGGCGAAACCGTGCATCCAACCAATGCAAATGAACCAGTGGTCTGCACTATAGCCGCAAACCAGCTGTCTCGCAAAATAGTATATTGAAGCTCCTGATTATCAATCAGATTATTGCCCAGAATTACTTCCTTGTATTTCCCGTCAGGCGACAAAATATAAATGGTAACCGGACTGCCAAGATAAAAATGCCAGGTTTCGTCGGACTTGATCCGGTGAAAAGCAGAAAAATCGTTGCTTTCGAGAAGGAAATAAATAGATGTATTTATACAATGTGGTTCTCCGTATCGGGCCGGGAGCGAGTCGGCCGGAAGAACCTCATCCGATCGGTAAACTTCCCGGTACCACCCGCCTTCGGGATGGGAGGTTAATTTCAGGCGATCGATAATAGCAGATGAATCGTTAATTTGCGGGTGCCGGTTTTCGGTCATTTTTATCAGCGCGTTTTTCATTAATCATATAAATCAGTCTGATAGACCATAAATTGTTATAGAAATCACGTTTCTCCGGCTTTCCTGTGTCAGGATTAACCATCATGCGTGTTGCAATTTTATCCATTGAATAGGAATACCTTGCATTAAGTATCAGGTTTTTATAGACTCTAACTCTTACATCGCCGAAAGCGATAAAGTCGTCCCGATCAAAAATACCACTCTTTGGGGTTACAGAATCAACTCTATAGCCATTGCGCCATTCCTCGACGTAAAAAAGCCGGTTCCACGAAACACCGACGCCAGCTGAAACAATATCACGGTCAGTGTACTGAATCATTAAAGGTACTTCGGCATAGTTTAAAATCAACTTGTAGGATCCATCCAGTGAATCTTCAAACTGAGCTTTCTGTTTACTGCCTTTTTGCGAATACAGGGTTTCGAGCGAAAGCGACCAGTTTTTATAAATTGGTGCAACAACTCCAACGCCTCCGACAAATCCAAGTTTTTTAAATCTGTAGGCAAAATCACCATCAACCTGGCTGAGGTTAAAGCCGGTAATAACTTCTCCTTTAAAAATCTGTGAAAAACCGGGCAGACTTATAAAAATGAGGATTAAAATAAATACTAATCGGTTAAGCTGTTTTTTCATGTGCATTTTATGAATTCATTTAACAAGAACGTGATTAAATGAAATAGATTTTGAATCAGGGCAAATAATTATTGTATATTTTTCAAACTAAGCTGTATCCGTTTGCGGTCTTTATCAACCTCCAGCACCTTAACCCTGACCTTTTGATTCAATTTCACAACTTCATTCGGGTCTTTGATATATTTATCGGCCATCTGGCTAACATGTATCAACCCATCCTGGTGCACTCCAATATCAACAAAAGCGCCGAAATTAGTGATGTTGGTAACCAAGCCGTCCAGAATCATCCCTGGTTTCAGGTCGTCCATGGAATTTACATTTTTATCAAACTCAAACAATTCGAATTTTTCGCGCGGGTCGCGGCCAGGCTTCGAAAGTTCGGTCATGATATCGGTAAGTGTAGGCATTCCAACTTTTTCAGTTATAAAATCCTCCAGTTTTATCTGCTTACGCAAATCTTCGTTTTTCATCAGATCAGCAACCGTACAGCCTGCTTTTTTTGCCATGCGGTTAACAATAGTATAACTTTCGGGATGTACAGCGCTAAAATCCAGCGGATTATCCGATTCCCGGATTCGAAGGAAACCGGCTGCCTGCTCGAAAACTTTATCACCCAGGCGGGGAACACTTTTCAGTTGATCGCGCGAAGTAAACATTCCGTTTTTATCGCGGTATTCCACAATTTTTGCTGCCAGCGTAGGTCCAACGCCCGAAACATAAGTCAGCAACTGCTTGCTGGCCGTATTTAACTCCACTCCTACTTTATTTACGCAACTTTCAACAACCGATTCAAGGCTTTTTTGCAACATAGGCTGGTTCACATCATGCTGATATTGCCCGACCCCGATAGATTTAGGATCGATTTTCACCAATTCCGATAGGGGGTCCATCAGGCGACGACCGATTGAAACAGCTCCCCGCACAGTAACATCGTATTCAGGAAATTCCTCACGAGCTACGGCAGATGCAGAATACACAGAAGCACCACTTTCATTAACCATGAGCGCAATTAATTCGGAATCAAAAGGAATGCGCCGGACCAGATTTTCGGTTTCACGCCCTGCAGTCCCGTTGCCAATGGCAATGGCTTCAACTTTATAGGCTTTAACCAGGTTTTGGATTTTTCCAACCGCCAGTTTAACTTCACTCTGAGGTGGATGAGGATAAATGGTTTCGTTGTGCAGAAGCCGGCCCTGGCGATCAAGAATTACAACTTTGCAACCACTTCGGAATCCGGGATCAATGGCAAGCACCGTTTTTTGCCCTAATGGCGGGAGCATCAGCAACTGGCGAAGGTTTTCAGCAAAAACCCTGATGGCTTCCTTATCCGCTTTTTCTTTAGCCATCTGCCGAAATTCAGTCTCGATTGAGGGTTGCAACAACCGCTTGTAAGCATCTTTAACAGCTTCTTCAACCAGATGAGAACTTTCGTTTGATGACTTGACAAAAATCCGGTTCAAAGCTTCACGGGCTTGTTCTTCGTTTGGTTCGATGCTGACTTTCAGAAATCCCTCATTTTCACCACGAAACATAGCAAGCAACCGATGCGAAGGAGCTTTCATCAGCGATTCGGCCCAATCGTAATAGGCTTCATATTTAATTCCTTCGAGTTCCTTACCACGCACCGGGCGCGAGAGGATTTCCCCCGTTCGTTCGAATTGGTTCCTGATCCTTTGACGGCTCTGCTGATTTTCATTCACCCATTCGGCAATTATATCGCGGGCCCCGGCAATTGCATCTTCCTCCGATTTAACATCCTTTTCCGTATTGATAAACTCTTTGGCTCTGCGGAAAGGATCAATTTCATTTTGCGACATAATGATTTTCGCCAGTGGTTCCAGGCCTTTCTCTCGTGCGATCAAAGCCCGTGTGCGGCGTTTAGGTCTGTATGGAAGATATAAATCCTCAAGCTCACTTATTGTAGAGGCTTCAATGAATTGTTTCTCCAGTTCGGGTGTGAGTTTTTCCTGCTCTTTTACAGATGCCAGAATCACTTCCCTCCTCTTCTCGAGCTCTACAATCTTTTCATACCGCTCGCGGATGGCTGCAATCTGAACTTCGTCTAGGCTGCCTGTCATTTCCTTGCGGTAACGCGCAATAAAAGGAACAGTAGCGCCTTCCTTCAGTAAAGTTATTGTATTGGTTACCTGAAAATCGCGAACTCCGAGTTCGCTGGCAATCTGAAGGATATATTTCTTTTCCATTGTATAATTTGTGCTTTTCAGAATCCGGCAGATTTTACTGCCTTCACTTGCAAAAATAAGAAAAGCCGGGCTAATGTCCGGCTTGTTCCTTATAATAAAAGATCGTGCTACCGTATCAACGTCACCGTCCCCCATTTCGGTTCCGACAGTCCTTCGCGTTCGCCTACATCGGTGTTGTACCAGATGGATCCATCGCGGTAAATGGCGGTGATTTTCCAAACGTACACATCCTGCTGGCAGGGTTTGTCGTTGTAGGTGCCGTCCCAGCTTTCGGCCGGGGCACCGTTTTCATCCAGCAGCGAGCTTTTCCAGAGCAGCATGCCGTGGCTGTTGTAGATTTCGGCGGTGTAGGTGGCCAGGTTTACGCCTACCGGTTTCCAGATGCGGGTAGCCTGAATAGTTCCGCCCGGAGCAATTGCATTCGGCACATACAGCCCTTTGAACATCATTTCGTAGGTGATCATGGTGGTGTCGTGGCAACCCTGGTCGCTAACGCTCACAAGCATCACGTTGTAAATACCATCATCGGCGTAGGTAATCAGTGGCGATTCGGCATATGAAACAGCGCCGTTGCCAAAATCCCAAAAGTATTCGCTGGCACCAATGGTTCCGTTGGTAAACTGAACCTGGCCCTGGATGTTTTCCACGTTTTCGGTATAACTGAACGCGCTGACAGGTGCGGGATTCACCGTCACATTTTGAACCAGTGTGTCAGCGCAACCATTTATATCGGCCACTGTAAGCATCACATGATAGGTTCCTGTGGAATCGAAAGTGAACGAAGGTGTTGCTCCGGTCATGTATCCTAAAGTGTTCAGACTATCGTCAACACACCAGCCCCATGTTGTCAGTACGGCCATGTAAGGTTGCGACGCATCAAAGAAATACGTTTTCTGTCCGGCGCAAGCGAGACTATTGGCGTAACCTGCATCCGGCAAACCGTTCACGGTCAGGTTTGAAGTAACGGTATCGGCACATCCAAACTCATTTTTCACAATCAGTTCAGGCGAATAAAGTCCGGCAACTGAGTACAAATATTCCGGGTTTTTCAGATTTGATGTATCCGCAAAGCCTTCGTCGCCAAACTCCCAGCGGTAATAAAGCATGTTGGCGCCGTTCGTCTGCGTGGTATCCACGAATTCCGTTTTCACGCCCAGACAAACAGTTTCGGTCTTAAATCCGGCTACCGGCGTGGGTTTCACCACAATATCCATAGTGGTGCTGTCGCTGATGACGGAGGTCCCCACCAGGGTGCTGACTTTCAGGCTGATGGAGTATGGACCGGGATTCGTAAACGTATGGGTAACAGCAGGTTTAAAGATAGTGTAACTTTCTGATGGTGTTCCGTCGCCAAAATTCCAGTCCCACTGGCTGATGATTCCGTCGCAGGTGCTGATATCGGCAAAGGACACGGTTTGGTTCTGGCATTGCAGGCTTTGGGTACTCATGGTAGCGGCTACCAGGCAGGCGGAGCGGATGACTTTTTGGGTGGTTGTGGCCATGCATCCGTTGCCGTTGATAATGGTAAGCGTAGCGGTGTATTCGCCCGGGGCGTTGTATTTGTGCGTGGTAGTTGCTGTTGTTAGTGTGTCCGAACTGCCGTCGCCATACTGCCAGATAAATGTGTTGATGGTGCTGCTGGTATCGATGCTGGTACTGCTGAAAATCAGCGTGCTGTCGCATTGTCCGGTGGTGTAACTGAAACTGGCAACCGGTAACGCATTCACTTTTACTGTCTTGTACTTTTCGGCGACACAGCCGAATTTATCGGTCGTGGTAAAACTTACGGTATAAAATCCGACGCTGCTAAAGTTGTGTGCCGGTGTTTTTTGTGTGGAAACGTTGTTGCTTCCGGTTGTCGGATCGCCAAAATTCCAGCTGAACGTGATCAGCGAATCGGCGGGCGCTGCCGGGGTTACAAGCTCGGGGGTAAAGGTTACCGGGCTTCCGAAACACGTCAGTTCCGTGTTGAAATCGACCGATAGGGCCGGCGGTACACAAATCTGCTGAACCACCGTATCCATGCAACCGCGTAAATCTTTTATCATCAGGGTAACCGCGTAACAGCTGTCAACCGCATAATACTGGTGGCTCGGGTGGGTGCCGGTGCCGTATTGGTAGGGTTCAAATTCCCATGCCCAACTGTTTACCAATCCCTGGTAGCTCCACGACGAATCCTGGAAAGTCACAAGTCCGTTTGCACATGGGCTGGCCGTGTAATTAAAATACGCAGTAGGTTTGTTCCATATCTGAACCGGTAAAATTTTGGTGTCGTTGCAACCGTGTTCGGTAAACGTGGTGAGTTTCACCCCGAATGTGCCGGGCTGGTTGAACG
>CAYQTT010000001.1:385945-833419 GCA_964420555.1 uncultured Lentimicrobiaceae bacterium | reverse complement strand
CCCTTTTTTCATGATTATAGTTTATCAAAAATCCGGCTTAGCAAGTCCCCCTTTTTAAAAGGGTTATCCACCTTGGGCGGATGGTGGATTTATTAAATATTTAACTTCGCCTCAGGCGAACGGGGAATCTTCTAAAAGAAAAAACATACTCAACTAATCTATTCCCAGTATCTAAATAACCTCCAACCACTTTTCATCTCCCAAATCATTTATAAACTTTTTATTACTTTTACTGTTTAGATTTATTAATAATCAGCTGCTCATACAATTGTTCGATATCACCCTGTTTTTCTGACTTGTAAGCAGCTACCGGCAACAACGAAACAACTACAGACTAATGAGAATACCCTGCCTTTTGTTAACCAGCAAAGGGTGGTTTGGTATAAACCCAAATTGATTATTACTTCGGCTCTTTTATCGCCACCTAATGATTAATATGGATAAATAGTACTTAAATCAGGTTAATAGTTACACATAAAAAGACTTGTTCTGTTGGATTATCACAAATAACCACTTACAAAATTCATAATAAATAAAGAGATGAACACAAATTTAGTATTCCCGATCAGCGCGCCATCCAATGGTGGCCAGAAAGTAAATACACTCCTGATCAAGGCCCCTGCCCTTGTGTATTCTATTATTATTTTGCTCATCAGCGCTTTGAGTGCGATGCAGGTTTCGGCTGCAACTTACTACTCCGGCGGCAGTCTTCCTCCAAATATTAGAACAAGCTGGTGGACCAACACCAATGCTACAGGCGTTAATCCTCCCTATTTTACAGGAAATGACACTTTTATCGTGCAAAGTGGCCATACCATGACTACAACAGGCAACTGGACGCTTTCCGGAAACGGTTCGGAACTGCTCCTTAATTCAGGAAGTTCATTTATACAGGCTAACGGCATGGCAGTAAAAAAACTTACTGTCAGCGCTTCCTCGACTTTTACAGTTAACAGTGGCAGAACGCTTACTGTTAATAATGGCAGCAATGCCGTTGATATGAATGTATCGGGAACATTAACGAACTCAGGTACTGTAACGATATTGATTACCGCTGCTGCAAATTTCGGCAACGGAAGTTACTATATCCACAACCGCAACGGGGGGAATATTCCCACAGCTACCTGGCATATAAACTCCAACTGCGAAGTTACCGGCTGCCTCGGTAATGCACCCGGCGGGCTTACACAAACTTTCGGGAATTTCACCTGGAACAGCCCCCAGACTTCGAACGCACAGTTGGCCGGTGGATTGAAAAATGTTGCAGGAAATTTCCAGGTATTAAATACAGGAACTTTTGAACTCCGAATCACAAACAATGCCTCCCTCACATTAAACATCGGTGGCGATATGGCTATAATCGGGTCTAATGTAAATTTCGCAAGCGCCGCCGCTGCTACTAAAATCCTGAACCTCAGCGGAAATTACAAACAGGAAGGTGGATCATTCACCAATTCGAATACTATTCCCCTCGCCTTTAACTTTGTTGGAAGCAATCAAAACTTTTTACTCAATGGTACACTTAACAGTACCTATATAAACTGGAAAGTGAACAGCGGCACAACTCTTTCACTATCAGGTAATCTTCCGGTTGCAACCTCACGAAATTTTACAGTTAACGGAACTTTGAACTGCGGTACAGCATTGGTTGAAGGTGCAGGCTCATTCACCCTGGCTTCAGGCGCCTCCCTTATTATGAGCTCACCCGAAGGGATTACAACCTCAGGCGCAACAGGTAACATACAGGTTACAGGTACACGCTCTTACAATACAGGGGCCAGTTATGTGTATAACAGCGCTTCTGCAAACCCGGTTACGGGTAATGGTCTGCCTGCTACTGTTGCCGGGTTTACAGTAAATACCCTCTCCGCCAGTCCGCTAACCCTTTCGGGAACATCGCTAACCGTTACCGGAAATATGACCATCAGCAACGGAAGCAAACTCGAAATAGGATCAACCAAACAACTTACGGTAAACGGAACTTCGACCATGAACGGTGCTGAATGCCTGATACTGAAAAGTGATTTAAAAAACACCGCGTCATTTATAAGCAACGGTATGGTTTCCGGGGCATATACCGCAAGAGCGGAACGATTTATCACCAATGACTTCGACTGGCATTTCCTTTCGTCGCCGGTAAATAATCAACCGATGTGGCCCGAATTTGTGCCAATACCAACCAGTGGTAATAGCTCAGCCACATACAACTGGGCGCAGCCCTGGTTCTGGGATATGTATTATTACAACGCTAATTGTGTATCCACCGGTTTGGTTTGGGTTAATATGCGCCTTAACAATGGCAACTACAACTTAAACGCTGTGGATAATCCGGGGAATTTTGCCGGTTTCGGTCCTGTTTCGCCACCGGTATTTACAGTGGGCCGGGGATATATGGTCGCTTATTCGTCAAACTGGAACCCTGCCACCGGTTCGCCGGAAACACATAAATTCAGTGGTACGCTCAACAACGGGAGTCTGTCCAAAGCCATTACCAATACCTATACTCCCTGGAATTTAGTTGGCAACCCCTACCCTTCCGCCCTCGATTTTCATACCCTACACTCGGTAAACTCATCTAAACTTTCGTCCGATACTTATTACATCATGTTAGGCGACGGTACCTATGCATCTTATTCCGTTGCCAGCGGCGGAGTGGCAGGCGCATCGCGCTATATCGCTTCCATGCAGGGATTTTACGTGGTTGCGGCAAGCAACAATACCCTTTCGTTTACCAATGCAATGCGGGCTCATAACACACAACTGTTCCTCAAAAACAGCGAAACGTTTACCAATCGTTTAAGTCTGAAAGTGAGCAATGATGTTAATACCCTCAGCGACGAAGTGCTTGTACATTTCGATCCGGAATTCAGTAATGCAGCCGGGGCAGAAAAAATGTTCAGCCATGCCGCCGAAGCACCAAATATGTATACACTTGGCCTTTCAGGAAAGCTTACTATCAATCAGTTACCGGCTATTGAAAATTCAACCGAAGTTCCGCTTTGTGTTGCTTCCGGTGTAGCCGCTAAGTATACAATCGAAGCATTCGGAACCGAAACATTTGATGCCGGAACTACAATATTGCTTACTGATTTTGTTACCGGAACTACCACCGACCTTGGCAAAAGCAAAGCCTATACCTATACTGCAACCCCGGCGGATAATCCCGAAAGGTTCAAACTTCATTTCGAAACATCAGCTGCTTTATCGCTTCCGGAAAGCAATGCCGGATTCAATATTTATACAGCCGCTAACACCCTTACTATCGAAAACAATTCAGGTATAATGGATTTCCAGCTGGCTGTTTTTGATATCAATGGGCGTGAGCACTTCCGCCAATCCGCCTCCGGACAGCTTACCCGTATTCCTTTGCAGCTTACACCAGGCTTGTATATTGTAAAAGTTATTTCGAAAAAAGGGACTACTACAGAGAAGGTGGTTGTGAGGTAGAAATTTGAGAATGTGACAATTGGACAATTTGAGAATGTAACAATTCGACAATTCGACAATTCGACAATTTGAGAATTTGAGAATTGAGAATGTGCTAATGAGAGGATGTGGAGATTTGAGGATGTGAAGATTTGGGAATGTGGGAATGTGGGAATGTGAAGATTGATGAGGTACGATTTACGAAGTACGATTTGGGGTTTTGATCTTGGGATTTGGGATTGGGAACTTGGATCTTCATTGCTCCAAAACCCAACCCCTAAAACCTCTTATCCACAATCGCTACAAATCCCAATGTGAATAACCCGCTAATAAGTTTTTTCGATTGCTTTTTATACCTTTTAAATTATCAATAATTTTGCATTATTAACCAGTGATTCACTACCAACAACCTGTTTTTCTGTATTTTGCAAATTAAAATGCACATCTTCCTGCCTTGCTCAATATCACTGCGCACACTTCCCCGGTTCCGCGCTGTGCCGGAGATAAATTCCCCTCATTGTATCCTGTGTAAGATAATCTCTACATTTTATGTAGTTCTTTTTGCTACAAAAATGTATTACTTTTTGCACAAGAGGCAATTAACCTAATGACAACCAAACCAGATTACTACAAGTACTTCCCGCTTCTACAATAATACTGCACTTTTACTACCCGTATTAATCCGTATAAAGACTAAGATAAAACTTTTTGCCAGGAACATCTGATTGACTGGCCCGGATTAAAATCAAAATCTGTTTTGCGTCGAAAGCGATTTTTAAACTACAATCCTCAAGCTATTATGTATTGAAATGCAACGGCTTAAAATTTAGTTGTACGAAAATGCATAGCAATACAGCCTGAAAACTCTGAATAACCAAAAGCAAAAACCACTATACTAAAACACTGAATACATGTCGTTCACACATTTTCTCAAAGCACAGCTACAGGAAAGAGCTTTTTTAAAAGGAAGAAAAAAGCAAGTAAAAAGCAGTTTGATGCTTTTCATCGTACTCCTTGCGATGATGCAAATCAACGGATCAGCATACGGACAGGTGAACTTATATACTTTCACCCAGGCACCCGGAACTTACACGGCTTTAACCTCACCCACTGTTCTTTTCACCAGTCCATGGGACGATGCTGTTGCGCCGGTCACACTGCCCTTTACATTTAAATTCAACAATATAAATTACACAACATGCAATGTCAGCTCCAACGGGTTTATCACTTTTGGAACTATTGCACCCGATCCATTACTTTTCACACCTATATCAAACACCGCTACTTATGAGGGATTAATCAGCGGTTTAGGAAGAGACATTGCTTCAGCTGTCGCCGGCAACAACGTCGTTTACGGCACAATCGGCTCAGCCCCCAACCGCGTATTCGTGGTTCAGTGGATAAATGCTCAGCGTTATAGTGGCAGTATCAGGGCCGGTCTTTTCAATTTTCAGATACGGATTTCTGAAAGCACAAACACAATTCAGGTGGTTTACGGAAGTTGCAGCACTACCTACAATATCGATCTTACTGTACAGGTTGGTCTGCGTGGAGCCACAAATACCGATTATAACAACAGGACAACCACTAACAACTGGCCGGCTTCCACTGCAGGAGCTTCAAATACTGCCACCTGCAATACTGGTCGCGATGCAGGCGAATGCCCTACCAACGGTCTTACTTATACCTGGACTCCTCCGGCACCAAAGCTAACAGTGAACCCTGCAAGCCTGGCTTTTGGCAATATTGGCATCGGCGGCACTTCCGCCAGCCAAACCTACATTTTAGCAGGAACTTTCTTAAATCCGGATGCAGGAAACATTTCCGTTTCAGCTCCCCCCGGTTTCGAGGTTTCCCTTTCGGCGGCAACGGGTTACGGTACCTCAGTAAACGTTCCATATACTTCTGCAACTCTTGCTAATACAACCATTTACGCACGCTTTAAACCTAATGTTGCAAATGGTACTTTTAACGATAAAATATCCAATTCCGGAGGCGGGGCAACAACAGCCTTTGTTACCGTTACAGGAACTTCCAACTGCGTTATCAATCTGCCAACACCCCAGGCAACGGTCGTAAATACCGATTGTCCGGCTTCTGCTATTGGTTCGGTTACAGTAAATAATCTACCGGTTGCTCTTGCTTTTGCAAATCCCGATAATGATTATGTCGATCTGGGCGGGAATTTTCTTTCGAACCGGGCTGCTTTTACTATGGAAGGCTGGGTGAAATTCGATAAAGCCAACATCAAGGCGCGTATGAGCTTATTCGGGCAAAATGATGTTATAGAGTTCGGATTTATCGATGCAAACAATTTTCAGTGCTGGACTGCCAACGGCGGATCGCTGAGCGTTCCACTAACTTTATACCCAAGCGATAATTTGTGGCATCATATTGCAGTTACCGGAAACGGAAGCAATATCAGGATGTATATTGACGGCGCATTAGCCGGAACCAGTGCAACCGTAACAACCACCAACTATGGAACAGTAACCACCTATACACCCAAAATCGGAAGTGGCGTTTTCGATCCTACCACTACGGCAGGAGGAGGATTTACCGGCCAGATCATGAAAGTGTCATTTTTAAGCGCTGCATTAACTCAGCCACAAATTACTTCCCTCGCATCCGGAATTTATACTTACACCGGAACAGAAGCCGGACTTATAGCTGCCTACAACTTTTTCGAAGGATCAGGAACAACTCTTACACGCCTGCCGGCAGGAATTAACGGTACTTTTTACAACTCACCGGTTTGGACCGATCCCTTTACCTATAACTGGACAAAAACCGGTGAACCGGCTTACAGCGCTGCAACAAAAAATATCAGCGGTCTCACATCAGGGCAATACAATTTAAATGTCACCCTTCCTGGGGCATGTATAACTGGCAACAGTTTTACAGTAAATTCAACCTATCCGTCGCCCACGGCAACCATAAGCGGAACAGTAAGTGTCTGTGCAGGTTCGGGGCCACAACTTATCACATTTACCGGTGCCGGCGGAACAACACCCTACACCTTTACTTACACCTTAAACGGGGGAAGCAATCTCACCATAAGCACAAGCGGACTAAATAATTCGGTTACCGTTTCGCAGTCAACCTCCAGCGCCGGATCGTTTATGTATTCGCTGGTAAGTGTTGCTGATGCGCATTGCTCGCAGTTGCAAAGCGGCACGGCTACCATAATAGCAACTCCTTCCGTGTTAGTCTGGAACGGAAGTGCCGGCAACGACTGGAATAACAAAAATAACTGGACACCTGATTTTGTTCCCGGTACATGCGCGGATATCACTATCCCCGCTAATGCAACAAATTTTCCAACCCTCGGTGCGGCTGCAACGATCAATTCAATTATCGTTGAATCAGGAGCTTCAATACTTGGTAATGAATTCCTGAGTGTAACAACCAAAACTACTGTTGAACGTAATATTGCCAACAATAACAAGTGGCATTTTCTTTCGTCGCCGGTAGCCGGACAGGCAATATGGCCCGAATTTGCACCCACACCCACAGGAAATCCCCTTACATTCGGCGCAACCGGCTGGAACTGGGACTTCTATTATTTTAATCCCAAAGCCCCCAACAACGGATTGTATTGGGTAAACCTCAGGAATAACGACGGCACTTACAACAACGGTACCGTTAACGAAGCCAGCAGTTTTGCAGGGTTTGGACCTTCAGTACCGTCGTTTACCACAGGCAAAGGCTACCTGGTAGCTTACTCAACCCCATGGAATGCTACCCACAAGTTTATCGGACCACTTAACAGAGGCACCATCAATATGCCTGTTATTGACGCAGTGGGCGCAGGCGGAAGCGATTTCAACCTGCTGGGAAACCCATATCCTTCGTCCATCGACTGGAAAGCCGAAAACGGATGGACGCGTTCAAACTTAGCTACAGGCTCCGGCGGAGGCTACGATTACTGGATTTTTAACGATAATTCAGGAAATTACGGAGTGTATAATTCCGGTTCAACAGCATCAACCGGAACTCTTGGTGTAAGCCGGAACATAGCTCCCTGCCAGGCCTTTTTTGTACAGGCCAGTGTTACAGGAGCCATTTCGGCTACTGACGAAGTACGCACCCACAGCACGCAGCAATGGCTGAAAAACGAAATTACCGAAAGTAACCTGTTACGCTTACGGATTACTACCGATGCCAATTCGTATTTCGATGAGATGATTGTGGAGTTCAACCCGAAATTCGCCGGCAGCGGCAGTGCCAAATTCTGGGGTTTTTATACCGAAGCACCTGAAATTTATGCCGTGGCAGATGGGAAGAATTATTCCATAAGTGTTGTAGATGAATTAACGAACGACATGATCATAAATATTGCCGCCAAAACCGGAATAGATGCAACTTACACCATCAAAGCAACCAATATCAGCGAGTTCGATCTGGGTAACAAGATTATGCTCGAAGACCTTAAAACCGGCATCCTCACCGATCTGAAACAAACTTCATCCTATTCTTTCCGGGGTAATGCCGGCGATAATGCTAACCGCTTCCGGCTTATTGTCGGTTCGCCGGTAAGCATCACGGAACCATCGGGCAGTGATGATATTACCGTTTACGCATACGAAAACAGTATTTATGTTACCAATGAAACCACAACCTCACCATATCAAGTGCTGGTAAGCAATATGGCCGGACAGCAGCTGATAAATACAAGGCTTTCGGGAAACACCCGTCACCGCATCGAAATCCCCCGTGTTCCGGGCGTGTATGTGGTTACTGTAGTTTCGGAGGGCTTTTTGCGAAGTAAAAAGGTGGTTATAAGATAAAAGGATTTAGGGCTTTGAAGAACCAAGTTCTAAATACCAAAACCCAAATTCCAGGCACAAAATTACAAATCGAAAATCTCACATCATACATCCCCCATACAACATCTCACATCCCACATAAAAACACCTAAAATGAAACCCTCTCCAAAACTCCATATCCTTCTCACCGCTCTTGTTTTGATACTAACAATCGCACTAAGCCGACCGGCAATGAGTCAGCCACCACCGCCACCGCCGGGAGGAGGGCACGGACTGGGTGGCAACCAGGGAGGCGGCTCGTCATCCGGAGCACCGATAGGTAGCGGAATGGAGATTTTCGTGCTACTTGGTGGGTTGTATGCAGCAAGGAAAGCTTATAAAGTGAAAAGTGAAGAGTGAAGAGTGAAGAGTGAATAGTGAATAGCGAATAATGTTGCTTCGCTCGTAATGACAGTGAAGAATGAATAGTGAATAGTGAGTAGTGTTGCTTTGATTGCAATGACAGTGAGGAGTGAGGTGTGAAGAGTGAAAAGTGAAAAGTGAATAGTGTTGGTTCGCTAACAACGATAGCAGAAAAGTGAAAAGTGGGTGAATCTCCCAAAAACTTTCTTCCCTTCCGAAAGCCGTCTCGCTACTTCCCCCTTTTCAAAGGGGGTGCCCGAAGGGCGGGGGATTTTTATAAGAAATACCTCTGCGTCAAGGAAATCCCCCTCTTATCCCCCTTTTTTTCATTGTCCGGGTTTTATGAAAATTCAGCTTAGCAAGTCCCCCTTTTCAAAGGGGGTGCCTGAAGGGCGGGGGATTTCATAACGAGACACAGCTTATTACCATAAAGAAATCCCCCTCTTATCCCCCTTTTTGCTTCACTTTGTTCGCAATGACAAAGGGGGACGATCGCTCTTCCCTTTTTTCAAACTCTCTTTATGAGTATAACTCCATTCGTGCAAATTCGCCCAATTCGTGCAAATTCGTGGATAAAAAAAATAACAAATTCGTGGAAGAATCCCGTCTGCCGCCAGGCAGACCCTTAATTCGATTAAATTCCTACCTAAACCCGCAACTATAATTAGTGCAAATTCGCCCAATTCGTGCAAATTCGTGGATAAAAAAAACAATTCGCGGAGAACAAACCCATCTGCCGCCAGGCAGACCCTTAATTCGAATAAATTCGTGGATAAATAAAAAACAAATTCGTGGATAATTCCATCCTCCCGCAAGGCAGAAAGTTAATTATAATAAATTACCCGCAAAAATAATTTAACATCTGAGCAACAATCTCTTGCATTTTTAAAATAAATAGTTGTACATTTGTTTTTGCTGAAAACGAGGGTTATCCCGGCAGGTAACCATCCATAGGCAAAATGCAGCAACTGCATACTAGTAACCACTCCTACGAACCCGAAATCCTGCTACCATGCACGGATTAGTGAACTAACAGCGTATTACGCTTCCTCTCTTTTTCTTAACCGGAAAGGGACGAAGTGGTAATTTTTGTTGTTTTACGCCGTTTTCGGCAGCCATATTAATATACTTTATACAGTAATAAAGTACAGCTTATGAAACAAAAATAGAATAATACACTAACAGTATCAAAGGATTACAATATTTTTTGTAGCTTTGTCGCCACTATTGTATCCTTACTATATACTGACTTAACTGCCCCCTTTGCGGATCCGTTAACCAAATTATTTAAAAATTGTAAAATGTGATTTTATGGAAAAGATATACAAGAATGCATCGTTCACAAACTTTCCTTTACGTGATCTTTTGGTCACAAAACAGCTCAAAATCATTTTAGAGCATATAGGGATTATTAAACTCCCCTCTTCGGATAATTATATACTAAGTGTTTTACTTATATTACTATTCTTCGTTCAGTCCACCACTCTAGCTGCAATTACGCAAAGAGGCAGTTCAACTAACTCAACAAGCACTAATACAGACATTACAATTAATAAACCCACTGGCGTCGAACAGGGAGATGTTATGATTGTTAACATATCGAAAATCGGAAACGATACTGAAAATCCTACTTTATCAGGTTGGACTTTAATTGCTGGTGCTGACTTAGGTGGTGGAACAGCACGAAGAGGATCTGTACTTTATAAAATTGCAGGGGCATCCGAACCTGCTAATTATACTTTTGCCTTAGGTACGGGAACTAATGAATCGATTGGAGCTATAGTGGCATTTACAGGAGTTGATGTTTCAGGTCCATCACCTTTTGATATAACCCCTGGATCTATAACTGTTAGAAATGCCGCAAACCTTCTTGCAAATTCAATTACAACCGTTAGCTCTAATGCTGCAATCATCATGTTTGGAATGGTAGGAAATGATTTTGTTAATTTTTCAGCATGGAATACAACATCACCAGGCACTCTAACCGAACTTTACGATAATAACTTTGATGGTGGAAATGTTTCAATTGGTGCAGCTTGGAATATAAAAAGTGTAGCAGGAGCTACCGGAGATGGAACTGCAACAGTTAGTAATACTCGCAATGGATCTATATTGATCGCTCTAAAAGCCTATGTGCCTCCTGCTATTGAGCCAACAACCCAAGCCTCAAATATTAATTTTTCAAGTATAATAGCAACCGGAATGACATTAAACTGGACCTCTGGTAATGGATCAAACCGAATTGTGCTTGTTAAATCTGGAAGCGCTGTAGATAACGCACCAGTGGATGGCACCTCTTATACTGCAAATACAGCTTTTGGAAGCGGAACTCAGATTGGTTCTGGAAACTATGTTGTCTATAATGGAACAGGAAATAGTGTTGCCATTACTGGCCTTTCATCTAGCACAACCTACTATGTTGCTGTTTATGAATTTAATGGAACCGGAGGAGGTGAAAATTATCTTATAACTAACGCGGCAACTGGAAGCCAAATTACTAATGCTGCTAATGGGGATTATAGAAGTAACGCCACCACTATGAACTGGAACACAACCACTTCTGGTCAGTGGCAGCGACATAATGGAACTTCCTGGCAGAATACCACAACGCCACCAACAAATACAAATAGTACAAAAATTATCATCAGTAGTGGCAACACCGTTACTATCATGGCAGGAGTAACTGTTGACCAGGTTAGTATTGACGCAGGTGGCCAAGTAACCCTTAACACTTCAGGAACCTTAACAATCGCTAATGGTGTAGGTGACGATTTTGTTGTTAACGGCACTTTCCTGAATACCAATGGCAATATAACCACAACGGGTAATCTGGTTTTTAAAAATTTAAGTACATACCAGCATGGAAGAGATGGCAGTAATATTCCAACAGCCACCTGGGATGCCAATTCAACCTGTTTAATTACAGGAGTTACTACGACAGTTCCAACTGTTTCATCATTTGCACAGTCATTTGGTAATTTTACATGGAATTGCTCATCTCAAAACTCAAATGTTAGCCTAGCAGGTGAATTAGTAGATATTAGTGGTAATTTTACGATGTCCAACACTGGAACATCTTCTTTAAGGTTACTCAATTCCGGTGGTGGTTCAACTCCCATTACCGTTAATATTGGTGGTAACTATATACAAACAGGCGGTTACCTGTATTTATATGGCACAACCACCCAAACTGGCATTGGAACAACTCTTAACATTTCCGGTAATTTTACCATATCTGGCGGTACTCTCAATCACAATGGCAATACAAGTTCCAATTCATCAGGATCAGTGGGAACAATCAATCTTTTTGGAGATTTTCTTATGAGTTCGGGAACATTGACAGAAAATGGCAACTATTCAGGAGCATTTAATTTTACTTCTTCAGGTATAAAGACGTTTACAAAAACCGGTGGCACAATTTCCAACACAATAAATTTTGAAATTCTATCGGGTGCAACTGTAGATTTTGGTACTTCGGTGCTAGATGGCTCAGGAGGTAGATTTGCACTTAATTTAGGTGCAGGAATTATCACCGCAAATACAGGAGGCTTATCTACCAGTGGCACTACAGGCTCAATTCAAGTTTCAGGAACACGCACATATAACACTGGAGCTAATTACACCTATAATGGAACTTCAGTTCAAGTAACAGGCGATGGATTAACCGGAGCAAATAGTCTTACCATAAATAATGCTGCTGGAGTAACCCTTAACAGGCCTGTTACACTTAACGCACTTACTATTGGCAGTGTAACTGCAAATACAGTTTTCAATGACGGAGGCAATCAAATCACATCAACTGGAACATTTTTACTCAATCAAGGTACTTTTAAATTAGGTGTAGCAACAGCTACTGCTTTCCCTGCATTTACCTTAATAGAAATAAAACCTGGCACAACAGTAGAATATGCTTCAACAGCTGCTCAGCAGGTATCCGCTGCACCGGCATACGCTAACCTTACCTTTTCAGGCGCTTCAATAAAAACTGCGCAGGGAGCTATAACTGTAACCGAAAACCTTACAATTTCGGCAGGAACATTTGCCGCCGGGGCTTTTATACATTCTGTAGGGAAAAACTGGACTAATAACGGAGCTTTTACAGCTGGTACATCCACAATAACTTTCAATGGCAGTAGTATACAAACAATTGGAGGAAGTTCCGCTTCTACATTTAATAACTTAACACTAGCTAATATTGCAGGAGCAACGATGGGAAGAAATGCAACTGTTTCAGGTTCACTGGCATTAACCAATGGAGCTCTTTCAATAGGCAATTATACTCTTGCACTAAATGGAACTATAACAGGTACCGGCACATTAACAGGTGGAACTGGTTCAATACTAACGATTGGCGGCACAAGCGGAGGAAACCTTGGAACCATTAATTTTACCGGGGGTACAGGAACGTTAAATACTTTATCTATAAACCGTGATTTAGGCTCAGCCATAATTGGTTCAAATTTGACAGTAGGCACTGGCGGATTAACCATAACAAGAGGTGTTATTGAAGTATCCGCTGGTAAATCACTTACAGTTAACGGAACCACTTCTTTAGATTACACAACCTCACCTTGCCTGGTATTAAAATCAATTCCAAGTCTAACAGGTGGCACTACAGCTTCTTTTATTGATAATGGTACAATAACAGGTTCGGGTACAGCAAAGATTGAACGCTATTTAGTAAAATATGATCTAGTTACAGATTTAAAGTTTCATTTTCTTTCTTCCCCTGTTGTTGACCAGCCAATAGAGAGTGAATTTATGGTGCTATCCACCCCTAACACTGACTTTTATAAATGGGATGAGAACCAGAACTATTGGGTTAGTTATAGGGATATGAATAATACAGCAACAAGAAATGCAAATTTTGTCGAAAACAACTTTGTGACAGGCAGGGGTTATCTGGTGGCATACCCTAATAATGAAACGAAAAACTTTGTTGGAAAACCATATACCAATAGTGCAGGGCTCAATGTTGCTTGCACTAACCATCCGCTAGCTGGCAAAGGTTTTAATCTTGTTGGAAACCCTTTTCCCTCAGCAATAGATTGGAATTTAATAGAAAAAAGCGGAATGGATGGTGCTTTATACTTTTATAACAATAATACGGCCCAGTACGCTTATTATGTGCTATTAACCGGAGACAACACAACAAGTCTTGAAGCATCCAATGGCTATATCCCTGCAATGCAAGGATTTATGGTACATGCCTCTGCGGCAAACGCTTCCATTACAATAGCTAATAATGACAGAGTACATCAAAATATGACACTTTTTTATAAGAGTGCGACTCTAACGGAAAATGTGCTTAATCTAAAAGTTGAAGGGAACAACGTAAGTGATGCAGCCCGAGTATGTTTTTATGACCAGGCAACAGAAAACTTTGATGGAGAATTTGATGCATATAAACTCTTCAGTTACAATGCTAATGTGCCTAATTTATATTCTGTTACACCTGATAAAACTAAAGTAGCTATAAATACACTTCCTCTTGATCAGATGTATGGATCAGTACCTGTTGGTTTTACTCCGGGTGAGTCAGGTACGTATACAATTACTGCTGATGGAATAAGTAATTTCCCATCGACTATGTATATTAAACTGGAAGATAAAAAAACTAATTCCATCCAGAAATTAAATGATAATCCGGTTTATTCCTTTACAGCTTCACCGGGCGATGATACAACAAGGTTTGTACTGCATTTTCAGGATGCAACTTCAATAAACAAACCTGAGGCAAATAATAACTTTACGCTGCATGTTGAGAATGGAACTATAACCATCAATCAACTTGAATCAATGACCGGCAAGGTTAAAGTTTCCGATATGCTTGGCCGTAGCATTGCAATGGAGAATATGGTTGCGGATACTCCACTACAGATTAACCTTAATTCAACTCCCGGCGTTTATGTTGTTACGGTTTATACCAAATCAAAAACCTACAGCCAGAAAGTTGTAATTCGCTAAGCACAAAGAACAAAACACGAGTTTTTCAGTTTATTATAAACGTGACAAAATAAAAAGTAAGTATGAAACGATTAGCCAGGACCTATATACTACCAGCCGCAATGGCGCTGTTTTTAAGTATTTCTTTTACCCAGTCTGCAATGAGTCAGCCACCTCCACCTCCTCCGGGTGGTCATGGGTTAGGCGGTAACCAGGGTGGCGGGCAACAAGGTGGTGCTCCAATTGGTGGCGGCCTTGAGATTTTTCTGTTGCTGGGAGCGGCGTACGCGGGCGGTAAAGCTTATAAAGTGAAAAGTGAAGAGAGAAAAGTGAAAAGTGAAGAGTAGGGAGTAGGGAGTAGGGAGTGAATAACGAATAGTGAATAGTGAATAGTGAATAGTAGGGGGAGTGAGAGAGTGGGAGAGTGAGTGGATGGGAGAGGATGATTAGGGCCTGGAATTTGAGATTAACAACCTGATTGAACCATATATATCAAAGCCATTGGCATACTGTGCTGATGGCTTTTTTGCGTTTTTTAAGATAGCTTGTGGCTCCTAAATCCTCTGTCACACTGAGCGGAGTAGAAGTGGCTCGTGCTTCAAAAAAAAAATGTAACAGAATTGATAAAACTGAATCATGTCAAATCTGGCTTCGACTCCGCTCAGCCTGACAAGGTTTTTTGCTTGACTCAGCTCAGCCGACTAAACCCTCTGTCACACTGAGCGGAGTCGAAGTGCCTCGTGGTACTGCCAAAACGCCTCACCCCCATCCCCTCTCTAACCTCATCCGCCCTTCGGGCACCTTCTCCTTGAAAAAAGGAGAAGGGAAAAGGTATTTTTATTTTTTGGCGAGGGGTGACTACACCCCGATATTATCTAAAATGAGTCCACTTTTAACTCCTACCGACTAGAACGGTACTATTCACTATTAGTTATTCACTGTTCACTCTTCGGATAAGTGTCTTGTCAATCCCAACCTTCTGTCACACTGAGCAGAGTCGAAGTGCCTCGTGCTTCGAAGGTCAAGTTCTGGGAGTAAAATGGACAAACATAGATCATGCCTGGCTTCGACACCGCTCAGCCTGACAAGTTATATCTTCACTTTTCAAATGCCTCACCCCCGTCCCCTCTTCCCGCGAAAAAGCGGGACAGGCTCTCAAGGCGAGGGGTGACTAAACTCGAAAGATTTCATAAACTGAGTCAACTTTTAACTCCTGCCGACTAAAAATGCACTATTCACTGTTCACTCTTCACTATTCACTGTTCACTCTTCACTATTCACTGTTCACTCTTCACTCTTCACTCTTCACTCTTCACTTTTCACTTTTCACTTTTCACTATTCACTTTTCACTTTTCACTTTTCACTCTTAACTTCCTACATAACTTTAAGTCCCCAGCTGAGTATAATCCTGTAAAAGAAAAGAAGCGCCACGGCAGCAATAACTATGCTCCATTTGAAATAGTTGTGGCTGATAACACCCGATTTATGAATGTTTTCGTATTGCAGCGAATCATAAAGGTAGAGCGCGGGTAAAAGTACCAGTCCGGGAGTTATTGTTTTAATAATCAGCGGAATATAATATGTAGGCAGGGTGATCAGAAAAAGGATTACCACACCGGTAAGCCACGGAAGTACAACCTGGCTAAGAATAAAATACAGCCTGAATTCAGGTTTTATCATAGTCACCGATCCCGACGACAACAGGAAAAGAGGAGTGATAATGCGGCCTATAATGAGCATCACAACAAATGAGATAACGGTAAAAATGATTTCTTCGATATCAAAAATATTGCTCATAAACAGCCACTCCGAAGTATAAATAAACTCCGTGCGCGTAAAAAATCCTGAAATATACGACCCGAAAAAGAAATTGCTTCCGCTGATAAATCCCCACAGGAAAAACAGCTGAAAACGTTTGAGTACTACATTCTTTGTAAAAAACAGTTTGAGGAATACAAACCCAACCATAAGCGAGGCAATAGGCCCGATAGCAAAAATAGTGACCAATGCAGCCCGGGTATAAAGCGGCGAAAAGGTGTAAAGAGGAAATTTAAGCTGGTAATAATACCAAACCACCGGAATATTGAACGACGAAGCCATACCGATCGTAACTAGCTGATATATAATATAAATCAGCATAAACGAAAAGATAAAATAGGCCGTAGAATGCAGGTAGGTAAAAATAAATTTCTGCCTCAGATCGGGTGTGGAAATAACTTTCTTAAAATTCTCACGGTTTTGTTTTCGCTTTAATGCGGCTAGCTCTTTGCGTTCGAGGCGGGTCATGTTATACACATAAAGGTAACCCCCTTCCGGAGCCCTGCGCTTTTTGCTGGGAAATATTACCCTGAACGGATTCTTTTTGAATTTAGCCCACCATTTCTTACGCTCCTCCTTGCGCTCCTGCCTTTGGAACTTTTTAAAACGCAGCTTTTCACGCTCGTCGGACGATAGTTTTCTCTTTGCAAAAGGATTGGCTATAAATTCTGCTATACGTTTTTTGAATTTCCGCCACGCTTCGGCACGTCTTCTCTTCCTGAAAGCACTTTCCCGGGCCTGCATGCGCTTTTTCTCCGCAAGTTGTTTGCGACGGTCGATTTTGGCATATGGGTTCCTTTTAAATATTTTCCACATAGCAGTATGGTAACAGGCAACTAAGGTATAAAATAATTTTACAGAATATGACAGCGATCCGGAAGCGACGTTCAGGAAGCACCTGTTACATGCTAAAGTCGCTTAGAGAATTAATTTGTGAAAACACAAAATCCCGAATCTGCCGAAATACCAAATTTCATTGTTAACAGGCATTTGAACCTGCTTCACTGCTATTCCCGGAGGGTTGGTGGCGATTCTGCTTCGAAATATTTCTGAATTAAGAACAGTATAAATTCAAATTCCCGTAATATGTAGCACTTTCAGCTACAACATTTTCACGGAATCAGCTACTCAGAAATTATAACGGTAAAAGTACTTTTACTACCTGCTATATCCTGATAGCGCGATCACTGAAATGAATCGCATTGTGTAGAAAAAAAGTATTCAAACTACAGGAATTCCTTTTTAATTAATAGAAATTGTTGAGAGAAGACACTGCTCTTGCAGATAGTGAAGATTGGTGTCTTCTTCAACTTTCTTAACTGATAATTAACTACTTACATACACTAGTCAGCAGTTGCTTTTTGAAAACTACGAACTTCGAAACAGTAACAAAACGCGATTTGTAAAAAAAAATTAAAAATGCCTATTACTTTTTATGTCCATGGCAATAAACATAATACAGAGTTAGAAAAACAACTGAGTTATGAAAAACACTAACACACTCCTTAACGAACAATATACTGACATTCTCCAGGAAGAAACTTCGACTCAGTTTATTGTCCGGCCCATACATATCATAGGTACAGCAATGTTACTGGTAGCATGGGCCTGGCTAGGGACTATTATCATCGGATAATCTGACATACTATTGAACAGAACAACATCTGGATAAAGACATTCCCTCCACGTAAACATAGCAGCCCGAAAGGCTGCTTTTTTTATTCCCATAATAATGGTTTACAATAGTTTGATAGTGATTTGCAATCACAATGTTGTGAAGATCCTGACATTTATCGCTTTGGACGCTAATTGCTAAACACCCGCGACATTTATGACTCTGTTACTGGCAATAAGTATCTCCACTCCCTAAAACCTAAACCCCAGAATCTAACCCCTTCCGGTGAGCGTCTTAGGAATCCTTCCGGTGCGAACGCTTTCGGAACGAAGTCGGCGGCCCACTATGCGCTCAACCATAGCCCCGATTTCCAAAACCTTATCCACATCCAGGTTGGTTTCGATACCCATTTCATCCATCATCACTACCATGTCTTCGGTTTGAATAAGGCCGGTAAGCATAGGATCAGCATAATAGTAAGCGCCTGTACCGGCAACGGGAACACCGTCGACAAAATTAGCAGGCTGCCCTCCTATTCCACCCATAGTTGATTCGTAATTGGTCATGCCAGCCTGCAGTGCAGCCAGCACATTAGCCATTCCCCAGCCACGCGTAGAGTGAAAATGCACAATCTGTTTCTCGGGTCTGCCAATTTTATCCATCAGCATGGAATAATAGCGGTAAACACGGTCGGGCGAAGCCGATCCATCGTGGTCGGCATGTTCCACATCGCTGGCGCCAATATCGAACCAACGTTGGGCAAATTCAACAGCCTTTTCCATTTTAGTCGGCCCTTCGATTGGGCAGCCCCATATGGTGCTAACTGTTCCGTTAACTTTCAAACCGGCGGCTTTTGCTTTCGGAATCCATTCTTCAGCCATTTTCCAGTAATCGGCTAACGACAGTCCCGAATTCTTTGTATGATGCGATTCGCTGGTCGAAACCATAAGAAGTATCCTATCAGGTCCCCAGCCTTCCTGCCGTGCCTGTATGGCACGCTCAATGGCTTTTTCGCGGATGGTAACTGCCGTAAGGCTAACCTGTGGCAGAAGAGAAGCAACCACCTTGCTGGCCCTGATTTTTTTCAGCAATTCATCCGAATCTTTAAACTGAGGCATACCGGTAGGATTACCCAGGTTAGTTACCTCCACATGCCTGAAACCGGCCAGTATCAATTGCTCTGTTAACCACAACTTTGCTGCTGTAGGAATAAATTTTTCTTCATGCTGAAAACCGTCGCGGACGGTAATATCGCCTATTGTGACTTTTTTGGGATAGTTCATGGGGGGGAAGGGTTTGAAGGGTTTCTGGTTTCTGGTTTCTGGTTGGAGAAGAATGAGATGTTTTAGCAGTTTGAAGAGTTTGAAGAGTTGCCTGCTGAAAGTATAGTTCATTCTTCACTTTTCACTTTTCACTATTCACTATTCACTATTCACTTAGATAAGGCTAATATACTGCTTTCTGCATTTGAATCGGTGTGGTATAAACAATTATTATTTCGGTTTTGTTGCAGAATACTTTGCCGTTTGTTGGATATCCTGGCTGAAAATTGGAAGTCTTAATTTTAAAACAGGAACCAGAGAAACGACCATTACTTACTATTGGATGTGATGAACAATTGGAAATGGCCAATTCCGGGGTTTTCCCAAAAAGAAAGCCCGCAGATCAAAGAAATGCGGGCTTTAAAAATTCACTTCTGACAGTTTTATTTCACAAACTGCCCGGCATAATATTTAGCGGTAAGCTTTTCGCCGGTAGCCTTTTCGATCAGCTCATTCCAGTTATAGCGTGCTCCGGGTTTAAAAACCTTTTCGGTAAAGTATTGACCTACTTCGGTTTTGCCATAGTAGCTTTGTCCGAAATTATCCGATTTAAGCACTGTTGCCGTAATGTGGTTGTTGAATTGAGATGCCAGCAGTTCGCCTAACAAATAGTTGTGGTAATAGCAAGGCGATGTAGCGATATGAATTTTGCTGGCCCAGTCGGGTTGATTGCGGTCGGCAGGACGTTTGATCATCTGGTATTTTTCAACCAGCTCCCACCACAGTTTGTTCAGGTCCTGATCGGGATCGGCATACAGAGCCTTTTCGAAACGATACATTACCTGTGCCCAGCGGCTGAAAGTAAGCTGTTCGAGACGCAATACTTTAAATCCTTCGGCAGAAACATTGAGTGCATCAGCAGTATCGGTTAACTTCATAGCAACCAAAAAATCAGCGTTCGAAGCCATCCTTCCGAAAAACATGGCTATGGCTTCGGTAGTAAATGTATGAGCCGGATTGCGTAACACGTAAGGCAATTGCATATCGATGTATTTATCGTAATTGGCATGACCAAATTCGTGAAGCGTAGTATTCATCCAGTTGTAATTAGGTTTTATATTGCATAATACCCGTACATCACCCTGATTATCAATATCAATACAGTATGCGTGCTGATTTTTACCTGGTTTCTCATATAAATCGCTTTTAGCGATCATATCCTTAATATCGAGCCCCATGCTGGCAAAATAATCAGTTGTAAGAGTTTCGATATTCTTATCCTTGTAATACTTGTCGAGATCGACACTGTAAATAGCCGGCGCTTCCTGGAAAAAACGGTTCTGATAATGCCATGGCATAAGCTCTTCGGTTTTTACATTATTGCGTTTGGCCAGAAAAGTATCGATTTCACCTTTCAACCCTGCAAAAGCATCACGGGTAAGGTTATCGAGTTCATCAAAAAGTTTGCTTATTTCTTCCGGATCCTGTTCGCTGAGTTTGAGGCTCATTTCGTGATATGTATTGAACCCCAGCTGTTTGGCAATTTCGTTGCGTTTTTTAACGAGGTCAATAATATCCTGTGCCACAACCGGACCAATTGCTTTATGCCCTTCCCATGCAGTTTGCAACTCGGCTGAATTAGTCGAAGTTTTCAGCACTTCTTCCACTTCGTTGTCGCTAAGCTTTTTACCATTAACATCAGCCCTGAAATTGGAATATTTCTTTTCAATTTCGGTTTGCATTTTGATAACACTGTTGAGCAAAGTTGTATCAACCTGATTGCCCAGATAAGCGTTATACATCACTTCGAGCTGGCGTTTCAGCAATTCGTCGGTGATGGCGTCAGCTTCTTTTATACGTTTGAGAACAGCAAAATCTTCTTTGTTGGAGAATACTTTTGTCAGTTTAATATTTAATTCCTCAGCTTTTGCCCAATCTTCGTCCTTGCCGCTTATGGAGGCATTCCAGTATGCAAGGGATGACTCTTTACTCAGTGGCTGCACCACCGAATCGAATTTTTCAATAAATGTGAGTAACTCTTTCTGCATTTTTGTTTTGTTGTTTTTACATCCGTCAATAGCAATTACCGAAATTAATGCCATCAAAAGGATAATACGGTTAAAGATTTTCATAGGAGGGTTTGGGGGTTAAAGTTAGAGTTTCTTGTTTCTGGTTTCATCCCATTGGTTTCTAAATGAAATTCAGTGCCACTTAAGCCAATATGGTTATAAATCGGATGAGGACAAATGAAGCTTTCACATAGCCGATTCCTCAGTATTTCACTTTGCTCTATGTGCCTTAGTGATTAAATTCAGGACAGGGAAAACTTCAGGTATATACATCCCACATCCCTCATTCATTTATTCCAACTCCCAGCTGGCACCATCCTTGGTATCCTTAATGATAACTCCGACCTGTGCCAGGGCATCACGCAAGCGGTCGCTTGTAGCCCAGTCCTTATTGGTACGGGCTTCGCGGCGCAGGTCAAGGATAATATTCATGAGGTTGTTTATCACCTGATTTCCGGCCTGGGGATCGCTTTCGGGAAGTAAACCAAGAATGTCGAAAACAAATGTATGTAAAACTGTACGAAGAAGCCCTATATCCTCTGCAGTCAAACTCTCTTTCTTGTCAAATGCTGAATTTATAATACGCGAAGCATCAAACAGATGGGCGATCAGAATGGGACTGTTTAAATCGTCATTCATTGCCTCGTAACATTTGGCCTGCAGACCTGGAATATCAACTGTTGAGGTATTAGAAGCAGTTAGTTTTTCGAGGGTTACAATGCTTTTCATCAGGCGTTGGAATCCTTTTTCTGAGGCCTGCAGTGCTTCGTTGCTGAAATCGAGCGGGCTGCGGTAATGCGCCTGCAGGATAAAAAAGCGTACTGTCATCGGGCTGTAAGCCTTTTCGAGGGCAGCATGCTGCCCTGCAAAGAATTCAACCAGCTGAATGAAATTCCCCAGCGATTTACCCATTTTCTGCCCGTTGATGGTGATCATATTATTATGCAACCAGTATTTTGCAGGCGTTTTATGATTGGCAACCGTACTTTGGGCTATTTCACTTTCGTGATGCGGGAAAAGCAAATCCATTCCTCCGCCATGGATATCAAACTGATCGCCAAGATAGCGTGCACTCATAGCTGAACATTCGAGGTGCCAGCCGGGGAAACCGTCGCTCCAGTCGGAAGGCCAGCGCATAATATGCTCGGGCTGAGCTTTTTTCCATAAGGCGAAATCAAAACTGTTTCGCTTCTCATCCTGGCCTTCGAGCTCACGGGTATTCGACATCAGATCCTCAAGCACGCGACCCGAAAGCTCGCCATATTTATGAACCTTGCTGTATTTTTCAACGTCAAAATATACCGAGCCTTTGCTTTCGTAACCCATTCCTTCTTTAAGAATAGCCTTGACCATGGCAATCTGTTCGATAATATGTCCGGATGCGCGTGGTTCAATGCTGGGTTTCAGCACATTGAGTTTATCCATAGCGGCATGGTAGCGGTCAGTAAAATATTGTACTACTTCCATGGGCTCCAGCTGCTCCAGGCGTGCTTTTTTAGCAATTTTATCTTCGCCTTCGTCGGCATCGTTTTCGAGGTGACCAACATCGGTAATATTACGTACATAGCGTACTTTGAAGCCAAGGTGTTTCAGGTAACGGAATACAAGATCGAAAGTAATTGCAGGACGGGCATGACCCAGGTGTGCATCGCCGTAAACAGTCGGACCACATACGTACATGCCCACATGAGGAGCATTGAGGGGAACGAAAAGCTCTTTCTGACGAGATAAAGTATTGTAAACGAATAATTTGTTTTCCATGCTGCATTATTTAGCAAGGTGCAAAGGTAGATAAATTAAGGGATTGATGATGACAGCGAATTCATCCAGACTATTTAAAGCCCGGTTTTTACCTTTAAATCCAATGTTACCAATTTCTTAACCGACTTATTCCAAATCAGGAACCAAATCATCAGAAGCACGGAAAAACAAATTCCAGCGATCTGACCATAAAGAGTATTGATCCCGAATCCTTCGGGAGCCACCAATAAATAGGATGAAACAACGGCTGACATAAAAACAGCAGGGATCAGGGTTATCCAATAAAGCTTTTTTTCTGATGCCAGGTAAATAGTTATGGCCCATAATACAATGGTTGCCAGTGTTTGGTTCGACCAGGCCATATACCGCCAGATAATCGCAAAATCAATCTGCGTAAGCAGGAAACCGATTGTAAATAAAGGAGCGACCAGTATCAGCCTGTTTTTAATACTTTTCTGATCGAAGTTAAAAAAGTCGGCGACAATCAACCTGGCACTTCTAAAAGCAGTATCACCTGAAGTAATAGGAGCTGCTACAACACCTATTATAGCTAGTACAGCTCCGAAATGGCCAAGCAGCGAATTGGAAATTTCGTTTACAACCCAGGCTGCATTTCCTTTTTGAACAGCTAAAATATCATTTAACTCCCTGACTCCTCCGAAAAAGCTCATTGCAACGGCAGCCCATATCAATGCCACTAATCCTTCGGTGATCATAGCGCCATAGAATACACGCCGGCCATATTTTTCGCTTGTAATGCAACGAGCCATCAGCGGTGATTGCGTAGAATGAAACCCTGATATGGCTCCGCAGGCAATGGTTACAAAAAGCATCGGGAATATCGGGAACTTGCCGGGATTGGCATTCATATTCACAAAATTGGAAGGTATAAGTTCAGGAATCGGTAATCCATTTATAATCATGGCACCGCCAATACCTACAGCCATAAAAAGCATAGCTGATCCGAAGAACGGATAAATGCGGCCTATCAGCTTATCGATCGGCAATAAAGTGGCCAATACATAATAGACAAAAATCAATGTCGCCCAGGCTGTAACACCCATCACACCGCTTGTAAGTCCCGCAAGGATAGCTGCAGGGCCCATAATAAAAACGGCTCCGACCAATATCATCATGGCAACTGTAAACAGGCTCATAAACTGCTTCATGCCGTTGCCCATGTATTTCCCGACAATTGCATGTATGCTGAGTCCGTTCATCCGGAGAGACATCATACCCGACATGAAATCGTGTACCGCACCGGCAAAAATAGCCCCTAAAACAATCCATACAAAAGCCACCGGTCCCCAAACGGCACCAGCGATGGCGCCAAAAATAGGTCCCAATCCGGCAATATTCAAAAACTGAATCAGGAAAATTTTTGGCCATTTCAAAGGGACGTAATCCACACCATCAGCCTGTGTTGTGGCAGGCGTAGGTCGCGCAGTATCGATACCGAAAACCTTTTCGATAAAAGCACCGTAAATAAAGTAGCCTGAAATGAGTGCTGCAATTGATAGCAGGAAGGTGATCATGCCGGTAAATTTTAGTGTTTCTGAAAGGAACTATCCTTTGCAGTATTATGTTTTGCCTGAAAAAAGCTTATAATTGAAAAAGGGTAGCCGGTAAGCTACCCTTTTTCAATTCGATTAATTTACAACTTCCTGATTTTGATGTTTCTGTACCAAACATCATCACCATGATCTTGTAATCCAATATGTCCTTCGGCAGCTGTGTTTACAAAATTAGTATAATCTTTAAACTTGCTGTTGGCGCACATTTTCTTCCAGTCGTCGGTCCAAAGGTGGTATTCGAGTACCTGAGCGCCGTTTTGATAGTGAACAACAGTTCCTTTGTAAACCATAATTTTTACTGTATTCCATTCGCCTGCAGGCTTGGCATTCTGTGGTTTAGCAGGAATAAGATCGTACAGCGAACCAGCCTGGCGGTTGCCGTCAACACCCATTTTTGAATCCGGATGTTTTGCGTTATCAAGCACCTGCATTTCAGGCGAGCTTTTCCAGATAGGGTCGCCTTCTATTTCCTGGGCCAGGTAAAAAATTCCGCTGTTTCCGCCTTCCGAAATTTTCCATTCGAGGGTAAGCTCAAAGTTCCCGAATTTCTCTCTGGTTATAATATCACCACCTTGTCCGGCTTCACCTTTGCCTGAACCCAGGCATTTAATGGCACCATCTTCAATTATCCATCCTTTGGGAAATTCAGTTTTACCATAGCCACGCCACATATCGGTTGATTTTCCGTCGAACAGCAGGATTGTGCCATCCTTCATTTCCTCTTTCGAAAGGGAATTCATGGCTGTTTTAGTACTCTTACAAGAAAATAGTGTAAATGCAGCCATCATTATAAAAAGTAGTTTTTTCATATTCATTTGAATTAAAGTTTATTAGAGCTGTTTTTCAAAACAGTTGAACATACGGATGTTCAACTGTAAGTTTTATTTATTTACATCGACCAACCAGCCCGATAAGTATGTTTAATATACTCTTCGGCAGTTTGCTTGGCATTCATGGTATCGTGTTTGGTATCAAAATGCGGATGTCCGTCGATGATCTGGAACTTATCACTCTTTACAACCCTGATTTCGTCAGAATCGCTGATATTGGTGAAGCGCATTTTTTCGCCGTCCCATTCCAGTTCGCGTTTCAGATCCTGCAGCCTTACAGCCACAACGCCCATAACCACCATTTCGTTCATCGGGCCTGAATAGCCAAAATTGGAAGTAGCTTCCACACGGTTTTCAGGTGTTTCTTTGCAAGCACGCACCCAATCCATTTCGTGGCTGGTTGTGACTCTGCGTAATTGTTGAGCAGGGCGTTTATAGTTTTTATCATAATCCAACGGAAGAAGGAAAGGATTTCTACCATAACAACCGGTCATAATTTTACCTTTTGTTCCAATCAGCAGGCAACCACCGTCGCCATCACGACCCATCATTTCGCCGGCAGGAAGTTCTTCAGGGCGCGGAGGTAACAGTCCGCCATCCCACCAGGTAACTTTTACTTCCGGCATTTTTACTTTCTGAAATTTATCCCTTTTCGGGAATGTATAGGTTACTGTTTGTGCCAATGGTGGTGATTCGGTATTGAAAAGCGATGAGCTACCCTGCACTTTGGTCGGGTAATTCAATTTGAGCGACATAAATATCGGGTCCATGATGTGGCAGGCCATATCGCCAAGTGCACCAGTTCCGAAATCCCACCATCCGCGCCAGTTCCATGGCGTATAAATTGGGTTATAAGGACGCTCTTTCGCTGTTCCCAGGAATAGGTCCCATTTCAAGGTATCAGGAACATCATATACTTCGGTCGGGCGTTCAAGGCCCTGAGGCCATATCGGACGGTTAGTCCAGGCATGAGCTTCTTTTATTTCGCCGATGGCACCATCCCAAACCCATTCGCAAACCTGGCGGATACCTTCGCCCGAATTACCCTGGTTACCCATTTGAGTGGCAACTTTGTACTTGCGGGCAACTTCAGTCATCTGGCGCGATTCCCAAACGGCATGTGTAAGTGGTTTTTCGCAGTACACATGTTTACCCATTTTCATGGCATTGATGCTGATAATAGCGTGGCTGTGATCAGGAGTTCCAACAACAACAGCATCAATGGAATCCTTCATTTTGTCGAACATTTCGCGCCAGTCGTAGAATTTTTTGGCATCAGGGAAATCATTGAAAAGTCCGGCGGAATATTTCCAGTCCACATCACATAATGCAACAATATTTTCGCTGCTAACTGCGCGGATAACACCGCCACCGCGGCCACCTATGCCGACTCCGGCAATATTTAACTTATCGCTGGGCATGCGGTGTCCCAGTCCGGAAATTACATGGCTTGGCAGAATAATAAATCCTGCTGCAGCCGTGGCCGTTGTGCGGATAAACGAACGACGGTCGAACCCTGTGGTTTTGTTGTCTTCCATAATTTAGGTTTTTGAATGGAATTTATAATAAATATTTTTGGATGTACTTGTAACTCTGTTCGGCACAATAGATTGGTGTTCCTTCCGAATATTGTTCCTGTTCGTAAACAATCCGCTTCAATCCGGCTTTTTTCGACAGTTTCAGCAACTCTTTAAATTTAATGCGGCCATTACCTATAATACAGGATTCGCCATCGTTACCCATATCCTTGATATGCCAGAGCTGGAACCTTCCTGGATGGTTTTCAAAATACTCTTCCGGTTTTTGCCCTCCCTTTACTACCCAGTAAATATCCATTTGAAATGTTACCAGGCCTGGATCGGTTTCAGCCAACAGTGTATCGTATGGCAATTTCCCTTCCATAGTATGAAATTCAAAATTGTGATTGTGATACCCGAATGCAATCCCCGACTTTTTAGTTATTTCCCCGATCTGGTTCATTTCGTGTGCCACTTTCTTGAAATCATCGAGTGTTTTTTCGGGTCGCCCGTTAAACGAAGGAAGCACAATGTATTCAAGACCGGCTTCAGCAGCTTTTTCGGCATACATTGGAGCATTTTCCACTGTAATTCCGCTGTGAGTGCTGGTAATAACCATGCCAAGGTCATCACACATTTTACGGAAGTCCTTAGCGGAATGGCCATAAAAACTGCCATCAAACCCATACGGTTCCAGACTGTTATAACCAATTTTGCTTAAAGAGGAAAGAGTTCCTGCAACATCGGCACTCACCATATCTTTTAACGTCCAGAGTTGAATGCCTGTTTTCATCTTTCTGCCAATGCCTGGAAGACTTTCTGCCTGAAGCGAAGAAGTAGCTAATACACCAGACATAAGAGTAATGTTTTTTAAAAAGTTGCGTCGTGTTGTCATGTTGCCGGGTTTTAAAAATACTATGAGTAAAGATATAACAATTTGATCTGTTATACCTTGTAAGTTAGTTCATTTATCATTCCCTGGAAAAGGGACTTATAGTTGTATGATTTTTTGCTCCCTGCTACTGGCCCGGGCAGCTTCAATGATTCGGATATTCAGTAAGGCATCTTCAGGTTTAATTGCTATTTCGCCACCTTTTGCAATAGCGGAATACACATTGTCGAAAAACGCCATGTAATTGCCAGGCAAGGATTCGTAACGACCATGGAATTTTTTGCCAAATGTTTCAGTATTCAGGATGCCGCGTTGAGTAGCCGGTTCAATTCCATACCCTTTGCTTCCCGGTTTTTTACCTTTGCGAAGCTGGGCTTCCTGCACATCAAGTCCATATTTAACAAACGAACCTTTTGTGCCGTGAACCTGGAAACGCGGCCCTGCTTCCTTAACGAAAACGCTGGCTTTAAGTGTAACGTTAAGATCGGGATAAATGAGTTTCAGGTCGAAACTATCATCGGTAACACTTCCTGCACGCTGGTTGAAAAGGCGGGCAAAAACACCTTCGGGCTTTCCAAACAAGCTGACAGCCTGATCGATAAGATGAATACCCAAATCAAATAAAGTTCCGCCTCCTTCCTCCTGCTGGTAGCGCCAGGCAGCACGCGAAATTTCGGGTGTAAACCGGTCGAAACGCGATTCGTATTCCACTATTTTACCCAGGTACCCCTGTTCGATAATATGTTTTAGTGTAAGCAAATCACTGTCCCAACGACGGTTATGAAACGGAAATACAAGTTTTCCTGTTTTTTGCGATACTTCTATCAGATGTTGAGCTTCAGCGCTGTTAACGGTAAATGGTTTTTCAACAATAACATGCTTCCCGGCTTCGAGGGCTGCTTTAGCCTGAGGGAAATGCAACTGATTAGGTGAGCATAGGATAACCAGATCAATTTCCGGATTGGCAAGCAAATCAATAAAGGAATCTGTAATCCGCGTTTTGGGATATTTAAGGGCGGCTAATGTGCCGGTGGTTACAATAGTATGAAGGTTAAAACCCGGATGTGCATCAATAAAAGGAGCATGGAATACCTGTCCGGAAAGACCGAAACCAACTATTCCGGTATTTAATACAGAAGCATTTTTACCCGATTTCGAATTGTTGCCGGCCATTTCCCCTTTTTAAAGATTAAACAATCACTTCCTTTTCTTTATCCCAATAAGTTCTGCGTCCTTCCTTGTACGAAATAGTTCCCATGTGGGCAGCCATAGCTTCCTGGAATGCCTGGTCGATATTACAGCTGGGCTGAGCGCCATTTCCGGCGTTTATACAGTTAATCCATTCGCGCAGGTGAAGATGAGTTGTATCCACCGCTTTCCCATCGCGGTATGTATATAAGAGCCCGCGGCCGGCAAAGTATTTTTCGGTTGGGGAAGTGATGGCATCAACTGCACCCTGCCCCGGGACATAGGAGAAAATCGGTTTAAATGGCTCAACAATACCCTGTTCCAGTTTCTCTTTGTATCGCGTGGAGCGGGGATCGACATTTACGATCAACGTATCGCTGAGTTCGAGGTATGCATCGTGGCCCATTATAACTTTACCGCGGTTTTTTTCGCTGGCAAGGGTTGCGCTGTATAAAAGTGTAAGATCACGATCGGGATATTCCATAGCCATATTCAACACATCGGGAACAGTACGGCCATCCTTAAAGAAATAAATACCTCCTGATGCCATGGCTGAATGTGGAATACCCAAGTCAAGAATCTGGTTGAGGGCATCGAACTCATGGGTAAAAAGATCACCACTGAGCCCGGTACTGTAATCCCACCAGCAACGCCAGCGGAAAAAGCGCTCAAGGCTGAAATCGTGCCACGGCGCCTGACCGATAAACTGTTTCCAGTCGATAGTCTGTTCATTGGCTTCGGGGGCAATATCGTAAACCCAGGCGCCATTGGGATCGTTGCGGTTGGTACATACTTCGATTAACGAAATTTTACCTATCACATCCTGTTTTATAAGCGATTTAGCCACGTTATAACTTTCGGTTTGCCGCCCCTGGTGCCCGAGCTGAAAAACGATTCCTGTTTGCTTAACCACATTCCTGATCTCGTATGTTTCAGCTATTGACCACGATAAAGGTTTTTCGCAGTATATATGCTTGCCTTTACGGGCGGCTTCCAATGCAACGGGCACATGCCAGTGATCAGGAGTTGCAATTACCACTGCATCAACATCATCTGCGGCAATTAATTCAGTATAAGTGGTATACCTTTTCGGGGCATCATCCATTTTACCTCCGGTGCCATTACGATGTACATTTGCACCGGCAGCTATAGCACGTTCAGCATTTTTATCAAACACATCACAAATAGCCGTGATCTTAATGTTCAGATTTTCCTGTGCCCTGAAATCCGCTAAATGCTGTTCCCAGTATTTATCTGTTTTGGCTTTTTCGGTGTATTCATCAATGCGGTCAGGATGCACAAAACCCATGGCTTTCATCAGGTAACCGCCACGACCTCCGGTTCCAACGATCCCGATACGGAGGGTTTTTCCTTCGATAAGCGGTGGAATTCCGCTTTGGATTTCGGGTTTGATATCGCTCAACAAACTTGAGTTTCGCTTGTCGGCTTCGGATTTGTTTTTTAACAATCCGTAACCAATTACACCAACAATGGGTAAGGCTGCCAGACCGGCTATTATATCGCGACGGCTTATTTTGCCGGATTTGTTGTCTTTATTCTCTTGTGCCATTTTATGCCAGGAATGATTTCTTGCTTTTAATAAGTCGTTGTATGCCAAAAATATGCGATGTGGGAAATGCAAAAATCACCAGAAGTGCAAATAGTTCAACTAAAGTTTTGTTTACAATAAAGTAGCTGCCATCGGATGGAAAAAGGTATTCAATTCCCGGAAAGGCAGGATGAGAAAGGTAATACAACAGCAGTAAAACAATTCCGGCAATGCCCGAAATGCGGGTGAAAAGTCCAAGAATCAGAGATAAGCCTATTAAGGCCAGGCCCCACGCATTTGCTGTATCAGAAACTGAAAGCAGGGTTTGATTTTCTGCAATAGAAACAAAAAAATCTTTCATGAATCCTCCTGAATCAAGAAGGTATGATTTAGCCGTCCAGTGTGGATTCAGGATTTTCACACCGCCTTCATAAAGGAAATGCCATCCGATTGTAATCCTTAGTAAAACAAGTGCGAACGACTGCAGGTTTGTATGCTTCATAGTGATATAATTGGCATACAAACCTAATCAAAATTGTTATTGTATAAACAACACTTTGAAATAAAAATTTCAAAGTCAAATGCAGTAAGTTAGCGGTGTTCGCATAAGCTGAAACAGTTTTAAACCCCGTTCGGTTTTTCGTTTAAAGAACAAACTCTTCCCCTGCAACCGGAATTGAAACTGTATTGAAACCTCTACTTTCAAGCGTATGTTTATATGCCTGCTGTGCTTCAATATCGCCATGAACAAGGAATACTCTTTTAACCTGTGCTGCATCCTGACAGTTTAAATAATCCGCCATTTCGCTGTAATCGCCATGACCGGAGAAAGCCTCAATACGTTCAATATTAGCATTTACCGGATGTTTGACCCCGAAAATTGAAACTTCGTCGACACCACTCAGAATCCTTGCTCCCAAAGTACTTGGAGCACAATAGCCAACGGCAAGGATAGTGTTGTTTGGATTTTCGATGTTATTGGCCAGATGATGTTTTATCCGACCGGCTTCCATCATTCCCGAGGCGGATATAATTACACATGGTTTTTTGTTGGAATTCAGTTTTTTTGATTCATCGGCACTCTTGATATAAAACAGCGAATTAAAACCAAAAGGATCAGGATCGGTAAGCATAGTGTGAGCTACATCATCATTCAGAATATCAGCATGCATCCTGAAAATATCAGTGGCATTTACAGCCAGCGGACTGTCAACATAAATATTTACTCTTGGCAACAAACCCTCGTTGAAAAATGTATTGAGAGCATACACCACTTCCTGGGTGCGCCCGATAGCAAAGGAAGGAATTATTACCCTGCCACCTCTTTCGACACATGTTTCGTGGATAACCCGTAAAAGCTCACCTTCAGCTTCCTGAAGGTGCGGGTGAAGCCGGTTTCCATAAGTAGCTTCGGTAATGAGGTAATCGCACTGCGGAAACGCTTTCGGTGATTTAAGAATCCTGCTTTCGGGGCGGCCGATATCGCCAGTGTAGGCAATCCGGGTAGTTTTGCCGTTTTCGGTTATTTCGAGCAAAGCAGTCCCGCTGCCGAGCATATGGCCGGTATTGGTAAACTTAACTTTTATGTTGCCGTCAATATTAAACTTGCGGTCGTAGGCTATACCGATAAATAATTCCATACATGCGCGAGCATCCGCTTCCTTATAAATAGGTTCAACAGGGGTAAGCCCTTTGGATACCCTTCGTTTATTGAACCATTTTACATCACCTTCCTGAATATGTCCGCTGTCGGCCAGCATGATAGCGCATAAATCGCGGGTAGCGCTGGTGCAGATTACCGAACCACGGAATCCAAGTTTATAGATATAAGGTATTAAACCTGAGTGATCGATATGAGCGTGAGTAAGAATAACATGATCGATTTCAGATGGATTAAACATGAGGTTACGGTTCATACCATCCGTTTCGAGGCCTTTTCCCTGGAACATGCCGCAGTCGAGGAGTATTTTCTTTCCGCTGTCAGTAGTAATAAGATGTTTACTTCCGGTGACTTCGCGTGCGGCGCCGATAAATTTTATTTTCATGATACAATTGGGTTAACTTATAAGAGTCATCAAATTTACTTTTTATAAATAGATGGAATCTGAAAAAAATAATTTTCTTTGCGGTAATTTAAATCAGATACCGGAAAGAATTATTTACTGTGGAGCAAGTACTTTTTTCTTTGGATTACACTGTATATTCCTTTTAAATAAAAAATTCTACCTTACAACAAATATGCTATACTATTTGGTTTCAATGCTTTAAAGTAAGCTTGAACTTTTTACTCAATGTTATGAGTATTTTTACTCAATACATTAAGTATTTTTACTCAGTTATCTTGATAAATAAATTTATCCTATTGAGTAAAAAACTCATTACAGAAACAATACATTTAAATCAGAAATTTTAAAAACATGGTTCTGAATTACATCTGGGTTGCATTTTTTATAATTGCTTTTATCATCGGTCTGATCCGGCTGATATTTTTCGGCGACACCGGAATTTTCCCCGAAATGATGAACGGCACTTTCGAAATGGCAAAGACCGGTTTCGAGATTTCCCTTGGGCTCACCGGCGTAATGACCTTATGGATGGGCCTAATGAAAGTAGGTGAAACCGGTGGAATTGTCGGTATTATGTCGAAAGCAGTTGGCCCGCTTTTTCGCAGGCTTTTCCCCGAAATTCCGAAAGACCATCCGGCCACCGGTTCAATAATGATGAATATTGCGGCTAACATGCTGGGGCTCGACAACGCAGCTACGCCATTGGGGCTCAAAGCCATGACTCAACTGCAGGAGTTAAATAAAGACAAAGATACCGCATCGAATGCCATGATCATGTTCCTGGTACTGAATGCTTCTGGGCTTACAATAATCCCGATCAGTATTATGGTTTACAGGGCGCAGGGAGGAGCCGCCGATCCGTCCGATGTTTTTATCCCTATTTTGCTGGCAACATTTTGTTCAACACTTACCGGGATTATCGCTGTTTCGTTGTTTCAACGCATCAATCTTTTTAATAAAGTTATTCTGCTCTACCTGGGAAGTTTTACCATTCTTGTTTCGTCAATTATCTGGTATTTCAGCACTATTTCGCAGGAGCAGGTTACAACTATTTCGGCAGTGGCCGGGAACCTGATCCTGTTCAGTATAATCTTTTCATTTATCGTCCTGGGACTGATAAAAAAGATAAATGTGTATGATGCTTTTATTGAAGGCGCAAAGGAAGGTTTTGGCATTGCTATCCGCATTATCCCTTATCTGGTCGCTATTCTGGTTGCTGTGGGTGTATTCCGTACCTGTGGCGCAATGGATTTCCTGGTAAAAGGCATTGGCCAGATGGTTGCCGCTATGGGTTTAAATACTGACTTTGTAGATGCATTGCCGACAGCTTTTATGAAACCTCTCAGCGGTTCCGGTGCAAGGGGAATGATGGTAGATACAATGAAACAATTTGGCGCCGACTCATTTGCCGGACGACTATCGTGTATTTTTCAGGGAGCTGCTGATACTACTTTTTATATAATTGCAGTCTATTTTGGCTCCGTCGGGATTAAAAAAACCCGATATGCAATTACAGCCGGTCTGTTAGCTGACTTAGCTGGAGTTATTGCTGCAATTTTTGTAGCATACTTATTTTTTCATTGAAACGGGATAGTAAATATTTAAACCCAAACCGAATGGATCATGTCAACTGGGGCATAATTGGATGCGGAAATGTTACCGAGAAAAAAAGCGGACCGGCCTTTAACAAAGTGAAAGGATCGGAATTGGTTGCGGTTATGCGACGTGATGCTGCCAAAGCTGAAGATTATGCCAGGAGGCATAGCGTACCACGATTTTACTCCGATGCAACGTCATTGATCAATGACCCTAATGTGAATGCTGTTTATATTGCAACACCACCCGACAAGCATGCCAGGTATGCTATTGAAGCCATGAAAGCAGGAAAGGCCGTGTATGTCGAAAAACCTATGGCCCGGACCATAGCTGAATGTGAGGAGATGATCAGCGTAAGCGAACAAACAGGCCAGCCTTTGTTTGTTGCTTATTACCGCCGGGCACTTCCGGAATATCTAAAAATCAAGGAATTTGTTGATACTAAAGTAATAGGCGAAATAAAATACTTTCATATACAATTACACCATCCACTTAAACCCGAAGAAATAACTGAAGATGATACTCCGGGCTGGAGGGTTTTCCCTGAAATTTCAGGTGGCGGCCATTTTCACGATCTGGCAGCGCATCAGTTCGATTACCTCGAATTCTTACTTGGCCCGGTTAAAGAGGCTAAAGGCTTTTCGCTTAATCAAACCGGTAACTACCCGGCAGATGATATAGTTACAGCCACTTTCCTTTTTGAGTCGGGAGTTGTGGGAACAGGTTCCTGGTGCTTTACGGTTGCTGAAAACATGAAAACTGACACTATGGTGATTATTGGTTCGGAGGGGAAAATCACTTTTTCTTTTTTCGACAATACCAATATTTATGTTGAAAAAAGTGATGGCAGCTTTCAACATTACAATATTCCTCATCCGGAAAACATACAGCAGCCTCTAATACAGGCTGTTGTTGATCAATTGCTGGGCAAAGGAACATCCCCTTCGACCGGAAAAACAGGAATCCGCTCAACCATGATAATGGAATGGATTACCCGGAAATAAAAAATGCCGGAAGTCGTGCGACTTGCCGGCTTTTTTTGTGCTGTAAGCCAGAGAACCGTACTTTATACTCGTCCGATTTGCTGAGAAATTTCAACAAACGAATAAACAAACCTTAGGCAAAAAGCTTGTCGTCATCGCGAAGAACAGTACAGGCAACAAAAATAAAGTCGGCAACGCTTAGGTTTTGTTAAAAATTAAGTTGCCGCACTATTTCTTCGAGGGTGCTCAGTGGAATTGACCGTTCGGAATGAATCATCAGCGTCATTTTCCTGACAGGGTATTTTACGAAAACAACATGCATTTCTGTATCGCCTTCATGTGTTAAAGCATATTTTGCTGCTTTACCGTTTACAGTGTAAGTTTTTTGTACCTCCACGTTTTCGCCTTCTTCAGCTCTGTCGTACAATTCAGTATTCATAATTGAAATGCCGCCAAATATCTCATTCAGGCGGAACAAGGTCATATAGCTGCCTGTACTTTGTTCGCTGGCTGTGCGTTTAAATCCCAAGATTTTAATATTATTTACGGCTCTTAAGTAGTCATCGTAACTCAGATTAGCATGTAACGGTTCTTCGTAATCGTTGTCCTGTTCCTGCTCTTCCGGATTACCGGAGTATTCTTCGATTGTATTAAGCAAACCACCCATTTCTCCATCCAATGGATTTACACCTGCCGTTATACTTACACCGGCCGGAACAGCGAATTTACTTGCCGGAACAGTAATATTTTCGTCAAAAGAAACAGCAGTCTCGTTATTGGTAAGTCCCAGCATCGAAATAACTGATTTAAGAGGATACCCTTTGTATTGCCAGAATTTGGTGGTTCCCAAAGTGAAAACCAGGCATTTCTTCCCCAGAATGTTTTCGTAACCTTCAATAGTACCGTTCCAATCAAGTACAGTTTGTCGTTCCATTTCATGTAATTCGGCATCGGATTTTTTATCTGTTAAAGCCTTGCCCGCATTTACAGCATAATCAATGGTGGTTTTAGTGCCTGTTTTGTCGAGCAAATTTATTTTCCATAACATGTTACCGTCTCTTATTTCGAGTTCTTTAACTTCGGTAGTTTGAGTAATACCCAGCATGCTTATCGTGGAAGTGCTTTCGGTAAGTGTGGACATTTTAATACCATAATCATCATACCATACCGATTTTTTACCAACTGCGCTACCAGTAAGGGAGTATTCAATGTGCCCTGATTTGGTGAAAATGTATTTCCCCTTTTCCTGCGCTGAAGCTGAAAAAACAATTGAAATCAGGATTGCTGCCAATAGTTTAGTTTTCATATATCTGTTTTATTAAAATTTTACAAATTCCACTCTTCTGTTTTGTGCTTTGCCTTCTGCCGTATCGTTACCTGCCATAGGTTTGCTTTCGCCAAGGCCTTTGCTGGTGAGTCGCGAATTTTCAATTCCCAGTTTGACCATTTGATCCACCACGGCTTTGGCTCGGGCTTCGGAAAGTTTTAAATTCGAAGCATCATCGCCATCGCTGTCGGTATGGCCTTCGACTGAGAATTTCAGTTCGGGATGATCCAGCATCATTTTAACTACATAATTGATGGTTCCCATCGATTCGGGTTTGATGGTGGCTTTGTTTACATCGAATTTTATTCCCGTGGTAACAAATTTGCCATCAGTTAGGAATTTATCGTAGAGAGGAACTGCGCCTTTGGCTATACGGAAATTTTTAGTATATCCGGGGTTTTTGCTATCTGCATTTTGTTTGCCAATAGAAAATCCTGTTGGATTGTAGCCTAAATTAGGTATGTTAAGTACCCTCGCGTCATCTAAATAAACTTTTAATGCTCTTTTGTTAAACGATATTGCAACATGCCGCCATTTTGGAGTTTTGTCAAACACACCCGATTTATAACCGGGATAGTAATTCTGTTCAATACCGCTTCCATCGGCACTATTTTTATAAATCCTGATATATTTCTTGTTAAGAGAATAGGTTTTATCCAGATTCCGTTGATTTTTATAATCACCTAAATATAAAGTATAATTCCCCCCATGATCTTCATTAAAATAAGCGTCAAATTCAATGGTAAATTCTTCGGGCAGATAGTCTTCATTTGCATTTTTTAGCATAGGGACTATTCCACCTCCGCCATTCATATTGCATTTGATATGATAGATTACATTTGAACCGTCGAAGTTTGCGTTTTCAAAGGTCCCCTGAACCAAATCCCATTTACCTGGAAACTCTCCGTTTTGTTCGCCTTCCTGGTTGTCTTCAAAAATAATTTCTGTTCCCGGCACAAAATCGTATTTTGCCCACTGCAATACGGGAGCGGGTTTCAGCGTGTCGTCAGTTGCAGCTTTTTCGGATTTGGTTTTAGTTTCGGTTTTACTCGTCTCTGAATGATTTCCAGATGAGCTTTTACCTTTTGTATTCGTTTCCGTTTTAGTCTTGGTTTTGGTGTTGGTTGATTTAGAATCATCACCCTTAACTGCATCATCGATTCCATCCTCAACGGCGTCGAGCGATTTATCCACACCGTTATCAATGCGCCGCTCAACGCGGTTTTCGACACTACGTTCGGCTTTATTCACACTGCGGTTTACAACTTTGTTGAGGTCAATTTGTGCTTTACCATTTGTTACAGCCAGCAAAAAGAAGAATGCCAGCACATTTCCGATCATTTTTTTCATAGAATTCAGAGTTAGGTATAGAGTTTATTTCGATTTTACTTGAAGAGATTACGCATTCTACTGCTTTAATAAGGCTGTATCACCTATTTGGAGTCAACTTCCTGTAACCCGATGGACGCTTTAGAAACCAATCGGGTAAAATTGTATCATTTACGTATCGCGATATTCGCTCGGAATGGCAGATTCCCTGGTTTAGTGTTTCTATTGCCATAGATTCATTACCAGAAACCCAAAGATATCCATCGGGAATACGCTTTTTTTTGCAACCGTATCCACATATCGTCAAAGTATCAGTAAGTGTATTATCGCTTTTCCCTGTATTAAAAAATAACCATGAAGCCGATAAAGGAAAAAGATTCAACTCCATGTAACTGACATCCTCTAAAATCAGGCTAATGCAGGTACTGTCGCTTGAATCATATACAAAAAGCGAATCGTCATGCATGTACTCATGCAAGTAATGCGTTACCGAAGATTTATAATCCGAAAACTCTGTAATTGAATTTATTTCGGAAACAACTGCCTTGCTTCCATCTGAACCAACAAACAGCCATCTACTGATTTTACTTACCTGATTTGGTTCAGAAAACTGTCCTTGTATTTCGACAAATTTGCAGGAAGTATTTTGGCAGGCTTGCTCATTACAACCGCTGCTCCCCACGATACTAGCCAAAACAGATACCAGTATGGCAACTTTTAAGATCCTGTGGATTAAAGCCTGAATCATCGGTTTGTAATTTTTCAGGCAAATGTGAGGCAAGTATTTACAAATGCAAAATATTTGGGTATGACAATACTATGACACAATATATCTGTTTGATATAGAATGCAATAGGATATAACAATATCCTACTTCCCAGGTTTTATATTTTAGAAAGGAATTCCTTAAGGTTGATATCGGGCCCAATTTCAAGTTTTTTTCGTAAACGGTTTCTGCTTTTATCCACTGCTGCAGTGGTTACGTTAAGCATTTGCGAAATTTCTTTGGTATTCAGATTTATAAGCAAGTAAGCGCATAATCGCTCCTCATTGGGAGTAACAGTTGGAAATTTATCCCTGAGTTTCCTGAAAAATCCCGGATGAACCTGTTCGAAATGCCTGTTGAAATCCTGCCAGTCGTTGTCGAGGTTTATATTCTGATCTATTTGCCTGATGAACTGTTTAAATTCCATGTTATTTGATTCTTCGCCGGATAATTTATTTTTCAGGTTGTTCAAAACCTCATTTTTATTTATGAGATGAACAGCAGCAGATGTGAGCTCCCGCGATTTGTATTCGATATCAAGGGTAAGGCGGGCGTTTTCGAGTTTGTGAATTTCATTCTCTTTTTCGCGAAGAACTTTATTTTGTTTTAGTGTGCGGTTACGCAGCCTTAGCAGAAGAACAAGGGAAATCAATGCAATAGCTGTAACAATTAATAAAATGATTAACATGCGGTTACGTTTTTCATGCAATACATTTTTCTCGCTCAGGTTATCAATTAACTGTTGTTTTTTCTCGGTTTCGAAACGTGTCTGCAAATCATTTAATGCCTTATTAACCTCCACTCCATCGAGAGAATCTTTCAATCCGATATAACGATCCTGGGCCTCGAGAGCTTCTTTCCAGTTCGATAATGCCCTATGCGCCTCTGTAAGGTATTTATAAGCTGTCATTTCTTCTTCGCGCAGACCAGCTTTTTTTGACCTTAAGGCAGCCATTTGAAGATAATCAATTGCTTTAAGAGGTTGGTTCAACTTCAGATGAATGCGTGCAATAAGCGTAGCATCGTAAACTATATGGTAATCATCATCAGTACCGAGCACCATTTCATACGCATTCAAAGCCAGTGGCAATGCTTCGCGATACCGTTGCATATCATAAAGCAGCAAAGCTCTTTCGGAAGTAGCAGTAATTATGCCTTTTTTATATCCGGCTGCTTCGCTGATGCGGTACATGGTATCATAATATGCCGAAGCTTTTTCGAAATCATTTTTAATCCGCCAGATAGCGCCCAAATCATTGTAAATAGCCACGGTTGCCCTCAGTGTTGTGTATTCTTCGGTACGCGACAGAGCAAGCGCTTTCATAATGTAGTACTCCCATTTTGAATTATCGCGATCGATAAACAGCTCTCCGAGTTTTTGATAATAAAAAGCCAGCTTCCGGTAATCGTGGTTGTCCTCTTTTAGCTTTATGGCTTTAAGCTCAGTTTCGGCAGCAAGTTCAATCCGTCCGGTTTTAGCATATTCGTCGCCAAGATTAATAAGCATTACAGCCATGGCATTGGTATCGCGGATAGAGCTGAATAAATCAAACGCTTCGTGATACATATCCTCCGCTTCCTGATGGCGACCGGTCATACTGTAACATTCAGCCAGGTTGTTAACGATTTTACCAAGCAGCTTGATTTCCTTTTGTCGCTTTGCAATTCCGTAGGCCTTATTAAATATAGCCTCTGCTTCACGATATCCCATAATTTCGAGAAGTGAATCGCCTTGTTGTTGCAGTTCAGATGCAATTGCAACACTATCAACTGTTTTAGTCAGAGGTATGCTTTCGGGTATCAAAGGCGGCGGGGAAGAACTTAAAAATGAATACGAAACTGTAAGAAACAGAACAATAAAGGTGAATGCAGAAAAGTTGCCTGTGAAATTAAAACCGTACTTTTTAAACTTTGAAATTTTTATCGGGCAGTGGTAGTAAATCCTTGTTATGCCTGTCATACGCGTAATCCTGTTTGTAAAATTTTAATAATTTTTCAAATATATAAAAGCTTTCGGAGTGTTTATGTAATTTCAGAAAGAGAATAATGGAAATAACAGGAAAAATGCAGAATGACCGGATATAAAAGGTATTGTCTGGTACTTTTTTTTAAAATTGCTTTAAGGAGCTTCATATTTATAAACAGAAATTTCTAAGGCATAATGTCATCTATCAATTGAGGTAAGAGTATAAAAATATTTTTTCTTGATTATGCAAACCGGTTCATAACATTCCGGAGGTAGGTTTTGGTAACCGGTATATCAATGGCTACAGGCAAATCGAGTTCGAGGTGCATGCCATCCTTTTCGCGCCTTATTACTTTCACTTTATCACAATTAACCATATAACTTCGGTGGCAGCGGACCATTTCGGTACCATCGAGCTCATCCTCAAGGTTTTTAAGCGTTTTGCGAAGCATAAAACGGGTGATCTTTTCCTTGTTCAGATAAAAAATACTTACATAATTATCCGAGGCTTCGAGGTAGAGTATATTCTCCATTTTAACTGAAAAACGCAAAACCCCTTTCTCATCATTGAATGAAACCATGGTTTTAGATGGTTCGGAAGCATTTTGATTAAGCGTCATTTCAGCTATTTCAAGGTTTTTTTCTTTCCACGAAAAGTAAAGCCACGATACCGAATAAGGCAGCAACAGAAGCAAAGCGGTATTTTGTATTGAAAGCTGAATCAGATCGGGAAAAAAGCGCTGATCGTGAAGTATTACCTTTATATACAAAGCATAAAATAAAGCCATAAAAACAATTTCGGCCAGCACCCAAACCAGGTATTGCCAGTAATTCAGTGTTTTTCGCCTGCTCAGGTAATACATGATGATCCGGCTTAACACTACTATCAAAACACCTGTTAAGGTAATAAGGCTGGAATAGAACAACAATTGCCAGCGTGTAATTTTAAACCACACATTTACACCAAAGGGCTCATATACATTGATAAAAAACAATGCAAAAGCCGCCGTGAACAGTATCAACTGGATAATATTCCTTTTGGCGGTAAGGTAAAGAGGTATCGGTTTATAAATATCAGGCATCGTAATTGTTTAACAGCATTCAAAATTAAGATATTCTGCCGGAATCAGCGGTAACCTCATCATTTTCCAATGGTTTTCCTTAAAATTTCACCCCGCATTTCGCACTTTCACCCCGTATTTCGCATTTTCGTCCCATGCCTGCAACCGGTATCCCTTTTAAACAGAGGCTTTGAGCATGAGTGTTAATTTTGTAAAGCAATAAGCAGGCAAAACTTAAAGATCAACTTTGTGAAGAAGCTTGCGACTTGGATACTTATTTCCTGAACCAGGTAACACAATTTGATTACTGAAATACAATATGGATTACACACAAAGTCATCAGCAATTAAAAGTATTTTTTAGTCCGGGAACTGCCCATGCTGAGTTTCCGGGTTCGGGTATTTCGTGCGACTGGATAAATTTCGAATCTGAAAATATTAGCGTACTGGCCGGGGAGAGAGATCATAATTTGCATAGATTAACTGGTTTAAACCCTTTACCTGATGAGGCGATTCGGGAAAATCTGTCGTTTTCGTATCCTGTTTTTAAAAGTTCGGATCCCTCGAAGAACAGGCAGGCTATAATTCTGTTGCATGGATTAAATGAACGAAGCTGGAGTAAATACATGATATGGGCGCATTACCTTACATTACATACTGGCCGCCCGGTAATACTTTTCCCTATTGCTTTTCATATGAACCGTTCGCCCGAAGCATGGGGCAATCCAAGGGTTATGTCGTCAATTCTTACTTCCCGGAAACTGCGGCTTGGAGAAGTTCCGATGTCGTCATTTGCTAATGTGGCATTAAGCGAAAGACTTTGTGAAGATCCCTTACGTTTTTTTACTTCGGGACAGCAAAGTGCCGCCGATCTGGTACAACTTACAAAACAAGTCAGTAGCGGCGATCATCCGCTATTCGAAAAAGGTACAACGGTTGATTTGTTTGCATACTCTATTGGCGCTTTTCTGGCTCAAATTTTAATGCTTGGAAATCCGGGAGGATTGTACTCCGATACAAGATTGTTCTTGTTTTGCGGGGGTGCTTTTTTCGACCAGATGGACGGTGTTTCAAAACTTATCATGGACCAACAGGCATTTGACCGGCTGCGGCAGTTTTATATCAAAGAACTGAATTCCGAGATGGACCATTCCGAAATACTGAATAATTCGATGAACAAAACAGAAATGGGCCAGTCGTTTCTGGCGATGCTTTCGGTTGATAACCTGAAGGCTTTCAGAGAAGATGTGTTTGAGAGGATGAAAAAACGCATTCAGGCTGTTGCTTTGCTTAAGGATAAAGTAATTCCGGCAACGGGTATTATGCAGGCTATGAACCGTTTTGTAAATGTTGAAGTAATGGATTTCCCTTATGCGTATTCGCACGAAAATCCTTTCCCGTTGATGAGTGGCAAAGACAGTTTACTTGTTGATAACAGTTTTAAGAAAGTATTTTCGAAAGCGGCGGCCTTTTTACGGTAAAAGAGTTCAGTTATAAAACGTAAATACATTTTTTATTTTTTTTGGTCCTGGTTTTACATAATTATACATTTCCTGGTGAGTATATAATTACCGATTTGCAGCTTGTAATAGTACACTCCGGCGCACAAAAGCGAGCGGTCAAAGTCAACGGAATACTCTCCATTGGAAAGATACTTGTTCATCAAAGTAGTAATTTCCTGTCCGTTAATATTGAAAATTTTTAGTGTCGTAAACCCACTTATTTCACTGATCCACTTAATTTTAGTGATTCCGGAAAAAGGATTTGGAACATTTTGCGTCAGTATAATTTTTTGTTCTTCCTTAGCTGGAACGAGTTCGTCAACGGATACAATCCTTTCAAAGAGAGGTTTAATGCCCCAGGCATTCAGCACTCCTGTATTACCGGTTTTATTGTCGTAAATTTTCAAAACCCATTCGCCGCTGGGATCAAGGCCATTGAATGCGGTTAAAGGCTGGAAGGGCTTATGATTGCCTGAAAACGGGGCTGTACCATTTGTAATTATCTTCTTTGCATTATCAGTAAGCCTGGTCCACAAAAAGTCAGGTCCCTGGTCGGAAACGTGGGAAACAATTGTTCCGGTGACACCATTATGTGATAATGATATTTCGAGGTCACTTGCATTGGTATGAATAACTGAATCAAGCATTACTTCCATGCCGACTAACTGGTAACCGCTGTTTTTCATATCGGAAAAATCAGCCATAAGGATATCAGTTGTTTCCGATAAATCGTTAATAGGCAGTTTCAGACTGTTCCGCAGGAATGTGCCAGGTTCATTCCAGAATCCTCCGTTTCCGGTATTTTTTATGGTTCCGCCCTCTCCTGAAATCCAGCCATTATAACGGTCAGTGAATTTTACAGAACACAGAAAGTTCCTGCTTATACCACTGTATTGGTTAAACCAGGTGTAACCGCCATCAATGGAACGAAGGACAGTACCTGCATCTCCGACTGCCCAACCATTTAATGCATCAATGAAAAATACTGACTGCAATGTTTCACCATTACCTGGAACAATTTCCTGCCAGCTTACTCCTCCATCATCGGTAAGCATAATCACGCCATACACCCCAACGGTCCAGCCATGCATTTCATCAATAAAATACACCGACCTGAAATACCAGTTGTTACTTACTGTAAGGTCGACTCTTAGCCAGGTTTGCCCTCCATTTATGGTTCGCAGTATGGTTGAATCCATACCTACTGCCCATCCTTTTTGAGGATTGATGAAGAACACATCCACTATAGGGTTTTTAGTAGGATTAGTCTGTGAAACCCAGGTTTGTCCTCCATTTGTTGTATGAGCTATCTGTCCCCACCAATCATTACTTACGACCCAGCCGTTGTTTTCATCCAGGAAAAACACTTTATCTATTGATTCGATAATCGGATTCGATTGTTTCACCCATGTTTTGCCTCCGTTACTGGTATGCATGATGACTCCTTCTCCACTGCCAATTCCACTACCACCTGCAACCCAGCCTTCGTTTTCGTTAATAAAATCAACACTGTTGAAGAAATAAGGTTTTGTCTGCTGATTTTCCCAGGTCTTGCCCCCATTTGTTGTATGGAGGATCACTCCTTCTTTAGTCCCGGAGTCATCCCTGCTTTCCCCTCCGACTACCCAGCCTGTGTCGGCATTGATAAAGTCCACTTCCTTCATCCAGTGATTGGGTTTCTTGTTCAGGATTTCAAACTGTGCATTAACCGGTTCTTCTTTTCTAATAACCTGTCCGTACCACCCCGTGGCATAAACAGCATGAAAGAGAGCCTGGAAACATACATCTTTCAATTGATAGATTGTGGGCGATGTTTTATCGTTCCAGGTAGTGCCTCCGTCCAATGTTTCGAAAATATGACCTTTATCACCTACGGCATAGGCTGGTCCACCAATTCCCCTGGTTTCGACAGCATACATACTTAAAAATGGTGCCTGGTATTCCTTCTCCCATGTTTCACCGCCATCCGAGGACCGGATGATAGTGACCTGGTTGCCACAGGCGCGGTAGTCTCCGTTAGGGACCACGTCGATTCCCATCAGGTTAAATGTGGTGGGAACTGGGTGTGTCTGCCAGGTAACACCATGGTCTTTTGTACTCATTACCAGGCTCTGATTGCCGCAAACCCATATTTCGTCACAATCCTTCTGGTCGATTTCCCAGAACCAGGTGTGAACCGGAGTATTGATCTTCTCCCAGGTCGTGCCATGGTCATAACTGTGAAGGATCACATCGTATCCGCTCACCCAGGGACAGTCGCCGCCGGTAGCTGTAATTGAATACAGATCCTCGCTGGTGCGACTATATTGTTTTATCCAGTGTTCTCCGGCATCCTCCGAATAAAAGATGGCGCCGGCATCTCCAACTATCCAGCCTTTTCCAGAGATTTCTTCCAAATAGATGCAGTTCAGGTTACGGGAAGTTTTCAGATCGACAATCTCCCAATCCAGTCCTGAATTGCTGGTGCGCATTACAACACCCATATCTCCCACAGCCCAGCCTTTTACACCATTCATTATAATGGAATTCAGGTCGTTACCCTGAAGGTAGGGGTTTTGCCAGTGCCAGCCGGCCTGGGCAAAAATTGCCTCTGCTACCATGAAAATGAGCGAAAAGCAGATAAGTTTTTTCATGACATTACGTTTTTAAGTCACAAAACTTTATTGATTTGCATGCGTTATTTTAACTGTGAGGGTTTATTTAATTACAATCATCGTCTTTGTTTCTATCCTTCCACTTGCCTGAAGCTGATAACAATACACTCCGGCAGGCAAACCGGAAGCGTTAAAATTAATCTTATGATCTCCCTTCGCCATACGGCAATCCACCAGAGTTTTGATTTCAAGGCCTGTAACATCGTACACTTTCAGGATGACATGAGTTTCTTTTGGCAAATGCCAGGAGATGGTTGTGGATGTGCTGAAAGGGTTTGGATAGTTTTGGAATACCTGGTATTGCTGACCTGATAAATCGAAATTAAATTTATCGTCAATTCCTGTAATAGGATCAAAGTATAAACAATCCGGTCCGCCATACACACCCATATCATTTCTGATGAGTCCTTTCGATGGCCATTTTGCAAATCCAGGATTAGCCGGATTTTCAACATCATTATAGATGACATCCGGGTCACCTGCATCAATACATGGAGAGGTATCAGCTAATAAAAACAGATACTCATTCTGAGAAGTTGTATCGGGATTAACATCAATATTGTTTTCATAAATACCAGTATAGTTAAAATAGACTGTACCTCCATACCATAGTCCAAAAGCTTCTGTTCCACCCTCAATATCGCAGTAATAAAAATCCGGATCGGAGTCTTCCGAGAAAAGATGAACCTGTGATCCATCAGCATACCCAACTTTCCACCATAAAATTGTATTTCTAAAAACCGGGCTTGAATTCACTTCGCAATCAATGCCACCTCCAATTGGAGCTAAATTGTAGACGATTGTATTATTCACAAACAGCGGGTTGCAATTATCTTCCATATCAGCGCCCCCACCTTCCAGGTCTGCGGTATTAAAATATAATATATTATTCGTTATCAATGGATTACAATTAGTTTTCATTTGAATTCCACCACCGTACTTCGCAGTATTATTTATAATGACATTGTCAATAATGTCTGGATTAGCGCTATTGTTCAGACCTACTCCACCACCCGAACTAAGCGCTACATTATTATCAATTTTATTATTTACTATTAGTGGGTCACAGGAAGATATGGCAATTCCACCACAGGCGAAACCAGCACCATTTTGATAAAAAGTGTTATCCCTGACGATTATATCGGAATTTGAAATTGCAATGCCGCCGCCAGAAAAAGCGGCAATGCTATGAGTGATTAATGAATTTGAAATAACCAGATTATTATAACTTTCAACTGCAATAGCACCGCCGTTAAAGTTAGGTGAACTACCCACTGCTTTTCCCCATTCCAATCTGCAGAAACTTATCCTGGAAGTATCATTTCCAGGAGTTGAATTACCAAACCTTATACCATGCCAGCCTCCATCAGGTACCAACAAATTACTAAATCCGGTTGTATCATCAATCGTAAAACAGATTGAATCATTCTGTGTCCCTACTGCAAGTATTTGACCCTGTACATTTAATTTATAGTGATCCTGAAACTCAACTAAAACACCTGGTTCAATAGTTAGAGTTTGCCCTGCTGAAATCGAAATTTCGCCTTCGATTAAGTACGGAGAACCTGAATTTGTCCAGGTACCGCTTACATTGCCTGCAGGAATATGCGTTTGAGCAAATGATACAGTAGTGAATACTATCATAAAGCCAAACATCAGTCCTTTGAGATAAATTCTGAGAGTTCTCATAACTTTGGTTTTTATCCCGATTTTTCGGGTTGGATAATTTATTTAATAAGTACCATTTTCCTGGTTTCAATCACCCCATTTGCCTTTAGCTGATAAAAATATATCCCTGCAGGCAAACCGGAAGCATCAAATTTAATTTTTTGTTCACCCGTCATTTGATCGCAATCCACAAGGGTTTTCATTTCACGACCTGTAAAATCATACACTTTTAAAACAACATCAGCCGTTTTCATTAATTGCCAGTTGATGCTTGTGGTGGTGCTGAAAGGGTTAGGATAGTTTTGGAAAAGAGTAAAATCGAGAGGATTATGTTCCGACTCATTTTCAACACCTGTAATCCCAGAAAAGTAGAGTTTTAAACCCCAGGCCTGAAGATAGCCTGTGTTACCCGCTGCAGCATCATAGATACTTAATTTCCATTCGCCGTTCGGATCGAGGCCGAGAAAGGATTTTAATGGGCTGTCCGGTTTAAAGTCACCAGCAAACGGTGCGCTTCCGGATGAGATGGGATTAGTTGCAGCATCAAGTAATCGGGTGGAAATAAAGTTATCGCCATTGCCTCCTCTCCTGTTAACAAGTGTATCTGTTATTCCTGAATGACTGAGTGTAATTATGAGATCGGAATCAGAAGAATGAATAATTGTATCCAGCAACACTTCTACTTCGGCCAGTTCAAAATAATCGAGGTATTCTTTTTGATAAAATGCTAAGATGACATCTTCGGTTGTATTAAAATCAGTAATGGCTTTATTTAAATTATGGTGCGACAGGTTTCCTGTGTTTATTGTTTCACCATACTTTAGAATTACACCTCCATTCCCAACAGCCCAGCCATTATTTACCTCTGAAAAGAATACTTCACTTAATCCTTGTTGGGACAAAGCTTCTTCCTGAACCCAGTTTAAACCTGCATCGGTGGTTTTCATAATTATACCACCTGAACCGCAAGCCCAGCCATTGTTTTGATCAAGAAAAAAAACCGAAGAAAAATCAACCATGGTATTAGGTGCAACCAACTGAGAAGTCCATGTTGTTCCGCCGTCAGTTGTTTTTAATAACCTGCCCGAACTTCCGGCAATCCAACCCTTATTAGCGTTAAAAAAGAATACATCCTGCAACCAGAAACTAAATCCGCTTACCTGTGCAGCCCAGTTTTCACCACCATCTGTTGTCTTTATAATAGTACCATCCGTTCCCACAGCCCAGCCAACGTTTTCATTTACAAAATATATTGCCCATAATGCCGAATTTGTTCCGCTTGTTTTCGAAATCCATGTGTTTCCCGCATCAGTAGTTTTGTAAATGGCACCTGTTGCTCCAACTACCCAGCCAATGCTTTCATTAATGAAAAATACATCATTCAGCCAGGTTTGATTGTTTGTGATATGCACAGACCACGAAGAACCACCATCAGTAGTTTTATAAATCATACCCTCTGAACCCACAGCCCAGCCAGTGTTTTCATTTATAAAATCAACTCCGAAAAGAGTGTTATCCAAAGGTAGGTCTATCGGAATCCAATGTATGCCTCCATTTGTGGTTTTATATAAGCTCGGGCCACTGAACGGATTTGCCTTACCGCTTGCTACCCACCCAACATTCGGATCGACAAAACAGATATCCCTCATATCATCAGTTGATCCGGTCGAAACAGGTTCCATGTAGAAAATGCCCCCGGTTGATTTAAAAATATCTCCGAACCCGCCAACCATCCACACAGAAAATTCATCGGCGGCGGATACTGCCTCAAGGTGATTGTAGGCTCCGTTACCTGGTTCATACACCCACGAAAGTCCTCCATTGTCAGTATAAGCAGAAGCCCTGCCCAGTCCAACGGCCCAACCTTTTCCACTGGCGTGCAGGCAAACAGAATTTAAAGAAGGTGCGTTCTGAACCAAATCCCAGGTTGTGCCTCCATCCGTTGTATGGGCAATATATCCCGTTCCTACGGCAACTCCTGTTAAGTTATCGGAAAAAGACAGTGAGTAAAAATTATCAATGGCACTTACACCAACCGGGGTCCAACTGCTGCCACCGTCAGTAGTTTTCAAAATGGAACCAAACCAGCCGCAGATCCACCCGTAGTTTTCATCAACAAAGAAAACTGAGCTAAAAACATTTGATCCAAAACTTGTTGTTGCCCAGGTGGAACCGCCATTGGTGGTTTTAAGAATTTTGCCCGACGAACCTACAGCCCAGCCGGTATTTCCATCTATAAAATGAATTGAGTAGAGCGTGTAGGTGGGGTTGCTGTTTTGAATTATCCAGGTTTCCCCGCCGTCAGCGGTTTTCAGTATTATTCCATGATTACCGGCAACCCAGCCGATTTGATCATCAGCGAAAAAAACATCTCTTAATCCTTCATCAGTAGCGCTGTTTTTAAAAATCCAGCTCCAGCCGCCATCGGTCGTTTTGATTATTGTACCTGTTGAACCGACAGCAATGGCTGTAGTTTGGCTAAAGGAATACACACCCTCCAGATCATTGCCTTGTGGCAGAGGATTCTGCCAATGCCATGCTTGCTGGGCATTTATGGAAGAAAGCGTGAGTGTGCATAATACGATTAAAAAACTCAAGTACCATTTCATATCTATAACTTTTAAATGTAGTAGTGATTAAAAAGTTATGTTTGTACAAGTTCGGTTTAAATGAGTTTAACAAGGGAAGCTAATTGCAGAGAACCATTTTCCTGGTTTCAACCATACCCTCTACCCTGAGCTGATAATAATATACCCCTTCTGCCAGTTTTGAACCATCAAAATAAACCTTATGTTCTCCTGCCTCAGTATCTTCATTTACCGGAATTTCAATGACCTTTCCCATAACATCATAAACACAGAGTATAGTATGACTTTTTACATCTGAACGCCAGGTAATACTTGTTGAACTGCTGAATGGGTTCGGATAATTCCGGAGGTTAAAAAGAGACGGTCCGTTTTTCACTGATTTTTCGCTGATTCCAACCGGAAGGTTATCAATTGTAAATGATGCTATCCGCGTTTTCCAATCCTTGTTGCTGGTTACAGCGTAGTATTCATTGGTGTAATAAAACGTCCGGTCATCCTGAGGATCCACTGTTAAACAGGAATAATCACCCCATCGCGAGGATAAGTCCTTTTGTGCACCCGTGCCTGTTATGATGGTTTCTTCCGCCAGACTCATATATCCTGGAACATCACCACTCCGTCGCCCTGTAGCATGTATGGATGGATAAATCCCCTTTCCCGTGATGGAATAAGCTAGGGCAATGTTTCCTGCTCCATCCATGGCAATGCTGCCCATCCAGCGGTGATTGGTATCGGGAGCATAGGTGCCTTGCTGGTAAACTGACCAATCTGTGACCGAAGCCCGAAGTTCATACCACCGGATGCCTGCATGATTGGTAGCATCCACATCCACCGTGTGATTTGCCATTAAAACCTGATATGTCCCAAAATTTCTGTATTGCAGCCTTTGCATCAGGTAGCGGGACAATGCGTCGATGCGGCTGGAGGTTCCGGCTTGAGGTAAGCAGGATGCACTTCCATTGCACATATTTCCGTCGAATACAGCAACAGGGATGGATTGGGGCCCGGCCAGAACCGAGTTTGCAGGGTTTGCCCAATCGGTTTGCAGGCTGAAAAGGTCCATGTGATCATTCATATTTGCCGGATCATCATTTACTGACAAAAAATACCCTGAACTTCCAACAGGAGGCAAAGATCCATCCAGATCGGCTGGGAGCAAAGGTTGCCTGTCAGTTCCGAGTTCAAAAACCGTCATTCTGGCTGTTTTGCCTGCCAGAAGAGAATCACGTTCCAGGACTATTGCTGCCGGACCAGCCCAGTTTCCACTTCCTGAAGAATACATGTTGGCCGACATATAATAACCATCGGGCCAAACCCCAAATTTTGGATAGTCAGGCATTTTACTGAACTGAAACGAATACCGGTGCCATGCCCCGAGCGGATCGGGAGTTTGCGATACGGCAAGTAACTCATAAAAAGGGCCATTAGGATAGTTGGGCAAAGAGAACTGGGTAATAATCCACCTGTCAGCCAGGTGATCGTATAACACTACCGGGTCGCCATCGCTTGTATATCCGGGAAACCCCTGCCAAAGGGTACTCAATGCAGCCGGGCCATATAATAAAGCTCCGGCTCTCGAATAAACAGCAAAATGAAGATTAGTAGCCTGAATGTAATGGTCAGTGCCAATGTCGCCTGCCGGATCGGGAGGTATATATCCCTGGGTAGCGCTAATTCCATCCACATTAACAATAGTATTAACAGGAGCCATTGTTCCTTCACTAACTTGCAACAGAGGGTCACGGCCAGAAGTAGTTTCGGTAAAGCGATTGATTTCATTAAAAATGAGAGAGTAATTCTGGTTTGGAATTTCACCTTTATGCTTTTGTTTTTTTTCTCCAACCGGGATCAATGGTAAGTTGGAAAGAGGCGGAGAAATATCATGAGCATTCTGAATAATAATTTCAGTAGGATGAACTACAGTATTTTGCATAAAAGCCTGACTGCAGGTTGTCAACATAATAATAGCCGCGAGTGCAATGGGATAAAATGTTTCGATTTTCATATCATGCAACTTATTAAGAGATTAGAAGACGTAACTACTTAACAGATAATTTTATGATGATGCAGAAACTCATGTTGGCTTCAGAAAAAAGTTAATCGAGACAATACAGGAATGAGGAGCAATCAGGGATAAAAGAAGTAAATAATCCAAATGTGACAGGTAGTAATAAATTCCGGAATATATGAGCTTTGCCGGGAATCAAGTATTTTTGAGGATTTAAAGTTAGTGAATTTTGAGTGAAAAACCAAACGTAACTTTACATTATTTGAGGCCATTAGACCCAGGACATAAGGGAATCAAGGTACTTAATGAAAATAAAAATATTTGGGCAAATCTGCTCGACAGTAAATCTTGTTTAAGAGATAGCATATCATCCAATCGCAGTTTTTTGTACGTTTGCTAAAAAAGATACGATGCTCAGCAAACAACGAGTTCCCGATTTAATTGTAATTGCTACTTTAGGCTTATTTCTGATTCTGCTCAACTATACCGGCAACATTGGAATTTTGTCCGATTATCCGTTTATTTTCCTGCTAATCATGTACTTCGTTGGCCGTGCTGTTACCTGGTATGTGATTAACAAACATTTCGATAACAACGAAAATGAAGACATCGGAAATAATGAATAGCTGCGCCCGACAATTAAAAAATCGTGTTACTAAAAAATATACTTTACGATAATACTTACCCGGCTCCTCACGATATACGGGAAATATTAATAAATTTGACCATTCAATAAAAATCCAAAACCATGTCAGCAAAACATATACTGGTTATTTATCCGGAAGTAGATATCACCAAAATAGCGGTTTACCGTAATATCAGCCTTGTTTTTCTGAAATCAATACGCCATAAACCGGACACACTTGCTGGTTTTCCAAATGTGATTGAAGAACTTGATTACCGCACAGGCCTGATTCTCGAAGAACTTAAAAACAACCAGATCGATTTTGCAGATATCGCTATTGTAATGGCTCGCGGCGGCTTGATAAAACCGCTTCAATCAGGCGTTTACCAGGTAAATGAAGCTATGAAACTCGACCTCCGGGTTGGGGTAATGGGAATGCATGCCACTAACCTTGGCGGACTTATTGCTGATAAAATTGCCTCCATGCTTCCGGATGCCAAAGCTTACCTGGCTGACCCTGTAGTAGTTGACGAACTGGAGCCCATTGCCAGGGTTTCGGGTTTGCCGGCAATTGAACGGAATTCGATTTTTCATGCCCTTAACCATAAAAATGTGTCACGCGAGTATGCCAAAAGCATCAACCGCAGTTACGACGAGCTAAGCCTCATTGTTGCGTATATCGGTAGCGGAGGAGTTTCGGTGGGCGCTCACCTGGGAGGAAAAGTAATAGACGTAAACCAGGCTTTCGATGGCGACGGACCTTTTTCGATGACCCGGACCGGCGGATTGCCTGTTGGACAGGTTATTGATCTTTGCTACAGCGGAAAATACACACGAGAGGAAATGCGTAAACTGGTTACTGAACAAGGAGGAATTCAGGCTTACCTGGGAACCAAATCGCTGAACCAGGTCCTTTCAATGATAGACGAAGGCGACGAACAGGCTACTTTTATTATGGATGCCATGGCTTACCAGATTGCAAAAGAAATCGGCTCCATGGCTACGGTTCTCGAAGGTAAAGTAGACGCAATACTTATAATGGGTTCCATCATGAACAGCAAATTTTTTACCACCCAACTGATGCGCCGCATCGATAAAATAGCAACCATATCTGTTTATCCCATCGTTAACGACCTCGATTCGCTGGCCATGAACGGAATGATGATACAACGCGGAGAAGCGGTGGTGATTGAATACGTTTAAACACTTAACTTTAAACAAATATTGGTTTTAGCCGCTGTAATAGAAAATCGGTGTAGTGAAAACCAGGTAGATTTTCCTCCGGTCCGGTATTTATACTTGATTAAATGAAGTCGTTTTATTAAAAAGTGTTCCTACAGGTTTAATGTGAAATAAAGTTTTAGGAAACAACTGTAAAATAATTTTATCCCTATACGTTTGCAAATCAATCAGATAAACTAAAAGGGTGAAAAAAGTTAAAAAATAGTTTACAATAAGTCTATTACCTTTTCCTTTGTCGGCTATAAACCTATGAACAAAGTTAGTAAAGTGGTTTTTGGTTAACTTTGGTTTTTGGTTAATCCGGTCTCAACCGGACTGCAAAGAAAGGCAGAGACTGGTAAAGTTTTAATATTACTTTTGATGCTGCAAAACAGGTCAGGGGTTTTTAAAAAGTACTACAACAACTCGGATTACTTCCCTTTGCCACTACACAGCAAAAAAACTGCCGGATTTTTCCGGCAGTTTTCATTTAATACGTTTTGGGAATACGCTTTTTTAGCTTTCCAGTATACGGAATGTATTTTTTAGACTATCGGCAATTGAAATAAAAGTATAGTTAAATCCGGATTTGAATTTATCGGCAGAATAATAGGATTTAGCCATAGCAGCCCGAACATTTTCGCGCGTAATCAGTGGTCGTTTGCCTGTTATGCGACTTCGCATTTCATCAAGCCAGGCTATTACGTTTAGCACACCGGCATTAACAGCAATTTTGGGGTGAGGCTTGCCCAGGCAGTCTGCCGCCTTACTAAAGAAATCCTTCATCGAAAGATTTTCAGCATTGAGTACAAAGCGTTCGCCGCTTATATTACTCTCCATCAGCAGTATCATCGCATTTACAACATCTCGCACATCAACATACCCGTTAACACCAGATGTGAAAAAAGGAAGAAATTTCTTAATCCCGAGAAACAACTGATTTGTAGCTCTGTGATGGCATCCTGCTCCGATAATAACCGACGGATTTAAAATAACTGCGTTCAAACCTTCTTCAATCCCACGCCATACTTCCCGTTCGCCGCCATATTTGCTAATAGCATATCCGCTGTTGTTTCGCGAAGTCTTCCATTTTGCATTTTCGTTGATCAGTTCCCCTTTTTCGGCCTGTCCGAGCGCGGCTATTGAACTGACATGACAAAGTTTTTTCACCCCATTTTCGAGGCAGGCATTTACTACATTGGCAGTTCCTTCGATGTTAACATCGAGCATGGTTTTTAAATCGCGCGGATTAAATGAAATCAGGGCTGCACAATGATACACATATTCAACTCCCTGCATGGCTTGGTTTAGCGAATACGGATCAAGTACATCACCTTCGGCCCATTCAATCTGATCAATAAGATGACGTTCGTTTTCAGCCGAAACACAATTTAAAATAGTTCGTGTGTCGTAAGGCTTTTTCCCGGGGCGCAGCAATACCCTCACCTTATGGCCTTTACGTGTAAGCTCATATAAAAGATAGGTTCCTACTAATCCTGTTCCGCCGGTTACAAGTATCATGCTGCAAAACTATGAATTTTTTAATCGCATCCCACCGCAGTAAAAAGCTGTCTTGGTTTTTCGCTTCCTGTCATTATCTTTGTTCTGAATTTATTCCGTTTATGCAAAAACTACTTTTCCTTCCCATCTTATGCATCGTATTGCTTACAGGCACTGTTCAGGCACAGTCAGGTAAAATTGAATACCAGCCCGATTGGGAATCGTTGAATTCCCGTCCTTATCCGCAATGGTTTCGTGATGCCAAACTTGGTATTTTTATTCACTGGAGCCTGAGTTCCGTTCCGGCATGGAGCGGCAAAGAACAATACGGCGAATGGTTTCTGCGCGGTCTAATGGTTGGGGATACAGCCCGCATTAATTTTCAGAAAAGGGTTTTTGGCGAAAATTTCACATACGAAGATTATGCTCCCCTGTTCAAAGGAGAGTTGTTCAATGCCGGCGAATGGGCCGATTTGTTTGCCCGTGCAGGTGCCCGATATGTTTTGCTTGTTGCTAAACATCACGATGGATATTGCCTTTGGCCGAGCAAATACGCGCCGGGGTGGAATACAGTGGATGTAGGCCCGCACCGCGATATTGTTGGGGAACTTTCGAAATCAGTGAGGGAGAAAGGCATGAAAATGGGACTGTATTATTCGTTGCCCGAATGGAACAATAACCTTTACCGCTGGGGAACCGATAAACCCGAAATGGTTACCCGGTATGTTGACGAACATATGATTCCTCAATTTAAAGAGCTGATTTCCACTTATAAGCCAAGCTTAATTTTTTCGGATGGCGAATGGGACCACCCTGCCACCACCTGGCATTCGGCTGAATTAATTGCATGGTATTATAACATGGTCGGCGACGAAGCCATTGTTAACGACCGCTGGGGTGGAGGAGCCGATTACGGATACAAGACTCCCGAATACAGCTCGGGACTTACTATGAGCTCACGTCCGTGGGCCGAAGTGCGCGGGCTGGGTCGTTCCTTCGGTCTTAACCGTAACGAATCGCTCGAAGCTTATATGACGCCGCAGGACCTGGTTCACTTTTTTGTCAAAGCTGTGGCAAATGGCGGAGGCATTACAATAAATGTCGGTCCGTATGCCGACGGACAAATTCCATTATTACAACAGGAACGACTGCTTCAACTTGGCGGATGGCTCAAAGTTAACGGCGAAGCCATTTATGGATCGACTATGTTTACTAAAGCAACAGAAGAAAAAGATGTAAAGTTTACACGGATTGATCCGGAAATTAATTTCGACTGGGTGCGGAATTCGCCCGGCAAACCTGTTACGGAAGATAATTTTACAGCTACCTGGACGGGTTATATCCAACCCCGCTTTTCGGACGATTATCTTTTTGAAGCTCAGGCTGATGATGGCATAAAAGTTTGGATTGACGATAAATTGGTTATCAATAAATCGAATACCGCAAACAGCGGGACTCAGAGCAATGTGATGGAAGCAGGTAAAAGCGTTGCGAAAGAAGGTCATATCTCGCTCGAAGCAGGGAAAAAGCACCAGATAAAGGTAGAGTATTTCGAAACCCAGCAAAATGCACATGCTTTCCTGTGGTGGTCATCGGTACAGCAACCGAAGGAAATTATTCCGGTAAGCTGTTTGTTTGCCAATCTGCAGTCAGCGAAAGGCAACGGATTGTATGCCGTTTACAAATCGAAAGCAACACGCCTCTGCTACACCGTGAACAACGGAAATATTTATGCTATATCGCTGGAATGGCCATCGGACAACAATCTTGTTCTGAATATGAAAATGCCGGCCGCCGGAACTAAAATAAGTTTACTGGGACGCCCCGGAAACCTTCCCTGGAGATACGAAAACGGCAAAGTGGTTGTTGATCTCACCCCTGTAAAAATTGCAGAATTACCTTGTGAGTGGGCATGGGTTTTTAAGGTCGGGAAGTAGGCTTTCTTACTCGTTTTTTATGCCTTTTTTATGAGATAATTGCTTGTATAGTATTGATATTAAATATTTTATAAACTATACAAAGTAGTATATTACAAAGTAGTATATTACAAAGTAGTATAGTGCGAAATTTATTGTACTTTTGTATAAATAAATAAGCTATGAAATAGCCATGAGAATTTTTTCTCACCAACCGAGAATGATATTATGGCGTATTCCATCTGACCTTTAAAAATCAAATTAATAACAGATGAAAAGCAAGTTTGAATTTGGAAAAGTTATTTCCGGCGACTCATTCATTGACCGCGAAATTGAACGCAGTCGTTTGAAAGCAAATATTGAATCAGCAGTAAATACTATCCTCATTTCACCTCGCCGATGGGGAAAAACATCATTGGTTTCGCAAATTGCAAGGGAAAACACAAACAAGAAAACAGTATTTTGCTTTTTGGATCTTTTCAATATCCGCACTGAGGATGAATTCTATCAGAAATTAGCAGTTCAAATAATCAAGTCAACATCAAGCCGGTGGGAAGAATGGATTGAAACCGGCCAGAAATTTATTAAAAACCTGGTTCCTCGTTTCAGCCTGGGCGATGACCCTATGCATGATTTTACTATTTCATTCGACGTCACATCACTGAAACAGTCTCCAGAGGAAATTCTTGAACTTGCCGAAAAAATTGCACTTGACAAAGATATCAGGATAGTTGTTTGCATCGATGAATTCCAGAATATCTCATTTTTCGATCAACCGCTTGCATTTCAAAAACAATTACGATCCTACTGGCAGTATCACAAACAAGCCTGTTATATTATTTATGGCAGTAAAAGGCATATGATGACTGAACTGTTTCAAAGTCCGAAAATGCCTTTTTACCGTTTCGGTGATTTAATGATGCTTAAAAAGATTGAAAAAGAATACTGGGTGCCTTTTATAACTGAAAGTTTTGAGGTGACCGGAAAAACGATTTCCGCAGATAATGCCGCTCTTATTCCGGCAATGATGGAAAATCACCCTTACTATGTACAGTTTTTAGCATACCAATGCTGGAATCTGACTGAAACGGAATGTTTGCCAGAAACTATTAACCAGGCCTGTGAGGATATTCTGAACCAGCAAGCCATTCTGTATCAGCGTGAGGCTGATTCGCTTACAAATTATCAACTGAATTACCTGAAAGCAGTTGCAGACGGCGAAAAAAACCTGAGCGCTTTTGAAGTCGTAAAGAAATATAAACTAGGCACTCCCGGTAATATTAAAAAGATGCAGGTTGCCCTCGAAAACAAAGAAATTATTGACGTATCAGGAAAAACAGTTGAAATCAGCGATCCGCTTTTTAAAATGTGGATACAGAAATATTTTTTGTGAGATTTTGTGCCATTCGTAACGTGGTGTGATAGAAAACTACTGTATTTGCCCTATCGTTTTTAATATTTTCGATGGCTTAATAGTTGAAATGCATTTCGGATAGTTATTCATATAGCTGTTATTCAACAATATAAATTAATAGTGCGACAGGCAGTTTCCCGTCAATCGTACATAATACTTCTCCATAAACACTGGAACCGCGCCTCACTTCATGGCCGTCAAAATTGAAAAGGATTTCACCGTAGGAGCTGGAACCTGTCCGAAGGTTTTTCCCATCCCAATTGTAAATCACATCGGCATATGAGCTTGAACCATGCCTGAAATTTTTTCCATCCCAGTTGTATAAAATATCACCATAGGAACTGGAACCTTTTCGTATGTATTTCCCGTCCCAGTTTATCAGAATATCTCCATAATAGCTTGAACCAATCCGGAGATTTTTCCCATCAAAATTGTACAAAACATCGCCATAGGAACCTGAACCTTGCCTTACGGTTGTTTGAGCTGATAAATTGCCGTCAAAGGCAAGCAATACAATAAGTACTAGGAAGAGTTGTCTCATAAAAACTTCGTCTTTTAACTGTTTTAAAATGAACACAATAATCAAACCAGAATGAGTTGAAAGCTGAAGTTCCCTCAAGGAATTGGATTGAACTTGTTTTGATGTGCTGAAAACATCTTCTGATGCATGCGATTTAAAGAAATTTGTTTATTTGAAATATTAGTTTGAATTACCTTTTTCTCTTACTTTTTGCTTGACCAAAAAGTAACAAAAAGTCAAGGCTTTCGAAAGATATGTTGCGGTTCTAATCAGGAGGTATCTTCTCGCAATACAAGGCATGAAAGATTTGAACAACGCGTTGCAATTGTTGTTGCGGTGTATTGCTACGCACATGCTACCGCACATACCTCCCTCAAGAACCGCTAACGTATCTTTCTGAGGCCGGTCCCTATTAAGATAACTTTACTTTTGAGAAACATGCGGAACAAGGGCTTGCCTTTTTAGGGAAATTTTGGAGGGATGGGAAACGGCCTATTATAAATTTCACAACAGCTGTTGCTTCACCAGAAAGGCTTATGAGAATGAACAAAGGAATTAGCGTAACGCAAAACACCAGCTTCAACCATGCCCGGAAACCCGACAAATCTAACAAGCCTTGTTTTGCGAGCCTTTCGGTGAGGCATACAGATGTGTGAAATTTATAATAAGCCTTGACCTTTTGTTTCTTTTGGGTCAAGCCAAAAGAAAAGAATTAACATACAGATAAATCATTGCATGTAACGTAGCCAGTGCATCAAAATAATATGAAGCGATTTTACCACAACTACGTCAATCAATTGTTTTGCTAACTTTGCACCCCTAATACTGATTTTATGAATTTTGTTGACGAACTGCGCTGGCGCGGGATGATACACGATGTAATGCCCGGCACCGCTGCGCAACTTGAAAAAGAAATGACCACGGCATATGTAGGCATCGACCCTACTGCCGACTCACTGCATATCGGCCACCTGGTTTCGATCATGATGCTGAAACACCTGCAGCTTGGCGGACACAAACCATTGGCTTTGGTCGGCGGCGCTACCGGAATGATTGGTGATCCGTCAGGTAAAAGTGAAGAACGTAACCTGCTGAGCGAAGAGCTTCTGCGCCACAACCAGGAGTGCATCAAAGAGCAATTGCTGAAATTCCTTGATTTTGATACATCGAAACCTAACCATGCCGAAATAGTAAACAATTACGACTGGATGAAGGAATTTTCGTTCCTGGGATTCCTGCGCGATGTGGGCAAGCACCTCACTGTCAATTATATGATGGCAAAAGATTCGGTGAAAAAACGCCTCGAAACCGGTATTTCGTTTACTGAATTTACCTACCAGTTAGTTCAGGGATACGACTTTTTGCATCTTTACGATACTAAAAATTGTAAGCTTCAGATGGGTGGCAGCGATCAGTGGGGAAATATCACAACCGGAACTGAATTAATCCGCCGCAAATCGGGTGGCGAGGCTTTTGCTTTGACCTGTCCGCTGATTACAAAAGCTGACGGCGGCAAATTCGGTAAAACCGAAAAAGGCAATATCTGGCTCGATCCCGAAAAGACTTCGCCCTATGCATTTTACCAGTTCTGGCTTAATTGCAGCGACGAAGATTCGAAACGCTATATCCGTATTTTCACCCTTTTCAGCCAGCAGGAAATTGAAGCCCTGGAACTGGAGCAGGAACAGGCGCCACACCTCCGCGCTCTGCAGAAAGCACTGGCAAAAGATCTTACCATCCGCGTGCATGGCGAAGCAGAGTACCAGCAAGCTGTTGAAGCATCGGAAATACTTTTTGGCAAAGGCACTACCGAAACCTTACGACAGCTCGACGAAAAAACCCTGTTGGCTGTTTTCGAAGGCGTTCCGCAAAGTGAGATTAGCCGCACCGAACTCGAAGCCGGTATAGGAATGGTGGATTTCCTTTCGGAGAAAACCGGGATTTTCGCTTCCAAAGGCGAAGCCCGCCGCATGCTTAAAGAAGGCGGCGTACAGGTAAACAAGGAAAAAGCCGTAGAAGAAGCAACTGTTACCTCCGCTCAACTTCTGAATAACAAGTATATACTCGTACAGAAAGGGAAGAAGAATTACTTTTTGGTGAAAGTGGTTTTAAACTGATACCCGGGATATTTATCGTATTAAAATTTTTAAATCTTGATACTCTTTATGTTGTGTCAGGATTTAGTTTTATTACGAATTGTTTTACATCTTCTTGACGAGAAATTAGTATTAATAAATCGTGTATTCTTTAGTATAATGCTGCATTTGTTTATCCATAAAAAACTTAAAGATCAATTCTATTGAAACAAAAACTTCTACATTTGCAATAGTTTATATTATTTCACAAAATAGATAACTGACAAATCATAATTCATTCATGAAAAACATACTTTCTCCTGTTAACTTTGCTGTCAATTTCAAAAGATTGAATCCAATACTTTTTGTTATAGTATTTTTATTTCTTTTAATTACAGGATTACTCTTGTCGTGTTCAAAAGAAGAACAAGGCACATCTCTCAGTGGTAAAATTTATAGAATAGTGAAAAATCCTGGTTCCAGCAATTCTGATACTACTGAATTTGTCTATGATGAAAACGGCAGGATTAAATCTTATTTGAGACAAATAAAAAATTTCAACACTTCTCAAACTCTTATTTTTGAAAGAAATTCATCAGGCCAAATAACTTCGCTAACTGATCTCTCGCCTTCATCTTATTATTCAAAAATAATAGTTATATATGCTTTTGATCCCAACGGTAATTATTCTTCCGCTCAGTTAACTTTAACTCGTAATGGTAGTTCTTTACACCAGATTGATGAGTACAAATATACTGGGAACCGAATTACCCAAATCGATCGTTATCAATCGAGCAGCTTGCTTTCGAAGACTACGCTTTTATATGATGGGTCGGGAAATGTTAATAAAATATCAAAATACAATTCCTTAGATTCTTTAATGCTTCAGTATGACTATACATATGATAGTAAAAGTAACTCCGTTGAATCGATTGATGATCCATATTCATTAGAAAATGTTTATTTTTCAGGTAATAACAATGTTTTAGGTGAAAAACTTCTTGAGGTTGAATATCCGGTTTATTTATTACATTCTTACACCTATAACAACCTGGCTAAACCATTAACAAATATCATATCCTCGTCATATGACTCCACTACCATTAACCAGAGCGTCTCATATCATTATATTTACCACTAAATACCTCAGGTTGTGCGGGTTTGCAACATAGCTAAATGATTTCTTCAGCCAAAGTCTGAATATCCGTGACGGGACAAATTACAAGCCCCCAACGAGAAAAAGAACAGATGAAACCCATACTACTGATAATGATGTCCGCGCTTGTCTTTTCCTGCCAAACCCTCAGGATTCCGAAAAGCTGTGATATTACCATAAGCGAAAATATTTTCGAAACAGCTCCTTTCGATCAATGCCACGCCTCCACTCTTGTTGAGTTGAATGACGGTTCGCTTATGGCAGCCTGGTTTGGCGGTGCTTACGAAGGAAGCAAAAATGTAGCTATCTGGGCATCGGTTAAAAAAGGCAGTTCCTGGAGTTCGCCTTATGAAATAGCAAATGGCAAAGTAAACGACACACTCCAATATCCCTGCTGGAACCCGGTGCTGTTCCGCAACAGCAAAAATGTACTTTTTCTGTTTTACAAAGTCGGACCAAACCCACGCGAATGGTGGGGAATGCAGATAACCTCCTCTGATGAAGGCGAAACCTGGTCGAAGCCTGAGCGGCTCCCAGAAGGTATCCTCGGTCCGATTAAAAACAAATCCATACTGTTGAAATCAGGCGTTATCCTGAGTCCTTCGAGCACGGAAACAAACACACGCTGGCAGTCGTACATCGAGCGCTCAGAAGATGACGGGAAAACCTGGGAAAAAATGCCTGTTGATACTGCCAATCCTGCCAAAGTAATACAGCCCACACTTTTGCTGTATCCGCAAGGTAAAATACAAGCCTTATTGCGCAGCAACCAGGATTATATTATGGAAAGCTGGTCGGCGGACGAAGGAAAAACATGGAGTCCGCTGCAAAAAACAAAAGTATTGAATCCCAATTCGGGAATTGATGCTGTAACGCTTTCTACAGGCTTGCAGGTGCTTGTTTATAATCCTATGCAAAGTGGCGCCGAATGGGTAAATGGCCGCAACAAACTGTTCCTTGCCGTTTCTACGGATGGCATCAACTGGAAAGACATCGCCGAACTCGAAAACCAGCCCGAAGGAGAGTTTAGTTATCCATCGGTTATCGAAACTTCAGACAAAAAGGTGCATGTGGTTTACACGGCGAACAGGAAGTGGATAAGGCATGTGGTGGTAATTTTATAAGCGGGGAATGCACTTTTGAAGCCTTACGGCAAATACGAAAAAACATATCTGTCATTTCAAATTATCTAAAGTTAATTTTACTACATTGCAGCATTAATACACTGCATATGAAATCTCTTGGAATTGGAATTCTGCTATTCGTTTTTTGTATCATTTTCACACAGGCACAACAACTGACCGGCAATTTAAGGATATCACCTTACACTTACATTTACAAGCTAAGCAATACAGAAGCATCCCGATATCAAAATCTGGAGAAAACTTCATTTGTAAATTACTCGGAAGCCGATTTTCATACATTAATTGATTCATTTCCAACATTTGAAGATTATAAAAGCACCCTTGCTCCGGGTCAGTACCTTAAAGTTTTTGTGAAAGAAACCGACCTTGTTATTGAGCCCTACACTGTGAATAATTGTATTATCAATTTAAAAAACAACAGCACCGATCTGTGTATTGAAGTTGTTGACTTACAAGGCAATATAGTTCCCAATGCTAAAGTAAAGATCAACAGCCGCACCATCCGTTTCGATAAAAAATCACAGCTTTACCGGATACATAAGTCCAATAAAAAAGGAATGCTTAGAGTTACATGGCAAGGCAATACTCAATTTCTTGAACTTGACAGGGAACTTAAAAATTCAGGTATTAAGCGAGGAACCAGAAAAATAGTATATGGCACTCCGCTGAGATACGTGTTAATTCCTGTTTATAACCTGATACGGCTTCCTTTTGAATCATTAGTACAATTGATTTTACCTTATGGTCATAACCGTTCGTTCCAATATTTCAGACAAGGATACTACAGGATCATTTATCATGATAATTCCCGCTATTATAAATACAGATACGAGAAAGATGGCTTTGTAGTGTTCAATAAACCAGTTTACAAACCGGGAGATACCGTTCGCTGTAAAGCATATATTGTTAATAATGAAAAGAGACCAATAAACAAACCCCTGGATCTGTACATAGGAGATTGGCGGAATAAAAAATCAAAACATCTGGGTGTTGTAAATCCATACAGGCCGGGAGGATACAGTTATGATTTTGTACTCGATAAATCGCTGAACCTGAAGATAGATAAGGATTACAACCTGTACTTTATGGAAGGTGATTACAGCGTAATTGATGGTGAAATACGTCTTGAGGATTATGAACTTATAAAATCGAACCTCGAAGTAAGGCAGCCATCAAATAATCATATTGCCGGCACCCCTTTCCGGTTTTATGCAAAAGGTACTGATGACAATGGGCTAAACCTTCCTGATGCTTCGTTGCGCGTGGTTATTACTCCCGGAAATATTTCGGAAATAAAGGGAAATGTCGTTTTTATTGCCGATACATTGCTGGATCAGAAATTGCTTCTTTCAGCCTCCGGTGAAACTGAGATTACTATCCCTGATTCCATTTTCAAAGCCGAAAGCATGAATTATTCGGTTAAGATGATCATGACGACTTCGGAATACGATAAAAAGGAACAAACATTTTACATTCCTTTTATGCACCATTTTGCTGATATTGAGTATTCCTTCACTTCCGATTCAATAACCATCAGCTACAACATAGATGGAGAAATTAACCCTGTTAATGCACGATTGGAAGGCAGAGATGCTTTTGGAAATAAAATATATACCGAGTACAGGCAACTACCTGTAAAGCTAGCCGTTGATCCTTTGATTAATTCCATTGAAGTTGATGCCGGTAAAGTCTCAAAGATTATCGACATGAAAGACCAGGAACAACAAATTTTCTGTTCTTCGGGTCGTGAAAACGGGAAAATATTTATACAGGTTTTCAATCCCAGGAATCTTCCATTTACCTACTACTTATATAATAATAACAAACAGATTAAGAGAGGTTATGGAAGCGAATTTCTGTATAACCAACGCAAAAAAGACAAGAACAACTATTACCTTTCGATACAGTATGTGTGGGCGGGCAAAATACAAAAGGCAGAATACAGTATCCCTTACAGGAAGAACCATTTGCTTGTAAAAGTTGAACAACCTGCTATGGTTATTCCCGGACAAAAGGCACAAATTAATATTTCCGTTGAAGATGCCGAAGGCAAAGCTGTTCCTGATGCTGATGTTACCGCTTTGGCATTTACAGCCAAGTTTGATAAACCCTTGCCTGAAATAGGTAGTTTTATTTACGAAAAACAACATAGCCGCCGACTCATAAATACGTTTGAGCTTAATAATTATAAAATCAAAGGTATTTATACTGATCACAATGATCTGTACACCAACTGGATAAAACCAAAACAACTGGATACCATGTCATTTTATAAACTTGCATACCCGATTGACAGTATTTTCAGTTATACCGTTTCAACTATAGATGGAATTACCCAGTTTTCGCCATTTGTAACGCATAATGGTAATTTTGAACCAATACAGGCTATTTATGTAGATCAAAGGCCGGTATATATTGCCAGCAGATCCACCGGTTTTGTTCCATATTCATTTGCTGTGAGTCCCGGCACGCATTCAATTATGCTCCGTACAAATGATAAGCAGATCATGATCCGCAATGTTTCACTCAAATGGGGACATAAAACGATATTCAGCATCAGCGACGAAGCACATCTTACAAATGTTTCAATTAAGGATACAGAAAAAAATAAGTATTCGGAAGATGAGGAGAAATATCTGCGCAGCTATATTATGCCATTCCGGAATACATTTTCGTACAACTTAGCTTATATCAAACAGCGTGGTGAAGTGATGCTTTTAAACTATGAATTGAATGGCAATGCATCCAAACCGGAATTTGCAGGACCCTTGCGTGCCGAAGAATTCGAATTTAAGCAAACAGAATCCTGGGGCTGGAAAACTGATTTTGAACCTGGTTTTGAATATGAATTCAAACCCGGGCTGGTAAAAATGCGCATGCAAAATGAAAAAGCACAGCCCCATCTGAACTTTGATTATACCGCCCAAATGAATTTGAGTGATACTGTTCTGACAGAAAAAGCCATTCTTGAAATGTGGGAAACACTCAAACTCAGAAAGCTGACCGACTATTTCAGCAGTCAATTTGTTTCATCCTCAGGGTGGTGGAATTCGGGAAAACTATTTATGCTGCAGCCAAACTCATTATCAGGCTTCATACCCAATCCACTCTTTCATATTATTTTTAAAAGGGGCGAACCTGGTTTTGCCGCAATACGGAAACCATCGGCAATCATCAACCTGGGAGCGGGGTTTTATGACATTATAACAATACTTCCGGGATACAGGTATTTGAAATCCGACTCGGTGGAAATACGCAGCAGGCAAACAACGGCAATAAAAGCTTTCCGGGCAGAGGACATTCACCCATCCGATTCAGTAAGTCTTACATTGTGTGAGCTCATTTATCGCGAACACATCGAGAATAAAACTGTAAAATGGGATTCAAAAAGAGACTATAATACCGTTCAGCGATCCTACGCCGATTTCATGCAATTTTCAGGCGAAGGAAGATACATCACAGGAAAAGTTTTTTCCGAAGACGATAAAGAGCCTATACCAGGTATTACAGTATTACTGAAAGGCACGTCAAACGGAACGTTAACGGATCTGGACGGGAACTTCCGGATTAAAATCCCTTATGGGAATCCGGTGCTGCAATTCTCATTCATTGGAATGGATCCCAAAGAAGTAGAAACTGGAGGATTAGAGAACCTACAGGTATTTATGAAATCTTCGGCTATGAATTTAGAAGGAGTTGTAGTAACTGCATTAGGTGTTTCCAGTTATAAAAACAAAACTGTAAGCGGGGCAACGGTAACAAGTGAATCTATCGATGGCATACAGATCAGAGGTATGGCTAGCCTATCTGCAAGTGTTGCTGGTGTGCAGGTAACAAATTATTCACCTACTGAGAATGGAGTTTCGGTAGCGAATACCCAAAAACTAATTGTGGTTGATGGGGTATTATATTACGGAAGCTGGACCGATTTCGATAAAACAACCATACATCATACCGAAGAATTATCCTCCGAACAGGCAATAGCTCAATACGGCGAAAAAGCTTCGAATGGAGTATTGCTTGTTACCACAAACACCGGTTTCGCAAGATCATCAAAAGGAGCCGGTTTTGACGATGTATTTGCCGAAGCTGCAAAAAACTCAACTTCGCTGAGGAGCAACTTTTCGGATTATGCTTTCTGGCAACCGCAATTACGAACCGACAAAGAAGGAAAAGCCAGTTTCAATGTTAAGTTTCCTGACGACATTACCAACTGGCAAACTACAGTTATGGCTGTAACCGACAGCCGCAAAACAGGTCAGTCAAAAGGCTCGGTAAAAGCATTTAAACCTCTTTCGGCACAAATTGCCATGCCAAGGTTCCTGGTTGCAGGCGACAGTGTGAATGCTATCGGAAAAGTAATTAACTACGATGCCGGAACCGTACCCGGAAATTCCGAACTCAAAGTAGATGGCAACATTCTTTTCAGCCATGCCATAAAATGCACCAATGTGGTAATCGATACCTTACCATTTGTAGCTACTGCCAACGACTCGGTTAACATCACTTACAGTTTCCGCGCTGATAATGGATATTTTGACGGGGAATCGCGTAATCTCGAAATTATTCCACAAGGCACTGAACTGAATTTGGGTCAGTTTTTTGTTCTTTATTCGGATACCATGGTTGTAGCTCCTGTTTTCGAATCGGGAGCTGACAGTATTACTATAACAATAGACGTCAGCGAATTAGCCGTACTTCTTGACGAGGCTGAAAAAGTTGTTTCCTATGTTCATAACTGCAACGAACAAATGGCATCAAAACTGAAAGCCCTTCTGAGCCGTAAGCAGATACAGGAATTTAAAGGAGAACCGTATAAACAGGACAAAGAAATAAACAAACTCATCGGGTTGCTTGAGCAAAATCAAAACGACGAAGGAATGTGGGGATGGTGGGGAAAAAGCAACACATCATTATGGATGTCCAAACACATTATCGAAGCTTTGTTTTCAGCTGAAAAAGCGGGTTATAAAGTTGCTTTTAACAAAGAACGCACATCGCAATATCTGATATGGCATTCGACAGATAACCAACAGCAGGATTCATATATGATTGCTCAAATGCTTTCCGCAATGCCCGACTATGTTGGTTTGCCTGCGGTTGTTCAAAATCTGGAAAGGAAGAAAAACCCTACACTCAGCGAAAGTATGTTTATTCTTGAACTCCGTCAGAAATTGGGATTGCCCATCAATATCGACAGCCTTGTAAGCTCATTTGATACAACAATATATGGGAATGTGTATATCCCCAATGGCATTAACTATTATTACACCTATAACAATACAACCTCTGCCACTCTTTCCGCCTATCGGATAATCCGCGACAGCGGTAAATACTCTGATTTGTTGCCCCTTATCCGGAATTATTTCTTCGAAACGAGGCGATCAGGATGCTGGCGTAATACTTACGAATCGACCAGCATTATTGAAACGATTTTGCCTGACATCACTACTGGTTCGTTCAAGAAACATGCTGTTGTATTTGATGGCGATGTAAATGAGACTATTGACACTTTTCCTTATACTTTTAAAGTACAACCAAATGCACACTTTTCTATTCAAAAAACGGGTGTTGGCACTATTTACGTAAGTACATTTCAAGCTGCGAGAGACGAAAATCCGGCTGCCAAAACTGATTATTTCAATATTTCCACTGAATTCAGCAATACAGGGAAAAACAACACGCTGATTGCAGGACAAAAAGTTACCTGTTCGGTGCGCGTTGATGTAAAAAAGGATGCAGATTATGTAATGATTCAGGTTCCTATCCCGGCAGGATGCTCATACGATATTAAAACAAAGGGGTCCTACGGCGAAGCACATCGCGAGTATTACAAAAACCAGGTAAATATTTATTTCAATCGCCTTAACCGTGGCAAACATGCTTTTGAATTTGAGCTTATGCCTAAATATACAGGGAGTTTCACCTTGAATCCTGCAAAAGCAGAACCCATGTACCTGCCTTTAATGTATGGTAACAATGAATTGAAAAAAGTGAAAATTGTGGGGAATCTCAAATAATAATATGACCTGATTAGCGAGCAGTTTGTGAATCCCTAACCCCCTCTGATGGTGCGGATTTGCTTTAATAACCTCCACCTATTTGCTTAACAACAAATATATCCTGGCTCAGAAAGGGAAAAAGAATTATTTCCTGGCAAACGTGATATAATATTCTAACAGGATCTGCCGGAAATTAATTAAATTTGTCTGGGTGTGGTTTTGAGCCACACCTTGATTTTCTTTTTTTTAACAGTTTTTCTTTTTTGTTGGGGTGAACCCTTTTTCAAGTGTCATATATCATTAATTCTAACCCTTGTAAAATTATGCCTTATGAAAAAATTTCTATTCTTATTTCCTCTGTCAATCCTTTCGTTTACGCTATTCGGACAAGTCACCTGTGGCAATATTGCAATGCCAGAGAACTGGCGGTTTGATGATAATTCTTCGCCCTATGGTTACCTGTTGCAGATTGATAAAGTTTCGAATCCAAACAACATCTGGCAAATTGGCACTCCTCAGAAAACCTTTATTAGCGAGGCATATTCATCGCCAAATGTTATTATTACTGACACAATAAACCATTATCCACCAAACGATACATCGGTTTTTATTTTTAAGCATATTGACCAGGGAGGTTATTCAACACCTCACTCAGCGGAACTTGCCGGGTATTATAAGGTAAATTCTGATTCTCTCAATGACTTTGGAACTATTGAAATTTCATTAGATAAAGGAGTGACCTGGATAAACCTACTAACCGATAATATTTATTCTTCTTACTACGACTGGCAAACACCCAAACCGGTATTGACAGGCAATTCGGATGGTTGGCAGAATTTCTGGGTCAGGCTTGCCCGCCTTGGTGAACCGTTTAATGTCGAACCAGGAGATACAATCCTTTTGAAATTTACTTTCATCAGTGATGCAAATAGCGATGAACTCGATGGCCTGGCTTATGACAATTTTCAATTCTGCGATGGAGTGGAAGGAATCGGAGATATTCAGGATACTGATTTGATTTCAGTTTTCCCAAATCCAACAAACAACCTGTTATACATTATCAGTAACAAGCCTCATCCAAAGCAGGCTATACAGGTTTTCAGTTATACCGGGCAACTTTTGTTTGAGGATCGTAATTTCAGTTCGGACTTCATCGACACAAAAAAACTGAATCTGAAGGACGGGGTATATTTCCTAAAGTATTCAGACACAAAAAAGAGCTCACTTAAGACGTTTATCGTTGGTAAATAATATTTTAGCATCCTGTTAAAAAGCATTATTTGTCATCGCTAACTGGACGACTTTTCCTGTATGGACAGGAAATCAAACGTCTGACGCATGGCTACATTAGTATATCTATCCTCTTCTATACGGATGCGCCTCCGTATTAAATATCACTTTATGGAAATTCAGTTTGCCTGATTCGTCGAAAAGCAAAAAGGCATATTTAAGGGTTTCGGCAAAAAAGAAACTTTCCATATAATCGCGCTTTTCCATGGTGCGGACATCTTGTATTGCGGCATAAGCATCGTCGGTGCGGCAGTATTTTACCAGGTTATTGAACATGGCTGCACCCATCTGCAGGTAGAGTTCATCGCCGGTATATTGATATAGATAATAAGCTCCTTCAATATTCTCAGGACGGAGGATGTATGAACCATTATCAACAGTCATAGTGCTGTAATTCATTGATTCAGGCTCAATTCCGTGAAGCATCCACATGCGATAGTTCGAATTCTGTAGATCGGCGGCCCGTTTCAGGTCGTTGTTCATGGCAAGGGTACCGGCAAAAAAAGCATCGAGCGCGCCATAATTGGTTCCGGTGCGTTTGCCGGTGTACATGTCGGCTTGACCGTACCATAAACCTTCCGGAGTTTGGTCAGCCAGGTATATGTTTACAGCATCAATGGTTGGCGTCCACATTTCGGTGAGCTGCTTGTCATTAAACAATATTGCTCCTTTTAAAATATATTCCAGGTACGAATCGATGCATCCCGAAATATGGCTTACCGGGTTGGTTACTTTTCCGGTTTCAACGTTAATTCCTTCGGCGGTAAGGTTAAGCGGCGACCGGAGAGCGTAAAGCGCTGTCATGGCTTTCATGGCAGTGTTGTAATACACTGGGTTGCCGGTATGTTTACTTAATATCCCGTATTCAACCAGGTAAGTTCCTATTTCGGCAGGATTGGAAACGGGTCCGGAAGTAGCCCCGGTTTTTAAATTTACATAGCGGTATGGCATGCCTGTGGGCGAATTGAAAGCTTTCATAAGCCTGATACCCAGATCTTCGGCCAGTGAAAGAAACCGGCGGTCGCCATCGAGCTCATACGCCGAAAGCAATCCGGCAAAAATACGTATCGAAACTTCGAAATTCTGTACATCCATATCCACATCAAAGTCGAGGTCTTTAAATATCAGCTCTTTAGCTTCGTTAGCTTCATCAGTCAGATCCATCAGTATCATGGTATCGAAAGCATCGACCGGAGTCATAAGCAGTGATTTTTTATACCAGTTATGTGGTTTTTTACTCAGCGGCTGCAAGGCATCATATCCCCAGGCGTATTTTTTATAGCCGTTCCAGGCATGGAGAAATTCGGCTTTTACCAGATCGGCCATCGCTTTTTTATCAACTTTAGGCGTATTTACTGAAGCTGTTGCTGCGACACTGTGAGCCCTGGCAACAAATAGAATGGTAAAAAATACCACGCTGAAAAATGAAAGTCTGAGTATGTGTTTCATAATTGTTTTAAAAAGGCGAAGATAGGGATATTTGAAAAACGAGAGGGTGCTGTGAGACTGATTATAATTATAGCTTTTTACTTTATGAGGGCCATAGGGGTGACAAGGCGAGGGGCGAAAAAGAGTAATTTAACCCGCTATTTTTTCTTAAGCAATTTGAAGTTTCTCAATTCTGATTTTCTGTATATTTGATTTCAATATGAAAATAGCCCGCTACTTTGTGACTATAATCCTATGAACTTGTATCAGAAACAATTCTTCGACGAAAACCGGGCATTTTCCAAACAGCTGGTAACTTTCCTGTTATTGTTAATTGCCTTTAAAGCAAACTGCCAGGTTTCAGGTAACACTTCGTCAATATTAGTCACTTCTTACGGGATCGAAGAGGGTTTGCGGCAAAGCATGGTCAGCCAGGTTTGCCAGGATAATCTTGGGTTGATCTGGATGGTTACCGGTGATGGTTTGCATTATTTCGACGGGCAGGAATTCGGAACATTTCGTTTACCTCCCGATAAACAGAATAATTATACCGATAATGTAATGCGTTCAGTTGCCGAAGCCGGTCCCGGACGATTGGTTTTAACCTCAACCTCAGCAATTTTCACTTTCAATACCGAAAGCGGGCAGTTTAAAACGGTTTACCGGAAGGATGGAATTTGCCCGGTTGTTTTCAATTTAAGTATTGATAATAAGCCATTAGCCTGGTTGATTGGTGAAGGTTTCTGCCTGGTGAGTAATACAAAAACCGATAGGCTGAAATTGATTTTCAAAAAAGGTCAGGGTGCACCTGCTGATTTCGTTCCTCTTGAAGTGGTTCAGGTATCCGATGATGAAATATTTATCTGCGGTGAGACGGGGATCATCGTTATGAAGCTAACCAATCGTATTTCGGATTTGGTATTTGAAGCGGATTGGATCCCGATTACTGATTGCCAGGACATAACCAAAACAGTAAAAGGCGAAATCCTTGTTTTAGTTGGAAGTAAGCTGTTTTTACTGGGGAAAAACAGGACAATGTCATTGTACTATGATACAAAACTGAAAGGGAAATTTAATCTTTTTGCCGATTCCAGGAAAAATATCTGGATGACAGATAAGTTCAGCAAAAACATTTACCGTATTTCCGGAGATGAATTGAAAGAAATTAAACCACATACCCGGGTTGGGAAATTCACTGAAATTCTTTCACCTGCAGTAATCAGTATTTTCGAAGACCGTGAAAATAATCTTTGGTTTGGAACCGATGGGAATGGGGTACTCCTGTATTCTCCCGGCCAGGTTCAGTTTCAGAAATCAAATATTGGATTCACTCGTTGTGTAACCGCTTTTAACAACAAAATATGGGCCGGAACTTTTAACAACGGACTTTGGGAACTGAGCCACGACCTGGGAGAAGCCAGACGAGTAAATCCATCCGAATTTAACAACCCGACATATTTCCTCGATATGATCGACGACCACAAAGGAAGGCTCTGGATTGCAACCCGTAACGAGTTGGTGATTTTGGATAAAAACGGAAATACTGTCCGGAAGTTTCCTTATAAGTGTTTGCATGCAAAATTTATAAACCAACAGCGGGATACAATAATGCTCTGCTATGACAATAAATTGCTCCGGTTTAGTGCATATTCAACCCCGAAACTTGTTGGCAGCCAGTTATTTGTTTCGGTAAGGGCATTTCTTGATGTGGAGAACTACTATTGGATTGGAAATCAATTTGGAATATACAGGTATAAGAAGGAAATAGGTTTTGATATTAATAAAGCGTTTAGTCAGAAGAATAGAATTTCTGCAAATCCGATATATGGGCTCACGGTTCGCAACGGATTTATATGGGCCGCAACCGGCAATGGCATAGCATGTTACAATAGCAATGGCACTGAACACACTTTGGATAAAAGTTTCAGTTCACTTAAAAATGATGTAATTTATTCAGCGATTCCTGACGATCAGGGCCGCTTGTGGTTTACAGGGAATAACGGCATTGGCTGTATTTTCGAAAACCGTGTCATCTTTTTCAATGCAAAGAACAATCTCCAGTCGCTGGAATTTAATCATAACGCTGCCTTGCGGACTGAAAACGGGAATTTATACTTCGGTGGCATCAACGGATTGAATCATATAAATCCCTCGATATTTGATCCGGATAAAGAAGCGCCCCTGGTAAAACTTATCTCACTTTTTGTATCCGATACTGCCTACACATCCTGTATCCCTCCTCCAAATCCTCATTTTAATCTCAGCCACCTGGCACCGCATATCAGCGGGAGAGTTTTTACATCCGACTATCCGAATGCTGAAGTGATTTTGTACTCATTTTTTCTCGAAGGATACCAGCCCGATTATAGCAAACCTTCGCGCAATTCGGCATTTACATACCGTAACCTGCCGCCCGGCAGCTACCGTTTATTTGTAAAAAGTGCCGATCCCTATATGAATTGGAGCGAACCTGAATGCATATTATCATTTACAATCAACCCTCCATTTTATAAAACCTGGTGGTTCGTATCCATATTGTCACTTATCATAATAGGAATAACTGTACTTATTGTAAAAGGTATCCAAAAGGTTCGTTACAAGGAGCAGATAAAAGAAATTGAACGGCAGATTGCCATTGAAAAAGAGCGGCTTCGTATTTCGAAAGATATGCACGACGAGGTAGGAGCGAGCCTCACGCGAATTTCAATTCTTAGCGAACTGGCAAAAAAGCAGCAAAATGAACCGGCAAAGACACAGCAGATTGTGGATCAGATATCCGAAATTTCGGGCAATGTAGTGGATGAAATGAGCGAAATTATCTGGGCCATGAACCCACGCAACGACACACTCGACTGTTTTTCTTCTTACGTACGTCAATATGCCTCAGCTTATCTGGAATCGGCAGGTATTGACGGAAAGTTTTTGTTTCCTGATGAAATTCCTTCCCGGCCTATGTCGTCCGAACTTCGGCGCAACCTTTTTCTGGTTATAAAAGAAGCCTTGCATAACGTTGTAAAACACTCGGGTGCTGCCACGGTGAATTTGCTTTTGTTGTTTGACCACAAAACCCTTGCTATTGAAATTAATGACAACGGCAAAGGGTTTCAGCCAGGGGAAAAAACCGGCACCGGAAACGGCTTGATTAATATGCGTAAACGTATGGAAGATATTGGCGGGCAGTTTGAAATAAGTTCAGAAACGGGAAAAGGCTCAAAAATTAAACTTTCGGTTTGCTTACGTTTGAAAGCTGATTCACACTAAAAGGTGATGCATCTGCCTCCCGGATAAACTAACTTTGTACTTCTGTATTTTAAAACTTGGCTGTGAATATGTCAGAAATTATCACGGTAATAATTGTGGAAGATGATCAGTCCGTTCGCGAAGGGTTGCAAATACTTATTAACGGAACCGAAGGATACAACTGTGTAGCTGCCTGTTCATCTGCTGAGGAAGCTTTGAAAATAATTCCACATTATTTACCCCATGTGGTTCTGATGGATATTAACCTGCCAGGGATGAATGGCATTGAGTGCGTGGTTTGCATCAAAAATGCTCATCCTGACATCCAGGTTATGATGCTTACCGTTTTTGACAATACCGATGAGATTTTCAACTCATTAACAGCCGGTGCCACAGGATATTTATTAAAGAAAACGCCGCCGTCCAAACTTCTGGAAGCTATTACAGAATTAGTTAACGGAGGTTCACCCATGAGTGGCGAAATTGCGCGCAAAGTTGTTCAAACCTTTAGGAGACCGGCTTTGCACCAGTTTCCGGAAGTCAATCTCACTCCCCGGGAAGAAGAAATCCTATCATACCTTGCTAAAGGATATCTCTATAAAGAAATTGCAAATACACTTTTTATCAATATCGAAACCGTACGTACACATATCCACAAAATTTATCAGAAACTTCAGGTTCGTACCCGCACTGAGGTTTTGCTGAAGTATATGAAACATTAATCCGGCTTTTTTTAGCTGTTAGCCCATTCCTTCCTTTAAATGACTTTTCAAATATCACACGAAAGTGTGATTGACTTTGATATCCATCTTCCTGAATTTTGTTGTTGATTACAATTATTCTGCTCAGTCTATGCAGCCAGCCAGTGCTTTTAATCAGGATTTCAAGCAGTTATATTCATTCTTACAAAAACCTAAAAACAATATGAAAAACCTTACAAAAACCACCCAGTGCATTGCAGGTATTATAATATTGATTTTGCTGCATTTTGGTTGTAGCTCCGGTCCGACTGATGTAACCAGCCAGATTAAGGATGCCAACACCGAACTTATGAATGCATTTGTAAAAGGCGATACCGCAGCTTTGAACGCATTCTACACTCCCGATGCCAAAATTTTTCCGGCAAACAACCAGATTCTCGACGGGCCTTTGGCTATAAGTAAATTCTGGAGCCTTACCATGCAGATGGGAATCAAAAAAGTACTTTTCGAAACTTCATCGGCACAAAAATTCGGAAACCTTGCCGTTGAAGAAGGCAATTACAGCCTATTTGTTCAGGGCGACCAAATGGTTGACCAGGGGAAATATATTGCTACCTGGAAACAGGAAGGCGGTAAATGGAAAATATACCGCGATATATGGAACCACAGTTCTCCGGCAGCAGTTAAAAGAGCCTCGGGCAACGACACGGTGTTACTTGTTCTTAATTATGTTAAACCCGATAAAGTAACCCAATTCGAAGATTTCAACAAAAACTACCTTGCGCCTGCGGGTATCGAAACTAACCCACAGGTAAAAGCAAGCGTGAGAATGCAAAAACCGCTGAATAATAATGCTGATGGAACCTATACGTATATCTACTTCATGGATCCGTATAAAGGGAGTTTAAACTACGCAATATAATATACTTTGGCTGCCAAATACGGTAAAGAGAAAGCTGCTGAGTATTTGAAAATGTATCTCGATTGCCTGAAAGGCGGGACTTCCCAGGCTATGTTCCTGGTGGAAAGTGATTGGTAAAACTCCCGGCAGAAGTTATGCCGAAGGCAGTAAAAAAATAGTGGGCGGGTATATTTCAGGCAGCAAAAAGTATGTACAGCCATCTCTTCTGAACAAAAATCACACGAAAGTGTGATTGATTATCCGAACGCACAAACTGACCTTTGCCCGTAATTGTGGTAAGGAATAGTATTAAGTTATGCCATGTAGTTTCCATTCCGGTTAAGCTTGAAGAAGTAAAACCCTTTTAATCTCATACACATGAAAAAGCAAGTACACAAACATCAGATTACCAGGCGAGGTGCTATTTTCTCTATATTTAGTGCACTGATATTAAGCTCACATGCGTTGTTCGCCCAAATTACCATTACAGCCGATGATTTCCCACATGCAGGTATGCTGGTTGTACGGAATATTGATTCAACTACCGCTGTATCGCCGGGTTCGGCAGGTACCGGGCAGGTGTGGGATTTCAGTAACCTGGTGGCATCGTTCGACGATTCAACACTTTATATGATGCCGGGCGGCCAGCCGGGAATTGAAAATCACCCCAATGCCAATCTGGTTACAAAAGACCTTGACTCTGATATTAACTACGAAGGAGGTTATAATTATATTTTTTATGAAACCACACCCGGAGGATGGCTGGTACAGGGTCAGGAACTGAAATTAAGTTTCTGGGGAATAACTATTTCCTGGCACATGTTTTATCAACCGCCAGCAGTTGAGCTACCCTTGCCTTTTACTTACAACAGTTCCAATAACCAAAATACAACATGGAAGCTATATGCGGCAACAGGACTTAACGGAACATTAATGGATTCAACACTCACTATCAACCACACCTCAGTCAGTCAGCTGGCCGATGCAAGTGGTACCATGATAACGCCGCAGGGCTCATTTGAAGCTCTTAGGGTACATATGCATACCGAAATTATCGATTCAAGTTTTAGTTACAATGCCGGTTCCGGTTGGGTTTTTAATACCACCGGAGTAACTATCCTGAACAGCTATCACTGGTATGCCAAAGGAATTGGTGAAGTGGGCAACCTGATGCTGGATGACAAAAAGCGGGGTGGTGAGTTTTCATTTTTTAAGTCAAGCACAATAGTTGGGCAAAAAGAAGTTGCCAAAGCCAACAACCTGAAAGTTTTCCCGGTTCCGGCAACAGACAAGTTGAATATTGAATGTACCGAAACGATAGAAAAGGTTGAAATTTATTCTCAAACAGGGTCGTTGCTGAAGACTGAGAATGAAGCAAATGAACTGAATATTTCAAAGCTGGAACCTGGTACTTATTTCATCAGAGTGTTCACCCCGGGAAATGTAAGTACCCGGAAATTCATCAAGCAATAAGTCAAATGAAACCCTAGGCTATAGGGTGAAAAGCCTGTTTTAATTATGGATAAATAGTAAAAATCAATTCATTTAAAAGCTTTCGAATATTGGGAGCCGGCTCATACTAATGTAAGCCGGCTCCCTGTTTTTTATCAGAGAACCGATTTCAGAAAGCTGAACTTATTAAGGGCGAAAGCTGAAATGCTTAAGCTACAATTTTCCCCTTGCCTTCAATTCGAGGTATTTATTAATAACGTTGACTGTTAGATTGCCGGGTGTGGTTAACACTGCATGAATTCCATACTGCTCAAGTTCACGAACTATGCGGCGCTTATCAAGAGTAAATTTTTCGGCAATAGTTTTTATGTAAATATCTTCCACGGTTTTGGGGTTCGATTCCAGAAGTTCATTCACCTCAGTGTTTTCAAAAAAAACTATCACAAGTAGATGCTGTACTGCCATTTTCCTGAGAAAAAACAACTGGCGTTTGAGACTTTCGAGTGTTTCAAAATTGGTAAACAGGAGTAGCAAACTGCGTTGGGTAATTTTCAGTTTTGCCGTTGCATAAAGTATTTCGAAGTCGCTTTCCTTATAAAAGGTCTTCTGGTTATACAATACCTCCATAATTTTATTCATCTGCATCGGCCGGCGCTCAGCAGGCACTATATTGCTGATCTGGTTTGAGAACGTAATCAGGCCTGCCTTATCACCTTTTACCATAGCTGTATTGAGTAAAACCAATGAAGCATTTATGGCATAATCAAGCAGGCTCATGCCCTCAAAAGGCATTTTCATAACACGGCCTTTGTCAATGAGGCAATAAACCTGCTGCGAACGTTCATCCTGGTAATTATTTACCATAAGATCGCCCCGGCGTGCGGTAGCCTGCCAGTTTACTTTGCGGGGATCATCACCCTGCACATAAGGCTTTATATGCTCAAATTCAGAGCTCGTGCCTACTTTGCGTATTTTTTTTATACCAATTTCAGTCAGGCGGTTCGATACAGCCATAAGTTCAAATCTACGCATCTGCACAAACGATGGATAAACTGCAACTTTCTGGTCCCTGCAAGTTCGAAACCTGCGGTAAACCAATCCCAGTGGTCCGGTAGTCAGCGCATTAACATATCCAAAAATATATTCTCCCCGCTTCACCGGCTTAAGGTTGTAAGAAAGTTGTCGCGTTTCGCTTCGGTTCATCGAAACATCCATTCCCTTGTCTCTGATCTGAAATTGCACAGGATAATCCTCAAGGATTTTGATTCTTACCGGGAAATTATACCTGTTTTCGAGAAGGATATATACTGTATTATCGTTACCGTTCGAAAATTTTTCGGGTAGCAGCCGCTCTGCACGTATGCCTTTTGTGCCATACAACATGATAATTTCAATTATAGCACTGAGGTTGACAACAAGCGTACTGACTATCGCCACAGTTAAAAGCCATGGCAACATCAGTGAGGATGCGAAAAGCAGGACACATCCCCAGAAAAGGTAAAAAAATCTCCGTGTAAGAAACAGGTTTTTCACTATCGGGGAACTTCAATTTTACGTATTATTTGCCTGATAACTTCGTCATTGGTAAGCCCTTCCATCTCTTTTTCGGGTGAAAGGATAATGCGGTGGCGAAGCACAGGAAAAGCAAGTTCCTGTATATCTTCGGGAACTATGAAATCTTTACCTCTTAATGTTGCCAATGCCTTGGAAGCGTGCAGAAGTGCAAGGCTTGCCCGTGGCGAAGCGCCCAGGTACAAAAACGGATGGTTACGTGTAGCACCCACGATGGAAACAATATACTCTTTTAAACGGGGTTCGATGTGAACTTCGGTCGCCAGTTTCCTGAATTCAGAAATTTCTTCCGGATGCAGCACAGGCTCAACACTTCCGAGCTGGTTTGATGTATTATGATTTTGCAATTCGAGTATCTGAAGTTCTTCTGCTGCTGAGGGATATGTAATATCTATTTTAAACATGAAACGGTCGAGTTGCGCCTCCGGCAGCCGGTATGTTCCTTCGTGATCAACCGGGTTTTGTGTGGCCAGGATAAGAAACGGGAAATCAAGCGAATATGTAACTCCGTCGTAACTGATCTGCCGTTCTTCCATTACTTCGAACAGTGCCGATTGTGTTTTTGCCGGGGCCCGGTTTATTTCATCTATCAGAACAATATTCGAAAAAACCGGTCCTTTCCGGAAAACAAAATCACCCGATGCCGGGTTAAAAATTGACGTGCCTATTACATCCGAAGGCATAAGATCGGGTGTAAACTGAATACGCGAAAAATTTGTAGAAATGGTTCTTGCAAGCAATTTGGCCGTTAGTGTTTTGGCTATTCCCGGTACACCTTCGATAAGTACATGACCATCAGCCAAAATGGCTGTTAGCAGCAATTCAGCCATTTTGGTCTGCCCGACCAGGCATTTTGCCATTTCAGTTTTCAAGGCTTCAAACTTTTGCTGTAAAGCGGTTAAATCGAGGCGTGGTGCAAAATTTATACTTTCTTCCTTCTGCATGATTTCAGATTTTAAGCTTGGTTTTGATACTAAATGATTCAATGGATTTATTTAACTCAATAAGTTCTTTGTTACTAATATGTTTTGTGTAACGGATGTGGTTGAGTACATTAACGAGTTTTTTTGTTTCCTCAGCATTACACCCTGATTTTTCGGAAAGGGAGATGGCAAAATCAATGTCCAGTTTAAGCGTTGGCAGGTGATAGTGCATTCGGATTCTTTCGAGGAAATAGGCTGTTCTTTTATGTGCAATATCGCTGTAATCGCGTTGTTCGAAATGCAACATGCCAACTACTTTTACAAACTCCAGCGAAGTGTTTCTTAATGGCTCAACAACCGGAACCATGCTCCTCCTGCGGCGGGTATCGAAAACCAGTAGCAGTAAAATGCCAAAAAGGGAAAGAAAATAAGCCCAGGATAATGCCCTGTTTTCCAGTATTGTTCGGATTGGACTCGTATTTTCATTGCGGCCTTGTTTCTGGTATTCGTCCCATAGCAATGGCAGGGTACCAGGAAGATAAGAGAGGGATTTGAAAGGAATTTCACTCATTCCCGGCTGCAATACGAACCAGTTCGAAAACATGAGAGGAAGTGAGCAAAGAATAATGGATCCTTCTCCTGCAGCTATTTTCACCATCACCGGCCTTTTCTGCAAATCTTCAATTATACCGGTAATTTGAACTGTGCTGTCAGTTACGGAAAAATACGCATGAGCATATGAAGGGACCGAGAAACTACGTTTTTCGACAGCGGGGTTACAGAAGCGGTAAGTTGTATCGTTTTTTGTTGAAAAATTGAACTGCGTATTGATTTTGATTCCAAGCGAATCGATAAACGAGTCGTTAAATGTATTGGCTGCAATAAAAACGCTATTTCCTGATGAAGCAAATGCCTGTATTTTTTTCAGTTCCGGATCCGAGATAGTAACTGACTGTGAAATTAAAAGGTAATTGTAATTACTCAATACCGGATCATTTAATTGCTCGTATACAGGAAGACGCGAAACCTTAATTTTTTCGTCCTTGAAAAGGGAGGCAGCCTGCTGAAAAACGATGTAGGTTCCATAAGGATTTTTATCGGAATTAATCAGTGTAGGCTCCCAACTGATCGGAGTTGGCCTGAAAACTTCGAACAGTATCCACAGTATGGATAGCACAGCAATCAGGATAATATGAAAAGCATATTTCCTCATACCTGAAGCGATTTTTTAAACTCTACAAAAGCTGAATTGAGTTTCTCATATTGATTTTCGTTAAGTAGAAATTCACCATACCATACGAACTCGAATCCATAAACCAATTGTACGAAATGTTTTTGCAAATCCGCATTACTAATTTCCTCCAGGTATTCGCGGTTAGTTTTTCCTTCACGGAGTTCTATTTTTCCAATACCGGCAAGCAAGTTAAGCGATTGAAGGTAATGGTAGCGGATTGCCAGCCGGAAATTGTTCTGCGTTATTGCCTTCTCTATCATTAACGGGAAATCCATTTCCCCGATATTTTCCTTTCCGATTTCGAACAACGGCTGAAGGTTTTGCTTTTTACGCCGAAAAAGAGCAACAGGGTTGATGTCGTTAACTTTCAGAATAACAGCAACGATGGCCACAGCCAGCAAAATGACAAGAAATATTTCAGCGCTACCGGCATTATAAATAGTTTGTATAAGCCGGGAAATCGCATTTCGAAGCCAGCCCGGTATAAACTGTAAAGTACCGGGTTGCCCGTTATGCCTGGCGTAATTGAAGTCATCCTGGTTTTTATATTCTGCAACGCTTTGCTTATCAGGCAAACGGATACTTACAGAAGAAGAATCTCCGGGAATAACAATTTCGGCCCTTGTTGTTGCAGGAAGCAAGAACAGGTTGATAAATAAAAATAAGAGTAGTATTCTAATACTCACCTTCGTTTTTTGGAGTGGTTTCAGCCTGTTTGCCTGCCATCATAATCTGTTGTTTCAGGCCTTCACTTTCTTTGCGTTCCACAAGGTTAAAGTATTGAAATGCAATGGCGATAAAAACCAAAGGATACAGCAGAGCAGTGCCTATGGATGCAACTACCTGGAAAACAACAGATATTGTACTAAAAGTCGCCAACTGCTGATGTAGGACCTTGGTTACCGAATATATGATGTTCGGAATAGTAAAAATCATTTGCATCATTCCGGCAACAATGCTTATAATTATTATTAAACCGAATGTTGACCACCATTTGGTTTTTATAAGCGAAAAGCTGCGCGAAATTGCCTCGAAAACAGGGTCGCCTTCAAAAACAATAATTGCAGGAACAAAAGCAAGGGCAGCGAAAAGGTAAATACCTGGAATAAGCAGGAGTATTGATGCAAATCCTACAATAATAGTCACCAGGAGGTTAGCGCCAATAAGTTTACCCAATTTACCCATTGCCCTGCTGAATACCTTTGCAAGCGTAATTTCGCGGTTACCTTCCGCATATTCGGTCATGTATACCAGTGTAACAGTCATAAGCCATGTATACCCAATCAGGTAAACAAAAATTGCCAGAATATAAAATCCCCAGATACCGCTGTTTATAGTTCCGAAATTGGCGGCTTCGGTTTGCACGCCTACCTGGAAATAAGCCAGAAAAAGATTGCCGGCAATTAGAAGGGGCGTTCCTAAAAGAAGAAGGATAATCCCCAGGGGTTTAAAATTCTGACGGGCAAACAGAAAAGTTGCGTTAAATTTTTCTCCAAAATCACGCTCTTCGCGCAGGTTAATCCATTGGTTCATAATAAGGGTGTTTTAACAGGTTTGTGTAGTTTGGTTAATAATCGGAATGGTATCAGGATAAAATATGTTATTACAAAGGTTATGGAAATAAGAATAATACTGCTGCTGATCCATAAAGGCATAAAAGTGTGGCGAGTAACAAAACCCTCCAGAAAACCTGCAATAATAAAGAACGGAACCAGTGAAATTATAATTTTTAACCCATCGGTAGCCCCTTTTCGGAATGCATAACCTCTGGGATACGAGCCGGGAAACAAAATACTGTTTCCCATTACAATTCCGGCACCACCGGCAATAACAATTGATGTAATTTCGAGTGTTCCATGCACCCATATCGAAAGCACGGATGTAAACAGAAGTCCTTTCTGATAAAAGAAAAACTGGAATGCACCAAGCATAATTCCATTGCTTAAAAGCAACATGATACTACCAGCCGAAATAAATATGCCAGCTACAAAAGCAATAAATGACACTTTAATATTATTAGTAGTGATGAAAAAAAATGAACCGGAGGCATCATAGCTCTTATACACAGCCATTGGATCGCCCTTTTCAATGTTTTCCAAAGTGCGCGACATATATTCATCGCCAAGTATAAGCCTTACGAATGTTTCGTCGTTTGCAGCTGAGAAAGCACCTATAAAAATGCCGATTGAAAAGAAAAGTAATGAAAGCAACAATTGACGTTTGTGCTCAGCTATAAGTAATGGAATTTCTCTGAACCAGAAATTGCGGAATCGTCCACGGTTCAGTTTCTGGTTTTTATATAAGTGGATAAACTTAAAACTTGTAAGCTGGTTCAGGTATGCTTCTGTCTTAGAATCAGGGTAAAATGTACGCGCATATGAAAGATCATCAGTAAGTTCAATAAACTGAGAGGCTACATTATCCGGGGTAGGGTGCTGCACTTCCTCTATTGCCTTCCATTTATCGGCATTTTTTCGGGTAAAGGCAGCTTCTTTCATTACGTAACCCTAGTTTTTAGAATAAATATTACAAGGCAATAGTTTGTTTTTAAACCAAGCAAATATAAATTATTTTTGCAATTAAAAAATATTAGATATGTCGACCTTTGATATTCTCACAAGCCAGAATGTTTCTGTTAAATACGCTACCGCAGGAGTTGGAAACAGGATGGCTGCAAGTGCTATTGATTATATTTTTCTGGGTATCTGGGGGCTTCTCATTTCGGTGGTAGTCCAGAATGGTTTTGAACCAGGGAAAGTCGTAATTTTAATTCTGTTTGGTCTTCCTGTAGTCATTTACCATCCCGTCATGGAGATATTCTTCAACGGGCAGAGTGTTGGCAAAATGATGATGAAAATACGGGTAATGAAAACTGACGGTTCTACTCCTTCGGTTACATCATACTTACTCAGATGGTTATTCCGGCTGATTGATGTTACTGCCAGCGGCGGAAGTGTTGCTGTTACCTCAATTGCTTTTACTGAAAAATCGCAGCGCCTGGGTGATCTTGCAGCCGGCACAACCGTTATCAGATTGAAAGAAAGGACAAAACTACAGGAACTGATACCTGTATCGGGCATTGAAAATTACACGCCGGTTTTTAGTGAAGTAGTTGCACTCTCCGACCGGGATATACAACTTGTAAAAAAAGTGTTGCATAAACGAAGCAGCGCCTGGGATCCGCAACTGGCAGCCAATATGAGCTCGCATGTTAAAAAAGTTACAGGTATTACCACTGATATGGCTGATCTGAAATTCCTTAAAACCATTTTATCCGATTTCGAATATTACGCTCTACAGGAAAAATCCATCATGTAAATGCTCCGAATATGTTTTTTCAGGAACTTCCTCACAACTGTTAACTTACATGAAGTTAAACTTTTGATAACACGGACTTATAAAATAAATGTATATTTGATGTATGGTTAGTCATTAGCCTTTTCGAATACAAAAATCTCTGAATCAAAGACTTGTGGCTTAATTTTAACACACTCACATTTATTACAATACGTTAGTGTGCCTGAAATCAAATAAAGCTAATAAATTCTTCTGTTCGAAACCCAGGATTTGCACTGTTTATTAAAAGAAAAATCAGGTTTTATGAAAATTAACAGGCTTGCATTTGTTTTTATACTTATCAGCTACCTTTCCGGGAACAACCTCGCTTTCTGCAATAATGTTTCAGGTCAAACGGAAACCGACAGTCTGATTCTTGCTTCTAAAAAAGCCCATTCACCCTCCGAAAAAATAAGTACCCTTTTCGAACTTACCAAAGCATTTTACAGTTCATCCGAACTTAACAAAGCACTCGAAACAAGCAATACACTGCTTGAACAAATAAGCAAGCATGGCACTAAAACGGATTCGGCAAAGTGTTTCCGAATTACCGGACTCATCTACCTGAAAATGGCCTGGTACGATAAATCGCTCGAAAATTTCATGAAAGCACAGCAGCTGTTTCACGATTCGGGCGACACAATTATGCAGGCCCGTGCACTTATGAATATTGGTATTGTGCATGATTACCTTGGCAATAAACCCATGTCACTGGCTTATTATAACAAGGCACTTGATCATTTCAGGAGTAAAAATGACGAGTCCGGGATGGCCGACTGCGAGTTAAACATTGCTATTCTCCTCACCAAGCAGAAAGAATATGAAAAAGCATGTGAGACTCTGATCATGGCTATCAGAATCTATGAAAAATCCGGGAATAAGACAAACCTGGCAGCTGCTTATACCAATCTTGGTCTTACTTATAAAAAGATGGGGAATTATCCTCTGGCTATTGATTACCTGAACAAGGCAAATGTGCTATGGAACCAAATAGACGATAAGTATTACATCTGTAATTATCACCTCAATATGGGCGAGATAATGCTTGATATGAAAAATCCCTCAAAGGCATATTTTCATTTGACAAATGCTGAAACCCTGGCCAAAAAATATGAATTCAAGGAACTGGAAGCACTGGCTTATGAATATTTATCGGATTACAAAGCAGTAATAAAAGACTATTTAGCGGCATATACGTATCTGAATAAATCAAAAATATTGAATGACAGTCTTTTAAATGCCGAAACTACCGAAAAGGTAAACCAGATCCAATACCATTACGAAATTGCTAAAAGAGAAACTGATAACGAAAAACTGGTAAAACAAAACCTGAGTAAAGAACTGCAATTGTCAAAGCAGAACTTGTTTATGTATATATTGTCGGTGGTACTGGTTTTTATCGCCGTACTGGCCATTTTTCTGGTTAATCAGAACCGCGCTAAGCGGAAAGCCAACAAGCTGCTTGCAGCACAAAACGATCAGATAGAAGCTCAAAAGGATGAGTTGGTAAAACTGAATGCCTCCAAAGACAAATTCCTTTCGATACTGGCCCACGATATACGTAACCCGCTGAGTTCAATTTTTGGGTTGAGTGATATTCTCATCAACGATTACGATAAACTCTCCGCTGACGAAAAAATGGTTTTCACAAGGGATATACATACCCTTTCTGAAAATTTATTCGAAATAATTAATACACTTCTTGCATGGTCAACCTCGCAAAGCGGAATGATAGCCTACCGGCCAAAATCGTTTCTGATTGCTGAATTGTGCCACAAATCAATTCAAAATCTTCAAACCGTTGCCAAACAAAAAGACATTAAACTAATATGCCGCGGTGGTGATTCACTTGCAGTACATGCTGATGAAAATATGATTTTTTCGGTACTCAACAACCTGATCAGCAATGCGATAAAATTCTCCTATTCAGGTTCTGAAATCCGGATTGAAACTGAGCAAAAAGATGGATTTGCTTCCATATCAGTAATCGATACAGGCATGGGGCTGAATGCCGAAAGTAAAAATAAAATATTCCGTTACGACCATCATTTCCTGAGCAAAGGCACTGCCGGTGAGTCGGGGACTGGGCTAGGACTAATTTTATGCAAAGATTTTGTCGAAAAAAACGGAGGAACCATCCGCGTTGAAAGCGAGAAAAATATTGGAAGTACTTTCATTTTTACGATTCCTGTAGATAATCAACAGGCATTGAATACTCTATCCGGAAATCCCATAGCTGCAGAAAAACCACAAGCCTGAATCAACTCTGCGGCCAATCGGTTTCTTTAACCGACAACTATATGCGCCACCGGATCATTCTGTCAGTCAGGTGCGTAAACTATTGCAAGTTTCCCTGAAATCATTGTTCTTATCCGGGTCCTATTGATAATCCGGACCACAACTTCAGACTGCGAAGCGATATTTCCGAAAAGTTACCTAAAAGTATCTATTTTTACCACCTGAATAATGCATCCGGCATTACCCCGATCCATGAAAAAACATCTCCTTTTCCTGATTTTGTGTTTCGCGGTTTTTACTACGCTAAGTGCACAATACAGAAGCAATGTGCACTCCATTTCGAGGCGCGAAGGCTTATCGAACGGAGCTGTGAATACCATTGCCAAAGATGCTGAAGGATATGTTTGGTTCGGCACCTGGAACGGACTGAACCGCTACGATGGAAGTAATATTGTAACTTTTCTGCCTGGCATCAGGCCTTTCGACATACACAATCATGTGGTAAGGGAACTGTATCCAACCTCAACGGGCCAGGTATGGATGCTAACAAATAAAGGGGTTGCCCTGTACGACAATTACACGAATCGCTTTTATCCGTTTTTTACCAACGAGTCGGAACAGATTAATTATGAAAATGATATTTCCTTAACACACTCCGGTACTTTCGGAACAAAAGTGGCTGTGTATGGAAGTGGGATTTTTACTTACGACTCACTATCAAAGCAGTTTAAGCGCATAAAATTTGATGCTGCTTCCACAAAAGCCTCGCTCGGGATAAAACGCCTGCATGCTATCGGCCCATACTCTTACTGCATCAGCGGAAGCAACAAACTTTTAAAGATTGAAACTAACCACCTTGAAGAAATTATTCAATTACCAATCACTTCAGATATTTCGTCGTCGCTTGGTGTATTGCTTCACAACCGTCCTTACCTGCTTGTCACCCAACGCGGTGGCAATGCAATAATGGTCGATGTTTTAAACAAAGTGATTACTCAGCTGAGAATACCCGACGATATTATTACTTCTTTCGCTCCATCCGCAACACCCGGGCGACTTTGGGCCGGAACCGAAAAAGGAAAAATTTACAGCCTGAATGCTGCAGGGGGAGAATTCGAAATGCTCAACATTCCTTCCGATTCATTCGTTAAAAATCCTATAGCTACAAGAGTTTTAAGTATCTGCGAAACCATACCCGATATTCTATGGATAGGCACTGACGGAAATGGTGTTTATACAATGAAACTTTCCGATTTCCCGAATAAAATATTGTCATCCAGGCAATTATCATATCCCATAGTTAGAAGCATACTCATAACCCGGAATAAAGACATGTTGATCGGTACAAAAGGAGGTGGTATTGATGTTTTTGATTCAAAAGGAAATCATATTAAAGAAATCTCGGTTAAAAACGGGTTGAGCAACAACTCGGTACTTTCGTTTCACGAACGCAGCGATGGAAGCATATGGGTAGGAACTGACGGCCGCGGCATTGATATTATTTCGCCCGATTATAAAAAAATAAGGAATTTCCCCCGCGATTATATCAGCAACAGCAATCCTGGATTCGCTTCTGTTTACCGCATTCTTGAGGACAGCGATCATCGATTATATTTAGGCACCAGCGGATTCGGAGTTATTATGATTGATTTTGACCAGAACCGACCTTCGGAACCGGTATATTATGAGCAGGTAATACTCGAAAAAAATGCAACAGCCAGAGGTCAGCAGAAACAAATTGTATATGCGATTACACAGGAACGCCCCGGAATAATATGGATAGGTACCCGCGGTTTTGGCGTTTATCGGTACAACACAATTACAAAGCGGGTGTTATCGCAACACAATTCGCAAACCAACCCGTCACTGATCAAAAACGATGATATTCTGGCTTTATTTACTGATGATAAAAATACCATATGGGTTGGGAGCAGTGCAGGCATTTATTCGCTTTTGCCTGCACAAAATGGCGATGTTCAGGTTGCCGGCTTAAACCTGCAGGATGAATTGTCGAACGCGTCAGTCCATGCCATACAGATGGACCGGCAGGGAAACCTTTGGGCCAGCACCAACTACGGACTTTCCTGCATTGACTTACAGAATAAAACGGTAAAAAGTTTCACTTCCAACGATGGACTCATCAATGTAGAATACAGCGACGGAGCCTCATTTTATGATAATCTCACAGGCGAATTATTCATGGGGGGCACCATGGGCGTAGATATGATACAAACCAGGGAAATTAAATTTTCCTCTTTCTTCCCGCCTATTGCTATCAACGAATTGCTGATCCGGAACCAGGCAGTTGAAATTGGTGAGGAGAGTGTACTTGCCAATCGCATGAACCTGCAATCCCGATTGGAACTTAAAAGCAATCAGAATGCGCTGGCTTTCAATGTTTCTCCGCTTGCTTATTGGGGAAAAGAACGTCACCGGATATCGTACCGCTTGAAAAATTTCGACGATAACTGGGTGATAAATCCCTTCAACCAGGCAATCAGTTTTACAAATCTTAATCCGGGCCGATATTTCCTTCAGATCCGCGTAAGCGATGAAAATGGTAACTGGTCGGAGAATCTGAAAGAAGTTGAAATAATTATCAATCCTCCTTTCTGGCGCACGAAATGGGCCATAACTGCTTATATTCTATTGTTTCTGGGAATCCAGTTTTTACTTATCCGATCTTACATCCGGCGTGTTTCGAGGCGAAAAGAAGCAGCCCTTTTAGAGTTTACCCAACAAAAGGAAAAAGAATTGCAGAATTACAAAATCGAATTTTTCACCAATGTAGCTCATGAATTCCGTACGCCCCTTACCCTTATAAACTCGCATATACACGCACTGCTCGAAGAATCCGATGCCACCGGAAAAAATCCGCGCCTTCTGAAAGTTTATAATAACAGTATCAAGTTACAGAAACTGGTTCTTGAAATTATTCAGTTCCGGAAACTGGAAAAAGGTAAAGAACCTTTGAATATCAGCAGTGTAAATCCGGAAATGCTTGCACTGGAAGCCATTTCGGATTTGGAACCCCTTGCTCAGAAACGAGAAATTTCCTGCAAGGTGATTTGCGGCCAAAAAGACGTTTTTATTAATACCGACGCTGATAAATACCAGCGAATAATTACAAACCTCGTGTCGAATGCCATTAAATACAACAATCCGGGAGGATATGTAAATGTGCGCATTACCTTCGGTGAGCATGAGTTTGTTACCGAAATTGAAGATAACGGTGTTGGAATTAATCCTGAATTTAAAAGTAAAGTTTTCGAACCTTTCGGAATTTCATCGGCACAGAAAAGAGGAAGTTTTCCTGGTTACAAATCAACAGGGCTCGGACTGGCGGTTACCAAAGGAATTGTTGAACTGCTTAAAGGCACCATTACGTATGAAAGTCAACCGAACCAGGGAACACAGTTTACATGCCGCTTTCCCGATATCCACCAGGTAAATACAGCTAATGTAGTTGAAACATTCTCCGAAGATGCCGGCGAAATGGTTTTAATAGACGAAGAATACGATAAGGATATTACAACCTCCGTTGTACAATCGGCTGAAAAACCAACAGTTCTACTGGTGGATGACGACCGTGAAATACTTGAATTGCTGAACGATATGCTCCGGCCATTGTATAATCTTTCTTTTGCCGGAAATGGTATTGAAGCTTTACACGTTCTCGAAAACCATGCGATTGACCTTGTTGTTTCGGATGTTATGATGCCCGAAATGGATGGTATTGATCTTTGCTGCAGGATCAGGCAGAACTTTGATACCAGCCACCTTCCGCTGATACTTTTGACTGCTAAAGCGGAAATTGAGGATCGCATTAAAGGCTTGCAGGCAGGTGCCGACTCCTACATCCCAAAACCATTTCACCCCGATCACCTGAAAATACGTATCGAAAAACTTCTCACCAAAAGATTGAATATCAGGCAAAGTTTTGCCAACAAGGATGATTCTACTGCTTTAATCAACGAAATCCCTGATCCTTTTTTCCAGAAATTGCTTACGTATATTGATGAAAATATTGATGATGAATCACTATTGACTGACAAACTGTGCGACAGACTGGCCATCAGCAAATCATCGCTTTACAACAAAACAAAATCGGTGCTTGGCACCACCCCTCACGGACTGATAAACCAGCGCAGGATGCGAAAAGCCGCTATTCTGCTCGATTCCACAACGTTAACAGTAAGCGAAATCATCGACCAGACCGGCTTCAACAGCCGTGCACATTTTTATGAGCTTTTTAGCAAAGCTTTCGGTTGCTCCCCTTCGGACTACAGGCAAAGGAGGAAATAATAAGCCTGAAAAACAGTCTTTGCAAATTATCCGTAGTTTACTCTTACCACCTGAACACATTAGCGGTTCAATTAAGACAATAGTTCATTTTCGGGTCCGATTCCATCCTGTATAGCCTGATAGCATCAATTTTGGAACAGGGCGGACAAGATCAGGAACAGGGTGGACATGTTTTGGTAGTTGCTCCAGTAGCTTTGTTATCGGAAAAAACTACTGAAAATGGATATCGCAAATCGTTTCCCATCAAATCCCCTTCTTCGACCTGCCGACTTAAAACCAGGAATCAATGGAATGGAAATACTATGCCTGCTGAACCCTGGCGTGTTTCGGTTCGAAGGTAAAATATGGCTGTTGCTGAGGGTTGCCGAAAGGCCCAAACAGATAGAAGGCAAAATCAGTTTCCCCGTATATAATAGTAAAGGTGAAATTGAAATCCTGAGTTTTGATAAAAACGATCCTGATCTCGATGCTACTGATCCGCGCGTGATCAACTATAAGAAGAAAGATTACCTTACTACCCTCTCCTACCTGCGTCTTGTTTGCAGCGACGACGGTGTAAAGTTTTATGAACCGGAAGGCTATCCCCCGATTTTCGGCAAAGGCGAACTCGAAACTTTTGGCATTGAAGACTGCCGTGTGGCAACCATGGACGAAGGTTTCTGCCTCTCTTTCACCGAAGTATCAGAGTTTGGCGTTGGTGTTGGACTTATCCGCACTACCGACTGGAAAAATTTCAGCCGCGATGGAATGATCTTCCCTCCGCACAATAAAGATTGTGCCATTTTCGACGAAAAAATTAACGGAAACTATTTTGCCCTTCACCGCCCCAGCAGTCCGGAACTAGGTGGCAATTATATATGGCTTGCCCAATCGCCCGACCTGATACACTGGGGACAACACAAGTGCATTGCGACTGTTCGCCCCGGAATGTGGGATTCGGCAAGAGTTGGAGCAGGCGGAGCACCTATACGGACCGAAAAAGGCTGGCTCGAAATATACCACGGCGCCAACAGCGACCACCGGTATTGCCTCGGCGCATTGCTGCTTGATATTAATGATCCTTCAAAAGTACTTGCCCGCAGCACCGACCCTATTATGGAACCAATTGAAACCTATGAACAAACAGGTTTCTTTGGAAATGTCGTGTTTACCAACGGTCATTACGTTAAAGGCGACGATATTTTTATGTATTACGGAGCCAGCGACGAAGTGATATGCGGTGCCCGGTTATCCATTTCCGAAATACTATCAACACTAACTTAACAACAGGTACCAAATATGTTAGCTAAACTGACCACCGAATTCAGGTTTTTCCTTTCGATGCCGCACAATATGCGGGTACTGCTCATTACCAATATGCTGTATGCTTTGGTTTTGCCGGTGGTCGAAATTTTTATGGCAGCTTACATCATGCGCTATTTTGCAAGCACAAGCTATGTCGCTATTTTCCAGGTTGCTATGTACACGGGAATCATTATCACTTCACTTACAAACGGTTTTTTACTCAAGCAGTTTAAAGTTGCCCACCTTTACAGTTTCGGCATACTGCTCAGCGGATTATCGATGGTAGGGATGATGTTTGTAAAAGACATTGCATTGCCAGGTTTAATTATTTCCGGAACGCTGATTGGAGCTGCTTCAGGTTTTTTCTGGACTAACCGCTACCTGATGGCTTTAAACACCACAAAGGACGAAAACCGTAACTATTTCTTCGGCCTCGAATCGTTTTTCTTTACCGTTTCGAATATAGCTATACCACTGGCTATCGGTGCTTTGCTTGCTTCAATTGACGGTGTCAAAATTTTCGGTATCGTATTCGATGTGTATAAAGGCTACCGGGTTGTAACGATAATGGTTTTTGCAATTACTATTCTGGCTTGTTTTTCGCTTGCCCGTGGAAAATTCGAAAATCCCATCCAAAAAGATTTCCTCTATTTCCGGTTCGATAAACTCTGGAATAAGCAAATATTACTGGCCATATTAAAAGGCCTTGTTCAGGGATTCCTTGTCACCGCTCCTGCCATGCTTATCATGAAATATGTAGGGAAGGAAGGTTCTCTCGGACTCATACAGGGAATAAGCGGCGGACTTACAGCAATTCTAATTTATCTGCTGGGGCGCTTTGCGAAACCCAATCACCGGATCCTTATTTTCGGATTTGGCATCACACTATTCCTGATCGGAACAATCGTAAACGGCATAGAGCTTTCCATGTTCGGTGTGATGGTATTTGTATTGTGCAAAGTATTCTTCCAGCCGCTGCACGACCTTGCATACTATCCAATCATGATGAAGGTGATAGATGTAGTGTCGAAACGTGAAAACCGAAATAATTACGCGTATATCCTGAACCACGAATTCGGATTATATGCCGGAAGAGTAGCCGGACTGGGACTCTTTATTTTCCTGGCTTTCTATGTGTCCGAAACATTTGCACTCAGGTACTCTCTCATCATTGTGGCTGTTTTGCAGATGCTTTCCATCCCATTGGCTAAAAACATTATGAAACACTCATACGAAAAAGAACTATGAAATTCTCAGGTACAATAATTCTGACACTGTCAATTGCGCTGGCAATCTATTCCTGTAAAACAAATACAGGAGTCGCCGTGGTGCAAACACCTATTGCACGCGTCGAACAAATGCCTGATTTTCCTCAACCCTTTAAAATCATTGACTGGAAACAAAAGGCGCTGCAATTTGACAGCCTGGTATTTAATTTCAGCAACACAAGCGGGGGCGGTCCGTTCATTTGGCTCGACAGTGCACGACGGAATTTCGACCAGGTTACCTATGGCCTATATACCGTAATCGGTGATGTACGCCAGGGACCAGATAAAAACAACGGCGAATTTCACGAAGCACTTACGGCATACAATTCACTTATAAGCGCCGGATTACTGGGCATCGACAAAACCAGCCAACAGGGTTACAATTATGTTAAAATGGCGCAAAACTATTTTAACAGCGATACCAAATGGAATATCGTAATGAACAATACCAATCCAGCTGTTGCAATGGCCGGCGGTGGCTATGGCCGCGACTGGTGGTACGACGTATATCCGAATGTGTTGTATTACGGTGTCGCTGCCCTGTATCCCGATGTAGAAAATACCGAAATGATACAGCGTTCAGTTGCCGATCAGTTTTACAAAGCAGATTCAACGCTTCAGGGCAACTATAATTATTCCTATTTCGATTATGCCCAAATGAAAGGCATGATCAATAATGTGCCGCAACAACAGGATATTGCCGGCGGACATGCGTGGGTATTGTATTCTGCCTATCAGAAATTTGGCGACGACCGCTACCTGAAAGGAGCCAAAAGTGCCACCGAAGCCCTGCTCAACCAAAAGGAAAGCCGCTTTTACGAGATTCTGCTTCCTTTTGGAGCTTACACCGCAGCAAGGCTTAATGCCGAACAAGGAACCAATTACGATGTGACTAAGTTACTCAACTGGTCATTTGACGGCTGCCAGGCAAAAGATGGCCGATATGGCTGGGGTGTAATAGCCGAACGATGGGGCGATTACGATGTTCATGGTCTGCAGGGAAGCATTACCGATGGCGGCGGATATGGTTTCTTTATGAATTCCGTGGCGATGGCCTGGCCGTTGGTTCCCATGGTAAAATATGAACCGCAGTATGCTAAAACTATAGGCAAATTTATGCTAAACGCAGTAAATGCTTCGCGACTTTTTTACCCCGATCAGGTTGACGATGCTCACCAGTGGCTCCCTGAAATGAAAGACATTACCAACGGAATTATAGGTTACGAGGGCATCCGCAAAATGGACGATTATAACAATCTTGCTCTAAAAGGAATTTCCCCGGTTTCGTTGGGCGACGGTCCTAAATGGGTGGCCGGACAACCTAAAGAGTCGATGTTCAGCCTTTACAGCACTTCCATTGCAGGTATTTTCGGAGCTATAGTTCATACTACTGATGTGGAAGGAATACTTGCGCTGGATTGCAACATCACTGATTTTTATGCCGAAAATAAATACCCTGAATTCCTGTATTACAACCCTTTCGGGGAAGAGAAAACAGTAACCTACACAACCGGTCGATCTGTTGATCTTTTCGATATTGTTTCGAAAAGCTACCTGGCAAAAGCACAAAGCGGAAAAATTGCTCTGAAAATACCTGCCGGATCAGCTGTTCTGATCGTGGAGTTACCGGCTGGCACCAGGCTGACGAGCGAAGGTAAAAAACTGAAAGCAAACGATTATGTGATCTCATACAAGTAGTTTAAAGCAAACGGTTTGTAACAACAAATTCAAAATAAGTAAAATGAAACAACTATTACTTTTCTTACTTTCCTTAACAACAGCGGCCTGTTTGTATGCACAAACTCCGCTCACCGGAACCGTTGTCGATTCCAAAACCGGGGAAACCCTTATCGGGGTTACTATTCTTATTAAGGGAACCTCGCAGGGTACAACTACTGATATTGATGGTAACTATAGCCTTGTTTCGGATCAGTTGAAGCCGACATCGGTGCTGGTCTTTTCCTACATCGGGTACAAACCGGTTGAAGATAGCGTTGGAAGCCGCACCCGTATTGATGTAAAGCTTTCGGCCGAGTCGGTTATGCTTGAGGAAATGATTGTAGTGGGTTATGGATCTGTAAAAAAACGAAATGTATTAGGTGCAGTTACAAAAGTGGATTCCCGTGAGCTTACGAGGATTCCCGTTGCCGGCCTCGATCAGGCTTTGCAGGGACGAGCTGCCGGGGTACAGGTTACCCAGAATACCGGTGCTCCTGGCGAAGGTGTTTCGGTAAGGATCAGGGGCGCAGGTTCCATAAGTTCGAGCAATAACCCGCTTTACATTGTGGATGGTATTCCGACAGCCGATGCGCTGAAAATACTTTCTCCCAACGAAATTGAAAATATTACTGTACTAAAAGATGCTTCATCGGCAGCAATTTATGGCTCACGAGCTAATAACGGGGTAGTGCTTATAACCACAAAAAAAGGAGTAAAAGGTCAGGCAAAGGTTGTATATAATGGTCAGTTTGGGTACCAGGTGCCGGTAAGGCTCACGCCTATGGTAAACACAGCCGATTATGTGACGGCTTACAACGAAGCTGCAGCCAACGATAATTCCTACCTGCCCGAAGGACTTCACCGCCCGCTTATCACGGCCGAGGATGCTGCTAAATTTTCGGATGTGGATTATGTGGATGAATTGCTGCAACCTGCACCTGTTACTTCGCATGAATTATCTGTTTCAGGAGGTAACGAATCAACTAATTATATCCTTTCCACCTCCCTTTTCAGCCAGAAAGGAATTATCAACAATACCGGTTATACAAGGGGAACAGCCCGTGCTGACGTAAATTCGGATATAAACAAATGGCTTACAGCGGGAATGAGCATGCTGGCAGGTATATCGAACAATGATATTATCGGAAGTTCGGGTGATGGGTATGGAGGAAATGGGGGCAGTGTTGTGCGTTACGCATTTTTCAGAAATCCGGGTATTCCGGTTAAGTTCGACGATGGGGTAACTTTTGTTGACCGCCCTGCAGAGTATTTCGGTGAACAGAAATACGATTCATTTCTTGGCGATGGCTATAATCCTATCGGTATGGCCGAATATGTTGAAAACAACCGTAAGGACGACAGCTACCTTGGCAAGGCGTATATAAAAGCAAAAGTTTACACCGGGTTAACATTCACCACCAATTTTGGTATTGATTACCGCAATACAAACACACGCCGGTTCGACCGTACCTGGGGAACCGAAAACCGCATCAGCGCCCGCAACAGCCTGAGCATTTCGAACGAAAGAGCAACCAGCTGGACATTAAACAACCTGCTGAACTACGAAACAAAATTTTCAGAATATCACACACTTTCGGCAATGCTTGGGTTCGAAGCCATTAAAGATAATGGGAAGGCATTGTATGCAAGCGATTCCGATTTCCCTATTCAGCAGGAAGAACTTATTTATATCGGCAACGGTATAGGTCAGAAAACCAGCAACCAGAGTGAGTGGAATTCGTCACTGGCTTCGTTTTTCGGAAGGTTAAGCTATGACTACAAACAAAAGTATTATTTGTCCACAACCGTTCGCCGCGACGGATCATCAAGGTTTACAGGTGATAACAAATGGGGAAATTTTTATTCCGTTTCAGCCGGATGGGCATTAAAACAGGAAGCCTTTCTGAAGGATGTCCGATGGCTCGAAAATCTCAAACTCCGACTGGGCTATGGTGCCATCGGTAACCAGGAAATCGGCCTGTATGCATACAGCGACCGCATTTCGCCCTATTACAATTATCCTTTTGGAGGAGTAACGAATGATGGTTACGCGCAATCAGCGCTCGGCAATGAAAACCTGAAGTGGGAAACCAGTTACCAGTACAACGCAGGTATCGATGCCGAATTCTGGAAAGGCGCCTTCGTTGTATCCGTCGACGGTTTCTACAAAGTAACAGAAGACATGTTGGTGAAAGCCCCTAATCCACCTTCGGTGGGTGATGCGCAGGCAGCTTGGATCAACAGCGGTTCGGTCCTGAACAGTGGTATAGAAATAGAAGCCATTTACCGCCAGGATAAAGGCGACTGGAGCTATTCGGCCGGTGGGAACATAACATTCCTTCATAACGAAGTACTCAAACTGGATGCTCCGTTGTTTGGCGGACAGGTTGAAACAGGAGTATATGCAACCCGCACCGAAGTTGGTCATGAAATCGGATCTTTTTACCTGCTCGAAATGGAGGGCATCTTCCAGAATGAAGCTGATATCCTTTTATCGGCTTTCCAGGGAAACAATATACATCCGGGTGATGTAAAGTTTAAAGACCAAAACAATGATAACCGTATCGATAATGCCGACCGTATTCATATGGGAAGCGCTATTCCCAAACTTTTCGCCGGTGTGAACCTCTCAGCAAATTACAAGGATTTTGACCTGACGGTATTTTTCCAGGGTTCGTATGGCAATAAAATTTACCTGCAGATCAACCAGGATATCGAAGGATTTTATCGTGGATTTACCATTACCCAACGCTATTTCGACGAACGCTGGACAGGCGACGGCACTTCGAATACCCAGCCACGGCCTGCCTGGAGTGCCAAATCGAACAACGCAAGACCCTCGTCACGTTTCCTCGAAGATGGCTCTTACCTGAGGCTAAAAAACGTACAATTCGGCTATACCATTCCGCAGGCAGTTCTTAAAGTAGTCGGATTATCGCGCGTAAGAGTTTATGTTTCAGGTACAAACCTGCTGACTTTAACCAAATATTCGGGCCTTGATCCTGAAATGACTGTCAGCGATAACTCCAAAAGTGAGGGCGACCCTGCTTCCGGTATCGATTGGGGAACTTACCCATCGGCTATGACTCTTATGCTTGGTATGAACATCAATTTTTAAATGAAAACGGCTATGAAACAGATAAAATATAATTACAACCATCTGAAAACCGGCATACTGCTGCTGTCAATTTCATTGATATCGCTGGGTTCGTGCACCAAGTTTCTGACCGAAGACCTTAAAGGAACGTTTTCGAACGATACCTATTACCAAAACGAAAAACAAGCGATACAGGCGATCAACGGAGTGTATAATGGCATGTTATTTACAAACACCAGGAATAACATCTGGGTATTTGGCGATATTGCTTCCGATGATGCCGTAAAAGGCGGAAATCCCGGCGACCAGGCCGAAATCAGCTACATTGATGATTTTACTGCCGATGCCAATAACGGAATGCTTGGCAATTACTGGAGTTTTGCCTACGAAGCTATTGCCCGGGCCAACAATGTTATAGCATATGTGCCTGATGTTACAATGGACGAAGGATTGAAAAGCAGAATAATTGGAGAAGCCAAATTTGTAAGGGCATATACTTATTTTAACCTTGTTAATATTTATGGCCAGGTTCCGCTGAAACTCTTACCACAGGTTACTCAGGAAGCCATCCATGTCCCATTGAGTGATGTTACCGCAATTTATCAGCAGATTGAAAAAGATCTTACCGATGCTGCGGCAGTACTTCCTGCCTCCTATTCGGTTTCGGATAATGGCAGAGTTACCAAGGGGGCTGCTCTCGGCCTTTCGGGCAAAGTGAGCCTTTACCAGGGAAAATGGTCCGACGCGATTAGCTATTTCCACCAGTTAGAGGCCCTGGGCATTTACGGCCTTTTACCAGATTACGCCGGTAATTTTAAACTGTCGTCCGAAAACAGCAAAGAATCTATCTTCGAAGTGCAGCACCTGGCAGCTCAAAACCCGGGCGAAGGAAGTCCACTTAACCAGCAATTTGCACCGGCAACCGAAGGAGGTTACTATTTCAATGCTCCAACACAAGCGCTTGTTGATGCTTTCGAAAAAAGCTCAACCGGCGAAGTAGATCCACGTCTGGATGTTTCCATCGGGCGCGATGGCCAACCCTGGCTGAATGGTGAAATCTTCAGCATGAGCTGGTCGCCTACAGGTTTTCTTACCAAAAAGCACCAGCAGCCGCTTTCGGAAGTATCTGCTTCACTAAAAGGCGATGGCGATCTGAACTACATCTATATGCGAAATGCCGATGTTTTGCTTATGAAAGCAGAGGCTTTTCTTGAAAACGGTCAGGCCGATTCGGCAAGAGCCAATCTGAATAAAGTCCGCCAGCGTGCCCGGGCAAGTTTTAACGGAACCGCACCGGATGATCTGCTGGCCGATATTATAACCACTGATAACAGCCAACTGCGCGAAGCTATCCGAAAGGAACGCAGGGTTGAGCTGGCCCAGGAGTTTCACCGGTATTTCGATCTTATGCGCTGGGGGAAAACCACGGCAGAGGTAGCACTGGGTCCGGATTTTAACTACGACACAAAGCGCTATTTCCCAATCCCGCAAGCTGAAATTGATGCCAACCAGGCGATTAATCCATAATAATAACAATTCACCTAAATCCTCATAATTAAAAACCAATCAAAAAAAATGAAAATGAAAAACCTGATTAAATTTCGCACTTTAGTGCTCATGCTCATCGTAAGTTCAGTAATGGTCCTCGGATCATGCAAGGACGATGAAGAAGATCCGATTGTACAAGGAGATTACACAGCCCTTAATGCATTGATAGTAGAAGCTGACGCTCTTGCCGCTGCCGCTACTACTGCCGATTATCCCGAGGTAGCAATCAATGCTTACAAAGCTACTCTTGCAACTGTTAAAACAGCAGCTGCTACACCACTCACACAGGTACAAATCAACAACCTGGTAACCCAATTAACCGAAGCCATGACAACTTTTGAGTCGCAGGCTTATGGATTTATCGATGAAGCATTATACCTAGTGGCCGGTTGGCACTTTGATGAAGGCACAGGAACTATTGCTACATCCTACTCTACTTCTAAACAAGTAGCAACTTTTACCAAAGGATGGACTACTTTACTCGGTGCTGATGCTGCAATGCCCACATGGGTTGCAGGGATAAAAGGAGGAAAAGCAATATATCTGGATAAAGGAGCTCACTTGGAAGTGCCATATTCGCCCAGTTTCTTGCCTGCTGATATATCTATTTCAGCATGGATTAAAAATGATCTATTAGGATGGGAAAACAACTGTATCGTTTCACAAAACTACTGGTGGGGTTATAAGTTTCAAACACAATCCGCGGGTAAGCCATTGTTAACTGAAAGGATTGATGCCACCTCCGTTCAGGACAAGGATGCTGGTGCCGGCATAGTCACTCCCCTTACATGGACGCATGTTGCAGTTACGCTAAATAGTACAACCAAAACAATGAAATTTTTCATTAATGGTATAATGGTACAAGCTTGGGAATCAGGAGATGGTGTTGGGTCATTGACTCGAACTCTTTCTTTTGTTGATGGCACAAATACTTATACTGCACAACCTTTCTTAATTGGCTCATTTGCAACAGATACTGAAATAGCACTTCATCCTGACAATTTTAGTTGGATTACTACTGCTAACGTAGGCTCTTTTAAAGGTGCTATTGATGAGCTGAAAGTTTACAGTACAGCATTGACAGACGGCCAGGTAGGGAAACTTTATAATGATGAAAAACCTTAATTTATTGGTTTAGTTATTGTTTAGGCAGAAATAGGGTAAGGCTCTAATTATCTATTGTTTATATGACTGGAAATTGAGCCTTCCCTTCTCAATCTAAGCACAGTTTTGTATCACTACTTTTGATACGAGTTGGGACGGATATTATGCAAATGATTTGAACATTTGCAATGGTGAAAGCATGTAGAATAACCAACGCAAGGCATTCACTACATTTTCGTACGACAGTATTTAATGATTTAACAAGTATGGATTACTTATTTTAATCTATAGTAATAAATGTCAAACATATTCATTTAACAGAATTCAATTAACTAATTCGATTAATCAATCACCTTTCTAATTATGAAAAAAATGATGAAACCAATCACCCTACTACTTATGGTTCTCCTAAGTTCAACAATCTTTTTCGAATCATGTAAAAAGGATAGTGAAATCAAAACTGATGAAAAAATCTCCAATTCAAAATCAATGTCTTCTGGAGCTCCAACTGTTACTACTAACATTGCATCCTCAATAACATCCAACACCGCACTAAGTGGTGGCACTAGGATAGATGATGGTGGTTATTATGTAATTCATAATGGTGTTTGTTGGAGTACATCACCAAATCCTACGATTGCTAATAACTTTACATCGCAGTCTCAAGGTAGCACAAGTTTTATTAGCAGTATAACGGGTTTAGCGCCATTAACTAAGTATTACGTTAGAGCCTATGCTACGAATACGAATTCCACAGGATATGGGAATGAAATAAGTTTTACAACACTTTCTGCCCTTCCAACGCTTACCACCAAAGTTGCTACTTCAATTTCATCCAATACCGCGTCAAGCGGTGGTAACAGAACATATGATGGGGGATATTACATTAATCTCCAAGGTGTCTGTTGGAGTACTTCTCCAAATCCTACAATTACAAATAATTGTACTTCACAGGCTCCTAATTCTACTAATTATAATAGTACTATTACTGGGCTTGCACCGCTGACTACTTATTATGTTAGAGCTTATGCAAGGAATACAGGTAACTACATAGGATATGGGAATGAAATAAATTTTACAACATCAGAAGCAACAGCGCCTATTCTTACTACAACTATTGCATCTTTAATAACATCTAGTTCAGCAACTAGCGGCGGAAATATAAGTAATGATGGAGGTTCACCTGTTACAGTTCGAGGAGTTTGCTGGAATATAGAAGGAAATCCTACCACTGCATTAAGCACTAAAACTATAGATGGAACAGGAACAGGATCGTTTACAAGTTCAATAACTGGTTTAACATTAGGGACTTATTATTCCGTGAGAGCTTATGCAACAAATGGTATCAATACTTCCTATGGCAATGAAATACGCTTTAGAGCGGTAAAGATAGGAGATACCTATCAAGGCGGTAAAATTGCGTATATTTTTCAACCCGGTGAACCTGGATATGTTTCAGGGGCAACATATGGAATAATAGCTGCAACATCTGATCAAAGTTCTGGCATAATATGGTGTAATGGAGGGAATGGCAATGCAATTCCAACATGTTCAGCACTGCATTGTGGAAATATTAACACTTTTGCTATTGTTAATAAACATGGAGCAGGAACTTATGCTGCTAAATTATGCGGTGATTTAGTACTGAATGGTTACGCCGACTGGTCTTTACCAAGTAAGGATGAGCTGAACAAACTTTATATCAATAAAGCAATAATTGGTGGTTTTGCTCAAGCATACTATTGGAGTTCAACCGAGGACGTTACTAACTTTAGCTATGCTCATGTACAAAATTTTTACAATGGTTCTTTGAATTCTAATCCGAAGGATCAAAATAGCTATGTCAGGGCTATTCGATATTTTTAGATGTAAGATTAAAAAAATTACAATTAATTGAACATACTTTAATGGAGCCATTGATGGGTTGAAAATCTATAACATCGCACTTGCTGATGGACAGGTTTCTAGGCTTTATACTGACGAAAAACCTTAATCTTTGGGGTTAGTGTTTTTTGATTGAGGTGTGAGGAATGGCCCAACTGATCTGCTAAGTTTTTGCAGGCTTTAGGGCCTTCCTTTTTTACGGTTAAATCGATTACAAATACCTGGTTATCATGCAGATTAAAGGATTCACGTTCAGATTTTTTCTTTTGTTGCTGCCGGTTTTCTGCATCAGTACAAATTCGCATGGGCAGTCGTTACACCTTAAAGCAGCAGGGGATAATCAAAATGGATATCATGTTGAAATTTATAGCGGTAACCAACTAATGGTTACCAATACCGAAGAATTTTCCATCCGTTTTTTTAATACAGATGCCAGCACCACCGCTTTTATTCCCTCCTGGAAAGGCGAAAAAAGGAGTGGCAACGAAACCTCAATAACCCTAACCCGGAATTCATATCTGCCGGATTTTGATGCCAATTTATCCGTTTCTGTTAATTATGAAATTGTTAACAGCAATGTGGTAAAAAAGACGATTCAGCTTTTTCAGCCCTCCATGACAGATTTGTATTATATCCTGGAGCAAACTTCACGCCCGCCTCAAATTCCCCTGAAATACATCACATTTGAGTATGAAAACTTCCCCGGTGGAATGGTGCATGAGATGTATCCGGCTGCCGGTTGGGTAACGCCGGATAATAAAGTGGTCGGATTTCTGACAGATGCAGGGTATAAAAACCAGTTTACACGAACCACACGCCGCAGATTCAGTGGGCGTGGAGGTGGATTTGTCGGAATGAGGTTGCTTCCGGATCCGAATTTATACGCTGTTGCAACCCGTCAGGAGCAGTCAGATGGTAAGGATTTTATCCGCCAGACTTTCGGCGAAATGTACAACCTGGATGCAGGAAGCAGCCAATCTGTTAAAGCTGGAAACGCCTGGAATAAAGAGGGAAACGTGGAAGTTGTGCGGAATGACAGCCTTATTTCCTTGGTTTGTCATCCCGGTGGCAGAGCCGGTATTGAATTTATCGCCCCTTTCGAAGACCAGAAAATTTATACTATTTCGTTTCTGTGCAAAGGCAATTCGCCTGTTGCGCTAAAACTTTTTCGTTTAAGGAATGGATTACGGACCACTGAACTCGAAGAAGGAGTAAAATACATCGATAATTTCCCGGCAAACGAACAGGAATGGACTCTTTTTAAAGGGAGTATCCTTATACCATATATCGAACAGGATTCAGTAGAAATATTTATCGGAACACAATCAGGAAAAGAAGCGTGGCTTCAGATAAAAGATCTTCAATTTACTGAACACCAACCTAAAGTGGATGCTTACAATCAGCTTCTAATGGGTCAGTCTTCAGAAAAAACAACGTACATTTTTGTTGAGCCTTATACAAACCATAAGGATTTTATGATTTCCGCACAGACACGTTTGGCAGAAGGCAAAGGATTTAAAGGTTCACAGATTGAAAAAATGATGTATGCGAATTTAAATATGCTTACCTGGATTACCTCGGTACACGATATGACTCCTTTTAATGTGCCGAATAAAAATTATTCCCCGGATATGTACAACCGGGATTCATTTTTTGCATGCGTTTCAACCTATAATAAGGATTTGAATTTGTCCATTTGGGAACAATGGGGAAGAACACAGACACCTGAAGGCGGAATCGGAACTATCATCACTCCCTATATGGGATCGGTCGAAGCAAAAGATAATGAAGCTACTATAGAATGGCTGATCTGGGCGTTGCTGAACAAACGTAGGTTTGGTGTTGAGCTTCCGCAGGAAAAAATAAAACTGGCTGTGGATTATGTTTTGAATGAATTTGATGCCGGCCAGGATGGAATTTGCCGTTCGCATTTCTCCCTTAGCCAGATTGATATTGTAGATTTCGAACCAAAAACTGACCGCCTCGCCGTTAACCAGGGAATGCTTGCCATTGCCCTGCGAACAATCAAGGAACTTGGTTATGTAATACCGGAAGCCTACATTGAAAAAGCAGAACAGGAATACCGCAATTTTTATGATCCGCAGAGAGGGCATCTCCTTTTTGATCGAAACTTTCCGGACCTTATAAACCTGAACGATCTGGAACCTGAATTCTTTTCGCTGTGGTTGTTCAACAGGCCGATACTTACAGATGAAATGGTTATCAGCCACTTAAACCAGGTTCCGGTTCTTAATAAAGTGACTAATTCGCCACATCCTGAACTGGGGACTACCGCGCCTATTCTTATCCGGCTTACAAACGACAAACAAGGCTACGCTTACCTTACAGGAGATTACCAGCCTTTCGAAAAATTCGGCGAAGCCAATTACAGCGATGGTCAAAATGACGGGTATTATTACAACGGGGGGAGTTGGTTTCGGGCCGAATACAGTGCCTATGTCGTAGGATTAAAGCATGGCTGGAATAAGGCTCAAGAGCTAATGGAAAACCGCATCTGGGCTGAGATAAGCCTAAATCCCGAATGGCCATTCAGTAAGGAATTTATTCCTACCAAATGGACAACTACGGATTCGTGGTGGGTTTCTACCAAAGGGCTTTGCTGGAATGTGTTCGTCCTGATGGCTAATGAAGTAGCCGGATTGCGCACTCCGGAAATGGACCCGGACTTTTGGGGAAATGGGGAATGAGGGGAGAAATGGTGAGGGGGGACAAGGGGAAGGGGGGAAAAGGAGAAGGGGGACAAGGAGATGGGAGACAAGGCGACGGGCGAAACAGCGAGGGGAAAAGAGTGTGGATCAATTTCCATATAAAGATATCCACGAGTGTAAATACATGATTCACAACATTTTAAAATTACAACAATGAACCGGTTTATACTTTTACTTCAGCTTTGCATCTTCACAATGCTTTCCGTTGCCCAGCAAGGACAGCTTAGTATTTCGAGGATTGATTTAATGCCAAACCTTCCTGCACCTTTGCTAATAAGGGATTGGAATACAGTTGCTGTAAATTACGATAGTTTTGTATTTGATCTCACGAAAAGCGGTCAGTATTTGCCTTTGTCGCGCCTTGGAAATCAGGGTGAGTTCAATTATGAAGATAATACACCATTATTTCTTGACTCATACATAGGTGCTGATGATCACCTTAACCAGGCTGAAGCCATAAATATTATGCCGGCAATTATCGGTGCTTCGCTTGCTGGAATTGATAAAAGCAATCAGAACGGAATGAACTGGGTGGCTATGACAAAAGACTTTTTCAATCTGCAAAACGGTCAGAATGTATATTTAAACGGCTATTCAACCACATCGGGCAACGACTGGTGGTATGATGTTATGCCCAATGTTTACTTTTATCAGTTAAAGTCGCTTTATCCTGCAGCTACGCCAGAATTTGATTCTCAGTTTATCACTGTCGCCGACCGATGGCTGTATTGTGTGAATCAGCTGGGCGGAAGTGCAACCCCGTGGACAGTTCCCGATATGAATTACCGTGCTTTCAACCTTAGCACCGGACAGCCGCTTACCACAGGAGTGCCGGAACCTGAATCGGCCGGAAGCATTGCATGGTTGCTTTATAACGCTTACCTCGAAACCGGCAACAGGAAGTATATGGAAGGCGCACAACAAGCGTTGGATTTCCTGGCGGGATTTACCTCAAATCCTTCGTACGAACTGCAACTGCCCTACGGAACTCTTGCCGCTGCACGCTTAAATGCCGTTGAAGGAACAAATTATCCGGTGCAGAAACTCCTCGACTGGTGTTTTGACCGGGGAGCTTTGCGCGAATGGGGTTCCATAGTGGGTAACTGGGGAGGTTACGATGTTTCCGGATTGATTGGTGAAGCTAATGATGGCGGGAATGATTACGCTTTTGTGATGAATGGATTTCAGCAGGCGGCTGCTCTGGCACCACTTCCAAAATACGATAAGCGTTATGCAAAAGCTATTGCCAAATGGATACTAAATATCAGCAATGCAAGCCGTTTGTTCTACTGGAATGCTTTGCCACAGGCTAACCAGGATTCTTATTCCTGGGCTTCGGTTAATGATCCTGATGCGTGTATTCCTCATGAATCAATGAAACAGGTATGGACAGGGAAATCTCCTTTTGCAACCGGCGATGTCATTGGCGGAGGTTGGGCAGCGACCAATTTATCACTTTATAGCGGCTCAAGTGTCGGATACCTTGCTGCTGTAGCTAAAACAACCAATATCCCCGAAATACTTCAGATCGATCTGAATAAAACTGATTTTTACGGAGAAAACTCCTTTCCATCTTATCTTTACTACAACCCCGCAACAACCGGCAAACTAGTGAATGTGACTTTGCCAGCCGGAACATTCGCCGTTTATGAAGCTATTACTGAATCTGTTCTAAATTCATCTGTTTCAGGAACTTTTCAGCTGAATATTCCCGCAGGGGAAGCTAGACTGATCCGGCTTTTTGCAGCCGGCATAGTACCAGAAAATCAAAACGGTAAACTTTATGCCGGTGAAGATATACTCGATTACCATTATGAATATGATTTTTCCGAAAACCTGCGTATTAAAGCCCTTTCGACAGATAAAAACCCGGTAGTAATAAACTCAACATTTACAGCTTTTTGCGAACCCGGAAATGTAACCCCCGGCGATCAGGTTCAGTTTGAATGGTTTATTAATGATGTTCTGATCGCAAATCAGAACCTGTCGCAGGTAACGCTTTCGGCACCATCTGTTCCCGGACCATTTGTGTTAAAATGCAAAATCAGTTTCAACAGTCAGATTGCTGAAGACACACTTCGGTTAATTGCAGTTGAGTTTATTCCGGTGCCTCCTGTTGTAAACGGAATACAGTCCGAAACTAAATTTACTGTGATTAACGAATCAAATACGTATACAGCACTGGTTGTTCCTGCTCCGGGCGAGGTTTTACTTTATAACTGGTCAGCCACTGACGGAGTTTTAGGTCAGCCGTCAGGTAATTCAATTTCATGGCAGGCTCCCGCAAATCCGGTTGCCGGAACTATCACGGTCACGGTCACCAACCAGGATAATCTTTTCACAACAGTTTCCACAGGAACACTGACTAAAGATACAAGTATTTCCGTGCAAACCCCGTTAATCTGGTATCCGTTTGATAGTGATAATCTTAATGCAATTTCAGGCCAGTTTCATGCTACGGTTACAGGGGCAACAAAAACAGAGGATGCTCGGGGAATGCCTTCCCTGGCTTACAGGTTTACCTCCGGACAAAATATCATTTATACCGAAAACAAGCCGGAACTGAATTTCGGTGATGCCGTAAGTTTAAGTTGCTGGGTAAAATGCGAACAGCTTGATTCCGAAAGATTTATTATTTCGCATGGATCGTGGCAGCAGCGGTATAAACTTTCAATTACTCCCGAGGGTTTGATTCGCTGGACGGTTAAAACCAGTACCGGTGTTTCCGACCTCGATGGCTCAACTCCTATTGAGCTGAACCGCTATTACCACGTTACAGCGCTTTATACCGGTTATTCACTTGAGTTATATGTGGATGGAGTACTTGATACTTTTAAAGCTTTTACTGGCACTATTCAACCATCGACCAAACCATTGACAATTGGCAGGATGGACAACGTGGAAACTCTATATGCACTTAAGGGAAGTGTGGATGAAGTTAAGCTTTGGGATAAAGAAATTTCCATAAAACAGGTTGAAAATCTGAAAAATCAATGGGCTACCCCGGCAGGAATCGCAGAAAATGAAATTTTTGCTAGCATTTATCCTAATCCGGCCGAAGATGTTATTTATATTGAATTTGAAGGGAAATCCAGAGCTCAAAAGGTTTCACTTCTTTCGTACGACGGCAGGGAAATTATTAATTATCAATATATTATGCAGGATTCGCGGCTTGAAATAAAGATCCCGGAATCCTTGTCGGGGATGTATTTACTCAGGATCGGAATGAATGATGGAAATGAGTTTACCCGAAAAATCATTATCAGGTAAACGAGTTGAAAAATTGAAATTCAACTTAATGCTGAGGAATCGTTAGTTTTCAACCTTCAGTATTTCTTTAATTTGAAGCAGATTTTCAGGGAGATAGTTTGAAGCAACATCCCAAATAATCTCATAATCAACTCCAAAATATTCGTGTGAAACTTTGTTCCGCAGGAGATACATTTCACTCCAGGGAACCTCGGGGTATTTTTCCTTTATCTCAACCGGTAAATTCCTTGCTGCTTCACCAATTATCTCAAAATTTCTGATTACTGCGTCAACTGTCTTGTAATCATGCTTAAATTCACCAAAACTCAGACCGTAGATATACTCACCTATCCGGCTCATTGCCTGTGACATATCCTCAAGAAACATTTGGTATGTTCTGGTCTCTTTTTTCACTATACGTAATAAACTTGTTTTAGGATGCTGTCTCTAATTTGTGCCTTCAAAGCGTTTTTTGTAACAAGATCTATTTTTCTATTAAAGGTTTTTTCCAGATACAACTCCAGGGTGAAGAATTTCCACCCAATTGGTTTCTCCAATTCAACAAGGATGTCAATATCACTTTCTTCGGTATTTGTATTGTCAGAAAAAGATCCAAATAAACCTATCTCCGTCACTGCAAAGTCCTTATATAGAGCAGGTTTTAACTCTCGCAGTCTGGTTAATATGGTTTCTTTTGTAATCATACTTCAAAAGTAATCATTTTTCAAATTAGAATTTGCAAAGGTTTGTTTGCTCAATGGAGAAAGCTGTAAATACAAAAATTTCCGACTTAGCGGCTACCCAAAAACTTTTAGAATTTCATTTCCGGAATCTCCCCCTCAACAATAAGCGGAGCAGCTGTGGCTTTTACAATATCTTCAACGCTTAGTCCGGGAGCCCTTTCGATAAGTTTGAAACCATTTTCGGTTACATCAATCACGGCAAGGTCGGAAACAATACGCTTCACACATTTAATTCCTGTTAGAGGTAAAGTGCACTGCTTCAGTAATTTACTTTCGCCATCCTTGCTGCAATGCTGCATGGCTACAATAATATTGCGTGCCGAAGCAACCAGGTCCATGGCACCACCCATGCCTTTCACCATTTTGCCGGGTATTTTCCAGCTGGCAATATCGCCCTGTTCGGTTACTTCGAAAGCGCCGAGAACCGTTAAATCGACATGTCCGCCGCGGATCATGGCAAAACTCAGCGACGAATCGAAATAAGCTGCGCCGGGAATCACCGTCACAGTTTGTTTTCCGGCATTTATCAGATCGGCATCCACTTCATCCGGATAAGGAAAGGGTCCCATTCCAAGTATTCCGTTTTCGGATTGCAGCACAACCTTCATTCCTTCGGGGATGTAGTTTGCAACCAGTGTCGGGATTCCGATTCCAAGGTTTACATAATAACCATCGTGGAGTTCCTGCGCTATTCGCTGGGCTATTTGTTCTTTAGTAAGAGCCATTTTGTTAATTTTTGATGTGGGGTGTGGGATGTCTAGAAGATTGAGAGAATAAAGCAAATATTACTCCCGGACTGTGATCCTTTCAATACGCTTTTCATAGTTAGTTCCCTGGAAAATCCGCTGAACAAAAATGCCGGGCGTATGAACATAATTAGGATCGAGTGTACCGGCCGGAACAAGTTCTTCCACTTCCGCAACCGTAATTTTACCAGCCATAGCCATGGATTGGTTAAAATTATTTGCTGTTTGTTTGTATATAAGATTGCCCATTGTATCCCCTTTCCATGCTTTAACGAAAGCAAAATCAGCTTCAAGCGCAGTTTCGAGCAAATGTGGTTTCCCATCGTAAACACGGATTTCTTTGCCTTCTGCAACTTCGGTGCCCGCGCCTGCGGGAACAAAAAAAGCAGGAATTCCGGCTCCTCCGGCACGGCAGCGTTCAGCAAGTGTTCCCTGTGGAATCAATTCGACTTCGAGTTCACCGGCCAGCAACTGCCGTTCAAACTCTGAGTTTTCGCCTACATAGGACGAAATCATCTTATGTATCTGCTTGTTTTTAAGCAAAATACCAAGTCCGAAATCATCAACGCCGGCATTATTTGAAATGCAGGTCAGATTTTTCACTCCGCTTTTGAACAAGGCCGTGATTGCATTTTCAGGAATTCCGCATAATCCGAAACCACCCACCATAAGTGTCATGCCATCGGTTACACCGCTTATTGCCTCAGTGGCATCTTTAACTACTTTATTCATTTTTCACAATTTGGAGTTGAAAGTATAAAAAATCTGACTTACTGTTTAAAATTTATGTTTATTGGAAAATCTCAGCAGCCAATGACCTGGCTTCATCAAGGATTTTATTATTTATTCCGGTTTCAATTCCCTGTTTTTCGCACCACTGCAGAAGATTAAGTGTATCGAGGTTTCCCAGCAATTCGTATCCCGTCATAGGGCAGCCGCCTAGTCCGCCGATTGCACTTTCAAAATTCCGCATACCTCCACGCCAGGCCGCTTCCACTTTTGGCTGCCAGTCATGAATACGCGTGTGCAGATGAACTCCCATCGTTGCCCCTGGAAATGAAGTTATTAGCAAAGAACTAAGCCTTTCGATATTTCCGGGAGTCCCTTCACCGGTAACATCCGAAAACACTATGTTGCGGATGCCTGCCGAATAAAGCTTTTCTACTTCACGGATTACAATTTCATCGTTCCATTTGTCTCTGTATGGATTTCCAAATGCCATTGTAACATATACCCTTAATTCCTTCTGCGATTGATCGCAGATAGCTTTTAACTCCACTACTGTCTGCCAGGCAGCTTCAGAAGTAGTATTCAGGTTTCGTTTCAGGAAAGTTCCGGAAACGGAATACGGGAAACTAATAATTTGAACTTTATGTTCAGCAGCAGCTTGACGGCCACCGCGGGAATTTCCGGCAAGAACCAATATTTTTGATTTCGTCAGCTCAGTATCAAGCAAAGAAATCACTTCCGAAGTATCTGCCATCTGGGGAACTGCTTTCGGCGAAACAAAACTTCCGATATCCACGGTTTCGTAGCCGCATTTGAGCAGGAGATTGATGTATTGCGCCTTATCCTTTGTTGCAATAATCTTATTTAACCCTTGCATGGCATCGCGGGGAGTTTCGGTGATTTGGATGATGTTGGGAGCCGGGGACATTGGGATTGATGGGATTGAGGAGATCAAAGGATTTTTGATTTAAATGGAGGATAAACTTTAATCCGACATCCTTTTTCGTAAGCTGCTGAGCATTTTAATCAGTTCCAGGCTTTCCGCATAAAGTGTTTTAATCTTTTCGTTATCGATCAGCTTAGCAGATATTATAAGATCGAGCCACATCTCTGATTCATCTGCTTCTTCGACAGAAATTGACAATTTGCTGAAAAACTCTGCTTTAGACCTACCTCTTAACGCAGCACGGTAATTTGCATAAGCTGATGTCCCTGCTTTTGTAAGTTGATAATTCAATATGCGAGACCTGGGATTGTCAGGAAATGAAGCAGATACTTCCAAAATATTAATAGCAAATGCTTTCAACCGGTCACGCAGTTTGATCTTATAATCTATCCAATCATCCTTTTCCATATTTTAAGATTTAGGTTTCTGTGCAACTAAAAAGAAGGAAATTCGATTTTTTTAACAACAAATTGATGAGAAAAGCCTGGTCTGGAATAATATTAAAGTACCAAGCACCTCATTAATCCCTCTCAATCCCATCAATCTACAAATCCCCTCAATCCATTCAATCCCATCATTCGCTTCAATCCCCTCAATCCCCTCAATCCTAACACCCAATATACCTCGAAATCACCATCCTCTGAATTTCCGAAGTTCCCTCACCTATCTGAAGCAAGCGTTGATCACGATAAAAGCGTTCGATCGGGTAATCTTTCATCAGGCCATAGCCGCCATGAATCTGAACAGCTTCGTCGGCAACTTCTTTGGCAATTTCGGAGCAATAGAGTTTCGACATGGCTGCTTCCTTGGCAAAAGGTAAGTGATTGTCCTTGAGCCAGCAGGCTTTATATAACAGCGTACGAGCCAGTTCAATTTTGGTAGCCATATCAGCCAGTTTAAATCCAATGGCCTGAAATTTCGCTATAGGCTGTCCGAATTGCTTACGTTCCTGCGCATAGCTTAGCGCCATTTCGAAAGCTCCCTGCGCACATCCCAGTCCCATGGCAGCAATGGATAAACGGCCATTATCAAGAGTGCTGAGCATAATGCGGGAGCCGTCGCCAACTTTTCCCAGCACATTTTCATAAGGCACACGGCATTCATCAAAGAAAAGTTCTGCTGTATCGCTGGCACGCCACATCATTTTACCATGCATGGCACGGCGTGTAAATCCGGGGGTATCTTTCTCGACAATAATAGTGGTAAATTCTTTCTTCCCGGCAGTTTCGCCTGTTACAGCCTGAACGGTAACACCGGCAGAAATATCTGAAGCCCCGTTGGTAATAAAAATTTTTGAGCCGGTTATCACCCATTCTCCGTTTTCGACATAAGCGCGGGTACGCGTACCACGTGAGTCGCTGCCGGCATCGGGTTCAGTAAGTCCGAAAGCCCACATGGCTTTACCGGTACAAAGTGGAGGAAGATATTTTTGTTTCTGTTTTTCGGTACCATAGTAGTACAACGGACCAATACCCAACGAGTTATGTGCCGCTATTGTAGCTGCCTGCGAACCATCCACACGGGCAAGCTCTTCAACTGCAATGATATAGGACAATGTATCCATGCCATGCCCGCCATATTCTTCGGGTGTGCTGATACCAAACAATCCAAGCTGACCCATGCTAAGCGTAAGTTCAGGCGAGAAACGGCCTTCCTCGTCCAGTTCGCGGGCTAAGGGCTTAATCTCGCGTTCGGCAAAATCGCGGACTGCTTTGCGGATGCTTTGTTGTTCTTCGGTAAGGTGAAAATCCATATGCTGAAGTAGTTAGTGGGTTTGGGGATGCAAAAGCTATTAGTTCTTAAATTCAGTTGGTCTTTGTATTAATGGACAAAGTGATCCAGACAATCCAAAGCATTAGATTAATTATGAGTGCAGCAACCGGGAACCAGAATGCCAGTCCTGTTGAAAGTGAATAAACCAGCAGTCCAAGTAGTGTTGTTCGTCGTATTTTATAAATTAATTCTACATCAACTTTATTGTGTAAAAGCAGACGGGGTTTTAGAACAGTGTTTAGAAGCAGTATCCAGCCGATGCTGTTTACAACTCCTCCAAAACAATAGAACGCGATTGCAGGTTTTGCATACTCAGTTCCGATGTACTCAGCCAATAGGGCTGTTGGGAAAGGCATAAACGTAATAGTAAGCAGCAGAAATCCATTTGCATAAAGAAAACTGCGTGATGATCCTGAAAGAATATTGAACAGGTAATGATGGTTCACCCAGGAAACCAGGATGATACCGAAGCTAAGAAAAAAAGCAAAATAGGAAGGCCAAAGCCCGAAAAGGTTCTTCCATAAATCATTTACAGAGTGAATTGATTCATGCGCTGGTACCTTTATTTCAAGTATGAGAAGCGTTATGGCGATAGCAAATACTCCATCGCTGAATGCTTCAATCCTGGCGTTTTCTTTCATAGTATTCAATTTTCGTTTGACTTCCGTGAACTGACCTGGAGATTATTTTGAAAAACTATAGTTACCTTCCTTTGATTTAAATAAGTCGGCTCTTAACAGTCAACAATTTAAACATCAATCTGTTTTTTTTGTCCCGGCCGACAGATGAACCAGGGTTATATTGCTGTCGACCAAATCACCAGCAGCTACATTTATACGGTCAACAATGGCATCGGCCGGGCTCAGAATATTGTTTTCCATTTTCATGGCTTCCACCACCAGAAGCAGATCCCCTTTTGCCACAGATGCACCTTCGTTAACAACAATTTTTATCACTTTCCCCGGCATTGGCGAGGTGATGTTACTGCCACCTTCGCCTACTGCTGATGTTTCCATATTAAACTCGGCAGGAGCCTGAAGAATGTCCTTGCGGATAACCTCAAACAAATGGGTATTGTAGCTAATAATGACTTTCCCCGGCTCGGGATGTGAGACAAACACAGTGTAAGGTTCACCATTAATCTGAATTTCAATTTGCTGACGCAGAGAAGATTCTTCAAAACGTATTTTAAGATTATTCCCGTTTACATTCAGGATCAGGTCATTGCCATTCAGATTAACGATCTGGGAACGGAATGTTTTTCCTTCCATTTCCAGTTCCGGCTGCATTAATATGCGCCAGTAACCTATAGTATTCCAGATGGATTTTTCAACAGATTGTGGTTGCGACTGCTCCGGTTTTGAAGCCACTGCTATGGACAAGGGCAGCGATTCAGGCACCGAATTCCTATGGTTGGCAATTCCCGAAAGGAGAGTAGTAGTATGCTCATCGCAGAAACGTGTTGAAATTGTATTATTGACAAAATCAGTGTTTTGCATAATTGAATACAGGTAACTGATGTTGTTTTTGATCCCATGAATTCCATAATTCTGCAAAGCATCAATCATATGAAACCTGGCTTCTTCGCGTGTTTTTCCATGGGTGATAAGCTTGGCAATCATAGGATCGAAAAAACTGCTAACCTGGTAAGGTTTATTCATGGCATCATCCACACGGATGAAATCACCGGCAGGTTTCTGATAAAGCGAAAGATTACCCGGTGAAGGCAAAAAGTTATTTGCAGGATCTTCGGCATAAATGCGGCATTCGATGGCATGACCGGTTTGGTGAAGCTCATTTTGATTCATTCGCATCTTTTCGCCGGAAGCAATGTACAGTTGCTCTTCCACGATATCAATTCCGGTAGTAAGTTCGGTAACAGGATGTTCGACCTGTATGCGGGTATTCATTTCGAGGAAATAGAAACTCAGGTCTTTATCAACCAAAAACTCAATGGTACCTGCGCCTGAATAGTTTATTGCTTTGCCGATGGCAACGGCAGCATTGCCCATTTGAGTACGTAATTCAGGGGTGAGTGTAGGCGAAGGCGCTTCTTCAACAATTTTCTGATAGCGGCGCTGTATGGTACATTCGCGTTCGAAAAGGTGAACCACGTTTCCAAAATTATCGCCAAGTATCTGAAATTCAATATGACGGGGCTCAGCAAGGTATTTCTCAACGTAAACAGTTCCATCGGCAAAATAGTTTTTTGCTTCGCGTGAGGCAGCCTCGAGCGCACCGGCAAGACTTTCCTTGTCGTTAACAATGCGCATTCCCTTACCTCCGCCTCCACCGGCAGCTTTCACCAGAACAGGAAACCCTATTTCATCCACCTTACCGAGAATTGTGGCAGCATCACCCGATAAACCCCTGGTAACAGGAACGTTAATTGAAGTAACAAAATTTCGTGCTTCCACTTTGTTTCCCATTACTTCCATTACTTTGGCTTCGGGACCCACAAAAATAATCCCTGCTTCGTTGCAGGCTTTTACCAAAGCAGGATTCTCCGAAAGGAAACCGTAACCCGGATGCAGGGCATCGCAATGACTGCTTTTTGCAATATGAATGATTGCAGGAATATTAAGATAGGTTTCCGAAAGTTCGGATTTCCCTATGCAATACGCTTCATCGGCAAAACTATGGTGCAGACTGCTTTTGTCAATTTCGGAATAGATGGCAACAGTGCGAATGCCCATTTTTCGGGCAGTTCTGATTATGCGTACAGCAATTTCCCCTCTGTTAGCTATTAAAAGTTTCTTGATCATGTTTTTAATTACCTGGTTTTAAAATTCATCTTTACCTGATCATCCTCATTATTTGATCCAACGAGGTTTTCGTTTCTCCAGGAATGCAGCCATGCCTTCCTGTCCTTCTTCCGAAGCACGGATTTCAGCAATCATTTGAGCGGTATAAGTAAGCGCTTCGTTTAAATCAATATGATTTACCACTCTATCAATCAGGTTTTTACAATGAGTAATGGCAGCCGGTCCACTGGTGAGAAGCATTTGAACCATCTGGCCGATGTAAGCATCAACCTGATCAGCAGGCAACGATTTATTCACCAGTTTATATTTTTCAGCTTCCTGTCCGGTGATGCGGCGGCCTGTAAGCATAAGTTCGCGGGCTCCATATTCGCCGACGCGTTTAATAACATAAGGCGAAATACATGCCGGCACAATTCCGATTTTTACTTCGCTGAGCGAAAACACAGTTTCATTATCGCAAACGGCAATATCGCAGGCTGCAAGCAAGCCATTGGCTCCGCCGATAGCTGCGCCATGAACTACAGCAATGGTTGGCTTTGGTGATGAATAAATTGAATAGAAACATTCGGAGAGGCGGTAACTTTCGGCATAATTCTGCTCATAACTATATTTGGAAACATCGCGCATCCAGTTCAGATCGGCTCCCGCACAAAAAGATTTTCCTTCGCCTTTAAGAATAATGACACGGATATCATCCATTTTCCCCGCTTTGCGGAAAGCATCCGTAAGCTCGGCAATCATTACTTCGTTGAATGCATTTCGGATATCAGGCCGGTTAAGTTTTATGGTCGCAATCCCCTGTCCGGTTTCCAGTTTAATAGTTGTGTATTCTTTCATTTTATTTTTGTTTCTTTATTTTTACCACAATTACGCCAAGCTTACGCAAAAAAGGGCATAAAAAACTGTAGAGTTTTCAACGTCTGATATAGCCATGTCGCCACTCGCCTTGTCTCCCCTTCCCCGTGTCCCCGTGTCCCCTTGCCGACTACATCCTGAACACCCCGTACTTCGTTTCCTCCCAGTGTTTATTCATAGATGCGGCAATCCCCATTGCCAGCACTTTTCGGGTATCGACAGGATCAATTATTCCATCGTCCCAAAGTCGGGCGGTGCTGAAATACGCCGAACCCTCTTCCTCATATTTTTTAAGTATCGAATTGCGCATTTCATCGCGGTCGGCGTCACTTAGTTTCTGCCCTTTTGCTTTGAGTTGTTCTTCTTTTACTGTAATTAGAACTCCAGCAGCCTGTTCGCCACCCATTACACTGATTTTCGAATTCGGCCACATAAACAGCAACCTTGGTTCGTAGGCTCTGCCTGCCATGGCATAGTTTCCGGCACCAAAAGAACCTCCAAAGACAACGGTGAATTTTGGTACCCGCGCATTTGCCACAGCATGAACCAGTTTGGCGCCATCGCGGGCGATACCGCGGCGCTCGTATTCTTTACCAACAATAAAACCGGTAATATTCTGAAGGAAAAGGATAGGCACATTGCGCGAAGTACAGAGTTCGATAAAATGAGCTCCTTTCAGTGCGGTTTCGGAAAACAACACGCCGTTGCTGGCCAGTATCCCGACAGGCAAACCCATAATATGAGCAAAACCTGTCACAATAGTAGGTGCATACTTAGCTTTAAATTCGTGAAAACGACTACCATCAACTATACGGGCAATAATTTCGTGTGCATCAACCTGTTTGCGTAAATCAACAGGTGCAATGCCGTAAAGCTCAGCTGGATTGTAATGCGGTTCTTCAATTGGTGCCAGCTCAAGGAATTGTTTCTGTGGTTTTTTAAGTGTTGCGAAAATATTCCGGCAAATCTGTAGCGCATGGCTGTCGTTTTCGGCAATATGGTCGGCAACACCTGAAATAGAAGTATGAACTTCGGCCCCGCCAAGTTCTTCAGCAGAAACTTCTTCACCTGTCGCAGCTTTCACCAATGGCGGTCCGCCTATAAAAATAGTTCCCTGGTTGCGGACAATAATTACCTCGTCGCTCATAGCTGGAACATAAGCGCCTCCGGCTGTACATGAGCCCATTACGACCGAAATCTGCGGAATTCCTTCTGCCGACATGCGTGCCTGGTTGAAAAAGAAGCGCCCGAAATCGTATTTATCCGGAAAAACATTAGCCTGCTCTGGCAGAAAAACACCTCCCGAATCGACGAGGTAAACGCATGGAAGATGATTTTCCATGGCTATTTCCTGTGCCCTCACATGCTTTTTAATGGTTTCGGCAACATAAGTACCGCCTTTAACGGTAGCGTCGTTAGCAACAATCATGGTTTCGCGGCCATGTATCACACCAATGCCGGTTATTATTCCCGCTGAAGGGAAACCATTATCGTACATGCCGTATGCTGCCATAGTTGAAAGCTCGAGAAAGGGCGTATCCGGATCAATAAGTTGATTGATACGCTCGCGTGCAAGAAGTTTGCCCCTTTCCTTATGCCGGCTGATTATTGAAGATGGCGAACCGTTGACTACCCCGTGAAGCGTATTGCGGTATTGTTGCATGATTTGCCCGTATGCTTCGAGGTTCGCAAGGTATTCGGGCGAATGGATGTTAATTTTTGATTCAATCCTGTACAAGGCAATAAGGTTTAAATGAACGGATTACAAAACTCACTAATGATCCTGGCACAGAAAATATGAGCCGGATACGAAAACCTAAATTACAAATAAATATGAATGGGATCGAAATATGGGTTTATTTATTCACAAAAGTGAATATGTGTATCGGTTTCACCAAAGGCATTGTTGGTTTTTTGTGCTTTGAACCGCGAAACAAAATGGGCTTTTCTGTAAGCTGAAATTGAAGTTCGGGTTGCGTACTGCCCGTTTCTATATGCCGCATATTGTGCTTTTTTCGCGTGTGTAAAAACCCTGGATGCTGATAAACCGGGAGAATATTCAAACAAAGATTATTTCGGCTTCATTGAGGTTAAAGCTGTGCCTTAGTTTGCACAATGCGGAGATTGGAAAAGGATTGTCAGGGTTATAGAATTATTGCATATATATTTGATCCTGAAAGAGATGTTGATATGAAAGTAAACTAATTTTTTATAATTGTACTTGTCAATCCCGGTTTTCTAAAGCAAAAAACAGGATTACAAATCCTAATCCCGTGAGGCGAGGATTATCAGACTTTCACCGATGAGATCACGTTGCTGAGTTGCAAAATCTGAGCCAGCCAAAGGTGGCATATTTTAAAGAGAATAGGTAGGAGTTTGAAACTGTAAACTGAGAACAGGTTTATTCTACCGGTTTCGAGAACATCGTTTTTAAAGGTTGCCTGATCTTTGAAAACAACAGGTCGACCAGGAATTTTAACACCACCATGGCTATTGTAACCCACAAGGCCTGGTTTAATTGTGGGAAGCGGGGAATCAGGTGCATAGTTAAAGCCTGCAAAAAAGCGAGCAATATCAGAAGATGAATGAAAATCCCTGACAATTCCCCGAAAGGGTCTGCTGTTTTATAGCGCCCGTTTCCAAAAAAATGAATAACAATGCCCGCCAGGTAACTTAACTGCAACAGCCTGATCTGTTGACTAATGCCACTGAAATCATTGCCGGAAAAATTATCGAATGCTTTAATCGTGAACGTTACCGATAGCATCACAAACATAATTCCGAAGACAATACCTGCAGCTAGCAATCCCAGACGAAACAGGAATTTTTCAAAAAAGGGCTGACCGTTGAGAGAAAAGAACATCCTTACTAGTGCCGCCGCAATCATCAATATGACTTCCCACCAGAAAAGCAAAACGACCGGCTGGATATGCCATCCCAGGAATAGAATGCCATACACTGAAATTGCCATCGTAATGAATGGAATCCACCAGGGTGAGGGGCTCTGAACAAACGGAGAAGAAACGAAACGGTTAACCATGAAATGTGTTAAGTTATATTGATTCAGTACTATTATGTTGTTTAAAAACAGCACTTTTAATTTGGAAGCATAAAATTAAAATTTAAGTCTGGTGTTAAAAGTCAACAAAGCCACTTTGCTATTCTTTATAATTATATTTATCAATTTCACTTGTCATAAACAAGGCAATTTCTCTTGAACCATCCTGTTGAAAAATCCCTGAACGGTATAATATAATTTCGAACTGAACCGAATCCCCTTTTTGTGTCCTGTTTATCTCAAGGGAATTCCCTTTGCGATAATCATTGAAATAAGGAATAAACAGAACGGAATCGCTCAGTTGCATTTCGTCGCCCGAAATCAGCCTGTACCTCTTTTTAACATATTCCTTAGCCCGGTTCCAAACAAGGTCCGATTGCGAAACAGGCACATAAAAAGGATTGGGTTGTGCTGCAATTTTGCTTTTAAGAGCAGATGGTTTGTCATTATCGAAAAAAAGCAAATAAATCAAAATCAAGGCAATAAGAGCAATTAACAGAAATATGGCTTTTTTCATGGTGTTCTAAAAATTTGGCACTATAGCCAGGATTTGAAATCTTTTCCTGCCTGTTTAGCGACCTAAGTAAATATTGGACATTTTTATTTCACAATTTCCACCGGGAAATCATTCCCAAATCCATAGCTGGCCGGATATTGAAGCGTTCCGCTATATTTTTTCATAAGTTCGGGAACTTCCTGTTGAAGGTAATTTTTCAGACCGTTAACAGTTATCATTTTGTCAGTAGCAGCCGATCCTTTCAGCGCTTCGAGCAGCACATAGGTAAAGGCGCCATGCCCCAGCTGCGAAAACTCGTTGGCATACTGCTGGGCGCCGCTGGCAGCCATCCAGTGCGTACCAGTGCTGCGCGAAACTACGGCAATGCTCTTTTGCTGATTTGCATCGGCACTTAACATTTCGTTGAAAGCACCGGCGCTCTGGCAGGCATCGAGGATAAAAAGCTGTTTCTGCGCAGCAATATCGATAGCGTATTTCTGCAATAGTTTTGCCGGAATACCTTTGGTTTCCAGTTCGGCTTGCACATTTTTCAAATTGCTTACATCATTGGGAACCAGGTAAAACTCTTTGTCCTTGCCAATAACCCCGTGACCGGCATAATAAAACACAAAAACATCCTGTGTTTTGGCAGTTTTCTGCACTTCGGCAAAAGCATCCAGAATTCCTTTTTTATCCGCAGCATTATCTGTTACAAACCAGGTTTTTACACCGGATAAAACGGTTTTAGTGTCTTTTTCAATTTCATCCTTAAAAGCAGTTGCATCGGCCAGGGCATAGTTTAGAGACATTTTTTCGTTCTGGTATTGATTTATTCCTACGACCACCAGGTATAATGTTGCGTTTTTATCCACCTCATCCAGGATTCCATTTCCGACAACTTTAACTGCCTGCTCACCGGCAGGTTTAGCGCCCGACTGATACAATACCAGTATTTCATCGGGTCTGCTTTCCGTCCGCTGGCTGTTAAGGGCAACGGCGCGGAAAGTATTCTGTCCAGGCATAAGGGTAATGGTGTATTTTTTCGAATCGGTGTTGGTAACATCGTCAGTTACAAAAAGCCCGCGGGTAGCCAGGTTCACGATTTTCCCGTTATGAAACAAACGGATTTCGTCAATTTTATCGTTTTCGGCTTTTGCATTTACGGTTATTTGGGCTAAACCGGTTGTGTTGGTATAGGAAGGCATACCATCGTCTTCAACGCTGAGGTTGCGGGTTTTTTGCTCGTAAGAGATTTTAACTACTGGTGCCTTTTTCAAATTATCGAAATCGGCGTCAATCGGAGCAAAAGCTTCACCGGCCAGCAAACGCGGTAAAAGTTTTGGGGTATAAAATTGTTCGTACAAAATTTCAAGAGGAAAGGTATTCATTCCTTTTACAAAATAGATATCCTTCTGTGCTTCGGGCGAAGCATCAAAGTGTCCGTCAGGCATTACTACAGCCCAGTCGCCGGTGGCCGGCACCGGATACAGTGTAGCCGCTAACTTTTTTGTTTCCAGATCCCAGAGTTTTACTTTAAATTCCTGGGTATTGCTAAACATAAATCGGTTGTTTTTTGTAACCGTAATGGTACGTATATTTTCCTTTTCGTTGAGTTTAATTGTTTTGGTTAAATCCAGCTTTTGTTGAATGATATCATAAAAATATACTTCACCATCCTTACTATCCTGATCAGTTACAACCAAATATTTTTCGTCGTCAGTAAAAGTTCTGAAACGGAAATGATTTCCGTTGGGCAATATTTTTGAAATTTGTTTTACATTTCCCGTCTTTATTTCGATAAGCAATTGATTATCATATGAAAAATTGCGACCATTGGTTTCGAACGGATCCAGTGTTAGGTAGGTATCATTGGATGAAAATACCATTCCTGCGGCAACTTGCGAGTTAGCTGGTATTGTGAAGGTTTTTATCAGGTTGCCATTTGCTCCGTCCAATAACTGTATGGAATTATACCCCCATTCATTTTTTACAATCCTGGTATTTGCCGCAGCCAGCATACTGCTGGTATTGCTGAAAACAGCTGCATCAATTTCCTTCTTCTTCCAAAGGATCTTTTTGGTTTCCACATCCAGCACTATCAGTTCGTCCTTGTTCACAGGCTCGGGACTATTTCCATAACTTCCTATGTATTTATCTTCAATGGTATGTAAAAGGTATTTATCATCGTACGAAATACTCAGGAGGTTTGAGTCATCGTAACCCACTTGCTGTTTATCTTCAAAATCAATACTGGCTTTTGTTGCCTGATCAACCTCCTGCTGGTTTTTGTAAAATTTTGTACCCTTCCGGTTTATCTGAATATGATACCGGGTATAAGGACTATCCATTGGCGTAGTTGTTTTTACTGCCCCTGAAGCCAGGTTCCAGTTTATGATTTTATTATCCTGCTCGATGTACAGACCGCTTACATTTTCGAGCAACTGATGATAAGTCATATACGCCTGTGTTATACCTTTTAACCGGCTGATTACATTGCCGTTTTCGACATTCAGAAACTGAAACATATTGTAATAACCAACCAGGACTTTGGTGCCGTCGTCGGAAAAACGAACTAATCCTCTGCGGGAAGCGTACGAAACCGGGCATAGGATATCCGTTTGCGGCTTATTCCACAATTCCTTTTTAGTAACAAGATTTACCATCAATTCATGATTCGCACAAAGAATCAATAGCTTTTTACTATCAGGAGAAAACCCTGCTATATTCAAAAAACGAAGATTTGAATTGTCCCAAAGATCCTGCCTTAATTTATCAGCAGGGTATGAATAGGAATAAATGCTTTTCGCAGTTTCGATTTCGATAATTTCGAGTGATAAATTATTGCCGGCCATAAGGTACTTCCCGTCGGGCGAGAACTGGGTAAATGTAATTTTCGGATAATCAGCATTTTCTTGGACCAGGTTGAATTTTATATCTTTAATAACCTCACCGGTTGGCACTTTGCAAAGCTGTACATTACTTTCATAGGCAATTGCCAGGAAGCTAAGTTTTTCGGAATAATGCTGTACAACATCATAATGCTCCGGAACAATCCGGCATAAATAGCCTTTGTCGCGCGTATTAATAATTCCGTTTTCGAGATACAGTCCTGATTTTCTGTAATACGAATAGGTTAATTTGTTTGAAGGGCTAGTTTTCGTAACCGGACCTTCGCTTACGGTATTTCCGGAGTAATCGATAGTACGGAATTTGTAATCGCCGGTAACCACATCAATAGATTTATTGTCCAGTCCAAAATCAGCAGCCAGTATATTTTGGACTGACTTCAACTGCTTTCCGGAACCTAATTCCCAGAGTATTAGTTCCATTTTATCATCTACGGTTAGCCCCAGTTTATTGTCGGGCGAAACCGATACCATCATTGCTACGCCTTGAACACCCGTTTTTATTACCAACTGGGGTTTTTGAGATAAAGTGAACAGGGGTAAAAAAAGGAGAATAAGTAAAAGATTCTTCATGATTATCAATTTAAATGGTATACATAGTACAATTTTATTTGAGCACCTCCACTGGGAAATCGTTCCCAAACCCATAACTGGCGGGGTATTGAAGGGTTCCGCTATACTTTTTCATCAGTTCAGGAACTCCCTGCTGCAGGTAGTTTTTCAGGCCGTTAACAGTAATCATTTTGTCGGCAGCAGCCGATCCTTTCAGTGCTTCGAGCAAAACATAGGTAAATGCACCATGCCCAAGCTGAGAAAACTCGTTGGCATATTGTTGTGCACCACTGGCTGCCATCCAGTGCGTGCCGGTGCTCCGGGCAACTACTGCAATGGATTTCTGCTGATCGCCATCGTTGCTGAGCATAGCTTCGAAAGCCCCGGCACTCTGGCAGGCATCGAGAATAAAAAGTTGTTTCTGCGCCGGAATATCGATGGCATATTGCTGCATGAGTTTAGCAGCAAAACCTTTCTGCTCAAGTTCAGCCTGTACATTTTTTAAATTGCTTACATCGTTAGGAACCAGGTAAAACTCTTTGTCCTTGCCAATTACGCCATGCCCGGCATAATAAAAAACAAATACATCCTGCGGTTTTGCCGATTGTTTCACATTTTGAAAAGCATCCTGAATTCCTTTTCGGGTAGCCATATCATCCGTTACAAAATGTGTTGATATAGAAGTAAGAATCGTTTTTGCATCTTTTTCCAGTTCCTGTTTAAATGCAGTGGCATCGGCCAAAGCATAATTCAGGCTCATGGAAGGATTCTGGTACTTATTAATACCTACAACAATAAGATGAAGGGTCGCGTTTCTGTCAACCGGATCAATGATAGAATTCCCGGGTAAAACCGGGTTAACAGGTACAGGCTGGTTGCCTGAATTAAAGGTAACAGTAATTTCATCGGGCTTGCTTTCGGTGCGCTGACTGTTGATGGCAACAGCCCGGAAACTATTTACCCCGGGCAATAGGTTGATGGTATATTTTTTTGAATCGGAACCATCATTTTCCGTAACAAAAAGGCCCCGGGTAGCAAGATTCACGATTTTGCCATTATGAAAAAGCCTGATTTCGTCCACCATATCGTCGGGGGCTGTTGCAACTACAGTGAGTTCAGCCAATCCGGTTGAATTGCTGTATTGAGCGTTATCATTCGTATTGCGTTGTTTTTCGGTATAAAGAATTTTAACATTTACCATTTTAATCAGTCCATCAATTTGGGGCGGATCAAACCTTTCCCCGTTGATTTTCCTTCGTAATAAATCAGGGGTGTAAAACCGCTCGAAGAAACGATCAAGTGTAATTACATTGTTGTTATTTACAAAGTATAATTCCGCCATACCGATTGCGCTTCCATCAAACAAGCTCTCCGGTGAGACAAACACAAATTCATTGGTTTTCTCAATAAAGTAATAAGTACCCAGAAGTTCCCCGGAACCAGTTTTCCATACCTGCACGCCTTTTTGGGTTGTGGGGGTGTACATGATTTTTCCATCGTCAGCAAATTGAGCACTCATAAAATACTCGTTGTTCAGCGAAGTAATTTCCCGATTTTTTTTGCCTTCAAGATCAAAGAGAGAAATATCGTATGAGGCTACCTGATATATTACTTCACGACCCATCGCAATTATGCCTTTTGCATGGTTATAGCCGAGGTATTTCAATGGGAATGTCGTTGTAATTTTCCGCTCAAAAGTTAAATCTGTGGCACTGTAAATCCTGAATTCATTTTTATCGACGCTGGTAATCAGGTAATAATGGCTCTGACCTAAAAAATGCACTGTGGCATTGCCGTTTTCACCGGCTTGCTGAACCAGTTGTTTTTTGGTATCCATGTCATACACACAGCGGTATATTCCGTTTTCAGTGGGTATGATGCAGGCAAAATATTTACCATCGCTGCTGGCGGATTTTCCCGTGACAAAAGTGTCTGGTGTATTCAGGTATTTTGTGAAGGCTCCGGAAGCAATATCCAATACGCCAAGGTATTTCGACATGCCGTTTTCAATAAAGATTTTCGTTCCGGATTTATCGAAAAAGAAATAATAATGCGATTCTATACCAGGTGGCAAGGGTATTATTTTGATGATTTTACCCGTAATGTTCTCAGCAACCGTAATCTGCTTTCCGATTCCGGCTATCCTTTTCCCATCGGGGCTATAAATCGGAAGTCCGTCAATCGGGATGATTTTGCCAGGGCGGTAGCTTTCTGAGTTAAAACTTCTCGATATTGCATCCTCAGTACCGATGTTGAATACTGAGTCAGGAAATGGATGCTGATTAACCACCTGGCCGTAGTAAAAGGATTTAAAATCAGCTATTTTGTTGGAAAATCCGACCCTGGTTATATTTATCCCGGGATCGTAAACTTTAAGGATTTTAAAATCATTGTATGCAACTTTACCGGAGGGCAAACCTGTTGCTGAGTTGGCCCAAAATATACTCGTTTCTCCAAAAAACGGCGGATCAATAGTTTTTTTGATCAGAGACAAATCGCTTAATGAATACAAACCGACTACGTTAGTCCTTTTTTCATAATCATTCTCAAAAACAAAAACTCCTTTGCCTGAAGGGACAACAAACTGTAAATTGGTTGTAAAAGTTTTGCTCTTTATCAGATTTCCACTAATGGCATCATATAAATCGAGGTCATTTTCAGAGGCAATGACAATTTTACCCGAAGTGTTATCATAAAAAGTGCTGATTGCTCTGGTGTCCTCCTTTTTATACTGAACACTTTTACCTGTTTCGGTATTGACAATGCACCAGTTGAACCTGTTAAGTGTTATAATCCGATCGGGTTCTGCCCAGTAAATCTTTGGGTCTCCGTAATCAATTTGGGTTCCTACATTGGCTATCTGCCTGATATATTTACCTGTAAGAGCATCATAAATATTCAGGTTGTTATTCTCGATACTGACAATTTGCTGATTGTCGGGAGAGAGCGTAACAGGGTAGTAAACTGATAGTTCACAAATCAGATCGCCGGTTTGAATATTGTAGTAGAATGCACCATTTGAAGTTCCGATAAGCACATTTTTGTTATCGGACGAAAATTGGAGGCTGATGTTTTTATTTTCTCTGCTGCTGATTTTCATCTCAATAGTGTACAGTTGCTTTTCCAGAGCAGCATCCCAGATAACAATTGATTTATACGCAGCAGTCGCAATCAGATTTCCGTCAGCAGAAGTGGTCATCTGATCAATATTGGATGCGTTGCCCTGGGGAATAACCAGCGCTGTTTTTTGTGATGATGCGCTGTAGATCAATACTATAAAAGCAAAAGTTATTAGTAAGCTTTTCATAAGACGATGTTTGCCGGTACGCTGTTTATTTCAGTATTATCAACGGGAAATCATTCCCAAACCCATAGCTGGCGGGATATTGGGGCGTTCCTTTAAACCTGGTTGTAACTTCCGGAACCTGTTCCTGCAAATAGGCGTCGATTTCGTTTACGGTAATTTTTTTATCGCCGGTATCGGCTTTGCCACTCAGGGCTTCGAGCAAAACATAGGTGAATGTGCCGTGCCCCAGCTGCGAAAACTCCGAAGCAAACTGCTCGCTGCCCGAAGCTGTCAGCCAGTGTGTTCCCGTTGCGCGGGCAAGCTGGGCAATGGCTTTTTCTTCGGCAACACCGCGGCTGGCCATTACCTGGTCGAGCGCTCCTGCCGACTGGCAGGCGTCTAAAATAAAGAGTTGTTTTTGTGCTTTTATATCTTTCGAATACTGCTGCAGCTGGTTGGCGCTTAATCCTTTCTGGGCAAGGGCATCGTCGTTGCCATAAAGCTGAGTAACATCGTGCGGAACAAGGAAAAAGTCCTTTTTATCATTCAAAACGCCATGGCCGGCATAGTAAAAAACAAATATATCTTTTGCCTGGGCCGTAGCTTTCACTTTATCAAGCTCTGCCGAAATGCCTTCTTTTGTAGCCTTCTCATCAGTAAGGAAAACAATATTGCTTTTGGCAAAAATGGATGAAATTCCCCTTTCGAAAGTTTCCTTAAAAGCGGAAGCATCAGCAATGGCATAGTTAAGATTGTATTTTGGGTTTTTATATTTATTTATGCCTATAACAATCATGTGCAACGTAATCTGGTTCGCATTGACAGGCGTAACCTGCGAAGCCTTAGGCTTGTAAGTAAATACAATTTCGTCGGGCTTCGATTCCGTACGCTGGCTGTTAATGGCTACTGCTTTCAGATTGTTTTCACCTTCTATCAGTTCAATATTGAATACCTTACTATCACTTTTGCTGTTTTCGTTTTCAACCGTCAGATTCCTCTTGGTGTTGCCAACCAGTTTCCCGTTGTGAAACAATCGTATTTCAGCCACAACGCCTTCGCTGCATGTGGCTTCGGCTGTTACCTGAATGGTTTTCTCATCCACATTTACTTCAAGTATTTGTCCATCCAAAAGCAGTTCCTTCGCGGTTTTTGAAGGGGCATAAGTAAGTTTTACAGTAGGTGGCGAGCTTATATTCTTAATATCCTGTTTATTTTCGGCAGGAACACCGGCAAGCACCTGCATGGTAAGCCCGGGAGTGTAAAAACCTTCGTAAAGTTGTTCGAGGGGAATAATATCTCGTCCTTTTACATAATACAACTGGTTTAATCCACCATCCGAACCATCGAACCGGCCATCGGGTGTTATCAGAATCCAGTCGTTGCTGTTCTGGAAAAGTATAATCCGGGCAATAAGTTTTCCACTCGCGAGGTCCCAAAGTTTCAGATCTTCGTCCTGGGTAAGCAGGAAACGGTCGTTCGAAACAAAAATGGCTCCTTTGTAGGCTACACGCTGCTGTGGTAATGATATGACTTGTTTTTTCGTTGCTGCATCATACACATCGTAATTGGAAATCCCTCCAAAAAAAAGCTCGTTTTTGAACGATTTGGTGAGTACGAATTTCTGTGTTAGTGAAAACTGGCTGGTATAATCTGCCTGAGGTATGAGGCTTGCTGATGAAAGTTCTTTCCCATTCAGTGCATCAAGAGTTACGCATGCTTTTGCCTCATTAAAGAATCGGATGGTTTTACCATTATCAGAATATACCGGGTTGGAAATCATGGTTTTGGACAAATAGTTCCAGAGTTGCTTTTTGTTGATCAGGTTATAACAAACAATGCTGCTATTTTCCTGATTGCTACCCTCGTTTTGCAGAACAACAATTACTTTGCTCAGATCGGGTGATAAAGCACAACCGTGGTCGTCGTTAGTTTGACCTAAATTAACACTCACCGAATAATCATTGCCATACAATACCTGCTGTTTCACTTTCAGGGTGCGGGTATCCATGGTGAAGAACCGGTCGCTGCAAAGCAAAATAATTGTTTGAAGAGAATCGTATTCGCGCATGGCCAGAACATCGTAACTGATGTCGTTCGACATGGTTATGGGTGTAAACTGGCTAAGGTCATCACCTAAGTCGTATGTAAATCCCGAGCCATAGCCATCGTTGAAATTAAATTCAACACCTTCCATAAAAAGTCGTTTCTGGCTTGGCAGGTAGCGATACGACGAATGAAAATCGAAATAGGCAGCTTTTGGTAACTGAGTAAACGACAAACCCCGGGCATCAAAATTTACCAGTCGGTTTCCGGCTAATATTTTTACATCGTTGCCCTGGCTTACATCGCTAAGCATAAAAGGCTGGTAAGGCGAAATGCCGAACTGATAGGGTGTTTTTACATTATCGGTTTTAAAAGCCGTCATATATCCCGACCAAAAAACGAATTTTCCGCCGGTTGATAAGGATGCTGAATTTGTGGAACCGCTTTCGGTGCTGAATTTCGCCTGTTGCCTTTTACTTTGGGTAAAACTGGTGGTATTGGCAATATAAAACCGCTCGTTCATTTCGTATAAAATTTTATCGCGGCCATTATCACTTATCCACAAAATACCATTATAGTCCGGGATATCATCGGATTTCGTAGCAATGGTCATGGTACGAAGCACTTTCATAGTGCCGGGATCAATTTCTTCAACCTTAAATTTTTTATTTGTACCATACGTATCCTGATCTGAATTTCCAGTTAGTACCTTGCTGTTAACAATCAGATTTCCAGCCGCGTTAATAAAAAGAGGCCAGTATGGTGCCTTAAACTGACGGACAACTTTCAGGTTTTTGAGGTCAATTAAAACCCCGCCATCATCAATCAGTCCTGATGCCAGGAGCAGCGATTCGTCAGCATTAAATGATAATTTTCCTCCATACGAAGCTCCTTCTTCAACTTTGAAGCTGAGCAGTTTGGCAGATTTTCCGGTTACCAGATCCAGTTTCAGTAATTTCCCTTCATTTTTGATATAGTCGGATGCGAAATAGTATAAAAACCGGCCATCACCACTCAATCCTGTACCACCTGAAAATTCAATTTTCCAAACCGTTTTTTCCCATGAGAATGTCAGCAGATTAAGCATACTGACCCGGCCATTTTGAATAAGTACCAGCTTTGAATTGTCAGGTGTAAAATGAAGATCGGTATCGTATAAAGTATCGCTGCCGGGCATTGGCAGAGATTTCAAAAGATATGTGCCTTCTGTTTGCCAGATTTTAAGTTCACTCTCGCCCAGGGAAGCAAACAGCCTATCGTCCTTCGAAAACACAAAATGACTTGCCTCGTGCGTTGCAGGCACACGCAATTCAGGCGATTGAGCCATTAACTTTGTAAAAACAGTTAAGGAAAGAAAGAGAACAGACAGGTAATATTTCAAATTTTGAGCTTTCATTGGCACGAGACTTTTCAGTTTAACTTTGTACTTATTTTGTTATGGTGAGCGTTTTTTCAAAATCCATCAGGCAAAATGAAGCCTGAAAAGGTTTTGGCAGTTTTAGGATCAGTGGTGTTTCAACCTGCCGGATCACAATTTGCCAAGTTCCATTTTTAAACCAAACTTTCCGTGAATTGCAGGGTACGATTGCCATTTCAGAATTATGCCTGTTGACTGGTCGTCCATGGTTTGAATATCCCAAATATAGGTTCGGCCGTTAGCAGTGCTCAGGTCCGATTTTTTTACCAAGCGGTATTCCAATCCTTCCAGCGTTTGATAAAAGGTTATGGTATTATCCAGAACCTGTTTAGCTTCTTCGCTTGTGGCGTAAGGAGTAAAACGAACTTCGAGTCGCCAGTTACCGGCTGCATTTTTACGGACAACAGCTTGTTCCTGTCCTAAAGCCACATAGCTGGCAGCATTGTAGTCTTCTGTTTTATTGGGCATTAGCTCTGTTTTGAAAGCATCGAAGTCATTCATAGCAGCATTGATTAAATTATTAACAGCCAATGAAGTAGCCTCATTATCATCGGTTTCACTGTTAGTGGAATTTGAAACTTCTTCTGTATTTTCGGTACCATTAAATTTTGCAATAAATTCATCCGAAAGCATAAAGTCTTCGGAATCTTCCATTTCTGTTCCGGGCAGGTTACTGGCAATAACCAGTTTATTATTGAATGTCCAAACCAGTGATACCGCATTTTTCCCATTTACACCTAAAACCCAGTAATTATCGAGCTGCGGGTGATTAGGCGGACCAAACATTAATTCAGCTAACCTATAGGTTGAATCGGCGTTTTCAAATTCAAAAATCACTTCGTAAAGGGGTTTATCTCCATCTTTATCGCATACTAAAGTCACATCTTTAAGTCCTTTTTCACCACCCATTATAAGATACTCTTCCCTAAAATCCAGGCCATTGCTTTGTAATACAGCATCAGGTAAAAGCAGAGGAATGGAATCCGCCGGCATAGTAATTTTTATTCCGGAATCGAAAATCATAACAATCGCTTCCGAATAATCTTCACAGGAATAGCCCTGTTTGCTAATGGGTTTGTTGGGCGTTTCTTTGAAAGGCGCATCAATAACAACTGATGAGTTAAAAAACAAAATCATATCATTATCACCTATCATATCAACTGGTTTTGCCTTCAAATTTTCGGAAACGGGTGCAATAAGTATACTAATTTCAGTATCCCCACTAGTGAATGTACACAACCTGTAGAGGCTTAAATACTTCATTTTTTCTCTGTTCTGGTTCCTCTTGTCGAAGGAATTTAAGGCCGCAGGAAGAGCTGTTTCATGGGCTGATTCAATAATAAAATCAAGGTCGGATGATGTAAATACCTTGCTCAATGAATTTTGCAGGGCTTCATCAATTAAAAAATCTGAGTAAAACTCATTAGCATTCACAATGTTAACGGGCCGGAGTTTGATGTTAGAAAACCTGTTGTTTTGAAATTTTACTTTTGCAGATTGTGAAAATACAATTGTAGAAGCAAGAAAAGCTAAAACCAGTAAAGTGATGTTTTTCATTTTTTCAGAGATTTGGAGAAATTATCTTCATACAGTTAAAAGTGGTAAAAGGCGAGTGCTGATTATTTGGGCACAAAGAAAAAAGCCCGCTACCTGTTCAGATAATTTTTCGAACAGGTAACGGATCCGGTTAGCTATAAACTAGTTATGTTTTATCTCAATCATAAGTGGCACCACGCTTCCCGAAGCAAACTCAGTATTTCCGCTATTGTCATCTTCAACTGACAGGTTGCGCGTGCCATATTTTACGTTTACCTTGAATCCAACCGTAGCCGGATCGTATTTTATCTTGTCTTTTGCTATGAGTTTATCACCCAGGGCAGCCATAATTTTTGCTGACAATCCGCCTTTGGTTTTATTCATTTCAGCCAGCATTTCGTTCATATTCAAAGGTTCTTTCGAATAAAGTATAAGAAGGTAATCGGTACCCTTGTTTTCGTCCATTTTTATAATTTTAGTATCCGAAGGAAATGCTACAATACTGTTACTTCCAACATGGGTAGAGGTTAAATCATCGAATGGAAGAATACGGTTTATTTTACCTGAAAGATCTGTGGCAAACGCATAAATGTAAGCTTCATTATCGATGGTCATATAAAAACGGAATTTAGTGCCGCTGCTGTAACTGTTCATCATAGTATAAGCTACAAGGTCTTCTTTGGCTACAACATCTTCTTCGACCATAAGGTTGCGCGACGAAATTTTATTTACCGGCATGTCCTCACCTGTATTCAGTTTAAACTCAATGCTGCCGCTCAGGCTCATGGTAATCACATCCGGTTCAGGCTGAGGCTGGGGCTCAGGCTGAGGTTGTGGCTGAGGAACAGGTTTCGTGTTTTCTTCAGGATCGGGCGTAAAAGGATTGCCAAATACCTGTAAACCCAATATACAATAGTGGGAATAATCATCGTAACGCATCCAAACATATCCTTTGTCGGCCCAACCGGTTCCCCAACTGTTCAATATCCGGAATGCACCGCCATATTTGTTATCATCAAAACCAACTACTGCCATGGCGTGGCCGTTGTGTTTCCAGTCCTTGTCCACCTCGTTTGGATCGGAAGTCCATACATCGGTTTTAATCTTAAAAAAGCTCTCAGGAAGATGAAAACCACCCGAAACAGGTGAACCTTCAAGAATAGATTTTTTTGTCATTTCAATCATTTCCTGGGGTGTTTTTTCATATTCGCCCGGTGCAAAAAGCACTGAAGCATCTTTGATGGTGTACTTTAAAGCCTCTGAAACAGCTTCGGTGCTGAAATTTACATCGCAGCTGTAAGGGACTGTCCGGATAAAAGGTGTTCCCATATTCATGAGTGTCAGAACAGCCATAATGGGGTCGCTGCCATACTGACATTCAAAATCAGTAGAATCTTTAATAAGATCGTACAGATAACTGGGTGAAAAAACATACTTATCAATGACAGCCTGGTCCTTAATATCGTGTGTTTTAGCATATAATAACGTAGCAATTCCGTAACCATTGGCAAACGCTACACAGGTGCCGTGTTCGCCCTGATCACCGGGAGTTGGGCAATATTGCTCCAGCGAAGCCTGCTCGGGCATACCGCGGAAACTCTGGAACGAAAGCTGAACTTTACGCGGAGTTTTTGCTATGGTAGCCATATCGAAATTGGCACCCATTCCACGGCGATCCTGAGCAGTTAACTGGTTCAGAAATGCGGCAAATAGGAAAATTGAGAATACAAAAAGTGTTTTCATGGTAGTTAGGTGTTTGTGATTTATGGTTTTGGAGATAATTTCCGGGTTATGAGATTGATTTTGAACTTATAAGAATAAATCTTGGTCGTGTTTCGGGAAAAGTGAATTGGGGCTTTTCTAACAAGTTATCAGAATTTTTTGAATCCTTAAAACAGTCAAAAAATTGAGATTGCTGAAGTCCCAAAATAATGGGAAACTGCACCATTGATGCAGTTTCCCTGGATATTTATAAAACGAGGATAAATTAAAAATCAGCTGCAATATTTTATTCTTTAGTAATAGCTGAACATTTGTGAATGCCTTCCTTTTGAATACTGCTGAAAAATCGTTTGGTATCATTTATAAACTATAATGAGGTGTATATTTTTTACACTATTGCTGTGTAATAAGCAGTATTTTTTTCTATTATCGAGGCAGGTGAATTATTTTACCAGCTTTTGCCGAATCACAGAGTTATCAGAAAGCAGTATTTGAATAACATAAAGCCCACTGCTCAGCTGTGAAGTGTTTATAGAACTTTCATCACCATTTACAGCTACTATTAACCTACCCTGGTTGTCGAAGATGGAAACTTGTTTAATTCTCCGATCCGGAGCATTTGTAAATACAATTTTGTCGGTAAACGGGTTTGGATAAATTTTTATAGGGTCAGTTTGTACTGTTTCGCTTACACTAACTGTTGTTGCTTTTCGGTATATCCCCAAGCCTGGCGATATCAAATTGTACGCAATAAAAGCGTATCCCCCGAATTCTGTAATGCCCGAGGCATTTAAATCAGAAGCTGACAAATTCGCGGTAATGTTTGTCCAGTTTACACCTTCGTTTGATGAAAAATAAATACTGTCTTTTAATCCCCCTGCAAAATGCCGCGATTCCAGATACAGGTGTGATCCGTTGCGATATACTTCAGTCAATCCTAAGCCAAAAATTGAAGGTTTGGTCCATGCAATCCAGTTTGCGCCTTCATCAGCACTCGAATACGAACCTCCGCCCTGAGCGTAATAATAAAGGGTTGTCCCCATGCGCCACACAAATGAAGCATTGAGATCCCCACCGGCAATTCCGGAATTAGACTGAACCCAGCTGGCACCATTGTCATCCGAAATAAAAACTCCGGCTCCAATGGTGGCAGCAATTACTTTTGAGTTAATGGTTTCCATCCAAATAACATTCTGATTTGATATCCCTGAATTTGCTTCGCTCCAGTTTGCGCCTCCATCCGCTGATCTATAAATTCCTTTACTTGAAGTAAAAACGAAAATAGTTTCTGAAATGCTGCTAAAGCCTCTCACAACTGTGGTTTGAGGTCCTCCGCTCACTGAATTCCAGTTAGTTCCATTATCAGTTGAATAAAAGATACAATCCATTGACGAATTCAACCCTGCGAAATATTTGCCACCGAAATAATATCCGCATTCGGGTATATTGCCTGTTACCGGAGGCTGGATTTCGGTCCAGTTATTTCCATAATCACTGGTTCTGAACATTTTGGGGCCAGCCAATGTGCCGGAAAACAAATGTGTATTTGAACTGCCAAGTAATTTAGCGCCAAAAGTAAGATTAGCAATTCCGTTGTTAACCGGCCCCCATTGCGCATAGCTGAATAAGCCTGCAAAAAGTAAAACTGCTGTAAGTAAAACTTTACTCATATAGTTGTTCTTTGGTTAGTTCTGCTATGGGTGATGATGCATTGGATAGTTTCTAAAATCAGCCATAAACAAGTGCTTTAGCTTTAATAACCCGGGCGGTTCAGGTAAATTTTTCTGATTTTATCCGGTGGTTTCAGGGCCAGACTCCTTGGTTTATAAAAGGTCATAAACAACAGAGGTCTTTCTATATTTTTGAGTTCATTCGAACAACTGGTATTTTCCTGCCTTAAATGAAATATGAATTTTACATCCATACGCGAAGGGTAATGATTATAGGGCAAATTTAAGAGCATGCGCAATGCCGGTAAATACATCAAATGATGTATTCCGTTGTGCTTCTTAAAGACTGTGAAAGGATCAGGGGATTTTTTACTATCAGGATAATCTTAAAACCATTTACGCTTAAGTGCGAGACCAACTGCCTGAGTTTTGGAGCTCACATGTAGTTTTTTATAAATATTGGCCAGGTGCGTACGCACTGTAGCCGGACTTATATCAAGTTTTTGCGATATACTTTTGTGATCGAGCCCGTTAACAAGGCATTCGAGAACAGCTATTTCCCTTTCGGTGAGTGATGTTTCTGATTTTATGGTTCCGTCGGGTGTAGCTGATTTTGGGCCTTTTGCCATAAGTAAATCAAGCGCTTTACGGGCAATTGCCGGACTCATAACTGCTCCTTTGCCGTCGGCCACCAGTTTAATATGTTCAATAATGGTATCAGTATCTTCATCTTTAAGCAAATAGCCATGAGCACCGGCTTTAATGGCATTAAAAATTGAGTCGTCGCTATCGAAAACGGTAAGCATTATAAACTTAATTTCAGGATACAGAACCGAAGCCGTGGCAACAGCTTCAATACCATTAAGTACAGGCATTTCTATATCCATAATCACCACTTCAGGCTGGCTGAGTGGCTGGCTCGATTTCATATAATTCAAAAATTCCTTCCCATTGCATGCGGTATGTATTACCTTTATTTCGTTGGTGTACTGCAGGCGCGTTTCGAGGGTATCCCTTACATGATCGCGGTCGTCAACAATGGCTATTTTAATCATTTGTCAAAATTCAATATTGGTAGAAGTAAAAACAATACATCAAACGATGTAGAGAGTTATCGAAATTACAGTACCTTCATTTATAGCACTTTGCAATACAAATCCGGCATTTATTTCCTGAGCCCTTACCTGCATGTTTTTCAATCCGTGACCCGAAACAACACTTCCCGGATCAAATCCTTTCCCGTTATCGCTTATGCTGAGGACTATTCCGTTTTCACCTTTGTAATTGAGTGATATTTCTATTTGGGTTGCCTCCGAATATTTAAGGGCATTATTTATAGTTTCCTGAAAGATACGAAACAGATTCAGCGCCTGGGTGGTATTTAAAATTACAGGTTGATGGGTTACTTCATTAAACAGAATAGTTGCCGGATGGTTTCTGCAAATCTGATGACTGTAGTATTTTATTTTATCGAATAGTTCTTCAACCGTGATCTGCGTTTTATCCATAACCCATATGGCATCGCGGAGGCCTTGTATTACTGCTTTTGTGTTTTCCTTAATTTCGCTCAGATCGCTGGCTTCAATCTGCGATTTTTTGCCAATCCAGTCAACCGTATTCAGCATCATACTCAAACGGGCGCCTACATTATCGTGCAGTTCGCGAGCTATCTGCGATTTTTGCTCATAAAGTAAACGCTGGCTGTCAATTTCCTGCTGTTTTTTGCGAAGGCGGTTTCTGATTATCTGTCTCACAATAAGAAAAACGCCAAAGTGAAAAAGAAGAATTGCCGGCAGCAAAAACCACCATTTTAAGTAAAAAGGCGCATGAACGACCAACTGAATGCGTTTTTCGATAAGCTTACCTCCTGAAATTTCTCCCCGAAGAATTATGGTATAAACTCCGGGCGAGGGCTTCGAAATTCTGATGGCTGTGGCTGCTGCCGAACGGTGAAAGCTATTATCAATGCCCTCAATTTTATAACTGTAAATCAGTTTAGCGGGTTCGGAAGTACTCAGTAAACTGAAATTAATACCAAAAGCTTCATTGCGCGGGTACAAATCGATACTTTTAATAAAATTCGGGTTTATATTACCCAGGTAGGAGGAATCATCAACAAAAATGCCCTGAACAATAAGAAAAGGTGCAGGTTGTGATTGCTTACTGATTGATTCATTGAAGACTGTAATTCCCCTTATGTTCCCGAAATAATAATTTCCACGTGCATCAGAAGCTGTTGCTCCACCGTTATGCTCCGATTCGAGCAAGCCATCGGATAGAGTGAAATTCTGTATTTTTTTCGAAGCAATTGAAAAAGTGCTGATTCCCAGATTTGTGCTCAGAAACAGCAAGGTGCTGTCATGATTGGGCCTGATGCCATAAACTACATCGTTGTTCAAACCGTTGGTTGTATTAAACGATTCGATAAGCCTTTTCTCCCGGTTATAATGCTGCAGCCCCGAACGAGTTGCCAGCCAAAGGGTTCTGTCTTTATCCCAGGCGTAATCAATAAACGATCCGAAAGCAGGCTTTTGTGTTTTATCAATTGTAACCGTATTTAAACTTACACTTGTAAAGTTGTCCTGCGAGCTGCAGTAGATATGATTTGTACCCGGATTGTAGATTATGCATTCGGCCGCATAACCAAACGGCATTTCCTTTTCAACTTTAATTTGTCCGTTTTCGAATTTACACAGGTAAAGCTTATAGGTATTCGAGATAATCAACCTGTCAGCCTCAGGAGTAGCAATAATTTTATGAATTGAAGAAATGGATGTGGAAACACTTTTAAGTTTCAGGGTAGTAGTTTCAAACGAATACACTTTCCCTGTCTGACCTAAAAGAAGAATTGTATTTCCGCTTATGCGGGTTGCTGAAAATGTGCTGTTCCCAATGCTGCCCGTGCTGAACAAAGCGCGGTGACTGTTGGTATTGATATTTACCAGGCGTGGTGAATCAACCAGAGGACAAACCAGCAAAAGGCTGTCGTTAACCGGGGTAATATCCATCACAATATTATTGGTGCTGCCCAAATCCCTGAGATACTGAAATTTACGCAAATGATTTTGATTCAGAAACTTAATGCCGTTTGTTTCGGTACAAATCCAGATATTCCCTTCTTTGTCCTTAAAAACTTCGGAAATATGCCTTAGCACGCTGCATTTTGTATCTCCGACATAACCAAACGGTTTACCATAAACACCATCGCGCACGCTGAATGGGATAATACCATCGCGTAACGAAACCCACAGCCATTCATCGTCAGAAAATACTGATTTGGAATACAGCATATTATCGGTCAGAGCCTGATTTGCGGATGGAGTATAAGTGCGTTTTTCACCTGTAACAAGATCAACCGATAAAATTTTGTCAGAAAGAACTCTGTATAATTTCGATTTTGATACCCCAAAAGATCCTGTGGGGTGAAGGTTGTCCGGTTTAAATGTTCGTGAATGAATATTGAAAATAACGGTTTGAATATTGAAATAACCGGCCAGATATACATCGCCTGTAAGTTGGTTAAAGAACACATCACTTATTTTGGAAACTGATTCAGCCGGTATTTCCTGTGGATTTGCCATCCAGATCACTTTTTCATCAGCATACACGCCTATTCCTTTTCCCGAGGCAGCGAACCACAACGATCCTGCCTCATCGAAACAAATCGGGTAAAACCTTGAACGATCATTAAAAACCCTGTTCAGATGCACAAGCAACTTAACTGAATTGTGTTTCAGGCTGTAACGGCAAACTCCGTAGTCGCTGCCAATAATTACGTCTCCGTTTTTGGCCTGCAGAAACGAATAATTGGTTTTGCCCAGAATGGTCTTCTGTTCGGCACTGAACTCATAAATGCGGCTGCCGTCGTATCTGTATATTCCGTTTGTTGATCCAAACCAGATAACGCCTGTGGTGTCCTGAAACATTTTATATACTCCCGGCACTCCTGCTTTATGTGCTAGATCAAATTCTTCGAAATTATACATGCCTATATTTTGTCCCTGTGTTGCTGAGGTAAACAACATAAAAGCAAGTAAAAGCAAAAGAGTGTGTTTTTTCATTCCTGATTTTTATCCGGGTAACTATTTTTTATGAGCAAAAAGGAAACATTGAAATCGTTGGAGCATCTTCGGGATTTCCATAAATCAAACATAATACAAAAAAAGGATTTATATGATATGCTTAACATTTTTATGCAGGAATCTGAAAAATCAGTTTTTTTTACCATCTGTTTGAAATAAGATGAACATACGTTTTTAGTAAAAATAACCAGAATGCCTCCTATAAAAAGTTCATATAGCAATCGGAATCAATTACCGGAATAGTGCTAAACTTACAGTGCTTTGTCACAAATTAAAATCACGGTTCTGGTTTGAGAAATGACTAACTGAAAACTAACAAGTGATTGTTTTCCTGCACTGTTGAATAGTTTCTGCATTTTTTCTCATTGCCCCGGTTTAGCACATGCTTTTTGATGATATCCTAAAATTAAATTCTACAAACCATTGACCCGCCTTAAATTAAGACGGATTATCACAGACAGAAATACCAAAAAACTTTTAACTATTGTGCAAGAGCCTCGCCAAGGCTCAAAGTTTCCTTCACTTTTATACCTTTCTCAGTCATTTCGAGCGTACAGCATTCGTGATAAGCGTCGTGTTCGAAAAACAAAATATAATTATTTGCAACAGCCTCGTTCATAAATGATTCTTTCTCGGTGAGCGAAATAAGCGGCTGGGTATCGTAACTCATAATATAAGGCAATGGCACATGTGATGAAGTTGGCGTAGTATCGGCCATAAAAACAACAGTGCAGGTACCGGTCCTGATAAAAGGAATAGCTTGACCGACGGTATGCCCGTTGTAAATGCGTACTTCGAAACCTGGAATCAGTTCAAAAGGGCCATCGAATAATTTCAGTTTTCCGCTATCGGAAACGGGCATCATATTTTCGTGTAAAAACGAAGCTTTCTCGCGTCGGTTTGGCCGTGTTGCCCAATCCCATTGCGGTTTGCTCAGCCAATGTGTTGCATTTGGAAACGTAAGTTCAAAACCGCTGCGATCGCTGTTGTATTTCACTGTACCTCCGCAATGATCGAAATGCAGGTGAGTAAGAAAAACATCGGTAATATCTTCGGGGTTAAATCCGGCTTCTTTCAACGAACCAATCAAACTATGATTGCCATTCAAATGATAATGCCCGAAGAATTTATCGTCCTGCTTATCCCCTATACCATTGTCGATTAATATCCTGCGATCGCCATCAACCACCAGCAGGCATCGCATGGCAAGGTTTATCAGGTTGTTTTCGTCGGCCGGGTAAACTTTGTTCCACAGCGATTTTGGCACCACGCCGAACATAGCGCCGCCATCGAGTTTGAAATTACCGGTATGAATAGGAAATAACTGCATTGTTTCGATTTTAAAAACAGTAAGTAACAACACAAACTTATACAAAATGTTGTCGTGGCATTAACATTTCTCCTTTTTCAGTTCAGTAAATCCAACGATTTTCCAGGATGAATATCTGTTTCGTTTCGGTTACTTTTTTCATTGATTTCATTCACTCTTCAGGATTTTTTCAGTGAAAACTAAAAATATTAATGTTGGTTAAATCATCAAACCGATGAAATATTTTATTCCTCACAGAACAATTTGGCAGATTTATATATAAATTCGAATGTTTTTAGAACCCGGCATCATGTTAAAAGAAAACTACACGCAGTTTGTATGGAACAGCATACTCGAAAATTGGGACCTAACCGCTTTTACCAATTACGAATCAGGAAGTTATACCTATGGTGAAGTCGGAAGGAGCATTTATTACCTGCAAAAGCTTTTCGCTAAATGCGGACTGAAAAAAGGCGATAAGGTAGCCCTGATCGGGAAAAACTGTGCCGAATGGGCCATTGCTTACCAGTCAATTGTTACATATGGAGCCGTTATCGTTCCGATTTTGCCCAATTTTACGCCTAATGATGTTCAGCATATCATCAACCACTCCGAAAGTATCATGCTTTTTGCCAACAAGGCAAATTGGGATGTGCTCGACGGAGATAATTTACCGAAACTTAAATCGGTCATCTCTCTGGATGATTTTTCGCCGCTTTACACCCGCAACAAGCATTCCGCTGATCATATAAATACGTTTAAAAGCCTGCTTACCAAAGAATTCGTAAAGGAAAAACTACCAAAACAGCTTATCCCTAACAACGAACTTTTTGCTATTATTTACACTTCGGGAACTACCGGTTTTTCGAAAGGTGTTATGCTTACACACAATAATATTACCGGCAATATGGTGTATTCACGAACCAATATGCCTTTGGTTGCCGGGGATCACATTCTCAGTTTCTTGCCTCTTGCACATGCTTACGGGTGTGCCATCGAATTCCTATACCCGTTTACCAGCGGATGCCACATTACTTTCCTTGGCAAAATGCCTACTCCACAGCTTTTGCTGAAAGCGTTTGCCGAAATACGTCCGCGCCTTATCCTTTCGGTTCCACTGATCATCGAAAAGATTTTCAAGAAACAGATTAAACCTGTGCTTGAAGAGACTAAAGTAAAATTCCTGATGAAAATCCCCTTCATGGATAGTATCATCCTCGGAAAAATAAAGACAAAACTTACCGAAAGTTTTGGCGGGAATTTTCATGAAATCGTGATTGGTGGCGCTGCTCTAAACGAGGAAGTGCAGGAAGTGCTCCGGAAAGCAGGTTTTGCATTTACAATAGGCTATGGCATGACCGAATGCGGACCGCTGATTAGCTATGCCGGATGGCGCGAGGCCCGCTTTAATTCGGCCGGGCGCTGTGTTGATCAGCTCGAAATGCGTATCGATTCGCCCGACCCCGAAAATGTTGTCGGCGAAATACTCGTGCGCGGCGAAAATGTGATGAAAGGCTACTATAAAAATGAGAAAGCTACCCACGAAATCCTCGACCGCAACGGATGGTTGCATACCGGCGACCTCGGAACCATGGACAGCGACGGATTTTTGTATATCAAAGGCCGGAGCAAGAGTATGATTTTGGGTCCTTCGGGGCAAAATATTTATCCTGAGGAAATTGAAGCCCGTATCAACGCTTTCCCGCTGGTGCAGGAATCCATAGTAGTTGATCGTAAAGAAGGCCTGGTAGCGCTTATTTATCCGGATATGGAAATGGTGGATGCCAAGAAAATGAAGGAACATTCGCTGGAAGCTATTATGGAAGTGTATCGCAAACACCTCAATAAGGAAATTCCAAGCTATATGCAGATAGCACGTTTCCAGGTTGTTTCGAGTGAATTTGAAAAAACGCCCAAGCGGAGCATAAAGAGGTTTTTATATAGTTAATACACTCGCATTAAACCAAAATTAATTCCCGATTCCTCCTTTTTCTGTTGTAATTTTGCATCCCGAACAACTCTTGAAGTTCATTGTAGTCCGGTAAAATCAAGCAGAAAACGTTACACTGCTTGATATGTATCGTCCCTACGGGACTTCACTTCACTAGGGTTGTTTTATATTCTACCAATATTTAGCCCCTAACGGGGCTGTCCCGTAGGGACAAGATATTGGTAGAAAATAAGTTAGAAGAAGGTTAAAGTCCCGTAGGGACGATATATTTTTAACCGGACATCAATGGTTAAAGTTGCTGAAAACTACTCTTATGCGAAAACCTTTCCTTTTTATTTCTTTACTGTTCAGTTTTTTCTTTGCTAACGCTCAAACATTTTCCGGCAGCGGCGGAGTAATTCCTTCCGACGGAACACCTGCATATTATTCCATAGTACCCACTTCGCTTACTGGTTCCATACTGACTAAAAACTTTGGCTTGCTTACGGTTTGTATAAACCTGAACCATCCCAATATATCCGACCTCGAAGTGGCTTTGATTTCGCCTGATGGCACAAAGGTTATGCTTACGTATGCCAATGGTGGCGATGGCAGCAATTACACCAATACCTGTTTTGACGATAAGGCCGGCACTCCTGTCAAAGACGGTTCAGCTCCGTTCAATGGATCGTATAAACCTGAAGAAATGCTCGGGTATGTTAACAACGGTCAAACCGGATACGGAACATGGCAGCTGTCCGTTACCGACCTGAACCCATGGGCTCACAACGGAATGTTTATCAGCTGGAGTATCACTTTCGGTCCTCATGCAACAGCTCCACTGGAATTTACTTCCTCCAACCTACCTATTGTAATTATAGATACTGAAGGACAGCCAATTCCGGATGATCCTAAAATTCCGGGCGGAATGAAAATTATCAATAACGGTCCCGGTATCCGCAACTATCTGACTGACGCTCCGGAATTCGACGGAACAATAGGAATAGAAGTACGCGGTTCAAGTTCGCAGATGTTTCCTAAAAAAAGCTATGGGCTCGAAACCTGGGACATTCAGGGAAACAGCATCGACACTTCGCTGATGGGAATGCCTTCGGAAAGCGACTGGATACTGAATGCCAATTATACCGATAAATCCTTTCTGCGTAATGTAATGGCTTACCAGGTTTGGCAAAACATGGGGCATTATGCCACGCGTTACCAGTTCTGCGAGCTGATGCTGAACGGCCAGTACAAAGGAATTTATATTTTTTCGGAAAAAATAAAGCGCGACAAAGACCGTGTGGATATCGCCAAACTCAATCCCGATCAGAATACCGGTGATGCGCTTACCGGCGGTTATATTTTTAAAGTCGATAAACAAACCGGTTCGGGTGGTTCGGGATGGACTTCTTCGTATGCCCCATCGGCCAACCCATATGGTCAGACTATATTTTTTCAGTACGAATACCCTAAGGAAGAGGATATTACGTCGCAGCAAAAAACATATATAAAAAATTATGTGAATTCGTGGGAAACGGCCCTGAAAAGCAGCAATTTCGGCGACACAACCAATGGCTGGCGCAAATATGCGCTCGAAAACACCTTTATCGACTATTTCTTTGTAAACGAGATCAGTAAAAATGTTGACGGTTACCGCCTCAGCACCTTCCTGCATAAGGAACGCGACAGCAAAGGCGGCAAACTGCGCATGGGACCGGTTTGGGATTATGATATAGCCTGGCATAATGCCGATTACTGCGGAGGAGATATTACTACCGGCTGGGCATACCAGTTCCCGTGCCCCGACGATTACTGGCAGGTTCCGTTCTGGTGGAGCCGCCTGCTGCAGGACCCGCTGTATAAAAACCGCCTGAAGTGCCGCTGGCTATACCTGCGCCAGAATTCACTCAGCGACGCATGGTTCGATTCGTATATCGACAGTATTTCCGGAAATCTGATGGAAGCCCAGGAGCGCAACTTCACTACCTGGCCGATATTGGGTATTTATGTATGGCCCAATCCGTGGCCCTATGCAGCTACATACGAAGGTGAAGTTAATACGCTGAAAGCATGGGTCCATAACCGGCTTGCCTGGCTCGACTCCAACATGCCGGGAACCTGCGAAACTACTTTTGCCGTTGATTATGCTGAAGCCCGAACCGAAATCAGCCTGTATCCAAATCCGGCAGCCGATGTGCTGCATATTGAATTTGAAACTTTTATAAAATCGCAGATCTCAATTTCTGTTATTAATCAGCAAGGTGCAGTGCTATTATCCACTGCCCCCGAGAGCCGCCCGGCAGGCAGCTGGTCCGAAACGCTTGATATCGCAGCATTCAAACCGGGTGTCTACCTGTTGCGGTTAAGTATTGATGGAAAATATTTTACCAGCAGGTTTGTTAAAGGGGTGTAAGCATAACCGAATTGCGGGAGCTGTAGCTTTTATGCACTAAAATTAAATTATTCGAAATATCGAAGTAGTGTAACTATTTATTAATTTCGCTTATCAACATATCATGCATGTAACACTATTTTATGGCTGATCATTGCTTTGTCAATCATTCATGTTTTGCCTAATCTTTGAAAATCAATTTAACTATACATATTATGAAAACTTCAATTCTGATTTTTGCACTGCTGATCTCAGCTATTTCTACTATTAGCCAAAACCAGGCTCCTGTAGCTGTTAATGATACAATTTACAGTACAATAGGAGATACAGTTTATATCACCCGAAGCTTCCTGTTACAAAATGATTATGATCCGGATGGGGATTCAATCTATATTTTTCTGGTATCTGGTTTCCAGAAAATAAACGATACAACATGGAAAAAAGATCTTTCCAGCTTAAATGGATTATCTCCATATGACTCTATTGTCAATTGTTCATACATCCTGAGAGATATTGCAGGGGCAGTTTCAAACGGAAAGATTATTATCCGTATTAGTGACAGAGCACGTTTTGACTTTTTGGATATAAATAATATCAGTGCAATAATAAGCCCGTTTGGAAGTCATTTCTGGAATTATGAAACTGGTTATTTCGAGGTTCCTAAAGGCACTGGAAAACACTCAATTTTCAATCATAATGTGTGGATTGGTGGAATCAATGAGGGAGATACTTTATGTACAGCTTACGAAAGAAACTTCCGAACTGGTCCGGATTTTTTTGTCGGCCCGATAACTAACTCTATCGATACAAATTATAATTTAAAGTGGAATAGGGTATGGAAAGTAGATAAGACACAAATCCAATATCATATAAACAATTGGAACCAGACAGGCTACAGTCCCATTGACGTTATACAAAACTGGCCGGCACATGGAAATCCGGCAGTGGGGCAATCGCCCGATATTGCACCTTTTTACGATAATAATACCAATAATATCTATGAACCATTGTCCGGCGACTACCCGATTATAAGGGGAGATCAGGCTGTATTTTTTGTTTTTAACGATGCAAATTCCCCTCCTGCCGACACAACTATCCATCCACTTGGCATTGAAATTTATGGCATGGCTTATGGATACGACCGCCCGGATGATTCTACGTTAAACAATACCTTGTTTATGCATTACGATGTCATAAATCGTTCGGCAGACAATTATCACGATGCCTTCATAGGCTTTTATGCCGACTTTGACCTGGGATTTGCCGGTGATGACTATATAGCAAGCGATGTTACAAACGGAATGATGTATGGATACAATGGAACTACAGTTGACGGAACAGGCCAACCCTATGCGTATGGAGAGCATCCACCAGCCATTGGACTAAAAGTTATCGGAGGCCCATTTCTTGAGCCAGATGGAATTGATAATCTTTCCGGAGAATGTGGTTATAGCCTTAATGGTTTGAATTTCGGAGATAATATTGCGGATAATGAACGATCCGGAATGACAAATTTCATTTATTATTGTAATCTTCCTCCTTATATGACCGATACCGTTATTGAAGTTGGAAACACATATTACAATCATATGCGCAGCATATGGAGAGATGGGAATCATATGATCTACGGTGGTAATGCTCATCCTTCAGCCGGCGGACTTGGTCCTGACTGCAATTTTATGTTTCCCGGCAACAGTGATACAGTTTGCAACTATGGAACCAACGGAATTTTACCAAACGGCGGCCTCAACCAGAATGGAAATTACTGGACAGAAGCAACCGTTGGCAATATACCTGATGATCGCCGTGGAGTAGCCTCAATAGGCCCTTTTAATTTTAATGCCGGCGAAACTATTCCTTTGGATTATTGCTTTACCTGGGCAAGGGATTACAATGGCGATAATATTTCATCAGCTGAGTTACTACGCACCCGGATTGCAGCTCTTGCTCCTTCGTGGAATACACTTATCACTGCTCCCAAAACCTATTTCGGGGTTCCCGAAACCGAACAGGGAAATTCAATACTGGTTTATCCGAACCCTGTAAAAAACAAAGCTACGGTAACAAACGAAAGTTCATCGCAAAGAGAATATTTGTTGTATTCAATAAACGGCTTATTTATAAAGCAAGGAATTCTGAAACCCGGCAATAACCTGCTCGATATTTCGGAATTGAAACCGGGAGTATTTATCCTGAAAAGCGGCAACAGTAATGTTAGGATTGTGAAAATGTGACAAAACTATTATTATTAAACTGATAAGCATTTAATTCCTTTTTATTATGAAAAATTCTATTGCAATTCTGATTCTGTTACTCACAACTTTTGTAACTTTTGGACAAAACCATCCCCCTGTAGCCGTAAACGATACAATTCATGGTTTTTCGGGGAATGAAATTTCTGTAACCAGCAGTTTTCTTCTTAAAAACGATTATGATCCGGATGGAGATTCAATTTTTATATACTCTGTTTTGGGGTTTCAGAAGGTAAACGACACTACATGGAAGGCACCTTTTTACATATGGGGGAACGGTTCAGTTAGTCGCTACAATTATTTACTCTATGACAATTCCAGCACCCAGTTACAAGATGTGGGAAAACTCGTAATCTTTTCAAATGGAGCACCTCGCAGCGACTCAGTGGATGTTAATAATATTAATGCATTAATAAATCCTTTTGGAAATAATTTCTGGGATTTCGAAAACGCGCAGTTTGAAGTTCCGAAAGGTTCAGGAAAAAATGCAGTTTTCAATCACGTCGTCTGGATTGGCGGATTAAGAGAAAGCGGACAACTCTGTTTGGCCGCAGAGCGATACAGGCAAACCGGAGCAGATTTTTTTGTCGGGCCTATCACCTCGGGCTTTGATTCAAATTTTTACATAAAATGGAACAGGGTTTGGAAAGTAGACAAAACACAAATCCGATACCATATCAATAACTGGAACCAACCCGGTTATAGCCCCATTGAGGTAATAAAAAGCTGGCCTGCGCACGGCGATATTTCGCTGGGACAATCACCAGATATTGCTCCTTTTTATGACAATAATACAAATGGAATTTACGAACCCCTGGCAGGTGATTACCCGCTTATACGTGGCGACCAGGCTGTGTTTTTCGTTTTTAACGATCTCCAGTTAATACATACTGAATCAAAAAGTGAACCTCTTGGAACAGAAATTCATGGGATGGCTTATGGTTATGATCGTCCCGATGATTCAACTCTGAATAATACATTGTTTATGCATTACGATTTCATCAATAAATCCGACACGAATTATTACGAAACCTATATTGGCCTGTATACTGATTTCGATCTTGGATATGCCAGTGATGATTATATCGGCAGTGATGTAACCAATGGTATGATGTACTGCTATAATGGCTCAACTATTGACGGGAGCGGCCAGCCGTTTGCTTATGGAGAACACCCGCCTGCAATAGGCTGTAAGGTTATCGGTGGACCAGTCCTCGAACCGGATGGTATTGATAATCCTATCGGAGAGTGTGGTTACAGCTTGAACGGCTTAAATTTCGGCGACAATATTGCTGACAATGAGCGCATGGGTATGACTAATTTTATTTATTTCAATAACGGTGGGCCTTTTTATGGTCAAGACCCATATGCAGCGATTGAGTACTATAACTTTATGCGCGGGAACTGGAAAGATGGAACCCACTTGTTGTATGGCGGGAATGGACACATCAGCACAGGAGCTGTTGGCCCTGACTGCAACTTTATTTACCCGGGCAACAGCGATACTATCTGCAATCTTGGTACTGGTGGAATTCTGCCTAATGGAGGATTTAATCAAAATGCTTATTACTGGGATGAAAAAACTTTTGGGAACGCTCCTTCCGACAGGCGTGGCATGGCCGCAATCGGACCATTTAATTTTAATGCAGGCGAAACTATTCCTTTGGATTATTGCTTTACCTGGGCAAGGGATTACAACGGCGATAATAATTCGTCGGCCGAATTACTTCGTACCCGTATTGCAGCTCTTGCTCCTTCGTGGAATACACTTATCAGTGCTCCCGAAACCTATTTCGGTGTTCCCGAAACCGAACAGGGAAATTCAATACTGGTTTATCCGAACCCTGTTAAAAACAAAGCTACTGTAACAAACGAAAGTTCTTCGCAAAGAGAATATTTGTTGTATTCAATAAACGGCATATTTATTAAGCAAGGTATTCTGAAACCCGGCAATAACCTGCTCGATATTTCGGATTTGAAACCGGGTGTGTATATCCTTAAAAGCGGCAATAGCAATGTAAGGATCGTTAAAATGTAAAAGTCTGAAACTGAATTACATTTAAAACAAAAGCGAGGTGGCTCTTACCCCCCGCTACCGCGCGAATCCTTTCGCGTGGTTAATACAAACCTACAACAATAACATGATCCAGCAAACCAAGTTCTGCATTTCACCAAAAACAAAAGCGAGGCGGCACTTATACTGAACCGCCTCACTTTTTTACATTTTCAGGACTTACTTTATCACCTTCAACGCTTCATCCACCGCTTTCAGCATTGGATCAATGGAAATTGCTGTGCCGACGGCTCCCTGCATCCAGGCCTGCGGCGTTAAGCGGCCGAGGGTGTACATGCGATCCACTTCTGTCGAAAACTTCTTATCTTTAATAAACCCGTCAATCTGAAAATCAATCAGGTGGCCTACAGGATAATTCGAGAGGTAAAGCGGATTATCAATCATATGCGAATAAATGGCAAGGATGGGTTCATCCTTGCTACCAAATACCGGGGCATAATACTGGTTCCATACTTCTTTCGAAATGCGTAGTACAGCTTCTTTCAACTGCGCGGGTGTTGCATCCGGATTAGCATACAGCCAGCGCCACACCTGCATATCGAGCAGCGATACGCCCATAATTTCGTAACACGACCAAATGGCATCCAGCGAAGCCAGGTGCTCTTTGTCGGGATTGTTGTCGTTAATACCCAGCAGTTCGAGGTCGCGTTTCTGGAAAAGGAAAGCCAGCGCTTCGGTAAATGATGTATTCGGAACGCCTTGCAGCATATAATAATCAATATCATACAGGTCGATGGTTTGCTCTACGTTATGCCCGAATTCGTGAACGGCAATGTTGTAGCCTTTGTAATTCATTCCTTTATCGGAAATACGCGTGCGCAGGCGGGCTTTGTCGCCTTTCATGGCAGCACCCGCGGCATGGCCCGAACCACGGGCTGCATCAACCTGTATTTTCGAAGCAATGTATTGTGCTCTTTCGGCGCTCCAGCCTAACTTTTTAAGCATATTGGCCATATCCTTTTCAAATGCTGCAGGAGTGGGATACAAAGCCTGTGTTTTTGCGGTAAGATCATCTTCGTTGAGACCACTGCGGGCTTTAAAACCATCATACCAAATATCGAAAGGTTGCAAATTCCGTCCTAATCTTTTCTGAATCAGCTCTGCAACCTGTTTTATTTCAGGCGATGTTATCAATGAAGTAAAAAGTTTTTCTACGTCCTGCTCCGGAATTTCCATACTGAGTTCGAAGGCACGCTGGCTGTAAGTTGGTAATGCCGGGTAATACGCATCAGTAGCATGAATGGCCCTGAAATTGTTGAGCAGCATCTCGTAACGGCGGTCGGGTTCGGCTGTAAAAGTAACTTCCTTGCCATCTTTCAGTACTTTATTATCAGTCGGGTTCCACTGATAATCGGCATTGTTGATCACCATTTCGGGAATACTCTGGTTGATGATATGTTTCATAACCGAGTACACCATCTGCTGTTTGGGCAAACCGTCGGCTTTGCCGTAATGCGATTTCAGTTCATCGCGAAGGCCCCAGTGGGTAATGAGTTTCATCCCTTCAGGGAAATAGGTTTTGCCCGAAGCATCTACCAGCTTATCCATCACAATGTTATATTCCGAAATGTACATATCCGATTTCGAATATGCTTCGGTAACTTTTTGATTGAGAGCAGCCGGAACCCGCGAAGTAAACGCATCGCCCATACGTGCGTAAGCCCAGTCGCGGCGCGACCACGATTTTCCGAGATCAGTTTTCTCGGTTAAAGTATAAAACGGGAAATTGAGCATGGTGATAAAGGCGATTTTGTTCGAAAACATATCGTCAGTTAAATGCGACGAAGGCGAAAATGAAGCAAACATCTCATCGACAGGAGTAAGTTCGTCGCCGCTCAATTCGACCGGAATCCGCAAATCCATGCCCATTTTGTTAAAATTGCCGTACAATACTTCGAAACTGCGTTGTAGTTTATTAAACAAAACATCGCGCTTTGCAGTATCGGCAATAAAATTCTCCAAACAGAAAGCAGTAAATACTTCCTGGTCGCCATCCTGGCTTTCCCAAAGTGATGCCACTTGTTTTACACCTCGTTCGATGCGCGGTTTCGAGGCTTCGCCGCACGAATCGGTAAGTTGTTTAATCACTTTGTCGAGGGTTGCCTGCTTGATAAAAGCCATTTTTGATTCCATAACCGAACCGTTTGGTTTGTTGCATCCGGCTGCCAGAAGGATCAATGGCAGAGCCAGCAAGAAAAAGATCTTTTTCATTTTTCGAAAAATTTGTTTTCAGATTACCGGGTCAAAGATAGAGGGAAATTTCAAGTGACCAAGGTCCAAATACCAAATACCAAATACCAAAACTTAAATCGTACTTCGTAAATCGTAAATTCCCAAATCCTAAATCCTTTATTACTCACATCAAAAATTCTCAATACTTATTAAAGCTGACAATTTCTTCCATTGTTTTCCTGATTTTTGTTCGTTGCGGGTATCCGTCAACCGCGTATCCGGCAGTTATTACCAAACCAATCGATTTATCCGAAGGTATCTGCAGCAGCTTTTTAATTTTGTCTTCATCGAACCAGCCTATCATACAGGTCCCCAAACCTAGTTCGGCTGCCTGCAGGCAGAAATGTTCGGCGGTGATACCGATATCAATCAGAGGCCATTCCTTTTTCTTCACAAGCATGGCCAGTCGTGTGATCAGTTTGGCTTTTTCCATCACAATAACCACTATAACCGGCGCCTGAAGTGTGAATTTATTGATAAGCTGAATATCGCTGAAAGTGGCTTTAGCCAGTTCGGTCCGCAGAGGTTCCTGGTCAACGACAATGTATTTCCAGAGTTGCGAATTGCTTGCCGAAGGAGCCAATCGTGCTGCTTCGAGGCAAAGATTAATTTTTTCGGATTCAACAGGGGTTGCAGCATAACGGCGCACGCTCTGACGGGAAAGGATAAGTTCGTTGAAAGTCATATTTCCGGGTGGATTTTGCATTTTTATAACCCTGACAATACAGAGCTTACAGGATTATAGGTTTTTATCGCTGCAAATATCCGTTACAAAATCGGATAATGGGTGATTTTTGTTTTAGGTGAAGCGCAGTATTTCTGAGATTTTACAATAACTCATAGAAGCAGGAACTCAGATTTTCACGCTTATTTTCTGCCGGAAAGCTTTATTGTTTTTGCCTGTACCAATATTTTCAACAGGAGTCGCACAACCTTTATTCAGGTCTTTGAGTTCACAGCCTGTACAGCCACCGCAACTGCTTTTCGGATCCAGGCCTGGTTTCAGCGAACGGTAAATTGAATAACCCACATACGTGACGGCTATCAATATTATTACAGCTACAATTACATTCTGAATCATTGATTCTTAACTTAAAAAATGCTGCCAATCTGGTAGGTTGCAAATGCTACTATCCACGCCAGTGCAGTAGTATAAACCATTGTAAATACAGCCCAGCCCCAGTTTGCTTCCCTTTTTACTGCCGCAATTACAGCTATGCAGGGGAAATAAATCAAAACAAAAAGCATAAGCGAAAATGCCACAAGGGGTGAAAACACTTTTTCACCAATTCTCGGTCCACGTGTAAACACCTGTTGCTGCAGTTTGTTCTGCAGTCCTACCGAAGTTTCGTCAGCTTCGAGGTCCGACTGGTAAAGAACTCCCATTGAACCAATAAGTATTTCCTTGGCAGCCAGTCCGGTGATAATGCTTACACCGATTTTCCAGTCGTAGCCCAGCGGTGCTATGACCGGTGTAATAAAATGTCCGATTTGCCCGATATACGAGTTCTCCATGCGTTCCGCCTCTCGTTCAATGGAAAGTTTGTTTACCTGTAATTCCTTTGCACTTTCGGTAAGGCCACTGTTGTTTTTGATATTCTGAATGGCTGCATCATATTTCATTGCATTTTCGGTGTTCCGCGGAAAGTAGCCCAATGCCCAAATCAGGATGGAAGCGAACAGGATGATAGTTCCCATTTTAGTGAGATACTGAACACTCTTATTCCACATATGAATGCTTGTATTGCGAAGTGTGGGCATGCGGTATGGCGGTAGTTCCATCACAAAAGGAACATCGGCTTTTTTGAAAAAGATCTTTTTGAAAATCAGAGCCATCAATATCGCCAGCAGCACACCAATAATATAAATGGAGAGCAGCACCAATCCCTGCCTGACAGGAAAAAATGCTGAAATCAACAACACATAAACCGGTAATCGCGCACTGCACGACATAAACGGAATAATGAGCATGGTGAGCAAACGGTCCTTGCGGTTTTCGAGTGTTCGCGTAGCCATTACCGCCGGCACGTTGCAGCCAAAACCCATCAGTAAAGGAATAAACGATTTGCCGTGCAGTCCGATTTTATGCATCAGCCGATCCATAATAAAAGCTGCGCGGGCCATGTAGCCGGTATCTTCCATTAATGAAATGCAAAAGAATAGTATCAGTATATTGGGCAGAAAAACGATAACTCCTCCAACGCCACCAATTATTCCGTCAATAATCAAATCATGCAGTGCACCCTCAGGCATAGTATCACTAATGGAATTGCTCAGCCAGCCAAGTCCTGCATCAATCCAGTCCATGGGATAGCTGCCCAAAGTAAAAGTAACCTGGAACATGGCCCACATAAAAAACAGGAATACAGGAAATCCAAGCCATTTATGCGTTAATACCGAATCGGCATCGTGACCCACTTTCCTCTTTTTCTCCGGGGCGAGGTGATAGGTTTCTTTCAAAGCTCCTTTAATAAAGGCATATTTTGCATCGGTAAGAATGGTTTCGGTTTTTTCGTTATACGCTTTCTCGAGTCGGGTTTGTTCCCGTTTGGCAGTATTAATAATAGTTGTGGTATTGGGTAACTCCGCAAGTGCTATGAAAGTATGAGAATCGTTTTCGAGAAGTTTAATTGCCAGGTATTGAGAGTGATAACGATCGGTGAGAAACTTATCCTTATCTATGAGACTGGTCAGTTTTTCGATGGATTGGTTAATATCGGCTCCATAGCTGATATGTACATGCCGTACTGATTTTTCGGTATCGAGGTAAACATCAGTTACTTTTTGCAACAGTTCATCAATACCTTTACCTCTCGAAGCTATGCAGGGTACAATCGGAATACCGATCATTTCGCCGAGCATTTTAAAGTCGAAACTATCGCCTTTTTTTTCAAGCTCATCGAACATATTAAGTGCTATCACCACTTTTATGTCCATGTCTATAAGCTGTGTGGTGAGGTAGAGGTTGCGCTCGATATTGGAAGCATCAATCACGTTTATAACCACATCGGGCATTTCGTCGGTAAGGTGGTGACGGACAAAAAGTTCTTCCGGCGAATATTCAGAAATGGAATAGGTTCCGGGCAGATCAGTAATAAAAAGGGTATGGTCGTTTTTTTTGAGTCGTGCCGTTTTTAAATCAACTGTTACGCCGCCATAATTACCAACGCGCTCGTGTTTGCCTGTAGCATAGTTAAAAAGCGTGGTTTTTCCGCAATTCGGATTTCCAACCAGTGCAACATGAATATGCTGGCTTTTCTCGCGAATAATTTGTGGAACCGTTTCTGTGAGATGAGTTCCGTTATACGATTTCGCAGTCTGTCCGGGCGAATCGGCAGGTAAAATTTCAATCAGTTCAGCTTCACTCCGGCGCAACGAAACCCGGTAACCCATCAGTTCGTACTCGGCCGGATCCTGCAAAGGTGCTTTTTTAATAGCTGTAACAAGTGTTCCCGACACAAAACCCATTTCAGTGATGCGTTTGCGGAAAGCGCCATAGCCCCTCACTTTGGTGATAAAAGCAGACTCACCATCGTGAAGCTCTGATAGAAACCGGTCGCTTGTGGCATGGTTTACCAGTGAAGAGTTTTCGTTGATTTCGATATTAGTGGTATTCAATACTTTGTTTTTAAACTGGCTGCAAGGGTAAAAGTGTGCAAAGTAAGCTCATCCTGCTGAAAGCTGCAATCACATGTTCTGATGATTTTCATTTGATCATTATCCCTCATAATAGGGATACGAAGATTTGTAATTTTAGGGCTTAACATGTAAGCAAATAGTATATTTTGTCAAATCCTTGACATCAAGCTTCCTGAAATCGTAATTTTACAGGTTAATAACATTTCGTTACAAATTTTTCCTTTGCAAAAGGAAAAACCTGAGAACCTTACTGAACTTCACCTGTTTATCACTATAGTTTTTACTCATTGTACTACTGATTTACTTATATTTTTTTTACTCTTTCACGCTCCTCCACTGTTTTGCTTACCGGTAAATCCGGATAAAAAAATCTCCGGCTTAATAGCCGTAAAAATTACTTTTTCACGCAGCAGTTCCTATTTTATTCACTCAATACGATGCCTTATGTTATATTTTGCGCAGGGTTCAGCCCTTATTACCGAAGAAGAAGTTGCTGAAAACAGGGAGGAACTGAATAGTTTCTACACCGCTTTAGCCACTGATAAAACGCCTCAGAAGATTACTTTTTCAAACGGGGAATTGTCCACTGTTAATCTTCTTGTAAACGGAGCGAGGCCCGATGACGCGCCGGTTCCGTTTGCGCCAATCGGGCCGGGAAAACCGTTAACTATCATTATCAGCGAGGTTTATACAGGCAAATATCCCGATGCAGGTTTTCTGGGATCGAAGAAAGATCTGCTGGTAACATCGGCAGTTAAAAGCATAGCTTCGTTCGATGCCAAACCAAGGGCTATCAATTTCCTGAAGGATAAGGTACAACCAAACAGCCGGATTCTCCGCCCGGGTGCAACCGAGCAGGGAACTCCTGTTGTATTCTATTCACCGGCTCTGATGGAAAACTCACTTACCCTCGATTTGTCAATTGTTTTCGATCAGTTTCCGAAAGAAACTTTTACTGCGGTAGGAAAAGCGTTTGAGTCCGCAGCCGGAATACCCATTTTTATTACTGCCAGCGTTTACCTGCTGGCTGCCGGAGCCATTTCGAAACTGGCAGGCCAGGCCGGCGAAGCATTGTTTGATGGAAAACCCTGTTTTTCGGCATCGGAACCTCTCAATATTTACTGGCCGGGCACCGTTCCGCTGCAACCGGGCTTTGCCGTGATAACTGATGGCAATGCCGATAGGGTGAGCGAGGATTTCAGAAAAAATTATCAGCTCAACAACAAAGGTCAGCTTGTTGACAGAAACGGGAACAAATACAACGGCGAAATCCCTTACATCGTAATCAGTATTGATGGTTCAGAGCACGAAGAGCTTGCAGAGTTTTCGCCTACCGCTGCCAGCACAGCTGTTTTATCCCGGTTTTATGGTGTAAAAGACGGTCAATCGGAACCCATCGATTTATTGGTTGACGCCATAAAAGTATATAACGACATGCGTTTCAGGCAGGATATTGATCGACTCGACCGCGAAATAGCCAAAACCACCGATGCCGCCAAACTTGCTGTGCTGAAAACCAAACGCGATGCAATAGTAAAAAACATTCTTACCGATGTGATGAAACCCACTTAGAATCGTTTTCATTTTCCTGTTAAACAGAATCAGCTAAGCTACAATCTTTTAATTAACAAGTAATCCATTTACTTATGTGGACAAGACTCAGAATCGTGGTAAATAAAATTACAACCCTCGAATATTCCCCGCGATATTCGAGGTTGGCCGGCGACCTTTCGTGCTACAAGCCATTGCTCGAAAAGCGAATTATTGAATCAGCCGATCCCAATGCCCAGTGGGCATTGCAGGCAAAAGCTCTGGTAAAAGAATCGGAGAAATATTTAAACGAAAATAAAATTGACGAAGCCTGGAAAAGTTTTCATGCCGCCAAACGCATGGAAGTTAATGCAATGAATGATCATGAACGGCTGGCTATAGCCAAATCACTGTTCAGAGAAGCTGAAAAACTTAACGAATGGCGTCGGGAAGCGATCATCAACCTGTTGGGTAAGGCCAAGGAAGGGGTAACGGCAACACCTTCGGCTGAAACGCTTATTCAGGCCATAGACCTGAAAGATGAAGCATTCAACAACCTGTATTACCAGAACCGGCTTTCAAGGAATCAATTCTGGCTGCTTTCAGGATTACTTTTTCTGGTAATATCAGGCATTGTGATTTTCTTCGGAGTGGTAATTCACCAAATGGGAAGCAGTTATGCATCCGAAATGAGCCTCACCGGGTATATAATCGGCGTTTTGCTTTTTGGACTTTTGGGTGCTTTAACAAGCGCTATACTTTCAACGCGTCATACTTCACGCTCATCGCGCATCAGCGAAATAGGCAGCAGCCAGGTAATTACGATGAGTAAGATTTTTATAGGGGCCGGATTTTCAATTTTTATCTTTCTGTTGCTTCGCTCGTCGGTGGCTGACAGTATTAAGCTTTTCAGTTTTACCATTTCGACACCATTCGATTATTTTGCCATCGCTTTTGCATCGGGTTTCACTGAGCGGCTGGCGCAAAAATCAATTGAATTGCTGATTGGAAAAGATAATCCGACCGAAAAGAAAAAGACTGGTAATACAGATGCCGGATAATAACCTCAGTCGGAAATTATTTTTCAGAAATAAAATCCTAACCTGAAACCTGCATCAAGTAAAGTGCCCGAATACCCGTAATCGACCCACGAATCATTGTACCAGGTATCGAAACCCTCGGTGCGGTTATTGTGGCTGATTCGTATTCCAGGGCCTGAATAAACATCAAGGTAAACACTTTGTCCGAAAAGCCATTGGTAGCCCAGGTGGAAATTCCCACCGAGTTTTAACAGGCGTGTCTCAATTTCACCTTCGGAAACGCCATAGTATATTACCCCGTTTTCTTCGTAATACTCACCATATTGCCGGGTATCAACAATTGAAAAATACTGTGCCATAGCACCATACTGAACATAAAATCCTTCGGGATCCATGCTTCCGGGTTTCAGGTAAATTTTATGTTTTACATCAAGGCCTATACCTTTCAATGATTCAAAATCATGGCCGTACCTGCTACCTGTAACCCAAAAAACCTGGGGCGAAATGATAAGCCACTGGCTCGAAACTTTCGAAATGCTGCGATCAATATCCATCCGTAAGCCACCCGAAATAGTATATTGAGGAACAAACCCAATCCCCGTTTGCTTGCTGAAAATTTCATTTTCCTGCGCCTGACTTTTATTGGCGAAAAAGGCCAGAATACTAAGAATAATAACTAATTGCTTCATCGTTAAGGCTGTATTTGGATGGTACTGATTTTTTGAAAACCGCCTGCTATCTGCTGATACTGATGCAGTCCATCGGGGCCTATTACAATCAGCCTTCCATCCTGACATATCACATCCCTGGCATCAATATCGCTGAAATAACTGATCTCAACCGGATTATTCTTATCCGTAACATCCAGTACACGAAGGCCTTTATCGCAAACAAACAGTGTATCGTTTTGTATGTCGAGCCCCAGCGGACTGGCAAGATTATACGTTTTTACCAGCTGAGGCGAATTCAGGTTGCTGATGTTTACTATCTGTAATTCATTCATCCCATTAAAACAGCGTTGATTTGCCGTATTGAGCGTAATGTATGCATATCCGTTTTGCGCTACAACCGGATCGCAGGAGCGGATGTGCTGAAAATAAGTTGTTTGCTGCGGGCTTGCCGGATTGCTGAGGTCAAAAACAAACATCCCGGTTTCGGTACCCAACAGCAGTGAGTTTTCGTATGGGAAAATGGTTTCGGTATAAACGCCCAGTGATTTATCAGCTACTTTCCGGGGATGTTCAACATCATTGATGTTAATGGTATGAAGCGAGGATTGATCAACCGTATAAAGGTATTCGCCGGCAATGGTGAAACGCGCCAGCGAACCGCCCTGTCCGGATACATCACCACCTTCGGAATCACTTTTTTCGCTGTAGGAACATGACGTTGCAATAAAAGCTATTGCTGAAAAGAGGAAAAGTAATTTTATAGTTTTCATAGTATATCGGTTTAGCTTTTCTTTTTATAGGCGACCAAAATTCCGTTTTTGGGTCTGAATTTATTCAGGTAATACGGTGACCAATACCCATCGGGCGATTCAATTTCAGGAAAAATACCTTCAAGCCTTTCGGTAATTTGCACGCTAGCAAATTTATCAGCGGTTCTCAGTGCAATCAGGTCGATTGCATTATCTGCGTAAAGAACATTGTTCTTCATCGCCATATCAATACAGCCATCAATATGCAGAAAAGCTACATTAAGCGGAGCCGCAGGATTGCTGTTATCGATGATGTGTATCCCTTTATATTTCTCATTTACAAGGATATACTTATCATAGAGGTAAATTTTCCCCGGATCGCGTAGAGGTTGTGCCGCTACCAGTTTTACGGCATTTTCCATTTCGGACCTATCCATAAATACGGGCGTGTAATCGCCGTAATATACAGGATCTGATGCCGAAAGCAAAATACCGGTTGCTACGCTCACAATTGTAAAAAACAGAGTTTTTAGAGGGTTCTTCATGATCAGAATAATTTAAATTTACATTGAATGCCATGGTCCACATATATTGTACACGCAAATGTTGTTTTACCCTGATCTGTGCTGAAAGAAATAAATCTACGATTGACGAGGTACATATGACGACTGTGGTTTATTTAACATTATGAAAACTCATTCGTCATTCATACATCTGAAACTTAGCGAAGCGATCTCGTGAACACCTTTAAAATCAATTGAGATGTGAATAATCATACATCAAAAAGCTGTACCTTCGCAGCCCAAAATTTAAACGTTAAAAAGAACATTTTATGAAAGACGTAAGCTACGCATTAGGCTTAAGCATTGCAAGCAATTTAAAGAATTCGGGTGTTGATGCACTTGACATTGAGCATTTTACAAAAGGCCTTAATGCTATATTAAACAACGAGGAAATCAGCATGTCACCTGATGAGGTGAACCATATACTGAACGAATTTTTCGAAGGTATGCAGAAACAAGCCGAAGGCAACAACAGCGAAACCGGAGCCGCTTTCCTTGCCGAAAACAAAAACAATCCTGGTGTAATTACCTTACCAAGCGGTCTGCAATATTCGGTTATAACCGAAGGAACCGGCGAAAAAGCTACTGCAAAAAACAAGGTTAAAGTACATTATACCGGTACTTTGATTGACGGAACCGTATTTGACAGCTCAGTTGCCCGTGGCGAACCGGCAACTTTTGGTGTAACCCAGGTAATTTCGGGTTGGGTCGAAGGTTTGCAACTGATGTCGAAAGGCGCCAAATACAAATTCTTTATCCCTTCGAACCTGGCTTATGGTGCTCAGGGAGCAGGTAAAGTTATAGGACCACATGCAACTTTAATATTTGAAGTTGAATTGCTCGAGATTATGTAAATCGTAAATCCTGATAATAGAAAAACCTACCTGGAAGATTCAGGTAGGTTTTTTTGTGTTCCTATGTAATTGATGATTAAAGTAGCATCGGACTGCTATAACTTTTGTGCGAATTTATCGTATTCAATCAGAGCGCTATATCTATTTCTGTATCGGATTTCCCATTTTCAAAACCACTTTCCCTGCCAGGTCATTGATTATAATACCTGCCATCATATACCATGCGGCTAATGCGCAAACAATAAGCTCGTAACCGGCAATAACGTTAAAAACGGGGTCGCCAAAATGGCCCAGATCCAGCAGGATAAAACCTAGCAGAAGTGTTCCGAAAGTAAATGCCATCGCGGTGTGAACACGCAAGGAAGCAACAAACATGATAGCGGTATAAAGCGTCCAGGCAACCAGATAAAATCCAACATCGGTATGCGATGATTCGTAAATTTTGAAAAAATTCAACATCCAGATAATACCCAGCCCGATCCAGAAAGAACCGTAAGCCACAAAAGCACTGTAACCAAAATTATTACCCATTTTCTGTTCCTGGAATCCGGCAATCATCTGTGCTAGGCCTCCAAAAATAAATCCCATGGCTACCACAGGGCCAAGCCCTATAAGTCCGATGTTATGAAACTGCAAAAGCAGGGTAGTCATTCCAAAGCCTGCCAGACCGACCACAGCCGGATTTCCGTTTTTCTTTTCTGTCATATGTTGAATTACTATGAATAGCCGGCAAAGATAGAGTTTACAACTCAGCCTTGAAAACGAAATTGTGCGTGAACATAAATCAGTCTTAACTATTATTCAAGACACAAAAAATCATTAAAAAAATCCGGATTAAGGAATTGTTTTTCTTTTTATCTTTGATCATAATTATCCATTAACAGTTTATTAATTTCCGCTTATGAAAATTCCATCCTTTATCGACGATTTCATATCCCTTTTATATCCAAGGGTTTGCGCTGCTTGTGGCAATTCATTATTCAAAAACGAGGAGGTTATCTGCACGTTTTGCCTCTACCATCTTCCAAAAACCAATTACCACCTGATGGATGATAGTCCGCTGGACAAAGTTTTCTGGGGAAGAGCACAATTGGCACAAACAGCAGCTTTGTACAATTTTCAGAAAAAAGGTAAGGTTCAGCACCTTATCCATCAGTTAAAATACAAAGGCCGCATGGATGTAGGTGTTTATATGGGTAAAATTCTGGGTGCCGACCTTGCTAAAACCGAAGCATTTCAGGATATAACTAAAGTGATTCCGGTGCCTTTGCATCCCGCCAAACAGCGGAAACGGGGTTACAACCAAAGCGAACAAATTGCCATCGGGCTGGCAAAAGCCATGAATATTGAAATGGATGCCACTTCGTTTGTACGCACATTTAATACCGAAACGCAAACACGAAAATCGCGTTTTGCCCGCTGGGAAAATGTAAAAGAAATTTTTAAAGTTACGGCTGCCGAAGAGCTTGCCAACCGCCATATCCTGCTGGTGGACGATGTTATTACAACCGGCGCCACGCTCGAATCAGCCGCTCATATTCTGCTGGCTATTGAAGGAGTAAAACTGAGTGTGGCGTGTATTGGATTTGCGAGGGATTGAGAGGGTTTTGAAGTTAGGTTTTTGTGGAGACGACGAGGGGACATGGGGAGGGGAGACAAGGAGACTTCCTGAATCTTGGCTCTTAAAGAAACTTCCGCTTCCTATTTTATCAAAAATGTATTAAAAGAATTTGCCTGCATCAATGGACTGAGTGTTTGATTTCCAACTTTTAAGTTCAAAGTTTTATCGTCCGGGCTTTCGTTGAGCACAACCACAACAACGGATTTATCAGGATTTATAAAGGCGAGCAGGTTGTTGAAATCACCGCTCGTTACTAATAGTTTTGCCTGAGGCTTCACAAAATGGCTCAGGTGCTTCATCAGGTAGTATTCGTAGTTGTATTTGTAGGTTTTATTGAGTGTATCCACGCTTACCAATGAATTCTGCTTCCAGCCCCAGGTGCTGATGCCGCCCTGTTTGAGCGAAGTATTCCAATACAGGTAGGCATTGGCGCCGTTGGTGAGGTAGTGCTTCATCAAATTCCACGAATAAACACACGATTTCCAGTCGTTTTTGCTGTTGCCGCATTCCTGTTCCGTTTGGTAAAGGGTGAGATCGGGGTACTTTTCGTGAACAAGTGGAATAGCGTCCTTACCCGCCCACTGAAAACCAACGCCTTTTACGTAAGGACTGCTTTTCGGATCGGTTAAAATGCTGTCAACCAGCCTGGCATCGGGTCGCTCCATGGTGCCGAAAAACAGGTTTACCCCTAATTGCTGCATCTGTGGACCAAGGTACGAGATAAACCGGGCCAGACCAGCGGCGGTCCATGTGCAGCTCGGGAACACCTGTGCGGAGTTAAACTCGTTTTGTGGCATCACCATTTTGATGCTTATGTTTTGCTGACGGTAAGCTTCAATAAATTTTGCAAAATACAGCGCATAGGCAGTATAATATTTTTCGTCCTGAATAAACATATCCGTTCCTTCTTTGCCTTCCTTATCCGGCTGCAAACCATTGTTGATGCCACGCATATCCATGCCCCATTCCTCCGACTGGAAACCGGAATTGCCAAGCACACTTTTGGCTGCATAATGGCGGTTGTATTTCATCCAGGAGGGCGGCGACCAGGGAGAAGCCCATATCCTGAGTGCCGGATTGTATTCCAATGCGTTTTTAATAAACGGAATAAGTGTTTCCCGGTCATTGGAAATGCTGAAATTCTTCATCTCGAAATCGCCGTCCGTTTCATTGTAAGAATACCACTGCCGGGAAAAATCGTTGGCACCGACAGGCATGCGGCAAATAGTAAAGTTTGCGCCCACGCCAGGTGCAAATAACTCGCGCATAATACTTTCCCTGTCAGCACCACTTAAAAGGCCCAGTGAAGTCCAGCCCAGTTCGTTGAAACAGGTGCCAAAGCCTTCGATGGTTTGCTGCGGCTTATTCAAATCAATAACTACATCAGGTTTTGCTGAAACGCTGGTAGTTACCGGGTCTTTTTGTGTTTTCCAGGGTTCGTTTGCTGAGGTAGATACCCAGCTTGTGCTTGTTTGTGCATACAACGAAACGGCTGTTAGAAGCAGGAAATGGAGAGTGAACAGGGTTTTCATGATTATTGGATTCGAGATTATTTCAATAATTTCCAGTTTTCAACTTCCTGAAGTATTTTCATTTGTTAAATGGCAATTTGATTATCTGACCATCAGACTTTCATAATCTAATCAGCTGGTTTTATAATACCCCCTAAAACTTCCCTCCCAGCACCGTTCCCTTTTTATATCTCTTCACATTGCCATTCATATCGAAAATTTCTACAAAAACTATATACCTGCCGATCGAAGCTTTCAGTCTGTCGTTCGTGATACCATCCCATGAAAAAGCGCCTGATGTACCGCATAATTCATTATGTACCAGGTTGCGCACCGTGCGGCCGCTGGCATCAAAAATGGTAATAGTGGCATTGTTTCCGGGTGCACCGAAAGTGTATGAAATCAACAGGTTATCGTTGTAACCGTCGTTATCGGGTGAAAAAATTTCTGGCGACAAACTGATTTCATTTTCATCAGTTACCGTAATCCCAAATTGCGAGTTTTTATAGGCCGGTGTTGCATATCCTACCGACTCAGAAGCTGAATGCCAGTTGGTTGCATCCATCGAAGTCCTTTCTGGGCTGATCCTTTCGAGGGAAACTCCATCTACGCTTGTCAACAGCGGATACTGCATCGTTGCCGAATACGCGACCAAATCAATTACCGCGCCGCCTTTTGTGGTAACCGCAATTACGCCATCCTCATTGTTCATCGCCGGGAAGGAGGCCATATCAATAAATGCCTGCGGACTGGTGGTTTTGTAAAATTGCTTCAACGTAGCGCTATCGGTCGAAAGTGCGTAATACTCTCCCGGAAGTATCAGGAATGGTTGGGCGCTGATAATGTGATAACTCGTTGGCAGCTGGCTGATGGTGTCGTAGTTGGAAAGTACCAGTTCCTGCAGATCAATAACCCGCACCGAGCGATTGTAAAGTTCGACAAAATCAACGCATCCGGTTGGAGCATCGTAAAGAAGTTCGTTGATTACAATATCGTTTGCTTCAGCTACCGAAGGTATCGCAAACTTCGCCGAACTACCTGATACCAAAATGTTTCCTGCGCAATCTGTTATGGTGCCGGTACTTGTAAGGGTATAAATTGTACCTGTAGCAAGCGGGGCCGGCAAAGTAAGGTAAGCTATCCGATAATCGGGGCTTTGTACTGAAACAGAAACCGGATTCCCGATCCCGTTATCGATCATGTAATTTGCTGCATTTAAAATAGTTGCGCTATCGCAGGATTCGGTAAACCAAACGGTAACATGCGTTTCGTCAGTAACTCCTACACGGCTGATTGCAGGTGCTGACAGATCCGGATTGGAGGCGTTAACCGAATTTACGGCACCGGGCGTGCCACCGGCATCGTTGTTGCATGCTATCCAGTTGGCGGCTTCACCACAGGGATTCAACGGGTCAATCAATTCGAGCGACCAGCCACCATCAATTTTATACGTGCTTTGGTACCAGGTATCAGAATACGTAACAGCGTGAATTCTGGCACCTTCGGGGTTTTGCAATACAATTGTTCCGCCAGCATTGGTAACCGCAAAACTGCTGAAATCAATCACCGCACCATACGATTCAAGTAAAGGTTTCGAGCCATCATCGCATAAAATAACATATCCGCCTGCCGGAATCGTGAACTGCGGCAAAAGCTTCGCACTGCTGCCAAGCATAAGCGTCCAGTCTTTTAAATCAACCGGAAATGTACTCCGGTTATAAAGTTCAACATATTCGGCATCAGGCAGCTGAACAACAGGCGTTGGATCAGCCATAATTTCATTTACCAGCACATCAAAAGTTTTTATCTGGTGCCATGCAAAAGGCAATTGGGCATTAAGCATAACATTACCGGCCAGATCTTTAACATTGGCTACCGACAAAGTATATGAAACATCGGGTGTAAAATCTTCAGTAAATGCAAGGTGAACGATGGCCGGATCAGTTAAATCCTGGGTTGCCGAAACAGGAATTAATGCACCGGGCGATATGGTGTAATTGTTTTCCAAATTGGCAGAAGCAGCATCAACAGCTTCATTGAAAGTTACGGTAAGTTCATTTTTTGCTCCCAGAGCAACCGAAAGAACTTCGGGCGCTTTGTTATCCACTACAATCGGACCGGCATAAAAATCGTCGTAATAGAATTTGGTGCTGTTGCTGCTGGTAAATTTGCAATAAACACCGGCAAAATTTCCGCTTGTAAATGTATTATCAGTTCCGGTTGCCTGAAGCTGGAAATTACTTCCCCCCGTTTGATCAGCATAAACACTCCATAATCCACCGGCTTTGCGCACTACTTTAATTTTTATGGCGAACGAAGCTGCAACAAACGCATCGGTACCACGGCAAATAACTGTATGAATATTCCCCGACTGACGCACAAGTTCAATGGCATCGTTTGCTCCACCTTCGCCCAGTTTAATATAATATCCGTTCAATGAGCCTTTTATATCCTGTTGATCAGAGGAAAGATAAATCCTCGATAAATTATTATCCGATGGCGCAAAAGATAGTTTTACCCAAACACTCCATTCCATTTCCGTTGAAGTTACAACAGGAACTGCAAGGGCTGCGGTTGCATCGCCCGTGGCATTCAGCTGCAGCTGAAAAGCAGTGTTAACTTTAAAGGATGCTTCATCACCTGTCCATGCAGGATTTGATGTAAAATCGCCATCGCTGAAAGTTTCAACAAACTGAGCTTTTGAATAGTTTTGAATTATGAAAAGACTTAAAAAAAGCAGAATTTTTCGCATAATACACTTGGTTGACATTCGACTGCAGTAAATGTAGTATTTTTGCACTCCAGAAATTAAATTTTTGTAAAGATATAAAATTGCCTTTATGGAGCAAAGCATCTTCAGGACAAACAACTGCGGGTGCAGCAGCTATTCATACCGGGTTCAGATTAATTAACACATACTTATGAAAATTGCAATTGTTGGCGCCACGGGACTTGTTGGCAGCGTTATGCTGAAAGTACTTGAAGAAGCGCGATACATCCCTTTCGATAAAATCAGCGAGATCATACCTGTTGCTTCCGAAAAATCAGTAGGTAAAGATTTGTTTTTCAACAATATGCCCCGCAAAATAGTTAGCATAACCGATGCAATTGCCCGGAAACCTGAGATTGCGATTTTTTCGGCAGGAGCTTCCATTTCGAGGGAATATGCCCCGCTTTTTGCTGCAGCCGGAACTTATGTGATCGACAACAGTTCAGCCTGGCGTATGGATGACGGAATTCCTTTGGTAGTGCCCGAAATTAACGCATCGTTATTAAACGGAAAAACTAAAATAATAGCCAACCCTAATTGCAGTACTATTCAACTGGTGCTGGCATTATCGCAGCTTCATCAGCATTTGAAAATCAAGAGGCTTGTTGTTTCTACATATCAATCGGTATCGGGCACCGGACAAAAAGCAGTTGAGCAAATGATGAACGAGCGCAACGGCACACGCACCAATATGGTGTATCCACACCCTATTGATATGAACCTGTTTCCACACGGCGGAACTTTCGAAAGCAACGGCTATACCACCGAAGAAACCAAACTGCTTAACGAAACCCGCAAAATATTGGGCGATAATTCGATAAGGGTAACATCAACAGTGGTCAGAGTTCCCGTAACCGGCGGGCATTCGGAATCGGTTAATGTAGAATTCGAGAAAGAATTTGAAATGGAATGGATCAATAAACTGCTGTCGTCGACAAAGGGAGTTGTAGTGCAGGATGATCCTGAAAAATCCATTTACCCCATGCCAAAATACGCCGAAGGGCGCGACGAGGTTTTTGTTGGCCGCATCCGCCGCGACGAATCACAGCCAAACAGTATAAACCTGTGGATTGTTGCCGACAATCTCCGCAAAGGTGCAGCGACTAATGCGGTTCAGATTGCAGCTTACCTGCTGCAGAACGAATTGGTGGGTTAGTCATTCTCCTCAGTAAATCCTTCCTATGCGAGTGTACCGCCAGATTTCCGAATTCACTTCCCACTGCCATCCTGTGGCAACGGTAGGTGTTTTTGATGGTGTACACCTCGGGCATATGGAAATTATTAGCAGGCTTGCAGAAAAAGCAAAAGAGAAAAACTGCGAGTCGGTAGTTATTACGTTCGAACCTCATCCCAGACTGGTGCTTCCGCATCACGCCGATGTAAAATTGCTTCATACCCTCGACGAAAAACTGAAACGCTTCGAACTGGCTGGTGTTGGCGCAGTGCTGGTTATCCCTTTCGACAGGGAATTTGCCAAAATATCACCACACGACTTCATTAAAAATATACTTGTCGATCAGTTACAGGTAAGCCATGTAATAACCGGTTACGACCATTTTTTCGGTCAGAACAGGCAGGGCGATTTTGATATGCTCAGCAAACTGGGCAATGAGTTCGGATTTACTGTTGATGAACTGCCAATGGTTTCGGTGCTGAGCAATACGGTTAGTTCTTCTTCTGTGCGGCGTGCTTTGCTTGACGGGGATGTTGCACTGGCAGAATCTATGTTAGGGTATCCCTATTCCATTACAGGCGAAGTGGTTACGGGAAATAAAATCGGAAGAAATATCGGCTATCCAACAGCAAACCTGAAACCAAACAGCAAATACAAACTTATCCCCGGACAGGGAGTTTACGCAACGCTTGTGCACATTGACGGTGAGATGTACAAAGGTATGACCAATATCGGGTACCGCCCAACCATTGATGCTGACCACCTTACTATTGAAGTGAATATTTTCGATTTTAACCGCGATATTTACGATCGTGACATTACGCTTTCGTTCATCGAACGTATCAGGAATGAAAAGAGGTTTGCAAGCTTAGGCGATCTTCAGCTACAACTGGCTGTTGACAAATCAGATGCCGCTAAAATACTGGTAAACTTGTAGTCCTGGAACGATAACAAAAACAGCTGTTGTCTTTTTATTTGTTGCCCTTGTCTTTATTAATATCATTATAAGCAAGCAGGCATTCGTGAATTGCTTTGTACAGATCATACTCCTGTGAGCTGACAATAAAATCAACCGAAAGGTTGCAAAATAACATAAAATCCTGAATTTCCTTGTCGGTTTTAAAGTGTGTAATCCGCTGAACAACATCGGCATTATACCTGCGGGCGGCCACTACTTTTTTATTATCCTGGTTAGTCAGCGATTCGAGCATCCTTCGGCTTTTCGCTTCTTTACTGAATGCATCGTACATGGCAGTTATCGGCCCGGGAATAGTTACAGTGAGCCCTGGATCTGCCATACCTGGAATACTGGCTCTGGGTTGACTGCCAGGAATCGGAGTATTGTAAAATTTCGGATCATTAAGTTTCAGATCCGGAATTTTAGGCGTTTGATCTTCCATTGCAAGAACGGCTTCCTTCAGCGCTTTGGCATCAGCCGGCCAGGGATAAATGGTGACGCCCGAAATCCGGGTTGTATCTGCGTGCATCACAATATGCACAGGAATAACAGGCGATTGCCTGCCGGCCGGAACAAAATATTTATATGAAATATATCCAACACATGTAAAACGCAAAGTGTCGCCTGGCATGGCTGCAATCCGGAATTGTCCTTCCCAGTTGCTGGTGGTTCCCCACCGCTGCGAAATATTTACAATATGCACACTTTCAATGTATTTGCCATCCGGATTGGTGACAAATCCCTGAACTGAAACGGTTTCATCGGTAGTAGCAACCTGTGCTTCCACATTCAGGAAAACAAAAATTACAAGAATGAGGAGAAGGCTACTTTTTTGCATAAAACCGTTAATAAAGCCGCAAAAGTAGCTGTAAATCAGGCAGAAGAAAAGTTAATACTTGTTAAGAATGTGACTCAATAGATATAAACTAAAGCATGATGCCACAAAAGCCATTATGCGTGTTAATTGTATGACGATCAATTATTGCTAAAATTGACTTTTCTTTTCTGCTGAACGGATGTTCTGAATCGCCGGTTATTGAGCAAAAGTAAGAACAATGACTTTATCGCTCGCTAAACTATAACGGCTTAGATATAATAAGTTGAACCTGTCTTCAGTCTTATAGTTCCCGTTCACTTTCACAATCCTCAGAAATCCATTGCTGATTGTAAACGATTCATTTGTATAAATCGTATTCACCTGGTTGGCAAACATAAGTTCGATGGTACATTTGCTCACATTGTTTTCGCTCACAAATGCTGCCAACTCGTTTTCTATTTTAACAATATCAGTAACCTGTTCTTTTTCGCACGACACATTAAGAAGTAACACGAGTAGGATCACTCCGATCGAAAATAGCTTTTTCATTTTATGTCAAATTTAATTTCACTCTTTTTAGTGTATTATTCATTGAGTTGATTCACAAAAGCGAGTGTATCTTTCTGATTTATTTCTCTGATTTTGTTACCACAATCCCAAGTTCATTAATTCCATCGGTTTGAATTTTGGGGATCATATTTTCGAGTGTGATCTTGCAAGTTCCTTTATCACCCATATTGATGCCTTTCCAAAGTATCAACCGGGCTTCGGAATTGGTTGACTCGGGCTGTGTAATCATTTTACCGTTTTCGCGCACCAGCACATTTACCTCACGCATGCGCTCCTCACCCGATGGCGTGGTTATTATTGCATATACAGGAAGTTTATCATACTGAAATTTTTCGTTGCAACGCACGACCAGCGTAATATCATAGGTTTGTGCGGGCTCAGCCACCGGAATATCAAATTGTTTTATGTCAAAGCGATCCCAGGTTGAATTTTTGATTGCCAGGTAGGTTTCGGATACAGGGCCCTTATTGCAGGAAGTAAATGCAATGGCAAACAGTAAGAAAAGAAAGGTGCTGATAATTCGTTTTACGATTTTCATATGAGTTTGTATTTTAATGTGTTCTGAAAAGCCCGTTCTGAAATAAATTTGTATAATTCCGGTTTCCTGGTAATTGTGTACCTTTCGCCCCTCTCCTTGTCCCCTTGTCCTGGCCCCTCCCAAACCTACCCAATCACACCGCTTCCAAAGCAAATCCTTGCATCCTTGTCGTAAATAACACCAAACTGTCCGGCAGCAATTCCTGAAACAGGAACCGAAGACTGGATCACAAAATTATCGCCTTCCATTTTTTTAAGGATGCCTTTGGTAAAATCGGGAGTATGGCGGATTTTGAAAGTGACTTCATGCTCTATGTTTTTATCCGGCCATGGGTCGCCGCTGATAAAATTAAAATCGACAAGATTAATTGTATCGCCGTACTGCGATTCGGGATCATATCCGTTAGAAACATAAACCGTATTTTCAACTGAGTCCTTTTTTACAACAAACCATGGACCTCCGCCCAGGTTTAACCCTTTACGCTGACCGATAGTATGAAACCAGTAGCCTTTATGCTTACCAAGTATTTTGCCGGTTTCAAGTTCCACTATGTTTCCTTCTTTTTCGCCAATATATTTCCTTAAAAAGTCAACGTAATTCACTTTACCAAGGAAACAAATTCCCTGGCTATCGCGGCGGTGGGCGCTGGGCATATTCTGCTTGTGAGCAATAGCGCGGACTTCACTTTTCATGAGGTTACCTACAGGAAACAAAAGCTTGCTCACTTGCGCATAAGTGATTTGTGCCAGGAAATCTGTCTGATCTTTTATCGGATCTTTAGCAGTAGCGAGCCAGGTTTTACCGTTTTCGATAACCGTATTTGCATAATGACCGGTCGCTATCTTATCAAAATCCTTACCCCAGTATTTTTCAAATTCCCCGAACTTTATCAGCCGGTTGCACATTACATCCGGATTTGGCGTAAGCCCTTTGCGCACAGCATCCAGCGCATACGCCATAACATTATCCCAGTATTCCTTATGCAAGGGAACCACTTCCATTTTTAATCCGTAATACTTTGCAAGCCAGGTAGTAAGCTCTATATCTTCTTCCGACGAACAATCCAGAAAACCTTCTTCATCCTTCATTCCGATACGGATATAAAAGATAACCGGCTCGTGGCCCTGCTCTTTAAGCAGGTGCAACATAACTGAGCTGTCGACGCCCCCGGAAACCAGTGCTGCTATATTCAATTTTTTTCTTCTTAGTAAGGCTGCAAAAATACAATTTTTAGAGATTGGGCGCTTCCACTTCGCAGCGTCATTGCTATTATACCAATATTTTTGTACTTTTAATGTGTTGAACAACTCCTATAATCGTGAGCATCAATACCAAAATAGTTAAAAACAATGCGGTTGCCGTTATACTGATGTTTTCACTTTTCAGCCATTGTCAATCGCATACCAATCCTCCTGCAATCATGAAATCCGCTGATACTTTACAAAACCGGCTTCCTTCGGTGGCGGGAAGCTTTTATCCGGCCGGACCGGATGAACTTGAGCAAATGCTGAAAACGTTTTTTGCCAGAGCGCCTGTATCACAGGCTGATGAAAACGTTTTGGCCATTATTTCGCCTCATGCTGGCTATGTGTTTTCGGGCGAAGTAGCCGCTGCGGCTTTTAAGCATGTTGATCCTGAAAAGACTTACAAAACTGTTTTTATTATCGGCAGCAGCCACCGAAATTCCTTTCCCGGAGCTTCCGTTTACAGCATCGGTAATTATATAACACCTCTTGGAGTGGTACAAACCGACCTTGAAACAGCAAAGAAAATTGCCGGGGAAGATAAAATCATGACTTATGACCCTTCTTACCAAAACAACGAACACAGCATTGAAGTTCAGATACCGTTTCTGCAATATTGGTTAAAAAAGGATTTTAAAATCGTACCCATACTTCTTGGCACACAGGATGAAAGAATCTGCAATAAGATAGCCACCATTTTAAAGCCCTGGTTTACCGATGAAAACCTCTTTGTTATCAGCACCGATTTTTCGCACTATCCCACTTATAATGAAGCTGTTAAAACCGACAAACAGGTTGCGGACGCAATAATCACTAATAATCCGGATATCTTTCTGACAACGGTTGAAAATTGCACCGAAAAAAAAGTTGCTAACCTGGCGACCGGTTGCTGCTCCTGGCCCTCAGTAATTACGCTGATGTATGTTACAGATGAAATGCCCGGGATATCTTACAAAGAAATATTGTATAAAAATTCAGGCGATTCGGAGTACGGCGGAAAGGACAGGGTTGTAGGATATTTTGCCTTGAGCGTATCGCAGCAAAAGCAAAACACGCTGATACTGAATGCTGCCGAAAAAGAAGAGTTGCTTAAAATTGCCCGGAAAACAATTTATGCATTCCTGAAGGACGGGAGCATTCCTGATGAAAACCTCAAAACCATGCCGCAAGCACTTCGCAACCCTGCCGGAGCCTTTGTAACCCTCAAAAAATCGGGTAATCTTCGCGGTTGTATCGGGCACTTTGACGCTGACTATCCGTTGTATAAAATCGTTCAGAAAATGGCTGTAGCCTCTGCCACACAGGATTACCGTTTCGACAGGGTATCGACGAACGAAATGAATCAGATTGCCATTGAAATTTCAGTGCTAACACCCATGCAAAAGGTAAGTGATGTGAATAAGATCCGGCTTGGGACCGATGGAATTTATATTAAGAAAGGTTCGAGAAGCGGCACTTTTCTGCCACAAGTTGCCACCGATACCGGCTGGAACCTGAAAGAATTCCTTGGCCACTGCTCCCGCGATAAAGCCGGAATAGGATGGGATGGGTGGAAAGATACAGATACTGAAATATTTGTTTACCAGGCACTAATCTTTAGAGAAACTGAATAATTTCGAATTAGTGCATATTGTTTACCGACTAATTCCATGTGTTCACACTGATAAAATCCGCGTTTAACTTCTTTTGATTTTAAATCAATTTTTGAAAATTTACTTTTGTCACGAAAAACTAAAACCCATGCAAACTATATTAGGATCAGGTGGTATCATCGCCAATAACATCGCAAAATCATTACCCTTATACACAACCGAAATCCGGCTGGTAAGCCGCAACCCCAAAACCATTACCGGCAATGAAGAACTCATGACAGCCGATCTTTCTTCGCCCGAACAGGTTATGAAAGCTGTAAAAGGCTCCGAAGTGGTTTACCTCACTGCCGGTTTGCAATACAACATTAAAATATGGCAGGAGCAATGGCCACTGATAATGCAGAATGTTATAAATGCCTGTAAGGAAAACGGCTCCAAACTGGTATTTTTCGATAATGTGTATATGTATGGCAAAGTTGCCGGTCCCATGAGTGAAGAAACACCGTTTAATCCTTGCAGCCGCAAAGGAGAAGTAAGAGCAAAAATTGCAACAATGATTCTTGAGGAAGTTGCAAAAGGCTCATTAACAGCACTTATTGCCCGTGCAGCTGATTTTTATGGCCCTGAAACAAGTAATAGTTTCCTGAATATGATGGTTTTCGAAAACCTGAAAAAAGGAAAGAGTGCCCAGTTTATGATGAGCAAATCAGCAAAACATACTTTCACTTATACTCCGGATGCAGGAAAAGCAACCGCTTTGCTAGGCAATACACCATCAGCTTTTAACCAAACCTGGCACCTACCAGCCGATATGAATGTTTTAAGCGGGGAGCAAATTGTGGAAATAGCTGCCAGAGAGCTGAATGTAAAGCCTAAAATTACCGTGCTTCCAAAGCTGATGATTCAAATGGCCGGACTTTTCAATCCTATCATCAAGGAAACTGTTGAAATGCTTTACCAAAACGATTCCGATTATATTTTCGATTCGTCAAAATTCGATAAAGCCTTTTCGTTCAATAAAGTATTGTACGCTGAAGGGATTCGAAACTCGCTGAAATAATTCACGATAGTCAGAAAACGAAAAAAGCACCGGTTAAGGGTGCTTTTTTGGTCTAGAGAACGGCCGACAATATGACAAGTGCTGGAATAAATTGTTGCTCAACAGTCTGCCATATCAAATGCAAATAAAGATTTCAAATTTTTCAACTAACACGCTTACACTAATTTGTTGCAGCGTTTGGTAGGCTGTACTTTTTTAAGCATGTGGTAAATTACTTGTGGGGTAAGTATGTTTTCGTCTAGTCAGAATGAATTCTTTGATTTCAGTATTGCCTGTCAATAATTCTGTCAATACGATTTTGATCTTTAATCTCTTATTAGAGTCAACTAAGCTTTTCAAGTTGCTAGAAGTGAATAAATATTCTCTTTCTTTTTGGATTTCTTTGAGGATTAACGTGTCAGATGTATCAATGAACTTTAAATCAACTGCCGTTATTTTTAACTTTCTTTCTGTTTGTTTTCCGTGCAAGTAACCATAATAAAAGCTGTCACCCCAAGTCTCAGGTGTGTATGTGCTGATAATGAGAACGTCCCCATAATTGAAGTGTTCTATTTCGCAGCTTAGCATAAATCCGTCCTCTTTAATGAATTCAAATTTCTTGTCTTCTCGATAAGAAATGTCTGTATGAAAACAACAAGATGATATAAACAGGGTCAGGAAGATTGCAAAATTTCTCAATAGATAGCTTTTAGCTGTATTATATCAATCCTTTAGCTTGTTTTTCGCGTATAGCCCGGAGCATATCCTTTGTCATACTTTCGAGGTTCCAGTTGGGTTTCCAGCCCCACTCAGCGCGGGCACATGAATCGTCCATGCTGTTAGGCCACGAGTTGGCAATGCCCTGTTTCATAGGCTCCACATTGTAATCCATTATAAAACTCGGAATATGCTTACGAATTTCGGCAGCAATCATTTCCGGATCGAAACTCATTGCGGTGACATTGAACGAATTGCGGTGAATCAGTTTTGCAGGATCAGCCTCCATAAGGTTAATGGCGGCTTCGAGCGCATCGGGCATATACATCATATCGAGGAATGTTCCGGCTCCGAGCGGACAAGTATATTTTCCGTTTTTAACGGCTTCGTAATAAATTTCCACTGCATAATCGGTTGTACCTCCGCCTGGTAAAGTAACATTCGAAATAATACCGGGGAACCGAACTGAACGCGTGTCGACTCCATATTTTTTATAATAATAATCGCTCAGCAATTCGCCGGTTACCTTTGTAATTCCGTACATGGTTTGCGGACGCTGAATGGTATCCTGGGGTGTGTTATCCAGCGGAGTGCTGGGGCCAAATGAGCCTATTGAACTGGGTGTAAAAAGCGCACAGTTAAATTCACGGGCAACTTCGAGGCAATTCATCAAACCGCCAACACCAATCTGCCATGCCATTAGTGGCTTGGTTTCACCCACTGCTGACAGGATTGCAGCAAGATTATAAATGGTATCAATCTTATATTTCTTAACCAAATCGGCAACCTGTTGTGCTTCAGTAACGTCAACATATTCGGCAGGTCCTGAGTTTAAAAGTTCGCCTGTGGGTTCGGGGCGGAAATAACCGGCAACCACACTGCTGTTTCCATAAATTTTTCTGAGTTTCATGGTAAGCTCCGAACCGATCTGGCCTACTGCTCCGATTACAAGGATATTCTTCATTAAGACTGACAATTTTAGTGTTATACGATTCACAAAAGTGCGGCAAATTTAATCAAATTTGCTTACCTCAAAGGCTATTTAAGAGCGTGTTCAAAATATTTTCAGTTAACTGTTATTCAGGTATTTAAAAATACAAAATAAGTGTTTTACTGACACTAAGCCACTTAGTTGCGAAACTGGTTCAAAATAGTGGTACAATTTGATGAATTTCCTTTTATGCAGACTAATAATTTTTACCTTTGCCTGCGTTTGAAATTGTATTTTCAACAGTGAAATTATTAAAAATCAACATACTATGTACACGAAATTTCAGGATTACCTTACCAAAGAACTTACCGGAATTAAAGAAGCCGGGTTATTTAAAAACGAACGTGTTATTGTTTCGCCCCAGGGTGCCGAAATCAAGATCAGTTCAGGTGCTGAGGTACTTAACTTCTGCGCTAACAATTACCTTGGACTTTCCAACAATCCGCAACTGATAACAGCAGCCAAAGAGGCTCTCGATACACACGGTTACGGTCTCTCTTCGGTGCGGTTTATCTGTGGCACCCAGGATCTCCATAAAACACTGGAAGCTAAAATTGCTCAGTTTTTCGGAACCGAGGATACCATTCTTTACGCTGCATGTTTCGATGCCAACGGTGGTGTTTTCGAACCACTTCTTGGCGAAAATGATGCTATTATCTCTGATTCTCTTAACCATGCTTCGATTATCGACGGAGTGCGGCTTTGTAAAGCACAGCGCTATCGCTATGAAAATTCCAATATGGCCGACCTGGAAGAACAGTTAAAACTTGCCCAGGCTCAGAATTTCAGGCTGATAGTTACCGATGCTGTTTTCTCTATGGATGGTAATGCTGCCAAACTTGATGAGATTTATGCCCTTGCACAGAAATATGATGCCATGATCATGGTTGATGAATGCCACTCCGCCGGAGTTGTAGGCAAAACCGGTCGAGGCATCACCGAACTACACAACCTGAAAGGCAAAGTAGAAATCATAACCGGTACTTTAGGAAAAGCTTTTGGCGGGGCCATTGGCGGATTTACAACCGGTAAAAAGGAAATTATTGATATGCTTCGTCAGCGTTCGCGTCCGTATCTTTTCAGCAATTCAATACCTCCTGTCGTTGCTGCTGCCGGTATCCGTATGTTTGAAATGATGAGCGAAACCAACGAATTACAGGATAAACTGCATGCTAATACCGAATATTTTGTTGAGAAAATGCTTGCTGCCGGTTTCGATATCAAACCAACGCAAAGCGCTATTTGTGCTGTTATGCTTTACGATGCCAAACTAAGCCAGGAAATGGCAGCCAAACTGCTTGACGAAGGCATTTATGTAATCGGGTTCTATTACCCGGTAGTGCCAAAAGATAAAGCCCGTATCCGCGTGCAGATTTCTGCTGCTCATGAACGTGAACATCTTGATAAATGTGTAGCTGCTTTCTGTAAAGTTGGCAAAGAACTTGGAGTTATAAAAAGTACTGGCGATGGATGTGGTTGCGGCTGCGGTTGCAATTAAATTCAATTAATTTCGAAAAACTTTATTCAGAAAGCTGCCGTAAAAGGCGGCTTTCTGCTTTTAGCAAAGACATTTCCTTTTTATAAAACTACATAAAATTTAGTTCTCTTCCATCCAAATAATCTGCCTTCAGTCAATCAAAACGTTAACCCATTTGTTTAATATCCTGAAAATTAAATCAGAGAAATTTCACAAATAAATTAATTATTATGAAATATAACCAACTAGGCAAAACAGGCGTTCTTGTTTCGGAATTATGCCTCGGAACTATGACTTTTGGAGGAAGAGGCTATTGGAAAGCTATTGGCGAACAAACGCAGGAAGAAGTAAACAATTTAACTAAAACAGCACTCGACAGTGGTATTAATTTTATTGATACTGCCAATGCGTATTCCGAAGGAATTTCGGAAACCATGCTGGGAAAAGCCCTTTTTAGCCTTGGAATTCAGAGGCAACAAGTAGTAATTGCTACAAAATTGCGACTACGTATGGGAAGCGGAGCTAACCAAGTTGGGTTGTCGCGGCTGCATATTTCCGATTCGGTTGATGATAGTTTGCTGAGGCTTGGCCTTTCGCACATCGATCTGATGTATATTCATGGGGTTGATACACTTACCCCGCTCGAAGAAACTATGCGCGGACTTGAGGATGTTGTTCGCTCGGGGAAAGTCCGTTATATCGGTATCAGCAACCACCCGGCCTGGATGGTAGCAAAAGCCAACGGGATAGCCGACAAAATGGGTTGGACCAAATTTGTTGCACTTCAGAATTACTATAGCATTGCAGCCCGCGATGTGGAACGCGAGATAATTCCATTAGCTCTCAGCGAAGGGCTTGCTGTAATGCCCTGGAGTCCGTTGGCGGGTGGATTTCTATCCGGCAAATTTACCCGAAACAACGAGGTGGCAGGAGATAGCAGGAGAGATACTTTCGATTTCCCTCCAATTAATAAGTCTAAAGCGTATGATATAATTGATGTTCTGTTGCAAATAGGAGTAAATCATAACGTATCGGCCGCTCAGGTTGCGTTGGCATATATCCTGAAAAAACCTGCTGTTACAAGTATAATTATTGGTGCCAAAAAGCAAAACCAGTTATTAGACAATATTGCAGCCACCACTCTTGAATTAACAACTGAAGAATTCCAGCAACTGGATTCTATAAGCGCATTGGCCCCGGAATATCCAGGCTGGATGCTTGACCGACAAGCGCAGGGCCGCTTGCCGCAAAACTCATAAAAAAACTTCAAAATCCATGTGAAATTTCTTACATGGGTGTCGTTTAATCGCATATGCTTACAAAAAGGATTTTTTTGATTTTAGTGGTTTAATCCAGTTACTTAAATTCAGAATAGAGAACTTAATTTCTTTCGGATTGATTTTTAAATCATGTTTAACTGCTTGATAAACTGTATTGATATGAAAAAAATTATCCTGCTTGCCTTTATTTTTCTCTTTTGCCTGATTTCGAACCAGGGTTTCAGCCAAGCTCAGCCTGATTCATCAAAATTTTGCAGGGTTGAAACAACCGATGGAAATGAGTTTGTCGGGCTTCTGATTAAGGAAGATTCACTAAATGTAATACTTGAAACTGCAGTCCTCGGAAAAGTAACTATTCCCCGGAATTCAATCAAGTCGATTACCTGGCTCAACCCAACCAGCCTTAAGGGTGGTAAATTATGGTTCGAGAATCCTCAATCCACACGATATTTTTGGTCGCCCAATGGTTATGGCTTAAAAAAGGGTGAGGGATATTACCAAAATATATGGGTTTTATAGAATCAGGCCAGTGTTGGGGTCACCGATTACCTTTCGGTAGGCGCCGGAATGGTTCCCTTGTTTTTCTTCGGGGGAACGGCTACACCAGTTTGGATAGTTCCCAAATTTTCGTTCCCCGTAGTAAAAGACAAATTTAATGTCGGGGCAGGAGCCATTGCCGGAACTTTATTGGGCGAAGGCTCGGGGTTTGGAATTATCTACGGCCTTGGTACTGTCGGAAACCGAAACAACAATCTTACAATCGGATTCGGTTATGCTTTTGCCGACGGCCAATGGTCATCGAGCCCCATTATTACTGTAAGCGGTATGGCACGATTAGGCGCAAGAGGATACTTGCTGAGCGAAAATTATTTTATTCGCGTTGACGATGAAAGCTTAGCGCTGTTGTCGATAGGAGGACGTTCAATAATAAAAAAGGCTGGACTTGATTATGGACTTTTTATCCCTGTTACTGGAGAAATCGATAGTTTTATAGCTATCCCATGGCTGGGCATCACGCTTCCTTTTGGGAAGAAAAAATAAGTTACTTCAAAAATCCATTTACGATTTAGTGCTACACAATAAATATTCATTCAGAATAAGCTTACATTTCTATGATTGAAAATGATGAAAGCCATACTCCTTACGAAATTTTTGAAGGTACAGCCTGGGAGGCGGGCCTGCTGAAAAGCATACTCGAAGATAATGATATTGAAGCTTTTATGACTGAAGCTTACGCACTTCCGTGGAATAGTATGCCGACAAGAGGCGCTTCGGCAAAGTTGTTTGTAGCACTTGAAAACTTCGAACAAGCGAAGGCAATTGTTGATGAGTTTTATACCAATATGCAGAAAGATAATGCAAACGATCCGCAGGGGTAATTGCTTTGTAGAAAATCAGGGCAATGGAAATAAATGCATTCGGGTGACGCATGTATTAATGCTTCCCTGTTTCGGACAGCAACTTTTTAATGGCCTCAAAATGTTCCTCCGCCGAAAGATCATCGTCGTTGCTCCAGTACATTCCGGTTTCAACGTCTGATGCAATCTCCGGGATTGAATTGTTAACTGGATATGGACCAGCAACCTGATAAATGACTTCTGTTTCATCTTCCCATGAGCTTTCGAGCCTGTAAAGGTAAAAACGCTGCAAGGCGTCGTTATACAGTAAGTCTTTGGTACCGATGTACCTGCTTGCCGTGATTTCATAATCTTCCGAATTCATATATATATACAAATCACTTTCGGCAATCGCAGCCTGGGAGCTATAATTTTGGGGCATCAATACCAGGGAATGATTGGAAGCCAGAAAATCATATAAATCGCGGCGAAGCATTGGTTTTTCAGCGATTCTTTCAATATTTTTTGACTTATAATCCAGGTTGTTTTTAATTAAGACTTTAAGAATATTCCAGGCTATATTGATATTTTCAGCACCGCGGTTTTTTACCATAAATTTATTCATCTCCGGATCGTTAAAGTATCCGGCTATCCAAAATATTTCGGGCATATAATAATCAACCTGTGATGCGGGCTTCGAAACAAGCTCATTCATAAGTTGCTGAATAACTGACTTATAAAGCATTAAGTCAGAGGCTTTAATTAATTTTTTATCCAGTAAATCTGATGTTAAATCTACCATTTCGCCCCGGTTCAGCGTATCATTTAACATGTCAAGAATCTTCGGAAACATACTGGCAGCATACTCCAGCGAATCGTATAAAGCATAAAGAACTTTGTACTTATACACAGTGTTTTCCGGAACTAATAATAATTGGCTGCTGATGAAATCGCGGTAAGCAGGATTAAAATCTTTAACCAACCATTGCAGAGCTTCCAGTTTCGAATTACTGTTGGGACAAATTGTATCGAATGATACAATCAACTTTTCTTTATAGTTGCTATCCAGATTTTCCCCAATCGAATTTAATAATAAAACCCGGGTGCTGTTATAAATAAGTGTATCGTCGCCAAAAGTTTGATAAAAAGTTTGCCAAACCAAGGGAATTTCATCCGGCTCAAATTCATAAAAAGATAATGCTTCCCGGGCAGGGAATATCCTTGTGGTATCACCCGACGAAAGATCCGAAAGCAGTAATGAAGTCTTCCGGGTGACAAGTGAACCAGGCTCAGTAGTATCGGTAACAGCAAATGAATTTATACTTTTCGCGTAAAACAGAGAATCCGGCCCACTTTCGGGATACATTGAGATACAGGCATATAAACTTCGACCCGAAAGCATAAGTGTACCTTTGGTAATCAGGTGACTTGTGACGGATTTAGCAATAACTGAATATGTTAAAGGTTCTTCGCGTTCTTTTTTTAACGAGGTAATTGAATCGTTGGCAGTAACCCGATCGTGATAAAAATCCGCAAAAAAAGAACTGTCAGTAGAAGATGAATAATAGGGAGAGAAAACGCTCCTAACAACAGTAATTTTATCACCGGTTAATTGGTCGAAGGAATTGTAAACATCCGCTGACAGGTATTTAGAAGGAAAATATTCGTATTCGGTAGTTTCAAAATCAGACGGGGAAAATACACTGAAGAATCCATTTTCGCAAACACGAGGTGCCCAATTGCTGCGGTTGCTATTGATAAATCGGAACGAATTAAACAGTACATCGGTTTGTAGGTTAGTTTTTTTAGCCGCAGATTGAGCTGAGATAAGATTGTATAATCGGGTTCCTTTTACTACAGCCATAATCCGGAGCAACTGTCCAACCTGCGTTTCGAATGAAAATTTTATAGCAGGGTACCCATCGTAAAAAGTATATTCAGTTTCAAGTGTGCCTTCTTTCATCTGGGCAGTTATATTTGCCACTAGTGTTGAAAGAATGAGGGAGTCATTGGGGAAAAAAGAAGTTTTCGTATCAATATACTGAACCAGAAACTCATTACCTGAACTATCGTCAATTCCACTGATCATACCAACAACTGATTCATTTTTGCCTTCAGCCTGATTAGAAATAACACTCTCTTTTGGATAACCCGGGAAATCAACAGAATACCCTCCTTTCTCCGAGGTGAATGTGTGCCAGTTTTCGGCAACTTTATCAATGATTTTGAAGGAATTAAAAAATCGTAAAAATTCGTTTTTCCCTTTCTCGTCCGAATTCAGGCCAGCTAAGATGTACAATTCCCCTTCATGAACAGCAATCCTCAGAGAGATCCAGAATTGGTTCATTTTCAATTTTTCAACCTGCATGAATTCAATGCCCGCGTGCATTACTTTTATGATTTTTGTATCCGTAGCATCAATTTTCCATGCATTTTTAACAAATGCCCTTGTAAGGCTATCTACATCAGTGTCAGCATTAAATGTTGCAGAAGCACGTGCCATTGCCATATAAAAGCTGTTTGTTCCCATATCCAGATACAATCCGTGGTTTACTCCCGAAGGGAAATTGGGAGAAGTGTATGACTGACCTGGCATTTCAACCGAGTAACCCGAGCGGGAATCAGAAAACGTTACCCATGGTATTTCGCGCTGACTAAAAGGGAATTTGTCGGCCAAACCTGTAAACGTTTCGAAAACCGGATCAACCTTGTACCCTTTTGCTCTTAACAGTGAAATGAGCCCCTGTTCGCCTGGCAAATGACCAAAACCAATAGTATAAAATGCGGAGGTCTTTTGCGAAATACTGTCAATACTGTGTACCATGCCATAGTTACGATCAGTAAACATTGCTTTAAACAGATCAGGAGGCATAGTCTTCAAAAGTAATTCTATCGCATTCAGATCAGCTTTCCGGTAAATATCAATAAGTTGATTGTTTTTACTGTTACGTTTTTTACTTATGGTATAATCCGTGTAATCCTTTTTAATTTCCTCCGAAAAATCATCGAAAATTGCAACCTGAGTATTGAGGTTTTCAATTCCGGTACAAAATTTACCTTCATGACGGGCAATGTTGTACAAATAGCTATCAAGCATAGCCGGCTTACGGTTTTTAACACCCGAGATTGCCGGAATAAGCTGCTTTAATACGATTGGGCTAAGCTTTTTGAGAGACATTTTATCAAGGCCTGTACTTTGACTTATCTCGTCAAGGATTTCATCATCATCACCGAAGTAATTGTTTTCAAGTTTTTCTTGTAACCTGTCATCAATGGTCCCATACACAAACTTCATTATTGAATCAACAGAAACCTCATTGGCAAATACATCACAAGAGGTTAGCGCGTAAAACAAAGAATCGCTGAAGTTAAAAACCCGCTCATCATCAACATGCATTGAACCAAAGAGATAAGACGGTTTCGGAAGGTTGTTACCCGATATACGCCAGAGTCGGGTGTTTGGGTATTGAGCTGAAAGTGAAAATGCAAAAGTCAGAAGAACAATAAGGATCAGTAGTTTTTTCATATGGCAGGGTATAAGATAATTTAGAGTCTAAATAGTTGAATCAGATTGGTACTACAGTTTTCATAACCCCTAACAGGCTGTTATAGATTCCTATGATAGATTCCATTGCAGCAAAAATATTCCAATTAAACGATTAAACAACTTTTATTAAATAAAAAAACCTGTACTCAACTGATTCTTTTTGCGACCAGTAAATCCAGGCCTAATGCATTTACATTACTAACATTTACATGGCTTTTTAGCTCCAGAAGTTAAGTAAATCACCCGATGATTCTCTTGCTTTCAATATTTCAAATGAATCATTTTCAGTCCGAAATCCGATAATTTCAGGTATCTGCCTGCTGTTGTAACGGCTCCACATGCTGAGTGTGTAAGCTCCGGAATCGTGTATCAGAATGTAATCACCCTCAACAACCTCCGGTAGTTCTAAATCCGTTGCAAGCACATCGCCAGCAAAACATAAAGGACCAGCAACTATGTATTTGTTGGTATCTGTTCCGGATTTCAGATTTCCATGCCTATCGGTAACGGTAATTTCGTGATGCCAATCGCCGGGGTTATAGCATTTCCGGAGGAAAAGATCAGCGCCAACATGCGTAATTATTATGTTAATTCCCGGTTCACGTTTTACATATTCCACTTTTGCAGCTACCCAACCGGCATTGGCATGGATGTAACGTCCGAATTCGGTTATCAGCAGGAACTCACCGTTAAAAAGCTCCGGACAGGTTTGGTTAAGCATAGCATGGTATTGCTCTATCGTAACAGGCTCCTTATCTGCATAATACGATACCGGAAGTCCGCCACCGATATCAAAAACCGAGACTGTGGATTTCGATTCCTTTGCCAGGCATGTATTTATTTCGAGTGCCAGGTCGAGTACTTTCCGTATGCCTTCGATAAGCAACGGAACCGGGCAACCCTGCGAGCCTATATGCACATGAATGCCTTTGAGCCATTTGTATTTCAGGTAATAATCAATGACCTGTTGCCTGTTTTCGTTTAGCGGAACCCCGAATTTTGAGAGTGTGCCTGCAACACTTGTCGATTTTATACTGCCTGTTCCAACCTGGGGATTTATACGTAATCCTATTCTGCTTTCCGAATCCCTGGTTTTTAAAATCTCACCAATCCTATCCAGTTCAGCAAACGAATCCGCATTAATATTAATACCTGATTGTAAAGCATATTCAATTTCCTCCCTTGTTTTACACGGCGAATCAAAAACAATATTTTTGGAGGCAAATCCTGCTTTTTGAGCGATGTAAATCTCAGGAAGGCTGGCAACTTCGAGGCCTACTCCCCTATTTTTTATAATGCTCAGTATTTTTATCAACGGATTAGCTTTTACAGCTATGGCATGCAATGCAGTTTCAGGGAAAACATTTTTAAGACGATCGATCCGATCATCAATAAAAGACAAATCATAAAACATTAAAGCAGTGTGCTCAGTTGCGGAAAAGCTTTTCTCAGTCAATGCCTTTTTTAAAATGAGGCTCTTTTCCTGGTTGCGAAGACCAAAATCCCGAATCAGAGAACTCTTTATGTCGCTCATAATGTGTTGCTTTCGTTTGAATTGATTTACTGAAACATATACTGACTGCTTTCCAGAATTTGGAGTTTCCAATATTATAACTCAAAAGTAAGAATCATTTTGAATTCCTGCTACAAACCGGGGATAAGCCGCTGTTACCGCCTAGTGCAAACCGGAAGATATAGCAGACAATTTACGGCGATAAGACCGGTTCGAAAACGACGTAACGAAAATCCTTTTACTAAACAACACATTTGCAAACCACTTAAAAATCAGACTTACAACCAAAGGTTGCACCAGGGCTGTTTTCATACCAAAGCAATTTCTGACAAATATACATTTGGCATTAAGGCTGAAATACCAAACAATACCAAAAACTTTTAGTGATAGAAATCCATTATCGGGTGACACATTTACCCTATTGATTGATTTCATTTTCCGATAAATTCCTTGCAATATACTTTTGCTTTTAAATCTTAATTAAAAATCCAAATCTATGAAAACAATAAAATTTGCACTTGGTATAACTATACTGCTTATAGGCAGCGCATGTTTTTCACAACCCGGAAACGGTGGTATGAAACCGCCAAGCATAGAAGAGCGATTAAAAATGGTGGATAAGGAAATCTGCCAGCCACTTAAACTCGACAAATCAAAAACAGAAAGAGTAACGGCTGCGTTCAAGGAGTTCTTTGTAGATATGGATAAACTGGTCGATAAAAATGCAAATCCACCTGCAAGACCAGATAAATCGAAGATCGATGTGCTTGCAAAAAAACGGGATGATAAGATTAAAGCGGTTCTTTCGAAAGATCAATTCCCCACTTACCAGGCTTTGGAAGAGGCGTCCAGGCCTCCTATGCCAAATGGCTCTATACCTGAACCTAAATAACCCACAATTTATTTTTTCAAATTACAATCCGGATGAAACAATCCATAAAACTTCTGGCATTTATAATCATCTTGTTTTGTTACAGCTGCGAAAAAACAGCTGAAACCATTGAAGAAGTTGAAGCCACCACCCTTGAAACCCCAGACTGGACTGTAGTAACGCACAGTAAAGCTGCTGCTACGGATTATGAAAAGGTGTTTCCTCAAAACAGCATTCAGCGCCTGGATATTGTGATCAGCAGCACCGATTGGGCTGCAATTCAGAATGATCTGGCCAATATGCCTCATGCCGCACCGGGACAAACTCTCGACGGTACTTTTGAACCGATCTGGGTGTCCTGCGACCTTCATTTTAATGGCATCCAGTGGTATAAGGTCGGAATCAGGGTAAAAGGGAATTCCAGTTTACAGTCAACGTATGCTGCTGGAATAAAAAAGTATTCGTTTAAACTGGATTTTGATCAGTATGAAGGCACCTATCCGGAAATAAAGGATCAGCGGTTTTATGGATTCAAACAGTTGAACCTGAACAATAATTTTGAGGATAAGTCGCTGATGCGCGAAAAAGTTGCCGGTGATCTGTTCAGGGAGTTTGGTGTGCCTTCGGCAAAATCAGCTTACTACGAGGTTTATATTTATTATGCCGGCGAATCGCAGTACTTTGGGCTGTATACCATGGTTGAGGAAGTGGATAATACGGTTATTAAAACTCAATTCGCCAGTGATAAAGGCAACCTTTACAAACCGGAAGGCACGGCTGCAAGTTTTGCGTCAGGTACTTACAACACCGCTGATTTCTATAAAAAGACAAATGAGGATGCGGCCGATTGGTCGGATGTAAAATCCTTGTATGATGCCTTGCAAAGCAGCCTGCGGACTTCTGATCCTGCAGCATGGAGAACACTTCTCGAATCAAAAATTGATATGAATCTATATCTGAAATGGCTGGCTGCCAATACCGTAATGCAAAACTGGGATACCTACGGCAAGATGACACATAATTACTACTTGTATAACGATCCGACTATTTCAAAATTCGTTTGGGTTCCCTGGGATAATAACGAAGCACTTCAGACAGGAAAAATGGGCGGAGCCATTAGCCTGGATCTGAGTGGTATAGGCAGCCAATGGCCTTTTATCAGTTACATTGCTTCTGATCCAACCTATTATGATCAATATAAAAAGTATGCGAAGGAATTTGCCTCAACCGTTTTCGAGCCAACCAAAATGAGCTCTACTTATGATAATCTGTATAACCTGATCAAAGAATCAGCTGCAAAAGAGAAAACAGGTTTTACTTTCCTGACGAATGGTGTAAGTGATCTGAATTCAGCAGTTATTCAACTTAAGCAGCAGGTCAGCCAACGATCAGCTCAGTCCGGGGCGCTCTGATAGAAATGCTTGTAAGATTGCTTTCCAAATTCTCATGGTTTGTGGCTTTGGACAGGCAGAAAATGGAAGCGGTGAAGACCTCTGCAGTAACGGTGCTGTGCGTTTCGACAGGAAGATAGTTGGAACCGGCGAAGGAGAGGAACGGGTGTTAAACTATGTACGTCTGGTAAGGACAATTAAATAATCTCATGAATTAAAAATCATGAAATCAAAAGTAAATCAAAAAAGTTTTCTATCCGTTCTGACAGCCGTTTTAATCCTTCTGAATATGAATCTGACAGGGTGCAAAAAAGATGATATTCCAACAATTTCCGGAGATTTACAAGTCGTTCCTCGTGAAGCGGCTTACGTTGGTTGCTATCCGCTTGTCGGCACAAGTCAAACCAAATCCTGGGACAATGCCGGCAACGTTATCACTCCAGTTTTAGGAGAAGCCTTTTTCGGTCAGGATGCTCAGTTTACCCACACAACTCCTGCTTACACCAAAAGCAGCGATGGACTTACGGTAAAAGACGAAGTTACCGGCTTAACCTGGCAGAAAACCTATGAAAAACCAACTTCCGGTGGTATGTATTACTGGGCAGAAACTCAGACTGAAGTTGACAATCTGAACAACCAAAACTATGGCGGCTATAGCGACTGGCGCGTGCCTACTATCAAAGAGCTATACTCTTTATGGAATGTAAGTGTCGGATGGCCATATATTGATACAGAATATTTTGACATTAAATATACAGATGAACAAGACCTCAGTCACGCAATATTCTGGAGTAGCGACAAATATACCGGGGTAATGGGCAATGTAAGCGGGGAAACGCCCGGAGCAGAACTTGCCTTTGGTGTGAATTTTGGCACCGGACATATTAAATCGTATAGTATCAGCGTAGGTCCAAAACACTTTGTTCGTTGTGTACGTGGCAATCTTTCGTATGGCGTCAATTTATTCCAAAACAACAATGATGGTACTATTTCCGATTTAGCTACCGGCTTAATGTGGCAACAAACCGACAACGGTTCTGGAATGGATTGGGAACACGCACTCGCCTATGCCCAAACGCAGAATAGCGCAAATTATCTGGGACACAACGATTGGCGTCTCCCTAATGCAAAGGAACTTCAAAGTTTGGTCGATTACACACGTTCGCCCTATGCAACAAACCCTGCCAATGTAAACCCGGCAATAAATGCACTGTTCAGTTGTACCGGTATTCTAAACGATGGGGGAAAGGCTGACTATCCTTATTACTGGACAAGTACTTCGGCTATGTCATTAGCAAATGGTTCTTATCCTTCTGCTTGGTATGTGGCTGTTGGACAGGCAGAAGATGGAAACGGAGAAAACCTTCACGGTGCCGGTGCTGTGCGTTTCGACAAAAAGGTTTTAGGTACCGGCGAAGGAGAGGAACGGGTGTTAAACTATGTACGCCTTGTAAGAAATAACCAATAAAACCTCGAAAATGAAAAAATACCTCTTTATACTTTCGCTTTTCATCGCCCAACTCACTATTGCTCAAAATAATAAACAAAATATACGCGGTGTGGTAACCGATAAACTTACGCAAATAACGCTTCCGGGTGCAACTGTTCAATTAATCAATGGTACGGCAAGTAAAGGGACGATAACGGATGCGAATGGCACTTACATTCTACCCGATATAGCACCCGACCGTTATGAAATTAAGGTTTCGTACATCGGCTATAAAGATGTATTTGCGAGCAATGTTTTAGTAACCTCCGGAAAAGAAGTTGTGCTGGATATTGCCATGGAAGAAGACTTGAAACTCCTGAATGAAGTGGTTATAACCGCCAATAGAAAAGCAGGAACCATAAACAATTTAATTCCGGTAAGTGCCCGTACATTCTCAACCGAAGAAGTGAACCGGTATGCAGGCGGACGGAGCGACCCAGCACGCCTGGCGGCCAATTTTGCAGGTGTAAGCGCTCCCGACGATTCCAGAAATGATATCGTAATCCGTGGCAATTCACCTGTTGGCGTTTTGTGGCGTATTGATGGGATGAACGTTACAAACCCAAACCATTTTGCCACGGTGGGCACTACCGGCGGCGCAGTGAGCGCCCTAAATACCAACCTGCTCAAAAGCTCCGATTTCCTCACTTCGGCTTTCCCTGCCGAATATGGCAATGCTACAGCCGGGGTTTTCGACCTTGGATTCAGGAACGGGAATACGCAAAAACGGGAAACCACTTTGCAGGCAGGACTGATTACCGGCCTGGAAGCCACCACCGAAGGACCAATCAGTAAGTCAAAAGGCTCATCGTACCTGGTAGGTTACCGATATGCGCTGGCAGGAGTTGCACAGGCAGTAGGGATTGATATCGGTACCACAGCATTGCCTTCGTACCAGGATTTGTCATTTAATGTGAGCAGTGGAAACAGTAAATTGGGTAAGTTTACCTTGTTTGGAATCCTGGCAACAAGCAGTATCAATATCGAAGATGGAAACTCAGGTTCCTTGTATGGAAATGGAGCTGGGCATGATTTGAGCAGTCAGATCGGTATTGTCGGGGTCAAGCATTTTAAACAGATTAACAGCAAATCTTATTTTAGCTCTAATATTGGGATAAACTATTCAAAGTCGGGGCAAACAGATTATGACGTTGACCGGATGAGCGATTCCACATTTACAAAATCAGACAATAAGGTTACCAAAACAGGCTATAATTTTGCAACAAGTTATAATTCGAAAATAAGTTCAAAGCTGTTTATAAAAGTAGGTATTCAGGATGAACTGATAGCGTTGAATCTTTATTACCGGACAAAAGAAAGAATTTCAGATAGTTGGAAACAGATCTGGGATTATGACAGTTACACCAACCTGGCTCAGGCCTACGTTCATGCCAAATATAGTTTCAATGATAAGCTTACACTCAATGCGGGTGTGCATTCCCAAATGTTTTTCCTGAATAATTCGCTGTCGGTTGAGCCGCGTTTGGGATTAAAATATGATGTCAACAGTAAAAGCAGCCTTACGTTGGGCTATGGACTTCACTCGCAGATGCAACCCATTAATGTTTACTTTTTACAGACTCAGCTTGCTGATGGCTCCTACGTTTATAACAATGAAAACCTTGATTTTACCAAAAGCCATCATTTTGTATTGGGTTACGATTTGCAACCTATCAAGGACTGGCGCTTAAAAGCAGAAGCGTATTACCAGTATCTCTACAACGTTCCCGTAAATACTTTTTCGAGCAGCTACTCCATGCTGAATACCGGTGCAGGTTTTAAAACCGATTTGGAGGATAGCCTGGCAAATAACGGAACCGGAACAAATTACGGTTTGGAATTGACCATAGAGAAATTTTTCAGCCACGGATATTATGGCCTGTTTACCTCATCCATTTACAGTTCCAAATACAAGGGAAGCGATGGCGTGGAAAGAAACACCGCCTTCAACGGGAAATACGTTTTTAATATCCTGGGAGGAAAAGAATGGAAAGTGGGAAGTGAAAAACGGAATAAAGTCTCAGCCGATATTAAATGCACCAATGCCGGGGGAAGGGCTTACACTCCTATTGATTTGGAAGCGTCCAACGCAAGTGGCCACGAACAATTATCTTCGGATGCATATTCGGATTTTTACGCCAATTATTTCCGTTTAGATTTCAAGCTTGGTTATACGCTCAACAGCCGCACTAAAAAACTCTCGCAGTCATTTGCCATCGACCTGCAAAACATCACTGACAACGATAACGTTTTCTCTCAAAGCTATGATGACAGAAGCCAGTCGATAAGCACAACCTACCAGCTCGGTTTTTTCCCGAATGTGATTTATAAAATTCAGTTTTAACGAAGTTACATACATTTGTAAAATGAAAGGACTTTCTTCACACAGCCGGAAAATTGAATTTTTGTCATACTTTCTGATTTGGACGTTCGTTTTTTCGGTGCCGTATTTCAGCGAACGCAGTTCTGGTCATATCAACTGGAATGAGGTAATAAAAAACTGGTTACACGTGTTTGGATATCTCATTCTTTTCCTCGTGAATGTGTATATCCTTGTACCCCGCTTACTTTTGAAAAAAAAATACCGGTCTTACTTTGTTTTGGTATTGGCCCTGGTTGCAATTGTGATTGCAGTTAACCTCATAGCTCCATCAGGCTCTCCACGACAGCCCGGTTCTGAAATAGTGACATCTCCGGAAGGTTTAACTCCGCCTATGTTCAATGCGCCCATGCAAAAACCGCCTATTATGGCTTTTGCGGACAATTTCATTATCTGCATTTTGTTAGTTGGTGCAGGAACAACCATTAAACTGATGTCGAAATGGCTGAGCGAGGAGAAACTGCGGAAAGATGCCGAAAAGGAACAACTTAAAACAAACCTTGCCCTGTTGAAGCACCAGGTGAGTCCGCATTTTTTCATGAATACACTGAATAATATTCACACTCTTATTGAAATGGATACGGAAAAAGCGCAGGATGCGGTCGAGCGGCTTTCGACACTTATGCGCTATTTGCTTTACGATTCAGCCCAAAACACAATAGAACTAAAAAAAGAAATTGAGTTTATTTATAGTTTTATCTCGCTCATGCAGTTAAGGCATTCGGATGAAGTGGAAGTTACGGTTTTGATTACCGATCAAATCCCGGATATTAAAATACCACCCATGTTGTTTATTTCACTGCTCGAAAATGCCTTTAAGCATGGTGTAAATTATCCGATGAAGTCATATATTTATTTTGAAATACAAATCCATGAAAAAACGCTGAATTGTATTATCAAAAACAGCAAACATAAAACCGTTGCAAACCAATACGACGAATACTCGGGTATTGGGCTGGAGAACATTAAAAAAAGCCTGAATCTGTTATACGAACAGGATTACAAACTGGATATTTCAGACAAAGAAAATGAGTTTGAAATTAACCTGACAATACCACTATGATGATACGATGCATAGCAATTGACGATGAACCGCTGGCAGTAATAAAGATAGCGGGATATATCCGGAAAGTTCCTTTCCTGGAATTGGTGGCTGAATGCCGGAGTGCTGCTGAGGCTATGACCATCATGGACACAACCGATGTTCAACTCCTGTTTATCGATATTAATATGCCCGATATCAGCGGGATGGAATTTGTAAAATCGCTGACAAACAAACCATATATTGTATTCACAACAGCATACAGCGAATATGCGGTGGAGGGTTTCCAGGTTGATGCTGTCGATTACCTGCTTAAACCAATCACATTCAGCAATTTCCTGAAAGCGGCCAATAAGGTTAAAAACCTGATTGAACTCACCGCTAACAATCAGAAAGAAAGCGTAAAGACAACCACCAATCATCTATTTGTAAAATCAGATTATAAACTAATCCGCATTGAGCTTGCCGACATAAAATACATAGAAAGCCAGCACGAGTATATTAAAATTCATTTGGTCAACAGTGCCCCTGTGATGACCCAGCTTAGCCTGAAAAGCATCGAAGAACAACTGCCATCGGTTCGGTTTATGCGGGTTCACAGATCCTATATTGTAAATCTTTCTAAGGTTTCAGTAATAGAACGAAACCGGATTGTTTTCGATGGTAAAGTTTATATACCTGTCAGCGAGCAGTATAAAGAAAAATTCCAGGAGTATATTGACGGGAATTTCGTTTAAGCATGAATAAAAGTTTGCTTTGCAGTTGTGCATAGCATCAAGTCGCCTAAAAAACCAATCCATAAGCCAAAACTTCCTAAAATTATACCTTCTCCTACTCAAGATAGAAAGGGAAAAAGTAGCTAATTATAAATAAGCAGGATTATAAACACAGAACACCAGGCGGCAATAAAGGCTATAACAATAACCACATTTTGGAGGATTTTTGATTAGCAGTAGTAGCCATCGGCATTTATACTGGTTAAAAGCTGGCTACCCCACACGCTGTCACTTGTCTTAGTCCCGGGACGTTGAAACTTACGGAAATTATATACTTTTACAATGAATATTTAATCGTCATTTCTCCATTTATGCCAACCACAAAACTATTTATAAACATCATAGTATCAGGGATTAATATTTTCATTTTATCCCGTTACATATACTTGCTTTATCACAAAAAAATCAGCCCATCGCTGGCCATGTGGACATTTTTTTCACTTGCGGTAGGCATCAGCCTGTTTACGTATTTTGCAGAGGGAAATTACAGCATCAGCGATAATATTTTAAATTTTACTGACCTGATACTTGTGGTGAGTGTTTCGATCGCAATAGTGATATGGGGCGATCATTCAACACGTTTTAACCGGTTTGATGTCGGATGTCTGCTGGCCGTAATCGGTATAATCGCTTTTTGGGCCATATCAAACAACCATGTTATTACAAATTATTCCGTTCAAAGTATTATGGTGATTTCCTATTTTCCTGTACTTGGCCGCATGGCACACCAAAAGAAAAACACGGAAGCATTTTCAGTTTGGATCATGATGTTGGTTGCTGCAGGTATTTCGCTTTTTGCCAGTAAAGGATGGCTGGCATCGGTTTATGCGATAAGAGCCATTGTATGCACAGGAGTGCTGTTATTGCTTATGGCGAGGATTGAGATTATAAACAGGAATCTTAAATCATAGATTGCAGAAAGAGAGATTATTTCTCTTCATTAAAATCAAGCAAGGTTCCATTTGTAAACTCGCGGCCTAATTTAATCCTTGCTGTGTAGGTTATGGGAAATACCACATCCCATTCCAGGTTTAGTTTCGACAAAGCTTTCTTTTTTTCGTCCTCGGTCCAGTCGTTTTCGCGATAAAACTCAACCTGGCCTTTTTTGCTGAATACCACGGGCTGAATAGCATCAAGGCCTCCCGGGTCCTGGGGCGAGCAGAAACCCAGGTGTTTTGTTCTGTTGTTGAAAATAAAGTCAGTAGCAACTATGTATGTGATATTATTCCCTTCGATTAATTCAGTTTTATCTGATGCACTTACATATTCAATATTATCAGCCATGCAAAATTCCCATACTTCGTTTTCGAGTAAGTCAGCAGGAGTAAGGTCAATAAGTCGTTTTCTATCCATTTCTAAAATGCATTACATGCGTGTAGCAACAAATATATGTCTTTTATATTTATATCTCTCTGTTTTATAACTTTTTAACATCATATTAATTCCACTCGCAGTCTGTGGGACCAATTCCTTAAGATGTTGCGGCATTCCCAAACCTCAATTTTAAGTCGATTCAGCCTATTGATGAAATTTAATACACACTATCGGTTTAAAGCTCGAAGCCTTTCACTATTCATTGCTGGCGAGTATTAGTATTCATGATTTCAGGCATTTTACCTTGCGAAAGTCTTTATCCCGCATCATAAATTAGTTACATATCCAGTCAGCTCTTTCATTTTGATTATGTACTAATTCTTCAGTTTGATTGTAACAGGATCATACCCGGTGCCTTGAAAACTAATTATACCATAAACGGTTTCGCCTTTCCGAATAATTTTATCTGATAAGTTGTACCTGATTAATTCTTCAAGAAGTTTTTTGTTGGCGGAAGCAGCTGTTACCATATTATCCAAAGTCAGAAGCGGCCCAAAAATCAATCCAACAGGGTAGACTTTGCTGCCTCCGCCATTATCTAACTTAATATAGACACCTGAAATTAAAAGATATAGTAGAAATTGGTCCATATTTTGTTTGATGGCATTTTTTACATCCATCGGATCCATAAGGAAAACCCTTTTTGATCCTACAAAAAAATCAACCTGGGTTCCAATATTAAAAGCTGAATCTGAAATATTTGTCAAACTAACAGCAACAATTCTGATTTCATTTGCTACTTCCTTTTTAGCATATTTTTTATTCCCCTGCTCCCCAAGAACATCATATTTGTAGGAAAAGTTTATTCCATTCTGTAAATCATAGGACGGATAATGGATGGATTGAGGATTGATAGGTTTGTACCCGGTAGCACATCCAGCTAATAAGAATACAAGAATCAATAGGGCATTTGGGGCAGAGGTCAATTTCATTTCAATTTTTGCTAAAACTATACATATAACAGGAAAATATGCTTTCTGATATTTTATTCAAGAAAACAAAATTATCAAAAATAATATACATAAAATTTAAATTTATTATTCCCTTACATATTTCTCCTATACTGCCCTCCTACCTCAAAAAGTGCCTGTGTAATCTGCCCTAACGAGCAGTATTTTGCTGCTTCCATAAGGCTTTCGAAAAGGTTGCCGCTATGTAGGGCCGTTTCGCGAAGTTGCTGAATCCGGACTTTATTTTCGGCCTCCCACGTTTTATGAAGTTGTCCCAACATACTGATCTGGTATTCCTGTTCGGCTTTCGTTGCCCTGATAACCTGTTTGGGGATAATGGTCGGGGAGCCTTTGCTCGAAAGGAATGTATTTACGCCCATAATCGGCAGTTCGCCGGTATGCTTAAGGTGCTCGTAATACAGCGATTCTTCCTGTATTTTACCGCGCTGGTACATGGTTTCCATAGCGCCCAGCACGCCACCACGTTCGGTAAGGCGGTCAAATTCGGCTAACACAGCTTCTTCCACAAGTTCGGTAAGCTCCTCAATTATGAACGATCCCTGAAGTGGATTCTGGTTTTTGGTAAGTCCCAGTTCGTTGTTAATAATCATTTGTATGGCGATGGCACGGCGAACAGATTCCTCGGTCGGGGTGGTAATTGCTTCGTCGTAAGCATTGGTATGCAGCGAGTTACAATTATCGTAAACAGCATATAAAGCCTGCAGCGTTGTGCGTATATCATTAAAATCAATTTCCTGCGCATGAAGCGATCGCCCTGAAGTCTGAATATGGTATTTAAGCATCTGCGAACGCGGATCGGCCTTGTACAATCCTTTCATGGCTTTGGCCCAGATGAGGCGTGCCACTCTTCCCATAACCGAATATTCGGGATCAATTCCGTTAGAAAAGAAAAACGAAAGGTTGGGTGCAAACTTATCGATATTCATTCCGCGTGAAACGTAATATTCAACATACGTAAAGCCGTTGGCGAGAGTAAAAGCAAGCTGTGTGATAGGATTGGCGCCCGCTTCGGCGATATGGTACCCCGAAATGGAAACGGAATAAAAATTACGGACATTATTTTCGATAAAATACTGCTGTACATCGCCCATCAGCCTGAGCGCAAAATCGGTACTGAAAATACAGGTGTTCTGAGCCTGATCTTCTTTCAGTATATCGGCCTGCACCGTGCCCCGCACATTGGCAATAGTATCCGCTTTTATTTTGTTGTAAACCTCAGCCGGAAGCACCTGATCGCCGGTTATACCAAGCAGCATCAGTCCTAATCCATCGTTGCCTTCGGGAAGTTTACCCTGGTATGAAGGTCGTTTTGTACCGTGTTTCTGATAAACTGCTTTGATTTTTTTCTCGGTTTCTTCTTCCAGACCGTTTTTACGGATATACAATTCGCATTGCTGATCGATAGCTGCATTCATAAAAAAACCAAGCATGGCCGGTGCCGGACCATTAATTGTCATGGAAACGGAAGTAGCCGGATCGCAAAGGTTAAACCCGGAATAGAGTTTCTTAGCATCGTCGAGGCAGGCAATGGATACCCCCGAATTGCCGATTTTACCATAAATATCAGGCCGGCGACCGGGATCGGCGCCGTATAAAGTCACTGAATCAAATGCTGTTGAAAGCCTTTTTGCAGGCATGCCAAGCGAAACATAATGAAAGCGCTTGTTGGTACGTTCAGGTCCGCCTTCGCCGGCAAACATGCGGGTTGGATCTTCGTTTTCGCGTTTAAACGGGTACAAACCTGCAGCATACGGAAATTCACCAGGCACATTTTCGATAAGGCACCAGAACAGTATATCGCCCCAGTCCTTGTATTTAGGCATAGCAATTTTCGGTATGCGGAGGTGCGACAACGATTCAGTGTAGGTTTGTACTTTCACTTCCTTGCCTCGAACCTGGTAACTGTAATGATCCTTTTTCAGATGGTTTACTTTCCGCTGCCAGTCGTCGAGGAGTTTTTGCGATTCAGGAGCCAGGTATTTTTGTGTTTCCTTGTATAGTTTTTTGAGTTCAGCAGATAGCGCGGAAGAGGTATTTTCGAGATGCGGATTGTTAACTGTTGGATTCCCACTTTGGTTAAGTTCGTCAATGGCAATGTGCAGTCCATAAAGGCGGCTTGCTACTTTGGCTTGTTCCGAAGCCCATTTATTGTAATTGCGGACGGTATCGGAAATTTCGCTCAGGTAACGAACCCGGCGAGGCGGAATGATGCCGGCAATTTGTTCAATGTCGTCGCCTGTTTTGAAATCCGACTTTAAATCCGCCTTAGTTTTAGCATTGATAATATTTATCAGTTCGCTGTACAAAAGATTCACCCCGTGATCGTTAAACTGCGATGCCATAGTGGCAAATACAGGCAACTTTTCGGGATCGGTGGCAAACAGCATACGGTTTCGGGCGAACTGTTTGCGAACATCGCGCAAAGCATCCTGGGCGCCACGTTTATCCGATTTATTGAGAACGACGATATCGGCATAATCAAGCATGTCGATTTTTTCGAGTTGGGTGGCGGCACCGTATTCAGGTGTCATCACGTACATGGTTACATCGCCATATTCTACAATTTCAGTATCCGACTGTCCGATGCCCGACGTTTCGAGGATCACCAGGTCGAAACCGGCATTTTTAACCACGCAAAGCGCTTCGGCAATATGTTTCGACAATGCCAGGTTTGCCTGCCGTGTAGCCAGCGAACGCATATATACACGTTGTGTATTGATTGCGTTCATGCGGATCCGGTCGCCAAGCAAAGCTCCACCGGTTTTCCGTTTCGACGGGTCTACCGAAATAATGGCAAGCGTTTTATCCGGGAAATCAGCCAGGAAACGCCTCACCAGTTCATCAACCAGCGACGATTTTCCGGCACCACCGGTACCGGTAATCCCAACAACAGGGGTTGAGCTTTCCCTGCAACCTTCTTTAAGTTCCGAAAGCAGGTGTTTTACTTCCGAATGATGATTTTCGGCAGCCGAAATCAGTTGGGCGATAGCGTGATAATCGCGGTTTAGGATATCTGCTTTTGTAATTTTAAGGTCTTTGCCAGTGGGAAAATCCGATAATTCAACCACTTCGTTTATCATTCCCTGCAAACCGAGATGGCGGCCATCGTCGGGCGAATAAATGCGCGTAATACCATAAGCCTGCAGTTCTTCAATTTCCTCCGGAAGGATAACACCTCCACCCCCACCAAAAATCTTGATATGCCCGCATCCACGTTCTTTCAACAGGTCGTGCATATATTTGAAATATTCCATATGCCCGCCCTGGTATGAAGTAATTGCAACAGCCTGAACATCTTCCTGAATGGCGCAATCCACAATTTCCTGCACCTGCCGGTCGTGCCCTAGATGGATCACTTCCACGCCGGTACTTTGCAGAATACGGCGCATAATATTGATGGCGGCATCGTGCCCGTCGAACAGTGACGCGGCAGTAACTATACGGATATGATTTTTCGGTTTATAAATATCGGTTTGCATGGAGGGCTAAATATCAGATTTATATGATAGCCACAAATATAGATTTTTTTAGATGTATAGGGAATAAATGAATTAATTAATTTCCATGGACAAACCTCAGTTAATTCAACCCGGTTTTTTTATAACTCATCCACCTGTTTATGCAATTCGTCGGAAAACAATTTTATTATTACTGAGTTGGCTGCAATTTTGCATCACCAAACAAATATGAAAATAGTATGAAAAGAACATTTATTTTAACTTTCCTGATAATCATTGCCGCCGTTTTGAAAGCGCAATCGGTGCAAACCATACGCGGCCATGTAACGGACAAAGACTCTAAAACCTCCCTTCCCGGAGCCAACGTTGTGTTGCTTAACGTTCAGCCACTCACAGGCACCGTTACCGATGCTGATGGAAACTTCAGGCTTGATAATGTGGCTACTGGCCGACATGACCTGCAGATAACTTTTATTGGCTATAAACCTGCTGTATTCCAGGGAATTATCGTAAATTCCGTAAAGGAAATCGTACTGGAAGTTGAACTTGAGGAAAATGTGATCATGGCTAAGGAGGTGGTTATTTCCGGCGCTGCCCGTAAGGATCAGACCCGCAACCAGATGGCAGTAGTGAGTGCACGCTCCTTTACTGTTGAAGAAACTGAAAAATATGCCGGCAGCCGTGGCGATGTGGCACGTATGGCAATGAACTTTGCCGGAGTTTCCTCGGCCAACGACCAGCGTAATGATATCATTATCCGCGGCAATTCTCCAAGTGGATTACTCTGGAGGCTCGAAGATATTGACATTCCCAATCCCAATCATTTTGCCGAAGGCGGAACAACCGGCGGGCCTGTTGGAATGCTCAACAATAATGTACTCGAAAACAGCGATTTCTTTACAGGCGCTTTCCCGGCTGAGTATGGTAATGCCCTCAGCGGAGTATTCGACCTGAACATCAGGAACGGGAACAATCAGAAACACGAACAAATGTTCCAGGTCGGGTTCAACGGTTTTGAACTGGGCGCCGAAGGACCATTCAGCAAAAGCCATAAAGCTTCCTACCTGGCCAACTTCCGATATTCAACCCTCGAACTGATGGATGGAATTATTGATCTTGGTACTACAGGCATTCCGAAATACAAGGACTTATCGTTTAAGATGAATTTCCCGCTTAAAAAAGGACGCATCAGTGTTTTCGGACTTGGTGGCGACAGCGAAATAGCCATGCTCGACAGCCAGAACGGAAATGAACAGGATTTATATTCCGAAGCCGGGCAGGATTTGGTGAACCACAGCCGGATGGGAGCCACCGGAATTTCGTACACCCATTTTATAAACGATAAAACACATTATAAACTCATTCTTTCAGGTATTTACCAGGCAGGTGGAACTACGATCGACACGCTTGATATCAGCATGATGCCACATCCATATATTGATCACAACTATGCCGAATTCCGTGTTTCACTAAGTGGATTTATACATAAGAAATACAGCAGCCATTTTTCGGCACGTACCGGGTTTGTGATCGATCGCATGGGCTATGATCTGTTTTCGAAAGTGTACGATAACGAATCACAAGAGCTGCTTCCATTAATTGACTCACAATTAGGTCTTGGAAAAGGTGTAATGCTCTATCAGCCTTATGCCCAGGCAACATATCATTTCAATGAAAAATTCAGTTTAATCCCCGGAATTCATTTAAGTTATCTGGACCAGACAGGCGATTTGAGTCTTGAACCCCGGATGGGAGCAAACTGGCAGATTTCCGAAAAGCAGAAACTGAGTTTTGGTTATGGACTGCATTCGCGCACCCAGACCCTTTCGACTTATTTCCTGGGCTCGCAGATGGATGACGGTTCGCTGGCAGAAACTAATAGCGACCTTGCTTTTACACGATCGCATCAGTTTGTTCTTGGCTATAATCAATCAGTTACTGAAAATACCCGCATCAAAGCCGAGGTTTATTACCAGTACCTTTTCGATGTACCTGTTGAACAATCGCCTTCGTCGTTCAGTATGCTTAACACAGGAGCAGGCTGGGGAGTGGGCGCACAGGACAGTCTGACTAACAATGGCACAGGCAACAACTACGGTGTCGAGTTTACTGTTGAGCGCTTTTTCAGCAGGAATTATTATTACCTGGCAACCGTTTCCCTCTTCGAATCGAAGTATAAAGGCAGCGACGGAATTGAACGAAACACCGCTTTTAACGGCAATTACGTGGTGAATGTTCTGTTTGGTAAAGAGTTTACAATCAACAGCAAATCAGCCTTTAATATCGATTTCAAAATGACGTATGCCGGAGGAAAACGCTACACGCCGATTGATATGAATGCTTCGCAGGCAGCAGGCACAACCAAATACGATGAAACTAAAGCATTCAGCGAACAATTCGATCCGTTTTTCAAAGCGGATATCAAATTCGGGTACAGGCTCAACTGGAAAAAAGTTTCACAGGAATGGGTGTTTTATATCGAAAATTTCACCAACCACAATAATGTTCTGATGCAAACATACAGCACATCGAAAAATGAAATAACTGATGTAAACCAGCTCGGATTTTTCCCGATGTTGCAGTACAGGATTCATTTTTAGAATAAAATTGATGTATAAATAGTTGATAAACCGATATATAGTTCCCCAAAACCATGAAAAGAATCCTAATCATAAACGGACATCCCGACAAACAAAGCCTGTGCAATGAATTAGCTCTGAGGTATAAAAAAGGAGCCGATGCAGCCGGAGCTGAATGCAAACTGGTCAATCTGTCTGATTTGAAATTCAATCCTAATTTAGGTAACGGGTACAGGCAGCGCACCGAACTGGAACCCGATCTGCTCGAAATGCAGCAGGAAATTTTAAAAGCGGAACACATTGTATTTGTGTATCCCAACTGGTGGGGAACATATCCGGCTTTAATGAAAGGATTTTTCGACAGGATTTTACTCCCGGGATATGCTTTCAGTTACCGCGAAAACAGCCCTATGGTAAATAAACTACTGAGCGGAAAATCAGCCAGGCTTATTGTTACCATGGATACGCCCAAATGGTACTATTCATTGTTCAGGCACAGTCCGGGCCACCATTCGATGAAATCAGGAATTTTAGGATTTTGCGGAATCAGGCCTGTCAAAATTACTTCGTTTGGGCCGGTTATCAGTTCGAAGGAAAGTGAGAGACTGGAATGGATTGCGAAAGCAGAGCAATTAGGGAAAATGCTGAAATAGCTTTAGCAGGCGGACTAGTCAGCAAGCACTTCTTTTGGTAAGATCCGTATCTGAAATAAATTTGAACCAGAATCCAATAATTTTATAGTTTAGCAAAACGCATTTAACTAATACTTTTAAATGAAAGACCTCGATCAGGAAAACTTTACTTGTATGCCTGTGGTGGACCAACGCAAAACCAAATGGCGTGAATTCACAATCCGGTTTGCGGGAATATCTGTTATTTCGCTTATCTCAGTGTTTCTGGATTTTGGTTATTCCCAGGGCAACATTGATTTTACCAAAGCATTTATAGTTTCATTTATCCGTACAGCCCTGATATGGAACGGAAGTATGATAATTATACAATATGCAGTTCATCGTTTCCCGGTTTTTAAAGAAACAGCCAAACTCCTGGCATTTCAAATTATCGCGCTTTGCGTTTTTGTGTTACTGGTTGAACTGGGTGAGATTTATACAGTTGAAAATTACCTGAAAATCGCGATGAGCTATTCCGAAAAAAGGACATTAATCGTTGGCTCACTGCTTATTACCTTTATGATCAGTTCCATTTATGCTTCGGTGGCGTTTTTTATAGAGTGGAAAGAAAACCTGTTACGCACCCAGGCCTTGGAAAAGGCAAATCTCGAAGCCCGTTACGATACACTCCGCAACCAGGTGAATCCGCATTTTCTGTTCAACAGCCTCAATACCTTGCTGATGCTGGTGAATGATAATCCTGTTGCTTCAAAATACGTGGAAAGCATTTCGGAAATTATGCGGTATATGCTTCAGTCGCGCGATAAAGAGGCTGTATTGCTTCGCGATGAACTCAAAATTGCCAGCGATTATGTATTTGTGCAGCAAAGCCGTTTCGGGGATAAACTACAAGTTGAATTTGATGTGCCTGAAAAGTTTTACCATTATGCCATCCCTCCATTAGCATTACAAATGCTGCTTGAAAATGCTATAAAACACAATGTGGTTTCGAAAGACGACCCTTTGCATGTAAAGGTTTATATTGCTGAAAACCTGTTTATTGTAATTGAAAACTCTGTAAAGGCAAAAATCGACAAAGATCCTTCAACCGGCGTTGGACTTGAAAATATCCGGAACCGGTATATTCACCTTACCGGAAAAAATATACTGGTGAAGCAGGAGAATGGCAGATTCGTTGTAATGTTACCTTTATTCGAAAAATCAATGTAATACCGTTAACCTTTTCAGGACATGAAAATACTGATAGTTGAAGATGAAGAACCTGCTGCTGCGCGACTTGCACAGCTGGTAAATGACATTGAACCTGGTGCCGAAATATATGGCCCTCTCGATACAGTTTCGGCAACCATTAAACATCTGAAAACAAACCCGGAATACGATCTGATTCTACTCGACATACAATTGGCTGACGGAAAAAGCTTTACCATTTTTGATGAATGCGATATCGTAACGCCTGTTATTTTTACCACGGCTTACGACGAGTATGCCTTGAAAGCTTTTGAACTCAACAGCATCGATTACCTGCTGAAACCGGTTAACAGGGAAAAGTTGAAAACCTCGTTCGAAAAATTCAGGAAACTGAAGGAATTTTATGGCTCCGGCAACCCAAACGGCCAGCTTTACGAGATGATCCGAAGCCTGCGGCCCGAAAAATCAGTGTACAAAGATCGCTTCCTGATAAACAAAGGCGATGCTTTAATTCCGGTGAAAGTGAATGAAATTGCATGCTTTTACGCCGAAGAAAAAGAAGTGTTTCTCCTTACTTATGATAACAAGCGGTATATTATTCCGCATACAATCGAGGAACTTTCCGGAAAACTCGATCCCAAACTGTTTTTCAGGGTGAACCGTCAATTTATAATTTCGGGCGATGCTATTCAAAAAGTACACAACTATTTCAATTTCAAACTTAAAGTTGAAATTACTGCTGATCCTAAATTGGAAATTATTGTCAGCCGTTCACGAACAACAGCCTTTAAAGCCTGGATGAATGGCGAATTGACATAAAGATTATCCTTAGTGCTTCTTAGTACCCTCAGTGTCTTAGTGTTTTTTTACCTGGCCCAAAATATTTCCTCTATTCATCCACAAAAAACTCAACCGTAAACCGCGGTGTGCTCTCGAACTGAGCTGAATCTTCATCGGTAGTATTCGAAATTTTAATCCTTGCCGGATCCAATTGCTTTTCATTCACAAGGAAGTCCATGATAAGTTTATTGCGGATTGCAAAAAGTTTATCCACTTCCTGGCTGAGAACCATATCCCCTATCATTTTACGGCTTTTTAACTGGCTGGGCATACCCGAAACATCTTCGGGTAGCAGTTGCTGATTTAGCCAGATATTGAACAGAGAATCTTTATTCGAAATTTGAGCAATAGCTTTGTAATCCGTCTCATCGAGACTGTCCTTGGGCGATTGCATGATTTTAGTTTTGTAATAGATTCCTTTTGCCAGCGAGAGAGCCAGTAGTTCCTTTTCACTATCGCGGCTTGCCACCTGTACAAGTGCAACTTTCAACTCAGGTTTTTCAGTTAAAGCGTTGCTGATAACATCGAGATTTTTTAACTGCACCGATTCAAATTGCTTTTGAAGATATTCGAAACGTATCAGTTTCAGATCTTCCGCGTTGCCACTGAATGCTTTTGCAAGCAAATCAAACGGGGCAGTAGCTGCTTTCACAACCAGGTTTTTCACGATCTGCCATATTACTTTCCCGATTTTGTAAGTCGGATCTTTCAAATCGCCTTCGACCGGAATATCCAGCTCAATATTTCCTTTCCTGTCGCGAAGTATAGCAATAGCTAGGCGCAACGGCATTTCGTATAATCCCAGGCCCTTAATTTTTTTGCTGACTTCAATTTTCTTGATGCTCATTACATTGGTACTTTTCAACTGACCATTCCTGATAGTATTGGTGCTGTTGTAAAATAACAATCCTTCTACAAAGGCATGTGCAACATAAAACTTTGAATAGGGATTAAAATCAGAAATACGCATTTTTTCAATCGAATAATTGATTGACATATTCATATAATCACGGGGATCGAAAGCCAGGTGGGCATTAAGCAATCCGGAACGGTTGGTAAGGCAACTCATATCGAATGTTACACTGTCACTTTGAGAACTTATCCGGCCCGACCGCATTTCAAGATTTTCGAGGTCGTACACAAATTTGTCTTCAAGCGTGTAGTCCTTATAAACGACATGGCCATCTTTAATAATCACATTTTCAGCCGTATAGTTACTTATAATATAATCTTTGCTGATGTCCTTAACATAATCGGCCATGATAGTAAACGGATTTGAATAGTCGATTTCGTCAACGGAAACTGACGTATCGGCAACCACGGTTTCGGAAGGCACCATCATATTGGTAAAATTGTCGCTCTTGTCGTAGTATTCGAACAAAAGATAAGGATTATCAAGGCTTATTACGCCAAAATCGTAGATGTTACCTGCCACATCGAGTGAATCTATTGCAATACTCAGGTCTTTCCAGGATGCAACAGTTACTTTGTTTATATCATCAATCCGGAGATCAGACAAAGAAATATCCCCCTTTAATGCCACTGCTTCGGGAACATCGAAATCGCCTTTTATCAGAAGCTTGCTGTTCATCATTCCTCCCATGTATGAAGTGATCATAAAATCCTTCGTGTAAGGCGTAATCATTTGCATATCAAGATCCTGAATATTTGCCAGAAGCGAGTATGATAAGGAATCGAGATTCAGTGTAAGGCGGGCATCCGCAATACCTCCCGATTTTAAGGAAAACGATGTTGCGGCTTCGAGCAAAGGCGAATTCCAAACCAACAAGGGGCAACCAAACTTAAACTGCTGCATCACGATTTCGTGGTTCAGAACCTTGTCGCGGTAGGTTATTGAACCATCAGTAATTTCAATATTTGATACACGGTATTTTGTTGGTTCCGAGGTGGTATCAGGTTCTTTTATTGTTGTATCAACTGCCGTAAAACGGCTTAACAGATCGTCGAAATTAAAATGATCGCTGTATTGGTCTATTACAACCGCAGGTGCTTCAATCCGAATGGTATTGATGATATATTCGCCCCGGAGAACAGGCAGTACATTGATATCGGTAAATATTTTTCCTGCACTGAAAAATACGGAATCGCTTTTGTTTTCATATACTTTCAAATCCCTGACAGTAATATTCCACTTCCACAAATTGATATACAAGTGGTTCATTGTTATTTTACGCCCGGTCCATTCCTCGCTGTTTTTTTCAATTATATATTTTGCTACAGGCGAAATTGCAAAAAAGGCAGCTATAAGCAGAACGGCAAAAGCAATCAGGATAATTGCAGCAATTTTTCCGGATTTAATACGCATCAGGGAGAGAATTTTTGGTTAACAAACAAAATATAAGTCTCGGATTCCTGCTTTTAAGCAATAATTCCTTAGTAAATAGTGTATAAAACTACAAAAAAATATTTCTGCAGTCATCAATAATCACTTTTCTAAAAAAAACCGGCAGGTCTCCCGATTGTTCAAGGGTGACCCGCCGGAGCAGAAGTATTTATTCTAATTATTCTATTTATTCTGCTGAAGAGAATCGGATTCTATAACAGGCTCTGCTTTCATTTTTAATCCCGAAGCCGTCATTATAAAGGTTCCTGCTTCGCGGTCGTGATCAACGAAATCGCGGTAATTAATTCGCCAGCTGAGAGGTTCATCAATCAAAATTTCGGTGTTAACGGGTATTCCGACAATGATATCCAGTTTCTGGTAGCGCATGCCATCGCTGTGCGGAAACATAAAATAAGGGTTGAAAGCAACCATCGTATCCTGCATTTTAAAATTGTATGCAATATCAGCCGCATATTCGGTAGCCTGCGATTCCTGCCAAGCTGAAGCCGACCGGATGCTGGTAACAAACAGGCTGTCGGCCGGCACAGGCCGGATACTTAAGCTTATATCGCCCAGAGCATATTTTATGTTTCCAGGCGTAGTATCGCCGGTCAGCGGCATAAAATACTGATTATAGTCGCCGGGCCCTGAAACCATATGGATATACTTTTTCTTCATAAGAATACTCTGCCGTTTTGTGATGCTTCCAACCTGTTCCGACGATCGCGAATACTGGAAAATTGTGCCAACTCCTGTTATAATTCCGGCAACAAGCAGTAAAACAAACACGATAACGATCTGCCAGCGGAGCGGTGGCCATTTTAACAACAGGCGGAGACCCGCATAAATCAGCAATCCGGTGATAGCCGTCAGCAACAAAATAATCGAAATATATGCAAGCCATCTTACATCCGGTCCGGGCATAAGCCATTGCAAAGCCTGAACAACTGTGGTTGTATCAAGCCGGTATTCGCCCATTTCCATGTTTTCCCTTACAAGTGATGCCGCGCTGATACTAATGAACATGCCCAAAACTATCAATAAGAGTAAGAGACCTGATAAACGCCCGAGTAGTTTTATGAGCAGGTTAAAAAGCCTTGCAACCACTTCGGTTACAAATCGGATAAGCGTGCCAATGGTTTGAAGAATACTGTTCCCGGTTTTCTGAATTCCTGAGCTGGCCGAAGACAACTCATTACGTAACGTATTGATATTGATACTCCTGCGCTGCATTTCAAGTTTTTCGGATGTGGTTTGCGCTACAGGAAGAATGATCCACAACACCGCGTAAACGATAATTCCGACAGCATAAAACAATGTGAATGCTGCAAAAATAACCCTTACCCATACCGGATCGATGCCAAACCAGGCTGCTATGCCAGCTGCAACGCCACCAATCTGGCGGTTATCAGGGTCGCGGAAAAGTTTGCCACGAGTTTTAACCCCGGGTGCTGTTTTCGGCTTTTCGGTTTCGGAATCCGAAAACTGATCCGGTTCGCCCATGCTGGCAATCACTTCTTCGATATGCGACAATGTAATGATTTGCAAACCATTTTCTTTTTTCTGATCGAGCAATTCGGCAATTCGCATTTCGATATCAGCAATTATTTCCTGGTATCCTTGCTCAGCGGCAAAAAAGCTGCGTAACCGGTCGAGGTAATTATTGAGGCATTCGTATGCATCGTCATCGATGTTAAAAATACGGCCACCTATATTTACGGAGAAGTTCTTTTTCATTTCTGATCGGTATTAGTTGTTTCTGATAAATCGGTTGAATTAGTATCAGCTACAAGTACAAGTGCGCTGACTGCTGTAACAAGTTCGTCCCACCCTGTTCGGAGTTCCGATAAAAAATCAGTACCTTCGGGAGTAATGGAATAATACTTGCGAGGCGGGCCCGAGTTGGATTCCTCCCAGCGGTAACTGAGGAAACCTTCGTTTTTAAGTCGTGTAAGAATAGGGTATAATGTGCCCTCCACCACGATCAGGTGCGATTGTTTCAGCCGGTCGAGTATATCGGAGGCATATGCTTCGCGGCTGCTGATTGCTGCTACAACGCACATTTCGAGTACGCCTTTGCGCATCTGTGCAATTGTTGAATCTGCTTTTTCCATGTGGATAATATTTGAATTATGCGGCAAAGATAATTCAATAAACAGTACTATGCAATACATAGTACTAAATAATACAATATTAATTTCAATAAAAAAGCAATAGGTGCTGTATATCAGCTATATATGATAATATAATTATCGATAATATTTTCCTGGATTTCACCGGTATTATTAATTCTGTATACTATTCTATCTTTTATTGTGCATTTTAGAAGCGTAAAAACAAAAAATGACCACTTAAAAAGCGGCCATTTTAATCAAATCTTAAACTGAAACAAAAAAGAATCATTCGCAGTTACATAATATCCGCTACTGAAGTCTGATCCATAATTTCAAATGTATTATCGCGGATTGTTTGAAACATTCCCTTTAGTTTGCACACCTTTTCATCGTGGCAAAACTCGCAGGGCTGGTAGGCTTTTTCCGAAACGCAATACGACAGGGCAATAGTTCCTTCAAAATGCCGGATTATTGACGACATTTTAATTTCCTCCGGACTGCGGAGCAGATAGTAACCACCTTTTTTACCGAGTTTGCTCCCCAGGAAACCGAGGTTTTTAAGTTCGAGAAGAATATTTTCGAGAAACCGCTGCGGAATGTTTTCGGAAGAGGCTATATCGCTGATCATTATAGCTCCATTTCCATATTCCCGGCCCAATTTTGCCAATGCCTGAATGGCATACCTTGTTTTCTTTGATAGCATGATTAACCTCTTTTACTAATTTCACTTAAACCAGCCATATCCTTGATAATGATTTTTTTACCATCCAGTTCGATAAAGCCTTCCTTATTGAATTTCGAAAGCGTAGTGATTACATTTTCGTGAGAGCAGGCAGCAAACTGTGCCAGTTCCTTACGACTGAGTGTAAAATCGAAACCTGAATTCCGGTAAACATGTTCCCATAAATAAAGCAGCACATTGGCAATCCTGCCGTTTACGTGGTTGTGAGCCAGGCTGATAAAATTAAAAATAGAATGCTGGAACATATTCAGTGTGTTTTCGCACATCGACAAAATATAACTGGGATTGCCCATGGATACCTTTACAAAAGCCTGCAGATCAATCAGGCAGATATCGCAATCCTCCACGGCAGTTATAGAGAAAATATTGGTTTCCCTGAAAAACAGGTTAGCACCACCAAGCAGTTTTGGACCACGAACAACAGTCATAATATAATTCTGACCGGTTTCGTACTGGTAACAGAATTTTACTATCCCGCTATGCAGGAACATTAAACTCTGTGCTTTTCCGCCTTGCTTGTATACCACTTCTCCCTTCGAAAACTTAAGCTGAACCGATTCTTTTCGGATAATTTCGAAATCTTCCTCTTTCATGAACCGACAACTTAAGCTCTTGAAAACGCAGCGGTTACAATCAAATATTTCAACTTTTTTGTTTAACATGATGTAAATTTTAAGGTCGGAGTATTAAATATTTCATATTACATGCTCGTAAATACGAGGCAAATGTACACTAATCCGATGAACATTGTGTATAATTTTGATGCATAAAAAAAACAACAAATTAAGTATAGGTATGAGCCAGAAATCAACTAACCTAATTTTTATAATCAGAACTTTAATTTGCTTCGTTATAACAGGTTTTTACTGCCTTAATTTAAATCTGCAAGCTCAAACCAGTAACGATATCCTGAATTTACTGGTTGCCAACAAATCCATAACCGAAGCGCAGGCTGATTCGCTCAGGGCTGAAAATGCAATAAAGCAACAAAGCAACCTTCCGGACAAAAAATTTCAGGTAGATGCCGAATACCGTATCAGGCCCGAATACCGCGAAGGTTATCAGCAAATGCGCAACGATACCGCTTCGGCTGCTATTTTCACAGGGCAACGAACCCGTCTGAATATAAGTTATTCCAATTCGAACAAGTTTTCATCGATGATCTCCATACAGGATATCAGGGTTTGGGGGCAGCAGGATCCGCGTTCAGTTACGCCATCCACACTGCAACTTTTCGAAGGATGGGCCGAGCCACGGATAACACCCGATTTAAGTGTGCGCTTAGGAAGGCAACGACTTGTTTACGACAATCAACGGCTCTTTTCCGATAATAACTGGCGAACAGGTGCTGCATCCTACGATGCGGTTTGTTTTAAATATAATAACGACAGAATAACTACCGACCTGGTTGGAGCTTTTAATCAAAGTGCGGAACGTTTGCTAGGCACTGATTATGCCCCGGTTGGTTTTACCAGCTTCAAATTACTGGTAATGAACTATCTGAAAGCCAAAATATTCACCAACACGACACTAACACTTATAAATGCAGGCGATGGTTTTCAGGCTGCTGATAATAAAGAAAAAATTTATATGCGTTATACCGATGGCGGGCGCATTGAATATGAGACCGGGAACATTTATGCAACCGTTGCATCCTATTACCAGTGGGGAAAACTTGTATCGGGCAAGGATGTGAGCGCCTGGTACGTTCAGCCGGAAATAAAACTGAGTAAAATAAGTATTTTTCAATTCAGGCTCGGAGCCGAACTGTTTAGCGGAACATCTGCTGAAACCCCCAAAGACGAAGATCATTCCTTTGTTCCTTTATTAGGTTCAGGGCATACTTTTAACGGATCGCTCGATCTGTTTACCCGTTTCCCGAATGATGTGGCAGGATTTGGATTTGTAAACCCATATTTGTTTGTGAACTGTGCTTTATCGCCAAAATTCGATCTGCGCCTCGATTTCCACTATTTTGCTACCATGGAAACGCCAGTTATCAATTCCGTTACTCTTAATAAATACATGGGCGTTGAAACCGATATTTTACTCTCGTGGAAACCAAATACTTTCACCCGCGTTGAAACCGGCTTTTCAATAGCAGAATTAACCGAAGACTGCGAAACCCTCAAAAAGGCCCAGTCCGGTTCGCATTTGCTGAGTCCTTACTTTTTTTATGTAGCACTCCATTTCAAACCGGTACTTTTTACACAGATTTTTAAATAGTTAAACCAAAGTTGAGCTGTAACAGTAATTAACACCAACAATAACCTCCAAAAATCATGAAAACACGAATAATATTGATTTCGCTTCTGCTGTTAAATCTGCTGTTAACATCATACACCCCAATGAAGCCGGTTCCTGCAGCCGATAACCAGATCACTCTTTCCGGAGCATTTGCTTTATACCCTCTTGCTGTAAAATGGGCTGAAGAGTTTAAAAAACTACATCCTAACGTGCGAATTGATATTACTGCAGGTGGAGCAGGAAAAGGAATGACAGACGTACTCAACGGCATGGTGGATATAGGCATGGTTTCGCGCGAAATTTATCCTGACGAAACAAAAAAAGGCGCACTTTCATTTGCCGTCGCCAAAGATGCCGTGGTGGCTGTAATTAACTCTTCAAATCCAGTTATTAAGGAAATCCTTGCAAAAGGCATGAAAAAAGATGCTGGAAACCACATCTGGATAACAGGGAAATACAAAACCTGGTCGCAGGCATTTGGCGTAAAATCTTCAGCTCCCATGCATGTGTACACTCGTTCCGATGCTTGCGGTGCGGCCGAAATATGGGCGAAATTCTTTGGTAAAAAACAGGAAGATTTGCTGGGAAGCGGCGTTTATGGCGATCCCGGGCTCGCGCTGGCAGTAAAAAAGGATCCGATTGGCATAGGCTTCAACAATATTGGTTATGCTTACGATCACACAACGAAAAAACAGGTTGGCGGTATCACCGTGGTGCCTATCGATTTGAATAACAACGGGAAAATTGATCCGGATGAAAACTTTTATTCCACGATGAATGATATCATTGAGGCTATTTCCAAAGGGAAATACCCATCGCCTCCGGCCCGTGACCTGTATTTTGTTACCAAAGGAAAACCTAATAAAGCTACTGCTGATTTTATTAAATGGGTACTTACCGATGGGCAGAAATATGTTCGCGAAAGTGGTTACATCGGATTACCGGCTGAAAAGCTGGCAAAAGAAAGCGCAAAATTGAAATAAAAATCACGATGCATTATTGTAAACTACCAGCTAAAAGCTATCTATACAAAATATGAACCTACGACTGGTAAAAGATAAATTTGCCCGTAACACGATGATGGGCTTGTCGCTATTCAGTATTTTAATGCTGTTGCTGATTGGCGTTGTACTTTTTGTTTACTCACTGCCAACATTTACCGACAACAATACATTTAATTTGCTTTTCACCTCCAACTGGAAACCCTTCAAAGGTGAATTTGGATTTGGAACATTCATTTACAGCACTTTATATGTAACTTTTATAGCAATATTACTGTCGTTTCCACCGGCAATACTTTGTGCATTGTACATGTCGGAATATGCTTCGGCCACGGTAAGAAGGATTTTCAGCCCGGTAATTGACCTGCTTTCGGGAATTCCGCCTGTAATTTATGGCGTATGGGGAACGCTTACCATTGTGCCTTTTATTTCCGAAAAGCTTGCACCTCATTTCGTCGATTTCTCAACCGGATACAGTGTTCTGGCTGGCGGAGTGGTACTTGCAATTATGATTCTTCCTTTAATTGTTAGTATTCTGATTGAAGTTTTTACAGCCATCCCGGCTGAAATAAGGGAAGCTTCCCTTTCGCTCGGAGCAACCAAATGGCAGACTGTAAAAAAAGTTATCGTAAAAAAATCGCTCCCCGGAATTATTGCAACTGTTGTACTAGCCGTTTCGCGAGCTTTCGGCGAAACAATTGCCGTACTGATGGTATGCGGAAATTTTACTGATATTCCAAAATCAATTTTTGATGCCTGTTATCCGCTGCCTGCTCTTATTGCGAACAATTACGGCGAAATGATGTCGATTCCAGGTTACGAATCAGCACTTATGTTTGCTGCATTTTTGCTGTTTATTATAATTGTGATCTTCAATGCAATAAGCCGCATGATCCTTTTAAGGATAAAAAGACAATCGGTATAATGATTCAACCAACCGGATATGAGGAATTTAGAAGAACGAATTGTAAAAACACTGATGATTTTTGCTTCAGTTACCATACTGATGGTGTTAGTGTATATCCTTTTTATTATTATAAGCAGAGGCCTGCCATCACTAACCTGGGACATGGTTACAAAAAATCCTTCCGGAGGATTTTACCTGGGTAAAGAAGGTGGAATACTGAATGCCATCCTGGGTTCGTTGATGCTCATTGCAGGATCAGTTGCAATAAGTATGTGCATAAGTTTACCCGTGGTATTATACATTAATTTTATCAGGAAAAAGGATTCGCGGTTTTCGAACCTGGTTCGTTTTGCCTTTGATATTCTTTTCGGAATCCCATCCATTGTTTATGGCGCTTTTGGATTTATGGTGATGATATACTTTGGGTTACAGGCATCGTTGCTGGGTGGAATAATAGCCGTCTCGTTACTGATTATACCTATTATGGCACGGTCCATTGATGAAGTAGCCGGATCAGTTACCCAGGATATGATTGAAGCGCCCAAATCACTGGGAGCTACAAAATATGAAACGGTAAAAGTAATTGTAAGGCAGATTTCACCGGGGATTACAACCGCCATACTGCTCTCGGTCGGCCGGGGTATCGGCGATGCTGCTACCGTGCTTTTTACAGCCGGATACACAGATAGTATTCCTGTATCGCCCCTGCAACCGGCAGCCACTTTACCACTTGCTATTTTCTTTCAGCTCAGCAGCCCCATCGAAGAAGTTCAGAACAGGGCTTATGCCGCAGCACTTATCCTCACCATTATAATTCTGCTGCTTAGCTTCTCGACCAGGTATTTTGGCCGGAAAATGTCGAAATCAAAACTTTAAAAATCATGAGAGACCTCTCAAACGAAATAGTCATGCAAGAGCCTGCCATTCAAAATATGGAAAATACAGTGACCCCAAAAACACACCTTTCGGTTGACAACCTGAATGTGCATATTTATGGAAAACACATTTTGAAAAATGTGAACCTCCACATTCCTGAAAAGCAGATAACCTGTATTATCGGGCCTTCGGGATGCGGCAAAACAACACTTTTGCGGTGTTTTAACCGTTTGCACGATGATAACAGCGAAGTAAAAGTATCGGGCAATATCCGAATTGGAAGCGAAGACATTTATGGAAGCAAGGTTGAAGCAACTCATATCCGCAAAAAAATGGGACTGCTGGCACAACGACCAACTGTGCTTCCTATGTCAATTTACGACAATGTGGCTTATGGCCCCCGGCTTTATGGAATAAAGAGACGAAGAAAAGTGTATGAAATTGTTAAACACCAACTTCAGGCAGTCGGACTGTGGGAAGAGGTGAAAGACCGCCTGAAATCGCCTGCCGTGCGTTTATCTATCGGACAGCAGCAGAGGCTTTGCCTGGCACGGGGTTTAGCGGTTGAGCCCGAAATGATACTTGGCGACGAAGCTACCTCCTCGCTCGATCCGCTGGCAAGCACAAAAATTGAAGAGCTTTTCCTTAAGCTAAAAACTAATTACAGCATTGTGCTTGTAACACATACACTCAGGCAGGCAAAACGTATTGCCGATTATGTTGCTTTTATGTACCTGGGCGAACTCATTGAATTCGGGAAAGCAGATGATGTTTTTAACCGTCCGAAGCATAAGCTTACGCAACAGTATTTGGATGGGAGTTTTAGTTGATACTCATTTTTAAATCGTACAAGATCAAATCCCCCGTTTGTTCAACGTTTTGCAGAGAAAGCAGTACGGTAGATAGTATAAACTAACGAATTCAAACTGAAAACAAAGATTAATATGTCAAACCTGATAAGTTTACCGGATCAGATCCAAACAGTGATAAATCAATTAGAAAAAGACAATAATTTATCGAATGAAACATTAGTACAGATACTGAAAAAACAGGATTTGGCAGCCTCTGATTTTGTTGATTTTACCGATTTCAATCACCCCCCTGAACTGAGTTATGGCCGCACTAAACTTTACCAGGGATTAAATTTTGTAATCTATCTTATGTCGTGGGCTGAAGGCGATTTTACAGCCATACACAACCATGGTCAGTCCGATTGGGGAGCAGTTAGTTTCCTTGGAGAAATGAATCACAGGCTTTACAAGAAAGAAAACGGCACCTTAAAGCTGGCTGATAAAAGTGTTATTCCCGCCGGCACCATTGTTCCGGTTAATGGTGATCTGATCCACGCAATGGGCAACCTGGCTAAAACACCAAGTCTGACATTGCATATATATGGTTCGAACAGAAACATCAGCCTGCCGAATACAACATCGCACATTTACGAGCTGGAAAAGAAACGGGTACGTATTACTTCGGGCGAAGCAGATATTGACGGTTTTCAGAATATATCAGATCCATTGGAAGCTATTGTAACCAATGAGGAATCATTGATTGATTATCTAAAAATTATTTTGCCTTTTTACCAAAAAAACCATAAGTCAGAAATGGAGAATTATATCAAGTCAGTACTTAATAATCCTGCAACATATTTTGGCAAAGAGGTTGATTTTGTTTGCAGGGAGAAAAGCAGTTTGCCGATTTAAATTCCAGATTAATATATATAAAAAAGAGTTTCCGGAAATGGTTAAAAAATCCGAAAACTCTCAGGTTATTAATAAGTTATACTCTTTAGGTGGTCTGGCTTTTTTTTGTGTAAAGCTCCACAATTTTAAGTATTACCTCAGTTGCCTTTACCATCGATTCTAGCGGAACATATTCCATTTTACCGTGAAAATTGTGACCGCCGGCAAATATATTCGGGCAGGGAAGGCCCATATACGAAAGGCGTGCGCCATCGGTACCACCGCGGATAGGGACAACTTTCGGAACAATTCCAAGTTGTTCCATGGCTTCCTGTGCAGTGGCGACCACATGGTAAACAGGTTCCACCATTTCGCGCATATTGTAATATTGGTCTTTCATTTCGAGCGTGAAACAGTCTTCGCCGTAGCGCTTGTTCATAAAATCGACACAGTCTTTGAAAAACTGCTTTTTCAATTCGAACTTAGGCCTGTCGTGGTCGCGGATAATATATTGAATAAAGGAGTTTTCGACCGATCCTTCCAGTTTTATCAGGTGGTAAAAGCCTTCGTAATCCTGGGTGAATTCAGGTCGTTCGTTTACCGGTAACAGAGCATTAAATTCAGTAGCCATCAGGATGGCATTTTTCATTTTGTTTTTGGCATAGCCCGGATGGATATTACGCCCCTGAATTATGACCTTTGCTCCGGCAGCATTGAAATTTTCATATTCCAGTTCACCGATGCCACCACCATCCATGGTATAGGCAAAATCGGCCCCGAATTTTTTCACATCAAAAAAATCGACACCACGGCCAACTTCTTCATCGGGCGTGAAACCAACTTTTAAAGTCCCGTGCTCAATTTCAGGATGATTAACCAGGTATTCGATGGCAGTCATTATTTCTGTCACACCGGCTTTGTCGTCAGCGCCCAGCAAGGTGGTTCCATCGGTAACAACAAGGGTTTGGCCCACGTAATCAGGCAATTCGGGAAAATCAACCGGAGTCATGACAATATTTTTCTCCTGGTTGAGAACTATTTCTTTGCCATCAAAATTCTCAATTAATCGGGGTTTTACATTGGCGCCACTCATATCCGGGCTGGTATCCACATGTGATACAAACCCGATTACTGGAACTTTTTTAATCGTATTTGATGGCAAAGTCCCTATTACATAGCCATTGGAATCGATGCTTACATCAGCCAGGCCAAATGCTTTCAGTTGATCATGAAGCAGGTTAAGCATATCGAATTGCTTCGCTGTGCTGGGGAAAGTGGTTGATGAATCATCGCTTTGGGTATCGATGGCGACATATTGAAGGAAGCGATCGAGAATTTGCTTTTTATTGAGTGACATATATTTTTATGTTTTAATTTGAGCTTCGTTTCCGCCTTGGTAACAAAGCATTTGAATTGACTATTAATCCTCCTTTTTAGCCCGTAAAGTTTCCCAGATAAAATACCCGCAAAGTACAGCCAGCATTAACAATGCGAGTGCCTCAGCGCTATGCGATTCGAACCACTCCCTGTTTACGAAATTAACCCCGAAATTGGCCAGAATGGCACTGATAACACCCATTAAAGCACCACCGGCAATAAAACCTGATGCGATAAGCGTACCTCTGTCGCGGCGTGCCTGGTTCAGTTTTTCATCCTTGCTGCGCTTGCCGACAAAATTGGCTATGATTCCACCTAATAGCAGGGGAGTATTGAGTTGCAACGGGATAAACATACCAAGCGAGAATGCCAGTGCCGGAACACCGATCATGGTAAGGATCAACGATAAAAATGCTCCTGCTGCATATAGCATCCATGGAGCAGGTTGTCCGCTCATCATAGGTTGAATAACGGCTGCCATGGCATTTGCCTGGGGCGCTACCATTGCATTTTCGCCGGTGAAACCATATGTTTTATTTAAAACCATAATCACACCACCAACTGTAATGGCTGAAACAAATGTTCCGAGAAATTTCCAGGATTGTTGTTTGTATGGCGATGTTCCCATCCAGTAACCGATTTTGAGGTCAGTAATAAATCCGCCTGCCATTGAAAGTGCAGTACATACTACCCCGCCGATGATTAACGCTGCAACCATTCCGGATTCACCTTTTAAACCAACCGAAACCAGGACAAGGGATGAAATAATAAGCGTCATCAATGTCATTCCGCTTACGGGATTAGTTCCAACGATAGCGATAGCATTGGCTGCAACTGTGGTAAACAGGAAAGCGATTACCATTACAATTCCCAAACCAACCAGCGCATGGGTAAGATTGTGTACCACGCCAAACTGGAAGAAAATAAAGATAACAATGGCAGTGAGTATGATACCACCGGCGATAATAGCCATAGGCAGATCGCGCTGTGTGCGGAGGTTGGTTTTCACACCTTCGTGTTTCCCGAAAATTTCCTTACCGGCCAGTCCGACAGCGGATTTAATAATGTTGCTCGAACGAATAATCCCAATGATACCAGCCATAGCAATTCCACCAATTCCAATCGGACGGACATATGCGGCGAAAATCTGTTCGGCCGACATATTCCCTATAAGGGCAGTGATGTTGGTGCCAACAGCCAGTGTTTGCCCGCCGGCAAAGAAGTTGATAACCGGGATAATTACATACCAGCCAACAAACGAACCTGCAGCAATAATTGCGGCATATTTCAAACCAATGATATAGCCCAAACCAACAACAGCAGCACCCACATTCAGTTTGAATACAATTTTTACTTTATCGGCAAGTTCCTGCCCGATGGGAATAACACGGGTTGTAAATACTTCGGCCCATAACCCGAAAGTGGCGATAGTGAAATCATAAATACCGCCGATTAATCCGGCAACAAGCAGAAGCCTGGCCTGGTTTCCTCCTTTGGCACCCGAAACAAGTACTTCGGTTGTAGCCGTAGCTTCCGGGAAAGGATATTTGCCGTGCATTTCGGCAACAAAGTATTTGCGGAAAGGGATCAGGAACAAAATTCCAAGGAATCCTCCAAGTAACGACGACATGAAAATCTGGTAAAACTGTACCTGCAGGTTTAGGATATAAAGTGCAGGAAGAGTAAAAATAGCCCCGGCGACAATAACTCCTGAACTGGCGCCGATAGACTGAATAATCACATTTTCGCCCAACGCTCCTTTTCGTTTAAAAACAGTTGAAAGCCCGACAGCAATAATTGCTATAGGAATGGCCGCTTCGAAAACCTGGCCGATTTTAAGTCCCAGGTAAGCAGCTGCGGCTGAAAAAACGGCAGCCATAATGATACCCCAAACCACACTCCATGTGTTTACTTCGGGATACACTTTGTGCGGCGACATGATTGGTTCGTAGGTTTCGCCTGGTTTCAGTTCGGTATAGGCGTTTTCGGGAAGGCCTTTGATTGGGTCGTGTTCTTTGCTTTGCATAGTGTCTGTTTTATTTCAGAAGTCAAATTTAAATAAAATATGTTCGGTACGTAAAACCAAATGCGGGTTCAGGAACATAAAAGGCAAGAAGGTTTTCCAGGATCAAAATGAATGGATCATACCATCAATTTGTATCATGAGTGTGATTAATGCCACTATAGCTTTTTCAATTCAATAAGCGAATTCTGCATTTTTACGATCTCTGTAAAAAACTGTCTCAGAATACTATACTCATCTATCGAATAACTATAACGATTAATCCGGATATCAGAGTGCACGGTTATTACTCTCTGATCGGGTGATACTTCGATGGAAAAGTCAAATGAAAAATCATTATTCAGGTTGTCGACAGTGATTGATTCGGGGAAATGCACAATTCCATATCCTTCCGGGATGTTGATGGTAACATCTGTTTTTCTGAGCATAGGAGCTATAAAATCAATCCGGAAATCGCGTTTAACTGCATCAAAAGGATTTTCCCTGAAAGGTGCAAAAGGCATAACCGGAAGAAAATAACTTTCACTTGCATTGTATTCGTCCGATTTTAAAGAATAGGCAAAGTTCTCAACAAAAGCACTGTCCGTTTCGTTCAGTCCTGTATAAGCAGGAACAGAGATATTGTAATTCGGATAATCGTCTTTGCGTGATTTTACATATTCCTCTTCTCCGCTATCCTTGATGAGACGCCTGTATCTGTTGGCATAAAGACTGTATGATTTCATAACAACATTGCCTTTTGCCGGTTTATCCGGCGACCAATCAAGTATAACTTCAGTTTTTGTTTCATAACGTTCAGTCCGAAGCAAAGGGAGCCATTGTTCGTGAGTGTGATTCGAAATCAGGAAACCTTCGCCATTCAAACAAAAGAAGGGTAAAGTGTTAAATGCAATGTCACGGTCCGAAGCATCGAGCAGGTAATAGCTTGTATCTTTGAATACGGCTGCAACCAGAAAATTAATTCCGTTGCGGCGCGGATCAGTTTTGGATGGTGGTGCTTCTTTGTTAGTCGTCAGTAATAATGGATGACAATCAAATCCGGCTGAATGTAAGGCGGCCAGGAGCAAAATATTAATATCGCCGGTATTCCCGGTTTTTTTTGTCCATATTTCATCCAGATCGGAAGCATAAATACTCATCCGGCCATCGCATTTCACATTTTGGCGTACCATTTCATACACGGCTTTCAGGCTATCCTCAAAATTCCGGCTGTCCTCAACTGCTACTGTCAATGCGGCCTTCAGGATGTTACTCTTGTTTACGAGCCGGCCCAGCTGAGGATGCTTATTGAGATTATTGTTGATATCGGCCCATGTCAAGGGACCCTCGCTATAACCCCACATTGAGTTCTGATTATACGCATTATACACCGGTTCAACTTTCGAAATCTGATCGTGAGGCCGCAGAATAAAAGCTTCGTAAAAACGATATGACGGCGCGTTTTCAACAACAAACCGATTTATAACATATCCTGCTTGTTTTTCATTAAGTTGAGAAGGATCCATTATCGTATTCACCGTAAAAGGCAAATATTCGGTGTAATAATACGTGTAGGCCGTCTTTTTATGAACCATGGTTTTATACTCACTCCAGCCACATGGAATTTCGCTTTGGAAATACCAGGGCTCCATATCCATTGCCCTGTATGCTGAAAGCTTATAAAAAATATCAATAACCGATCCTACTTTCACATTCGGAAGTGTTAAGGTGTATCTTGCGTTGGATTTATCTATTTTGGTGATGTGATAATTGTCGGCTGTTATTTTTTCCATAACAACTTTATCATCAACCAGGTTATAAACCATTGCCCTGTCAATATTTAATTCACTGATCTTGTGATTGAATTCAATTTCAAAATTGCCATAAGAAAAGCCTTCACTAGTCAGCACTTTAATCCTCCGCTGAATACTTATAGATGAATATGGTTCCTGAATATTATTTACTACCCCGCATTTTTCAGCAATCAGCATGGCCGGAGCACCAGGTTCAAAGGCACAATCCTGCATCAGGAGCTCTTCCCGGGTTACTTCTCCGAAGGAATAATTGGTATATTGACAATACGAATCAAGCAGGCCGAAGAAAATGAATATGAACAGAAAAACAGATTTCATAAAAAAGATTTACGGCAATATTACACAAATATCTTTCGGTGAAAAAAGGTATTTATTTAAATTTCTTCAATAAGCCCGGTACTTATTCGCCATACCTCAGCTCTTTCCCTTTTACAGTAGCCGGAACGCCTTTTTCCATCCACAATGGCATAGGAGCATCTTTAAGATAATGGTCGAAAAACTGATCCATGCGTATGCTCAGGTCGTGCCGGTTAGGAAGTTTGGTAAGGTTATGTTCGTCGCCGTTATAATTAAGCAACCATGCTGGTTTGCCTAAACGGCGCATGGCAGTAATAAGCTCAAGTCCTTGGTAATAGGGAACAGCGCCATCATTGTCGTTGCTCATGATCAGCAATGGAGTTGTGATGCGGTCAGCATAAAAAATGGGTGAATTCTCTAAATATAAATCACGGTTTTCCCAGAGACTTTCGCCTAAACGGCTTTGTCCCTGTTCGTATTGAAACTGCCGCACCATTCCACTCTCCCAGCGGATTCCACCATAAGCGGAAGTCATGTTGCTTACCGGTGCGCCTGCCATGGCAGCTTTGAAAAGACCAGACTGGGTAACCAGATAAGCAACCTGGTACCCGCCCCAGCTTTGTCCCTGAATGCCCATGCGATCGGCATCGATATACGGCCGCTGAGTCATCGCCATGGTTCCGCTTATGATATCGTCGTAGGCAGAGCGGCCGGGCTGGCCGGTGCGGTAGTTAATATCGGGAACAAATACAATGTAGCCGTTGCTGTTGTAATATGTAAAATTCACTATCGAACGCGATGGCGAAGGGATATAATGCGAATTAAGTTCGTGCGAGTATTTTTCGTAGAAATACACGACCATAGGATACTTTTTTGTTGGATCGAAATTTTCGGGCTTATAAAGCAATCCGCGGAGATCGCCGCCATCAAACGATTTCCAGTTTACATGCTCAACCGTTCCCCACAGGTATTGGTTTTGCTGCGGATTGGTAACAGAAAGTTGTTTTATGTTAGTAAACGCTGAAGTGCTTGTCCACAAATCGGGGTATTCAATATAGCTGGCACGCTGCCAGAAGATCTGCTGTGCATTTTTGGCTTTTGTGAGTTTGAAATGTTCGTTATCCGAAAGGATATATGTATTTAATTTCCCGGGTTCGCTTACTAACAGGCTTGCAAATCCCTCTTTACAACTTTCATTTTCAACTATTTTCAGCAAGAGTAGCTCTTTGGGATTGATATCCAGAGCGTCGGGATCGGTTTTTATATATCGGAAAGTTGTTTTGCTTTCGCGACCTTTGGCTGTGAGCGAAACCGGTTGAGTTTTATTTTCCGGATTTAGTTGCCAGATATCATAGCGATCATAAATCAATACAGAGGCATCATCTGTAGTCCAGCCAGCTGTTCCGTAAGGATTTGGCTGATCGGGCACATCGTTTTCCTCGTCACTGAAATTTACAGGTAAGGAACCTGTAAGGCAGAATTTCTTTCCTGTTGCAACCTGCAAGGTATTCCAGGTACTGTCAGAATTTTCGTAATACAGCAGGTATTTCCCGGCAGGCGAGAGTTCGGCTGTAGCCGGATGTTTCTTCAGCAGAAGCTTCCTGCTTCCGGTTTTAGTATCGATGAGGTAAATATCGCGGTAGGAAATTCCTTCTCTTGCAAAGAGTAGTTCGTACGCAACATTTGTGGTGCCAATCGCAAAATCAGCATCTCCTTTGCGGAACGTCCTAACCTGGTCAAGCAGTGTATCTGCCAACTGCACAATCCGTTTATCTGCAATGCGATATACAGCCTGGTACGTTTTTTTCAAATCATCATCAAGGCGTTTTAGCTGTTGCGATTGCAGGCGTGTATCGTTCCACGACCAGACGTCAATTTTAACCTTTTCTTCTTCAAGCAGTGTGTCTTTCGATTCGGGGAGTTTTTTAGGTGCCGTTCCGAAATACAATTTGCTGCCATCGTCAGAATAACTCAGGCTCCCGTTTTCCGATACTTCCCATCCTGATGGAATCTCTTTTGAAGTTGTATCAGCAACCAAAACTGTCTTATCGGACTTTTCATCCCAAAGGTAAAGTCCGTAGCGTTTCACTTTCGCAGTATCCGAAGTATAGATGAAAGCTATTGATTTCCCGTCATTTGCGGCGACAACTTTTTTAGCAAATCCCGCCCGATCAAAAATTTTATGGTGTTTCAGAGTGCGGGTATTGAAAATATTCACTGTGATGGAATCAACACTGTCTTTTTTCAGGGTGATGAAGGTGAACAGATTGCCATTTTTGGCGAATGCAGTTTCGGTTACATTTTCGGATTCAAATTTTTGATTCGAAACTGGATTCAACAAGGTCAGATTGGCAGTTTCAATTTCGGAGAAAGCCCCTTTTTTCTTCTTTTTATCCTTTTCTTTAGCTTTTCCGGGTACTTCTTCAGGTTTTGCGGCAAGTGTATCGGGTGTTAATTTCTGAATAGTATCCGTACTTTCCTTCGCCTTATCTTTATCCTTCGGTTTCTCGTAAAGCCAGGCAACCCAAGCTCCGCCTTCTTTAGGAAGCTGGAATGATTTCAATCCGGCAAACCGCAAAATTGTATCTTTTTCAAATACCAGTATTCCAAGTGAATCTTTAGGTAATTCGTCTTTCTTCTTTTTAGCCAGTTTCAGTTTTCGTATAGTATCGGCAGGTTGTGAAATCCGGAACGCCATCAAATCGCTGGTTGACGAAAACACAGCATTTTGTCCGCGGAAAAGCGAATCATGGCTTTCGGAAATAAGGTTATGCCAATGCAGCCAGCCATCGCCTTTCAGTGGGCTTATCTCGTACGAAACATATTTTCCGTTGTCAGAAATCTGCTGCTTGTCCAGTTTTTTCCAGGTATTGTACACATCATGTGTAAGCGGCTTTTTAACAGGGGTTTGAGCCAGGCATATAACACCTTGCATAGATGTAATGCAAAGTAAAAGAAGAATTTTTTTGATCATGATCGGGATATTTTCAGCAAAATGAGGGTGCAATATAAATCAAATACTGAGAAGTGAAAACGGAAAATCTGCCAAATCAGTGATAAAACCCCTAAATGGACTAATTCGGGTAGTTTTTGAAAGGAAAAAGTTGTGCTAAAAAAAGTCGAAAATGTTTATTACCAGTATTGCGATTAAAACTGTTATTAAGACTACGGTTAACAAATAAATCATAGCAAGGACAGTCCTTTTTATTACCCAGGATTTCGGATAGGTATTAAAGAACTGAAGGAATGTCCAGAACAGGCAAACAATCTGCAGAACAGTGAAAATGCTGGAACTCAATTTTCCTGTAATAATCCCAAAATAGATAAAAGGCAGAAGAGCGAATGCAATAATAAATGCCTGTCCCCGTAAAAACGCATTTATTACCAGGTGTTCAATATAGTTATAACCACTTTTCCGGAATGCCAGCCAGGAAGCTGCAGCGTAAAAAGGCAGGAATAAAAGCTGGAATAAAGCAAAATGTGATTCGATAAATTCACTTATTACTCCAATCAATGGCTTGTCTGTTCCCTGTGTCGCTTCGAATTGCAAATCCAATCCGAAGTTTTGGATGCTGAGTTTATTTTCAGCAGTCTGAATAAGATCAAGATGTAAATAATGATTCAGCAGTGCATAAATAGTAGCCAGAATTATCACCAGCGAAACCGGCTTGAAATGTTTTAACCGTTTCCCTTCCAGATATTCGCGTATGGAATGACCAGGCCTAGTAAACAACTGAATTATGGTGTAAAAAATCCCTTTATCAATATGCAGCAGTCCATGCTGAATATCATGCCAGATAGAATGTAAATCAAGGCGATGAGTTTTAGCCGACTGCCCGCAGTTATGACAAAAATTTCCTTTGAATGTGGAATTGCAGTTTTTACAGGTGGTTGTCATACATTGCGCTTAAAAGCAGTTAAAAATATTTACGGAGGTTGTTATGTACAAATATACAAATCAGTTGGAAAACTAAGTATGCTGAAAATACGCTTAATTTTCATCATAATCATAAAATTGACATCTGATTTACGTCTTTTTAATTAACTTTCCGTCATACTATCAAACGCGTAATCAGCAGTATATGCCAACACCCGATCGAAGGCCTGAACCTAAAGAAATTATCAGTCAAATGGAGCTCCTGATTGATGATTTGCAGGACAAACTCGTTCATCATGCTTATTTCAGGCTTGGTAGCAAGGCTGATGCCGAAGATGTGGTTCAGGATGCTTTCGTTAAAATTTACAATGAGTTGAAACTTGGAAAAGCGATTCTCAATCCGGCAGCTTTTTTGTTCCGAATGGTTACCAATGCATGTATCGACAGAATCAGGAACGCTGGCAGGTTTAACCGGGTAGATTATGAATTGGTTTCGGATATTGAAAACCAGGCATCCGAATCGCGGGAAACAGAATTAATACGGCAGGAAGAATTCAGGAGAATAAATGCCTTGCTGGAGTTAATACCCGATGAACAGGCGGAAATCGTACGGTTTCGCTTTGTTGACGGGCTTCACTTTCAACAGATTGCAGACATACTCAATTTACCGATGACAACTGTAAAGTCGCGTTTTGCTTACGGAATGCAAAAAATCAAAACACAATTCTTTAACCAAATGGAGGTTTGCCATGCAGAAAACTAATCTGAACGATAAAATAGCTGATCTTTTCGATGAAACGCTCAGCGACAAAGATAAAAAACTGTTAATCAATGGAATAAACGAAATTCCTGAAACTGATGATGATCTTAAGTTTATCAACCAGGCTGCGGCTGCATTGACACCTTCTGTGCAAATAAAAGCAGGTAAAACTTTAAAAGACAATGTTATGAAACAGATTCAAGAAACATCAGAAGCTCCCGAAAGTAAAGGGGGCAGAATTATTCCAATTCTTAATCCATCGTGGAAGAAAATAGCAAGCATAGCAGCCATATTGCTTGTTACTTTAGCAATAGTTCCAATCTTCGGCCCCAGGCTTTTTAATACAAATGCCAAAGCCATGACCTTGCTCAGCAATTCGATTGAAGCCATTCTCAATATTAAAACTATGTTTATCAGTTTCCAGGTTCGATCTGTTCCCGGGGATAATCTGGATCTGATTGATACTAAAGGTGATTTTATTGATTATAAACTCTGGAAACAATTCACACCAAACGAAAAATGGCGCATCGAAAAACCCGGAATGACCGTTGCTATGGATGGACAGAAACAATACAGGTTTATGCAAAAAACCGGGGTTGGCTTAGTTGGAAGCCCTGATGCCGGATTTGTTGATTGGATGAAGATACTTCTCGATCCTGAGAAAATCCTTCAGCAGGAAAAAGCTTTCGCTGACAAATACAAAGCAAAATATGATATCAGTGAAACAGGAAATGAAACCATTCTGACCGTAAAGGCTAAAGCGCTTGGTGACTTTAAAAACACGTTTAGTCTTAATCACTCCATTCCTGAATCGGACAACCGCCGGGTTTACAGTTTTGATAAACAAAATGGCCGGTTAAAATCACTTGAAGTGTATATACTTGAAAACAAACGCGAGGTTCTTGTCCTGAAAATCAACAAGATTGTTTACGACGAAACCATCGCCGATGAAAATTTCAGTATTGATTTACCTGAAAACACAAAATGGGTTGAACTGAAAGATCTTCAACCAAAAGAAGGAAATTCAGCATCAACTGCAGAAGAAGCAGCAAAAATGTGGTGGAATGCTTTATCAGAAAATGACTGGGTCACAGCTTACAAACTTGATCCATCTTTTGAACACTCTTCGAACCTGGAAGAAATGAAACTTGAATATGGAGGCCTGCAAATTAATTCAATAGGAAGTTCCTTTAAATCAGGACGATATGCAGGAGTATTTGTTCCATACGAAGTAAAATTGAAATCCGGAGAGATTCAAAAACACAACCTTGCTGTGCGGAATGATAATTCACAAAAAGCGTGGATTATTGACGGGGGGTATTAGGACAATTTTATCAAACAAAAAACCCATCAATGCGAATAGCGTTTGATGGGTTTTCTGAATTATACTTTTGTTGTAAATGATCATTCTGATTTGATAAACTTAACAGAACCTGTGCGTTCATTTCCTGTAAGACGCAAATAATAAATTCCCGATTTTAAATCACTTACAGTAATGGTGTAACCAATATTCAATTGATTTCCGTCTGTTTCCATGGTTTCAACCATAGCTCCTGCCGATGAAAAAATAGAAATATTTACCTTGCCTTTTAGCAAGTCTGTAGTTTTAACCCGTATATAATCCGCTGAGGGATTTGGATAAACGGTCAGATTCGCGGTGAAGATATTTTCATCAGTGCTGGTGGTTTTGTTTGTAGCAATGTTAGAAGTTGAACTGCCATAGCCTGATTTTAGTCCATCGGGATTGCAGTTGTTGGGATTGATAACTTCAATCATATAATAAATGAAACCGGGTTGTGCATTAAAATCGGTATAGGAGGTAAAATTGCCCGAAACCGTATTGATCAGCTCCATATTTCCACGGTCGTTTCCCCGGTAAATATTGTAAGAAGTAACAGGAAAACCGAGATACGGGCTCCAGTTCAGGTTCCAGCTGTTTCCAACTCCCTGGTTAATTGAAAGATGTATTGTTTGATGAACTAAACCTGATCCGTAAATATTTCCGTCAGAATCCCTGAAAGTTAATTTATAGCGTGTAGCTTTTTCTCGCGGATTTGAACTTAAATCAATAAATGTTGACAGTGCGTTTGCCGGAATACTGCCTGCTTGCTCATACACATTTGCTGCATTGGTTTCTTTAAGTATTACATATTCTGAAACCAGTTCACTTTCCACTTTATTCCAGATAACTATATTTTTCCCTGAAATTGAATCGACACTTACTGCGCAAATCTGCAGGTCGGGAATATCAATAAGTTTAAAAACCGATGAACTTGTGGTGTTTATATATGGAAGAAAATAATCCGAAACCCTGATAAGACACGAATCCGATTCCACCACCGGAGTAGTCCACTGTATGGTGTTCTGTTGTTCCAGGTAATAGTAATAAACTCCAATATTGTTCCAGATTTGTCCGTTGTCGGTAGAATAATCAACTGAAAAATAGGACCAATCAGGAATTTCACCCGTGTAAGACCAGGAAATTGTATAAGTTGAATCAATATCCCACAATTCTCCTCCAACCGGGTTAAGCATTGTAATAACCGGTGCTTCTACAATCCTGAAAACCTCGCTCAACGTATAGGATGACGGATCATCGCTGTCAACCAGCTTCAGAATTGCAGTTTCGGTTGCCGTTAATGGTGCTGTAAGCGAAACACTTGTCTGGTTTGAAGGGATGTTTTCCACTATAGTCTGAAAGGTCAGCCCATTGTCAAGAGATATTTCAACATCCGCTTCGGTTGGCTCAAGAGTATTCCACGAAATATCAAAAGGTTGCCCGGTATAAAACTGGCTTCCGATACCATAGAGGAAAAAAGGAGGGACTACAAACGAGAAATCGGCGTCACTGATATCACTTGCTGCGAAAAAGGCCGGATCGGATATTTTAATACGGGCAGTAGTTGTATTAATAATCGGCATCTGTAACTGAACTGTTCCTCCTGTGGGAGAACTTTCGCTGTAACCTAAGTTTTGCCAGGAAAAGCCTCCATCTGTAGAATAATCTATGATTACATAATAGGAAATATTGCTGCCACTCCAGCTTATGCTGTTGTTTTCACCATAATTCCATATTTCGCCTCCATTTGGACTTACAACCGTAATCTGTGGCAAGGATCGTATTGAGAAAGGCAAACTCACACTAAAAATGGAGGGATCGTTGGAAGCTGAGAGTTTGATGAGGCAGGAGTCGGAATTAATCTCGGGTGCAGTAAAAGTATAACTTGAAGAAGTGTTCCCTGCAGTCATAAGAGTCCATGATAATCCGTTGTCAGCTGATAATTCAACGCTTACCGGGTTGCTAACCGATGAATACCATTGTACAAGCACATCGGAGCCCTGGTAAAAAACCTGTCCGCTGTAAGGCGAATAAAAACTAAATGCAGGATTAGACACTGAAAATGTAGCATCGCTTACATCGAAATCAAAAGGGTTAAAATAATCAGAAATTTTTATTAGGGCCTGATCGGTAACATTAAAGTTACTTGTTATGAATCCGGTTTGGTTAATACCAGGTACACCTTCAAAATATGTTAGTATAAACCAGTTTAAGCCATTGTCTCCTGAATACTCTATGGTAAAATAATATAGTTGGCCGGGGTTATTCCAGGATATAGATACAGGATATCCGTTAACCCAGTTCTCGCCTCCATTTGGCGTTAAAAGCTGAACCTGGGAGTTTGCCGAAGAAAGCATTCCAACTATAAGAGCAAAGCTCAGGATGAATTTGCGTAGTATTGTTTTCATGGTTACCGAATTTTAACATTGATAATTGTTTAAAACAGGAAAGCCCGGTTTTTGTTTAATAATTGTATAAAATAGTTAAACATTTGTCTTGATTCCTTATACTCATTTCAAAAAACTTGTTTTTACCCAGCCAGGTAATATGTTTGCAAATTAATTCCTGTGGCACAGTTACTGGCAGTAATTTGTACTTTTGTCCACATCATGAATTTAACCGAATCCCTTCTCCACTGGTACTCCCAATATAAACGCTCCCTCCCCTGGCGCGAAACCCGCGATCCATACAAAATATGGCTTTCTGAAGTTATTCTGCAACAAACCCGGGTTGCTCAGGGAACGGATTATTACCACCGGTTTCTCGCTGCTTTTCCTGATGTACAAAGCCTGACCGCTACTGCTGAACAGGATGTGCTGAAACTCTGGCAAGGACTCGGATACTATTCAAGAGCACGAAACATGCATCATACCGCGAAGGAAGTTGTTGAAAATCACAACGGAATTTTCCCGAATTCGGCAGCCGGATTAAAGAAACTTAAAGGAATCGGAGATTATACTGCCGCAGCCATTGCATCTATTTGTTTTGATGAGTCAACAGCTGTTCTCGATGGAAATGTTGCCCGTGTTATCAGCCGTTTATATGCCATAGATACTCCCATTAATTCGAACGAAGGCAAAAAAAACATCACCGACCTGGTAAACAGCTTGCTTGATACCAACCATCCTGGCACATTTAACCAAGCTGTTATGGAACTCGGCGCTTTGGTTTGCACGCCTAAGAGTCCGGCATGTAATATTTGTCCAGTAGCATTCGCCTGTGAAGCGCTGAAACAGAAACAGGTTGAAAGCTTTCCGGTTAAGACGCCTAAAAAAGCGCCAACCATTCGCCATCTGAATTACCTGGTAATCAGCTTTATTAAGAACAAAGAGGAATTTATACTTATGCGAAAACGCACCGGTAATGATATCTGGAAAAATATGTACGATTTCCCATGCGTCGAAACTATGACTGCTTCGGATACTTCAAATGCATTGGATCAAAGTGTTAAATCGGGATTATTGGGCGAATTCCCATTTGTAGTTGCGCATGTTTCGGATGAATATATCCATCAGCTTTCGCACCGCAGGTTGCTGGCAAAGTTTATCCGTATCCAGGTAAAAGGTGAACCGAAACCAACAGGGGATTTTACCGCAGTAAGGAAGGATCTTATTGCGGAATTGCCTTTGCCAAGGCTTATTGACAGGTATTTGGCAGCAATGCTTTGATTCTGTTTCTGAGGTGAAAATGAAATTTGTTATACTTTTTCTCTTTTTAAAACGAGAAATAATATGTTTTTATTGACTGCTTTAAACTAGCGATAGTTTGAAATGCTTCGAACCATATTTTATCAACACCTCTGCCTTTACCTTCAAATTACAGTACATTTGTACTAATAAAAATCTACTAATCTACAATCCGATCAATATGGCACGAGGAGTAAACAAAGTAATCCTGGTAGGAAACCTGGGAAAAGACCCTGAAGTACAAACATTCGATACATACAAAAAAGCTGCGTTTTCGCTGGCTACTACCGAACATTCGCGAGACAGGGATGGCAATGAGCTTCAACATACCGAATGGCACAATATTGTTATGTGGCGCGGTTTGGCAGAAATTGCAGAACAATTTCTGCATAAAGGCAGCCAGGTGTATATCGAAGGCAAAATCCGCACCCGCTCCTTCGATGGCAAAGACGGACAAAAAAAATATATCACTGAAATACAGGCAGATAACTTGGTTCTGCTGGGTGGCCGCAAAGAAGGAAATGGTGAAAATTTCACACAACCACAATCGTCCGCACCGGCATCAACACCACATCCTGCCCAGCCTGTTGTTCCACCTATAACTGAACCGTTGGCACAGCAAAACGATCACGACGATTTGCCCTTTTAAAAAATAAGCAGGTAAAAATACACGAGCGGACTATGTTCGCTCGTTTGTTTTTGAGCTTTTACTATCTTTGCACCTATAAATCAATTACTTTACACCGTGGCCGACCCACTCCCTGATGCATTTTTAGCATTCTTATTATTATCATTCAATAATACTGACCTGGCTTCATCGGCCGGTTTAATCGCAGGATTACTATCCGTTTTGGTTTTATTGTTGTGCTCGGCAGCAGCATCCAGCTCCGAAACTGCTTTTTTTTCGCTGTCACCCTCTCAGCTTAATGAAATCCGCAATTCGAAAACTCATTCACATAAACGTATAATCACTTTACTCGAAACACCTAAACGTCTTCTTGCCACCATCCTGATTGCCAACAACCTGGTAAACGTAGGTATTGTTATTATTTCATCTTTCCTTGTTAATAATTACCTCGATTTTTCGGCTAATCCGCTTCTCGGTTTTTTATTCCAGATTGTAATTATAACTTCGATACTTCTTCTGCTTGGCGAAATACTACCAAAAGTTTTAGCCACACGAAGCCCGGTAAAAGTTGCCACATTATTGTCCATGCCACTTTCAATTGTACAACGGATCTTGTACCCTTTCAGCAAATTGCTGGTTAATTCCACACGTTTTATTGACAAGCGCCAGGCATATAAAAACCACAATATTACACTCGACGATATTTCCAATGCCATCGATATTACTGCCGACGGAAAAGTAGATTCCGAAGACCGCAAGATCATGAAAAGTATTACACGCTTTGGCGCTATCAACGCCCGTGAAATAATGAGCCCGAGAGTCGATCTTACCACTATCGATAATTCAATGCCATTCAGGAAAGTACAAAGTATAATCATCGAATCAGGTTACTCGCGCATACCGGTTTACAACGATACTCCCGATACAATTACGGGAATTTTATATATCAAGGATTTGCTCCCGTATTTATCAGAAGCTGACAATTTCGATTGGGAAAAACTGGTGCGGCCTCCTTTTTTCGTTCCGGAAAACAAACCCATTAACGACCTGATGCAGGAATTTCAGGAGAAAAAAATACATTTGGCTGTGGTAGTGGATGAATACGGCGGAACATCGGGCATTATTACCCTGGAGGATATTATAGAAGAAATTGTCGGCGAAATAAACGATGAATTTGATATTGAATCCGAAAACATGTTCTTTTCCCGAATCGACGAACACAATTATATTTTCGAGGCTAAAACTACCATCAACGATATGTGCCGGGTGCTGGGCATTGACGATCGAATATTTGATGATGCAAAAGGCGAAAGCGAATCTCTGGCCGGACTTATACTTGAACTTGCCGGTAAAATGCCCGCTACGGGCGAAACTTTCTCTATTGGCGATTATACTTTCCGTATCGAAGCTGCTGATAAACGCCGGATAAAAAAAGTTAAAATCACAATGCTGGCACCTGAAAACGAGGAATAAGAAACTCATACGTACTTAATCAGGCCGGTGGGGAATTGTCTCGTGTATTGCCCGAAACAACACTATAACAGGCAATAAACAACCGCAATCAGCGTTTTATTTTTTCACAAATTTTCTCAGATGAATTTCCCGAAAACATCGTCATCTTTTCAAAAATCAATTGGCTCCTCTTCCATAATCCGCATGTTTCTATTTGTTACTAGCGGAATCATGATATTTTTCTCATCCTGTAATAACGAATATACACCAAAGCCACGCGGCTATTTTCGTATTGCAATGCCCGAAAAGAATTACATCCTGCTCGATTCTGTTTTTCCTTATCAATTTGAATATCCTTCCTATGCCGTAATTACAAACGATCCTGTATCGCCCGAAGAAACAAACTGGATAAATATTGAAATGCCTGCTTTTCACGGCCGTATCCATATCAGTTATAAGACTTTGACTGACAAAAACAGTCTGATCACCTACACCGAAGATGCCCGCACCCTGGCGCTCAAACACATGCCCAAAGCAAGCGGTATCAGGCAGATTGCGATTTCGGACCCAGGCCGTAACCTGTACGGACTGGTATACGAAATTAACGGGATGAGCGCTGCATCACCATACCAGTTTTACCTTACTGACAGTACCAGGCATTTTTTACGCGGATCACTTTATTTCGATGCTATTCCAAATAACGATTCTCTCGCTCCGGTTATTGAGTATGTTAAAACCGACATCCAGCATCTGTTCGAAACCATTACCTGGAAATAAATTAATATCCATTTTCCGAATAATTCATTTCCCACCATTCACAATGTGTTTGAATGAGCGATCTTATGCTTACTTTTGGATTTCCAAAAACCGGTATATCCAATGAAAAAATCACTTTTATTCCTCCTCCTTTTTAGTCTGCCAGTATTGCTCTTGGCTCAACAGACCGTTTATTCGCGTGTAAAGATTTATACCGGTTCAAAAACTCCCGCACAGCTTTTTAGTACAGGGATCGAAATAACTGATATTGACAAAAAAGGCGGGTGGTATATGGCTGAAATTTCGCAGCAGGAAATAAATTCGCTTACCTCTGCCGGGTTTCGCTGCGAGGTGATTATTCCTGATATGGCCGAATACTATACCGGAAGATTTAATGAGAAAACCCCATTTACAGAATCCGATATCCGCTTAAGCGAAACATGGCCTCAGCCACTTAATTTTTCACTGGGTTCTTGCGGAGGTTTCAGCACAGTGGATGAAATGACTGCACAACTCGATCTTATGCGATCACTTTATCCATCACTTATTTCGGTTAAAACCGCTTTAAGCGACTCAATATCAACAATCGAAGGACGCACAGTATATTATGTCCGAATCAGCGACAACCCCGATGCGAACGAAAGTGAACCTGAAGTTCTGTACACCGGCATGCACCACGCCCGCGAACCTATCGGAATGCAGCACCTGCTCTTTTACATGTGGTACCTGCTGGAGAATTATAACATCGACCAGTCAATAAAAGACCTTGTTGATAATACCGAAATGTATTTTGTTCCCGTTTTTAATGTGGATGGATATTCGTACAACATCAGCACTTATCCGGCAGGAGGTGGCAACTGGCGCAAAAACCGCCGCTACAACGGCGTCAACAGCCAGGGAAATCCGGTTTATGGCATTGATCTCAACAGGAATTACGGTTACAAATGGGGGAATGACGATACAGGATCGTCACCGAATCCTTCATCGGATACTTACCGCGGAACAGCACCTTTTTCGGAACCAGAAACGCGTATGATGAAATATTTTTGCGAAAGCCATAATTTCCTCATTGCCCTCAACTATCATTCATTCGCCAACCTGCTGCTTTCGCCATGGGGCTGGACAGAAGAACAATGTGCTGACAGCATTGTGTTTGATACTTATTCCTATTTGCTCACCCGTGAAAACGGCTATAATTACGGCCCCGGTTCTACAACCATTTATCCTACCAATGGTGGCTCCGACGACTGGATGTACGGCGAGCAGGATACAAAACCGGCAATTCTGAGTTATACTCCCGAAGTTGGTGCAAGTTCTGATGGTTTCTGGCCCATACAACAACGCATTTTGCCTTTAATTCAGCAGAATATGTTTGCAAGTATTACCGCTGCCCGCCTTGCGTTGAATTATGGTACTATTATTGATTTGAGCTCCTTCTATATTCATCAGCAGAGCGGATATCTGCCATTTAAAGTAAAGCGCCTTGGAATGCAGGAAGGAAGTTTTACGGTATCTATCATCCCGATAGGAAATGCCATTTCGGAAATCGGCGGACCTAAAACTCTCGATGGAATGGATCTGCTTGGCGCGCAGGCTGATTCAATAAACTATCAGCTCAGCCTGTTTCTGCAGGACGGTGACACTATTCAATATATACTCCAGCTCGATAATGGATCATTTGTAACTTCTGATACTGTAACCCGAATTTATGGTTATCCACTCACAGTTTTCAATGATACTTTTGAAAACAGTTTGCAATGGACCGGATCGTGGGCGCTTACACCTGACCAATATTTCTCGCCGCCCTCCTCCATGACAGATTCCCCTTCCGGAAATTATGCTTCAGGAAGTACTAAAACCATAACCATGGCCGAAGAAGTTTATTTACCCGACGAACTGATGGCTATGGTTGAGTTCAGGGCTAAATGGACGCTTGAAGACGATTTCGATTATGTACAGCTAAGCATTTCGACTAACGACGGGGCGAGCTGGACACCTCTGAATGGGATATTCACGAATCCGGGTTCTGAGTATCAGATTCAGGGCAGCCCGCTTTACGATGGCAAAAAAGGAGAATGGGTGCGGGAAAATATTTCACTTAACAACTACCTGGGAGAAAATATCAAACTTCGTTTCAGGCTAAAATCTGACAGCAATACCGAATTTGACGGGTTTTATTTCGACGACTTTAAAATCAGCACATTAATAGATTTCACATCTATTGAAGAAAGCAAATCAGAACAGGCATTTTTAGGAAATCCTTTCCCAAATCCGGCTGACAAATCGTTCAAAATAAGCTACTCTCTTCCACAACAGTCAGCAAAAAACACGGAACTGACAATTACTTCCCCAACCGGAACAATAGTTTCGCGCAACTGGCTGATCAGCGAAAGCGGTAACATTGAAATCAACATCAGTAACTTAAGTCCGGGCATCTATTTTGTAAGCCTGAAAGCAGCAGGTATTCAATCACCTGTGCGAAAACTTGTAGTGAGGTAATAACCGTTTAAACCAGACTGGCATATAGCCTTCTCTATAGTTCAACGAACTTAAACCATTTGTCGCTCGAACCTGACTGAAGGTAAGAAGATAAAACGTACTTTTGCACCTCTTTATCAACACATAAATTGTAAGTGGAGCAAGGCAAAGTATATCCTTTATTCGAAAAATTAGTCAGCCGCGATTTCAAGGAGCAGAAACTTGGGCAACGGGCACGCGTAATCTGGTTTACCGGACTGCCTTGTTCCGGCAAAACAACCCTGGCACTTGCTCTTGAAAAAGAACTTTTTTCGCAGGGCTACCTTTGCCAGGTCCTGGATGGCGACAATGTTCGCTGCGGCATTAATAACAACCTGGGATTCAGCAATGAAGACCGATTGGAAAACATCCGCCGTATTGCTGAAATCTCAAAGTTGTTTCTTTCGGCAGGAGTAATTACCATAAATGCATTTGTAAGCCCTACCAACGAAATCCGCGATCTGGCCAGGGGAATCATAGGCGAAAGCGACTTTATCGAAATTTTTCTTAACCCTACTCTCGATTCCTGCGAACAACGCGATGTTAAGGGAATGTATAAAAAAGCCCGTGCCGGACAAATTGCTGATTTTACTGGTGTAAATGCCCCTTTCGAAACGCCTGATCATCCAAATCTCGAAATACATACCGATACCGAAAACATACAGACTTCGTTGCAGCAGATACTCGATAACATACTGCCTGTGATTTCATTAAACCAAAAATAATATCTCCAGGCGCACCACGCCAGGCACCAATATTTCAGAAGCATGACCAACTACAATCTTTCACACCTTGATGAACTTGAAAGCGAATCTATTTTTGTGATCCGCGAAGTAGCCGCTCAATTCGAGCGACCAGCCATACTTTTTTCGGGAGGCAAGGACAGTATTGTAATGACGTACCTGGCCCGGAAAGCTTTCTGGCCGGCAAAAATCCCTTTTCCGCTGTTGCACATCGATACCGGGCACAACTTTCAGGAAACCATTGATTACCGTGATAACCTGGTAGAAGAACTCGGTGTTAAGCTTATTGTAGGTTCAGTGCAGGAATCAATTGATACAGGCCGCGTTGTCGAAGAAAAAGGATATAGCGCCAGCCGCAACCTATTGCAAACAGTGACCTTGCTCGATACCATCGAAAAATACAAGTTTGATGCCTGTATGGGTGGCGGACGCCGCGATGAGGAAAAAGCTCGCGCCAAAGAACGTTTCTTCTCGCACCGTGACGAATTCGGGCAATGGGACCCCAAAAACCAACGACCCGAATTATGGAACCTCTTCAACGGGCGCAAACATATTGGCGAACATTTCAGGGTATTCCCTATCAGCAACTGGACCGAAATGGACGTTTGGCAATATATCTACAAGGAAAATATTCCTTTGCCAAGCATCTATTTTACTCATGAGCGCGAAGCTTTTCTCCGCGATGGTGTTTGGCTGGCTAATGCCCCATATATGAAACTGAAACCCAACGAAAAGATAGAAACAAAAGTGGTTCGCTGCCGCACGATAGGCGATGTTTCGTGTACCGGGCTGAATTTATCGACTGCAAATTCGCTGGAGGAAATTATTTCCGAAATTGCTGCCACACGTGTAACCGAACGTGGCAGCCGTGCCGACGATCTGCGCAGCGAAGCAGCGATGGAAGACAGAAAGAAGGAAGGGTATTTTTAACCCCGTAGAGACGCGCTGTAGAGACGTGCTACAGCGCGTCTCCATATTTGAAAATAAATATCGAAAAAGAACAAAAATGACCGAGTTTTCATCCAAAGGATATCTGAATATGGAGCTGTTGCGTTTTACAACAGCCGGAAGTGTTGACGATGGCAAGAGTACGCTTATCGGAAGGCTTTTGTACGACAGCAAATCGATTTTTGAAGATCAGCTGGAAGCTGTTAAGCGAGCCAGTATTCAGCGTGGCAATGAGCACATTAACCTGGCTCTTGTTACCGACGGACTGCGTGCCGAACGCGAACAGGGAATCACAATTGATGTTGCATACCGCTATTTTGCCACACCCAAACGCAAGTTTATTATTGCCGACACACCCGGTCATATCCAGTACACCCGTAATATGGTAACCGGAGCATCAACCGCCAATGCTGCGCTTATTATTATTGATGCCCGCAATGGTGTTACCGAGCAAACTTACAGGCACACTTACATTGCTTCATTGTTGCAAATTCCTCATATCATTATCTGTGTAAACAAAATGGACCTTGTTGGCTACAGCCAGGAAGTGTATGAGGAAATTCATGAGAAATTCATTGCTTTCGCGCTGAAACTCGGCGTTAAGGATTTCCGCTTTGTGCCTATCAGCGCACTGCATGGCGATAATGTGGTTGAACCTTCGACGAATATGAGCTGGTACGATAACGGCACATTGCTCGATGTTCTCGAAACCCTGCCTATCGACCATGATTATAATCTTACTGATCCACGTTTCCCGGTTCAGTATGTTGTAAGGCCTATTTCGGACGAATACCACGACTACCGCGGATATGCCGGACGGGTTGATGGCGGAATTTTTAAAACCGGCGACAAAGTAATGATACTTCCCGGTGGATACCATTCAACTATTAAATCCATTGAGATACAGGATAAACAGGTAGATCAGGCTTTCCCGCCTATGTCGGTTACCATGCAGCTGACTGACGATATTGATATCAGCCGCGGCGATATGATTGTTACGGAAGATAACCGTCCGCAGGTAAGCCAGGATATAACCATGATGGTATGCTGGATGAGTACACGCCCGCTGCAGGTCGACGGGAAATATGCACTCAAACATACTACCAAAGACGTACGTTGCCTGGTAAAGGAAATTCACTATAAAGTTAATGTGAATACAATTACTGAAATTTTGGGCGATACCGATGTGAAAATGAACGATATAGCACGTATAACCATACGCACTACCAAACCACTGCTTTTCGACTCATACAGACAAAACCGTATTACAGGTGCTGTTATTTTAATTGACGAGGGAACCAATGAAACAGTTGGAGTTGGGATGATTGAGTAACAATCCAATACTGAAAGAAACTATTTATAACCAGCCAAAACCGATTTTTTTAAGTGTGTTTTGGCTGGTTATAATTTTATAAAGAGATGATCCGTGGTCAGTTCATTTTGAACATACTGCCCTGCATAATGATTATTTACCAGACCGTAAGTGAATACTTTTACCTGATAATAAATTTCCCCGATAGTTTTTCTGATTCCCCTGATCTGTAAAAGTACATTCCATTGGAATATGAACTTGTATTGAGTATTTTCTGCCCACGCTTACCGGTTAAAGTAATGCGGTCAACTATTCGCCCGAGAGCATCCGAAATCACCATCTCCACTGAACTGATACCCTCCTGAAGAACAAAATCAAACGATACATAGTCAGTTGCAGGGTTGGGCGAAACCTGTATCCCGAAATCATCGGCCGGATCAGCACATCCGGCCGGAATAAGTACACCGGGTTCAATTTTAAGGTTATACAAACCATGTTCAAAATCCTGCAGGGCTCCGGGAGAAATGCAAAGCGTTGAACCTGTCCGGGCAATTAATTTTCCTGTTCTAAAAATTGAGAGAGAAGCCTGATCATCAATGATAAGTGTAGTTCCGCTTTCCAATTCTATCAAACCACCATCCTCAATTATACAGTTTGATCCAGAATTCATTTTTAATGTGGATGAATTTTTCAACACTATTTTTGAATCAGTTTCGAGGTGCATTTTTGCATTTGGTTCGATAGTGAAAACGGTGGGTGAAACAAAAATCATTCGGTTTTTAAACGGAACCGGATCTGTCATTCTTGTAGCGGTTATGCCCTGATCGAGGGTGATCGTTCTGCCTGCTTTCAGGTTCAGCGAATATCCTGAAGGCGACGGAACCGGGTTCAGTGCAATCTCATCGGCACACCAGCGAACATCCGAATCCACATCTACATCATCAAACCTGATTTGAACCTGCATGGTACCATCCTGATTTTGATTTAGTATTTCGACAGACACTCCGTTTAAGTAAACTTTTCGAATATTTTTAGCTCCTTCCACAGGTGTATCGTATCCGACCATATTCATTAAGGTTGATGAAGAAGGATTTGTTCCGATTCCGATTTTATTGTTGCCGCTTTTCGTAAAAGCATTCCGCGAATGCCCGTTGTTAAACATGTTTTTATAATAGGTTCCATCAATATTCTCTATACTGGTATAAAACTGATCGCTGTGATCAATCACATTATCCTGATTCCAGTCAACCGAATAATATTCCTGATCGCCAGAGCCAGTTAGCGGGTTAACGTTTTCGGGCAAGCGGTTAAACGGATACATTGCCATTGAACCTATGCATGTATTCGGAACAGCAACTTCCTCAAATTCCTTATCATAAAAACCTTCGGCGGTAATAGGTCTGAGGTAGTTAGCGTAACCTTTAAATACTTCATCAAAGGTAGTTCCCTGCCGTGTTTCGCGATCAATCTGCATATAAGCGTACAATCCATAAACCGCGGGCTGAATACAATTGTTGCCGTCCTCATATAAAAAGCGGTCCCACTGGCATTGATTCATCGAAAAAGTATTATGGTTTTCGAGCCATAAATATTCCGGATACTCGCTTTCAGGATAGGTAAACGGCAGTTTAATGCGTATGGCATCACCTGTGGTAACAAAATCGCGGAGCGTATATACTCCTGATTGTGAAGTATTAGCAGCATCCAGATCGCCGTTTGCTTCCGTCGTATTGGATTCGTTTCGGGCAGAAACAGCAAATGTATTCCCCGGTGCTTTCCAGTCGAGTCGCAGCCTGTCCCACGCATTCCACGAAAGCAGCGACGAACCTGATAAACCCAGGTTGCTCCAGCCACCGGTGGCAGGAATCCAGTAATCGCCGCCTGTAAACCACCCACCTCCGCCGCAATGAAAATCGAGTCCCCCATAAATAAGATGAGCATATTCATGAACCATGATCTGAGTAGGTACTTTGTCATGCGCTCCAAACCAGCTGTAGGTATTCGCTTCGTTGCCAAGCATTGAGCCGGGCGAGAAATAGGAATAGTTGCCTATACCATTGAACACACTGTTTCGCCATATAAAAACCACATGATCGTACTTCCCCGGATTTTCAGTACTTGGAGTAACTTTGGGAAGTCCATATTCATTATCCGGGCATGTCCAGAGATCAAAATAGCTGATATTATTCAAACCGTGTGCTGTGATAAAATTACCACCGGTTTTCTGATCTACCTGAGCCATAAGTTTCTGATTGTCGGGTTCAACCGTTTGGGCGCTTTCGGTTTGAACTTTAAATATTCCACCGTTATCCGGCGCCAGTAAATAATCGCCGAGAACGGTATAATTGCCCGAAGAGGCCATTTGATAATACCTCGTTATAACTCCTTTTGCGTTGCCGGCGGGAGCATGAACATCGGTTAAATCATCAGCCCAAGTTGGCAATGAATGCGCCGGCCAGCCGGGAGTTCCTTCTGCCGGAGTCGGGTCGCCGCCATTCAGATATTCATATTCGGCAAAAACTATCAAAACGCGGATAACACCCGATGAAGGCAATTTAAAACCATTCCTGCTTTCGAAAAGAATATTTGATTTATGCTGTACAGGTTTTAAAATTTCGGTATGGAATTCCTGGGCGTACAAGTCCGCATAAATTGTGATAAACAAAAGACACGCAAAAATGGAAATATATAAATTACGATTCATTCAGTTGTTTTTTTTGGAGTTGTAAGTCAAACGCTCAAAAGCATTCATAATTATGTTTTCTTATAATTATCTCAACGTTAGTATTAATTGACAACTCCTGCGGATTATATGATTCGCGGTATGTTCAGATTTATAGATTCAACATCAGGCGGATTTTCGCAAAGGTAGGTCAACAAAATTGAAAAGAGAGATACTGTATTTGCGGATTTTTCAAAAATCGACATTTAAATTTAGTTTTGTATCAACCTTTTACGCTATTTTTGGCCTCTCAAAAATCAATTTTCTCAACCGGAGATAATCTTTCATCAATCAATACATTCCTATGAAAAAAACAGTTTTTCTGCTTGCGCTCAGCCTTGCATTTGTTTTTACCGGCAACAGGGTAAATGCCTGTTCCAATTTCCTTGTTACCAAAGGAGCCACCGTGGATGGCTCGAATATGATCAGTTATTCGGCCGATTCGCACACCCTATACGGTGAATTATATTACTGGCCGGCAGCTACTTATCCTACAGGCGCCCTGCTCGATGTGTACGAATGGGATACCGGAAAATTCCTGGGCAAAATAAAACAGGCCGCTCAAACTTATAATGTGGTTGGTAACATGAACGAACACCAGGTTGCTATAGGCGAAACCACTTTTGGTGGCCGTGAAGAACTGGTTGATACAGCCGGAGTCATGGATTATGGCAGCTTGATATATATTGCCTTGCAGCGCTCCAAAACAGCCCGTGAAGCTATACATGTTATTACTTCGCTGATGGCCGAATACGGCTATGCAAGCTCCGGCGAATCATTTTCAATCAGCGATCCCAACGAAGTATGGATCATGGAAATGGTAGGAAAAGGAAAACCGGTAATCGTAAAAGATAAAAAAGGGAAAACTTCGGTTAAATACAACAAAGGTGCAGTTTGGGTAGCCTTGCGAATTCCTGACGGGTATATTTCGGGGCATGCCAATCATGCACGTATCACAACTTTCCCTCTCAACGATCCCGAAAACTGCCTTTACGCGCCGGAAGTAATCACTTTCGCCCGCGAAAAAGGTTTGTTTAACGGTGAAGATAAAGATTTTAGTTTCTCCGATATTTATGCTCCCGTCGATTTTGGTGGTGCCCGTTTTTGCGAAGCCCGTGTATGGAGCGGTTTCAACAAAGTAACCAAAGGCATGGATAAATATCTCGACTATGTAAAAGGCGAAAACCTCAGCAACCGTATGCCATTGTGGGTAAAACCTGATCATAAACTTACCGTTCTGGAAGTTATGGGCCTTATGCGCGATTACTACCAGGGAACTGAACTGGATATGACCAAAGATCCCGGCGCCGGCCCTTACGGATGCATAGTACGCTGGCGTCCACTTACTTTCAAAGTTGATGGCGTGGATTATTTCAACGAACGCGCTATCAGCACACAGCAAACCGGTTTCGTATTTGTTGCGCAGTCGCGGCCATACGTCCCCAGCCCGCTGGGCGGCATACTCTGGTTTGGGGTTGACGACACATATTCCACGGTTTTTATTCCTATGTATACCTGTATGACTAAAGTTCCCGAAACTTTCGCTGTTGGTAACGGTTCGATGATGGAATACAGCGATAATTCAGCTTTCTGGGTTTTCAACCAGGTTTCGAATTTTGCGTATACCCGTTACAGCGACATGATTGTTGATATACAGAAAAAACAGTCGGAACTCGAAAACAACTTTGTAGCAATGGTTCCGGCTATGGATAAAATAGCTCTCGAAATGTACCGTACCGATCCGGCAAAAGCTATACAGTTCCTTACCGATTTTTCAGTATCACAAGGCAACAATACAGTGTACGAATGGAAGAAACTCTACGGTTTCCTGTTTACCAAATATATGGATGGAAATATCAAGGAAGCTGTCGCTGTGCCGGAAGGCTATAAATATATTGCACCGGATATTAAACAACCAGGTTATGGCGAAGATTTTTACCGCGATCTTATCAGGCAAACCGGCGATAAATTTAAAGTTAAAGGAGCGGCCGGACATTAAATTGTTGGATGTAAAAATTTCGGATGTGGGATGTTATTCCTGAATTCATAGTAGCATTTTTAAAATCAAAAAACGCCCTGCCAGAATCCTGCAGGGCGTTTTTGTTTCAACATTATAATAATTGATGTTAAGTATACTTTTGAATGCAATGTTTCGTTACCTTTGGACAATAAACTGTTTTTTTGAATGCTATGGACGAAAGACCTGTTAACACCCTTGGATATAAAATTGCGATAGGCATACTGCTTGCAATTATAGCCGTGATGGCCTGGATGCTTATAAATCAGAAAAAAGAAGCAACTACGCTTGTGCAGAACACGGATACTCAGCAGCTCCAGTTGCAGAATGAGCTCGACTCTTTGCTTGCGGAGCACGAAAAGGTAAAAATTACATATGGAGAACTCAGTAACTCGTTATCCGAAAGAGACAGTATTATAAATCTGAAAGCCCAGGAAATTAAAAGCCTGCTTGGTTCAAAAGCCGAACTGGCAGTTATTAAACGCAAACTTGCTCAACTTCAGGAGATTACACAGGTTTACGAACATCAGATCGATTCGCTTTTCACAGTGAACCGTGCGTTAAAAGCAGAAAACGAGCAGATTAAAACCGACTATAACCTCGAACAGCAAAAAACCAGCGACCTGACTAAAGACAAGGAAGAACTGAATGAAAAAATAACCGGTGCCGCTATACTGAAAGCGTATAAAATGTCAGCAGTAGCTTACAAATCGCGTGGGGTTGATAAAGATAAAGAAACAGACAAGGCTGCACGTACCGACAAAATAAAAGTATGTTTTACAGTAAGTGAAAACAAACTGGTGAGCCCCGGTTATAAACGATTTTTTGTGCGCATTGCTCGCCCTGATAATGCAATACTAACACGCGGGCCTGCCTATACTTTTCAGTTTCTGGGTCAAACCCTGCAGTTTTCGGCCATGGAAACCCTGAATTATGAAGGCGATGCAGCCGATGTTTGCACGTATTTCGAGCGCCCTGCCAACGGACCTGAGTTAGCCAAAGGACGATATTATGTAAATATTTTTACTGAAGATCGTGAAATAGGTCAGACTTCGTTTGAGTTAAAATAGAAAATTAATAGTGAAAATAAGAAACCGGTATTATGCCGGTTTTTTTTATAGCTTTGTTTTTACGTGTTAAATATTGAAATCCCATTACATTTATGAATCCCGGCAAAATTACCTTTCACAAATTTGAAGAACAGGAAAAACCTGTATTCTCGATACTGATTCCATCGTGGAATAACCTGCCGATTTTAAAAATATGCATTGAAGGTATCCGCAAAAATTCATATTTCCATCACCAAATCATTGTTCACGCCAACGAAGCCACTGATGGCACACTGGAATGGCTGAAACAGAATAAAATCAGTTTTTCACACTCAGCTTCGAACGCAGGTGTTTGCTATGGTTTCAATGCACCATACACTATGGCAGAATCAGAATATATTTGTTTGCTTGATGATGATATGTATGTGTGTCCAAACTGGGATAAAGCTCTTTGGGACGAAATTCAAAAAATGGAAGATCACTATTTTTGTCTTTCAGGTACATTGATTCAACCTCACGTAACCACCTACAATTGCGTTATAGGCCCTTATGATTTCGGAAGAAAAGCATCCGAGTTCCGTGAGAAAGAACTCCTTTCAGCTTATGATAAATATCCTTTTCACGATTGGAATGGCTGTAACTGGTATCCAATGGTAATACACCGGCGAATCTGGGACTTAATGGGAGGCTTGAGCGTTGAATTCAGCCCGGGTATGTATTCCGATCCTGATTTTATGATGAAGCTCTGGCATTTAGGTGTGCGCTATTTCAAGGGTGTCGAGGCCAGCCGGGCCTACCATTTTCTTTCGCTTTCAACCAGCCGGGTGAAGAAAAACAAGGGGAGGATGCAATTTCTGTTGAAATGGGGAATAAGCAGTTCTACATTTTTTAAATTTTATCTGCGTATCGGTACCCGTTTCGAGGGTGCATTAAAAGAGCCCGAATTGACATCAGAATATCGTATGGCCCGGTTTCGAAACAAGTTGAACAGAATTATTGCCAATTAGCTGAAGAGGAACTAATATATAGGTTTTCAGCCGATTACATATTCATTTTAAATGAGCTACCAGCCGCTTTTAATTACCTTTCCAATATACTCAACATCCTGAAGTTTCATTTTTAAATGCAGCGGCAACACCAGGTATTTATCTTCAACCTTATCCATATTTGGCAAATCGTACCTCCTGCCACCTAAAACAGTATAACGGTCATTCCGGTAATGAACCTGGCTCGACTCAATGTTGAAACTGCGTAATTTATTCATGAGATCCGGGCGACGGTCAGCAAGTACCGTGCATAGCCAGGCTGCATGTTCCCGATCCTTTACCCCTGTCCCTATCAGTTTTATACCATCAATTCCTGCCAACTGTTTTTCGTATTCTGCAAAAAGCTCTTTTCTATGCATAAGTGTTTTGTCGAATTCAGCCAATGCAGCCAACCCCAAGGCAGCTGCAATATCGTTCATCTGGTATTTGTATCCTACCTCGTAAATATCGTTTTCCCAATGCCCCATTTGCTTGGCCGAACGGTCGATCCCAAACCACCGCAAACGCTTGGTTTTTTCAATAAGATCCCTGTTTTTAATAGTAAGCATTCCGCCGTCACCGGTAGTAATGTGTTTTATTGCCTGAAAAGAAAATACCGAAAAATCGGTAATCTCTCCAATATTCCGGCCTTTATAGGTTGCACCCAGCGCATGGGCCGAATCATCAATAAGCGGGATTTTAAATTCTTTGGCTATCTCCGCTAATTCATCCATATCGCAGGGCAAACCGGCATAATGTACACAAACAATTGCCTTTGTCCGTTCATTCACAAGCTGTCGCACATGATCAACATTGATATTAAGCGTTTCAGGATCTACATCTGCAAACCTTATTTTTGCGCCCAAGTACAATAAAGGAATATTAGTGGCAGTGCATGTAAAAACAGGAACAATAACTTCATCGCCCGGTCCGATTCCTGCCAAAATATAAGCCAGATGTAGTGCATCAGTTCCGGAACCAACTGCAAGGGCTGCGTTATCATTTAAAAACTTTGCTTCAAATTCCTTTTCAAATTGTGCCACTTTAGGTCCCTGCCCAATCCAACGCGAATTAAGTACTTTGGAAACTTCGGCTACTGCACTCTCCGGAACATTGGGATAAAACAAAACAATTCCTTCGTTTTCCTGCATCAGTGGCATTTCGTTCATTCCTTGCTCTTTCATAGAAATATAAACTGGTTAAAGGGTAATCACTTTTTAAAATTAATCAGACATATCGTATTATTTAAGCCAAAGTGTTATTTATCTTTTCGACTGAAGGTTTTTCATCCGGTAAATATAAAAATAATAAGCCGGTTTTCCCATTCGCATAATGGGTATGGTATCAGGAGTAAACACCTTTGCATAATAAAGATTTGGCAATGACTCAGGATGCCTGAAATCGCGGCTTGAGGTGATGTACCAGGCATCGCTGTTCAGAGAAAAACCGCCGTGCTGCTGATTTATCCATACATACTTGTGAATTGCGGCAGTATCGCCTGTAGCCATCACAAAGCGCTCCGTTCCACGCGCGACATAATAGCTGTAATTGGCTGCCGGAAACCAGCGGTAACTAATAATCGGCGCATTTACAGGCATTTCTCCATTGTTTTCATATTTCGCTGCCAGTGGCCCGAAATCCTGCCGTAATTGCCTCCATCCATATACTTCGAGTGAGTAATCGCCCGAACCTTTACCTTTTGAATTATCAGTCCACTTTTCGACAGGTATAAAACCAGTTAAAACCTGGACCGTTGCCAGTGAAATTACCAGGATAGTAAATGCCAGGGATCCTTTAAGTACGGATGGGAGCAACACTTCAGTCCGGCTGCGAAGCCAAAGCGCTGCCAGCGGAATAAGTGTCATATATCCGGCGCCGTTCCAGTGCGGAAGTGTTCTTCTGAAAATTGAAACCACCAGGAAAGTAACTATCAGAGGCAATGCTGAAGCTAATAACAAAGCGGTTTCCGGTTTCTCTGTTTTCAACTTCCGGCCCAGATAAGCGGCAACAGCCAAAACAATGATTACCAGGATTACGGGATTGGTGTACAGCACTTCGCCGGCTATTTCGGTTAGGAAATAATCGGGAGTAAATGCTGCCGGAACAGGCTCCACCCTTCCACTGTGAAACAGGAAACTCACAAAATTATTCTGAGCATTCCACAATAGAACCGGTAGAAACAGCAAGGCCATCAAAACATGTGCGATATAAAATACTGTTGTTTTTAGCCATTTCCGGTTGTAAACCATTATATAAATGATCATACCAAGCCATAAATAAGCTGTGGTATATTTACTTAAAAATGCAAGTCCCATCATCAGCGAAGCCAGCAGGAAATTGCGCCTTGCAGCAGTATCAATTTCGCCCCCGAAAGCTTTCAGCAGAAACAGCACCGCAGCCAGCCAGAACACACTTTGCGGCGAATCGGGCAATATAAAAACTCCGGCTATCACAAATCCGTAAATGGAAGCTGTATAGAGCAAAGCGGCATACCAGCCGGTACGTTCATCGCGGAGCTGCCTGCCGATGCAATACATTAACCAAGTATTTAGCGTGCCTGCCACAACTGCTGCCAGGCGGATAAAAAACTCGCTATTAAAATGCAGATTCAGGCTGAATAACTGTATAACCCAGCCTACCATAGGCGGATGATCGAAATGGCTAAGCGCGGGATAAAGCGCGTAGGTGTAATAATACGCTTCGTCGTTGCCCAGGCAAAAACCTGCAGCCATAACAGCACGAACCACTGCTGAAATAATCAGCAGGTAGAGGATTGGGGAGGCGTTGGCTTTAAAAGGTTTCAGGATAGTATTTTATAATTTGAATACACTGATGAGCAGGTTTGATAGCAGCAAAGATATAAATTGTCGCTATTATCCGGCTAATATGAAGAATATGGCAAACATGGAATTATTGGTTTCTTGGTTAAAAAGAATGATTGTGTTGTCAATTTAGCAAACTGACTGCTTGACTATAGTTTCGTTATAAGCATTTTACTATAACTGACTTTACCCCGCCACCTTCCTATACCTCCACACTGCCAGCGTAAGTGAGATAACCGCATACACAGCAACCGCGGTAAATGGTTTGAGAATATCCTGAAATTCAGAGCCTTTCAGCATTATCATTCGCATCATTTTAATAAAATAAGCTATCGGATTGACAATATTGATGTTTTGCGCCCATTGTGGCATGCTGTCAACAGGTGTAAATAAGCCACTCATCATGATAAAAACCACGGCAAAAAACCAGGCAAGGAACATTGCCTGCTGTTGCGTGTTAACCAGGGTTGAAATAAATAAACCTATGCCCAGCACAGCTAATAAATATACCGAAGCAACCCCGAAAATAAGCCATAAACTGCCAATGACCGGGATACTGAAGACCAGGCGGGCAAGCAGCAATCCGAAAGCCAGTTCGAAAAGAGCGATAAACCAGAACGGAAGCAGTTTCCCTACAACAAACTGGTACTTTTTTACAGGCGAAACATTTATCTGCTCAATGGTTCCCATTTCTTTTTCGCGCACTACGTTCATGGATGAAAGAAACATGCCTATAATGGTTACCAGCAAAACAAGTATCCCTGGAACCATATATGTTTTATAGTCGAGCTCGGGATTAAACCAATAGGAATAACGTATATCGAAAGGCTGTTTACTTATCGCACCTCCTGATAAATCTACTATAATATCGCGGTTGTAATCAGCAATTATTGAATTACCATACGCATTCATGATAGCTGCCGCGCTTCCGTCGATAGCATTGGTAATAAGCTGAACGGATGCTTTGGTTTCGTTTTGAAGGTCGCGTTCAAAACGGTTAGGGATTATAAGAATCTGGTGCGCTTTGCCTGTTTTAAGCTGTTCTTCGGCCTGAATGTAAGAATCGGCATATGCTTTTATATGATAAAAAGGGGGCGCTGCAAATTTCGATACCAGTTGCCGCGAAGCTACCGAATGATCCTGATCGACAATTACAAGGTTGATATTTTTGATTTCGAACGTAACGGCAAAGGCCAGTATCAGCAATTGTACAACCGGAATAACAAATATTATCGGCAACATGGTTTTGTTACGGAAAATCTGCCGGAATTCTTTTTGAAGGATGTATAAAATGGTGTTCACAGTGATTGCGTATTTATGGGTAGAGACGCGCTATAGCGCGTCTGTACAACCCGTAATGATAGTTAGTGAGAGTAAAAGATGCATTTCAATGTTTCTGGTTTGAAGAGTTAAGAGTTAATCAGCAATTATATCTTTCTGGGCACAGCTTTATACCATCGGTTTTAAAACCACTAAAGCACAGAGAGCACTGAGGTTCACTAAGTATTTTCTCATTCACACCATGTCTCCTTGTCGCCCCTCCCCTTGTCCCCCATCAATCCCACCAATCCCATCAATCTCCTCAATCCCATCAATCCCATCAATCTCCTCAATCCCATCAATCCCACCAATCCCCTCAATCCATTCAATCCATTCAATCCATCCTCACCTTAAACTTCTTCACGCTCAGTGCAATAAAAAACAGCGCCATCCCGGCAATAATCAGAGTTTCTTTCCAGATATACTGAAAGCCAAGCCCTTTGATCATTATTGATTTTACAATAATGATAAACCAGCGCGGCGGCATGATATTGCTAAACACCTGCAAAGCGACAGGCATATTTTCGATCGGGAAAATAAATCCGCTGAGTAAAATGGTTGGCAACATAAGCGCAAACATCGACAGCATCATTGCCATTTGCTGGCTGTTGCTTACGGTTGAGATAAATATTCCAAGTGACAGTGCCATCACGATAAACAACAGGCTTTCGGCTAACAAAAGCAAAAGACTTCCTTTTACTGGCATTCCAAGCACAAAGTAACTGAGCAGAAGAATAATAACCGCGTTTGCGAAAGCAAGTAAAACATAGGGAAGCACTTTGCCGGCAATGATTTGGATGGGGCGCATGGGCGACACCAACAGTATTTCCATGGTTCCCATTTCCTTTTCGCGGGCAATGGAAATGGAAGTCATCATGGCGGTAATAAGCATCAGCAAAATGGTGATTACGCCCGGAACAAACATAAAAACACTTTTAAGTGCCGGGTTATACATCATCTGCGATTCGGTGGTTATGGTTACCGGCAGCGACATCCCTTTCATGTATTCCTGCTGGTAATCACCGATGATAGCGGAGGTATAACTAACCAGCAGATTGGCGGTATTCGGATCGCTGGCATCAGCAATTACCTGTATGCCTGCCTGCCTGTCCTTTTCTAGTTTTGTGGCAAAATCGCTTTCGAAAATAATCACTTCTTTCACTTTCCCATGCCTGAAAACTTCTTCGATATGTCCTTCGCCCTGCACCTCATCAGCCAGGATAAAGAAGCCCGAAGAAAGGATTTTTGACGTTATCGCCCTCGTTACCTGGTCGTTGGAATGATCGATAATTGCAACGGGAGCATTTTTTATTTCTGTCGAAAGCGCAAATCCGAACAACAATACCTGTATTACCGGCATTCCAAAAAGCACGATCATCGACCGGTAGTCGCGGAAGATGTGGTAGAACTCCTTGATTATAAAACCTTTCATTTTAATGTGGGGTGTGCAATGTTGGATGTGTAATGTGGAATGTTTCGTTTATAAGGAAATCAATCCGACATCTGGCATTTAACTAGTTTCGCGCTATTTTCAAAAAAACCTCCTCAATAGAAGCTGCATTGTATTTTGCTTTCAGGCTCGCGGGTGTATCGAGTGCTACAATTTTACCATCGGCCATTATGCTTACACGACGACAGTATTCGGCTTCGTCCATGTAGTGCGTGGTTACAAAAACAGTAATTCCCTGGCTTGCGGTTTCGTAAATGATTTCCCAGAACTGCCGCCGCGTAATCGGGTCAACACCACCGGTTGGTTCGTCTAAAAAAACAATGGAAGGCCGGTGGATAATTGCCACAGAAAAGGCAAGTTTCTGTTTCCAGCCCAGTGGCAATGAACCAAGAATCTGATTTTTTTCGCTTTCCAGCCCCAGCCTGCCAAGCAATTCAGCTGTGCGCTCTTTTATAACTGCCTTTGGCAATCCGTAAATGCCACCGAAAAACTGAAAGTTTTCCCATACCGACAAATCCTCGAAAAGCGAAAACCGCTGGCTCATATACCCTATCCGCTTCTTGATCATTTCTGGTTGTTTATAAACGTCGTATCCGGCAACCATAACTTTGCCCGAAGTAGGAGCCGATAAACCACACAAAATTTTCATTGCTGTTGTTTTGCCGGCTCCGTTAGCCCCCAGGAATCCATAGATTTCCCCTTCATCTACCGAGAAAGTAAGATGGTCGTTGGCAACAAAACTGCCGAACTTTTTTACCAGGTTTTCAACTTCAATTATTTTCACTAAGGTTTTGGGGGTTGGAGTTTAGGGATTGGAAGAGTTTCTGGTTTCAAGGGATATCAGTTTAAAGAACTTTTCACTGTCATTGCGAGTGAAACGAAGCAAAGCGAAGCTACACTCTTCACTTTTCACTTTTCTTTTTTCGCTTTTCACTATTCACTTTTCACTATTCACTCTTTTTCATCATTTCCATAAAGCAATCCTCAATGGATGGTTTAATTTTTGAAATTTTGACATTGTTGTGCCCGGCTGCCTGCAGGTATGAGATGATTTCAGCCGGTTTAACCGATTCATCAGCCAGAGTCGCGTGAATGTGCTCACCGAAAGGAAAAGCCGTTCTTACGGGCTTATATTGCCTCAGATCGCCAAGTAAACCATATACATCATCCGCTTTAACGGCTAAAAGGTCCCTGCCAAAATCCGAACGGATTGCTTCAGGGGTGTCGATGGTCATAAGATTGCCGTTTTGGATCAGTGCAACACGGTCGCAACGCGAAGCTTCGTCCATGTATGGCGTAGAAACAACGATAGTAATTCCGCTTTTCTTAAGCCTGTCGAGCATTTCCCAGAATTCGATCCTCGAAACAGCGTCAACTCCTGTGGTAGGCTCATCGAGTACCAGGACTTCCGGTTTATGTATCAAAGCACACGACAAAGCCAGCTTTTGCTTCATTCCGCCCGAAAGGTCTTTCGCTTTCCGGTTTTTAAAAGGTTCGATCTGGCTGTAAATGTCTTTCACCAGGTCATAATTGGCTTCGGGAGTAGTTTTGAAAATACCTGCAAAAAAGCGGAGATTTTCCTCAACCGTGAGATCCGGGTACAGCGAAAACCGACCGGGCATATAGCCCAGGATATTTCGCAGTTTAAGATAATCCTTTACCGTATCCAGTCCTTCCACCGTTACAGAACCGCTATCCGGAATGAGCAAGGTGGTTAAAATACGGAATAAGGTAGTTTTTCCGGCACCATCCGGACCAATAAAACCGAACAATTCTCCTTTTTTTACATCAAAAGAAATAGCATCAAGCGCGGTTTTTTCACCGTAATGCTTTTTGATATCTATTGATTTGATGGCTATTGGCGATGACATGGCCTGTGATTGTGTTTTTCAAGAACTCAGTTTACGAGGCAAAAAGTAAATAATACATTGATGAACCATAGGGCAACCAGGGGAAAGGAACAATCAATGAATGTTCCCTAATCCCCAATCCCTAAAGCCTAAAGCCTATTTCCTTAATGAAGCTTCCTTGGTCCAGTATGCTGTCTTGCCAAGGCCCATCCACGAAGCACCGATATAACCTCTGATTTTTACTTTATTTGCCGATTCGAAATTAATGTAACAGTTATAGGTTTTGCCGCTTGCCGGATTATAAATAGTGCCTTCGATCCACTCATCATTCGATTTATCATACTTGAAACCTTTTAGCATTTCGAGACCAATAATAGCGCGTTTCTGAAGTTTTACATCCGGGTTTTTATCGTCAACCTTAGGTTTACCGGCTTTATCAAGAGGTTCTTTAAGCCACACAACTTTTCCGTAATATTTACCGTTGGGATCTTTGTAAATCTGGACCTGCGATTTTTCGGCACCGGTTTCATCATCAAATGTTAGGTAGTAACCTACAATTTTATCCGGCTTGTTTTGCGCGTTAACTGTTGCGGCGAATGCCATCGAAATAACTAGTAATACTGCGGTGATTGTGATTTTCATGGTTTTTACAGATTTGGTTTAAAATTGATTGAATTGGTATTAAAAAATGTTCAAGGGTTCAAGGGTTCAAAAGTTCAAAGAATTATTTCTTCACATCAAAATTCACCTCCGCCGGCATCGCAATTTTAAGGCTTCCATCGTTCGGGACTTTTATTTTTACGCCATACACCAGGTTCACACGTTCTTCCTTGGTTTGTATGATTTTTGGCGTAAATTCAGCTTTTGGAGAAATCCAGCTTATAGTTCCGCTCAGTTTTCGGTTGCTTTCTTTATCCGCGTCAATAAGCACTTCTACCTGCTGACCAAGTTTTACGTCTGGCAACTGGCTGCCCGAAACGTAAACTTTAAGTTCCATCACGCTAAGATCGGCTATTTTATATAACGCCCGACCAGGAGCTGCGATCTCGCCGGCTTCGGCAAACTTGCTCAGCACAGTTCCGCTCACCGGGTTACGGATATAACATTTGCGAAGCGATTCGTTAACCTGGGCAATCTGACGGTCAATTACTTCCATTTCTTCAGCAATACCCGCATTTTGAGTCTGTATGGAGGCTATCTGTTTGTCAGCCATTTCGAGTGCCCCGTTAATATCATCGAGTTGTTTTTGAGTAGCAGCCTTATCAGCCATTAACCGGGTAACGCGGTTTTTCTCAATCATTAAATTTGCTTTTTGCTGCTGTTGCACATCAATCTGGCTTACGACACTGCTTTTTTTCACCGAAACCGCCTTCTTTTGTGATTGTAACTGTAGTTTTTTCAGGTATAGATCCGTTGTATCGATCAGCGCGACTATGCTTCCGGAATCTGGTTGTGATCCTTCTTCCACATTCAGGAAGTGGATTTTACCGGCGCTTTCGGCTGAAACAGTTACCTGAACGGCTTCAAAATTACCGTAGGCATCGCTCAGGTTGTTGCGGTTGTTGCAGGATGATAACCAAATTAAGGCAATCACTACCAGCATATTGCGGTTTACTGATTTTGTAAAATATGATTTTCCCATAATCACTTTGCTTAACTTATTATTGCTATTTCTATAATTTGACATGAAAAAAGGATTCTGCATCTTTATTTACAACCCTCCTGTTGCAGCTTTATACAACGCTTTCGATTGCAGCAACTGCATTTCGTGAAGGTTTCGGGTAATAAGGGCCTGCTCTTCGGCAAGTTGTTCGGTAACATAGTCGGTTGCCGTAATAGTACCGTTTTCGAGTTGCGAAGCTGCCGAAAGGGTTATGGATTTTCGCAAATCAATAATTTCGTCATCACTTTTCAGGAGCTCTTCGGCTTTTATAACATCGGCGAGGTATTGTTGCACCTGCGAGCGGTTAGCCAGGTCATAGGCGTTTTTTTGGTTTTCGATGATCTTCGTGTTCAGGTCGATGATCTGTTTTTCGCGGCTTGTCTGGTTCCAGTTCCAGAAATTCCATGTCACTTTGGCACCAACGGTATAAAAAAATGCGGACCCTTCCTTGAAAATATTATAGCCCGGATTCCCGTATCCGGCGGTTCCAAAACCATAAACCCGCGGCATATCTTTCGAAATTGTAAGCTTTTTCGTTGCTTCCAGTTTTTGCTGCATCAGCCCGAAAACGCCAAATTCAGGTCTTAAATTAGTGTAAACGGTAAGATCGACTTGTTGAAACGGTTCTACAAACTTAGTGTTTTCATTTATTGAAAGACCGGTGAGAACTTCCATCGTATTAATCAAGGCCTTTTTCTGCGTTTTCACTTCGAGCAGGCGCTGGCCGGCTTTGAGAATTTCGGCCTGTAATACATTTTCTGCTGATGCCAGCATCACTCCTTCACGAACCGAAACTTTAACTTTTACCAGCCTCGATTTGAGATCAGTAATTGAATTATTGATTACTTCGGTATTCAAATCAGATAGCAATATATTGAAATACAGTTGATTAATTCGTTCCCGCAATTTATATAGCTCAGCCTCATTATTCAGTTGGTTGATCTGTCGACTGTAATCTTCAATGATTCCCTGCGCGGTAATGGAGCCTCCTCCATAAATAAGCTGGTTGGCATCGAGCGACAATTTGTACTGCGCCTTGGGAATTTCGGGCGACTGAATACCCGGAATTTTATACGGTAGTTCAATCACTTCGTTCTGATATGTAGCCTGACCGTTAACATTCAGCTGGGGAAGTTTACCGTTATCAATATTCCGCTGTTGAAGATTATCGGTTTGCGAGTAAATTTCATTCTGAGCTGCAAGCGGATGGGTTTTCATGACTGCGGCCATGCAGTCGTCGAGCGTAACTACAGGTTGCTGCGCTGCTACAGTTGTGGTTGTAAGAAATCCTACCCAAAGTAAAAGTGTTTTGTACTTCATACAGCTAATGATTTTAAAACAAAATCTACAATTTCTGTTTCGCGTGAGTCGAGATAAGAAAGGTATTCGTCGTTATTCATGTTAAATACATTTTGAACAATCGGTCTGGCTACAAATGGGAAAATACACATAGCAATAACATTAACCACCAGATGTTCGGCTTTAACCGGTCGGATTAATCCCTGTGCTGCTTCTGCATCAATCTGTTTTTGAAGCAGCCTAGGATCAATACCTGATTTCACTATATGTTTCAAAAAACGTTCTGGATTTGAGTTAAGCGTGTTTATCACAAACGCAGGGATAAATGGATTCTCACGGATTCCCGTAAGGTAAACTTTTACAAAAAATGTAATTTTTTCTTTAATAGCCAACTCAGCTGCAAGTACCTGTTTAATTGCCGGAAACAGATTTGCCGCTACTTCAGTGAACACTGCTTCGAATAATTTCTCCTTTGTACGAAAATAATAATGCAACAATGCTTTGTTTATACCTGCATGATCGGCTATTTCCTGCATTCGTGCTCCATCAAGCCCTTTGGCAATAAAAACCTCTCTGGCCGCATTAAGTATTTGATTTTCTGTGTTTTCAGTAACTGTATTCATTATGCTTCAGGTTTAATTTTTTGGTTTAACCATATGTTTTAACCAAGCGGTCAAATTTATAATAAAATTATACAGGTTTTACATTTCTCTTAAAATAATTCGGCCAGTTAAAGAATTCCCGAATAATTGTAATTTTACTACATATAAGCGTGATAAATGAACCGGCTCCTTCTGTATTTATGTATTTGTCTGGTAACTATTAATATTTCGGGATATAGTCAGGAAGCTGGTTTTATTTGTCCCGACACGGTTTGTGTAAATGAGGACATCAGCATTCAGAATCTTTCATCCGGAGGTAGTACTTTTTACTGGAATTTTTGTTCGGGGAACCTTGCTACTTCACCTACAGGAGTTAACATGGGGAACACCGGCAACCTGAATGGACCCGTTTATTCTGCTATTGCCAGAGACGGGGAGAATTACTTTGTGTTCATAACAAACGTAAATGATGGTACCCTGACACGACTTTTCTTCGGGCACAATCTCACGGGCACTCCTGTTGCTACTAACTTAGGTACATTATGCGAACTGGAAAAGAACATAGAAGGCATCACCATTACCAGGGACAGTGCAACCGGAAACTGGTTCGGAATGATTGCCGGTGGAGAAAACCGCCACCTTTTAAGGCTAAGCTTTGGAAATAGTTTAAGTAATACTCCTGTAGCCGCCAACCTGGGCAATATTTCAGATAAAATGAGCTACACGCATACTATTTACACATTTTACGAAAGCGGCAACTGGTATAGCCTGATAGGAAATTCGGATTTAAACACACTTATCAGGCTTAATTTCGGAAATAGCCTGGTTAATATTCCAACAGCAACTGATCTCGGAAACATAGGCAGTTTGAATGAACCAGTCGGTTTTTATCCGATACAGGATAATGGAACATGGTACTTATTTGTTGTGAATAAAAAGGATAATTCGTTATCAAGGTTAAATTTCGGATCTTCCTTGCTAAATAATCCTACAGGTGTTAAACTGGGAAATCCGGGCGGAGTTTTAAATGCACCCCGTTCGATAACAATTCTGCGCGACTGCGGGCAGGTTTTTGGCTTTATCGTAAACGAAATTCCTGACGATATTGTGAGACTTACATTCCCAAATGGATTGCTTAGTGTTCCAACTACTGAATCACTAGGTAATATTGCAGGTTTTTCATTTCCTCATCATATTTCTGAACTTTTCAGGGTTGGAGATTCTCTTTACACTTTTATTCTGAATGTTGACAACAACAGTATTTCCAGACTTTGTTTTGCCAGTTGTAACAGTGCATCTGTTTCATCGTCTCACCTCATAAATCCGCCAGTATTCTCCTACAATACCCCGGGAAAATACAACGTAAGCCTTGTTGTTAATGAAGGTATGCCATCACAATCAAATACCTGCAAGGAAATTGTGGCAATAAGTGCCACAAAACCAATAATAACAGGCGATACTGCTTTATGCACGGGAGAAGTTCTTAGTCTGGGTTCTGCAGCTGATAGCGGCTGCACATATAACTGGGCCGGACCAAATGGTTATTCGTCAACTGATGACAAAATATACATTCAGGATGCTGATACAAGTTATTCCGGATGGTACAGTTTAATCACTTCGTTGTATGGTTGTGAGAGCGAAGTAAGTGGTAAAAATGTTATAGTGATACAAAAACCCTCAATATATCTTGGAAATGATACAACCATTTGTCAGGGGCAATCGTTTCTTTTGGATGCAGGAAATTCAGGTAACATTTATAGCTGGAATACTGGTGCTAATACGCAAATTATACAAGTAAGCTATCCCGGCGATTATTCTGTTTCAGTAAGTAACGGGGTTTGCACCGTAAGTGACACGATTAAAATAAATGATTGTGGTTCGGAATTATGGTGTCCAACTGCCTTCACACCAAACAGCGACGGCCTCAATGATAGTTTCCACCCGAAATGCCAGAGTTTTTTTAGTTCATACCAGATAAGAATATACAACCGTTGGGGACAGCAGGTTTTTGAATCAAACTCTCTCGATATTAGTTGGGACGGCAACTATAATGGCACCCCATGCCCGGGTGAACTATATACTTATTATATCAGCTATTCCATTGAAAAAGAACCCAATGAAATAACACGAAAAGAAAAACGAGGCTCGGTTATACTTGTGAAGTAAAAAAAAAAAATAAATCAAAGCTGTTCGGGTTCTGTTATATTTCAGAAGAAATATCCTGCTAATTTTTCTGTTTAACTGAATCAGTAAATTCAGCTTCCCATATTATCGATTCAAGCTGCCTCACGTAATTCCGTTTTGATTTATTCGGATAATAAACATACCCATCAAAAACAACAATCCTCTGGCGTGGCGCATCAACAATGGTATAATTTACAAATGGTCCACCCATAAAATCGCCCTCTGTACGCCACAAGCCGCGTGTTTCGAGTGCGAAAAGACCTTTGAAAATTATTTTCCTGGATTCCGGTTCATAATACTTTCTCTCGGTTGTCATATACGAACCTTCAATCGGTCCCGGAATATACAGTTTTGTGTACCTGTCGCGGGCTGCAAGCACAGCTTCAGGCGACATCTGGGCTGTGTCCTTGTATGGAAAGGTATAAATCATAAGGCCAAGTCCCATGGTGGTGCTTTCGGACCGTAACCATATAAAGTCGCTCATTTTCTTTGCCTTATAAAAGTCATTGGATACAACCATCTTTATTCCAAATGTGTCGGCGAGGGTTTTCTCTATTTCAAAATTCCGGCTCAGGGCATTCTGGGCACTGAATCGTGCACGCTCATTCTGAGCGAACAACTCCATTATTGCCATACTATTCTTTGCGAAAACATTTATCATTGCGGTATCTGACGATGCTTTCATTTTGATAACACGTTGTGGCTGCGACCAAACATTTTTAAGGGTTTCGACTTTACTTTTCGCAAACTCAGGTTTAATATCAACAATTAACACGTTTCGATGTGTTTGAAGGAAGCGCGAAAAATCTTTTTCCGGAATATTGATAAGTGTGTATTGTGGCTCTGCTTCGGGCAAACCAGCCATCGACTGCATTAAAACCGCTTTAATGGTGTCACCGATTGGTCCATTCCAAACAGGTTTACTGCAAACAACTATTATTTCGGAACCACGGCCTGTAGAATTTGGGCCCTTACTTTTACTTTCGGCACATGATGTAATAATCAGCGCGGCAATTAATACAAAAACTGAATTTCTAAACCACATCATGCTATAAACCAAATTGTTGATTATCCTGATTGCTTATCAATACTGAGTTTAACCTGCCGGTAAAATTAATTTTATCTTCTGACCGACTTTGAGCCCGGCACTACCGCTGATTTTATTCCATTCCTTCAGCTGATTTATAGTAACACCATCATACTTTTGCGAGATGCTCCACAGTGAATCTCCTGGTTTAACTGTATAAAAAACAAGTTTCAAGTCACCTTCCGGTTTTGAGGGGTTTTCTTTTGCTGGAGTTTTCTGAGCTAATGATTTCGAATCATTATCGTCAGCAGGTGCATTTACCCTGAGTTTTTGACCAACTATAATGTTATTGCTTTCCAGAGAATTCCAGGCAATAAGGTCGCTCATGCTAACACTATAATCCTCAGAAATCTTCGAAAGCGATTCGCCTTTAGCAACCGTGTGATATTTTACTTTTGTGACGTTTTCAGTCGAATGAGTTACCGGTTTTTCATTATCGGCTTTTTCGCTGACGGCGACTTCTTCATATACAACAACTTTTCCAGGAGCGTTAACCCTCAGTTTCTGACCTATGATAAGGTTATTGCTTTTTAGTTTATTCCAGGTCATCAGGTTTTTAGTCGTAACCTTGTACTTTCCGGCTATCACACCAAGGCTTTCTCCCTTTTTAACTGTGTGAATCTTTGGTTTAACTTCAGTAGTAACCGCTTTCTTAACAACTGATGCCTCTGTTTTTTCTGCATTTACCGAATCAGCTTTTGAGGCTAGTTCCTGAGTTTCAGGCACAGCTTTTGGTGTTTTAGCCTTTACTGCAGGTTGTTGCGTTTTAACATTTATTTTAAGTACTTGTCCCTTGTAAACTGATGATTTCCTGAGCTTGTTCCACTTTTTTATTTCTGAAGTAGAACAATCGTATTTGCGTGCAATGGTCGATAATGTTTCGCCTTTCCGTACTTTGTGAGTTATACGTTTAGTAATTACATCATAATCAGCGTTATCCTGAGGTTTGAACTGATTAGGATCGTATCCCTTCAACTGATAATAAGCATAAAGAGAAGGCTCGTTATTAATAAAATCAGCGATTGATTTCTGTGGCAAGCGGATGTAGAATGGATTGGCTGGAGTAGCCGGAATGAAACCCGTGCGGAAAGTCGGGTTCAGGAATTCGAGGTCGGAAATATTCAACGAAAGTTTATCAGCTAATATTCCAAGTGTAAGCGGTTGATGAACAGCTACAGTATCTGTTTCGTGATACAGTATTTTAGGCATTACCGGGTAAATGTTATGCTCATTTGAATAAGCCATTACATAATTTACAGCGATAAAAGCCGGAACATAATCACGGGTTTCGCGGGGCAGATAGGGCATAATTTCCCAAAAAGTCATTTTACCTCCCGAGCGTCTGATTGCCTTATTTACATTACCCGGACCTGAATTATAGGCAGCCAGCACAAGCAACCAATCGTGGTACATGTTATAAAGATCATTAAAATGCCTGCAGGCTGCTATGGTCGATTTTAACGGATCGTTGCGATCGTCAACATACGATGTAACTTCCAGCCCGTATACTTTGCCGGTGTAATACATAAACTGCCATAGTCCGCCGGCACCAACCCGCGAACGGGCTTTTGCATTAAGCGCGGATTCAACAATTGCGAGGTATTTTAATTCCAGAGGCACGTTATATTTGTCAAGCTGCTGCTCAAACATTGGAAAATACATTTGGGCCAGTCCAAGCACACGGGAGGTAGTTCCTTTCTTTTGATTGGCATACATATTAATGAACATACGAATGTACGGGTTATATGTAAGCTCTATAGGCGATTCAACATCAAGACGTTGCATCCTGTAATAGTAAACCGAATCGGGATAAGTAGGAACAAAATTAGGCAGGAAATTATATTTGTTTTCAGTTAAACGGTTCCGGGTATCCTCGCTGCTTTCAAAATATTTAAGCGTACTAAGGCTATCCATGGCCGCAACAATAAAATTATCGCTGACGAATTCAAATTCGGAGGTTGCCTTTTCCGGAGTGGTGTACTCCACGGCTTGCTGAGCTTTGGTTACTCCGGCAAAGCAAAGAATCAGTATTATAAACAGGTTCAGTATTTTCTTCATTCTTTATTCCTCAGTTTTAGAAAGCCAAAAACTTACAATGTCTGGTTTGCATTGTTTGTATTCATAATTTGGCTAAAAATACAAAAAACACATTTGTATGCATGTGTCTCTTATATTATTAATTCACAATCGATTGTTAAAAAGTATAACGGTAAAACCGTAGGTTTGGTATTTGGCAATGCGATAAAATCAGGCAGCAGAAAATCCCATAGCAGGAGATAATTATTGTCTCCTTTTGTGGATGCCCGAATTAACAACTACTATTTGCCAGTATTTGTATCTGATTTGGCGTCAGAATCTTCTTCTTTAATTCCGTCTTTAAAATTTTTGATTCCTTTTCCTAAACCTCTCATTAACTCAGGAATTTTTTTTCCTCCGAAAAGTAACAGTACTATGGCAAGGATAAGTACTATCTCAAGTCCCCCTAATTTACCCATGATTTTTACAAATTTTTCTGTGTGTAGATTGCAAAGTTAAAGCAAATACATAAGCAAGAATGCAAATTTTAACATAAAAGTTCTAAAAGTTACCTTCATTTATAAACTCATATGCAATTATATGTAATACATATTCGCTTGATTACAAAGTTTTTAAATAATATAATCAGGCTACAAAAACAATTTTATCGATATTAAAAACAAGTACAAATCATCATAATTCAGGATCAGGAAAAATATTGAAGGAACAGTTTGCAACAAATTCCGGCCAGTGAACTTAAACTTTGACGGAAATAATCTGGTTCCTTACTTCAGATTTTCAACCATCCGGCCGGATTTTGAACTATGGTACCAAGCCAGAGTTCGAAATGCAGGCGTGATTTTGATTCGCCGGGGGAAGTGGAAATGGTTCCGAGTGTTTGCCTGGTTTTTACCTTATCACCCTTTTTCACGGTAACATCATCCAGATTTGAATATACAGTCAGATAATCACCATGACGCACAATAACAACGTAATTGAGGTTTGCGATAAACAGTACACTCGAAACTTCTCCATCAAAAACAACTTTGGCCGGAGCTCCCGGAGAAGAAACGATATCGATACCATTGTTTTTGATCTTGATATTCTGATATTCGGCATGTGCATGTTCGCCAAAAGAAGAAATTATAGCACCCTTGTCGACCGGCGAGGGTAACTTACCGCGGTTACCGGCAAAACTGCCGGTTAGCGCTACATCTTCGGCTGTAACTGACATACTATTCGATTTTACAGGCGCCGCTTTTGCAGCTGTAGGACGTGCATCGTCAACCTTCGCAATTGCTTCATCTTTCACAGGATCAGCTGTTTTAGTTCCGGCATCCGGTTTGGTTTTCGCTTTCTTATCAGCTTCGGCATTTGCCTTTGCCTTGCGATCGGCTTCGGCCGCTGCCTTTTTTTCAGCTGCGGCAAGAGCGGCGGCCTTACGCATTTTCTCTTCGTTGGCTTTTTTAATTTCGGCCGCTACAAGTGCTTCTATAGCAACCTGTAACTTATTAAGAGCTACTTCATTATCTCTCAATTTGACAAGTAGCTTTTTCTCCTGCGAAGTGAGGCTTTTAACCTTTTCGTCCTTCTGAATTTTTTCGTTAGCCAGCAAATTCCTTTCCTGTTCCCTGAGGTGCTTCAGGGTTAATTTTGACGATTTTCGTTTTTCCAGTTCCAGTTTTTTGGTGGCAAGCACCCTTTGGGCTTCAGTAATTGAATTTACCTGGGTTTTCCGGTATTCGGTATATTGTTGAAGATATTTTAACCGTTTGTATGCCTGGTTAAAATTACGTGCAGAAAAAATAAACATCATCCGGTTATATGCACTCCGGTTGCGGTAGGTTGAATATACAATATGGGCATATTCATCTTTAAGGCTTTTCAGATTGAGATTGATACGATAAATGGTATCACTCATGCTCTTTACCTGGCTTTCGATACTGCCGACTTCATCATCAATTTCGCGGATAAGTTCTTCCCGCTTACTTATTTTATTATTGATCAACACCAACTGGTTCAGGTTTGCAGACTTGTTTTTCTTAGTCTGCTCCAATTCCCGGTTCATTTGTATGATCTCTTTTTCAAGCTTTGATTTCCGGCTTTGTAATTTATTTTTGTCATTTTGAGCATACATAGTTGCTGCTGCAGTAAATAACAACAGAACAGCTATGCAGCATACAACCACATATAATAAGCTTATGTTACGGATATTCCCTTTCATTTTTTTACAGGCTGTAAATCCTTTATTTCCATGTAGCTATCTGGTATTTTAAAAGGATAGGATTGTTCCTTATCAATTTGAATTTTCGAATAGCTGATGCGGATCCTGATTTTACTATCTGCCGTTTCGACTCTGAAATCCATTTCGGAAGGTATTATTTTCCCATCTGAATCTTCAAATTCTGTATAGGTTGCCAAAAATTTCCGGTTATCACGCTCAGCTTCTTTGAGCATCACTTTTGATATTTTAAAGCTTTGCGGATCGAGCCAAATGCTTTGTATGGGAATGCTGATGTCATCTTCGCTGCGGCGAACAAACCTACGGAGTTTACGCCTGTCGGTTGTACTGAGTTTATACTGCTGATTTTCAATTGATGCTTTGAAGGTATTAGACTCGTACAGCGAAAAATCATTACCTAATAAAAATGACTGTGCCATATCGTAGTCCAGTGTCTTATTGATCAATTGGTTTATATAAGTAAAATTTTGCTGTAAATAACTATTATTCAACCTGTTGATATATTTAATGGAATCAGGGGTAAGCATAAAACGAGCAGCCTCAATTCCAAGGGCCGGGGTGATTGATATCCATATTATGCTGTCGTATTCAATGCGCAGGAGACCGGAAACTGTTGTCTTTTTCTTATCAGCGGTGTAGGTGACTTCAAACTTAGCCGAAAACTGTTTGAATTTAACTTCATGTTCCTTCAGTTTTCCCATTAAATATTCGGCTCCTTCTTCTTTTAATGGTTCTCTTACCGCTTTGCGGGAGCCTGTACAGCTTGCTGTACCAGCTGCAAGTAAAACCAAAACAACTACCCGTGCACCGAATTTCGAAAATTTACTCATAAAGTATCCCTTCTTTTGCTTTTTGCTCAAGGAAATCGCTCCCTTTTCCCACCTTAAGTGCATTTTGCCATAGCTGCAATGCTTTATCCTTATCGCCTGATTTGTAATAGATATCGCCAAGGTGCTCAAGCAGATCAGGATCGGCTTCGGAAGTCGCATCTATAGCTTTCTGAACCCATTCGGCAGCTTCGGAATATTTGCCAAGCTTGTATAAAATCCAGCCATAAGTATCCATATTTGCCGCATTCGTGGGGTCTAATTTAAGGGATTTCGCCGACATGCTTTCGGCTTTGTCGAGTTTTTCATTCCGCAGCGAAAGGTAATACGCATAGTTATTGAGCACAAAACTGTTTTCAGGATCAATTTTTAAAGCTTTCTCGTAGCTCTCATCCGATAGCTGATAGTCTTTCATACGGTTGTAGGCATCGCCCAGGTAAGTATAAAACTGAACCAGCAGCAAATTATTGCCACTAACCATTTTAGCACCGGTATTCAGGTTACTGACAGCTTCACTGTAATTATTACTCTCGAGCAAGGCTACACCACGAAAAAGATAGGGTACCGGCAGCAGCGGGAACAACTCCATAGCCCTGGCACTCTCATTTTCAAGAGCTTTGTAATCGGCTAACTGAATTTCGGCATTTAACAGACTTTCCCAAACGGCATAGCGGCTGCTATCAATAGCTATTACTTTACGGAACTCATCGCGGGCTTCGGCATACTTTTTATTATCGAGCAGCAGATCGCCATACAGGGAATGAGATTTAGGGTCATCAGGATGCGTTACGACCAGGATCTGAGCAAGTTCGATAATATCCTGTTTGTGCTCATTATACATTTCACTTACTGAAAAAAATGCCAGCAATACTCTTACTTTGGTATCAACATCCAAGGCGGGATTGGCAAATCCAAGTTTTAACTCGTCGAAGGAGCGCTCCATTTCCCCTTTTTGCCTGTAAAAATCAGATAAGGTGATGTGGATATATGGGTTGTTAGGATCTTTTTCAAGAATCTTCTCGTATATTTTTAGCGCCTCATCCTGTTTACCTGACTGCACATACATTTCGGCAAGCGTCGAAAGGTAGCGGGTTTCCTGATCCGGAAATTCCTTAATCAGTTTTTCCATTTCCTGTGCTGCTTTTTCAGTCTTATTCTGTATCAAAAAAATACGCTGTTTCTGCATCGAAATTTCTTCTGTAACGCCAAGGAGATCTTCAATTTTCTCGTAAGTTTTAATTGCATTATTACCGTCATCATTCATCAGGTAAGCGTTAGCAAGCTCATAAAGAAAATCGAGGTTTCGCGGGTCCTGTTCTACCAGTTTTTCGCATGTGGCCAGCAATTCCTTCTTCCTCCCTGCTTTGCCATATATTTCAACCAGTAACAGTTTGTACCATTTATTTCCTGGTTCAATTTCTGAAGCGTTTTCAGCATATCGGGCTGCCGTAGAAAAATCGCTTGTATTGAAATATAGCTGTGCAAGTTCATACATTGATGCCGAATGCTTTGGATTTTTAGCCAGGCATGTTTCGTATAATTTGATAGCTTTTGTAACATCTCCGGCCAAACGGGCCCGTGTAGCGTCAATAAAAAGATTTGTGACTTCGGTGCTGTTAAATGCTTCCTCAGTAGTGGTTTCCGGTTTTTGTTTCTTCTTTTTTTCGCGTTTCTGCGCCAAACCGGCTATCGGAAGAAGTATGGCAGCAATAAGTATTAGTATGAATATTCGCTTCATTCGGTAGGTTCTGATTTTTAAATACTTTTCTATTTTTGAAAGTGTTTCGCGGAGAATGTGCATAAAATCCTTCTACTTAACACCGGTATGTCCGAATCCGCCTTCGCCTCGCACCGTTTCTGATAATGTTTCAACTTCATTCCAGCTGATATGTTCAAACCGGGCAATTATCATCTGAGCTATCCTTTCGCCAGGCTCGAGCGTAAACGGGACATCCGAGAGGTTTACAAGTATAACTTTAATTTCGCCTCGATAGTCCGGATCAATGGTACCCGGAGTGTTAACTATTGATATACCGTGTTTTGCGGCAAGTCCGCTACGAGGACGAACCTGTGCTTCGTACCCTTCGGGAAGTTCAATATATAAGCCTGTTGGCACCAGCACCCGTTCGAGGGGCTTTAAAACCTGCGAATTTTCAAGGTCAGCCCTCAGGTCCAATCCAGCTGAGTGAACTGTGGCATATTGCGGCAGTGGGAATCGGGAGCGGTTAACTATATTTACTTTCATTTAGGTTCTGTTTTGATAGTATTTTAACTATTATGTGTGTTTTATCAATGATTTAATCCTTCGAATGTCTATGCGCTCCTTTTTCAATACAAAAATCACAAACGCAATGATATACAAGGTATTAAGTGCCATTTTTGCAATCAGCGACGAGGGAGCTGTAACTACACTGAAAAGGTAAATGGCAATACCGATTCCGAAATACAAAACAATAGTTCTCCATTCGTATGGGATGGGATAATATTTTCGGCTCAGGTAGTAACTGAAAATTACCATAGCCAGGTAACTGAATAAATAGCCCCAGGCAGCAGCCATATAGCCGTAAACCGGCATAAAAATTACATTAATTGCCAGGTTAATTCCTAATCCAAGTAATGTAATGGTAAGTGCAAACCGGGTTTTCCCGGATAACTTATACCACATGGACAAGTTGAAAACTATGCCTAGTAAAATATTGGCAATTAGCATTATAGGCAATACTTCGATACCACTCCTGAATTCCTTGCCAAGAAAAAGCGCAAACATTTCGGGATACATAGCAATACCCAGAAATATTAAAACACAAAAAGCAACGAAATATTTCATTACATCGGCATATACTTTCTTCATATCATCGCGCTGAGCAGATGAGAAGAAAAACGGTTCGGCAGCATACCGGAACATCTGAACAAACAATACCATGAAAACAGCCAGTTTCACATTGGCATTAAATATGCCTAACTGATCCTGCCAGGGCAAAGTATCGGGTGCAAAAAACCGGAAGAAAATCCTGCTGATAAAATCGTTGGCTACCCCCGGTAAACCAGCTATCATAAGTGGCAGCGAATAGATCAATAGCTCCTGAAACTGTTTTCGTGAGAAAACAAGATGCAAATTCAGCAATCGAGGAATAAAGAGTACCAGCGAAACAATGCAACTGAGCAATATTGCCAGTAAAATGTAACCATAATCAGGAGTAGCCGGTATAAAATTAAGCAACCATGACCCGGGATGTGTTATGAAATAAGCCGGAAGAGCAAAAAACAATATCAGGTTAAATCCTACTTCGGAAAGTATTTTAATGCTACGGAACATGGCAAACTTCCACGCTTTGTTCTGAAAACGTAATTCGGCAAACAAAATAGCAGTAAAACAATCGATTACAAGTATAAGCGCAGTATAAATTATATAGGTAACCGGATGCCCTGCAAACAAACTTAGCTGATCCGAAAACAACAGCACTATAGCCAGAAAGCTTAATGATGTTGTTCCCAGCGAAATAACAGCGGTTGAAAACAGTATACCTGCCCGGTCTTTATCTTTGCTTGCAAACCTGAAGAAACCAGTCTCCATTCCGAATGTGAGCACAACCTGCAAAAGAGCGATATAAGCAAGCAATTCCGAAGCCAGCCCGTAATTGCCAGTTGTAAGCATTCGGGTGTAAAGCGGTACAAAGAAGAAATTAATGATCCGTGCAACAATAGAACTCAACCCATATATTGCAGTTTGACCGGCGAGTTGTTTTAGAGGATTCAATCAGGCTTTGAATTAAACGTGCAAAAGTACGCAAATAGTGGCTTCACTCCTTAGATTGTTGTTTCCTTGTCCTGTAATGGCAATGTTAAGTAAAAAGTTGTGCCTACGCCTGGATTCGTTTCAAACCAAATCTGTCCTGAAGTGCTGTCAACAATATTTTTTACCATGGCCAGGCCCAGACCCATTCCGGCTGTTTTGGTGGTGAAGTTGGGCGAAAAAATCCGGGTCTGTTTTTCGTTTGGTATGCCGGTTCCATTATCCTGAAAAGTGATTTTGCAGTAATCACCTGACTGTTCGACTTTTATCCGGATTATGCCTTGCCTGTCGCCGGGAATAGCCTGTAACGCATTTTTAATCAAATTGTTAAATACCCTTAAAATCTGATTTGGATCAGCCTTGATTATACACTCCCGCAGATCGGTTTCAAGTATAATTTCACAATCGGACTGATCGCGGAACAAAGCTGCTGATTGCTGTACCAGGGGAATAATATCAAACTGCTGTATCTGGGGTTGAGGCATTTGAGCAAAATCTGAAAACTCAGTGGCAATAGAAGAAAGAGTATCTATCTGCATAATAAGTGTTTGCGAAAACCGTTTAAGCCGGGCGTCCATATCGGGGACCTTATCGTTCCAGGCGCGCATAATCAGTTGCATACTGAGTTTGATAGGAGTCAGAGGGTTTTTAATTTCGTGAGCTACCTGCCTGGCCATTTGCCTCCAGGCGCTCTCGCGTTCGCTACGGGCAAGCAATTCAGCACTTCTGGCCATTTCATCGATCATACGGTTATATTCATTTACGAGGCTCCCGATTTCATCCTTTCGGCTCCAGACAATTTTCTCATTCAAATCACCCATCTTAATTTTACTGAATTGATATCCAATTTGTTGAAGCGGGCGGGTAATATACCGAGATAACAAAAGTGCTGAAATTACCGTGATTACGATCATGATAATATAGATATTGGCAAAGGTTGAGATAAGTCCTGATATTTCGCGACGGATTTCTTCCTGGCGGGCAAAATAGGGCAGATTTAAATAACCGATCACCTTATTATCAACGTTGCGTATTGGCGTATAAGCCGATAGAAAAGAGTATGTTCCGATGTTTTCGCGCTGAATAAGCAGCGATTTTTTATCAACCATCAGCTGTCTGGCACCTGATGGGTTAAGTTGTTCGGAGATCATGCCTTCTCTGAAAATCTGATCGCGCGATGATGCTAAAAGAAAACCATTCGTGTTATAGATATTGACATCCGTAAAATACGTATTCGATAAATTTAACAGCAAATCGGTAAGTTCCTCTTTTTGAACTATATCGAAGGAAGATAGAGTTCCGTAACGGGTTTCAAGATCGATCAAAATTGAATTTAGCTTTTCATTTAATATTTCAACATTCTTATTTCTATTCAAATTATTGATAAACAACAAACTAACAGTAACAAGTACTACTGATGAAACTACAATTACGGATATCATAATTACCTGTAACCGAAGTCTGAATGTATGAATTCCTATATTCCAGTTTACAGTAGACCCTTGCAGCCAATTGATTGCCAGCAACATAAATAAAAGCAATAGGAAAATATACGAGAAAGGAGCAATCAGATCGGAAATTAAAGGAGTTTCTTTGCTCAAAACAATTAAGGTTTCTTTATCTACGTTGTAAACTAAATGGTTAAACCCGTTAAATTTATAAAAACCATTCGTTAATTGTTGGCGAAGGATATTCCGGTTTTCGATATCATATGAGTATTTCCCGACGTTTTTTACTAATTCGCCTCTGTAATAAAATGCATAGGAATAGCCATACAAATTATCCACTTTAGCATTTTCTCTGTCAATCAGCAATTCAGGATAACCAAGGCCTTTCCAAATATCATTGGAACTGATCTCCACATAAATATTCGTGTGATTATGGGATTCAGAATTACCTGACCTCAGATTTATTTTTCCCAGATAGTAAGTTGCATCTATTGATTGTTTCAAAAAATAAAGTCCAGCTATTGACACAGGCGTCATAAATTGCCGTATTTTATCTTCAAAATATTCTTCGCAACCTGTAATTACATTTCCTGGTTTAATACTAAGTTTCTTCTCCGGACTACAAGTCGTAATCTGAACCAGGTATTTATCCCAATATCCTGAAAAATAATTATCCATGATATAATAGGAGAGCGCATTCATGGAAGATTCTGTGAGATTTTGAGCCAGAAAACCCTTTACAACAGTATCTTGCTTAATAGTTTCCGAGGCATCGCCAAAATAGTATTCGGCCAGATTATCCCTCGAATGAGCCAGATGAGTTGCCAGTAATACACGTTTTTCCTTTTCCCTGCTATTTTCAGCCTTATTTACCAGGTAAGTGGCCATAGCTGAAAGTACTATGACGGTAGACACAATCCTGCCAAGCCGAAGTTTTTTAGAAAATTTAACCCTGATCTGAAAATATAGTACAACAAATAATGATAAGAGAAAGAAAATTAAAATAATATCGAAATTGCCAGAAAAATAAGTAATGATAGCATAAACACTAACACCGGACAAAGCTCCTGTAACAAATACGTATTTGCTGCCTTTCAAAATGATAAAAATGCGTCCCGAAAGTTCGAAAAGAAATAGAAAAGTAACCAGCAGAAAAGCAATAATTACTAATCCCACATGGCTGAGATGCGAAAGGCTGAGAATATTCTCGAATCGGAACGAGATACTGGAATTAAGGATTAAACCTGAAATTAAAGATTCCAGTGAATGGAAAAGCAGGATGATCAGTGTAAAAATAAGTATAGAAACAATTTTGCTTTTCATCCCCTTCGTTATTGGAATTTTAATCCGGGATGCTGAATTTTTAAAAGCCAGAAAAGCTATTTGCAAGCCAAGTATGGTATTTATCAGAAAGTCGCCCAGCGAAGGCAGTAAATCAGAAGAAGCAAAATAGGCCGGATTAAATAGTTGCATCTGATACAGATCAGCCGGAAAACGGAAATAAAACTGTAGAGCCCTGATAATAATAACATCGATAATAAATAAGATAAACATAATCCATTTATGACCCAAATCGCGCATAATGTATATATATGCGAAAAAGGTTGCAGCAATCAAGTAGAGAAAACTTGTTATGTAAAGCGAAAAAATCAGGTATTGAAGCCATATCTGGAGATCGAACGGTTCCTCAAACGACAGGGCGAAAAGAAATCTTCCATCGGAGCTGACAATATTATGCTCACCGCTCCTTAGTTCGATCCCTGCATTGTCGGGGGCACTGAAACGCTTATAAAATCCCGACGGCAGGTATTCATTCGAATATTTATATCTATACCGGATTAATTGGAGTGCAACAATAACGCGCTTTCCTGTTTTACAGCTTTTTACCAGGTAATATCCACTACCGCTGGCAATAACCTCCGACGAAAAGTTTTGACTATCCTTAATTTCAGGAGCCGAAAAAATAATATCCGTCCAGAATGTAAGGCTATCATTTTCGTAAACCAGAATTTCAATTCCTTTTTCTGCAAATACTTTTTTGTATTTATTGTCGATAAATTCAAGAAACCGATCTTTCTCCTGAATATTTGCTTTAGCAATATTTTCTATTTCAATTTCGAGATCGGACAAGGCATCCGAAATTTCGGAAGTCAGTCGCGGGACAACTTGCTGCGGAGAATAAAATTTTCTGACTGATGTAGAAATAAAAAAAGCGGCAACAAAAAACACTATGCTTAAAAAAAGCATTAAAAGAAGGTGTTTTTTGATCTTATTGCGCGTTATCATAGGTTAAACATCTGTAAAGCCAATAATGACAAGGGTTTGAGCTGCTACTAAAAATAATGCGCTATAAACGACGATCTCGGTCGAATCAGGGCGCAACCTTACAGACAGCCTCCGTGCGAATATAAAGCTTTTAATGGCCTCATTTCTGTTGTATCACGTAAATATGGCTTGAATAGCCATTTTGCCCTCCGGATTTTAGATTTGACCAAAAACCATTCCATAAAGCAGGCAACCAGCGCATTTTTCCGGACTTATATTTCTCACTTAACAAGCTTACATAAAATGCATCGAAACGCATGGGCAGTGTTCTCTCAATTTTAAACCCATAGTTTTCCATCAGCAATTTTATGTCCGATTCTGCAAAATGGTACAAATGCCTGGGTAAATCGTAAGCAGCCCAAAATTCGCGATATGTTTCTGCATCCTTTGCATTGCAATTCGGAACTGCAATTATAAGAGTTCCACCAGGCAATAATAAATCTTTTATTTGCTTCATCCGCCCATTCAAATCCGAAACATGCTCAAGCACATGCCACATGGTAATGACATTAAATGACGGCTTACTGATAGAGGTGAGATACTCCTCGGGAAATACCTGTAATCCGAATTCGGAGATGGCACGGTTACGGGTTTTATCATCCGGTTCAATTCCCGTGGCTTTCCATCCCCTTTCAGCCATATAATTTAAAAATTGTCCGGTAGCACAACCAATATCGAGAATTTCACCTTTGGGCTGAAACCTGCTTATGAGTTTATACTTTTGGCGGAGTGTATATTTGCGTACCTGCTGATACACGGTTGCAAACAAACCCTGGCGGCTGTCAGAATGAGAAATATATTCTGACGACTGATAGTATTTCCCTAATTCACCGGGTTCGGGCCGTGGATTTGTAAATCGGAATCCGCAAGTGCGGCATTTTACGATTTCGAATGATTCGCCGGTGAGGAAATAATCTTTCCCGGAAATAAAAGGATCGAATGTCTCCGATCCGCAAACTGGACAATTACGCAATAATTCCATTCAGTATTTTTATGTCCGGATTTAAGCCCGGGTTGTATTCGTTATAAACATTTCTATCGCAGGTAGTCAGAAATTATTTCAGAAACCTATCATTAAAACCGCCCGGGTATTTAAAAACCACAAACATTTATGGCATGTTCCACGTGAAACAATTTCTTATCTCCCCAGAAAAACCAGCAAAACTGAAATATCAGAAGGCGAAATTCCACTGATCCGTGAAGCCTGTCCGATTGTAGCCGGCCGTAAACGCGATAATTTTTGTCTTGCTTCTGTTGAAAGAGAAGAAAGACTAAGGTAGTCAAAATCGGTTTTCAGTGGCATATCATCGAACTTTGAAAGCTTCTCAGCAATCTCCTGTTCTTTGTTGATATACCCATCGTATTTAATTAAGATTTCAGTCTCTTCGATTATTTCCCCGCTCCCCTCGTCTATTTCACCTGTGAATTGCTTAAGAAAATCCAAGTGGTCTATCAGCTGATTAAAGGAAATCTGAGGTCGTAACAACAGTGTATCAAGTTTAACTTTTTGCTTTATCGGAGCAGTACCAATGCTTTCGAGAAACCCGTTTACCTGATCCGGACTCACACTGGTTGACCTAACAAACGATTTAATCTTTTCTATCCATTCCGTTTTATTTTGAACACGGTTCATCCTTTCCTCAGATGCAAGTCCAAGTTTATTTCCTGCCGGCGTAAGGCGTAAGTCAGCATTATCCTGGCGGAGAAGAATCCTGTATTCAGCCCTTGAAGTAAACATCCTGTAAGGTTCATCAACACCCTTAGTAATCAGATCGTCAATAAGGACACCAATATACGCATCCGAACGACGCAATATAAATGGATCTTTCTCTGAAAGTTTCAGATGAGCATTTATTCCAGCCATAAGACCTTGCGAAGCAGCTTCCTCATAACCTGTAGTGCCATTAATCTGCCCAGCAAAATAAAGGTTTTGAACAAGTTTTGTTTCGAGTGTATACGTTAATTGAACCGGTGGAAAATAATCATATTCAATTGCATATCCAGGCCGGAATATCCTGGCGTTTTCGAGCCCCGGAATTAAGTGTAAAGCCTTTACCTGAATTTCGGCTGGTAATGAAGATGAAAACCCATTCAGGTAATACTCTATTGTATCCCATCCTTCCGGTTCAACAAAGAGTTGATGTCGGGTTTTATCTGCAAAACGGTTAATTTTATCTTCTATGGAAGGACAGTACCTTGGACCTATTCCTTCAATCCGACCTGAAAACATTGGAGATTCGTGAAAACCGGTTTCAAGAACTTGATGAACTTCAGGAGATGTATAAGTGATAAAACAAGGCCGTTGCTTGCCAAGTTTTGGTGTATCAGTAAATGAAAATTTACCACTTTCGCCATCGCCAGGTTGTTCCTCCATTTTTAAGAAATCAATAGATCGTCCATCAATACGCACCGGCGTACCTGTTTTCATCCTGCTGGATTCAAAACCCAGTTTAACCAATTCTTCTGTTAATCCCGTGGCTGACTTCTCCCCAATGCGGCCTCCTCCAAATGACTTCATGCCAATATGGATTAATCCGTTCAAAAAAGTTCCATTGGTAAGTATAACCGCTCTGCTTTCGATAAGATATCCCATTGCGGTATGCACACCTTTAACAATACCATCCTTCACGTCCAAACCAACAACAGTATCCTGCCAGAAATCAACATTTGAAATTTTCTCAAGAGTTGATCGCCACAATTCAGAAAAACGCATACGGTCACTTTGCGCTCTGGGGCTCCACATGGCCGGACCTTTTGATCGGTTCAGCATCCGGAACTGAATCATTGTATGGTCGGTAATAATTCCTGAATAACCTCCCAATGCATCTATTTCCCGAACGATCTGCCCTTTTGCTATTCCACCCATCGCCGGATTGCACGACATCTGTGCTATCGTTCCCATATGCATGGTAATTAATAAAACGGATGATCCAAGGTTAGCTGCCGCGGCCGCTGCCTCACATCCGGCATGACCGGCACCAACAACTATAATATCGTATTTTTTAAACAATTCAACAATGTTTCACGTGGAACAAAAAGCTGAAAGCTACTATTAACAGCAGTTTCAACACTATTTATAAATTTGGGTATGATGACAAATACAAATCCTCCTTCTGCCGCATTTGAATTTTATCATTGGCAGCTTTGTCTTTATATCCTGCCAGATGAAGAACTCCATGTGCCATTACACGGCCCAACTCTTCATCAAAAGTCGTACTGAAATTTACAGAATTCTCCTTAACCCGATCGATACTTATACAGATATCACCAGAAAGTTTGTCCTTTTCGGTATAATCAAAAGTTATGATATCAGTAAGCGTATCATGGTTTAAAAACTTTTCATTCAAACCAGCAAGGTATTCGTCGTTGCAAAAAACAAAAACTATGTCTCCCAACTTTTTACTTTCGCTGCTTAAAATTGATTTAACCCAATTTCGCACAGTCAATTTATTTTTAAGCGAAAATTTCTGCTCAATTGTTGTGAAGCTGATCATAGTTTTCTATTTTTCGAATGAAAGAAAGTACGCGTTAACTTTTGATTTATAAAAAGGTGTGAGACTTGGCGGGATGGAACGGAATAATTCAGTCTCTTTCTCTTTTATCTTATTGTATTCGAAGAACTTAGCTGGATTATTATAGAATAAATCCTTCGATTCCTCCGATTCACGTTTCTGATCGAGTTCACGCTGCTGTTCAGCCTTCTCCGATTCGAGCATACGCGATAAAATTTCCTGTTGACGGCGCAGAGTTTCGACATTAATGCGTTTATTTACCAGATCCGTTTCCGTTTGTTCCATTTGTTGCAACATTTCTTTTATTCCTTTATCCATCCCTGAACCTTCATTCTGCATCTCCTGTCCATACTCCTGCATTTGTTTACGAAGCGCTTCCTGTTGTGCTGCCATACGAGCCAATTTTTCACTCATTTGCTTTTGGCCTTCCGAACCTTGCTTACCCGGCTTCTGCATTCCTTCCTTCATTTGTTGCAATTGCTTATTCATTTGTTCCTGCATTTGCCGCATTGATTTCATTTTGCCTCCTTCTCCCCCAGGTTTTTTGCATTGCGATTTTGCCTTTCCTGAACCTTTGCCCTGCATATTCTGCTGCATTTGTTTGAGCGATTCTGCCAGCATAAGTGCAAGATTATTTATTGAAGTCATTGCATACTGCTGCTTGGTTTTAGCCGGAGCCAAAGCCCTGTTATTAAGCTGAGTTACAGCCTCGTCCATATTGCTTTCAACTGCAGTAAGTTCCCGTAAAACAAACGGTTCAATACTTGCCTGCCTTTTACTTAAGGCATACAAACTATCGCCAACCATTTTCAGATCGTCCTTGAGGTTTTTTTGCCTTTGAATCACTTTCAAATATTTCGGATCTGCAGTGCTTACAATGTTTAGCTGATCCATAACATCCTCCTGGTTAAAGGAAATTTTCACTAGATTATCCAGAATCTGACGCATGGCTTCAGCATCCTCTCCTTCAGCTTCCTGTTCCATTTCCTGTTGCATCTCAGTAAGTTTTTGGCTCAGTTTTTTCATTTTACCCGAAGCACTTTTCTGCGATTGAGAAGCTTTCTGAGGTTTCCCTTCGTTCAATTCCTCGCTGCTGCTATCCATATCTTGTTCAATATCTTCCTCCTCGGCGTCCGTTTTCTCGAGTTTATTAGGTTCCTCAAGTTCACTGTTCTTTTTTTGCAGTTCCTTAAGATCATCTTTGACCTGATCAAACATTTTATTCAGATTCTTTTGATCCTCTTTCAGCTTATCCAGATTCTCCTTTTGAGCATCTTTTGTTTGCTCCGAAAGTTTATTTTCATCTTCTGAGAGTTTATCAAGCTTTTCAATAGTCTCCTGAATTTTCTTTTCAACTTCAAGTTGTTTGAACAATTCAAGATTGCGATCTAGTTCCTTTTCTAATGATTTTGAATCATCCTTCATCTTCTCCAACATCTCAGCAACTTTATCCTTATCCACCTTTTCGAGCATTTTTTGTAATTCCTCATACATCTTTTTCATGTCTTCGGTCATCACTTTATTGAAAAGGTCTTCGAGTTGCTGCTGCTTCTCAATTATTTCGGGCGAAAGTTCTTTATACTGGTTCTCCTGAAGACTTTTCTCCTTGTTCTCTTTTTGAATTTCGTTAACCTGCTCCTGTAATGATTTCTGTTTATCGAGTAATTGCTGTAAAGCTTGTTTTTCCTGCCATCCAACTTCCTTTTTATCAACCATTTTCTTCTGCATCTCTTCCACATTTCGCTGTAAAGACTGTGACTGCTTTATAACCGACTCCATCTTATCTTTGATTTCATCACTCTTCTTTTCAGTCATGGCTTCTATTTCCTCCAAAGTAGGGACTTTAAAGATTCTTTTGACTGATCGTGTTGATTTACTGCCTGTTACACCATCATTATCCCAAATTTCGAAGTAATATTCTATTTCATCACCCGGTTGAACAAACAAGGTAGCCATATCCATAAAATAGAAGAATTGCTGCTGAAGCAGAGATTTATCCAGCGGTACTTCCTTAGTTTTTTCGTTAGGCGTATCATTACCAATACCAGCCTTTTTAACAGTCCAGGCGAAAACCAACCTGCTTAGTCCGTAGTCGTCCTTAACCGTGCCCTGATAGTAAAGCCTGTTGTCGTAGATAGAATCCTTAAACTCTTCAACCGAAATCGATGGATAAAGATCTGGAATCACATTCACAATATACGACAATGAATCACGGTTGCTAAAATATTCATTTCCAATGATAACCGAATAAGGTGTTCCGGAAGTTAAACGCGATGAAATGCTAAATGTATTAGATTTATCAGCCAAAACTTCATTCAGCTTCCCTCCTATCCGGAACGAGAGTTTACGGGTGTCGCGGGTATAAAATTTCCAGAAAAGACGCGTACCAGCTGGTACAGTCAGATCGCCGGTATTCGACATCGTTTCATTCTTACGGCCAAGGTAATCCGGATAATCAGCTTCCACATCGAAAGACAGAATAATCGGTTTGGGAAGTATCTTAATCGTATATTCCTTCGAATTATACTGATCGGCGGTAATTATAAAAGTAGTAGTATTCTGCAGATTCCTGAAAGTATAATTGTAAAGTACATTGCTTTCTTTCTCCATTCGGTAACTAGCCTGTTCTGACTTGATATACAGCTGCGCCGGAATTTCATCTCCTTCAATTCTCACCTGAACAGTAAAATCATCCTGCTGCACGGCCTGAAGATTTTTATTCAAAACTTTAACTGTGAAAGGTGCCGGGCGTTCAAAAACTTCATTATGATTAATGATACGTTTTGACGGCGAGAGGATAAGCGAAGGCGAAATCAGTAAGGCTGCAAGTAGAAAAATAACCGGTGGCAACGCATATTTGAGGTATTTCCTATTCTTCTTTAAATCTACGGCCTCAGTGAAAGGAATTGGCTGCAGATGTTTAATTTTCTGGTCAATACTGGCTTTAATCAGTTCACTGCTTTGCTCGCCATCCGCTTCCAGGCTATGCAACTGGAGTGTATTTAGCAGCACATCTTTTACTTCAATAAAATGTTTACCGATAATATCAGCAGCCTGTTCGTGATTTATTATTTTACCCAGGCGACTAATTTGACCAACAGGTATAATGATATAACGGCTGATGATAAAAATAGCCGCTGCGAGAAATGTGTAAAAAAGTATACTCCTTGTACCAGTATCAAACCATGAAAAATACTCAAGTAGAACGATAAGAATAAAATACGTACCGAGGGCTGCCAGGGAATATAGCAGTCCACGGATGAGTTGATTTTTATAATATTTCCGGATAAACTCATCGATCTTCCGGATCAGTAATGCATAATTGCTTTCCATCAGTTTCAGATTGTCAACACCGTAATAACGAAAAATATCCGAATCGCGTGAAGTTAACTAATTAACCCGCAAAGGTAACAACTAAAGCGAAGCGATTCTAAGCGCTACCGCCGAAAATAAGTAACAGTATGTTAATTAACAACTAAAGAGGTTTACTTGTTTCGCATTAACATCATCCTGCCGGTTGCTCAGGTTTTGTATCTTTGCCGCTTCTAAACCTATTGAATCATGCGCGAAGTACGAGTACGTTTTGCACCCAGTCCGACTGGCCCGCTGCACATTGGCGGTGTAAGGACAGCCCTATACAATTACCTTTTTGCCCGAAAGAACGGAGGTAAATTTATCCTCCGTATTGAGGATACCGACCAGGGACGGTTTGTACCCGGTGCCGAGCAATATATTATCGAATCGCTGACCTGGAGCGGAATTCACTTTGATGAGGGAGTGCATATCGGAGGACCGTATGCACCATACCGTCAGAGCGATCGTAAAGAAATATATCACCAATATGCCTTACAACTTCTCGCAAACGGAGCTGCTTACTATGCGTTTGATACGCCTGAAGAACTGGACGTTATGCGTAAAGAGCACGAACTCCGAAAAGAAACTTTTCAATACGGTCCGCAAACACGTAACGGATTAAAAAATTCGCTCACCTTACCTGAAAGTGAAGTAAAAGCAATGCTGGATAGCGGAGTACATTATGTGATCCGCGTTAAAATTCCTGAGCATGAATCTATTACGGTACAGGATCTGATTCGCGGTGAAGTTCATGTGGATTCAGCTTTACTTGATGATAAAGTGCTTTATAAATCGGATGGAATGCCGACTTATCACCTGGCTAATGTTGTTGACGATTATCTTATGAAGATTTCGCATGTAATACGTGGCGAAGAGTGGCTTCCATCAGCTCCGTTGCATGTATTGCTTTACCGCTACCTCGGCTGGGAAAAGGAAATGCCTGAATTTGCCCACTTACCGCTTTTACTGAAACCTGATGGAAACGGCAAGCTGAGTAAACGCGATGGCGACCGCCTGGGCTTCCCGGTGTTTCCGCTTCGATGGACGGACCCAAAGTCAGGCGAAGTATCGTCAGGCTACCGCGAAAGTGGCTACCTGCCCGAAGCATTTATAAATATGCTGGCCTTCCTGGGCTGGAATCCCGGTACCGAACAGGAACTTTTTTCGATGGATGAGCTTGTTGAAAATTTCAGTATCGACCGCGTTAGTAAATCAGGTGCTAAATTTGATGTGGAAAAAGCGCATTGGTACAATCATCAATACCTGTCGAAGAAAACTCCTTCCGAACTTGCTCAGTTGCTGATTCCGATCCTGAAAGAAAAACAGGTTGAAGCATGTCTTGACTATGTTGAACAGGTTTGCGCGCTTATTCACGATCGTGCGGTATTAATTCCTGATCTATGGAATCAGTCACATTTCTTTTTCCTCGATCCTGAAGCATACGATGAAAAAGTGGTTGCCAAAATCTGGAAAACTGAAACCCCTGCCCTACTCAGCGAATATGTAAAAGTACTGGAAGCTACCGAGCCATTTACCAAAGAAAATATAGAACTGAATACAAAAGCATTTGTGCAGGAAAAAGGAATTGGTATGGGACAGCTAATGAATCCTTTTCGCCTCACTGTTGTTGGAACCAATGCCGGTCCGGGAATGATGGATATGGCCGCCGTAATCGGAAAGGAATATATAATACCACGGATTCAAAACGGAATAGATAGAATTAAAATTTGAAATAGAAAAGGTTGCCGTAAATGAGCAACCTTTTTTATATACCTGCACGTGAACAATAATTCTTCTTATCCAGAAAGTGAACTGCAAAACTTTCGAGGCAACTTACCAGGTTTATGTTTAAAAAAAATTCAGAGTTAATACAGATATAAAAATGTTTGATGTGTTCGACAAAGGAATTTCCATTCCAAACTCAGAAAAATAACCAGATTCTAAACTCTAATTTTTCAGAGTCCAAAATGCTTTGAATTGAAGAAACGGGAAGCATTCTAAAAACTAATTTTTAAGTGTTTTAAAACCCTGAAAATGCGGCCCATTGTTAACCTCCTAAAAAATATTAAAATCTCAGGCGCTTAAAATGGTCGTTAACACCGGTGTTTTAGCCACATTATGATTTTTATTTCATTGAAAATAATGCATTTATACTTACGAAAATTTCATTCCTTTAGCATTTAAAAATGAATTAAAATTTGGAGCTGTTTTGGGAGGAAATTCAAAAATTCTGAAAACTGTATAAATTTTGAGTAAACCATTCCTAAAAAAAACCTGCTTATAAAAAATCTGCTTTTCAAACATGTTATTATACTAAATAAACTGACAGGGATAAAAACAGTTCCTGTTTTAAGATCGCTTTCCGGATTTTTTAACGGAAGCAAAATAATTAAAAAGTGCTCGTTTTCCCATTTCAAAAAATGCCCTGAGCTCAATTAAGTTTCAGCCAGTATCAAATAAAAAAGCCCCGCAAAAACAGGGCTTTTTCTTGTTGTCCGACTAGGGCTCGAACCTAGACTCTTCTGATCCAGAATCAGACGTGTTGCCAGTTACACCATCAGACAATTTTGTGATTTGGAGGTGCAAAATTATACTTTTTTTCAAACTATGTATCAGAAATAGTAAGAAATTTTATCCCTGCTTCGATTTTGTCCAGGGATCCTTCAAAGCCACCGTTCGGTTAAAAACAATTTTCTTGTTATCTGTCTCAGGATCAACACAGAAATAACCTAACCTTTCGAACTGAAATCTGTCTCCGGCTTTACAACTACCAACCGAAGCTTCTGCATAGGCAGTAATAACTTTCAGAGAATCCGGGTTCAGGTTTTCTTTAAAATCATGACCTTCCTCAACATTTTCGGGTGTTTCTGTAGCGAAAAGGCGGTCGTAAAGTCTTACTTCGACTGGCACAGCATGGGCAACCGAAACCCAGTGAAGCGTACCTTTCACTTTTTTGTTGCTGTTAGGCCTGCCGCTACGGGTATCGTCCTGATACGTACAGTGAATTTCGGTGATATTACCTTCGCTATCTTTTACAATCGATTCGCATTTAATGATATAAGCGTATTTGAGCCTGACTTCACCACCAGGTTTGAGTCTGAAGAATTTTCCTTCAGGATTTTCCATAAAATCTTCACGCTCAATATACAACTCCCTACTGAATTGTACTTTACGGTATCCGCCTTCAGGATCTTCGGGATTGTTTATGGCTTCGAGTTCTTCAACCTGTCCTTCAGGATAATTATCAAGAATAAGTTTTACCGGATTGATCACCGTCATAACACGGTTCGATCGTTTGTTCAAATCTTCACGAACGCAAAACTCCAGCAAAGCCACATCAATCAACTGGTCGCGTTTGGCAATTCCGATAGTATCAGCAAAGTTGCGCAAGGATTCGGGAGTATAACCCCGGCGGCGCAATCCACAGATGGTAGGCATTCGGGGATCGTCCCAGCCAGTAACTACTTTTTCATTAACAAGCTGAAGCAGTTTGCGCTTGCTCATTACGGTATATGTGAGATTTAAGCGGGCAAATTCTATTTGTCGCGGACGATAATCACCTTCGGCAACCTGATCGAGGTACCACTCGTAAAGAGGCCTGTGAACCTCAAATTCGAGCGTACAGATACTATGTGTAATGCCTTCGAGGTAATCGCTTTGGCCGTGAGCATAATCATACATAGGGTAAATACACCATTTGTTGCCCGTGCGGTGATGATCGGTATGCAGGATACGGTACATAATCGGGTCGCGCATCAGCATATTGGGGTGAGCCATATCTATTTTAGCACGCAAAACTCGGCTTCCGTCAGGGAATTCACCGTTTTTCATACGGGTAAAAAGATCGAGGTTTTCGTCAGGAGTGCGTGTACGGTAAGGACTTTCTTTACCGGCACGGGTCACCGTTCCGCGGTATTCGCTTATTTGTTCGGCATTCAGATCGTCAACATAAGCTTTCCCTTCCAGTATCATTTTTACGGCCCAGTCATAAAGCTGATCGAAATAATCGGAAGCATAAAAAAGGCGGTCATCCCAGTCGAAACCAAGCCAGCGAACGTCTTCCATAATGCTATCCACATACTCGGTATCTTCTTTAACAGGGTTAGTATCGTCGAAACGCAGATTAGCCAGACCATTATATTTGCGGGCAGTACCGAAATTGAGGCATATGCTTTTTGCATGGCCAATATGAAGGTAACCATTGGGTTCCGGTGGAAACCGCGTATGAACACGGCCCTGATTTTTGCCGCGCGATACTTCTTCTTCAATAATCTGGTGAATAAAATTCAGGGATGCTTTTTCTTCTGCCGGAGCAGTGGTATTTTCGTCAGTCATGATGTTCAAGCGTTTAGGCTAAGTAAATTAAAATAATTTGCAAAGGTAAAGTTTATTGGTTTTGGAAAGAGGTTAATCCTTAAAGGTTAATCGAAAATAGTTAAAACGATACAAATTTGAAGGATTGAAGTTAATGGAATACAACTAATTTTGCGTTCAACTGTTTTGTTAAGGATTTGGGGTTTAGAATTTAGGGTTTAGAGAATCCTTCCTTTTAACCAAGATCTTTTTCCATCAACAATTAACATATAGACTCAATGGGACTGATAGAAATAGAAGGAATGGATTTTTTTGCCTATCACGGCTGTTTTAAAGAAGAGCGGGTTATTGGTACACGTTTTACTGTAGATGCCTCGCTTACCGTGGATACATCCGAATCCGAAACCAGCGATGAACTTAAACACACGGTAAATTATCAGGCTGTGTATGCGCTTATCAGGCTTGAGATGGAGCAACACTCGCATTTGCTCGAGCATGTCGCCAGGCGGGTAATTGATGCTATTTACCGTGACTTTCCCGAAGTGAGTCATGTTAAAATAAAAGTATCAAAACTGAATCCTGCGCTTGCTCATGGTGGTAAGATACGGCAGGTTAGTGTTACTCTTGAAAAGTAGATGGGGCTTGTGATGTAGGATGTGGGATGTGGGATGTTTTAGGGTTAGAGTGAATTTTAAAAATAGAAACGTAAAATGAATATCAAGGAACGTCCTTTTGAGCAAAAAAAGTGTCCGCGCTGTGGAAATACTTTTGTGTGCAGTACTTCATCCAAATGCTGGTGTTTTGAATATGATGTTCCAACCGAAACCATGGAAATGATACAGGAAAAATGGCAGGGATGCCTTTGCCCCGACTGTCTGAAATCCTTTTCGAGGCAGGCATAAAAAAGTATTTGTTGATAAAATGTTAATTACTTACCTTTGCATCGTCTAAACAAGGTTTCGTGGCCGAGTGGTTAGGCAGCGGTCTGCAAAACCGTGTACAGCGGTTCGAATCCGCTCGAAACCTCAAATTTAAAGTAAAAAGCCTCCCGAAAAGGAGGCTTTTTGCTTTTATTTATTCTGCTTTTTTATACACAATCGCCACCACGGTTTTATCATCGCCACCCATATTTATGGTCATGCCAAAAGGACGTGAAGGATCAATTTTTACCTGGTTCAAACCGGCTTTGCCGGTCAATTGCTCCCAGATGGTAACAGCCATATGAACGCCTGTTCCTCCGGTTGGATGACCCCAGCCGATTAACCCTCCGGTGGTATTGATAGGGATTTTGCCATCGCGTGCAGTATTTCCGGCAGCAACAAAATCGGCACCTTTACCATGAGGAGCAAATCCGAGCGCTTCAACAGCCAGGATTCCGGCAATGGTAAAGCAGTCGTGAAGTTCAACCGTGCCTAATTGTTCTATTGTTATACCTGCCGAAGCCAGTGCCTGCCTGCCAGCTTCGCGTATTGTTGTAAGCACGGTAGGTTGAGGAGGATCTTCGGTAATATCGTCAACCGCATGCCCCCACCCTACTACTTCAACTGCATCAGCGTAAGCAATGCCGGCACGTTTAAGACCTTCTTCGCTCAGAATGGCAATGCCCGATGCTCCGTCACTCACTTTTGAGCAATCAAAAACATTCAGGTGATCAGTAAATGATTTAGGATTCGGCTCTGTTAATGCTAACGCTTCGAGGTCGGAAACTGTATTATGATGTTCCTGGGCTGTAGGGCAAAGTCGGGCATTTTCAATTGCATTCCGAAACCAGCGGGCAAATCCTTTGCGTGCGGCTTCGCGTCCAAATTCAGTATAATAAGCTCCTGCCCTGTCGCTGAACTGTCCGGGGAAAAAGTATGCATGGCCATTCTTCCGTTTGTTGAACCATCCTGCACCCGCCAAAACATCAGCCCCGTAAATGGCTTTTACCGTATTCTGAACCTCAACACCGATGCACAGAACTGAATCAGCAGTTCCGGCCAGTACCGATTTAATACCGGTTATTAAAGCAAGTCCTCCGGAGGCACATGCTCCTTCGACACTGATTGACGGTTTGTAGCGCAACCCTTTATCAATCATGGGCGCAAAAGCTCCCAGGTGTGCCTGTTTATTGAAACGTGCCGACATAAAATTGCCTATAACACTTTCGTCAATATTCTGAGCGCCTCCTACCTGTGTAAGAACTCCCTGTCCGGCTTCTTTCATGTAATGTTCAAGCCCGGGACGTTCGGTGCGCGGATTAAACTCTTTACGGCCGGTGCCAAGGGAGATGGTGTTGTAACCGGCAGCCATATATACTTTTTGTGATGGTTTTTTCATTTCAAAATGTTTTTATCCGGTTACAAATAATCGTTAATGGGTCCGTAAGCATGGAAAAATCCGGTAAGCAGAACGGTATTCACATCTTTCTCGTTGTTGGCAACGCCGTCGCTGACCAACTTACGGGCGGTTTCACGCGAGTTTAGTGCGTAAGTTATTGCCAGGCCTGCCCCTTTGGATGGAGATGCCTGCAGCGCTTTAAAAGCAGGAATTAGGACTTTATCTTTTTCGGAAACCTTAACCAAAGTTTTCCAGGGCAATACTTCAGCAGGAGCATCACCGAGCCAGCTATCGGCCGTTGCCCGGAAAGTATCAATTTCGATATACGATCCGGTAAGTTTGTCGATAACTGCCACCGGCTTCCCTTTCTGATATTTGAAGAAGCCATCTTTCTGGCTTCCGTCGCTGAACTGTCCTCCTTTTACACCACTGAGCACCAATTCGTCGAGCAGGCTGCTGTGCAGTTTTTCACCTGTCATATGTGGCTGCATAACACGAAGTATGAATTGAACCACATCGAGACCAACGTAATCCACGAGTTGAAAAATACCCATCGGGCGAGAAAGGAAATCACGGGTAACGCGGTCGATACAGTATATCGCTTCATGCAAAGGCATATGAGCTAAAAGCTTATTTGCCTCCTCAATTCCGAACAAAGCATCACGCATAAAATGTCCGTTCCCAATAAAACCTGCAATATCGTTCGATGGAACAACCGTTTTACGGAGATTGGCAGCATACTTATTGGCAAACTCAATCATTTCGGCCGGGTTTTTGGCAATGGTAATCAGCTCAACCAGTTTTTGAACAGCCGGGGGATTATAGAAATGAAATCCAAGAATCCGACCTTCGAGCGATGCATTATTATTCAGCCCTCCAATAGGCACCGAAGAAGTATTCGTGAAGAACCAAGGTTTATTGGAATTATTCTCATTGATCTGGCGGAAGAGTTTTTCTTTCAGCGCCTGATTTTCGCTTACTGCTTCGAAAACAAGTGCCGAATCATACGCTGCTTCAATACGCGTAGTTGTACGCACCACGCTCATCACATCCTGAACATAAGCCTCAATTATTTCACTGTTTTCGATCAGGGCAGGTTTATCGGCATATAGTTTCCGAAGTGCTACAATCTTTTTTTCAGCAGCTTTCAGTACTTGAGCACGAACATATTTAACCAGGCCTACAAGCCCTTCATCGGATGTATCGATGGCGTTCAGAACAAATGTTTTCCCTTTGTTTTCGGGCTTCAGCATCTGGTCGGCCATTTCGATAGCCGTTAGCAGCAGTATTCCGCTACCCATTTTTCCGGCAGCACCGAGAACTGAAACTTTTTGAATTCGTTGTATGTATTCCATTTGGTGTTGGGGTTTTGGGGTTGGGATTTGGGGAGACAGGAAAAGGAAAGAAGGATTACCACTGGGGTTTGCGCTTTTCGAGAAATGCTTTCATTCCCTCGGTACCTTGTTTGCCAAATAGTTGACCGAAGGATTGGGCTTCGAGTTGACTACCCTGAGCAAGGCTAACCTGGTAACCCTGGCGGGTAACAAATTTAACCATTTTAACAGCATCAGGACCTTTAGCTGCGATTACACCAGCAATACGAAGGACTTCCTCCATTAGCTGCTCAGGTTCCACTACTTTCTGTACTAATCCGATGCGCAAAGCATCAGCGGCAGTGAGCATTTCGCCTGTTGTAAGCATAAACAGGGCGTCACCCATTCCGATGAGTCGTGGCAGGCGCTGAGTGCCGGCATAACCCGGGATAAGACCCAGGCTAACTTCGGGCTGACCAAATTTGGCTGAAGCCGCTGCAATACGGAAGTCGCAGGCAAGAGCCAGTTCGAGTCCACCGCCAAGTGCAAAACCATTTATAGCAGCAATTACCGGAACTTCAATGGTTGAAAAACCTTTGAAAGTCCTTTGTCCCCGGAGCGAGAACTCTTCGGCTTCCGCTGGTGTTTTATTTACCATTTCAGCAATATCGGCACCGGCAATAAATGCTTTACCTGCCCCGGTTATAACCACGGCTGTAAGTTCAGGATCGCGTGCATCATTTGCAATAAGGTGATCCATCTCATCGAAAAACGCGGTATTAAGGGCGTTGAGGCTTTCGGGACGATTTATTGTTACCAGCAGAGTGCTTCCGTGGTGTACAGGTTGAAGTATTTTATATTCCATTGGTATAAGAATGAAAACTGTTGATGTTCCGTTTTTGAAACAGAAACAAATATAATTATATTTCTATATGTAAAACAAAAGGGGTGGTAAAAAGTTGGTGCGGTTAAGTAAGATAAACCCGAAAGAGTTTCATTCCCTTTACGAAAACAGAAAACAGAAGCAATGGATGAATAACCGGCTACTATTGATAAAGTCCTTTTACCCTAGGTTTTCCGGCTACAAAATCTTTAAGATAAAAGGGTTCGCAATACGCTGTATCGGCAAAATTACTATTCTCAAATTCACTTAGCGCCAACATACAAACAGCTTCTGCTGAAAGCGCAATGTTGTCCTTATATGTAAAATTACTTTTCTCCCCTAACACCGAAATACATTTTGAAGCACCATCGCCAAAATAAAAAATCTCTTTATCGGCGAATTCCCCGAAAACATCATCAATTACAACAAGTGCATTAACAGCCTGTATTTCATTTAATTGGTGATCGTACAATGCTGTATAAACTTCCATCCGCCGTGCATCGAGCATGGGGCAAAAAAGACTGTTGAGCAAACTGACATTTTCAAGTTTACACTTTTGCAATGCTTGCCAGGCCAGTGCTTTTAAAGTATCGATTGCAATAATCGGTTTATCGAGGGCATAGCTTAATCCTTTAGCTGTTGAAACACCGATACGGAGGCCGGTGTATGAACCGGGTCCCATACTAACAGCAATAGCATCAACTTCCTGGTAGCTCAATCCGGCTTCCTGAAATACTTCGGCTATGAACCCGGTAAGCGCAGCGGAATGTTCGCGCACTCCCACTGATTCACGAATAGCCAGCAGGTTACCATCATTTACCAATGCAACCGAACATATGGAAGCCGCTGTTTCGATACCCAGAATAATTGCCATGTACAAAGATTTAAAATGAGTGCAAAAGTAGGTTTTTATTACAAAAAAAATCCGGGTTCCTGGTGCTGTTTTCTCTAAATCAGCCTCAAGGAACCCGGAATCCGCTATTCAATTTCAATAACTCAATACGGTATTACTTTTTTTCGTCGGTATAAAGATCTTTAGCGTCAACCTTTTTTACCTTGTCATCATGCTTTAGTTTCTTGGAAACAGCGCGGTATGGAGCTGTTATAACTTCCTGGCCTTCGGTAAGTCCTTCCACTATCTGAATATAGGTATTATCCTGAATGCTGGTTTTTACCTTCACCATTTTAGCTTTGCCGTTATCATAAAGGAAAACATATTCCTGCGCTACTTCAATTTTCTTCTTCGTGTTTTCGGTATTTCCTTCCGATTCCTCTTCACTTTTTGCTTTTTCAACGGCAGCAGCACTTGTATCGGCCCGGGTGGTAACGGCTTGTATTGGAAGAGTGAGAACATTAGCCATACTTTCAGTCTGAATATCTACGGTTGCCGACATTCCGGGACGGAAGGGCGAATCGTTGGGCTTATCAGCTTTAATCAAATCCTGGTAAGACGAGGGAAGTATGCGGATCTTTACTTCAAAATTTGTGACTTGATCGGCGCTTACGCCAACTGTATTTGCCGAAGTACTTATTTCAGTAACAACGCCTTTAAATTTGCGGTTCTGATAGGCATCCACTTCTACAAGGGCAGTATCGTTAAGCGAAACCCTTACAATATCGTTTTCGTTAACACTTACATTTACTTCCATGGTTTGCAGATTGGCAATACGGAGTATTTCGGTACCCGAACCGAACTGCGAGGCACCGGCAACGCGTTCGCCTTTTTCGATATTCAGTTTTGAAACCGTACCGTCAACAGGGGCATAAATTGATGTTTTCGACAGGTTTTCCTTTGATTCCTTGACGCCTGCTTCAGCACTTTTTACGTTAAACGAAGCCGCTTTCACACTTTCTTCGGCAGCTTCCACTTCAGCCTGTGCTACTTCAAAATTAGCCTGGGAAGTTTCGAATTCGGCATCGGAAATCGTTTTCTGGCCATGAAGTTTAACATTGCGGTCGTAGGCGTTTTTCGCATTTATATACTGCGACTTTACCTGTGCCAGCCGCGCTTTGGCATTGGCCAGATTAGCCTGCGATGTGTTAAGCGCAGCAATGGTACGGTCGTAATTGGAAAGGTAAATTTCGGGGTTAATTTTTGCAAGCAGCTGCCCGGGTTTTATCAGATCGCCTTCTTTGATATAGAGTTCGATAATTTCGCCCGATACATCAGGAGAAAGCTTTACTTCGAACTCAGGGGCAATTTTCCCGTTTGCCGAAACCACCTCTACAATGGTGCGTTTGGTAACTTTTTCGGTTGAAACTTTTGTTTCCTCGGGTGTCCCGATCAGTCCTTTTTTCTTAGCTATAACTCCGGCTATAAGCGCTATTACAACAAAAGCAATAAGTATCCAGATAATCTTTTTCTTGGTGAACATTGTTGATATGGATTAAATTATGGTTCGGATTAGGGTTGTTTGTCTGGTGTAAATCCTGTTACAGGCTATTTGCGTTTGAGTGATAATGGTTTACCCATGTAAAAATCGAGAACAGTACTTTTGAAAATGAATTCATATTTGGCACGAAGCTGATCCGATTCCGCTTTTTCGAGGTCTTTTTTCGAATTGTTATAATCAACCGAATTAAGGGCTCCTAACTCGAATTTCTGATCCGCATATCTGAACGACTCCCGGGCAGCATTTACTCCAATAGTAGCAGCTTCATAATTATTAAGCGCAGCTTTAGCATCAGCGTAAGCTTGTTGAATAGTTTTCCGCAGTTCGAGTTTAGTGAGTTCGAGATTATATTTCTGATTCTCAACATTTATTTTTGCCTTACTGATGGCTGTGCGGGTAGCCCAACCGTTGAAAATCGGAACATTCAGGTTCAGAGCTATTGATTTGTTAAAATTATCATTAAACTGATCGTTAAATGGTTTGGTTTCATAAACTGATGTACCGGCGAAAGTCCATACCTGTTGTGCCGGTTGTCCGTTAGCGTCAGGAATAAAACCAATAGGTGCGGTTGTATTAACATCAGGAATATACGGTGTATAACTTTTAAGAATCTGGGCAGCTCCCGAATATCCTGAAGCCAACGAACCCTGTAATTGAATCGAAGGTGACTGCATACCCTGCGCCAATGACAACCCAACTTCGGAACTTTTCACCCTCGACTCGGCACTTTTAACTGATGGCTGAGTTTCGAGTGCATATCCATAAATCTGTTCAGGTGAAACAAGTGTAGGCTGCAGGCTCATTTCGAGGTCGGGAGATTCAATAACGAAACCTTCGGTAGTCGGTAAATCAAGCATCTGCGAGAGCGTAAGGTAAGCAATATCGAGGTTGTTGCGGGCACTTACCACCTGTGAGTTTTCAGCAGCTTTTTGTGCTTCGAGCGTGAAATAATCGCCCTGGGCAACGGCTCCGGCATCGACAAGATTTTTTAATCTTTTCGATTGCAATTCAGTGGCTGCTAATTGTCTTTCGGCAGTAATAGCCAGTTCTTTGTAAAACAATATCTGCAGATATCCCGTGGCTATAGATAACGAAATATCATCCATAAATTTATCTGTATCAAACTGCGAAGCTTCAAGGTCCAGTTTGCGTTGTTTCACCTGGTTTATTTTCTGAAAACCATCGAAAAGAGTTACAGTTGATCCCAGGTAAAAGTTATCCGTTTGAACCCTGTCGGTAGCGAACTCGTTGGTATAACGGTCAACAGTCTGACCAAAATTATACCCATGGCTGGCTCCTGCATTTAACGAAGGTAAAAGGCTAAGTTTATCCTGCTGCAACGAAGCCTGCTGGCCTTTAACCTGCAGAAGCTGTTGTTTTACCTGGATGTTGTTAGTAAGAGCGTACTCGACACATTTTTCGAGTGTCCATACTTCTTGCGCCTGCATAGTTGTGTAAAACAAAAGGCAGAAAAGCATTACAATTAATTTTCTCATCGAAACCTGGTTATAATTCTGAATTAAAGACAACGTAAGTATTATTGATTTAATTTTACAAAGTTATTGTAACTAAGTAATAAACACATGACAAAAGCCTATTTATTTGTGTTTTTAACATTCTTTTCGTTAATAAACAATTCAAATGACTTATTTGCTCAATTTTCTCATAAAGAAAATGAGTCAAAAGCCCTTTACAGTGATACTCTTGAAGCAGCTCACTATAGTATTTATTTAACAGATATCAATCTGACGAATAAAACCATTAAAGGTTACACAGAAGCGAAGCTCGTTTCGAAAATCAATTCACTTTCAGTAATTAAGCTTGAACTGGCTAGCCTCATTGTTGATTCTGTATATATCGGATCCGTGAAAACAACTGCTTTTAGCCATGCAGATCAGGTTCTGACTATTTCGCTTTTTACACCACTTAATACCGGAGATACTGTAACAACAACCATTTATTATCACGGACAGCCGTTTGTTGATCCGTCAGGTTGGGGAGGATTTCATTTTTCGGGCGATTATGCACTTAACCTAGGCGTTGGTTTTGATGCCATTCCGCACAACCTGGGTAAAGCATGGTTTCCGTGTATCGACGATTTTCAGGACAGGGCATTGTATGATGTATATCTTACCGTACCAAATAATAAAAAAGCGGTGAGCGGCGGAAACCTCGTGAATGTTACCGATCATGGAAACAATACTTCCACATGGCACTGGAAAACCGATTATACACTTCCGACATACCTTATTTCAGCCACTACCGGCCCTTATGAGCTGGTTTCCGACAGTTACACCGGTTTACAGTCAACTATCCCGATTACTTACTATTGCCGGGCAATTGATATGGCAAAAGTAGCCGGTACGTTCGTGAATATGAAAAACATTATGCAGGTTTTCGAAAGTAATTTCGGGCCATACCCGTTTGAAAGAATAGGATATACAGGAACACCCGGAGGTTTGGGTGCAATGGAACATGCCGGCAATGTGAGTTATCCTTTTTCCGGCTGGACCGGAAATACGGATAGCGAATGGTGGTATGCCCATGAGCTTTCGCATATGTGGTTTGGCAATCAAGTTACCTGCGCTTCGGCTGAAGACATGTGGCTCAACGAAGGTTGGGCCGTATGGTGCGAATCGCTGTACCGCGAAGGAATTTATGGGAAGCAAGCTTACAAAGACAATATGAGGTCGAAGCTGAAAGATGTGCTTCAGTCAACACACGTTACGGATGGCGGTTATTATGCCGTGTATGGAATTCCACAAACTCTTACCTATGGGAACACGGTTTATCAGAAGGGCGGACAGGTTACTCATACACTGCGCGGTTATATGGGCGACAGCCTGTTTTTCGGTGGAGTAAAAGCCTACCTGCAGCAATACGGGTATAATTTTGCATCGAGTTATGATTTGCGCGATTTCCTCACGGCTTACAGTGGAACTGATATGACTTCGTTTTTCGATGCCTGGGTTTTCGCCCCGGGATTTCCCCATTTTTCAATTGATTCATCAATAACAGTGCCTTCGGGCAACGGGTATAATGTTACCGTTTATGTACGGCAGAAACTGAAAGGCACCATTCAATATGCCAATGCCAATCACCTGGAGATTTCATTTTTTGACAACAACTGGCAGAAAACAACTGACACTATTGTTTTTTCAGGTGTTACGGGAAGCAAAACTTTTCATTTGCCCTTTTCGCCGGTTGAGGTAATGGCCGATGCGGATGAGAAGCTTTCGGATGCCACCACCGATAGAGCCAAAACACTCAAAACCACCGGTGAACATGATTTCCCTCAAACCTACAGCAAAGTGGTTGTTGATCAGATTACCGATTCGGCACTTGTACGTATAACACATAACTGGGTAACAGCTGATAGTTTGGTTGTGCCCCAACCCGGTCTCAGGATTTCCGATTCGCGTTACTGGACCGTTGAAGGGATTTTCCCTGCGGATTTCAAAGCAAAAGGCAAGTTTACATACAGTCGCGCCACTTCCCTGGATCTTACACTTATCACCAGCTCAAAAGACTCACTGGTAATGCTTTACCGCACCGGTGCCGGACAGCCGTGGCGCGGAACTTCATTTTCGCGAATTGGTCCTTGGACGGCAGGCATAATTACCGTTGATACGTTACAAAGAGGAGAATATACGCTGGCGGTCTGGGACAGGTTATTTTTGGATCAATCCGAAAAAAGCGGCGTAAAAACCGGTTTTATGAACATATATCCCAATCCCGCAAGCAACGAGGTAAATATTGATTTTAACACACCGGATAAAACGATGCTCCGTGTTTTTGATACGTTGGGAAAGCAGGTGAGTAAACATAAATTCGATGCCGGAAAACATCATTTTACATGGGCAAACCCAAAATCAGCAAGCTCGGTTTATTATTTTAATCTCACCGATTCAGCGGGCAAACTGATTGAAAGCAGAAAAGTAATTTTTCAATAGGTACGATGGAAATGGATTATGATGGAACAATATTTTGCTGAATTAAAAGAAGCTTTTGAGAGGAATGCCGATCCGGTAAGAGCTGCCGGAGCAAAAGCCTATATGCGAAATAAATCGGAGTTTTATGGGATTTCTTCAACCGTAAGAAGGCAGCTTGTTAAAGAGTTTATTGCTAAATCAGGCCTTCCGAAGTATGATCAACTGGAAGAGTTGATTCACTTTGCCTGGGAACAGCCTCAGCGCGAATGGCAATATACTGCCCTGGAAATTACTGAGAAATTTGTGAAAAAAGCTGACAAAGACCTTATAGACCTATCGGAATGGATGATCACCAATAAATCGTGGTGGGATTCGGTTGATTTCGTTGCTCCAAATATTGCCGGGATGTTATTTCAAAAGTTCCCTGATGTGAAAATTAACTATATCGAAAAATGGATGCTCTCAGGTAATTTATGGCTGCAACGCTCCTGCCTGATACACCAGTTAAAGCATAATAAAACGATAGACAGCGCTTTACTCTTTACCCTCTGCGAACGCCTGGCCGGTCACCCTGATTTCTTTATACGAAAAGCAATCGGTTGGTCGTTGCGGCAATATTCGAAACATTCGCCCGAAGCTGTAATTGATTTTGTGCAAACCCATAAACTCAGCAACCTGAGCACCAAAGAGGCTTTGAAAGTTATTTCAAAGAAAAATCCCGGAAGATTATTCTAAAATTCCGGGATTAAGATTAAATATTTTTGGTTTGTTAAACCGGGTTTTCTGTAACCAGTTTAAAACCTATTCCATGCACGTTGATAAGCTCAACCGAAGGATCTTCTTTCAGGTATTTGCGGATTTTTGCAATATACACATCCATGCTGCGGGCATTGAAATAACTGTCGTTTTGCCAAATACGGTTCAGCGCGAAACTGCGATCGACAACCTGGTTGATATGCTCGCACAATATTTTCAGCAATTCGGCTTCTTTGCTGGTAAGTTTCTGATCAGCACCATTTATATGCAGGTTCTGGTGGTTATAATCGAATACAAAATTCCCGAGAGAAAAAATTCCTTTGTCGGTTTTGCCATCGGTTGTTTTGGCTGAACGCCTGAGAATGGCTTCGATACGGGCAAGTAATTCCTCCATGCTGAAAGGCTTGGTAAGGTAATCGTCGCCACCGGCCTGGAAACCTTTCAGTTTATCTTCTTCGAGCGATTTGGCCGTAAGAAACAGAATCGGAATCTGGCTGTCAACTTTACGGATATCCTTAGCCAGTGCAAAACCATCCTTTAAAGGCATCATCACATCCACTACACAAAAATCAAAAGGTTCCTTGTTGAATGATTCAAGTGCTTCGACACCATTAACACAAAGCCTTGGAGCGTATCCTTTGGCTTCGAGATAGGTACGGAGGATAGTGCCGAGATTGCGGTCATCTTCAGCAAGCAGGATCTTTATTTTTTCAGTTTCCATTTTAATACCTTTTATCGTAAATATTTATTGATTAACGATGAGATTGCCATTTGATTTTATAACAGCTACACTTTATTGTTGTTTTTATTCTGATCGGGAATAACGTATGGCAGAAAGAGAGTAAATGTACTACCTTTTCCCGGTTCGCTTTCTACCTGAATGGAACCACCATGTTTTTCGATAATAAATTTAACATAGCTCAGGCCCAGGCCGAATCCTTTCACGTTATGCACATCGCCGGTTGGAACCCGGTAAAGCTTATCAAAAATCTTTTTCTGGTTGGCTTTGCTTATTCCCATTCCTTTATCGTTGACGCTGATATAAATTCCGCCATCGGCATCTGCGGTCGAAACCATGATCTGCGGCTTACGCGGCGAATATTTGTTGGCATTATCGAGCAGGTTAAAGATTACATTCGAAAGGTGCACTTTATCTGCTTTAACCATTGAATGTTTTGCTGTAAGCGATTGGTTTATAACTCCGTCGCGTATCTCAATCTGTATGGCAATTTTATGTATAGCATCCGATATAAGACTATGCATATCAATGGCTTCGGGGCGCAGATGAAGGTTTCCTTTTTCGAGTATCGCCGTTTGCAGTATTTTTTCGGCCATTTCGCCCAGGCGATGGTTTTCGTCTCCTATGATCTGTATATAGTCGTTGTACATTTCGTTGGTTCGGGGAATATCTTTATCCGAAAGAGCCTGGCATGCCAATGAAATTGTTGAAATCGGCGTTTTGAACTCATGAGTCATATTATTGATAAAATCGTTTTTGAGCTCCGAAAGTTTCCGCTGACGGATAATTGTAAACACCGAATAACTGAATGCAGCAATAATGGTTAATACGAGTAATAATGATACCGACATCATCATCCAGAGACTTTGAAGGTTGTATCTTGATTGTTGAGGGAAGTATACAAGAAGGAAATCACGAGTAGAGATTGCACTGCCCGAAAACAAAGGGAACGACAAGGCTTTAATAAGTAGTTCATCATGATATTTGCCGGTTTTTTCGAGCACAATTTTATTTCGATCGGGACTGAAAACACCAAATTCATATTCTATCGAAATTCCTTTGGATGAAAACTCCTGTTTAAGCAGCGTGTCGATAAGTCCGGTTGAAACCTTATTTTCAATATGCTTTTTACCAGTTTCGCCCAGAGTTTGGTTCATCACATAATTGAGCATAATCTGCTTTCGGATGGCAGCACTTTGCGAGAAGTTTTGAGAAATACTGGCTGGCAGATTTCCGGAATCATCTTTACCTGGTTCATCATTTTGCAATGGGGTTTTTCCCTGCATTGTAATTGCCAAACCTTCGGGTGAAGGTTGTTTTGTCATTTCTATACCATTAACAGACTGGCTATCTGAATTTTGAGATATTTGTGAATTTAACAGCTGTAATAATGAATCTTGTGCAAGAAGTTGTATTGATCCTGCAGAAGTACGGCGTGTTAATTCTATTGTTTCCAGTTTCCATAAAGCACTATTTACTGCTTCATCTACTGTCCGCCTGAAATTAGCCTCTCTCAATTGCATTGAATTCCTGATCCAGAAAACCTGAATACCAATAAATACGGCCATTGCAACCGACATTATAACTACTAATAAAACCAATAACTGTTTTTTCACGCGGTAAGTTTAAATTACAGTTTCTGCCTTTTTAACCTCATTCAGAACCTGTTAGAGTACGTTATCTGTTTCCTGAAAATATCAGGTCAGTGTTTCAATTTCATGTTTCCTGAATTTGCTCCGTGCAGCTGCCTTCGCAAATGTGGCTTTAACAATTCCTGCAAATTTATATCGCCTTATAATCAGTTAGATAATCACTTAACATATTTTAACGTTCTTTTTATTTCGTTAACACAAGGAGCCTGATATTGAAATTATCTTTGTATCGGTTAATTGAACAGAAAAGTTATACTATTTATTCTCTAATTTATTGCAGAGAAATTTTCATAACTGGTTTTGTTGTTTGTTTGGGAAAAATGCGGCTATCAAAAGCCGCATTTTTTATTTAATCACGTTAGCGGAGCCTGGGGTCATTTTGTAGCGGGTAAAAGCCTTGTGTTAAATTACCGTTAAAGTATGACTTATCATTTTTATTTCGTAATTTTATACTTTCAATTGTATCATACAGGTTTTTTCTAAATTGATTTTAAATGATAAATCTCCGGTTCCAATACAGCCACTTGTCGGGTTTCCTTTCGGAAGAGGAGATTATGCTTATGCAGGATGAAATTGATATCAGTCACAGCCTGCTTATCGAAAAAGCGGGGAAAGGTAATGAATTCCTTGGTTGGATTGATCTTCCCGCAAGGATAGAAGAAAGCCTTCTGCTGTCCATCGAATCTGATGCAATAGCAATTCGCGGAAAAGCTGAAATAATTGTTGTTATCGGTATCGGTGGCTCATACCTTGGATCCCGGGCTGTTATCGAAGCGCTTTCGTCACCTTTTTCTTCGTTTGAAAACGACGGGAAAAATCCGGTTGTAATTTATGCAGGCCACAATATCAGCCAGGATTATCATGCTGCACTACTTCGTTTGCTCGATAAAAAAGATTACGCAATTATAGTCGTATCCAAATCAGGAACTACTACCGAACCGGCCATTGCTTTCCGGTTATTGAAAGATCACATCGAGAAAAAATACGGTATTGAAGAAGCATCCAACCGCATTATTGCCGTTACCGATGGCGTAAAAGGCGCATTAAAAAGCCTTTCCGACAAGCATGGTTATAAAACCTACGCAATTCCTGATAATGTAGGCGGGCGTTTTTCGGTATTTACTCCTGTTGGATTGTTGCCGGTTGCAATGGCAGGCTACGATATTCGTGAACTGCTCAAAGGCGCGCAAGAGATGCGGAAAGCCTGCACCGAAACTTCCTCGATAACCGATAATCCGGCAGCTTGCTACGCGGCAATCCGTTCTTCGTTATACCGCATGGGCCACCAGATTGAAATACTGGTAAATTATGAGCCTTCGCTGCATTTCGTGGCTGAATGGTGGAAACAATTGTTTGGCGAAAGCGAAGGCAAGGAAAATGAAGGTTTGTTTCCGGCTGCTGTTGATTTTACAAGCGATCTGCACTCCTTGGGGCAATATATCCAGGAAGGACAGCGTATGCTTTTCGAAACCGTAATTCATGTTCTGAAACCCAAACACCCGCTAATAATTCCTACGGATGAAGCTAACCTCGACGGAATGAATTTTGTAGCCGGAAAAACCCTTCATGAAGTTAATGCTAAAGCAGCTCTTGCTACAACACTTGCGCACATCGATGGAGAAGTTCCGAACCTGGATATTTTGCTTTCCGAAATCAGCGAACGATCACTCGGTGAGCTCTTGTATTTTTTTGAATTTGCATGCGGGCTGAGCGGTTATCTCTTAGGGATTAATCCTTTTAACCAACCAGGTGTTGAAGCTTACAAGAACAATATGTTTGCCTTGCTCGAAAAACCGGGTTACGAAAATGAAACGGAAGCTATGCGGGCGAGGTTGAATGAAGGCTGAAAGCTGGGAGTAGATCAACTAAGAAAAACATGTGGGAAATTGCGGGATTGGTGAAAATGAGAATTCGGTAAGTATGTTAAACGTGCTGCAGATGTATCATCCCTTGACGAAATTAATAAATACCGACGCTTAATTTAGCGCCTCAACCTCTAAAGAAAACGGCTATGGAAAACAGGCTTTTCGAGTATATGAACCGTCGCGTTGGCGGTGATTTTGTTCCTTCTGGACAAGTGAAGGAAGCCGGTCCGGTTATTACCATTTCGAGGCAGACCGGTTGTGGTGCCAGCCAGATTGCCTGGACAGTTTGCCATGAATTGAACAAGCGGAAACCCGCAGCAAAGAACGGCGGAAAATGGAATATGATCAGCCGCGAAATACTTCAGAAATCAGCGGAGGAACTTAACCTTGACCCAATGGCTTTAAAGCATGTGATCAGTGATAAAGACCGGGGCATTATGGATCAGATTGTTGAAGCCCTGTCATCACACTATCACAAAAGTGATACTAAAATTTTTAAAACCATACAGGAAGTTATCAGGCAGTTCGGCACCAATGGAAATGTTGTTATCGTTGGCAGGGGAGGAGCCAGTTTTTGCGCCGATATAAAAAAATCACTTCATGTAAGGCTTGAGGCTCCCGAAGCATGGCGAATCGAAGCAATCGCTAAACGCCTCGATTTCAGTAAATCATATGCTACCGAATATGTGCGTAAAAATGATATTGAGCGCGAACTGCTGGTTTCGCGTTTTTTCGGACATAAACCCGAAAATTCAGCGTACGATATCGAAATAAACCGTAGTCGGTTTTCGGAACAGGAAATTGTTGATGCAATCATACAACTGGCTTCAATAAAAGGATTAATTTAAACTCAGTAAAACTTGCTTTACTATTGAACGCTGTTATAACCCCTGAAATCCCTGTTTTATGTGTGAACGATCTAAGTGTCGCTTTCACCCATGAAGGGAAAGAGAATATTGCCGTTAACCATATTTCATTTGAACTGCAACGTGGCAGTACTTTAGGAATTGTGGGCGAATCCGGTTCCGGAAAATCGCTCACTTCGCTGGCTATTATGGGTTTAATACCAAAACCTAACGGGAAAATTAAAAGCGGTTCGATTGTATTCAATAATTTAAATGGAAATAATTGCGATCTTCTTCAGCTTCCTGAAAAAGAAATGAGGCAATGGCGCGGTAAAAAAATTGCTATGATTTTCCAGGAACCAATGACCTCGCTTAACCCGGCTTATCGCTGTGGAAAACAGGTTATGGAAAATATACTTGAACATGAAAACGTGACACGCCACGAAGCACGAAAACGTACAATCGACCTTTTCCGCGAAGTGATGCTGCCTGATCCGGAACGTACATTTAAAGCTTATCCTCACCAGGTTTCGGGTGGACAGAAACAGCGTGTGATGATCGCAATGGCATTGGCATGTAATCCGGATATATTAATTGCCGACGAACCAACTACAGCCCTCGATGTAACCGTTCAGAAAACCATCCTTGAATTGCTGCGCACCCTGCAAAAGAAACACTCTATCAGCCTGATCTTTATTTCGCATAACCTGGATGTGATTGCCGAAATTTCAAAAAATGTGCTGGTGATGTACAAAGGCGAAATTGTTGAAAAAGGGACCGTTTCCGAAATATTCAACCATCCGCAGCACCCCTATACCAGTGGATTGCTTGCATGCCGTCCGCCATTGGGCGAACGTCCTCAGCGATTGAAGGTAATTGCTGATTTTATGGAAGGGAAAGGCAATGAAGGAGATACTTTTATCAGCAAAGCCTTACGCAGTCAACAACACGCAAAGCTTTATTCGGGAAACCCGATTTTAAAAGCGGAAGGAATTAATACTGTTTTTACACTGAAGCGAAACCTGGCCGGAAAGCCAATAAAACAATACAAAGCTGTCAATAATGTTACTTTTGAAGTATTTCCCGGTGAAACTCTTGGCCTGGTAGGGGAATCCGGTTGCGGAAAAACAACTCTCGGACGCACTTTGCTCAGGCTGGTTGAACCTGAATCTGGAAATACGCTTTACAACGGCATTCAGGTTAACGACTTGAAATCAGATGAGTTGCGTGCTTTGCGAAAAAGACTGCAGATTATTTTTCAGGATCCCTATTCGTCACTCAATCCACGGATTACCATCGGTGAAGCTATTATCGAACCGATGCGCACTCATAAGCTTCATGGAAATGATAATTCGCGAAAAGCAAAAGTTTCGGATTTACTTCAAAAAGTAGGATTGGAAGCATCACATTACGGGCGTTATCCGCATGAGTTTTCGGGCGGTCAGCGGCAAAGGATTTGCATTGCCCGGGCGCTGGCTGTAGAACCTGAATTTATAATTTGCGACGAATCCGTGTCGGCGCTCGATGTTTCGGTTCAGGCTCAGGTGTTAAATTTGCTAAACGATTTAAAAAAGGAATTTGGGCTTACTTACCTGTTTATCAGTCACGATCTTTCGGTAGTGCGCTATATGAGCGACCGCCTGATGGTAATGAAGAACGGCGAAATACAGGAAATGGGTGAATCGGATGAGGTTTTTACTAATCCGCAATCAGAGTATACACGGATATTGCTGGATGCGATTCCGAAGGGAGTGGTGTAGGACAAGGGGACAAGGAGCGGATTGAGGGGATTGAGGGGATTGAAGGGATTGAAGGGATTGATGAGATTGAAGGGATTGAAGGGATTGAAATTATAAAATGGAATCTGGAAACCTGGAATATTACAAATGAGCTAACATAGGATAATGCCAATAGTGCTTTCCGTCTGTTATTAATACATACAATTACAAATTTCTGTGCAATACGGCATAGAAAACGACTTTAAAAGAAAAAAAATGTCAAAGAAGAAACAAAATCCGCAGGCTAACATTGCCCGCAACGCATTTACTAACCAGGTTTTTAACCTGTTCTCGGAAAATTCCGACAATGCTTACAATTTCAGGCAAACGGCCTCACAACTAGGAATCACCGATAAAAGAGAAAAAGACCAGATCCGGTCAATCCTCGAGCAGCTTTGTGTGCAGGGATCGCTTGTAGAAATGAACCGGGGAAAGTATAAATTAAACCCAAAACTCAAGACTGCAATTGCCAAAGCAAATACAGTTACCGGAATCGTTGATATGAAAGCAACGGGCAAGGCATATATCATAAGCCCCGACTCACCTGAAGATATATTTATAGAATCCAACAATACCAATCATGCCCTGAACGGAGATAAGGTAAAAGTTCACCTTTTCCCGAAACGTAAGGACCGCAGACCCGAAGGCGTGATTGTTGAAATAGTTGAACGAGCTAAAAAACAATTTGTCGGTATCGTTCATGTTTCCAAACGATTTGCCTTCCTTGTTCCCGACAGCCAATTGATTAGTGTTGATATTTATATTCCGCTTACAGCCCTTAAAGGAGCTAAACACGGACAAAAGGCGGTTGCGCTTATCACCGAATGGCCCGAAAAAGCTACCAATCCTATCGGCGAAATAATTCATGTTCTTGGTCAGCCGGGCGATAACAATGTGGAAATGAATGCCATACTGGCTGAATTCGATTTTCCACTCGAATTTCCAAAAGCTGCCGAAGCTGAAGCGAAACGAATCCAAAATGTAGTTTCATCCGAAGAACTTGCCAAACGCCGCGATTTCCGCGATATCTGGACCTGCACCATCGACCCGGTTGATGCCAAGGATTTCGACGATGCCTTATCGCTGCAGAAACTACCCGACGGCAACTGGGAAGTAGGTGTTCACATTGCCGATGTTTCGCATTATGTAACTCCCGGAACAGCTATTGATGCGGAAGCATACGAACGCGGAACTTCCATTTACCTGGTTGACCGCACCATTCCGATGCTTCCCGAGCAACTTTCGAACCTGGTTTGTTCGTTGCGCCCCGATGAGGAAAAACTATGTTTCTCGGCAGTTTTTAAACTGAATGATAAAGCCGAAATCCTGCACGAATGGTTTGGCCGTACAGTTATAAAATCCGACCGCCGCTATGCCTACGAAGAAGTTCAGGTAATGATTGATGGAGCTGAGGGTGAATATAAAAACGAGCTGATGACTTTGCATAATCTTTCTTCCAAATTGCGTGAAGAACGTTTTAAAAAAGGTTCCATTGCTTTTAAATCGCAGGAAGTTAAGTTTAAACTGGATGAAAAAGGTAAACCGATCGGTGTTATGATTAAAGAGCAAAAGGAAGCAAACTACCTGATCGAAGATTTTATGTTGCTGGCCAACCGCCGGGTTGCCGAAAAAATTGCAACCCGCAAAAACAAGGAAGGCGAAGCCAAAACTTTTGTTTACCGTGTGCACGACGAACCAAATCCTGAAAAACTGATCCGCTTCTCCGAATTTCTGCAAAAGCTAGGCTATGGTTTTCAAACAACCAGCCGCAAAAGTATCACGGCTTCCTTTAATTCACTGTTCGATCAAATACTGGGAAAAGGGGAGGAGAATATGATAGAAACCATTGCCATACGCACCATGGCCCGGGCTGAATACACAACGCACAATATTGGCCATTACGGACTTTCGTTTAAATATTATACCCATTTTACTTCGCCAATCCGCCGCTACCCCGACCTAATGGTTCATCGTTTGTTGCAGTGGTACCTGGATGAAAAGGGAAGTGCTTCGAAAGAGGAATACGAAGAAAAATGCAAGCATTCGTCGGATATGGAACGTAAAGCCATGGAAGCTGAACGCGCCAGTGTAAAATACAAACAGGCTGAATACCTTATGGACAGGATAGGAGAGGAGTTCGATGGTTTGATTTCGGGAGTAAGCAAATGGGGTATTTTTGTTGAACTTACCGAAAGCAAATGCGAAGGCATGGTTTCGCTCAGGCTGATGAACGACGATTTTTATTACCTCGACGAGGAAAACTACCGCATAATCGGGCAACGCTGGGGTAAGATATACCGACTGGGCGACAAAATACGCATTAAGGTTAAAAAGATTGATTTGCAGAAGAAGCAAATGGATTTTGACCTGGTACGAAATACCTGAGATTAGCCGGCATTCGACAAAGTCAGGGTTTCACTTTGAGTGAAATCCTGGCTTTGTCATTTAGAAACTCATCATTATTTTTTTGCATCCATTTCAATAAAATTATATATTTGCTACTCTTCAATAGTTGAAACTTGCTTTTGATGGAATTACGTGATCAATACAAACTATAATCATTAACCACAAAAACAAAACGCTTATGAAATTCTGTCCGAACTGTGGAGCAGAGCTGAAACCGGAAGCCAAATTCTGTGCAGCCTGCGGAACACCTATTGCTTTTGCTTCTCCGCCGCCATCACAGGCAGCACCTCCACCACCTCCGCCTGTTTACCAGCAAGAACCTGTGTATGAGCATGCCAGAGAAGCTTCAAGTGCTTTTAAGGAAGCCATTTCCGGAAAAACAAATATTGTACAGCGTGTAATAAATATTATAACCAAACCAAAACAGGAATGGGAAGTAATTGCTACGGAGCAACCCGATACCATGAAACTGATTGGTGGTTATGCACTGATATTAGCACTTATACCGGCACTATCAGCTTTTATAAAGTATGGTATCATTGGTATGTCGTTTATGGGATACACCTCGCGTAGTATTGCAACAGGAATACAAACCGGTTTGATACAATTACTTTCGGCTGTAATTGGTGTGTATTTGCTAGCCTGGGTTATCGATTTACTGGCACCATCTTTTGATTCGCAGAAAAATTTCGGACGATCGCTGCAATTAGCTGTTTACGCTTCCACACCTCAGTGGGTAGCCGGTATCCTGCTTCTTTTATCAACAACTATGAGCATGTTGATTATGCTTATCAGCCTTTATGCCATCTATCTTCTTGCCGTAGGAATGCCGGTTTTAAAAGGAACTCCAAAAGATAAAGTTGTAGGTTATGTTGCCCTGACAATTATTGCAATGATTGCTATAGCTGTTGTAATGGCACTGGTAATCGGAGGTATTTTAGGATTAATTTTTGTTGGAAGTGCCGCAGGGTTCGGATTTTAACCTGTTTTGAGATGAATTTGACACGAAAGGCCTTTTTGTACATTTGGTTATTCCGATAACCGGCAAAAAGGCTTTTCTTTAAAACTACAAATAATACCTGCTATCATGAAATTTTGCCCTCAATGCGGAACAACATTTGAGCCAGGGGCTCGTTTCTGCCTGGAATGTGGTTTTGACAAATCAACAGTTGAACCATCAGGCAATGAGCCTGTTGCAACTCCACCGGTAATTGTTGACGAACCAACAGCAGCAAAAGGTGTTCTAACTGAAACTCATGAAATAAAACCAGGTTGTCCGAAGTGTGGAACCGAACTTACGCCTGACGATCGTTTTTGTCCAGAATGCGGCTTTGATACAACCTCCTCACTTACTGCCAACCCGGTTATTACTGAAATTCCGGTTACGGTGGAGCTTATTCAACCTGCTATAATAGAGGAAAAACCACAGGTAGAGAAGGTAAATAAACAATTCTGTCCACAGTGCGGTCTGGATATTGTTTCAGGCGAACGATTCTGCCAGGAATGTGGCTTTGATACACAAAGCCCGGTAAATGCAGGCGAAACGGGTATCGGAAAAACACCAGCTGCTACAACTAATCCCGAACCGGCATTTGTTCCGCCGCCAGTTGAATCGGTTTCCACTCCTCCTATAGCACCAAAACCTATACCACCTCCTGCACCGGAACCTGTTCTGCAACAAACGCATCTGCCAAATCCACCATCGGGAACACCAACTCAGGTTAAAAAGGAATCAACAAAGAAACCCTGGATGACAATTCTATTGGTGATACTTGGAATAGGTGTACTTGGAGCAGGTGGATGGTTTGCGTATAACAAGTTCATAGCATCTCCCGCTGAAGAAACTACAGCGGATACAACCACCAGCATTGCCGTGCCAGAAGCAATAATTACCGATACTCCTGAGCCTGAAGCTGAAATAGCTGTGACACCCACTGAAACGACAACTCAAAAGCCAAAGAGTACTGCCAAACCAAAGAGTAAAATTGACCAGGAACTGGAAAAATACCGCGAACAGGAAAAAAATAAAGCTGCTCAGCAAAACGCTTCTTCGCAAACAACAAAACCTAATCCCGGGGTAAAAATATCGCCCATAGCAGGCGGTAATACTATTGCTTCCAAAGTTATACACGAAGTAGGCCGAAAGGAAGACCCAAAAAATAAAAAGCCAAAAAATCCTGTTAAACTCACCCTTCAGAAATCAACCATGATTGTGCGTATCACAACCGATCATTATAACGACGGAATGGGAACTTCAGGCGCAGGAATTATAACCATAAAGGACCGCGACGGGAACACACTTGGAACATTTAAAGCCAGTGGAAAAACAGGAAAGGACGGAGCTCCGAATGCAAAATGGGTAGCAGAGCCCAATAAAATGTTCGAAAAAGGAACTTATTATATCTGGGACTCCGATTTTTCAACATGGTCGAAAAATTTTGTCGGCAATGGATTTGTTGTGGTCGAAGGCTACGAATTAGAATAGGATTTAAGTGAACAGTATATGATAATTTAAAAAGGTAAATAACTTGTTTAAACCATTTAAAACTGATTAGTATGGCATTTTGCAGTAACTGTGGCTCCCGTATGATTGATGGCGCCGCCTTTTGCCCTGAATGTGGGACTAAAAATGCATTAGCAGGAGCTCCTGCACAAGCTCAGCCAGCTGCTCCGGCATACCAGCCACCGCCTCAGGTTGCTCAGCAACCGGCGCCTGTTCAATTCGGAACTGTTAAATTTGATGTTGTCGAAAAAGAAACCCTCAAATTCCTGAAAGCAGAATTCGATAACAGCGCTGTACGTTACGAATCGGGCGGCATGTATTACATGCAGGGAAACCTCGAAATGGAAGCAAATCTCCCCTCGGCAGGTGGTTTTCTGAAATCGATGGTAACCCGCGAAAGTGTGGTAAAGCCCGTAATAAGAGGAAGCGGAACCGTTTGGTTTGAACCTTCATTCGGAAATTTTACTATTATGGATCTCAAAGGTGAAGAATGGATACTCGATAAGGGTGCCTATTATGCTTCCGAAATGGGAATAGATATTAGTTCGTTTACCAATAAATCTATTTCAGGTCTTTTCTCAGGTGAAGGATTTTTCCAAACCAAAGTTGCAGGAGTTGGCAAGGTTGTGCTACTTTCGAACGGACCACTCGAAACAGTTGAACTGAACAATGGCAAACTTGTTGTAGATGGTTCATTCGCGGTTGCCAGGCAAGCGAGTGTACAATTAACCGTTGCCAAAGCCAACAAAGGGATTTTCGGATCCATGATTTCGGGCGAAGGAATTGTAAACACTTTTACAGGTACCGGTAAAGTTTTGATTGCACCTGCCGCCAACAGGTATATTACTTTGATCAATTATTTATCGAGCATTCACCGCCGGGTAATGCAGATAAAAAACAGTTAAGCACAATCTGTTTATCAGGAATAATTAAACCTCAAACCGGGAACTGAATTATCCATCGGTTCCCGGTAGTGTTTTAATCCTTTAAGAGTGCTGTTTGTGAATTTCCTTGCAACAGTTTTAGAAAACTTATTGGGTATGGGTTTTAGACGTTACAAGTCTTATCCCGTTTTAATACCAACTAAAAATAAAATGATACTGAAAGCAGACACCATGTTGCCTTTTCTGAATATCATGTTTGATATATTGCATATTCTGCTGGTGATTTTTATAGTTTCAGGCTGGTTTTTCCCTGATCTGCGGAAAATGCATCTTGTTGTGGTTTTACTCACCGGGTGTTCATGGATAATATTCGGAAATGAATTAAACAATTGTATTCTTACCGAATGGCATTTCAATATCCTTCGCAAAATGGGTATTATCAACCTTCCTGATACCTACACCCAGTATGCGCTAAAACGAATCACAGGATTGATGATTCCGAAAAGTACAGCATTGCTTATAACCCGGATCTGCTGGTTGCTTTCACTTCTCCTGTCAATAACATGGCTTAAAATTGAATCCTTACGGAACAAAGAAAAGGTAAAAACCGATTCTGACTTTCAGATGAACTGAAGCAGTTTTATTCACTTTTTTCTACTGATTTTTTCCGTTTAAAAAAGAAAAAGATGATAAGATAGAAAACAAAAAGTGAGATAACATTAAAAACCAGAATGCCCATAAATCCACTACCGTAAACGAATATCACTGAAAGTAACAGAAAAACGGTATTTGTAATAACCGCCAGTGATAAAGCTTTGAAGCGAATCAAATCGAGTCCTGCAAATTCAGTTTTCTGCCTCGAAAATACAATCATTCCTAAGCCGAAAATCAGGAACAGCAATGTAAGTTCATCAGCAAAATTTGTACGAAAAGTTTCGAATATTTTTGTTTCAAAAAATACCGAGTACACTGCAAATACAGGCATTGTAAATCTGAAATCGAACCATATATAAAATATAGCCATTGCAATTCCTGATACTACTAAAAAAATACCAATCAGCTTGAAATAGTGAGGTAAAAGCAGGTTCTTCATAAGCACAGAATCGTAACCGGATTGTTAACAATCCTCAGGTATAGTATAAAATATAATTATCGGGATTAATTTTGAGCGCTTGAATAAACAGGGAAGTCAGCAGTTGTACCATCATCGAATGATACTTTAACACCGACCAACCCAAATTTGTGGTTGGCAATATATGTGTATTTGGTTATTCCGCCTGATTTCTTCAAGTCGAGCGGTTCCATTTCAACCTGGATAGTCTTAATCAGCATAAAACCGTAAGGATAGTCATCTTCACCTGTTTTGCTTACTACTTTTCTTTCTTTACCTGTGCTACCGATGGGGTAGGTGTCGCCAACTTCTGAATCGTATTTTACAATTACTCCGGCTCCCGGACCTGTAAGTGTTTTAATTCCTTCTTTAGTTTGCTGAACCTTGAAATCCGTTATTGTACATTTGTCGCCCGCAATTGTTACACCGGGAAAATTAGCAATAATATTTTTCACAAGAGGATTAGTGACAGTTGCTTCGGCAGTGTATGTCGATACACCATCTTTAAGAGCTGTTATTGTAGCAGAGCAATTACTCACCCCTGTAGTTTCAATTGTACTCGAAGATACAGTAACACCCACTTCACCCATTGGAGACTGATCGCCGCTTAATGTGCCGGCATCCTCATCTTTGTTGAAAAGTTTTTCGCAGGATGAGAACAATGCAATGACGGCAATTCCTGCAAACAGTACAAATAGCTTTTTCATAAAGTCAGGTTTAAAGTTGATTATTATTGCTTTTATATCCTGATCACAAATATATGTGATTCGGGTCTGGATTCCTAATAATTTTAAGAAAATTTGTTTTGAACAAAGATATTCGGAAATCATGCCAATCTCTCTGCAAAATAGTTCCCAATCTGCTCAGCTTCTTCCATTTGGCCGTAAGGAACAGGCACCCTTGCCACCTCCTCCTGCCGCCCTGTTCGCGTAGGCATTGAGTAGTGGAATTCGAGAATGGCAGGTTGCTCATCAGTTACCAGGACTACCTGGTCGAGCCGTGCACCCAGTTTTACCCACAGGTGAAACATTTTGCCAACTATTACTCCCTTTTCCGAAATCAATGCTTTACCTTCAGAGTTTTTGAGCTTTTTATAACGCATACGTGGAGCCAGAAAAGCGGGTATAGCTACAACCGGTATGATGCACAGGGAAATAAACATAATAAGCACATCCTTTATAACAATCCAGAGAATGATACCAACAATTACGCATATAACCGAAACCAGTTTGAACATGAAATTTTTAGCTTTTTTCTCCTCCTCAAAATCAATTGCGATAAAACGCTCCCATTCCTCACGGGAATATTTCCAAACGGCTATGCGCCCTTCGCCAGCAAGTATGCTGTCGAGTTGTTTAGCCCGTGAACGGTAAATGAGTATAACAACAAAGCTCATGATCACCATAAAGAAGGAGACAAAGCCCAGGGCAAATCCACCATCCATACCATCGAGGCCAATTATGGAAGGCAGGAAAATGAGGAATATGAACACAAAAAGCAAAATGATCCACAGGTTTACAATGCGCCGCTGTGAATTTTTCATTGTAAACTCAGCCGTAGAAAACGAGTATTTTTCGACTCCTTCCGAAACAATAGTTTTCATCGTGTTTAATAAAGATGAATGCTTATGCTGCAAATCTGAAGGAGTGCCACAGCTACCGCAGAACCGGGCATCGGGTTTCAGCTGGCTACCACAATTGTTACAAAAGTTCATAATCAGGAGTTTTCTAATTTAGTATATCAGCTATGAATTTTAAACCCGCATTTCCCGCAGAATTTCTTTCCCTGGATAAGCGAGGCGCCGCACTGAGGACAGAATTTTGGGGAATTTATTTGCGTTAAAGGATTTGGTGTATCAGTATTAGGTGAAGATGAATCCTTTATTTCGGGAACGTTAGTATTATGCAATGCCGGATTAGATGGAAACGATGTAACTTGTGATTGGGTTGCCGGATGAGATCCGGATTTGCGTTTACGACGAATAAAAACTACAAGTACAATAAGGATTATTAGCCCACCAAGCCCGGCTCCACCATAAATAAGTATCTCATTCAAAGTTAATCCGGCAATGGTTTTCTTTTCAGCTGATTCGATTTCTCCCAGCGCATTTCCTTTAGGCAAACGATCGATTACTTCAATGGTTTTTGACCCTACGGATATCAGGACTGCCAATCCGGAAGACAATTGTTGTACCCTCAGATTCCGGGCATTCAGCAATTGCTGATTACCAGGATCAGAAAAAAGTGAAGCATCGGTAATGGCAATGGCAAACAGGTTCCGGTCATAATCATCTGCGGCTTTCATCATTTTGGCAACCAGTGCATTGTTATCGATTCCTGCCTTAATAAAGTTCTGTTTATTTTTTTCGAACCAATCCGCAAAAGCGGGATAACCGGCATACAATTTATCGATAGAAGCGTTTCCGTATGCCAGGTCACTGGCTGATAATGCACTGATTCCAGGAATCGAATTTCCCTTACCAACACTCTGGGCATACGCTTTAGGAATCAGATTAAAATCAAAGCCGTTACTTACATACTTTTTAGTTTGTGTAACATTTCCGCTTGAAGTGCTCAGGTTAACGAATTCGAATGTCGATTTCACTTCGGCCAGCATAGTGCTGTAGCTCCACATTTCGTTAGCCATATTGTTTGCGGCAAACAGACCATCAATCACTTTCGATCCTTTATCAAGCTTATCAAGCAAATCGACCATACGGGCATAATCGCGCGTAACAAGCACAGTTCCGATGATTATTGCGCCTTTCGACAAATCTGCAAAAAGATCTTTATCCGCTTTATAATATCCCATATCCATGCGGAACTTCCCTACTTTTGAATAATAAGCCCTTAGTTCTGTACTTCGGTCGCGAAGTACAGGTTGGATTTTTTCGTACACAGCATGCACTTTTTCGGGTGGTGTGTTCATGAAAATAGAAACATCCTTTTTGAGTTTTCCATAATACCGGTCCTGCATATAATTCTTCAATCCATCAGGAACCGGGTTGAGATTATCGAAATATCCCGAAATAGCTTCGAGCTGATCGCCCAGTAACTCGCTGATGCCATTATAAATTGATTCGCCCATGGATTCGTAGTAAAACTTGGTTCCCAGTATTTTACCCTTATCCGACTCCGCAAAAATACGCTTGTAGAGCTCCTTGTACATTTTGGCTTTTACCCCACCGGACATTTCCTGTCCGTTTACTTTCGAATAAATGTACTTTACCGCTTCCGCGCCTTTTCCACCGGCCCATTCCTGCATATCATCCAGCTTTACTTTTTTCGATAAGCCATCGGTAATTTTATAATGATCGTTGGCAAAACCCCATACAACTCCAAGTAATTCCCAGGTAGCGGAGGTAATTTCACCGGTGGTTTCATTAAGCATACCGGAAGTGGAATTGGCGTTTGCCATAAGATTGCCAAGTATATGCAGTTTTTCCTCTATGTAACTACTCTTAACATGGTCTAATGCACAAAGGTTTTTATCCATAACAAACAATGCATCAATCATCTGATTGCTGAAAGCATCATCATTAAACAGTTTTAAGGCTTTTCCAAGAGATCCTTTTCTTTTTCCGGTGAGGTCCGAAAGTTTGGCCTGCAGCGATTCCATCGGAAGTTTTTTATCCGGATTTATCCCGGCATTAAGCGAGAATTTTCCTTCTCCGTTAGTAATGGCAAAGAATCCGCCTTTTTCATCATCAACCATTGTGAGGAAAAACTTCCTGTCCTTTTTGAAATGCAATTCATAGTTGCGGTTAAAATATTCTTCGTCAAACTTTTTTCTTTCGATGAAAACTACGGCATCAGCAACAGCTATTTTATCAGGAATTGCGGGAGAATTTATCATTTCGATAAGTGCATATATGCTGCTTTCGAGTTTAAAGTTTTCGAGCTGTGGAAGTAATAACTTAAACGATTTTGCTTCGAAACCAGGTTTCAGAATCCTGACATTTCGTTCAATTGTTTTATAAACAGACAAATAAGCTTCGGTATAATCGTTTGCCCTTTTGGGTGACGAATAGTTTACAGTGATTTTATAAAGATTATAATTATCGATAAGCTGGCCGGTATTTTCGCCCCGTGTTTCGCCGGTAGCTTTTAAAACAGGTGCTTCCAGAACAGCTTCGGCATTTCCATTAGCATCAGTAACAGTAACAGCCGATATTGTTTTGATTCCATTTGGGATTGACCATGAAATTGTTTTTCCACTAACAGGAATCCCGTTTTCGTCCTGGTAGTGAAAAATGGCGCGGGTACGGCTTTTTCCATCGCCGATAATTTCGTTCTGACTGAGTATGATACCGGATTTATCGGTTTTCAAAACTTCTTCAGGTTTTCCACTTTGAGAACTTCCGGGAGAGGCTGAAGTTGGTCGTCCCTGGTATTCGAAAAGAATTGGCGGTACATAAATGAAAACACCGTTGTTCGGCATGGGCATATATGCCGACCCCATTCCCATTTTAACAATATCGTAGTTTTCGATGTATTGGGTTTCTTTCCAGGAAGGGCCTAAATACGCTTTCAGGAATCCGGTCATGCCGGCAGTTTTACCTAAAACATCATTCATTTCAGTAAAAACCTCGTTGCTGAACATAATGGTATTATAATCATCTTCCGACGAATTTGCTTCGCCCCAGGTGCCTGTTCCGCTGCTGTAAATATTTAATTTCCAGTCGGATTGACCGGATATATCGCGGCCGTAATAAACTCCCGGAACAATACTTCCGTTGCGGCCCTCGGTAGCCTTAAGAATTTCTATTTTGGCTTTTCCTTTAATGCCATTCATTTCGCAAACGATATAAGCAAAATTATCGCCATCCTTTTTCGGGATCAGGGTCACAGGAATAAGTCCTTCCTTAAAACTTTCGATAGTAATATCGGTTGCTAGTTTTTGGTTGGCAGCAGCATCAGTTGATCCACCGGAGCGGGCAATGAATTTTTGCATAAACCTGAAAATGAAATAAACCATGCGTTGCGATGCTTTTATCGGGGTACCGAACATGGGAGAAGTGTACTTAACCAAAGCAACACCATCCTGCATATTTACTTCAATCGCTTCGCAAAAACCCGAGCTGACCCGCACAGCAACCTTTCCGTTCATCGTTGTGATAACTTCACCTTCCTTATCACGGGCGGTAATCACCAGGGTGGTGTAATCGTCGCCATCACCGGCCAGTTGCGGTTTTCCGGGTTGTACATGCAACCTGAAACTCTGCTGCGAAATCCCTTGCAAAACCAGCAGAAACAAAATTGAAACCAAAAGTATCTTTTTCATAATCTGCTAATTTTCGAAATAATCAGGAATCTGGTTATACTCTTTCTCAACGGCTGATTTTTTTGGCCAGCTCTGGTACACATAATATCCAATTGTTCCCAGGATTAACGCCAGGATCAAAATCAAAACTATGCTGCAACCGAAACAGCAACCACGTTTTTTCTTTTTCTTTGGAGGGAGATTGGTATCCTGAACAGGATCAGATGATTGTTGCTGCATTACAGTGAAATTTAGAAAATGTTGTATTTACAAGCGTTTTGTTTACCACTAACAGTCAATATTTCAACACTACGAATATAAGGCATGAATATATATATAGCAACAGAGCCGGAAATAAAAATTTCCGGCTCTCTGCACTTTACAAATTTTAAATTACCTGTATTCAGGTTATAAGCTGCAGTCTAATCGTTCAGGAAAGTTATTTTCCACATTCCGCGTAAGTCGCCTTCTTTGTACCCAGTAGCTATATCGTCAGGATACTTTTGTTTAATGATTTCAAAGGTTTTGGTTTCCATTTCCTTACCGGCAGTTCCGTGGCAGGTTAAGCATGCCGGCATGGCTATTTTAATGGGTTTATAAAAAACTACCTGCCCGTTTTCCGATCCTGAAAGTGTATTGGCAGTTGCAGCTGAAGCCATCTTTGTCCAAACTTCCTGATCCTGAGCGGTAAGTTTGTTGGTAGGATTACGGTATTTATCCGACACCCGCTGAATAAGGCAATTATGTGCTTTTGCCAGCGAATCGGTAAGCGGCATAGCCTGCTCGTTGCAAAAAGAAACTGCATATCCCGGTCCGCCGGATTTCATAGCCTGCATTACATTTGTTAGCAGCACTTTTTGAACAATGGCCGAAATAGAATCACCCTTTTGCAAATAGGCTGCTGTATCAATAATGTTGGATGATAGATCAGTTTTTTGTTGTTGGGGATTGCATGATACAATAAATAACATGGCTGATATTGCCAATGCTATTGAAGATTTATAGAAAATCATATCTTCAGTATTTAAAAGTGACTCAGAAAAATTAACCTGATTATAAAAATACTTTTTCGGTATTGGAATCTTATTCCTCAAAAGCCGGCTTGATAACAATGCCGTCATAACGCTTTTCAACGTCGCCACGGTACGTTATGATCAGGAATGGAGTACCATCCTCATTAAAGGTAATCCAGTCGCCCTCGCGGCTGCCATTTACAAAATTGCCCTGGTCTTTCAGTTTTCCGGTTGGCCAATACCAGTTTACCCGCCCATTCAGGTTATCATCAATATATTCGCCTTCGAATTTGAGGGTACCATCGTCGTAATATGATTTCCATTTACCAAACCTTGCCCCACCACGGTAACTGCCTAACTCACGGTAATTGCCAAAATCATACACCCAATCACCTTCCTCAAGTCCTTCAACATATTGACCTTTTACAATCAAACGCCCGGTTTCATCGTGTTCTTCGTATTCGCCGTCTTCCATTCCGGCAATGTACGACTGTATCCGCCTGATGTTTCCATCGTCAAAATACCAGCGCCAGGTTCCATCCAGCAAACCCGTTTTTGTATATTTACCTTCCGATTCAAGTTTACCGTTTTCAAAATAATATTTCCAGTTCCCGATTGGTTTTCCCTTGGAATATGTGCCTACCGACCTGAGAGTACCGTCAATATAATATTCGCGCCATTCGCCTTCCTTATTTCCTTCTTCGTCAACAATTCCTTCGCCGGTAAGCGCTCCTTTTGTGAAAACATAACCGGCAACAATTTTTCCTTCTTCGTTATACTCGCGGCGGACACCTTCGGCTACATCACCATTATAACTGGCGACTGTCTTGACTTTTCCGCTCGGATAATAATCTGTTTTTATTTTTAAACTGGTAAGCTCCGGAGCTTCAACCTGTTCAACATCATTAATATATTTTTTAACAGAAACCAGGTTTCCTTCTTCATCATAATCTTTAAAATAACCGTTCTTTTTATCATCCTTAAAAATGCCTTCCTGTTTGATGGTAAAGTTATCGTAAAAATATTTCCATCGTCCCTGTTTCAAGCCTTTGCTATCCTTACGGTTAATGCGCTCGCGACTTACGAGAAACCCTCTTTTATACTCCATGTATGTAATAACTGTGCCATCAGGAGCAAGTTCGCGGGCAATTCCATTCTCTAGTCCGGCTATAAAATTTATTATCAAACGAACTTTACCGTCGGGATAATAATACGTTGTTGGACCTTGTTTTATATCATTTACAAAAGTTTCGGTAGTCATTTCACCTTCGCGGTAAGTAGTTTTAATACCGTTCTTTTTATCTTCAGAATAAGATATGGAAACTAATAACCTTGCCGAATCGTCGTAAAATTTCCACACACTGTCGAGCATGAAATTTTTACGATTTCCTTCTGCTTTCAGCACACCGTTTTCGTAATAGGTTTTCCAGTAACCATCAGGTTTTCCTTCGCGCATGGTTCCTTCGCTCGAAAGTTGTCCGCCCGGATAATAAAATTTCACAATACTATCGCCCATTGTTCCTGAAGGTTGCTGAGCCATCATTTCCGGAACACAAAAAAATAATACTGCCATTAAAAACAGAGTTTTCAACAAAGCAGTTCTGATAGAATATACAGAGTAATTTTGCACTTTTTTATTCGTTAATTGAAAATTGTTAATGGAAAATAGGAACTGTTAAAAATGATTTTACTTAGACTAGTACTTCCAGGTTTTCGGTAAAATTATAAGTTAATTTTCAATGTCTTCACTATTTTCCATTTTCAATTAACTATTCACAACAATCACCTGTTCTTTGACAATTCGAGCATACGAACGATAGGTCTGCGGGCTTTTTCAATTACTTCGGCTGACAAGGTAATTTCAGGTTTTTCGTTCAGCATACAAAGATAGAGTTTCTCCAGCGTATTGAGTTTCATATAAGGACAATCGTTACACGAACATGTTTCGTCCGACGGAACTACAATAAATTCCTTTTCGGGCGACAGTTTTTGCATCTGGTGAACTATACCCGTTTCAGTAGCAACAATAAACTTTTTAGCGCTGTCCTTTGCAGTAAAATCGAGCATGGCAGAGGTTGAACCTATAAAATCGGCTAAAATAAGCACAGGCTGTTTACACTCGGGATGCGCAATAAGCTTTGCATCAGGGTGTTCAAGTTTCAGTTGCATAATGCTTTCGGTACGAATAGTTTCGTGTACTTCGCAGGCGCCATCCCACAAAAGCATGTCTCGCCCAGTTAATCCATTTATGTATGCGCCCAGATTTTTATCAGGAGCAAATATCAGTTTCTGATCTTTAGGAAACGATTCCACAATTTTAACTGCATTGCTGGATGTAACAATTACATCCGACCAGGTTTTAACGGCAGCAGAGCAATTAATGTACGTAATTACTTTATGATCAGGATGTTGCTTTACAAAGTCGGAAAACTCTTTTTCGGGTGCGCTGGCTGCCAGCGAACATCCGGCATCGAGATCAGGCAAAAGAACTTTTTTCGATGGCGAAAGTATTTTTGCTGTTTCGGCCATAAAATGAACTCCGGCAAATACAATAATGTCAGCATCCGTTTCAGCAGCTTTTTGCGAAAGCTGCAAACTGTCGCCAATATAATCGGCTATATCCTGAATTTCGGCCACCTGGTAATAGTGCGCAAGTATTACTGCATTCTTCTCTTTTTTAATTTTAAGTATCTTCTCAATGAGTTTATCTTTTTCCATTTTTTCAGATTATCCGTAACAGACATTAATAATATATTTTTTAATAATTAAATATATGTTATTAATATTAGTCTGTTCATAGTGTTAGCAGTTTAAGTGATTTTTATTTTTTGTTTTACTAAAAGGTAGTTTGTGCACAGGTTATTAACAATTTTATCTGAGGTTAAGTTCTGTGAGTGAAAATTTTAAGCAGGTTGTTAACATTGTGTTCATATTGGCTGCAGTAATAAAAATTACGGGTTATAAACAGGTAAAAAGTGTTTATATCTTGTTGTAAAATGACTCATAACTAGAGCAAACTTTTTTGAGCACTTCAGCACACACCTACCTGTGATTTTTTTGTTAACAGCAAGCTAATTCTATGCACATTTTAGTAACAAAAGTAATCACTTATTAACAATAAATGTTTAAAAACTCTATTGCGTTGATAATGAAATGACTTGTTTTTGGACGTACTTTTGTTTTTTGTTGTAAGTGGTTAACACTGAAAGGAAATAAGCAACAAGCCATTGAAACAGAATAATTAACCAATAATAATTTATTAACAATGTTCGATAAAACCAAAACTTTAGCAATAGGCTGTGATCACGGAGGTTACGAGCTCAAGGAATATATTAAGATAAAGATCGCTGAATCAGGCTATTCGGTCCGTGATTTTGGTACTTATTCTTCTGATAGTATGGATTACCCTGATGTTGCCCATCCGGTAGCTTCAGCTGTTAACAGTGGTCAATATGAGATGGCGATCCTTATTTGCGGTAGCGGAAACGGCGTTTGTATGACAGCTAACAAGTATGAAGGAATACGTGCTGCACTTTGCTGGAAAACCGAACTTGCCATGCTGGCCCGTGAGCATAATGATGCAAATATTCTGTGTCTTCCGGGTAGGTTTATTTCGCAATATGAAGCATTAAATTCAGTATTGGCGTTTCTTACCACCAATTTCGAAGGCGGAAGGCACAAAGCAAGGATTGAAAAAATACCTTTCTAAAATTAATCACAACCGGCTGAAATTTGTTCAATAGAGATGTATTGAAGATTACGAAAGCTTAAATAAACTTTACCCACTTACTAAGCAAAACTCCATGAGCGATTCCTATACAAAGTTTGTTGCTGACAGCGAAAAGAAGGCATTTGATAAGGTACACCGGGCAACTGTAGCGTTTAATATTTCGCGTTACGATGCCGCTGTTGTAAAAGGGAAGGAGCAATACCTCAACCTCGAACTGGCTAAACAGCGTGGCGCTCATATAAAAAATAAGGTTATAACCGATCTGCCGAAATACCTGGTCGATTTTGAAGCATCTTTTCAATCGCGGGGCGGAAAAGTTATTTGGGCTCAGGATAGTGCCGAGGCTGTTAGCGAAGTATTAAAAATTGTAAAAAAGCAGCAGGCCACACATATTGTGAAGAGCAAAACCATGGTTACCGAGGAAATTTCGCTTAACGAACACCTCGAAAAAGCCGGCATTGAATCGCTCGAAACCGACCTTGGAGAATACATTGTACAACTGGCCGGCGAAAAACCCTACCATATTGTTACTCCGGCCATGCACAAATCGAAAGAAGAGGTAGCAGCTCTTTTCAACGAAAAATTTGGAATGGCTGCTGACAGCACACCGGAGCAGGTTACAGCATTTGTGAGGGATTTATTACGCGAGAAGTTTTTTAATGCCGATATCGGAATTACAGGAGCCAATTTCCTGGTGGCTGACATTGGTGCCGTTTGCCTTACCGAAAACGAAGGAAATGCTATGATGAGCATGTCGTTTCCTAAAGTTCATATTGTAATTGCAGGAATTGAAAAGTTGATTCCGAAACTCCGCGACCTGGATCTTTTCTGGCCTTTACTGGCAACACACGGAACCGGGCAGAATATTACCGTTTATAATTCAATAGTAACCGGCCCGCGCCAGGATAGTGAAAATGATGGTCCGGAGGAAATGTATGTGATCCTGCTCGACAATAACCGCACCGAAATATTAGCCCATAAAAACCAGCGCCGGGCGCTGGGATGTATCCGTTGCGGAGCATGTTTAAATGTATGTCCTGTATATAAAAGTATTGGAGGTCATTCATACGGAACCACTTACAGCGGTCCGATTGGATCGGTTATAACACCCTGGATGCGTGGGATGAAGGACTTTAAGCATCTCAGTTTTGCTTCGTCGCTTTGTGGTGCGTGTACTGAGGTTTGCCCGGTGAAAATAAACCTGCATGAGCAGCTTCTGTACAATCGTAACGATTCGGTAAAGGAAGGCTATGCCAGCCGTTTTGATAAAATGATGATGCACGGATTTAAAATGGGCATGGGAAAACGCAAATACATGGATATGTTCAGCGGGAAAACCAAAAACAAAGTGTTGAAAAAGTTTTTTGCTGCCAGCTGGGGTCCACGACGCGAATTGCCGGTAGTAGCTGCTAAAAGTTTTAAGGAATTGTGGGACGAGAGAAACGATAGGAAGAAATAGATAGTTTCTCTATCGACATTATTTTGAAACTTTACTCTAAATCGCTTGCCAAGTTTCGTCGTACATTTTTGCCTCGAACATTACGCCAATTGATCCAGTTAGCAGGCCACCTAAAAAGCTTACTTTGTGAGTATAAATATTATCAATAATGATTGTAAAAGCAATAATTAATTCAGGAATACAATCACTGTTACATTCAAGTGATAAGCTATCCTGTCCGACCATATTCCAGCGATCTTCGCTAATTCCGGCTATTTGAACATTGTTTTTAAAAATGGAATATTTCAACTTTTTATGTATAAATATTTCATATTTGTCATTATCCCAATTACAATAATACCTGTTAAATAAAAATGAACCAGTTCTGAATTTTAGAGGTGCTTTACGGTCTGATATCCTTTCGTTATTGAAAAAGATATTATAAGAAGGCATTAGACTTAAAATTTTTCGAAATATTGATAAAGACTGCCCGTGTTCAAAACTACTTATTGAAATCTGAGTAAAGAATCCGGAATAGCCCTCAACAACAAACTTTTTATGGCCATTTATAGCAACCAGGTATTTATCCTCGATGTTAAGGGGCTTTTCTAAAATCTGGATTTTCATTACATTTCTTTAACGAGTTTTTTATAGTTAAAATTTAGCAGATCAATTAGTGGTTCATCTTTTTCTTCCTGCCATCCCTTCCGGTTTTCCTCCCCCTTTTCTTTTTCCTCCAAACCTTCTTTTTTCGTCTTTCCTCCTGATTTTAGGATTATAAACCGGTGTTTCACCGTGCTGTTCGGGTACTGGTGATTTTTCTACTTCACGTTCGAGTAAGGTTTCGATTGCCCCAAATCGTTGCTGGTCGCGTTCGTTGATAAAGGTAACGGCAGTTCCTTCGGCGGAAGCACGGGCTGTGCGGCCAATGCGGTGTATGTAATCTTCGGCATCATGAGGCACGTCATAGTTTATCACCATATCAATATCCTCGATATCAATTCCTCGCGATACAATATCAGTTGCTACAAGTACCGGAATATCACCACTTTTAAATCGGATAATCACATTTTCGCGGGCAGCTTGTTCGAGGGTTGAGTGGATTTCTTCTGCTTTGATACCTGCTTTCTTCAGTTCGTGGTAAAGCTGCCGTGTTTTCTCTTTGGTCGAACAGAAAATCAGAACACGCTTCATCACTGTTTCTTTCAGCAGCATTTTTATGAGTGGAATTTTCTGTGTATCGTAAACCACGTAAGCTTTCTGTACAATTTTCTCAGCCGGTTTCGACATTGCGATGTTGATCTCTACCGGATTATTCAGGATTTGTTTTACAAGGTGTCTGATTTTTGTTGGCATAGTAGCCGAAAACATCAGGTTTTGCCTTTGCTTTGGCAGGAAGGAAATTATTTTCAGAATATCCTCGTTAAAACCCATGTCGAGCATGCGGTCAGCTTCGTCGAGGATCAGGAATTTGAGTTCCGGGAATTTGATATAACCCATGTTCATATGCGCCATCAGGCGGCCGGGTGTGCAAACGATAAGGTCAGCCCCTTCGGTGAGCGCCTGTTTTTCGCGCGAAAAAACGGTTCCGTCGGTTCCGCCATAAATAGCGATGGAGCTTACATTTGTGTAATACGAAAAGCCTTCCATCTGCTGATCGATCTGCAGGGCCAGCTCGCGGGTTGGAACGATTACCATTGCTTTCACCTGGTTGTCGTGTGGCATAGCCATTAGTTTTTCGATAACCGGCAATAAAAAAGCGGCGGTTTTACCTGTTCCGGTTTGTGCCGAAGCAATCATATCGCGACCTTCCAAAATGGCTGGTATTGCCGAAATTTGAACAGGAGTAGCAGTTTCGTATCCTATTGCTTCTATTCCCTGCATAAGCGTGGGGCTAAAGCCGAATGATGTGAATTTCAATGTATTTAAGTTAAATTATTGTTTTTAATGAAGAGAGGGGCGAAGAGCGACAAGGCGAAGGGCGACATGCAGGCTGAATCTAGTGCAGGTAAGGCTATTATTTCCGACAGGAGTTTATTTACTGATTTCTTTGTTCTTTGCTTGCTGAAGTGATAATATTTACCGTCAGAAGATTGCATTTTCAGTTGGTTACAATCTGTAACCAACTCACTGCCTTCTTTTACCAACCTGTGCTTTAATACTTTCCAGTAGTTGTTTGGATTTGGACTCTCGGTTAAAACGCTCACTACATCAACAATCGAAAAATACCATTTTTCTAAATCTTCATCCCAAACGGAACGGATTTTTTTCGATTCGAAAAGCTTGATGGCTGTGTCCTTATTCATGATTTCAAAATGATTTTAAATGCTTAAATACAGGCATTTAAAACGGGATTGATTGTAGAATTTCAGTTGAATATACACCTGAAATGAAAGAGTTTAAACTGTCCGACTTTTACGGACAGTTCCCATTTCAATATTAACCGAGCCCGAAATTACTCAAAATTGCCGGATTATCCGCAAAACCTGAGCAGCATAGCCACCACCAAATAAATTAACATGCACCAATAGAGGGTAGAGGTTAAAAATATCCATTCTTTTCTGCCAGCCTTTTTCCATAGGCCAAGCCTGATTATACGCAGAATAGAATTCCGGTTTAAATCCGCCGAACAGCTGTGTCAAGGCGATATCCGCTTCGCGATGTCCGTAATAAACTGCAGGATCAATCAGGCAAGGTGAAGCATCGGCGGTAACCATATAATTACCACTCCAGAGATCTCCATGAATAAGTGCAGGTTTTTCAGAAGGGATAATATTGGTTAAAGTTTTGAAAAGCGAATCAAAATATCGTGTTTCACTTTGACTGAATGCGCCTTTATTGCGGGCTTCTTTTAACTGTGGCTCAATGCGTTCAGAAATAAAAAAACTAAAAAAGTCAGGATGAAACCTGTTACTTTGTATCAGTGAACCAATATAATTATCATGATCAAGACCGAAATATTCTGAAGTATTCCGATGTAAATCAGCCAGTTTTGTACCAAATTCATTCCAGAAATTTCGCCCCTGTGTTCCATTTTCGATATATTCAAGAATAAGAAATGTCAGTTTACCTGATTCACCGGTTGCTATTACTTTTGGAACAGAAATGGCTTTTGTATCAGCTAATATTTTCAATCCGGCGGCTTCCTTTTCAAACATTGCAGGATATGTAACTGCAGAATTGTATTTAATGAAATACCTGCCAGCATTGGTGTTTAATGAAAAAGCTTCGTTTATGCATCCTCCGCCAACAGAACGGATTTCGGAAATTTCAACCTGTTTTTCGAATTGAGACGTCAAAGTAAATTCAACAGTTTTTTTTAGTTCATCCGGTAGCATGTATAAAATAATGATTTGGAAAGTGAAGATAAAAAAAATCATTTCACCGGGTCTGGCAAAATGATTTTAATTTAAAAAGAAAGATCTGATTTAGCTTTTAGCTGTAGTAACTTCTGGTTTTCGACTTATAATCTGGTCGAAAACGGATACCAGAAGTATAGCTATTGAAACCGGCACAAAGTAAGCGTATTTCCCGAGAGCACCTATTTTGCTGAACATCTGACCAATCCATAAAACTCCGTCCGAAAGCAGGTTGCCCGCCATTTGTGCTGCTGAAGTTCCGGCCATTTTTACATCAAAATCAAAAACTGTCCAGGCAGGGAAAATGAGCATGAGTATTGCAATACCTGCAGCAACAGCAAGAATTCCATATTGGTAGGTAATCATCCATTTATTAACTGGCTCGGGTTGTAATAGCAGGCGATCCATGATACGCGCGCTGAACCCTTCCGAGGGCTTGTCGAGCCTGGTGCGGCTTACAATGCGTCGGATTGCTTCATCGTGGTTGTTTTTATCAGTTGTCATGGTTCAAAAGTTCAAAGGTTCATCGGTTAATGGCACTGAGCTTATCGAAGTGCAAAGGTAAGTTTTTAATTACACTGTCTGCATTTGCATCTTATTCTGAAGTTCTTCGTACAGTTTTTTGCGGATGCGGAACAGTTTTACTTTTACGTTCGATACGCTCAGCCCGGTAATCTGGCTGATATCTTCAATGGTATTTTCTTTCAGGTAGAAGAGCGTAACAATAGCACTTTCGTCAGCTGGAAGATTATTTATGGCTTCGTTTACCAGTTTACTTTGATGTTCTGCATCAAGTGTATCGAGGTTTTCGAAAATTTCGTCTTCGGTTGTTTCGCCAACCACGCGTTCGTCGAGCTGTGTAAAATCCTGTTTTTTACGGCGCGTATGCGAAATGGCTGCATTATAAACTATGCGGTACAACCAGGTACTGAATTTTGAATCTCCTTTAAAAGAACGTAAGGATTGGTAAGCTTTCACAAAAGAATCCTGGGCAATCTCCTCTGCATCTTCGCGGTTGCGCACAATTTTATTGGCAATGGTAAATGCCATATCACTGTGTTTCTCGACCAGAACGGCATATGCTGCAGTATTCCCTGCAAGCACTCTCTGCACGTGAAAAATATCGTCCTGTTCTTTCATGTGTTACTATGACGCAAACTTTTGATTAAGGTTACAGGAGAAAGTGAGGTAGTGTGTTGAGTCGGGTAAAAGGCGCAGGTTTCGGGGTGGTTGACAATTTTTCACTTCCCGGAAGCATCTTATTAAACGTAAAATTACAATAAATGTTCCTTTTTTGTAACCTGATATAAATTGTTACGTCATACCAGCAGCGAAAAGATTTAAGAAAACATTTAAAGCAGAATATTATGAACAACTTAGGATTTTTGATTCCGGTAGCATTTTTTGCAATGATTCTGGGCATTGTATATATGTCGTACCGCAAAAAAGAGCGTATGGCCCTGATTCAAAGTGGCCGTGATGCTTCCATTCTTAAGGAAGACGGCAGGTGCTATTCTTCACTTAAATGGGGGCTCTTACTATTTGGTGTTGGACTGGGATTACTGATTGCTGAATTCATGGCTAAGTACGACGTAATGTCAGCCGAGGCAGCCTATTTCTCCATGGCTTCCATATTTGGCGGAATGGCGCTGATCATCGATTTTTTTATTGAAAAACATCGTAAAGAAGGCGAAGCCGAGCTGGAAAAGAAAGACTGATATAGAATAAAAGAAAAAGATAAACCCTGGGAAATATAACTTCCACAGGGTTTTTTCATTTGAAAAAATAGGTTATTGCAACTAGTTTTATTATGTGTCAACCGTTTAAGTTATTCTTTCGCATAGCCGGTAAAAATTCCGCTTCCCGGATTTTTGGCATCGTTCAGCCATAAAATACGACCATTTTTTACAGCTGTGAAATAAGCATCGTACGTTTTGGGTTTGCCTTCAATATCAGAAAAAGCTATCTGCCAGTTGTTCGGAATACTGAATGTTCCATCGCCCTTCGCCTGTGCAACATTGGCATTGCCGCCATACAAATTTACTGCTGCCAGTTGCCATGAATAGGTTTGTGCCTTGCCGAAATTAAAAGACTGCGACGAAGAATAAGTACTTATTCCGGCACTCATACCTGTATAAATATTGGTGTAATAGGTGTTGCTCGAATAGTGGTCGCTCCATTTACCTGTATTTTCAAGGTCTGAGGAAGCAACGGCAAACTTATTGTAGTTAGCCATTTGTTCAAGTTTATCAAATATATGAGATTCAGCCTTCACCGTGGAACCACTGCTGAGGTCAACAACCCAACCGCCCATATATTCCGAAATTGAACCCCATCGTACCGACTCAGGATTAAATCCAAATTCGCTGGTAAAAGCAGTATTATTCGTTGAAACAAATTCTATCCAGCCAGCATTTCGCCTGAATAATACAATAAAGACAGGTTTTCCACTTTTGTTTTCGGTGGCATAACCGGTTGCAAAATAAGGGCGGTTAAAATCCTCAACATAACTTGTTTTGAAATTGCTCAGGTTGCTGTATCGTGGAGCTACCAGAATATTCCAGGCAGTTTTGGTAAGCGCATCAGGTTCGGCCGGAAAAATTGTTCCTTCCCTGGGATAATGCAGCAGCACCTTGATATTTCCTTTTTTAACTTCCACCCAATCATTTTCAATTGTACTCAACCAGCCATCGTCGAAGTTGGTAGTGTTAAATTTGAAACTGCCATATGAAGCAGTGGTGTTTTGCGCCTGGTTCTTTTGCTTAGTATTAGCGGCAGAAACCGATTTTCCATCATAAAGCGTAATTGAACCAACAAGAGATTTATATTCTCTTAGAAAACTTTCGGCAGTTGCATTGCAGGCGATGCTCACACAGGCACCGTGACCGCTGAAGGTTGTAAGTATAGTTGCTACATTGCTGCCGTTAAACTGCCATAGACCCGAGCCGCTCATCACCTCCCAGCCTTCAGCCGATTCGGGAGAGGTTTTTTCGGGAGCTTCGGTTATGTTGTAAGCATCAGCTACCAGCGTTTTCCACTCACTGGCGAAATCGGCTTGAATACTGCCTTTGCTTGTTGTGTTTTTGTAAATGATAATCTGAGCCCATTTATCACCCTCAATTTTCGAATATACGATGGTGTTTATCTTTGGTTCGCTTTTCCATCCTGCTGGTGGCGAATAGGTTACAATATCGAAGGTTGCAGTTTGTGTTACACCGTTCATGGCGTAAAAAGTTAAAAGCAGAAACAGTAATTTCTTCATCTTATCTGGTTTTTGAATATTTTTCATTAATTGTACGCAGGAGTTCAGGTTGCAGAGGTGCATATTCCTTACCCTTCACTTTTTCGGGATCGAAAAAATAATTGTACACATATTCGTAATTAAAGTTATGCAGCATGGCGCTATACACTTCTTTTTCGGAGGTGAGGTTTTTCTCGTCGGCATACGGAAATGAAATACTGATCCAGCAAGGCTGCTCCTTTCGCGCTTTCACATACACTTCAGGTTCAATTTTATAAACCGGAAACATATAGCGGTTGGATGGTTGCTTTTCGAACAAATCGTTGCTTTTGCTGAAGGAATAAATTCCCAGCTGCTCGTGATTGATAAAAGCATTTTCCTGCAGGTTGTTCTTATGTTTTTCTCTCAGCAATGCGATGGTCGATAAATATTCATCGTATTGATATTGAGTCATTTTCTTATTTGCAAAGGCTCTTTTGACTGCCTCTGTTCCCTCATTCAGCACTTCTTCTTTATTCAGTTGTACCAGAGGTAATTTATTTCCCGGAATCATAATGATATTTATGCGCTTGCCTGTGAAATATGTGAGGTGATTGCCAACCTGATTTTTAATTTTTTCTATGTAGGGCGACATGGAGCGTTGATCATCATCATTAAGAGCTGTGCCCTCTGTATCATAGTACATGGTGAAGAAATACTGCATGGGAGTGTTAAACCAGTCAGCTGGTGTAATGCCAGGAATAAAATTGGTTAATACAGTAATTTGCGCAGCACTGGCGGGTTCGGCCTTGGTTATCTTTTTCCCCGAGGCATCGTAGCATGGATCCCACATCCACATGCTTACGCCGGTTCCGTATGGAAGATAAATTTTGTTTTCTTTCGAATCGGGCAGTGCGAGGCGTTCGGGTTGTGGCAAAGCACCAATTGGCGTGTAGCTTTGTTTAATCCATGCTGTAAAAGTGTCGATTAATCCAATCTGGTAGGGCGTGTAAGTTCGTCCCTGAATGGTGGTAGCTTTTCCGGTAACATTGCCTTTGGGAGCCATGGCAGGAGACCAGCCGATGTTTTGTTCACGCAATTCTTTCATTCCCGGGTTAGGCTGTGAAAATGCGTAAGTGCTCAAAAACAATGCTAAAATAAAAAGTATTGATTTCATATTCAGTGTTTTATTCTGGTTAATTTAAGGGTGAATAATCAACGCCCTTCACTTTTTCGGCATCAAAAAAGTAATTGTACAAATACCCGAAGTTGAAGTTATTAATGATGGATTCGTGCATGTGCCTGAAGGCCGGTTCGTCCATTGTGCCACCGTCCCACGAAATGCTTATCCATTGTGGGTTGTCGGTTTTACAAAGTTTTTGCAATTCGGGTTTAACCTTGTAAACCGGGTAAGTTGTTTTAATTCTGTCGCTTAAACCGGCAAAAATATCAGCACCGTTAGCCAGGTCGGTAATTTCAAAATTCCCGTTTTCAAGGTAGGCGGGGTCCGAAAGCTGGTTCTTGTATTTGGCACGCAACTGAGCTAGTGTAGTGCGGGCTTTGTCATGCTTTTGTTGCAATGCATTCAAATGAAAGGTGTAATCGGCTGGCATTCCCTGGTTTTGTTCAGCCAGTGTTTTCTTATCTTTTTCAAACAGATAAAACATTGTGCTTTCGGTAATACTCAGCAACTCGCCAATTGATAGCTGTTGAAAAGGAAACTGATTGTTCTTGCTCATAATAATAAGATTGGAACGTGTGAGGTGGCCAAATTCGGGAAGCACCACATTGAAATACTTATTTATTAGGGGCATAGCCGACAAATCATAAAGTTTTTTGTAGCTGTTTTCGGAACTTCCTTGCCGGTTTATCAGATCTTTGTCCATTCCGGGAATCACAAAATAGTACTGATTTTCGTTACATAAATCAGAGATAGGATAGTCAGGCACCTGGTTGGCCATAATGCGCCACAAATTGGCATGTGGTGTTTCGTTTACCCATTTACCATTTTCCTTTTTCAGGAAGGTATAAATGTGAGCTACAGCGCCATAGCTTTGGGGAAGTGCAGCATTATATGCGTTGTATAAACCAATTTTAGGTAAAACCGTTTTTTTAACATCGCCCAGTCCGCCTTTGGGAGTAAAGCTTATCTGCATCCAGTTTGCCATCAGGCTTGCCTTCGATATCTGGGCAGCGGAATAAACTTTGTCATCAACCTTCTGACTTTTGGTTGTCGGAGGCCAATTGTAGATTTTTTTCCAGCCAATGCTTTCGTTTTGATACACATCGTACCTGTTTTGCTGAGCTACCAAGAATACCGGAAGCAGAATGATAGATAATATTAGAGATTGTTTCATATCAATATATTTTATTATTCGCCTGAGCTTAATCCTGTTAGTGAACCTTCGGATGAAGTTTGACCAGTATTTACACACCAGCGGTTATCGGCGCTGATAGCAACACTTGGATTTTTTGGAAGTGGAAGTTCCACTGTTTCGGCTTCGGTTTTATTACCAAATTTATCAATCATGCCCGGCGTTGTTTCCACCTCACTGTTGGTTTCGATATTTGAAGCTACGTCGCCCGAAATTTTATCTTTTATGTAAACATCGGGGCCGCCTTCGCCTAATTCGATGGCTACTCCCAGTTCGTTTTTCAGGTTTATTTGTACCGGAGCTTCACCTTCCAGAAATTCCGGAATAAACTGCATTTCGCTTTCCAGTCCAAGTTCGGCGGAGCCTTTCGTAAATCCATTGGCATCTATTTCGCCGGTTACCGAAACCGAAATTCCTTTCACAACGGCTTCCAGCGGACCCTTAACCTCGAAACTTGTACCTACGGTTGTATTGGCACTAACAAAATTTCCTTCTTTGTCGAACATAGCTCCAACATTCAAATCAACACCCTTAATACTTACTGCCACTGAAGCTGCTTCTACATAACCATCAAAATTTCCTGTTAATGATCCGCTGAAAGGAAGAATAATAGGGTTTAGGTCCATCGTCATTGTATTGCATCGGATGGTCCAGGTACCCAGGCCATAAAAATGTACAACATCCAGATAGCTGCAGTTCACTTCATCGAAATCGGGTAATTTTTCTTTGTTAAAAGGTTTTTCTTCTTCCTTAGTACCCATACAATCGGCAGGCAATCCTTCGTACGATTCATGTTTAAGGCCAATAAGCGTTTCGAGAAAACTTCTCTTTAATTCAAGTACAACTAGTAAAGCTGCGGCATCGCTTATGGCAATATCAGTGAAAATGTGAAATTCCTGATACGATTCCCGAATTGCCCTCTGCACAGTTTCATCGTTGTATTTTCGGTTCAGTACGTTTATTGCAGTTACATATTTGGTAATAATTGGCAGTTCGCCTTCACAATTTACCTGGAGATTTGCTCCTTTGGATACTTCTTCGTCAAACCTCCTCTTTTCTTTGTCGAGTTGAGTCGTGAATTCATCTTTCATGGCGGCCCACTCCTGAATATAGCTGGTACCTTTTTCTATCCGATTCTGAAGGTTCCGGTTTTTGTCTTCAGCGTAAATTCTCGAAGCCTCCATGGCTTTATAGTAGTTTGGCGGAAATAGTATGCCACGTTTTTGTTTAGCTTTTTGGTTTATGTTATTGCTTTCCTGTTGCACTTTCATTTCTACCACCGGAATCATGGATTCTATTTTATCTTTTTCCAGTTGCATTAAATCCCTGAACTCCTGCCATTTTTTTTCAACTGCCGAGCCGGCTGATTTTGCATACTCATCTGGTATTAATGATGCATACGCAGCCAGATCGAAAGAGGCTGAGTAATAAGCCGGCCTCACATAAAACCCGCGAGGATTGTACTTTTTCTTTTCCAGCTGTTTTAACTTAATTAGTTTCTTTTTCGTGACACTGTGCTTCATCGAATTTTTTAAAGCTTGGATAGCTTCGGGAATATTACCTTTTTCTTCCAGAATCAGGCATTTGGTATAGTTGGCCTGAGGATGAGCGGGATAAATTCTTATAGTGCTGTCGAGGTATTTTTCAGCTTTAGCACCTTCGCCCAGCTGTAACCAGGCATGGCCGAGATTATTTAAAATGGTGGAGTTTTTTTTATGAACGCTGTTTAGTTTATCAAGAATAGGGATAGCAATATGTGCCGCACCTGTCATGGTGAGATAGGCCGCGTAGTTATTGTAGTTATCGGCATTAGGCAATATTTCTGTTGCTTTTCCCATGAGGTATACTGCGGCTTCGTTGTAACCTGCTGTCCACAATCCATTAGCTGCCGAAGCCAAAAGAGCACCACTGTATTTGTCGTTTTTAGCCTGCTCAATTAGCAGGTCAGCCATTTGTTTCGACTCAGGTTTTATAGTTTTGGCTACCGAGGCATTCATTTTTTTTACATACGCTGCCAGCTCCTGATTACTGAATATTTTTTTTGGAAGTTTAGCAATCAGATTAGTTTTTCGGGCCGGAACAATTTTTCCATCGTTTACCGCGGCTTCGGCTAATTTCTGATCACCAATCTGAGGAACAGTATTCATCGAATTAGCTGGAATGCCCAATCCTTCCATCATCTTTTTATCAGCAGGGCTCATTTCTTCCAGGGCTTTCTGAGCTTCCTTCATCAGGAGTTCCATCTCACTCTGGGTAAGAGGTTTCTCTGAATTGTTTTGGGCGTATATGTTTACTGTAAAAACAGAAAACAATAGCAGCAGCAATAGTTTTGTGTTCATAGCAAATGGTTTAAGCTTGATATTTATTTGGTTACAATAGTATTAATGGTTCGTGGTTCAGGTTTTTACTAAATTATCCTTTAAAAAGTGAGTGAAAGGCATGTTTGCTTTACGAAAGGTAAAATCGTATCATTACAATTGTTCGTGCTGACTGACTCTTTTAGATCTGAGAATTTATTTGGGTTAGATTAATTCTTAAACCTAATTTATCAGGCCTAAAATTCCTCCTTGATTTGAACAGCAAATTATTCTACAAAGAAAAATGAAAACATTAAGCCAGTAAATCCTGCTTTTAAAGGATTTTTTATAGCAGTGCGAAAATAATTTTAAAGGAATTTAGCTGGTTACCTTTTCCTTAGTATGTATAATAATGTTATGCCTGGATACAAAAACAATTAGTATATAATGCACCAGCAAAGTGTTATAACTAAATAAATGGATTTTTGTTTATTGAAATTTTTTAATCACTATGCATGCGGGTTCTATTAACACTAGTGAAACAACAGCAGATGTTTCACAGCAGGAAATAAAATTTGTGTGAAAAGAGTCTGATTTATTTTAATTGCTTTACAACCTCTTCCTTTTCAATAAAACCCGTATTATTCCAGATAAGCGCTTTATTCTTGTATATCTGCAAAACCGGAAGAGCATCAATTTTCAATTCTTTACAAAGTGCCTGGTTTTCGTCAGCATTAATACGAATCACCAATACTTTATCTGCCATATCTCTGGATATTTCGTCCAGGTATGGTTTCATTTTTTTACAGGGAGCACACCAGTCGGCATAATAATCAATCAACACTAATTTATCGGTAACGAGCAGGTTATCAAACTGTTGTTTACTCATTCCTGCTGAAGCTAAGGCTTCTTCTGTAGTTTCAGGAAGGTTGGCAGCCCGCCATTTCATCATGCCTCCGTTTAACTCAAATACTTCTTTAAATCCTAATGATTGCATATATCTGACCGCATAAGTGCTTCTGCTACCGGTCAGGCAATAAACCAAAACTGGTTTTGATTTGTCGAGAGATGTAATTTGATTTTCAAATCCACTTTGACTTATGTCGTAGTTTATTGCTTTTTGCAAATGGCCTTGCGAAAATTCTCCGGGAGTTCTCACATCAATAATCGGAGCATCCGGGAGTTCTGCAATCTTTTTGGAAAACTCAACAGCGGGAATTGATGGACCGGATGGCGTTGATTGCCCGTTGGTGCAACTGTTGAAAACAATTGCAACTGTTGCTAAAATGATTGAAAGATATTTTGTCATTTAATTATTTTGTTTCGTTTTGTTCAGAATGTACAACCTGATTAGAATTTTGTTTTGACTCAGTTGAGCAATTTCCACCCACACAATTTCCTGATGCACAACCAAAAGCGAACAAACCCATTGCGGCAAAGTATCCGCCAAAGGCAATTCCGAACCACTGTTGTACCATGAACGATTGTACAATCACAATTAGACCCATGATGAGATAGAATGCCCGGGTAACTGTCCAGTTTGTTAAAATTCTTTCTTTCATTTTAATTTGTTTTGCAAACGATTAATTCCGCCTCCGTTGTACACATTTGTAAAGCCATTTGATTTCAGGATATTTTTTGCGGCTGCACTTCTCATTCCTGATTCGCAGCAGGTAATTATTGGTTTTGACTTATTTCTCAATTTATGCAGATTGCTGCCAAGTTGCTCAACAGCAATATTTACCGAGCCTCTTATGTGCCCGCCTGCAAATTCTCCTTTAGTACGTACATCCAGTATTGTAGCACCATCCTTTACGAGTTGAGCGTAGTCGGTTTTTTCTTTTGTGAATAAACGTATAATTGATTCAAACATTTTCTTTCTGATTTTTAGATGTACTTAACTTTTTAAAAATTCCAAACTCCAAATTCCAGGTGGAACTTTAGTTCTGGTCTTGGTTATTGAGATTTTGGTTTTGAAACCTGAGCCTTTTATAATTTGTGATTTTATCCCCCTTATTTATAAAAGAACTTTTATCATTTTAATTATCTGCAAAGGTGATAGTATGAAACTTGCTGTGCAGCAACATTTGTTACACAAGTGAAATTTTATTTCTGCCCAATATCACCAAACCCTCGTCCTCCATTTGTTTTAGCAACCGGGAAACCACAACACGGGCTGTTCCTAACTCATTAGCTAATTGTTCGTGAGTTATGTAAAGTGTATTGTTTTTCATTAATTCACATTTCTTCTTGATCAAGCTATAAATGCGCTCATCCAGTTTTTTGAATGCAATTGCATTTACGGCATCCAGCAATTCTTCGAAGCGCTCGTGATACAGGCGAAAAATATACTCTAACCATTCGGGAAATTCCTTAATAAGCAGACCCATTTTATCAGTTGGAATAAACAGTATTTGTGTTTCTTCCTCAGCGATGGCTTTTACTTTGCTGGTATCGTGGTGCATCCCGCCCAAAAACGACATAATGCAACTTTCGCCGGAAGTGATATAATAAAGCAGAATTTCTCTTCCTTCTTCATCCGTGCGCATTATCCTGATACTGCCGCTGGTTACAATAGGTATGGCTTTTATATTTGCGTTTTCATTGAATATTACTGCCCCCTCCGCAAATATTTTGGTAAAACCGAATTCGTTCAGCCGTTTTATTATCAGCGGTGAGGATTTGAATTCAATTATTTCGTTTAATTTCATAGTACAAAGATAGACTATATTGAATCAAGGTCTGGCTTTATGGTCAATGGTAAAAAGGCTTTTCGGAATGTAAGCAGTGTAATTTATTCAGATTTAAATCAAATATATTAATCTGGATTTCGTAGTAGGGGACAACACCGAACCATTTGCTCTATCGATTACGCTATAGTGTATTTTGGGTTTAAAGTAATGCCGAAAATACATTTACATACAACGGCCCTTCGCGGCGAAGGATACTTTCGTAAAGGATGATTTCGGTAACTTTTTCTTCCTGAATTTCAGCGGTAGTGTATTTGCTTATTATCTTCTGAAAAAGAGGCTTATCCTTTATTTCCCTTATTCTGCAAATGGTAAGGTGGGGAACAAAATTTTGACTGTCGGGATGCCAGCCGCATTTTGAAAGCTCAGTAAAAATGTTTTTTGCAAGGTTATCCAGCTCCTGATGTTTTTCAATTCCGAACCAAATCACTTTCGGGTCGTAGCGGCTGCCAAAGATGCCTGTGTTGGCGATTTTCAGAGTAAAAGGTTTTGATTGCAAAACGGCAGTTTGCAGTGCCAGGTTAATGCGCGGAATTTGTTCTTCATCTGTTTCACCAAAAAATTTTAAGGTAAGGTGCATGTTTGAGGGTTCCACCCACTTAATACGCTCATGGCGGAGCGATGAGGAAATCTCATTTAAAACCCCGGTAAACCTTGTAGAAGGATGAATTTTAATGGCTGCAAACAGTCGTTTCATGTGTTATTATTTGTTTTTAAAGGGTCACATGGAATACGCCATAATATCATTCACGGTTTCGTGTGAAAATTTTCTCATGGCTATTTCATAAAAAATAAACTAATTTGTGTAAAATTAGGAAAGTTTCTTAATTTTGCGCCTCAGTTTCGGGGCGTTAGCTCAGTTGGCTAGAGTGTCAGACTGGCAGTCTGAAGGTCATGGGTTCGACTCCCATACGCTCCACTGTTAAACCGAAATTGAAATTTTAAAACGCTGTATATAAATTATATACGGCGTTTTTCTTTTTTTTATACACCCAACAACTGTAGATTTCAGCCAGCAGATTAATTTATCATATTACTGTAACAAAAGCACTGCCTTTCGCGTCTTAGTGACTAAACACACTGAAACCATGAAAAAATCCATTCAATTTATTGCGCTAGTGCTGGTTGTGCTGTCTTCAGCAATAATAACTTCAGCAAATCCTTTGAGTATTGCAACCGCTACCGGAGACAAAACGGTTGTCACACAGGTTCGTCCGGTATCATCATTTCACGCTATAAAAGTAAGCGGTGGAATAGATGTTGAACTCTCTCAGGGAAACGGGCAGAAAGTACAGGTAGTAGCAGATGAAAATGTGATATCACAGATCCGCACCGAGGTAGAGGACGGTGTTTTAAATATCTTTACTGAAGGAAGCATTCGGAATGCACAAACAATGGAGGTTCATCTTACTTTTCAGCAGTTAGATGCAATTACAGCCAGTGGCGGATGTGATATTGAATCAGAACAAGAACTCAGTTTTGCGACTCTGAAACTTGATATCAGCGGAGGTTGTGATGTAGAGTTAAAATGCAAAGTAGAAAACCTGGTTTGCAAACAGAGCGGCGGTTGTGATGTTGAACTAAGTGGAGAAGCTCAAAAAGGCAGCTTCACTGTAACAGGAGGCTGCGATATGAAAGCTTCAGAATTTTATTTAAAAAATTGTACTGTTGATGCCAGCGGAGGTTCGGATGTTTCAGTAAATGCATCAGTTGAACTTACAATTACAGCTACTGGTGCCAGCGATGTAAACTATTATGGCAAGCCTGCCAAGATCACAAAAAGTGCTCATGGGGCTTCGGATATAAATGCCAGGTAATTCTGCTGCGTTCTTTCACAAAAAGTGATAAATAAAGCCCGTTAACAGTGCGTTATCGGGTTTTTTTATTTTGGAACGTGTGTAATAAGAGGTGCCAGTTCCAACTACCTGGGAGTGGATTTAATACTTTATTCTGAGCAATCAATATTAATAATGCTAACAGGCAGGTAACCGAGCAACAGAAGGTTTACTATTTTGTGTTTAATACAAAGGTGCCGGCATCGGGAAAAAGTTGAAATCTCAAGGCTAATCCTATTAACTATAATTAACAGTTTTTTAAAAATATAACGAAATATATGATCTTTCCTTACGTTTATTCAAAAAGCCAACAGGTAAAAATCAAAGGATGTATCATAATTACGTATTCCCTCCTGGTATGGTTTTTAAGCTAATATAAAAACCAGTTACGATGAATCCGTTACGCGTTATAAAAAACGAACATGCTTCAAGTAATCTTATTCTTGATGCTATGAAAAGGCTGGCGGTTGACATGTGTTTAGGAAAATTCATTGACTCGTACCGCATCGTCCAGATTGTTGATTTTATGCATTCATTTAAACAGCATAGCCATTATGAAAAGGAAGAAAAATGCCTTTATCCTGCTTTGCTTGGTTATGATGTGCCCTGGACTGTTGACACAATAAATCATCTGATTAGTGAGCATAAGCTTGCTCAAAAGCTATTAAGTGAAATTGATACTCTTTTTGACGAGTATCTTTCGGGTAATACTCAAATTACCAACGAATTGCCTTTGTGCATTATTAACTATGTTGAACAAGAGAAGAGACACATTAAAATACTTGATACTATACTATTGCCTTTGTGCGAAAAACTATTTGATGAAAATAAACTCAAATCTGTTTCGGCTGATTTCAAAAAGATAGAAAATCAGGCTGTTGGACACCTTAGCCGACAGGAGTATCTTAAATTACTGTCAATGTTAAATGCCGAAAATGGTATTCTAAATGAAAAAGCATATTAATAGCTGAAAGTAACAGTGAGGCAATAACCGATATAAAAATTATCCCGATATAAAATGCATCATTAAGAAAATCCAGGTCCCAAGTCCAAAAATCCACTCCACAAGCGGACTTTAACTTACATCTTTTGATTTGGGATCTGTCTTACTGCAGCAAGAATGAAATATAGTCTTTTAGGAAAGTAAAACAACTATTATAAGGAAATCCCGGAAGATAAAAATAACTGAACCAGATAATTTAATCCTTTACACACCTTACTGAGAATCCGTAATTTTTCGGATAGCCATAGTAATGCGAGGCTGAAAACCAGCCTATTTCGGAGTGGAGGTAACTTAAACTTCGGTTGAATGCTAAATATGTGATATTAAAATACTCGGTCGTACTCCAAAAATAAGTTGTTTCACCCAGGCCGCTGAAAAGCTTATTCATACGGGAACCACCGGGTAGGGCCGAAAACCCGCTGCTGTTGGTTCCGTTTCCATCTTCAAACCAACCCCCGTTTGCTTTAAGTTTATCTCCTTCATCCGTTCCGCGCCAGCCAAGTCCATATGCTTCTTCGTAGCTCATACCTAAAAACATTTCCAGTTCCATCCACTCGTTCTCGCTGGGAAGGTGCCAGCCGCATGGGCATGCTCCCTGAATATAACTTGGGTTAGTTTCGGTACTTTCAGCACCATTCATGGCAGCTGGCCAGGTATACAGCGCACCGTAGACCGATGCGTTAGCAGCAGAATTATCATAAAAACAATAGGCTTTATCTGTATAGCTGAGGTTATCCCAAACCAGGGCGCTTTCAACCAGGGGTATTTCAGTTCCATCCGAAAAATGAGTGGTTTTCAGGTTTTCGGCCATCCATGTCTGATTTCCTATAATGGATGTGGTGTAGTGGTTACCATCGTAGTCGTTGCAGGAGCTGAAACTAAAGAAAATCGTTTTATTACCCGCAGGTGTATCAGTAATTACAGTACTGTATGGACCTGCCGTTCCTTTGAAAAGCAGAAGATCACCTTCCGAATATAGCATTTCGACTGTTGATTCAGCACTTTTCAAAGGTAAGTTCCTGATTGATGCATCAGAAGAAACAACCGCAATTTCTGCATGACTTTTAAAGTTACTTTCACTTATAAGTTTTACTGATTTCGCGTAGTTTTTAGCTGTTACTTTTACAAAATAAATTCCGGGATCAATACCTGAAATCCGTAAGCTATGTTTACCTGGAGAAAGTGTTATAACAGTCTGATAAACGGTTTTGCCCATCAAATCAACAACGCTGAAAGCCGTATTATTTTCATCCGTCGAAACGAAGGTTAAAATTGACTGATCCCTCATTGGGTTCGGATACAAATGAATCCGGTCATCTTCAATATCCTGCGAATCAATACCTAATGAAGACTTAAGGTGAAGGGTATCTCCTGAATTCAAAAAAACAGAATTTCCACGGGTCAAATTTTCAACTTTCACGTTGCCTACAGCATTAGTATCGCCAATGGCTGCAAAACTGATCTTGTAGTCCTGTGCGTTCGTTTTGGCGATTGTTAAAATCAAGAAAATTACAAATCCGAATTTTCTCATATTTTTCCGTTGAAAGGTGAAAAAGGGAAAAGGTTACAAATGAAACTATATTAGATGTAAAGATAGCTTTAAATATTCAGAAAATAACTGAACAGGATTTCGTTTACAATATATTCGAAGCATAATTGACCAATGATAACAAGATGAAGTCTGAAAACACGCAAACTGAATCAGGCACATAGCTGATTTTTGGAGTGACCCCAAATAGGGCTAATCCGTTTTTTGCTAAAATTGCAATTTAAAGTCCAACTCTTAGCCGGTCAATGTTCCTGAAATATAATTCCTTAAAGACGCAATAAAAAGTGAGATCTGCAATTGTAAATGTCGCTTTGCTGTTTCAGAAGCTTTAGTAATACTTAAGAATGAGACAGGTATTTTCTTTCGTATCCGATAATCAATTGGGTAAATTTTTTCAGCTGCTTTTTAGGAGTCTGATCGATTGTATACACTGTGCTACAGGCATATTTACACATTATCTTAATACTGATTAGTAACTCTTACATTCGCTTGCTTATTCTTCTGAAAAAGACAATAAAAGCAACTATTACAGTAGTTTCGAGCATAAAAATAATCGTTTGCAGCGATGTCATCGAAAAAGGTACGCGATCGACATTGCTCGTAATCAGCGAAAAAACATCGGTGATAACCGAATACAGCGTGAGCGCCGTAAACAAAGCAAGGATAAACTGCATAATTCGTTCCGACTGTTGAGAGCGCGATACTTCAATCCCTTCGATGGCAAAAGAGAGTGACTTTTCGGCATCTTTAAACAGTTCGTATTTTGAGGTGATATCGGAATTTTGCCGGTACATTTTCATAAACCGGAACTGATGCAACGTAAAATTTGGATTAAAAAGCCTGAGATACTGAATCAGCCATGTATTGTAATTAAAAATTGTGCGAAGGTGATTCGAGTCAACTTCCAGGTTCTGATTCAGCACATCGAGAAATGAATTGTAAACATGCAAAGCATTATTTAAGGCTACCGTTTCGCAGATCATATAACTGTCGGTCGAAATAAGCCTGATAAGCTCCTGGTCTGTTGCCGGTTTAGCCATTCCCCAGAAATACATCGGGAATTCGGCATAAAAACGGTGATCTTCAAAAGTCATTGACTGCTCTTCGGCCTGGTAAAGTTTTACAGTTTTGTTTAAGGTCTCCTCTTCGTTAAAAAAGAAAATATGCACCAGGTAATTGTAGCTGTCGTCCTTGGTATGCAAATCGTATTTACTTATTCCCGAAGGTATTCCGAAGTGATAATACGATGATTTCTGAATAATTCCGGAGTTGTGCAACACATCAATCAAAGCAGAAATTTCGTCGAATAAGCTGTCAATAATTTCAGCCGATGCATCGCCATTGGATTCAATACCGGTAAGATTGTCGTCAGTTACGTTTCCAGTATATTCAAAAACAGGAATAATATTCAGAAAACCGAACGTATTGATAATCATGCGAAACGATGAAATACGGAATTCTATTTCCTTTTCATCCAGTATTTTCTGATAATTTTCGAGAGCCTGCCCGGTAAGTTCGAGTGAAATTTCAATGTTGCGGAACGAATAATTTCCGATCGGATTTTGGGTATAAGAGAACTGTATGCCGCTATTGGCAAATAAACCAGACTTTATAGAATCATTCAATTGTTTGTTTACTTCACCTGCATCAGCATCCGTTTTCAGGATTTTTGCATTCAGCGACCAGATTCTGTTTTCGAGGTATTTGATCATTCGGGATTTGTTAGGTTATTTTTTACTGCCTTCGCTTTTGCCAGACTGCATGCTATGGATGAAGCCCATTGGCCTGGATTTATGTTCCATCTGACTGGTAAGCCCAACCACTATTTCAACATCTTCTTCCGAGAAGGTTGATAAAGCTATTTCATCAGGATCGGGCAGTGCCGAAACCCTGTCGGAATGAGCCTGTACCAGTTTTTCGAAGAAATTCCTAACCATCCGGCCATTGCCAAAGGATTTGTCGCGGGTTTCCCAACATTCGTCAAGGTGTGTACGAATGGCTGAAACAACCGATTCATTTACTATGAAATGATGACTTTTGCATAATCCCAGGAAAATGTCAGTCAGCTCCCCTGAATTATAATCATTGAAATAGAAGGACCTGTTAAAGCGCGATTTAAGTCCGGGGTTCGATTCAAGGAAATGATTCATTTCATCGGTATAACCTGCCACGACCACAATAAGTTTTTCGCGGTTGTCCTCCATTTGTTTCAGCAATGTATCAACAGCTTCCTGTCCGAAATCGCTGCCCGAATTTGCAGGAGTAAGCATATACGCTTCGTCGATAAACAGAATTCCATGCAACGCCGATTCAATTACTTTCATGGTTCGCGGGGCTGTTTGTCCAACATACTGTGCCACAAGATCGGCACGTGTAACTTCCACCACATGCCCGCGCGAAAGCAGTCCCATAGCTTTAAAAATACGACCGAGCAACCGGGCAACCGTAGTTTTACCTGTACCCGGAGGTCCGAAAAACACAGTATGCAGGCTTACCGGGTTCGATGTCATGCCTTTTTCGTGGCGCAGCTTTTCAATTTTAATATAATTTACGAGGGTAGCCACATCTTTTTTAACGTTCGAAAGACCAGTCAGTTCGTTCAATTCTTTCAGTACGTCATCAATGGTTTCCTGCTTTTCGTCGGCAAATTCATCTTTAACGGCTTCGGTAATATCAGCTTCGGTAACGGTTGTAAGTTCGGCATCGGTTATTTGGCTCAGGATGGCAAGCCGCCCTGCCTGCAATCGAATCACTTCCTCGAAAAGGTTTCGCATGGCGCGGGCATTTCCAAAACTTTTAGTTCGACTTTTGTACAGGAAACTGGTGTACCGAAGAAGTTTATCTTTTGCATCCTGGCCCAGCGTGAATTTACGCGACAAGCATATCTCGCTGAAAATGGTGCATAATTGCTCCGGTTTGTAATCGTCGAAAAAGAAGTAGCGTGTGAACCGGGATTGCAGTCCGGGATTGGCATCGATAAAATGTTTCATTTCGGTGGTATAACCGCCGACAATAACGATCAACCTATCACGGCTGTCTTCCATGCGTTTCAACAAGGTTTCGATGGCTTCGCGGCCAAAATCGCGGCCATTGTCCTCAGGAGCCAGGCTGTAAGCTTCGTCAATAAACAAAATACCATCCAGTGCCGAATCTATTACTTTATTGGTTTTCTGCGCAGTCTGGCCAATAAACTCGGCTACTAATCCCGAGCGATCCACTTCCACCACATGTCCTTTGGTAAGAATGCCAAGGGCCTTAAAAATTTTACCAAGCAGCCGCGCAACTGTAGTTTTCCCTGTCCCTGGAGGGCCCGAAAACACAGAGTGAAGGACAATAGGATTGGCCTCCAGGCCCCTTTCGCGGCGTAATTTTTCGATTTTAATATAATTGAGGAGGTCGTCAACATCGCGTTTTATGCTTTCGAGGCCTGTCATGCCCTGCAATTCCTTCATCGCCAGCTCAAGCAGCTGCTCGTTGCTTACATCGGGAGCATAATGTATAGATGGCTGTGGTTCGGGTGTTTCGGAAAGTGAAGGTTGACTCAGGCTTTCCTGGGCTTCCTGCAGGTTGGCTTTGATCTGTTTATTTTTCGGTTCGAGTTTGAGCGCTTTTTTATAGTATTTAATGGCATTTGCAAAATCGTTGCTGTTGGCATAACATACGCCAATCACGTTAAGTGGTTCAGCAAAATCAATTTCGGAAATACAATCCGGATCGGCACGCTTAACTACATCCAGCACTTTATCCTCCATTTCCTGAATATTATACGTAATGATAAGATTTGCAACAAGATCCGGAATAGTATTGTCGATAGCGAAAGCTTCTTCGTAGTATTTTATGGCAGTATCATAATCATCTTTATAGGTATAGGATGTTGCCAGTCCAGCCAGAGCGTCAACATAACCCGGCTCAATATTCAGGGCTTTCTTGTATTCAAGGATAGCTTTATCATATTTTTCCTTTACGAAAAATTCACCACCCGAAAGCATCAGGCGTTCGGCTTCCGGGTTAATATCCGAGGTGTTTTCATCCGATTCTTCTTCTTCCGATTCTTCCCCGGATTCAATTTCTGAAACAACCACTGCCCACACCCCACCGCCATACGTTATATGAGTGATGCTGTAGCCTTCGCGTATTTTTTCATTGATTTCGTTTATAGGGAAGTCAGAATTCGTAATCCAATGTTGCCTGCCATAACCCGATCCCTGCGAAAGAGAGAGTCCCCATTTGCCACCGCCATAAGTTAGCACTGTGATATCATAACCCTCGTCCCAGCCTTTCTGAATGGCATCTTTAGGGAATTCGGAAAAACACTGATTGATTTGTGCAGTAAAACCTGAATCTTTTGTTAAAACCACTATCCACCGGTCGCTGCCATAAGCCAGGTTTGTAACATGGTATCCATCCTTGAGACCCTGGGCAATTTCTTTTTCAGGAAACCGACTGCTGCTGCGCCAGATCTGATCGCCATACCCCGTGTTTCCCGACATAAATACCACCCAGCTTCCGTTGCTATTCGAAATCCAGATAATGTCCTTTCCTGATTTCCAGCCTTCATTTATTGAGTTGGTCGGGAAATCGCCATCGGTGTTCCACTGCTGACCGTCGAGATCACTTTCGCTGGCAGCCACCAGCACCCATTGCCCGTTTCCATGAGCAGCTGACATAACATGAAAGCCTTCGTTCCAGCAACTGGCAATTTCCTTTTCGGGAAATGAGCGGGAAAAATAAAATCGGTCGATAAGCATGATAATTAGTTTTAAATGCAGATGACTTATGAAGAAAATGGCTTCCGGAGTACTTATGTTTTTAGGTTGAAAGACTGGCACCACATCCCGGACACGAAACCGAGCTTCCTGCGCCGGCTGAAAACTTTCGGCCACAGGATGGACATTTGTATGATCCTGACCTAACTGCACTTCCAAAAATCCAGAGTCCGACTACAATCAATACAATAATTGCGATCAATATCAACAGGAAGAAAGATACAAGCAGCGACATAAAGTTCAGAATTAGGAGTATGAAAATCCGTAACAGGCCTACAAACGGACCGCCTACTACAAAACTTTCTATTATCCAGCTCAGTGTTATCAGGAAAATAACCACCGTCATCGAATACAGGAACCAGTGAATGGGACGATCATAACCAATGGGCAGAAGATTAATTCCTTCGTTGAAAAACCATTCCATTTCGTAGGTATCCCAGAACGACCCAATAAAAATTGTTGCACCAAGCAGGATGCCGCCAAGTAGCGGATACCACTGAAACGACTGCACCGGGTATATTTTATGCAGGAAATTGGTTCGGCGAGGTACTGATGCACCACTTTTTGAACCGCCATCTTCAAATTCATCTCGGTTGCGGCGCAGGCGGAGTAAATAATAATCGAGCCGTACAAAATAGCGCTTAACCAGGAAAAGAATAATAGCGCAGATAACAACCACAATCCAGGAACTCATTCTCGAAAAATCGAAAATCCTGCTAAACCAATTCGAAAACCGGAACATGAGTGCGCTGCCACCAGCCGGATACGCTCCATTAACTATGGCCGATCGCCGTGCGAATCCGGTTTTTCCGTTTTGATACCCGATTTTATACCAGCCATCGGCCAGTTTTTCAAGTATAACTAAACTGTCGCCGCTATGAAGGACAGCTTTCGTATTCGGATTTATTGTAGTATCATTAACTGTAAATTCTTCTTTGTCAAGGATATAAATGCCGTTTATTTTAAGCTTGTTTTCTTTTTCCTGTTTCATTCGCTCCCTGTAGGAATACTTATCCTTGATGGTAAGCACATCAGCATCTTTGGTAATCGGTTTCCCGGAAACGGCCTCAATTTCGGATTGGGAAAGTATGCGGTCGTAAAACCGTATTTCATCAATAGCGCCATCCAGGGCACCCACAAATGCTTTTTCCTCCCCGCTGCGGGCGGTACCTCTCGAAGCAAATGCCTGGTCATTTACAACCAATCGCACTTCCTGATTTTTGCTGTCGTAAATTACTGCTACGAAAGTCCAGCCTTCAACCAGTGGCGGCCCCCACAACATACCGTCTTTACCGCAATTCGCTCCCCAGCGGTATATGCCATCCTCAAGTTTGATGATAATACCCCGGCAATTGTCATCAGTTTCATTTCCCAAAACATACATGGTTTGGAACGTATTCGATGCTCTAACCCAGGCTGTAATTGTTAATTCAGGGCATTTCGAAGGGTTTATATCAACCGGAAAGGTAATATTACGGGTATATTTGCTGTAAGTTTTATTGTCGAAAGAAAAAGCAAAAGCACCTTTAGGCTTTCCGTCGTGGCTCTCTACCGCTTTGCCTTTTTGCACCACCGCTTTATGGCCCGAAATAGCATCCATGCCGTTGCCGTCAAGTCTAAATTCAGCAATAGGACCTTTTGGCTTTTGAGTTGCAGTAGAGTCGTTGCCCGCCTGCAGGCGAATCAGAGGAATTGAAAGAAAAAGGAAGGCGATAAGTATTTTTAAAACATTCATGGTATTTCTTTTTAAAGTTCAGTTTTTTAATAGGAAATCAGCAATTAACTAAAATCTGATTTTTACTTTTATAAAAGAGGTTAAGAATAAAGGCAGGCCCATAAAAATCGGAATTACAAGCCTGCCCGATATACAAATTGGTATAGATGGAAAATCTTATCCCCGATACACAATTGCATCGTTCAGGGCAGTAACGGCGCGTTGAATAAAATCCTCATTTTTATCAGTCAGAGCATCCTCATTGCCCGAAGCGGATGAAAGAACTACAGAATAGTTCTTTTTCTGTAAAAACCACCAGGCAGCAGCACCAGCAATTAACAGGGCACCCATCCAGTGAAAAATAACTATTATTATTCCAACTACTGCCAGAATAATTGGCGGTTTACGGTTTGGGTTGATGACATAGGAGCTTACTGCGGTTACACCCGACATGGAGTGGGTTTTTCCGAATGTTACAAATCGGGCATTGGTAACTTTTACACCCTGTTCGTCAAAAAATACTTTTTCTTCAGCCATTTTGTTTGAGTTTTTAAGTTGTGAATTATTTTATTTGGTTAATGGAATTTGCCTGCTAAAAAGCTTAAGCCTACCTTGTTAGCCGAAGCATGAAGCAAATGTATGGCGCCGAAAAAGGGGAATGCAACTATTTAGTGTTCGGATTTATAAATCAGAACGCTATGGATATAACTGAAAATGTGTGATTTATAAATCAGGTCAGGCAAGCTGCTCTAATTCTTCACTTTGCGTGATAAGGTACTCGGACGGAGTGGTTGACTTGATTTTTCTGAAAGCTGCATTAAAAGCACTTTTTGATTTGAAACCGACAGATTGGGCTATGCCTTCGATGGTGAAATTGCGGCTTTGCGGTTCGCTCAACAAGCGGCAGGCTTCTTCAATGCGAAATTGATTCAGATAGTTACTAAAATTCTGATGTGTAATATCATTTATAACTTTCGATAGATACGTAGTGTTGGTATTTAATTTACGGGCAAGTTCGGCCATCGAAAGATCGTTGCGAAGAAACAGCTTTTCATTTTCCATCAGATCCTGCAGTTGCAGCCACAAACCCGACTGCAATTCGGACGTAAGAACCGGTTTCGATGCCCTGTCGGGCAACATTGGTATGAAAAGATCCATAGCTTTGTCCCGCTGATGGTTTACCTGCTCGCGAATGGTAAGCAGAAATTGCAGTCGTTCGGAATAATTGCCTTTAAGCCTGAAAAAGAACACGATGGCAACAAATAGAAGAAGAATTACGGCAATTACGTTTCCAATAACATAATAACGGCCACGTTCCGATTTGAGCTTTGAATTGACAAGTGCTCTGATCTGGCTGTCTTTTTTTTCGGTTTCGTATTTAGCCAGAGTTTCGGCCATGGTATAGGTTCTTGAAGCCTGCATAACCGAATCTCTGGCTAAAGTGAAAATTTTATAATACCTGAGGGCCTCACCAGCATCTCCTTTTGCCTGGTAAATCTCGGAAATAGCCAATAGATTTTCTTCAACAATACTCTGAACAGCTATAGCCTTTGCAATTGAAAGGCTTAATGTGAAAGCTTCGAGAGCTTTTTCGTATTCTTTTAAATAGGTATGGTATTTGCCTTTTGATTGTAAAAACGCGGCCAAAGATAATTTATCACCGGCTTTGACACACATTTCTTCCGCGTCTTTTAAAACCAATGCTGCTTTTGCAGGATTGCCCAATTGTATGTAAACCTCTGATAAGTTACTATAAACAAAACAGGCACCTTGCCAGTCCTTCGCTTTTTTCTTAAGAGTTCCTGCTTCGTTCAGCAGACTTATAGCTTTTTTATACTCTTTGCGGGAAATATATTCAATTCCTTTTAAATTCAAGTTGTAGGCAATTGCGCGGTCGTTGCGGATGTTTCTGAATACTTTCATTGATTTGTTGAAATATTCATCTGCTTTTTCAACTTGGCCGTGGCCTGCGTATATATTTGAAATATTTGTGTACAAATATCCTAAAAACAAGCTGTCGGCTGTAAGTTCACACATTTGCACCGATTTGATAAACTGAATATTTGCCTTATCGCTTAAACCAAGGTCCGCATAATGAATCCCAATCCCAATCAATTGAGGGCCAACAACTAAAGGGTCGTTGCTTTTGCTGAAATTATACTCCGCTTTATTCAGATTTGTAAGAAGTTCTTTTTTTTGATTGAGCTCTTTTGAACAATCAGCCAGGCATAAATAGATACGGCCTAACAATACATAATCTTTCTTGTTTTCCGCAAGAGATATTGCCTTGTTGAATGTCAGGATGGATTCCTTATATTTTTTCTGATAATATCTTAATTTCGCAAGTGTGTAATAAAAATATCCTTTATATACATTTTCTCGAATGGCTGTATAAAAATTATTGGCCAGATTTAAATAATAGTTTGCTGTATCATATTTAATTTCAGTAAGATAAATACCTGCCAGGATAACCTGTGAATAAGCTAATGCATCAGGGTTCTTGATCTTGGAGGCTTCTGAAACTGCATGTAAAGCCAGTACTTTTGCTCTGTCGAGCGAATCGTGAATTCGAAGAAGAGTGAGGGTATTAAGAAGTTCAACAGCTTTTATCCCTTTCGAATGCAACAACCCGGCATATGCTTTATCACTTCGCTCCTTTATGGTTTGTCCGGCGGACGGGAGTGTAACAAAGCATGTAAATAGTGCTATCCAGAAAAAACAGATCAACCGCTTAAACATAGGATAAAGATATAAATATTTTAAATTGTTAAAAGAATGTAAATAGTGTATTTTTTTGAAAGTAATAGGAATTGTTTTTATAAGACCTTAACCATTTCTCCTTCGTACTTTTTATTTATGTTTGCCATACTTCTTTTGGATTCATATTAAAAACAGGCACTATGAGTTTATTTATGATTCTATCAACCACCCTTATAACACTTGCTTTGCTGTTTTATTCGCTTGGTGTATGGTCCGAACGCATTGCCAGATACCTTAAGCCATGGCATGTAGCAGCTTTCTGGACCGGTTTTACTTTTGATGTTTCGGGTACATGGGCTATGACAAAACTCGCTGACGGTCCGTTCAATTTAATGGAAATCCATACACTCACAGGTCAAATAGCACTTTGGCTGATGCTCGCTCATGCTATTTGGGCAACCTATGTGGTGCGAAAAGGGAGTGAAAAAGCCCTTGCCGGATTTCACAGGTATAGCATGGTTGTGTGGCTTATCTGGTTGATTCCGTATTTCGGGGGGATGTATATGGGGATGGCGGGGTGAGATTTTGAGTTAATTGAGATTATGGGTTGACGAGATGAGAGGGCGAAGGGGCGATATGGAGAAAGGAGAAAAAAACCGTAGCTTTACTATTTTGTAATCTTTGTTTGTATCTTCCTATTTTCTGCTTCCAGCCAATATCCTTCTGCTATTTCTACTTTCTACTTTCAACCTTCTGACTTCCTGAATCCAACATCCTGCATCAAGACATTATCCTACTGCAATTGGTCTTCCATAACCGGGCTTAGCGGAGTGGACGTCTTCTCCCTGTTATTTTGAGCCCAGCCAACCATAGCATCGAGTACCGGATGCAATTCTTTTCCCGAATTGGTAAGACTGTATTCAACAAATGGAGGAATTACAGGTTTGGCTTTGCGCTGAACAAGATTGTCATTTTCGAGTTGTTTTAAGTGCTGAATCAGCATTTTTTCGGTAATAGCCGGAATCAGTTTTTTTAATTCGCTGTAACGCTTTGTTCCACTCAGCAGGTTAAAGATTATGATAGGTTTCCATCGGCCTCCTATCTTATCCAATGTATAAGTCACAGGACATTTGGTAAGGGCATTTTTGCGGTTGTCCTGGTTGGTGGAGGTTTCTTTAATTTTAGTCATTAATACACACTTTGGGGTAAGTACTTGTATAAAAGTAAGTGCAAATATACCTTTGTTCCATTAAATAAAAACAAAAAAGATGAAAATTATTGTAACAGGGTCTTTAGGACATATAAGCAAACCGCTTGTAGAAAAATTATTAACCGCGAAACACAATGTGACCGTGGTCAGCAGCAATGCCGGCAGGAAATCGGAAATCGAAGCCCTTGGTGCGATTGCAGCAATAGGATCAGTAAGTGACCTGGCATTTGTAACCGAAACCTTTAAAGGTGCCGATGCCGTTTATACCATGGTACCACCAACATATGCAGCAGCCGACTGGAAACAGCATATTGCTGGTGTTGGCAAAATTTATGCCCAGGCAATTGCAGCTTCGGGAGTAAAAAATATTGTAAACCTAAGCAGTATGGGAGCGCATATGCCTGACGGTTGCGGACCCGTTAGCGGATTATTTCACGTTGAGCAGGCTTTGAATGCACTCGAAGGCGTGAATGTTATACACTTGCGTCCTGGTTTCTTTTTTTACAATTTCTTCGCAAACATAGGCATGATAAAACATATGAGTATTATCGGAGGCAACTATGGAGAAGGTGCAAAACTGGTGTTAGCGAACCCAGTCGATATTGCGGATGTTGCTTACGAAGAGCTGATAAGCCTTTCATTTACCGGCAAGAGCATTCGTTATGTTGCCAGCGACGAGAAAACTACGGATGAAGTAGCCACAATCCTTGGTTCCGCTATCGGAAAACCTGATTTGAAATGGGTTAATTTCAGCGATGAGCAAACAGTAGGCGGTATGCTTCAGAACGGAGTTCCTGAAGATGTTGCTAAAAATTATGCCGAAATGGGATCTGCCATGCGTAGCGGCGAAATGGCCAAAGATTATCTGAAGAATAAACCTGCAACATTTGGTAAAACCAGTTTTACAGAATTTGCACCTGTTTTTGCTGCTGCCTTTGCGCAACAATAAAAACTAAGAATTATGCAAGATAAAGGAGCATCGGCTCCTTTTTTTATGCAGGCTCAATCAAATCCCACAAATTTCCATACAAATCGGCAAATACAGCCACTGTGCCATAGGTTTCTGTTATGGGCTGCCGCACAATCGTTACTTTGTTATCCAGCAAATTCTGATAATCTCTTTCAAAATCATCCGTATTCAGAAACAGGAATACCCTTCCGCCGGTTTGGTTGCCAACCTGTTTTTTTTGCTCTTCGTTACCAGCTTTAGCCAGTAAAAGACAACATCCGGCTGAACCGGGAGGAGCTATACGTACCCAGCGTTTTGTATCGCTCAGCACAGTATCTTCCACAAGAGTGAAATGCAGTTTTCGTGTATAAAATTCAATGGCCTCATCGTATTCATTCACCAGGAGGGCTAGTTGTGCGATTGATTGCTTCATCTTTTTGAGAAAATATTTTTTAGATTGAATCTAACAAAGGTACAAATCCGGAAATATCAACTTATCAACCCTGGTTTTTTCTGAATATTGGATTAAATCGGATGTTGCTTTCACTATTTCAATAATTTTAGCTTTCAAAATTTGTCCGAAAAATGAAATACAGATTTATACTTTCAGTGAGCCTGGTATTATGCATTGGCAGCACGATGATTTCATGCAGCAAGGTTCAGAAAAAGCCCATGAATATTGTTTTCATTATGGCTGATGATCATGCATCGAGAGCGATAAGTTGTTATGGAAGCGGTATGAATCACACGCCCAATATTGATAAGCTTGCCGATCAGGGTGTCAGGTTTACCAATGCCTGCGTTACCAATTCAATTTGCGGACCAAGCCGCGCCACACTGCTCACAGGGAAATATAGTCATATCAATGGTTTTATGACGAACGACAATACTTTTGACGGAAGCCAGCAAACTTTTCCGAAACTATTGCAGCAGGCAGGCTATACTACCGCTGTTATAGGCAAATGGCACCTGGTGAGCGATCCGACTGGTTTCGATTATTGGAATATTCTTCCCGGACAGGGCGATTATTACAATCCCGATTTTATTGATAACGGTAAACGGATTAACCAACATGGTTATGTTACCGATCTGATCACTCAAAAGAGCATTGACTGGCTTGAGAAACAGGATAAAAACAAGCCATTTTGTTTATTGGTTCATCACAAAGCCCCGCACCGCAACTGGCTTCCCGGGCCAAAGCACCTGAACGATTTTAAAGGCGTCCGGTTTCCGGTTCCGGCAAATTATTTTGATGATTACAGCGGGCGCGAAACTACTGCCGGCGCCCAGCAAATGAGCATTGCCAGGGATATGGCCGATGGGTACGATCTAAAATTAAATGTAAAAGGATATCCTGATAGTATTAATAATCAGGGTTTTGACAACTGGAAATCGCGCATGGATGCTGAACAGTGGGCTGCATGGGTAAATATATATGCACCGCTTAATGGTGAATATTTTGCTCAAAACCTGAGTGGAAAAGAACTTGCCGAATGGAGATACCAACGGTATATGCACGATTATTTGTCTACAATTCAATCGGTTGATGAAAGTGTTGGCGAAATTGTTGCCTGGCTGAAGGAAAACGGCTTGTACGAGAACACGCTCATAGTTTATACTTCCGATCAGGGATTTTACACCGGCGAACATGGCTGGTTCGATAAGCGTTTTATGTACGAGGAATCGCTGCTAACGCCTTTGATTATTCACAATCCGGCATCGCCTCAGCAAAAAGCGGTTTGTACTTCGCTGGTTCAAAACACTGATTTTGCGCCGACTTTGCTTGATATTGCAGGAGTAAAAGTGCCTGCCGATATGCAGGGCGTTTCACTTAACCCATTGCTTGTAAATCCTGAGAAAAGTGTCCGCGATGCCGTTTATTATCAATATTATGAGTACCCGGCCATACACAGCGTGAAACGGCATTACGGGATCCGTACCGATCGTTACAAGCTGATTCATTTTTACCATGATGTGGATGTGTGGGAGTTTTACGATCTGAAAACTGATCCAGGTGAAATGAAGAACCTGATAAAAGAGGAGAGAAGTCAGGCAGTCATTTCTACCTTAAAAAAGCAACTGGAAGAAATGCGCGCCCAATATCATGTTCCAGCTATAGAGGATGAGCTTAAAATGGGTTTTACAATGGTTGAAAATATAGCGGCTGGTATGAATGTGAAACTTACTTATCTGGCATCCGTGAAATATTCTGAAGGGAAAAATGTGCTTACCGATGGAATCGTTAAAACGCTGAATGCCTGGCATCCAGGGGATCTGTCGGGCTGGCAGGGGATAGAAGGGAAAGACCTGGAGGCAACCCTGGATTTTGAAAAACCGGTCAAAGCTGACAGTATTTCGATAAATTGCCTGGGGCACGATGCCTCCTGGATACTATTACCCAAAAATGTCGTGATAGAAGTTTCGGCTGATGGTAAAAATTACCATAAACTGTCAATACATTCCAGTCCCTATGCATCCTATTCGAACCGTTGGATTGTGCGTTATGCGGCCTTTTCGGGAAAAGAGAATTTCAGATTTCTGAAAGTAAAAGCAGTCAATGCAGCTGTTCTGCCCGAAACGCATCCTGCAAAGGGTAAACCAGCCTGGCTGTTTGCTGATGAGATTGTGGTGAGATAATTAGTTTATAGTTTTAACGGTCAAAAATAGTGCATTATGTATAAAATCAACTGGTTGCGTTTTACTTTAGTATTCTTTCTGGCAGGAATTGAACTAGCTGGAATCCAAACGTTTGCGCAAAATACCAGAGCGTTAAAATCTCCAAATATCGTCCTGATTTTTGTTGATGACCTTGGGTATGGCGATCTGGGATCTTATGGCGCATCGGGTTTTGAAACACCGAACCTCGACAAACTGGCCAGTCAGGGAACCCGGTTCACGAATTTTTATGCAGCACAGGCAGTTTGCAGCGCATCACGAGCCGGGCTGTTGACCGGCTGTTATCCTAACCGCATAGGTATTTCAGGAGCATTGATGCCCTGGTCGAAAGTCGGACTTAATTCTGAAGAAACCACCATAGCTGAATTGCTGAAACCTATGGGCTATGCTACTTCAATAGTCGGGAAATGGCATTTGGGCCAGCAGGAAGAATTTCTGCCTTTGCAACATGGTTTTGATGAGTATTATGGACTCCCTTACTCCAACGATATGTGGCCGGTGAATTACGACGGGAACCCGATTACCGATTCGAACGATTTCAAAATCAAGTACCCTGTCCTGCATCTTATAGAAGGGAATAAAAAAGCACAACCTATTCATAACCTGTATGATATGGCTGATTTAACCACACTGTACACCGAAGAAGCTGTTAAATTTATACAAAGCAAAAGCGAAAATCCTTTCTTTTTGTACCTGGCTCATTCGATGCCTCATGTTCCGTTAGCGGTTTCGGAAAAGTTTAAAGGGAAGAGCAAACAGGGGCTTTTTGGCGATGTGATTATGGAATTGGATTGGTCGGTAGGGGAAGTAATGAAAGCCTTGGACGAAAACGGATTAAGTGAAAATACAATAGTAATTTTTACTTCCGACAACGGGCCCTGGCTGAGTATGGGCAACCACGCCGGTTCAACGGGTGGCTTACGCGAAGGCAAAGGAACAAGCTACGAAGGAGGGCAGCGCGAACCCTGCATTGTACGCTGGCCCGGTCATACTCCTCCCGGAACGGTTTGCAGCAAATTATCAGCTACCATTGATATTTTTCCTACTCTCGCAGCAATAACCGGAGCTGCTTTACCCGCTAAACAAATTGATGGCGTGGATATCTCAGCCCTGTGGAACGGAAATTTTAAGGCTGAGCCTAGGAATGTTTTTTATTATTATTACGGTCGCAACAATCTGGAAGCTATACGGATGGGTAAGTGGAAAATGGTATTTCCGCATATTCTCGAATCCTATGAAGGGACACCTCCGGGCAAGGATGGTTTCCCCGGGAAAAAGATAATGCGAACTGCCGAACTGGCATTGTATGATCTTGACCGTGATCCGGGTGAACGATACAATGTAATTGACCAATATCCCGAAGTAGTTGACAGCATTCAAAAAATAGCTGGCAAAGCCCGACTGGACCTAGGTGATGATCTTACCCATTCGGTTGGGAAAAACCGCCGCGAACCCGGGAGGGAGAAGGTAGATTATTCTCTTTTTTCGAAAAATATAAAACATAAAGCTTTGGGTAAACCAGCCTGCTTTGGGACTGATGACGGAACCCCGGGCGCGGAAATTACCCCCGCTGTGCTTACCGATGGTTTTGTATTGACCCAAATAGATCATAACAACGATTTGCGTTTCTGGAAAGGATTTGAAGGAACTGATATGGATATTATTATTGATTTACAGAAAGTTGAAAAAATTAACTCTGTAAGCATAAATTTCCTTCACGAAATAAGCCAGTGGATTTTCAGGCCGCAATCGGTAAGTTGTTTTATTTCAGATGATGGTAAAAACTATCAGGATGCAGGAAAATTATCTTTCAAGGTTCCTTTAGATCAACGGCAGGCAAAAATGGATACCTATTATTTCACAATTGATAAACGCACCAGGTTTATCAGGCTGAAAGCCGAAAATATAAAAACCTGTCCCGAATGGCATGTGGGTAAAGGCCAGAAAGCGTGGATTTTCGCTGATGAAATAGTGGTTAGATAAGGTAGAAACGGATTTTGAATATAAATGAAGGTTTCTGGGTTAAAGTAATATCAATTGATTGGTTTTCCATACATAAACACTCAGTTCAATTAACTTGCACTTTGGAGATACGGTATAAAATACAAAGGCATTTTATTCAATCAGAAAGTAAAAATAGCCGTGGAATTTCCTCGAAACAGCCTCCTAATTCCCGCTTTCGTAAGGGATAGTGAAATAAAACACGGAACCTTTCCCGGGATCGCTTTCAACCCAAATGGTACCACTCAGCATTTCGATATAGGCTTTGGTAATTGAAAGTCCAAGTCCCGCTCCGTCATAGGATTTTGAAAGAGAATTGTCGGCCTGGGTAAAGCGATCGAAAATGGATAGCATTTTGTCTCCGTCAATTCCGATTCCGGTATCCTTAACATAAAATTTTATATATCTCCCTTTATGTTCATAGCCCGCTTCAATGTTTCCTTCAGGAGTATATTTAATAGCGTTTTTAATAAGTTTTGCCAAAATGGTTTCCAGCTTTTCCCTATCGGTAAGTACCACCACTTTTGCTGAATCACTCTGGATTTTGATACTAAAATTCAATCTTTTTTTATCGGCTTCGGGTTTAAATGCAGCATACACATTTTCCATCTGGTTGTTTATATCCACCAGCGAAAAAGTAACTTCAGTCTGTCCGGATTCAATTTTCGAAATATCAATCAGATCGGTTATGGTGTCGAGCATGCGTCCGCTGCTTTTTTCAATAATAGCAATATATTCCTGCATCTGTTCGGCTGAGAGCGTTCTAGTTTTAAGCATATCAGCAAAGCCTAAAATTCCGTGCATCGGTGTACGGATTTCGTGTGCTATATTCGAAAGAAAGGCCGATTTGAGTTTGTCGCTTTCTTCGGCTTTAAGTTTTGCCTGTTCCAGTTTTTTACGCTGGTTGAAATAATCCTCGAACAACAAGCCTATATACCTGAATTCGCCCGGTGACTTCTGAAGTCGTTTAATCGAGCTGTTATTCTCTGATTCAAGTATTTGTGTGATCAGATCGAGCGGCCTGTAAACCCATTTACGGGCAAAAAATACAAATACAAACAGAAACAGAATAAAGAACATGACAATAATGAGCAGAAGGTACTTCGACGATTTAAAGTTCAGACTAAATTCCCTGCTGAGCACAATCTCCGAAACCGTTTTCCCATTCCAGTCGGTCAGACTTTTCGAAACAGATACTGTATTTCGGTCTGCTGGTGTTTGCTGATCGGTAAGTTGCAGAAAATCAATTTTTGAACTTGTAATACGGCTGAGTTTATTTTTAAACGACTGATCCCAAAGCCTTACCAGGAAAGTGTATCCGGAGGGTTCTGTTCTGTTGTGTGAACGGTCGAAGGTAGGATGAATAGAGGCAGCACTTACTTCAACCAGTCCTTCGGTAGTTAACAGGAAGAAGTTCGAGAATCTGTCTTTTTGCAATTGGGCCACAGCTGCGCGGGGAATAAAACGGCGCGATAAAATTTTGAGCGAGGAGCTTTCAGTAATAATATTAAAAGAAGTATCGTAAACACATATATAATCAACTTTAAAACTGTTGATAGCACCGATAATATGCTCATTATACCATTTTGTGCTCCTGCTTTTAGTAAATTCAACCAATTGGTCCGAACGAGTGAAATCATTTACTGCAATACGCATGGATTCGGAATTCAGTTCGAGCAGCGATTCCACTTCGTTCGAAAACTGCTGTCGTGCTGCGTTGTGAACTTGTTTCTCCTGCTGATGTGTATAAAAATATAATGATGTAAATAACAACAAGAAAATAACAGCTGATATAATTAGCAGCAACAATACCCTTGAATAAATGGTTTTGAGTTTTAACATTCCATCCGTGTTTTGTTGGGAATTTCTCCGGTCATATTAATCAAAAACAATACGTTGTAAAAATATTGAAATTGATCAGGGTTTGTTAATGAACTGATTATGAAAACAAATGTAATCATAAAATGTTTATTACCAACATATTCAGCTTGCCGGATAGTAATTTCATCACTCCCGGCAATGTTTTCAACAGTAGTTATTATATTTATTCTTTCACCAGTTTCCTGATCGTTACCGAATTGCCTGTTAAAAGTTTAACCATGTAAATTCCGCTTTTCAGTTGGCTGATATCAATTTGTGTTTTGGTTTCGGAAAGTTGTTGTTTACTTATTTCCATTCCGTTAATCGAATATATTGAAAGCCAGCTTCCTTTCGCTAGTGCTGTTTCAACCGTTATAAAATCTTTTGCAGGAACCGGATAGATCGAAAAATAATCAGTTGCAACCGGTTTTTCCGAAATGCCAAGGAATGCTTCGGATCCGCATTCCACACCATTTTTAATCGAATAAATTAATTCTGACGTATGACGATATCCCGGAGAATTCCAATTGATAACCCCTTCCCAGTAAATGGAATAGAACAATCCTAAACCTAAAGTATAAACATCCTCCTGCGTTGGTGCAGGACCAGGGACATCATTGGATCCCCAGCAATTATCAATGCTGCAATAACGCAATCCCTGATTGGGATTTACCCGGTAAGTCCATCGTTTAATCCCACAATAGTTTTCGAAACGCAAACTGTTGATGGTAAAAGGAAACACTTCAGGATCAGTGTATTCGAAAGGGATTTGTGCAACCACTTCGTTTGATTTATATTTCAAAAACACAATATCAGTATTGGCTGTGGAGGCTCCTTTCTCAAAGACTTCACTTTCGACGGTATAGATAACTGAATCAGCAGTAATCAGTTTACCTATAATGGAATACCTTGTAAATAGTTCTGAATTCTGATTGGGAGGGCTGTAATGGTAAGAGGTGGTTTCGTGGATTTGAAATTGATCACCCAGGTCATAATTATAAACATCAGCGTTCGTAAGTTTATCCATTCCCAAATCAGGAGTAGCATTACCCAACATGTATACCGGGTTAAGAACTTCAGGAAATGCATCAACCTGGAAAAACTTAACCAGACCCAGCGTTTTTGCAATAATAATATGGCTTCCGTTTAATGCCGAATTGATTGTATTACCCAAAATATCGGTATGTGATATTGTGAAAAGTTTTGTGGAATCAACAAATCCCAGAATGGACAATGTATCAGATCTTACAAAAGTGTAGTAGAATTTTTCTGTTGCATTTTGATAAAAAAGAACCGGATTCCCATCCAATTTCGAAAAATCAAAAATCAGCGTTTCTCCATCATTTGTGAAAAATGTGTAAGTAGCCTCGTTATCGTATTTTATTGCGGAACCCAGCCAGGTAGAACGATCCTGTTTTGTGCACTCCTGACCTCCCCAGAAATGGCAGTCAACGCTGGGGATTAAAATACCGGTTTGCGTAAAATTGTAATATACCGAGTCTGTTCCAACCATGCGAACCGAATCAAAAGCAATGCTCAAAGCCGAATCGGGGATAGGATAGTTTGAATAAACCTTGCGGGAAGATGCATTAAATAATTTATAATCCTGGCTGTAGGATAGTATTGAAAAAAGCAGGATAGCGGAGGTAAGAATGAATTTCATAGCTATTATTTTAAAAAGTCAGATGATCAAATCCTGAAATCAGAACCAAACCTTGTTTACAAATAATCAGGTATTTCGTTTTGTACAAATATAGCATAAATCCATATCCGACAATTATTCCTTTCTAAGCTCTGCCGACAGGTTTTTGCTTAATGCCGACTTAACCGGGAAATAAATCCATGCAAATCCATTGAGTAGAATAAGGATTATAATTACAAGGATAAAGGTTTTCGGCAATTGAAATGCAGGTGAGAAAAACGAAGGCAAAATACTCGTAAAGGCAGCTATTACTCCCAATCCAACGCCGGTTAGCAGGATAAAAAGATTTTCGGTAAAAATTAATTTGAGGATGTAGCCGCGGCTAAATCCGATTCCCTGGTAAAGTGCTATTTCGCTTTTTCGTTCGTCCAGATTTCGCAGTAATACAATCCCCAGCCCGATTGTGCCGATGATAATTCCAAGCCCGCCCAGCATCATGAAAACCGAAAGATATGTATTGGTTACCGAATTGAATTCTGCCAGGCGTTCCGAAGCTGGGGTAACCACCATTCCATAGTCCTGAAACAGGTATTCCATGCGTTCCGAAATTCCTGTCCGCTTTGCAAAATCACCTTTCACCAGCATTATTTTTGAGCCACCAACCGAAGGGAAATACTGCCTGAACAACTCAGCCGAAATAAGGAGATGTCCCTGAAAAACGGAACTCGCAAGTCCGCCTATAATTTTTATTTTCAGTAGTTTACCGCTTTCATCGGTGTACAAAAGCGTATCCCCGATCTTTTTCTGTAAACCCCAGGTTATCACGGTTTGATCGGCAAAAGCAGGAATAATTCCCGGCGCCAGCGGTTCGTCTAAAGCCAGCCAGGGGTGTTCACCTACAATTGATGCATCGAGTTGTGCGAAGCTGAAAGATTGCTGCTGATCGAAAAGCCACGGGTTTATTCCAAGTATTTTTGGCTGCGAAACCTGGTTCAGGTTCAGGCAACTGGCATCATCGCCGTCTAGGCTGAGCATTTGAACGAATTGCACATGTTCAAGTTCCTTTTCATCAGTAAGCCCATATTTTTCTTTGCCTTCCGGCGAATTCAGATCATTTAGCACCGGAACGGTTGATTCCGTCCAGAAAAGAAATCCGCCTGTTCCCGATTGGCTTGAAGTTTCGCTGCCATAAAATGTTTTTCGGTTGGCACCGGTAATTATTACCGAAAAAGTACCGAGAGCAAGCAAGGCAATGGCTGTTACTGTCCGCTTCTTTTTCAGACTTACATTTCGTAATATCAACTTGAAAAAACCGGGAAGCGAACCTGTCGTTTTAATTCCGGAATTCACAAGTGTCATATACAGCAAGGCAATTCCTCCGGTCAGCATTACTCCTCCTGCCGCAAGAGCAATTTCACTGTTGTGCGACAGAAACGAATAAACCGTTAATGCAATAGTGACTGCAAAGCAGATAATTGAAACAGCCAGACTTATATTTTTATGACCTTTTTTTACGTCAAGAGATTTCATTTCGACACCTTTTATCACAACGGATAAAGGTTTGCGGAGGTTGTGGATCAATACAAAAAGCAATGTGAACAGGGCAGTTAGTACACCGGCTGCGAATCCGAGAAATAGCGTTCCAGGTAGAATGTGCATCTGCAACATCGAAGTCCTTACCGCATCCTGCCAAAGGGTATTTAAGCCGAGAAGCATAAGTTGGTTGTATAATATTCCGCAAACCGAACCTATTATTCCACCCGTAAAAACCACCAATGCGGTTTCGAAAAACAAAATCCTGATGATCCTTTTTTTACTGAAACCCAGTGTAGAAAGGATTGCCGTTTCAGCCATACGTTTTTTTGCATGTAACGAAAAAAGCAAAGCTGTGAGGAGAAGTGCAGCAGCTATTATAAAGAAACTCAGGCTCAGGAACAACCCACCGAAATCAGTGGAATTAGCAGCAGCCGATTTCCCATCAGCAAAAATATTCTGAAACTGCAAGCCATTTTCAGCCGGATTAAGCTGCGCCATAAGTTGTGCTTTCAGGCGCTTCAGATCGGAACTATCAGCCTCAAAACGGAAAGCTGTGGCATGACCGAAAGCATTATCCCATATTTTTTGACCAGCGGTAAGAGCGATAAATGCTTTTGGAGTACCCCGGAAATCGTTCCAGTATTGTTCGTCTTTATCCCTTATTTTAGCCAGGTCAACAGGAGCGCCGGTTTCCCAGTCGCGGCAGTTTCCGGCATCCGACATACCAGGGAAATCCGGCATAAGTGTAGGATCAAATAAAGGATTTTCAATTGGTAAAATGGCTTTGATGCAAAATAGCGAACTGTCCTCCGTGAGTTTCCGCAAAGCGCCCATTCTGAAATATTTCAATTGTATTGAATCACCCGGTTTTACTGAAAGATCGGAAGCAAGCCAGTTGTTGATAATTATTTCTTTTTCAGATAATTGAATTCCATCAAGATTTGAAGCCGTTACAAAAGAATAAGGTGTTGATTTTCCTTTTGAAGAAATTTCATTGACCAGGTAAGTAAATACCGCTTGCGCCCCGGGAATAGAAGTTTCAATTGCTTTTGCTGTATTGTCCTCAATAAATATCCTTCCCGAACGGATTTCGGATATTTGCTTTCCGGCTAAAGTTTTGAATTCGAGTCCTGCATCTTCGGGCTGCCAGCTCAGGCATATAAGAGAGTCAAGACTGGCGGGCAAAAGATTATCATTTTCATTTCCTTCAACCAGCATCAGGTTGGCGTTTTCTTCCAAATCAACTTTCCGTGACATTGTTGAAAGCGAAATAAAAATATTGAAAGGTGCCGACTGATTGCTTTTCATGCTGAAGCGGCCCATTTCCAAATCATTGGCTATTGATGCTACTTTCAGGCGAAATGTAATCAAAGGTTCTTTTTCCGAAACAAAAGGTGCATTTTCGGAAGCTTTGCCTTGTTTGTGAAGTTTTAGAAGGAACTCATCGCCGGGTTTCAATTTCAGTTTTTCAGCGGTATTCGTGCTCAGTATGGCCTCATCTTCAGCGGGTGACTGTGTGTCGGAATTCCATAATTTTATAAAACGATCGTCAATTCCGAGCACTTCTACGCGGTTGATACGGGTATTCTGATCATTGTTAATGGCAATGCCTTCGAGTTGAAGCAAGGGCGCAACCCGACTTTTTGTTTTCTCCGAAAGTTCGTTGGCAAGTTGTTGCCTGAAAAACCTGTCGCCCGAATGAACTGCAAAACGCGTTTTCCCCAGGCGGATTTCAGTTAACTGTCCGAGGCTGTAACGCACCGAATCGCCTACAACCAGCGCTCCGGTAAGTACAGCCGTGCTTATCACCGTCCCTGCAAGAATGGCCAGGTAAGGCTTGCGGTAGTATTTCAGGTTGCGGAGGATGAGGGAGAAAAGAGACATTTTAGGGTTAGGTTTTGGGTGTTAGGATTTTGGGGTTAGGGATTTTCAGTCAACAACAATTTTCCTTCGCGCAATTTGTAAATTTTATCCATTTTGCCAGCCAGTTCCATGGAATGAGTAACAATGATAAGCGCTATGTTTTGCTCCCGGTTAAGTTCGGCAAGTAAATCTGAAAGTTGAGCAGCATTTTCGGCATCAAGTGAACCGGTGGGTTCATCGGCAAGCAGAAGCCGGGGCTGGTTAATAAGTGCGCGCACAACGGCTGTGCGCTGGCATTCGCCCACCGAGAGTTGCGAGGGAAACTGGTCACGGTGATTAGATAAACCAACTCTGTCGATCAGGTGTAAGGCGCGTTCATTGGCTTTTTTCAAAAGGTTTTTATCTTTTTGCAGCAACAAAGGAAGCAACACATTTTCGAGCAGCGTAAGTTGTGGCAACAAATGGTGCATCTGGAAAACAAAGCCTATAAACGAATTCCGGATTTCAGCGAGTCGGTCGTCGTTCATCTGATCGATTGGAGAGCCTTCGAGAAATACTTTCCCGGAGGTTGGCCTGTCTAATGTACCGAGGATGTTGAGCAAAGTGCTTTTCCCTGATCCTGACGGACCGACAATTGCAATCCGATTGTTGTTTTCTATTTGTAATGAAATATCATCCAGAACCTGGTTGCGGATAGCGGAACCTGGTTGTTGGTAATACTTGGTGATATGTTGGAGTTCGGCTAACATGGAGAGGGATTGATGGGATTGATGAGATTGATGTGATTGTAAAATATTGTGAGGTCTGTCTGTTTTATAAATGGCATTTTATGACTGGCATTTTTTCCAGTATTTCGATATAAATGGTTTGGTTTGGTATTTTGCCAGATGAAAAATAAAGTTTTTCACCCGTCTTTTTTTCAATTCTTAAAAATGGTTTGCTTTCTGTGTTCAGCAGTAATTTAACTTTTTCCCTATTCAAGGTTTTGAAATATCCTTTTTGTATTTTCCCAAGTGAAAACCCATTTGTACGGAGTGAAATTAAAGGTAAACTGTCAGTTAAACAAATGGTTTCAATTTCTGAAACAGATATCGTTTCACCATAGATGCCTTCAATGCTTATTTCTTCTGAAGTAACAATTATCTTGCTTTCCCGCAAACCAATGGCCAATAATATTATTACAAAAATTAGTGCAAGGCCCAATATTACGATACCAATTCTGTCCCATTTCGAACGTTGACTGTTATCGTACTTTTTACCAATCCATATAAACCAGGTATACGCCAGTAAAGGATACACTGTCATAAAAATTCCTGTTGCGACCTCATCTATCAGAATTAAAATTGCCGTTCCTACAGCAAACAGCGAAATACCTAAAAGCAAATGAAATTTACGAAAAGCCGGGATAAATGATTTTATATCAAAGGCTTGCCGATCCTCTTCTGACATGGTATTGTAACCGGAAAGCAGATTTTTTGCATTCTTTTCAGTTATAATATATCCGATTGCTGCGAAAACAAGACTCATACCCAATAATACCAAGATCATTTGAATAAGGGTTAATGGTTTATCAATGTCTGGTAAATCTCCGCCATTTTCACACTCAGTTTGCCACAGTCGAATTTTTCCTCAACCGCTTTGCGTCCGGCAAGGCTCATGGCTTCGAGTTGTACTGAGTTCGAAAGTACTTCGGCAAGTTTTTCCGCCAGGGCAGCAGCTGTATTGGGTTTATAAATAACTCCGCCACCTGTAGCTTTGCTGATTTCAGGAAAAGCGCCCAGATCAGGTTGCACCAAAGGAACACCTGAAGCAAGAGCTTCGAGCTGGTACAGGCCAAATGCTTCTCCATTTAAAACCGGAACAGATAAAACTGTTATTGATTTAAAGAAATCCTGCAATGCTGATTGAGTGAAATCATGAGTTATTTCAAAATATGTATCAATATGGATTTGTTTTAACTTACTGATCTGCTTGTGAATAAACTCTTTATCATCGCCTGTTTGACCACCGGTTGCTTTAAGTTTAACCTTGCTGAAAGCCGGATTCTTTTTCAGAAGAATAAAAGCATCTACAAGCACTTCGAAACCGTTTTCCTCACACATCCTCGATACATAGCCTATTGCCTGCGGATCACTGGCCGGTTTTGAATAAATATAGGCATCTGGCCGAACGCCAACATGTAATACATGAAGTTTGTCATCCGGGATATTCATTTTTTTCTGCATTACGCCTGCAAAGAAATCACTAACGGCGATAAAAGCATCCACATCTTTGCCCTTTTCGGCCAGCAGCTGCCACATTTTTTCGCGGTGATCCTCGTGCATGGCATCCACCCAAACATCTTCGTCCTGAAGTGAACAAATTACTGGAACTTTCACTTCATCACGGACTTTTTTCGCCATTCCAAGCAACAGTGCATTCGATATGTGAACAACATCAGGTTTTTCATGGTATCTTAAAAAATCAACTAATTGTTGTAGTTCTTCACTTTGGTGGCCTTCGGCTCCCAGAAGCATGGATTCGGTGAGATCTTCGAGGCCCGAAGCACGTGTGGAACCGGATTTTTTAGCTGCAAATTTCAACACAGGCGGCGAATCCATAAGTTTTTCAAACCATTTCGGCATATGCCTGAATACCGGGAACTGTTTCAGGTAAATATTTACAGCTCCATAAAACACCGGAATCCCATTGTCGGTTTCTTGTCCGTTCATGGTAAGCGGAAGGTACATGGGCAGGGTAATGGCATCATGACCTGCTTTTTTCAAAGAAGCTACTACACCGCTGTCGCGAAGGCAGTTACCGCAATAAAAGGTCCCGCCAAAACCTGGGACAATATGGACGATTTTCATGTGTTATTGTTATTTTTTTACGGGTCACATGGAATACGCCAGATTGACCAATATCATCTTCGGTTGGTGATTTATTGCAATCATGGCTATTTCATTTACTATTTTTTTTGCTTAATTGTTTTGGCTTGGAAGCTTGCGGCAAATAATTCCCGGAAGAGACTACTTTTTCGCCACTCTCTTTTTCTAACTCTTTTAATGCATTTCCAGCTATTTTACCTCCAATTTTTGCTGCTGCCTTGTTTTCAACAAATCCTTTGGCATTTTTTGCTTGTGTAACTTTTGTGGTGGAGGCTTCGCCCAACATTGAAAAGATGAGTTCAAGGTCTGTCATATGGTCACGAAGGTTCTGACTTTTCAAACCTTTCACTTTTTTATATTCCGATGGTGTTAATCCAAAAGTTGCTTTTGAAATTTCAGAAGTAAGTATGGCATATTCAAGTTGTTCTTTTACCCCTCTGTTTTTCCATTCCTCCGTTAATTCCTCCCGAATGGCAATGCTTCGCATGCGTTTTTCAATCCAGTCGTCAGGATAACCTTTTAGTTTGTAGAGTTCGCGAGTCCGCTGGGTTGCAAGTTCCGGATTTTCGATTTCATCCAGTCTGTCGGATCCCATCTGTGCCAGCCATTGTTTAAAAGGTTCTGCTTTTGGAGAGGGAATAGATTGAATAATGCGGAGAAGGCCTTTAGCATCAGAGCAATCGGTGGTATATTTTTTCCCGTCAGATGAAATCATTTTCAGTTGTACGATAATTTCGTACAACTGGGAAAAACCTTCAGTAGAGAGTTTTCTTTTCAGGTCACTCCAGTACCTGCGTGGATTGTTACTTTCTGTCAGAATTTCTATAACATCAATAATTGCAAAATACCATTTTTGCTCTTTTTCGTCCCACTCTGACCTAATCTGCTTGCTTTCAAATAGTTTGATATTGCTCATCGGGAATAATTTTAGATTTAAAGATACACTTTAATGGTTTAAATTTATTTGGAGAAAGCATAGACTTTTCCATCCCCGGCACCAATAACAATCATTTTTGAAGTTACTGCCGGCGTTCCGCTTATCGGGCTTCCGATTTCGTATTTCCAGGTTTCTGTTCCTTTTGAGATATCAAGAAACCGCAATCTTCCGTCAGCGGATGCAATTATAACCAAATTACCAGTGATAACGGGCGAAGCATCCACTTTGTTTAATGCTTTGAAATTCCAGAGAAGTTTACCGTTTCGGGTATCGTAACAATAAACTGTTTTGTTTTGTGATCCGGTAATTACACGGTTTCCTGAAATGGCGGGCGAAGCGAGGAACGGTCCGCCGCCTTCGGTTTTCCATTTCACTTTTTTAAGTTTTAGATCCATACAGTAAAAAACACCGTCGTAATTGCCGAAAAACGCCATATCGCCGCTGATAGCTGCCGATGCCGGAATGTAGGTTCCGATATCTATATTGCCAGAAGCTTTTCCGTTATCGGTATTAACTTTATGAAGGATTCCATCGCAACCACCAAATACTGCATTTTTACCATAAACGGAAGCTGCCCCGTTAATGTAATTTCCCGATTCGTACTTCCACAACAGTTTGCCATTGGCAGCATCCAGGCAATAAAAGAAATAGTCGTAGCTCCCGAAAAAGATTCGTTTCTGTTTTCCATCCGGCCCATAATTCCAGTTGCAGGAACCGGAAATTTGTCCTTCGGTTGCATATTTCCATTTTTGTTTTCCGGTTGCGGCATCAACAGCAAAAAGAATTCCTTCAAGCGATCCGACAAAAATAACATTATCAATAACCAGCGGAGGTGCTTCAATGGACGAACCCGCGTTGAATTTCCATTTCAACGTGCCTGTGGAAGTTAAAGCGTAAAGAAATCCATCATCAGAACCTACGAAAATTGTATTGTTGGAAATTACGGGCGACGATTTTATGGCATCGTCCGTTTTAAACGACCAGAGCAAGGTAAGCGGAGGTGAAATTTTAGCCGGCGAAACACCCGTTAGCTGTGCATTTCCACGGAAGGAAGGCCAGTTTTCGCTGCCGGCAACCTGGGCCGTGGCCGTTAATGATGTTGTCAGGTACAGGAGAGATATGAGGAGAAGGGGATTCATATTTAATTTGTTTTTTATTTTATCCCGGTAGAGACGCAATGCCTTGCGTCTCCCTACCGGGTTGATTTTTTATGAGATGCGAGCATTGCGTCTATACCGTGAGAGACGCGAGGCATCGCGTCTTTACAGTAGTCGTTCTTCCTGATCTTTAAACGCCATTGCACCTGTCGGACAGGCATTTACACAGGCAGCGGCAGTTTTTTTCAGTGCATCGGCGATGGTTTCATTAAACGGAACGCTTATCCGTACATCAAATCCCCGGCCAATATACATGAGTCCGAGGGATTCTTCCTTGCCACTGATTTCGACGCACAGACCACAACGGATGCATTTTTCAGGTTCGTAAATGATAAGGTCGTGATGGATGGATTTTGTCAGGTGTTTACGTTCGGGTCCAAGGTGCTTTTTCCGGTTAGCACCGTATTGATCGGAATAGAAGCGCAATTTACACGAAGCCGGTTTACGACAATCACAATGCAGGCAGCGTTTGGCTTCGGCAATGGCTTGTTCTTCGTTAAAGCCGGCAATAAAACCACCATCCGGTTCAACAGGAAAACCAAGGTAACTTTCTTTCAGATATTCCCGGTGTTCGGGGTGTGTCAGATGCCCGAAAGCAGAATTAAAGTGAATTTTCTTAACCGGAGCTTGTGTGTTGAGATAGATGCCAACTTGAGCAGCTGCAATCCGGCCTTGAGCCGAAGCTCTTACAGCCATCTCATGTTCGCGGAGCATATTTCCGCAGGCGAATACACCGGGGCGATGCGTTTTAAACGTCTTTTTATCGGCAATTTCATGTTCTGATTCACCGCTTAAGCCGAAATCTTCAACAGGCTGGTTGATCCTGTTTCCTGTTGCCAGGATAACTGCATCGAATTTAGGTATGATTTCGTTTTCGAAAAAATCAGGAGTAATTGCCTGATTGAGTTGGAAAATCGCGCCCACGCTTCGGATGCCATCTATTTCGGCATCCAGCATTTCGCGGGGAAGCTTTTCCTCATCAATATTGTAACGCATGGCACCACCGGCCTGTTCGTTTTTATCAAAAAGCGTACAATCGTGTCCGGCCCGCAATAAATAGAAAGCAGCCGATAAGCCAGCGGGACCGGTTCCGACGACAGCTATTCTCTTTCCGGTTGTGGTAATTTTTGGTTTCAGACTTTGATTTCTTCTATCAGAATCCTGAGCCGTAAATCGTTTCAACAAACAAATAGAAACTGCACCATCAATAGGTTTACGGCGACATGCTTTTTCGCAGGGAGCGGGACAGATATAACCCAGGATTAGTGGAAGTGCGATTTCCTCACGGACAATTTCCAGTGATTTTTCGAATTCGCCATTCGCGATAAGCCGGTTCATAAGCGGAATATCCATTCCTGCCGGGCAAGTCAGAGTGCATGGAGCTTCGCAATCCCCAACATGATCGCTGAGCAAAAGTTCAAGTGCTTCGCGGCGGATATCCGAAACCTCTTCAGAAGTAGCTATAATATTCATTCCATCTGCAACAGGCATGGCGCAGGACGTGAAGAAATTTCCCCGATCCGCGTCCTGTACCATACAAACCATGCACGACGGATGGCAGGAATGACCTTCGAGATAACACATCGTCGGGATTTCGATTCCCAATAATGCAGCAGCCTGAAGAACGGTGGTGTTTTCGGGTACTTCAACAGGTGTATTATCTATTGTGAGTTTAATCATTTCAAAATACATTAACTGCATCCACCGGGCAAACCTGCCGGCAGATATCGCATTTTATACATTTTTCCATATCAATGGTATGGATTTCGTAAGGTTTGAATCCGATGGCATCCGAAGGGCAGCGCTGGGCACATTTGGTACAACCGATACAGTCGTCCGTAATTTTGTAGGTTATCAGTGGCAGGCATTTCCCGGAAGGACAATGCCCGTTTATATGTGCTTCGTATTCTTCTCTGAAATAACGGAGAGTAGAAAGAACCGGGTTTGGGGCTGTTTTTCCTAAACCACATAAACTTCCTTGTTTTGTGCTTTCAGCCAGTTTTTCAAGATGGGTAATATCTTCGGGTTTTCCTTTTCCGCTTCGGATTTTATCTAATAATTCCAGCATTCGCGTTGTTCCGATACGGCAGAATGTACATCTTCCACAGGATTGGTCCTGGGTAAACGAGAGGAAATAATGCGCGATATCAACCATGCAATCGGTATCATCTAAAACGATCAATCCGCCGGAACCCATCATGGCACCGACTTTGGCTAATTCCTCGAAATCAATCGGAAGATCATACATTTCGGCAGGAATACAACCGCCGGAAGGTCCCCCGATTTGAACAGCTTTAAATTTCCGGTCGTTGGCAATTCCGCCGCCGATTTCTTCTACAATCTGTCGGAGCGTAATTCCCATCGGGACTTCAATAAGTCCGCCGCGGTTTACTTTCCCGGCAAGAGCAAAAACTTTCGTGCCTTTGCTTCCTTCAGTACCAATATTGGCAAAAGCTTCAGATCCATGGCGGAAAATCCAGGAAACCAACGAAAATGTTTCAGTGTTATTAACCAAAGTTGGTTTCTCCCAAAGTCCTTTAATGGCAGGGTAGGGCGGACGCATTCTTGGAATTCCGCGTTCGCCTTCGATGGAAGCGATCAGGGCAGTTTCTTCACCACATACAAAAGCTCCGGCTCCTTCAAAAACCTTTAAATCAAATGAAAAACCGCTATTTAATACCGAGGTTCCTATCAAACCGTTTTCACGGCAAATCAGCAAAGCCTCATTAATACGTTTTACTGCCAGCGGATATTCGGCGCGGATATAGAAAACGCCTTGGTTGGCGCCGGTGGCATACCCGGCAATCAGCATTCCTTCGATTACCCGGAAGGGATAAGATTCAAGTAACATGCGGTCCATAAAAGCACCTGGATCACCTTCGTCGCCGTTGCAGATAATATATTTTTCAGCGTTTACCTGGTCTTTTACCATTTGCCATTTTCGCCCTGTCGGGAAACCGGCGCCTCCGCGACCACGCAAACCGCTTTTTGAGATTTCGTCGACTATCTGTTGTGAGGAAAGTTCTTCAAGGCATTTCTGTAAAGCTGAAAAACCGCCACCTTCACGATATTCATCTATATCACAAGGCTTAACCACACCGCGGTTTTCGGAAGCAATGGCCATTTGTGGTCCAAGGAATTCGGAAATAGGCGTATCGCGCTGATCGGCAATATATTTACGGAAGGATTTGGGCTCGCCATCCACTACCGCTTTTTCGAAACTGCTTACAAAACTGCTTTTCAATTTATTGAAAAAACCAACCGGCTGAAAGTGGCTAAGGACTACTTCTTTAACTTCTTCAGGTTTAATTTTAGCATAGAAAGCTGGTTCCTGCCCGGGTTTGAAAATTTCCATAACCGGAACCTGGTTGCAGACGCCGACACATCCCACCTGTTTTACGGTGACATTGATCCTGGACTCATTCAGCACTCTTTCGAGTTCCAGCTTAACTTCTTCGCTTCCGCTAGCCACACAGCACGATCCAAGCCCGATGCGTATTTCGCCCATAACTTCAGAATTGTTATTCCTGGCAGCAGCTTTCTTTTGAACGGTTTGTAGGCTTTTCGACAGGAAATCCTGCATGACTTCATTTACCTTTTCCGGTAAAACATGACCATATGTTGTATCATCGATTTTTATAACAGGCGCAAGAGTACAACATCCGAGGCAGGCCACTGTTTCGAGTGTGAATGTTCCGGCAGCATCTGTTTCCTGACCATCAGTAAGCTTTAATTCGCGGGCAATGGCATCATATACCCTGGTTGCTCCTTTCACATGACAAGCTGTTCCAGTGCAGACCCGGATAATATGCTTTCCTGCCGGCTGATGCCTGAATTGAGTATAAAATGTTGATATTCCGGTGATTCGTGCGGGTGTAATTTCAGTGATTTCGCAAACAAGTTTCAGGGCTTCTTCTGGCAGATAGTTGAATTCCTGCTGAATATCCTGCAGAATAGGAATAGCCGCATCGGCAGAAGTGCCGCGCTTTGCGACGATCTGGTTTACTGTTTGGATGATATTTTCTGGTGTAGGAAGCATTAAGGATTTTCGGGTCTATAGTTGGTAGTAGTCAATGTCGTCTTGATTTAAGTCTGGTGAAATATCATTTTCTTTAATTTGTTCGTCAAGGAATTTCTGATATTCTTCATCAAAAGTAAACTTTTCATGGTGTTTTTCCTGGTTTCGGATATATTCACGGACAGTTTTTACCGCAGAATCAGATACTGATGAAGCATAGTAGTCATCGGCCCATTCAAACTTTTGACTGATGATTTTCTGATCGTTAGCCCAATGCGAAGATTCTCCTTTGATAAGATTCAGCACTTTACTTATCGAAAGTTCAGCATTCAGCAGAAGCAGGCAATGAACATGATCTTCAACGCCATTGATAAAGTCGATGTGTATGTTATGTTTTTTTGCGTTTTCCTTGATGTGTTTGAAGACGTTAACACGGATGGATTTCGCCAGGATCGGATGGCGGTATTTTGTTCCCCAGACTGCGTGTATCCATATTTTTACGTATGACATGGTGTTGGTTTTAGGTTTGTATGTCCCCTGCATGAATGGCAGGGTTATGGGATTCGGCGTCTCTTGTCCCCGGCATGAATGCCGGGGTTGGGGGATGTGATGAGGACACGTGCATCTGTGCATCCTATAGCTCTGGTCTTCAGGCCGGAGCTATGAATGGTTCCATCACTTTCCGATACAGTATAAATTCTTGTCGCCCCTGATGATGATCTTCCCTCCAACAAATGCCGGTGTGCAAACCGAGCCTTCGCCCAACGCAGGTTCACTTACAGAAGTATATGTTTTGTCCGCTTTAAAGATATGCATTATGCCTTTTTTATCCATTTGCCATCCGTTTCCATCCACCAGCATGGTTGATGCATACGTTGGTGTTCCAAAGTCTTTTTCCCAGTACTTTTCGCCGGTTTTGGCATCGTAGCAAAGCATCATTCCATAGCTTGTCGGTAGAAAAACGTATTTGGCTGTAGCTACCGGACTTGGAATATCCGAAAGGTATTCATCCGATTCCCACAATAATTTTGGGGAAGCTCCGATCTGAACTGCGGCCAGTTTCGAATAGTCGTTTACAGAATAAACAACACCATCCGCATAAGCAAGCGATGGACCGACTTCACCCGAAATACAGTTAAAACGCCAGAGTTCTTTTCCTGTTGCCGGATTGTACGAAATCACAAAAGGCTCGGCTACCAGCATCACTTCCATCTGTTTACCCGTGTTTACCAGGATTGGTGATGCCCAGGTAATTTTTACGTCGCGGCTGGTTTTCCAGACCTGTTCCCCGGTTTTTCCGGCAAAAGCCATAACATTGGTATTCCCCGACTGATCATATTGCACGATCAGCAAATCGCGGTACATTATAAGCGATGAGGAATGACCGTAATGGTTTTTAGGAAGTCCCAGGTTTTTGGCCCAGACTTTTTTACCTTCAAAATCCAGAGCAATAAGATCGCCATTGGCAAAAATGGCATACACACGACGACCATCTGTGGTAAGCGTGGGAGCTGCAAATCCGGTTTCTCCGTTTACTTTTGGAGCTGTGGCTGAAGAGCCAGGGATTTTATCGACAACTGTTTGCCAGAGGATTTTTCCTGAATTCAAATCAAAACAATACACCTCCCGTTTTGTAGCACTGGCTCCTGAAAGGAATATTTTATCATTCCAAACGATTGGGGAATTATATCCCGTAAGCGGAATAGCTGTTTTCCATTTTATGTTTTTTCCGCTGCTCCCATTCCAGCTCGTTGGAAAGCCACGCTGAAAAACAGTTCCGTTTCCTCCCGGACCGCGGAATGAGGGTGAATTAGCATTGATTTCCTGTTGCGAAGGATAGCCATCCATGGATTGTGTAAGAGTTGTTGAATCCTGACTATTTAGTGAAGTGCTATCAGTAATTGAAGTGGAATCAGATTTTGCGATTGGATTTTCTACCTGAGTTAATGTAGAATCTGATGTAACACCGGCAGATTTTGCAGTAAGATTAAGCGTTTTCCCAAGCTCGTTATGAGTCAGAAATGCAAAAAGCAAAGAAACACAAACCAGGAAAATTCCGGAATAAGCCACCCATTTCCGGTTTATTTTGCGCAAATCCCAGAAATTATCCGTTGTCAGGTCTGGAACAACAGGGATTTTTGCTGTCATCAATTCAGCTGTTTTCAGGCAAATGATCACAACCAGAACACTGAATAACAAAAGATAACCACCAGTCCGGATTTGCCATTGATTGGTGAAAAAAGCTTTTCGGGCAAGCAGATCGAGTTCACGGATTTCGGCTTTAAGCTGTTCGTCATCCGGATTGCTTTTAAACTTTTCGATCATTGATTTCATAACCGGCGAGTTCAGCGGATCGCTGCTTTTCACCTGGAAATAATTCACCGAAACCAGTATGCAGATTACAAAAGCAAGCATGGCAGCTGCGAAAGCGATGCTATGCAGCAGTCGGATAGTTTTTTCTGAAGGATTTTTATCATTCATAATTTCGTAATCATTTTCATTTCGTCATCAACGGAAGCTTCACAGGACAATAATCCACACATCTTACACAACTTAAGCATGTTCCTTTGTTGGGAGTATAGTCGGTGCGGTGTTTTGTCATCAATCGTCCGGCAATCAGGCCACCAAAAACAAGCCCGATAAATCCGCCGAGAATCCAGCTTCCAATATAAAATTTATGCAGTACTGCTGAGGCTTCGGCAAAAGCCTGGCTTTGTTGTTTCCCGGCTGATTTGAATGCTTCAATTTCGAAAGTTTCAGGCTGATTTTTTTCTGTAACCGGATTCAGAATCTGCTTTGCCAGCCGCACTTTCGCATTTACACCAGCCAAAGGTTCATGAAGTTTTGAGCCAATCCAGCCACCAAGCAACATCAGAATCGGAATCAGGAAAGTGATAAAGATCAGCTTGCGGGCCATGGTTCCTTTATCCTCAGGATTTTTAGAAGTAATCGGTATATCAATGGCATCGTAAGGGCAGGAGTTTTCGCAAAGGCGGCATTGAATGCACTCAGCAGGAGTTATTGTAATATGCTTTCGCGAAAAGCGGCTTACCCAATTGAGCAAAACGCCGTATGGGCAAAGAAACCTGCAATAAGGCCGGGCAATAAAAATTCCAACAATTAGTAAAATCCCTCCGAATACAAACATCCCGAAAGAAGCATTAAACCGCCATATTCCAACAAAAGGATCGTAGCGGCAAATAATAAAATCGGTTCCGGTTGCAGCATATAAAACAGCAAGTCCGAGATAAATATACGGGATTACACCCAAAACAGCATTCAATCTTGATCCAATTTTCTGAGGACTCCAGGCCACCAGATCCTGGATAGCTCCAAACGGGCAGACAGCAGCGCAGAAAGTTCTGCCGAAAAATGAAGTATAAACCAGCGGAGCCACAAAAAAGATGATCGCTGAAATTGAAATCAAATAGGAATTGTCGAATAATGCCAGAGTAACATTTTGTATGGAACCGATGGAACAGACGCAACCTTCGCGGTAAAAACCAAAATAAGCCAATGCAAATATCGACATCCAGAAAATCCCGTTGCGATTGCGTTTTTTAATTACCAGCCACGAAACCACCGATAAGGAAATAATCAGAACCGCAATATCCAAAAGAGCCAGCATTTCGGCGCGCGGATTGGGAAGCAAAGTTTCGGGCTGCACATACCCTGATTCGAATTCCGGCTTTGGGAAACGCTGAATCCCGTAAGAGTCCATAAACTGAACTGCAAACAGGAAAACGAGGAAGACCAGAGCGAGTGTTTTTTTCATTTATATTATTTTTTGTGCTTAGTGCACAGTACTTTGTGCTTAGTTATCGGAGCACTATGCACATAGCACAATGCACTATTTCAACCAATCTTTTCCGCCCCATTTTTATTTTCAATTCCCTGCAGCAAATAAGGTTTATTAGCCGGTACACGGCTAAAAGCGTCAGCAGGACAATCTCTGGCAATGGCGCATTCGTTGCAATTTACACAGCGATCGTGGCGGACCTGTAATTGAAGTGATCCATTCCCGAAAGCGCCACAGCCTTTTACGCATTTGGCGCAACCGATGCATAAAGGTTCATCAATGGTATATTGGTAAAATGGATCTTCAACGAATTTACGTTTGATTGCGGCGGTAGGGCAAAGCTGATTTTCGGCAGCAGTGGAGATGTTTTTAGTATCGGGTTTGAGGTAGCCGCCGCATAAATCGCAATAGCCGCACATGGCATAAACATGCGTAACTTTTACGGCAGATGGTGTCATGACGCAATTTTCGGCACAGCGTCCGCATTGGATGCATTTGGTGGGATCGAGCTGCCAGACGGTTTGCCTGAAAAGCGTGGCTTCCGGTAAATCACAACTATCGGATTTGCCACAATTTGTGCAGGAAGAACCCAGTTCGCAATTACCGCCTTTAACAGATCGGTAAACCAGAATCCCTGTTGTGGCAGCCAGTCCGGTGAGTATAGTACCGCGGCACAGCATGTTCAGAAAGTCTCTTCGGTTCTGCATGGTTTAATTTATTTAGTTTTGCCATTTTCAGTGTGCAGACACCCTGCGGGTGTTCAGACACTGAAAATTACTTTGGTTCAAAAATCCGGATCATCAATTTCACCGGATCAAGTACAAGTATTCGATTTTTTTTATCCACAGCCAGGTCAAGACCTTTAGTGCCTGCTTCAAACTGATCGGGAGTGGCTACAATAGCCAGAAAATCCCCACTGGTATTATATATCTTTACGCGTTCAATTCCTTTTTCGCTGGTTACGAACAAGCTATCGTTCAGAAATGCAAAGTTAGATGGATTGCAGCAGCCGCAAAAGCCTTCCATGGCCATGGATGCTTTTGCCCAGGAAGTTAGCAATGCCCCATCAAACGAATATTTCTCAAAACTATGCCTGCCAGGATTTACTACCCAAAGATTACCATCTGCGCTTATTCCAAGATCAAAATACGGACTAGGAATAATGAAGCCGGGAACCCCGGTGGCCGGATCTTTCAGGCCTATTTTATTAATAAGATTTCCTTTGAGATCGCAGCGATACACAACTTTTTGGCCGGCATCAGCAACAAAAACATCATTTCCTTTCACAGCGATACTGGTAATAACGGCTTCGGGTCCAAAGGATGGCCATTTGGAAAGTTGTTTCCCACTTTTATTCCAGATTTCGATATGATCGCGGATTCCCAGGAAAATATTGCCATTTTCGGAAATTGCGATGCTTTGAGACGTGTCATTGATTTTGAATTTGGTTGCAACCTCACCCGAAGCATCAAAAATCTCAACATCGTCAATACCTGATACATAGATCTTCCCTGAGTTATCTGTTGCCAGACCATGAATTTCCTCCAGTGTAGTTTTGAACTGGCCGGTTTCGGTATAGGCTGCCAAAGAAGTATCTCCGGTCCTGACTTTATTCAGTTCGAATTCGTAAGGATTGCGGCTTTCGGGCTTGCTGAAGAAAAAATCTATTACCATAAACGCTACCAGCGTGAGAAGCAGGATTATGGCGGAAATGATGATTATTTTTTGTTTCATAGGATTATGTGTATTTTGAATTATCAAGTCACTTTAAGTGCACTGTGCATAGTGCTATGTGCATAGTAACCTAACGATTTCATTTTTATAAAGTGTGTCAAGCACAACAAAATATACCACTAAGCACAATGCACTAAACACTAAGCACTTTTCACTTCGCCCTCACATCAATACAAAGCATTGTTTTTGAATCCCGCATCAGCAAGTATCCACCGGTAATAGCTATCGGCCCCCACGAATCCTGCCCGTCAATTATTTTAGCTTTATCCAGAACGGTAAACTTTGAGGTTGAGTATTTTGCGATAGTCATTTCCCCGTCATCGTTCAGGATAAAGAATTTATTGTCAGCTAGAATGTAGGGACCAAGTCCATATCGTTCTGTTTTTCCGCTGCTCATAATCGCTTTACGTGTGTCACTGCTTTTGTAGCAGGCAAATTGGCCGCGGAGTTCGCCGGCATCTTTAGGTAAAATTCCAAACACAAAGCCGTTGTAAAAAATAGGGGTTTGCTGTTCCGATGCCAGTCCAGCCAGCGGTTTGTATTGCTGAACGATTTCGGCTGAATATTGTCCGCCATTTTCTTTTACCTGGATCAGGACTGCTCCGGCTCCATATCCTGCTGTCATGTAAACAAGCCCGTTATCAAGTATCAAAGGTGATGGCGCGATAACCGCAGGTGAAAAGGCAGGTGTTTCCCAAAGAATTTTGCCTCTGTCGGCACCTTCGCCAGAAATTCCACATATCCCGCCAATAGCGCAGTACACATACATTTTCTTACCTTTAAAAGTCATCGGCATAATGGACGAATGGGACATTTTCCAGTTTTTGGGATTGGGTGTTTCCCAGACTTTTTTACCGGTTTTGCAGTCGATTCCAATTAATAGTGCTTTTCCGCCGGTAGCTATTATTGCCGTCTCGTTTACAATTAAAGGGCACTGACCGGTGTACCAGAAAGGCACTTCTGTATTGTATTCTGTAACCAGGTCGAGGCCCCATAGCAGATCGCCATTCAGGCGGTTAACGCACATTACCTGGCAGCGTGGGCCTATGGTTACAACATAATTTTCGGTTACAGCCGGAATGGTGCGCGACAAGCCGTGATTCCGTTTCAAGCGGACATTGTAGCCTCGACGCCAGAGTTCCTCGCCGTTCAGAAGCGAAAAACAGCGGAGTTGGTCTTGTTTCGAAGGTTCATCATAATCAAGAATATACACGCGGCCATCGTAAACTGCCGGAGCGGCATGCCCTTCGCCAAGCGGAATTTTCCACAGGATTTTTGGACCTTCTTTTGGGAATTTATCAATCAGGCGGATATTTTCCTTGCTGATGTTATCGAAATCAGCGCCACGAAACCTGGGCCAGCGGGTTCCCGGAATATCATCGCAGGTTTTAAAGAAAGTGAAGGTTTCGCCGATATTCACTTTTTGTGCTGCAATGGCTCCGGTTGTTCGGTCATCCATTCCGGGAACGGATGGAGTAAACGATTTAACCGGATTGTAGATAAGCCACCATGCCAAAATGCCAATTCCTACCACTATAAATGCGGGAAGCAGATACCTGAAAATATAGGTTTTAAGCATGACGCCACGATTGGAAAATACGAATGCAAAAGTACTTATTAACTATGACACTCTTTCGATCTGCAAAAGCGTTGGCGTTGAGTTTTGTAACCAATTTAGATGATAAATATTAATTTGAGCATATGACATCATTGCAACACTATTTTTTCCTGATATCATACGCCAACATCGCATCCCCATGCCGCAAATAAAGCACTCCATCAGAAATTACCGGAACAGTAAAAAACTCCTTGGTGCCAACAGGCATTTTAAAAGAACTGATAAGTTCCATTTTCCCGTTATCAACCTTTACCAATCCAACCATTCCTTTTTCGGTGAAGCAATAAAGCATATCATCGGCAAAAATAAGGGAACCTTTATCGAATTTCAGTGAGTCGGAAAGCAAACCGGTAGTTGCATCCAAACTGCAATACCTGCGAGGCTTGTACTGCGAAGTATAAATGTGATTGCCAACTTTTACAAAACCGCCGTGCACGTCCGAAACTTTTTCGTTGCGCCATATTTCGGTAATGTAACGTCCATCTTCAGACAAATTCAGTTTTACAGCACCATTGCCGCCGCCGGTAATGGAGTAAATATGCCCGTCTTCGAAAAGCGAGGTGTTAGCCTGTATATCTCCTGGCCCAATAAGCGGACGGTTCCACAACAGTTCACCGGTTGCGGCATCCAATCCAATCAGGTTGTGGATTGAAAAATTTACGATAATTTTTCGTGAAGCCAATGTGATAAGCATTGGAGAAGCATACGCAGTTGAATCTTTCATGGCAGGCGAAATCCAGGCAATCTTGCCGCTGAACCGGTCGAGGGCAACCGCATTGGTATCAGGTCCGCCAGGGAAACAATAAACTAAATTGCCATTCAGAAGTAATCCTTCGGAATATCCGAAACGGACATTTATGCCGTTTAAATCCTTTATCATATCGACCGACCATTTTTCTGTTCCATCAAGTGCATCGAAACAGATTACACGGCCCATCCCGGTTTCGAGATAAAGCAAGCCATCTATTAGGGTTGGAGTGGAGCGCGAACCGGTAAAATTTTCCATCCATTCGCGACCAGTTTCTTTTTTCCAGATCAAAGAGCCTGATTTGTTGTAAGCAAAAAGGTACCCGATACTGTCGATTTCGCCGGTTACATATATCCTATCGCCGGAAATAATAGGCGAACTGTATCCGTTGCCGATTCCTTCCACTTTCCAGAGCATAGCAGGACCTTCGGCAGGCCAGCTTTTCAACAGGTTTGTTTCAGGATAGATGCCATTGCGCTGTGGACCACGGAATTGGGTGATAGTTTGTGCCAGCAGACTTCCCGAAATGAAAAGAAAAGCAATAAATAGGTTGACTTTAAATCTTTTAATCATCGGATTCTAATGTTGAAGAAATGATTTTATTATTGTTTGATTTCATTTGGTTTAGAAACCTTTATGGGTTTGGTTTGCCAGAACAAATTAACTGTAAATACCAATTTTGTTGTAATTACTGGTGTAATACACTATACAACCATTGCCCAAATTCGTACCCATTGCGCCAAAGTGTAATTACCAAAGCAACAACTATAACGGGTAGTAGTATTTTAAATCCATTAGATTTGAGAAATTCTTCTTTTGTCATAACACTCGAGTTAAAGTTATTGTTATTTTTTCCTGATATCATACACCATCAATGCTTTTCCATGGCGGATATACAGAACCCCATTTTTTATTACAGGATGCGAAAAATGTTCTTTGGTTCCGGCTGTGATTTTGAATTTGCTGATCAAATCCATTTTAGCGGAAGCAGGATTTACAAGATTCATTTCACCACGTTGATTGTAGTAATAGAGTAAATTATCAGCCAATGCGATTGAGCCGCTTCCAATTTTCAAAGAATCAATTACCTGTCCGGTAGTGGCATCGGCACAAATCAGCGAACGTTTCGATTCGCTGCCGGTATAAATGCGGTTGTCAATTTTAATAAAACCGCCCATATAATTATCAACAGCTTTATTATTCCAAACCTGGGTAATCTGTTTTCCATCATCCGAAAGTTTCAGTTTTGTGCCGCAGTTGTTATCACCGGCAACATAATAAATGTATCCATTTTCGTAATACGCCGAATTGCTGTGCGTATCGCCCATTCCTGGTTTGCGTTCAGGTACGGGAACATTTACCTGTTCATGCGCCCACAGTAATTTGCCGGTTTGGGCATCAATTCCCATTAAATGATAAGCACTGAAAGTGACCAGTATTTTAACTGAAGGCAGATTGATCATAATGGGTGAATTGTACCCCGGAATTTCACCAAATCCTTTGCATGACCAGTTTATCTTTCCGGTAAAACGGTTTAAAGAAACAACATTGTTTTCAAGTCCACCGGGAGTTAGAAATACCTGGTCACCATCAATTAAAGGGGATTCAGCATGACCGAAAAGAGTGAAATTCCCTTGTAAATCTTTAAGCATATCAACCGACCAGACTTTTTTCCCCGTTTTTGAATCAAGACAGTATAGATTTCCTAATCCGGAGCATAAATAAATCAAATCGCCGACAACGGTAGGAGTGGAGCGCGATCCCTGGTAGGAAACTACCCATTCCTGGCCAAAATCCGATTTCCAGAGGAGCTTTCCCTGCAGATCAAACGCAAAAAGATAAGCTGTACTATCAACTTCGCCGGTGATATAAACACGATCGGTTGTAATTGCCGGCGGGCCATACCCGTTGCCGACATCGGTGTTGCTCCATAATAAGGCAGGACCTTCGGCAGGCCAGGAAGTCAGAAGATTTTTTTCAGGATAAACCCCATCGCGGTTAAGTCCGCGGAATTGTGCAATAACCTGTGCCTGAAGTCCTGCAGAAATTAAAATCACGATGCAGGCCAGGAAAAATACTTTACGGATCATAGTGTGAGTATTAAGAATTTTTTATCGAAATCCGGTTTACGAATCAGGCTCAGCCGGGAAAGTCGCAATTCACAAAGTAAAAATATGCTATTGCTGAATATGTCAGATATTATTTTGATAAATGACAGGAAATAGTCGTTGAAAGGCAGGAAATTATCTGCAAGCGCCTTGTTAAGAGCCAAATCCCAAATTCCTAGGAAACTTAACTAGAAGGTTATAAGATTTAAGATTTACGATTTGGATCTTGGTGCTTGGATCTTGGATTTTGGAATTTATATCTTTGATTACAGAGAAACTATTTTATACACTTTATCCCGCCTACGAACGGTACGCGAAACAGGGAAAGTCGGCCCGTCGCCTTTTACAGCCATTTCGCAAGGCTGATCATTTTTCACCAATCCTTCAACAACTGCTTCATAAACCCCTGTGGTTGGCCCGATAATTTCAATCTGATCGCCATTTGCTATTTCATGCGAATCCATACGCACATGAGCAATGCCTGATTTTGCAAAATAATTTGCAACCATTCCCACGTAAATTTTCTTTGTGGTAGCTAGCGAACCATGTACCTGCGACCATTCGCCAAGTTTGCGGCCCATGTAATAGCCTTCCCAGAAACCACGGTTATACACAGTGGCGAGTTCAGTATCCCAACGTTCAATGTTTTCGGGTGTAAAATCGTTGTTGAAATATGCACTCACTGCTTCGCTATAGCAACGGGTAACCGTTTTTACATATTCAGGCGAGCGACCGCGACCTTCAATTTTAAGTACCGTTACGCCCGCATCAAGTACTTTATCAAGCAGGTGAATGGTTTTTAAATCTTTAGGCGACATAATGTATTCGTTGTCGATTTCAAGTTCAGTATCGCTTTCCTTGTCTTTAACAGTATAGGTTCGACGGCAATCCTGCAGGCAAGCCCCGCGATTGGCAGAAGAATTGTGGTTATGAAGGCTCAGATAGCATTTCCCGCTCACGGCCATGCACAAGGCGCCATGTACAAAAACCTCAATCTTTACCAGCTCACCTTTTGGCCCACGAATGTTTTGTTCTTTTATCTGGTGAGTAATGGCAGCCACCTGGTCGAGGGATAATTCGCGGGCGGTAACCATCACATCGGCATAGTGGGAGTAAAATTTAATTGCCGAAATATTAGTGATATTGCATTGTGTGGAAATATGGATTTCGACCCCCTGCTCCCTTGCATATTCGAGTACGGCAAGGTCGGAAGCAATTATGGCAGTAATACCATTGGTTTTGGCGGCATCGATGGTTTGCTGAACTTCTTCGATTTCATTGTCGTATATAACCGTGTTCATGGTGAGGTAACTCTTCACGTTGAACTGCCGGCAGATACGTGTAATTTTTGCAAGATCATGCAGGGTGAAATTTACGCTGGAACGTGCGCGCATATTGAGTTTCCCCACCCCGAAATACACCGAGCTGGCACCACCCTGTATTGCAGCCATCAGCGACTCAAACGAGCCGACGGGCGACATGATTTCTATTTGCTGTAAAGGCATTAACTGAATTTTTTGCAAAGGTAAAGGAATTTGAGTATCAGCTCTGTTTAGGCTTGTTTCAAAAAAGTTAATGGATAGTAATATTCGACTAATATAGATGTATATTTGTGGCATCAATCACAGAAAAATACGGTTTTAATTATCAAAAAATGAAACGATCTATAATTTTCCCGGCAATTCTTGTTTCGCTTTTATACTTATTTGTAACAATGAGTTGTAGTAAGGATGAAAATTTAAATAAGTCTGATAATGATAGCATTGCCCTTTATTATGTAAAACTTGATACTCCCAATGACACTATTGAATTTCCGGGAAATTTAAAAGCTTTTTTTGAATTCTACACTACCGTAGTTTATAATGGACCTCACCCTTATGAGAGGACAGAGATTAATATAAGAACATCTAACACCAGCGGACTACTATTGAGTACCGGAAACGATTCATATGCTCCTTTACTAGACCGGGACAGCATAATCGACACAAGCATTTATTGGCAATCTAAACTAATTGTGGTTCATCATTTTGATGTTTCGAACACTATGAGTATTTCTCGTAAATACATCGGAATAAAATGTACAATAGGTGATAGAACCTACTTTGGCTGGGCAAAATGCTCTGATGAGAATAACAATAGCGTTTACTCGTTTTATGAATTTGCCATTGATACTTCATTAATAAACCGCGGAGTAGTAAGAGCTGGCCGGAAATACAAATCCTGAAAGAGCGTATTTATGAATTAAAAATCAGCCAGGAGACAATTCATTTTGAAGAATCTCTTTACTATATAATTATACAATTCTCTTTTGATGTTAGAAATCAGGCATAATAATGGCCTAACACAAAGTTTTAAATTCCTCAATCTGAACAACACTTTTTACCCCTTACTTCACCATCATCTTTAAAACTCTTAATTCATTTGATAAGGAGATTGTAAATCGCACAAAATAACATCCCGCCTGAAGTCCCGCTCTATCAATTTGAACCTGTGTGGAGTTTATATTCTTGATTTGCTGTACTTTCTGCCCCGATAGATTATAAATTTCAAGAGTTCCATCTGCGATTTCCTGATCTGTGTTAATTTTTATTATGGCTTCGGTAAGGACGGGATTAGGATAAATGGTCATAGTCAGTTTTTCGGTTGCACCAAACTCTTCGAATCCTACATTAATGCTGTTTGCGGCACCGGGTGTACCGTGGGTATTTATTCCGCTGGCTTTCCAGTTCTGGCCCAGGGCATTATCAAGATCCGGCGAAAGTAACTCCAGCGTGGCACCTTGCCCGTCAGGACGCGTCGGCCATGGAGCTATATCATCGTAATTTACAGTATCGATAAGTGTTCCCGTATTATTGTACAAGCGGATCAATTCGCCACCACCGGCAAGCCCGAAGCCCATTGAACCAACATAATTGGTAACCGCGGGGAATAAATTATGAAATGCAGTCATATCATTAGCAATAACAATATACCCTCCGGATGAAATTTCAGTACCTGAAGCGAATGTAAAGGCGTGAAGATCGTCTTCATCCTTGAAAACCCAGCCTGAAACATTAACCGGGTGATCCATTGGATTGTATAATTCCACCCAATCGCCGGGATCGAAATCGAGCGAAGCATTGTAATTTATTTCGTTGATAACCAGTGAATCCGGACTAAGTAAAGAAAAGGATGCTTCGTTATTTGATCCGGTAACTCCGCTGACGACGGCTAAGGATAAAATCGAAAATAAAAAGCATCTGTTCAAAAGTGTAAAGAACTGTTTCATAAGAGAATTATTTTTCACAATCAAAATGGGTACATTCATTCAAAAAGGTTTGCATATTCAAAATTACTACAAATGAGGATACATCAATGCTCTATTCAAGTTTAAATCCAATTGGCAGATTAAACTGAACATCTACATTCTTACCCCTTTGTTTGGCTGGTTTCCAGCTAGGCATTTTATTTACAACTCTCAGTGCTTCTTCGTCGCAATCAGCGCCAATCCCCCGTAGAATTTTTGCATCCGAAATGCGTCCATCCTTTCGAACTATAAAAGTTACATAAACGGTTCCCTGTATTCCGCTCTCTTTTGCTGACTCAGGATATTTAATGTTTTCAGCCAGGAAGGCATGTAGCTTTTCCTGTCCGCCCGGAAATTCAGGCATTTGTTCCACAACCATGAATATTTCTGCCTCTTCTGTTTCTATATCTTCCATTGTACGACTCTTAATCCCTTTCATTTCATAGGAAGTCCCTACTTCCGCGTTTTTTGTATCCTTTTCTGCATAGCCGAGCGACTTCTTATCGCGCCTTATACCGAGAGCTGTTACAACCACACCCTCCACATTTGCTGGTTCTCCCTGATTTAAGGATAACATAGAGTCTTCATTTTGAACTGCTTGCTTTTGAGCCAATTCGCTTTTGGCGGCAACCGGTGCAGCCGCAGGGCTTTCTTCTGAGACAGTTACGTTTTGAATATCACTGTCGTCCACTACGCTTATAATATTTGCGATCTCATAAGCATCAGCATCCATGTTTTCAATGGAGGAAATTTGTTCTTTCCTGCTCTCCGGAGGTACATTCTCATTCTGTGCAAGGTCTATTTTTGATTCCGGCAACTGCTTTGCGCTATCAGGCACTAACAGTTCCATCGACTCAATCGCTTGGTTTTGCTTTGACAGTTTCGATAAATCGGAAAGCTTCTGTACACGAAAAACATAAAAAATACTAAGGAAGAGAACCACTGTTGCAGCGGCACCCATCCATGCAAAAGGTCTGATAATCCTTCGTTTATGTTTAATGGCTTCCACTTGTTTGTAAAAATGGATACGCTGTTTCAATCGTTCGTTTATCGACTGGGTGCGCAAGTGGAATTTATATGCCGCTGAGCCTTTGTGAGCGCCTTTTTGAGCTTTTGACAAAGGTTGAATATTGGATAATTCTGCAGACTCAGATTGTGATTGTTGAGCCGGAGCGGTTGACAATGGCTGTCCATTAGTATTTTTTTTCAGCCACATCCTGAGCCCGTCGGCAGCATCAGCACACAACGGACAATCAGCTATGTGTTGCTGAGCCATGGAAAAATCATTACCCGAAAGCGAACCGGATACTAACAACATTAAAGCATCACCGGTAAGGCAACCGGAGGGCGTGAAGATTGCCGACGACTTGTTATTCCTGTCATTCATAGCGTTCCATCCTTTCCATCATTTGCTTCAGTTTGCGTTTGCCGTTTTGTATATGGCTTTTTACTTCGTTATAGGTATATCCTGTTATTTGTTCCACTTCGCGGTACGATTTCTGGCTGAGGTAAAACAGCTCTATGCATTGTTTCTGATCAGCGCTAAGCCCGTTGATAGACGTTTCGAGGTATCGGATACGGTGCTCGCCGTCATCATCACTTAAAAGATGATCGTACTGCCCGGATTCCATAATTTCGCCATCAAGCTTTTTCAGGTTTTCTTCTTTTACGCGCTCGCCGGATTTTTTGTGGCGGAGCTGCATCAGGCATTCATTTTTTGTGATGGTATAAATCCAGCTTTTAAAATTATTGATTTCTGATTTCTTCAGCAACTCAAAAAGCTTTTCGAAAACCAGCATCACCGCATCTTCGGCATCGGCATCGTTGCCCAGGTATTTGTAACAAACCGAAAACAAAAGGTGAGTATAACGCTCGTAAAGAACACCGATTATTTCCTTGTCGTGAGTTCGGGCATAGCGGGCTACCAGCTGCTCATCAGGGATTGAAAGCAGTTCCTTTTTATCGTTGGTACGGAAAAAACGCAGCGCCACGCTTTTGGGAGTTTGTACAAAGATAGTTTTTTTAGGGGTTGGGGGATGGGTGTAAGGGTTTAGGGAGTGATAAAGACTATTTTTTGAAAAATAGAAATAACAAAACTTTTATGGAATTTCTTCTCTCCATGCATCTCATGTTTGTAAACACAAATTACTAACCTTCTAAATTCACTTATCATGGAAACCAAGAAATCGAAAAGAGCCGACCTGGAGCCGAAGAAAAGTATTTTCCTGCAAATCGGAATCGTAATTGCGTTAGGGCTTACGCTCGCAGCTTTTGAATGGGAATCGCCTGTTAAACAAATAGTTGTTACTGACAAATGGGAAACTGTTGGCGAGGATTTTGTTATCAAAAATACGGTTTTTGAGGATCAGAAACCGGCACCTAAGCCGGTATCAGTACCTGTAATCAATATCGTTGACAATGACGATCTTGTTGACAAAACTCTAGATTTTGACATGGGCATTAAGCCTGAAGATGAAATTCCGGTTTACACGCCGCCCGCTTCTATCAAACTGAAAGAGGAGGATTCGTTTGTTGAAGAAACGCTGTTTGTTTCTGTTCAGAATATGCCGGAATACCCCGGTGGCATCAATGCGTTGAAAGCTTTTCTTGCTACAAATATTAAATTCCCTGAAACCGCTGCCCGGGTAGGAATTGAAGGTACTGTTTATGTATATTTTGTTGTTGAAAAAGATGGTTCTGTAAGCAATATCAAAACACTCCGCGGAATTAACGACGATTGCAACGAAGAAGCTGAGCGCGTAATCGGTATGCTTCCAAAATGGAAACCCGGCAATCAGCAGGGCAAAACTGTAAGGGTTTCGTACACTATCCCGGTTAGTTTCAAATTGCAGTAATAACCCGCATCCAAACAGTATTCACATTTTTTTTACTCATTACTACTAATTATTCAGCCATGAAGACCCGTCATATTATACTTACACTGTTCAGTTCGCTGACGATCCTCCTTCTCGTAGCCGGAACCATGATTGCAGCCACTATGCAATTTAGCCCTGATCAGAAATCTGATCCTGACAAAACCCTTTCTCCCTATTTCTTTGTAAAATCCGATAATCCTAACCTTGATCAGCTTCCGCTGAAAGCAACTTCTGCCGATGTTACAATTGCCGGAGTTATAGCCAATGTCAGTGTGGTTCAGGAATATGCAAACGAAGGTAAAAATCCTATCGAAGCCATTTATGTGTTCCCGGCATCGACGCGGGCTGCTGTTTACAGCATGAAAATGACGATTGGTGAACGAACAATTGTAGCGAAAATCTCTGAACGCGAACAAGCCCGTAAAGACTATGAAGAAGCCAAACAACAAGGGAAAAGTGCTTCGCTTTTGGAGCAGGACCGGCCAAATGTTTTCCAGATGAACGTGGCTAACATCATGCCCGGCGACCGTATAAAAGTCGAACTCAATTATACCGAATTGCTGATTCCTGAGGATGGCGTGTATGAATTCATGTATCCAACTGTTGTCGGTCCGCGTTACAGCAACCAACCTGCAGTTACAGCGCCGCCACGTGAGCAATGGATCAACAATCCATATACCCATGAAGGGGAAAAACCACTGTACGATTTCAATCTGAAGTGCACACTTAATGCCGGGTTGCCGGTTAGCGACGTAATTTGTACTTCGCATAAAACGGATATAAAATTCGATAGTCCTCAGGATGCAATAATCAGGTTGTTGCCGGAAGAAAAACAAGGGGGAAACCGTGATTTTATTCTTCGGTACCGCCTTGCCGGAGAGAAAATTCAATCAGGCATATTACTCTACCCTGGAAAGGATGAGAATTTCTTCCTCGCTATGATTCAACCTCCGAAACAGGTGAGGCTTTCCGGTGTTCCGCCGCGTGAGTACGTTTTTATTGTTGATGTTTCAGGTTCCATGCATGGTTTTCCACTCGATGTATCGAAAAAACTGCTTCGCGATCTGATCGGAAACCTTCGGCCAACCGACCGTTTTAATGTGTTGCTTTTTTCGGGGGCTTCAAATCTGTTCAGCGAAACTTCTGTAACTGCCAATGAGGAAAACATTAAAAAAGCGATCAGTTTTATTGATCGTCAGCAAGGTGGTGGCGGAACCGAATTGCTGCCTGCACTAAAACGGGCACTCAGTCTGACAGGCACCGAAGGTTTTGCCCGAAGTTTTGTAATTGCCACCGATGGATATGTTGATGTCGAAAAGCAGGCTTTCGACCTGATACGAAACAACATGAACCAGGCTAATTTCTTTGCTTTTGGAATCGGTTCTTCGGTTAACCGCCATATTATTGAAGGCATGGCTCATGCCGGAATGGGAATGCCTTTTGTGATAACCAAACCAGGTGAAGCAGAATCTACTGCGCAGAAATTCAGGAAATACATTCAAAATCCGGTTTTAACCCATATCGCTGTGTCCTACGATAAATTTGATGCTTATGATGTGGAACCACTCAGCATTCCGGATGTATTTTCCGAAAGACCGGTGCTAATTTTCGGTAAATACCGTGGCACTCCTTCGGGAAGCATAGTGCTGAAAGGAACTAATGGTGAAGGAAAATATGAAACCAGCTTGCAGGTGAATACGGTAAAAGCGTCGGAAGATAATATTGCTCTGCGCTACCTGTGGGCCCGTGAGCGCATCCGGACACTAAGCGATTATGCCTCAACAGGATATGGTGGTAACGATGAGTACAAACCCGAAATTATTGAGCTGGGACTCAAATACAATTTGTTAACTTCCTACACCTCGTTTTTAGCTATCGATACCGATATCAGGAATAAGGAAGGAAATTCAACAACAGTTAATCAGCCCTTGCCCTTGCCCGAAGGTGTAAGCGATATGGCAATGAATGGTGTTGTTGTTACCGCACTAGGAATCACCCGTGAAAAAAAATCGTTGGGTTATGCAGTTCAGGATCAGGATAATGTAGAGGTTTCGGCTTCAGAAGTACCAAAATTGGAAAGTAAAGATATAGAGACCGAAGAACTTGAAACTGCTTTTATCAGTGTGGAAGCCATGCCCGAATTCATTGGTGGTCAGAAAGCGTTGGATTCATTCCTTATTTCTAATCTACGCTATCCGCAATCAGCAATGGAATCGGGTTACAGCGGAACGGTTTATGTCAGCTTTCTGATCGATAAAGCAGGAAATGTACAGGACATAAAAGTACTTCGTGGCATTGGTGGCGGATGCGATGAAGAAGCCATCAGGGTAATAAAACTTACCAGCGGCAAATGGAAACCCGGCAAACAGAGGGGCAAAACAGTGCAAGTATTGATGACCATTCCCATTAAGTTTTAGTTTTGTGTCTGCACACCCGAAGGGTGTCTGTAAACAAAACTGGGGTTATAGAAGTCCTCAACAGGTTTACAAAACACGTAACTCTCTCTGAAACTATAATTTATATCCCAAATATTTTAACTTTAATTAGCCCAACCAGCATGTGTTCAGACACCCTTCGGGTATGCAGACACATGCTGGTTTGGGATTTTATAGCGCCGCCAGAATTTCCACGACGTTAACGAAGCTTTTGTTAAAATCTTATTGATCCGGGGATAACCCATCAGATAATGCAGCAATTTGTATCCTGCAAAGAAAAACAACAACGCTACCGACCATTGAATCGCAAAATAAATGGATTCGTATGCCAGGCGTGAATGTCCGAATAAGGTTGCAACCAAATCGGTTACTTTATCAGAAAGGAATGGATTTACAAAAGCAATAAGCAAAAGCAGAAGTATAAAAACCATGGAATGGGCTGTTTCGATGGCTCGCTGCGGACAATAATTCATGCATTTCATACAGCTTTCGCAGGTGAATTTCCAATAGGGTCGGTTATCCGAAATTATGATAGATTTTGTGGGACAATGCTCTACACAAATCCCGCAATTGTTGCAGTTATAATTGGCAATAAACGTTTTTGCTAGGATATAACGTCCAACGAAATAATACCCGAAAGCAATTGGTGCAACTAATATATCCAGAGGAAGAAGCACAAACGATTTGAGGAAAACCCTTTCGCCCGAAAGTATTTTAGTCGCAAATTTTCGTGTAAGTCGTTCATAATGTTCAACCATTGAGTCAATTACTTTTCGTTTCAGGCCAGGATGCAACGAAATCCAGTTCGACGGCAGATCGACAGGGTACATCGCTTTTATTTTGTAGCCTTTAAAAAACAGGATCAAAGCCGGAAAATACATTGCAATTCCACTCAGGCCTGGTAGAAAAAGCTTTGAGAGTTTAATGCCGGCCCGCGTATTGCCGATAAATACATCCGAGCCTTTTAATAACCTGAAACGAAATATGAAACGAAGCATGGAATGCGGCATATTGAAGCCATGCGTTGCCGAGAAAAAACCTATCAGCGTTTTTCCTCTAAAATCAGCAATATCTTCCGGGTTGAATTTATGATAGGAAGAAATATGCGTATTCACCTTCTGACCCTTGGCAACATCCTGTATCCATTCCGAAACACGTTTCGAGTTTCCGGTGCCGGAGTAATATATTAGCAGAAGGTTGTCATAATTCTTTGCCATTTGCATGAAGTTTATCCTGAAAGTTTAATTCAAAAATACATATTAATTAATCAGAGATATAAGTGTTCTATAAATTTTGTGAAACTAATATTTATCCACCCCAACCACTAATCCCCAACTCCTGATCCCTGCTATAAATACTCTTTCTAAATTATCTGTTATTTGAATAACAGGCGGATAAAAAATATAATTTTGCTCCGTGAAACTCTGAAAAGAGTATTTGAAAAATAAATTTTGATATTCCCGATCATGAATAAAATTACTGAACACCCCATACTGGAAGTACCTGTTGTTGAAAAAGTTAACTTCGTGTACGAAGGAACTACCGTTACCGGCGAAAAAGGTTTTACTATTGCTGCTGCTTTGCACCAGGCTGGTTTCCCTGTTCACAGCCATAGCCTATCAAACCGCGAGCGCAGCCTCGAGTGCGGAATCGGTAAATGTGGTGCCTGCGAGATGCTTGTAGATGGACAAATCCGTCGTATCTGTATCACAAAAGTAGATGGGATAAAAGAAGTAAGCGAAATACCTCGCGATTTTTCGCCCGAAGCGCGCCCCGTGAACACCGAAAAACCTGTTGATGTATATAAAACCACCGTTGCCATTATTGGTGCAGGACCTGCCGGTCTGGCTTGCCGCGAGGAATTATTAAAACAGGGTGTTGACAATATCGTTATTGATAATAATGATAAAATCGGCGGACAGTTTCTGATGCAGACGCACCAGTTTTTCTTTTTCGAAAAAGAAAAGAAATTCGGCGGAATGCGTGGATTTGATATTGCAAAAACATTAGCCGGTGATAGCCACGAAGGAATTTTCCTCAACAGCACTGTTTGGGATATCCTCGAAGGAAAGCGAATTGCCGTTAAAAATATCGAAACAGAAGAAATTTACTACGTCGATGCCGAGTACATGGTGGTTGCCACAGGTGCAGTTCCGTTTATGCCGACATTCGAAAACGATGATCTGCCTGGCGTTTATACTGCCGCCGTTGTTCAGAAAATGATGAACAATGAACTTACCCTGCTTGGTAAAAGAGTGCTTACCGTTGGAGCCGGAAATATCGGCTACCTTACTTCGTACCAGTTAATGCAGGCCGGAGCCGAGGTAAAAGCCATTATCGAAGCACAGCCAAACGAAGGCGGTTTCCCGGTTCAGGCTAACCGTGTCCGCCGTTTGGGAATTCCGGTAATGACGTCGCACATTTTGCTGAAAGCATTGCCTAATGAAGATAACACCGGTATAATAGGCGCTGTGGTTGCCGAATCAAAAAACTTTGAACCTATACCTGGGACAGAGAAAATAATCGGTGATATTGATGTTATTAATATCTGCACCGGGCTTGTTGCCGATGATCAGCTTATTATCAAGGGAAACGAAATTTTTGGCCGTAACTGTTACGGCGCGGGCGATGCCATTCGCATCGGCGAAGGAACCAGCGCTGTGTTGCGCGGCAACCAGGTTGCATATGAGATCCTTCAGGATATGGGCGAAAATGTAAATTACGATGCATACCTGAATGTTTCGAAGGAGTATATCGATTCACAGCAACATCCTCACCGTGTAATTCAGGAACCTTACCGTCCAACACCCGAACGCTTCAACGGAAAACCTTTTGTTCAGATCGACTGCCTGTATGGTTTCGCCTGCAATCCATGCGAATTTGCCTGTCCGCACGGAGCTATTACAAAAACTTCCACCAGCACCGTTCCGCAGATTGATTTCGAAAAGTGCGTAGGTTGCATGGATTGTGTGTACCAGTGCCCGGGGCTTGCTATTTTTGGTTATGCCCCTAAAAAAGACTGGGTTTTTCTGCCTATTGAATATTTCGCTGAAGAAAAGAAGGAAGTTTACCTGGTTGATAACCAAGGCAAAATTCTTGGCAACGGAGTGATTGAGAAAATTCTTAAAAAACCGAATAAAACTGATATTGCCCGTGTTAAAGCACTCGATATTCAAGGCGAAAGCTTGCTTGAAGTGCGAGGTTTTATCCTGAAAGAAAATTACCCCGGGCCAATTGTGATGACACCTGTTGAATACACCGGCAGCCACGAAATGTATGTTTGCCATTGCGATGATGTCACCCTTGGAGAAATTGTAAATACTATAGGCGAACGCAAGTTTATTTCGGTTGATGAAATAAAACATACCACGCGCCTCGGTATGGGTGCCTGCCGCGGAAAACGCTGCATCCGACGGGTGAAACAAGTGCTGCGAAACAAAGGAATAAGTGTGGTTGGCGATGCAACTCCCCGCGGACCGCTTAGCAACCAGCTTGCAATGGGTGAATTATTCCCCAAAAATGTGCGCGAAAATATTATTATCAACAACAGTAAAAGTAAAGCCCGTATTGTGGAGGTGCAAGCCCTGATTGCCGGCGGCGGCATCGGTGGAAGTGCGTTGTTCCGATATATGGCCGAAGCCGGATTGAAACCTGCGCTTATCAATTATGGTCGCGGAGCTTCGTGGCGAAATATTGCAGGTGGGCGACCCGCTTTCAGTCTTCCCGAAATTGCTGATATAGCGCGCCACAACCTCGAAATTTTCAAGGAGTTACAAAAAATCAGGGATATCAATTTCCTTTCAACACGGTATGTGAATTTCGCTCACGACGATGCAACATTCAGGGCATTGGACGATTCACGTTCATGGTCGGATGCTTATATGGTTGATCCAAAAGATTATCAGAAAGAAATATCTCCCAACATAAATCCAAATTTAGGAAATCATTACCAGGCGGCGCTTATTACCCGCGATTGCTGGCAGGCTACTCCTGGTCGCGTAATCGACCTCATACGCCGTATTGGTGTTGAAAAAGGCGGAAGAATTTATGAAGATTGCCAATTACTGGATGTAAGAAAAGAAAACGGGAAATATATTGTTCTGGCCAGGGATCATGAAAAACAATACGTCGAATTTCATACTCCACATTTTGTAAATTCCTTAGGCCCTGAAGCCGATAAATTTTCGAAACAACTGGGAATCGAAACCGGGCTTTATCCTGTTAAACACCAGGCCTTTATCACCCGACGAATGCCTAACATGGGTATCAACGGTCAGCCGCTCGATATGCTTATCGATCGCCGAAAATACAAAGGATTTACTGCTGTTTACGGACAGCAATTGGGCGAAACAGGCCAGATTATAGGCTGCGCATCTCCCCAGATTGAGCCTATGGAAACGGATAAAAACCTGAAAGTTAACTCGAAGGAATTCCTCGAAATTGTTTCCGAAGTATTTGTTGATTGGTTGCCTCAACTTTCATCAGTTGGTTTCCAGGCAGTATGGGCCGGTTATTATGTTGAACCGCGCATGATCCTTGATCCTGATCTTGGGCTGTTTGTAGGTTTCCGCGGACAAGGATTTATGCTTGGCCAATACCTGGCTAAAATTTATGTTGATAAAATGATGGGCAAAGAAGTTCCATCGTATTTCGAAAGGCTGAGCCTGAGTGGTGATGGCTTACTGGAGAAAGCTTTTAAATAAATTAAAACCACATTAAATAAAAAGGGGCTGTTATCCGACAGCCCCTTTTTGCATTAATTATAAGATCTTAATAATCTATGTCGACTTGCTGAACATCCTTTTAAATAAGGATGTATCCTGGTCTTTTTTGGCATCGTCAGAATAATATCCATATCCATAACCATGTCCATAACCATATCCGTAACCATATCCGTAGCCATATCCATAGCCATATCCGTAACCGGCACCTGACCTGTCGGGTTTCACATCGTTAACCAGCACAGTTGTATTAGGCACATTCCGCTTTTCGAAATCACCGGCAATGGATTCAAAAACTTTTTTGTTGGTTAGATTCTGACGCACCAGCAGAATATTAGCGTCGGAATAAGGAATCAGCAGAAATGCGTCAGTTACAATCCCAACCGGAGGAGTATCAATAATGATATAATCATACATTCCCTGAAGTTCTTTCAGCATTTTGATGTTCAAAGGTGAAGCAATAAGCTCAGCAGGATTAGGCGGGACAGGCCCGGCCGAAATAATATCAAGGTTCGGTACAGGCGATTTCTGAATAATGTCTTCCAGTTTGCTCTTTCCAATGAGGTACGAAGTAATTCCTTCTGTATTTTTCAAACCAAAGTCCTGGTAAATTTTCGGTTTACGCAAGTCGTATCCCATAAGCAGTGTTTTGCGGTCGAACTGGGCATAAATACATGCCAGGTTCATCGAAGTAAATGTTTTTCCTTCGCTAACGCTGGTACTGGTTATAAGTATGGTAAATTTTTCCTTGCCCTGGGTCATATATTGCAGGTTGGTGCGCAATGCCCTGAACGATTCGGCAATAGCCGATTTAGGAGCTGAGTAAGCTACAATATTGCTTTCGTGTTTGTTGTGCAATACATGCCCGATTACCGGAAGGTTCGTATGTTTTTCGATGTCATTTTTATTTACAACCTTATCGTTAAGGTAATCCTTACCCAGGATATACAACAGAGGAATAATAAGCCCAATCAGAAAAGCAATGGTGTAGTTGAGGCTGGTTTTTGGGAAAACCTGTTCTTTAACAACAGGATCAGCAACGTCAACTATTTCGTTATCAGGAGTATTACTTGCTTTGGTGATGGCAGCTTCGGAGCGTTTCTGAAGCAAATAAGTGTATATGGCATCGTTCAGGTTGTATTTCCTTTCAAAACCAATCAACTGGCGCTGAGTCGCAGGCAGGTTGCGGAAAAATCCTGAAAGTTTATCGATACGCGCGTCAATGTCCTTTATGCTTATATCTGAGGTTTTAACAATATTGCTGATACTTTCGGTGAGTGCCTTTTTGGTGTTTGCAATTTTCTGGTCAATAGCCAAAACCATCGGATTATTTGGCTTCGTGCTTATAAGCCTTTCGGAACGTTCGGTGTATAAATCCTGGAGTTGGTTGAGTATCTGGGTCATAACAGGATCGTCAATTCCCATTGATGAAGGAACTACCACACCGTTTATATCGTCTTTGTTTTTCTCAATATATTCCTTCAGGTTGTTGTAATATTTTGCCTTTACCAGAAGCACCGCCTTTTCCTTTTCAAGTTCAGTAATGCTCGTGTAAACCTGCTGCGCCTGTGCATCGAGGTTCATGATCTGGTTATTTGTACGAAAGTTTTGCAACACATTTTCGTTGGTATTCAGCGAGTCACGAATTTCGAGCAATTGGCCATCAATAAATAAAATGGTATTAATAGCAATCTGGTTTTTCTTTTCGAGGCCTTGCCTGATGTATTCGCGGGTAAGCTGATTTAGGAAATCGACTGCTTTTTGCGAATTGTTCCCCTTCAAAGCGATTTCGACAATGGAAGCTTCTTTATTGATAGGTTCAATTTCATATCCCGAAAACTGCGAAATCATCGCGTCGAGCGAATTAAAGTTGAAAAAATACCTTTGATTTACAGCTGTTTTGGGATCCCATTTTGTTGTTTTTTCGAGACGGAAACCAAAATTTATATCCGAAACCTGTTCTCCGAAACGATGGTTCTTATCGTATTTAAGTAAAGCAACTTTATTATCTGTATCCTTAAATATCCTGTAATCATAAAGTACAAGGTCCTGACCTTCAGCCTCAAGCCGGTATTCCTGATCGGAAAGTATAGTAACAAAGAACTTAATGTTTCCAATTGGCTGTAAATGCGCTGTATCGACAACAATATCAAAAGGCGATTCCTTATAAACTTCGGAAGTCACAAAATTGTCTTCCTTAAACGTGGAAACATTGTAATTGAGCGATTTCAAGGTACGCGATACCAGTGATCTCGATTTCAGGATACCGATCTGATTCTGAAGTTTCTGAGTATTGGTAATATTGCCAAATCCCAGCAACGACTGGGCATCATTCAATCCACCTTTTTCTTCGGTGATCAGAACAGTTGTTTTAACTTTATAAACCGGTTTGGTATATTTATTAAACAAAAATGCAATGAGCATCACCAGCACTATGGTTATAAAAAACAGGTACCAATAGCTGAGGAACTTATAATACAAAGCTTTAATGTCTATCGACTGCTCCTGCTGAAGTTCGTTATAGTTGGGGAGATTATTGTCCATTATTTAAAGAATGTTAAAACAACAAGTACTAAGCTGATAGTTGATAATGCCAGAGCATATGGGAAAGTTTCATATCTCCAGGTTTTTTCTCTCAGTGGTTCTACGTATATAATATCGTTAGGCTGAAGGTAATAGTAGGGCGACGATAGAATATCTTTGTTAAGCAAATCGAACACTACCACATTGGTTTTGGTGCCTTCGGTACGGATAATCTGTACTCTGCTCCTGTCGGCAAAAGCAGTAAGGTCGTTAGCCATAGCCAGCGCTTCAAAAATATTGATACGGTTATTGTAGATGGGGTATTTGCCGGGCGATTTCACTTCGCCAAGCATCGAAATATTATACATTACCAGTTTTACAATCACACTCGCCCCAATAATAATTTCCGATACTTCCTTATTCATAACCTGCTGCATTTCATTAATGGTAAGCCCTGCTGCATCAATTTTACCGAATAAGGGGAAATCAATATACCCCGAATCATTAACCCAATAGCTGGTTAAATACAGGTTCTGATCCGTAATATTCATGTTATAGTTTGCCGCAGCCGACCCGGCAATTGTAGCAAACAACTCATTGCTTTTCTGGTCGAGTGAGAGAACCCTTACATATAAATAATCGCCGGGTTTGATAATATACTCCGGCTTTAATGTTTGAAATTCATATCGGGCAGTATCGCCTTCCTTGTCCTGAAGGTACTTCATTTTGGCCTGTGGCACACACGAAAACAGTGTTAAGCCGATGATTGACAAACAAAACAGCTTAAATGCGGTTAATTTATTCTTCATTAGAATTTCATTAATGTATTTATATAATATATTGTAAAACAGCAAAGATATAATAAATAGAAAATATATTTATCTATCAGAACTGCTTTATTTCAAGGTACAATTTTATTTCGGTTAAAAACCGGTTTCATAAGTGTGAAACAAAAGACTGGTTGTCCTCCGATTGAGAGACCGGCATAAATACTTTTCCCTGGTTACCGTATAATGCTTCGTTAAGTTGTTAAGTACAAAAATAACTGCAAATATATTCAGTAACTACGATTGCGATGTAGTTGAAAAAATGCTTAATTTGTAGTGTTATCCTTACAAATAGTGTAGCTGAAAGTATGACGTCCTTATTTTAACAGTTCGCCACGCAGTGTGGCCGCGGTACAAGAAACTATCTTCACTCGTACATAATCGCCCGGATTATACTCATCACGTGGGAAAACCACCACTTTATTCTGACTTGTACGGCCAAAAAGTTGCTGATCCGAGCGTTTTGAAACACCTTCGGCCAACACTTCGAATTCTTTACCAATATCCAGTTTGTTGCTTTTCAGCGAAAGTTCCTGCTGCAAAGCAATAATTTCGTCGAGGCGATGGCTTTTTACATCTTCGGGCACATCGTCAGGGAATTTTTTAGCTGCTAAGGTATTCGGCCTTTCGGAGTATTTAAACATGTAGGCATAATCATAACCTACTTCGCGCATCACGGATATAGTTTCCTGATGATCTTCCTCCGCTTCGGAACAAAAACCGGCAATAATATCGGTAGTAATAGTACAACCGGGAATAATTCTTTTAATAGCTGCTATGCGGTCCATATACCATTCGCGGGTATAGCTTCTCTTCATCATTCCTAACATGCGTGTACTGCCCGATTGCACAGGAAGATGAATGGATTTACAGATATTGTCGCGCGAAGCAATTACTTCCAGCAAATCATCCGAAATATCCTTGGGGTGCGAAGTCGCAAACCGAACCCGTAACAAAGGATCAATAGCTGCTACATCCTCAAGCAAAGCCGGGAATTCAATTGGAATTCCGTTGTCTTCCCAATGGTAGGAGTTTACATTTTGCCCCAGCAAAGTCACTTCCCGAAAGCCCTGAGCGAAAAGTTCATGTGCTTCTTTAATGATTGTTTGAGGATTCCGGCTGCGCTCCTTGCCTCGTGTGTAGGGAACAACGCAGTAAGAGCAGAAATTCTCGCAACCCCGCATAATACTGATAAATGCCGTAATGCCGCTTCCATTAGTCCGCACGGGGTTAATATCGGCGTATGTTTCGTCAGCCGAAAGCAAAACATTAATAGCTTTCTGACCGCTTTCCACCTGCTCGAGCAATTGAGGCAACTGCCTGTAACCGTCGGGCCCAACGATAAGATCGATATGACGTTCCTCTTCCAGCAGTTTATCTTTAAGTCGCTCGGCCATACAGCCTAACAATCCGATCACAAGACCGGGATGCCTGCGTTTAAGCGCATGAAGTTCGTTGAGGCGGTTGCGTACACGCTGTTCGGCATTATCGCGTATCGAACAGGTATTCAACAATATAAGGTCAGCTTCTTTTATGTCGGTAGTTGATTCGTAATTCTGTGTTGCGATGATCGAGGCTACAATTTCGCTGTCCGAAAAATTCATCTGGCATCCGTAAGTCTCAATATATGCTTTCTTTTTAATTTCCACTATTTAATCAGTTATTTAAAATAAATTCTGCTTTTTTTCGATTTGCAAAATTACAATAAAATAAGTCACGGATTTCGATATATATGTGTATGTAATTCAGTCGCTTACACCGTGTTGATATATGTAAAAGCATCTATTCATGTATGTTCGAAAAATTACATTATTAAGGTATAGTATGCAATATGTACTCTCTGTTGTAATTTTATTGCGTTACTTTGCACCTGATTTTCTGGTATAAAACCATCAAGTATGAGTAAAAATCTTGTTATTGTCGAGTCTCCTGCCAAAGCCAAAACCATTGAAGGTTACCTGGGTAAGGATTTTATTGTTAAGTCGAGTTTCGGCCATGTGCGCGATCTTTCAACCAAAGAACTTGGTATAGAAGTTAACAATCAGTTTAAGCCGGTATATGAAGTTATGCCCGACAAAAAGAAAGTGATAAGCGAATTGAAGAAACTCGCCGATGCTTCCGAAACGGTATGGCTGGCAACTGACGAGGACCGCGAAGGAGAAGCCATTTCGTGGCACCTGGCTGAAGTGCTAAAACTTGATGTGGCAAAAACCAACAGGATCGTATTTCATGAAATTACAAAAACCGCAATTACCGAAGCTATAAAAACCCCGCGTAAAATAGACCTTAACCTTGTTAACGCACAACAGGCGCGCCGTGTGCTCGACAGGCTTGTAGGTTTTGAATTATCGCCCATTCTCTGGAAAAAAGTGAAACCGTCGTTGTCAGCAGGTCGCGTTCAAAGCGTTGCTGTCAGGCTGATTGTTGAGCGTGAGGAAGATATACGCGGGTTCCAATCAACTTTTGCTTATAAAGTAAGTGGTTTGTTTGGTGTTAATAACGATAAGGGCAAAGCAGAAATGAAAGCCGACCTGCCCAAACGTTTTTCAACTCTTGAGGAAGCACGTGCTTTTCTTGAGTTATGCATCAAAGCCATTTATACAGTTGCCGATGTTGAACAAAAACCAGGAAAACGCTCTCCCGCACCTCCTTTTACAACTTCAACACTTCAGCAGGAAGCCAGCCGCAAACTCGGATTTTCGGTAAGCCGCACCATGACTGTTGCTCAGCAACTTTACGAAAGTGGTAAAATCACCTATATGCGTACCGACTCCGTGAACCTCTCGAAAACAGCCCTCGGTATGGCTAAAGAAGAAATTAACAGTCAGTTTGGCGAACAGTACCATAAATCGCGTCAGTTTGCCACCAAGAGCAAAGGAGCACAGGAAGCTCACGAAGCTATCCGCCCAACATACATGAATGCCAGCTCAATCGACGGTGATGCATCGCAGAAACGACTTTACGAATTGATTTGGAAACGTACTATCGCATCGCAAATGGCAGATGCTGTTTTGGAAAAAACGAATATAACCATCGACCTTTCAAACAGCAAAGAACAGTTTGTTGCCATGGGAGAAGTGATTAAATTCGATGGTTTCCTGAAAGTTTATATGGAATCATCCGATGATGATACTGAGCAAACTGAAGGTCTGCTACCGCCGGTTAAAAAAGGCGAAAAGCTTGATATGAAGCAGATTGAAGCTGTTCAGAAATTCTCGACCAGTCAGCCTCGCTACACCGAAGCCAGCCTGGTAAAAAAACTTGAAGAACTGGGTATCGGACGTCCTTCAACCTATGCGCCTACTATTTCGACTATCATTAAACGCGAATATGTTGTAAAAGAAGACAGGGATGGCAACACGCGCGATATCAGTCAATTGCTGCTGAAAGACGGAAAAATAAAGGAAACCACAAAAAGCGAAAAATTCGGTTATGAGAAATCAAAACTCTTCCCGACCGATACCGGCGAACTGGTAACACGTTTTCTGCAGCAGTATTTCGACGATATAATGGATTATAATTTTACCGCCAGCGTCGAAAAAGAATTTGATGAAATTGCTGATGGCCTCAAAGCCTGGAACCATATGATTAGTGAGTTTTATACTCCTTTTCACAAAAAAGTACTCGAAACACTGGAAAGCGGCGAAAAAGCCAAAGGCGAAAAATTACTTGGTGTCGATCCTGAAACAGGCATTAATATTTATGTAAAACTTGGCAGGTTTGGCGCTATTGCCCAGATGGGAGAAACCGATTCGCCCGACAAGCCTAAATTCGCAGGTCTTCGCAAAGGACAAACGCTCGAAAATATTACACTCGAAGAAGCGCTGAAATTGTTTGACTATCCCCGTATGCTCGGGCAGTTTGAGGATGCCGATGTCACCGTGGCTATTGGTCGTTTCGGACCCTATGTGTTGCACCAATCCAAATTCTGTTCACTCAAAAAAACGGACGATCCGGCAACAATAACCATCGAACGTGCCATTGAGCTGATAGAAGAAAAACGTAGCGAAAATGCTAACCGCACAATCAAAGCATTTCCCGAAAGACCTGATGTACTTGTACTTAATGGACGCTATGGGCCTTATATCGCAATCGGAAAGAACAATATCAAAATTCCGAAAGGTACAGAACCAGCCATGCTTACCCTGGAGGAGTGTCTAAAATTAGGTGATGCACCTGCTCCGGCTAAAAAGAAATTTGTGCCACGGGGTAAGAAGGCGTGAGGGTCTGGCGATAAGTTAATAGTAAATTGAAATTTGAAAATAGGCTCACACTCTCCCTTCGCCCGTTCTTCCGAATCCCTAACACCAAAGCCCAATCCCTAATCCATGCATATTTCCAGCTACTTTAAACCGGTTCAGGAAATTATTCTTCCCAATGTGGCCGCTCACGCAGGCAAGCGCTTAGGTGAAGTTTTCAGTAAACATGATGTAGAAAACGGTTTCCCCGACCTGGCTGATATTGAAATTGCCATTATTGGCGTCGACGACGATCGAAATGCAGTTGATAATCATGGGTGTGGAACGGCCTCGCTGAGTGTGCGCGAATACTTGTACAGGCTTTTGCCCGGTAATTACAAAACCAAAGTGGCCGATCTGGGAGATATTATGCGTGGCGATTCTGTTGACGACACGTATTTTGCTGTTACATCGGTGGTTGAAGCACTTCTGGAATTAAACATTATTCCGTTGGTTATTGGTGGTGGACAGGATTTGACTTACGCCATTTACCGCGCTTACAAAAACCGTAAAAATATCATCAATATTGCGGCAATCGATAATATGTTCGATCTCGGCGAAAGTGAAGCAAAACTTAATTCGCGGTCCTATCTCAGCCACATTATCCTTCATAAACCGAATTACCTTTTCAATTATACAAATATTGGTTATCAAACCTATTTTGTTGAACAAGGTGCTATCGACCTGATGCGTAACTTGTTTTTCGATGTTTACAGGCTAGGCGTTTTGCATAGCGATATAACACAGGTTGAGCCACTTGTGCGTAATGCCGATCTGCTTTCCTTTGATATGTCGGCCATCAGGCAGAGTGATGCTCCCGGCAATGCCAATGCAACTCCTAATGGGTTTTACGGTGAAGAAGCTTGTCAGATAGTACGCTATGCCGGAATGAGCGACAAAATTACTTCTGCCGGTTTTTTTGAAATGAATCCCGCTCTCGACCGCAACGGTCAAACGGCTCATTTACTTGCTCAGATGATCTGGTATTTTATTGATGGATTTTATCACCGCCAGGACGATCATCCTTCAACAGGAACTGATAATTACATCCGTTACACGGTGCAGGTTACCGATTTTGAAGATGGCATTGTTTTTTATAAAAGCAAAGCCACAGATCGTTGGTGGATGGAGCTGAAATGTACTGATAATATACGCGAAAAATACCGCCGCCATTATATTGTTCCATGTTCTGCCGCCGATTATCAAACAGCCCTTGCCGACGAAATCCCAGACCGCTGGTGGCAGGCGTATCAAAAGTTGATGTAGGCTTTTTAGTGAAGAGTGTTGCTTCGCTTCGCTCGCAATGACAGTAAAAAGTTGACTGAGATTTCAGGTAAAAATGAGCAGTTACTTCTTATTTCAGATAATCAAGTAATGTGTTTAATACGAATATCTTACAATTAAATAATCCCATCGCATGAATACGAAAGATGTTTTTATATTATTAATATTTATTCTGTTCTTTTGCACAGTTCTTCTGATAGTTTATTTTTTGCCGATTTTTATTACAAAACTTCGTGCATCTAAATATGGACTTAAGTTAACTTTCAGACAGTCCAGAATTATTGTCAAGAATCATTGTGTTAATCATGAATTTCTCAGCGGAATTAAAGAAATTTTGACCTTGACTGATATTCCAATTGAGAAATTGACATTACACTATCTTGCTGGAGGGAACCTTAAAAACCTGGAAAATGGAATAGTTGAGATGAAACGGAGAAATAAAGACATTGATTTCCACACTTTATCGATGTTTGATTTAGCTGGAAGAGATCTAATTTTGGAGATTGAGAAAGCCGAAAGCCGAAACTGGAAATTTGAATTAACTGATTAATTTGAAAGGGGCAACTGGCATTAATAGTCATATTCACCGCCATCATCACTCCCACATCCCTCATCCCACATTTACTATTTCACCCTCCCCGGATTATTACTCACAAAAGCGCCCCATCCGGTATAGCTGGTAGCCGGACCTTCGGCTGTGCGCTGAAAATAATGGCAGCAGGCAACAGCCACGGCATCAGTAGCATCAAAGTATTTGGGTTGTTCAGCAATAACAACCAATCGGTTAATCATGGCCGAAACCTGTTCTTTTGAGGCATTTCCATGCCCGGTTATTGATTGCTTTACTTTACGGGGCGAATATTCAAAAATAGGAATATCGCGATACAAAGCGGCTGCCATTGCCACACCCTGCGCACGGCCAAGCTTGAGCATACTTTGCACATTTTTACCGAAAAAAGGTGCTTCAAGGGCCACTTCATCCGGATGGTAATTATCGATAAGCGCAAGCACTTTTTCGAAAATACTTTTCAGCTTCAGTGGCTGTGTATCGAGGTGGTCAAGTTTTATGACATCGAGCGCAATCAGTTCAATTTTCTTACCTTTATCCAGAATTAATCCGAAACCCATAATATTGGTTCCTGGGTCGATACCTAAAATAATGCGTTCGCTTGCCAAAGTTCTTAAAGTTAAGTAGTGCTATTTTTCAAAAGGAATTTAAATAAAGTTCACAGTTTCGGGTTTCGCCCAAAACCTAACCCCTAAAACCTAACCCCTCATTTTGATCCTAACGCCAAAAGTACGAAAAACACTTGATATTGCCACGAGGCTCAGTATCGCCACGCTGTCGCTTTCGTACATTTTTTCACGTATTTACTCGCTTCCTGCCGGACAGGTCAATACTTTTATTCAATCCATTACTAAAGGGAATCGGGTCGTTTTTATAGTATTTGGAGTATTGGGATTAATGGTTGTTAACTGGGCAATCGAATCGCTGAAGTGGAAATTACTGATCAGACAGTCGGAAAAAGTAAGTTTCGGGAAAGCATACCAGGCCGTACTTGGTGGACTGGCGGTTAGTGTTTTTACACCAAACAGGGTTGGCGAATTTATTGGACGCGTTTTTATCCTGAAAAATACCGATCCACTCAAAGGAATTACACTCACAATTGTAGGAAGTTTTAGTCAGCTGATCGTCACGATAGTATTGGGAACAGCGGCATACCTGGTGTTTGCGCCGCGTTATCTATCGGCTTTAATCACCGACAGTTTGTGGCTGGTAAACGGGTTTTCGGTAACACTGGTTACTTTATCGCTGGTGCTGGTTGTTGCTTATTTCAACATTTCGGTGTTGCATCGTATTTCGATTCTTATTCCGGCCAGGTATGCTGAAAAAATAACAACCAGCATCGATGCTATTGCTTTATGCCCTAAACAATTACTCCTGAAAGTAATTGTGCTGAGTATGACGCGTTACCTGGTATTTTCAACACAGTTTTATCTTGCCATCCGGTTAACCGGATTAAATTTCACTGCTTTGCAATGCATGACGGTTATTCCGGTTATATACCTCACGCTGGCCTCCATACCAACCGTGGCTTTAACTGAACTTGGGGTCCGCGGATCAGTTTCTGTTTTTCTTTTTGGACTGCTCGCCGGAAACTCCGGACTTGATGCCGCGGCTTCTCTGGCGGTGGTTTCCGCTTCCACATTGATATGGCTTGTGAACATCGCACTGCCATCCTTAGCAGGAGTACTTGTTGTTTTCAGGCTTAAATTTTTCAGGCGATGATTTTCATGCTTGTCACCTCTGCCGTTTTCCTGGTTTATGCAGCTATAATCACGGCTGTGTCTATAGGTTGGTGGAAACTAAAAGTTTTTAAAAATATCGCAACCAATATCCAAATCAAAATAAGTGTTATTGTCGCAGTCCGCAATGAAGCGACTAACATTGGATCACTACTCCGAAGTCTCCTTCAGCAGGATTATCCACCCGATCTTTTCGAAATAATTATAGTTGATGATCATTCAACAGATGAAACAAATAGCATTTTTAGCGAAAAAGCCGCGAATCAGGAGACAGGTCCGGTTCTGAAAATTTTCACTTTAGGCCAGCAAGATGGTTTTGGTAAAAAAGCAGCTTTAACCCGTGGTATCAAATCATCGACCGGTGAACTGATAGTAATTACTGATGCCGACTGCACTGCCAACAGTTCCTGGATTTCAACTATTGCTGCGTATTATAATCAGTTTAAACCGCAAATGATCCTCGGGCCAGTGCAGATGGCTGATGGCGGTAGTGTTTTCGGTAAATTTCAGTCGCTGGAGTTTATAAGCCTTATTTCGACAGCTGCAGGATCGTGCAGTGCAGGGTTTCCTTTACTCGCCAATGGAGCAAATATTGCTTTTACGCGTCAGGCTTTCGAAAGTTGCGGAGGTTTTTCGGGGCATATGGAATTTCCATCGGGCGATGACATGTTCCTGATGATGAGTATAAAAAAGGAATTCGGATCCGGGTCAATTCGTTTCTTAAAATCGGCTGAGGTTATTGTAAAAACAACTGCCATCAAAGGACTAAAACCATTTCTGCAGCAGCGTATGCGCTGGGTTTCGAAAAGCAAAGGATATACTGATCCCTTGTTAATTGCAACATCAATACTGGTTTACATGGCAAATGCAATCCTTCTCATTTCCGGGATTTCAGCATTTATATTTCCGGGATTTTACAAAATATTCCTCTTGTTATACCTGGCAAAAATGGTAATTGATTTCCCGTTAATGATAAGTTTCGCACGGTTTCAAAAAAGCGTTGCCTTGCTGTGGCTGTTTCCCTTTATGGAAATATTAAATGCCGCCTATACGGTTTTTATCGGAATAGTTGGAAATATTTGGAAGTATGAATGGAAGGGGAGACGATAATCCGGAAAATCAATTGAATTTCATACAATCAATAGGAATAAAAATTCGAAACTATATCATTTTATTCGAAACTAAACTTTAGAGTAAACAGCAGAATTTTATTTTTTGGGATTTGTATAAAGTGTATTAAACTTGAAATGTAGTTGATAATTTTTCTTCGTTTTAGCACTGAAGATGTCCCAGGAGTCGATTATACAGTCAGATTGTTGCTTTGTTTTCCTATTGTAAAACATGTCTTTTGTTTGTTCCAGGATTGCATGCTCATCAGAAATCTTTACAACCTGGTAACTTGTTTCTATTGTTTTTCCATCACCGTATTTACTGATTATCCTTATGAGCAGATCAAACCTTTTTTGTAATTCAGCAGCACTATCGGGTTGATTAATGTTTTTGAAACTTACCGCAGTATACAAAAGCGTTTTCAGATCGGTTGGATCTTTTTGTAATAGTTTCATTCCGAGTTGTGACGATTCCTGGTATTTTCCTGAGTTATATCTTTCACGAAAATACTTTTCATCCGAAGTCAGGTCGAAATATGAAAAGTCTTGATTTTTGTACTTAATGTAATACAAATATTCAAATTCAACAGAATCAACAGGTTGTGGCAGTTTATTGTATTTCTGTACTAATTTTTGATAGTTCAGATTTTGGTGCGTTTTTTCAAAAGACAAAATTCTAAGCGAATCGACATTTTGACCGTGAAGAACCGGGAACGAAAACATGACTAAAAAGCTGATAAGTATTTTTTTCATGACGCAGGATTTTTTGCATGAATGTTACATCTGAATCTTTTATATTTTGGTTTTATTCTTCAACTTTCCCGGATCCTACATATCCTGAAACTTCAATAGCACTTCTGCCACAGCAAGATCCGAAGCATGAGTTATTTTAATATTTCCCGGACTGCCTTCGGTGAGGTGTAACGGAAATCCTGCCGACTGCATAACCGAAGCATCATCAGTAAAAAAAGGCATATATGGCTGTGTATAAGCCCTTTTAAGTTCCGAGATTTTAAAAACCTGGGGCGTTTGCATGGCACGTAAAAATGTCCGGTCGAGCTGTCGCGAAACATCACCTTCTATAATGCGGATGGTATCGTTCAGAGCTATTCCCGGCATAGTAGAACCATAAATCGCAGCTTTTGCGAATAGTTTTGCTATGAAATCAGCATTTATTACAGGCCGCGCTGCATCGTGTATAGCAACAAAACCTTCATCTGTAATTGTATCTAATCCGTTTTTCACCGAGTCGAACCTGGTATCCCCGCCCGGAACAACTTTGAAAGGAATGGAAATTTGAAATTCGTGGCATTGCTTTTCCCAAAACAGCAGATAATCAGGATGGATAACAAGCACTATTTCCATGGAAGAATCGAAGGCGTGGAATGCTTCAATAGAATACAGAATTACCGGCTTATCCGAAAGCAACTTAAACTGCTTGGGAACATCGCCTTTCATGCGTGATCCGGTTCCCCCGGCGACTATTATGGCGTATTTTTTCATTTCTGATTTTTTTATTTCACCAGCAACGCCAACCCACCTTCCGAGGTTTCTTTGTAAATATCAGGCAAGTCGTGACCGGTCTGATTCATCGCCAGGCAGGTTTTATCGAAACTTACCCGGTGCTGACCATCGGAAAGCAAAGCATACGCGCTGGCATCCATTGCACGCCCTGCGCCGATAGCATTGCGTTCGATGCAGGGAATCTGAACCAGCCCGGCAACGGGGTCGCAGGTTAAACCGAGGTGATGTTCAAGACCCATTTCGGCGGCGTATTCAACCTGAAAAGGAGTTGCTCCGAAAAGTTGTGCAGCTGCACCGGCAGCCATCGAACAAGCTGTTCCCACTTCGCCCTGGCATCCTACCTGTGCGCCGGAAATAGATGCGTTTTCTTTCACCAGGTTTCCAATTAAAGCAGCAGTTGCAAGAGCACGAAGGATTTTTGTATCTGAGAAATCATACGTATTCTGAACGTGATACAAAACAGCAGGAACCACTCCGCAGGATCCGCAGGTTGGAGCTGTTACTATGGTTCCGCCACCGGCATTTTCTTCCGAAACTGCCAGCGCATAAGCAAAAACCAGTGCCCGTTTTTGTAATGTTCCTGCCGAGCTTTTTGCTTTGATATAATAGGATGAAGCTTTTCGCGGAAGATGCAGAATACCCGGCAAAACTCCTTCATGTTCCAGTCCTCGAACGATGGATTCTTTCATGGTTTGCCAGACTTCGGCCAGAAAATCCCAGATTCCTTCCCCTTCGTGTATCTCGACATATTCCCAAAGGGTACGACCGTTTTGCTGACACCATTTAAGAATATCCGTCATTTTGGTATGCGGATAAACGGTCACCTTTTGTGATTTCATTTCGTCATCTTCAATATCGCCTCCGCCGACACTGAAAACAGTCCATTCGTCGAGGAGCGTTCCTTTATCATCAAGTGCTTCGAATTTCATTCCATTCGGATGCTGAGGCAGCACAGTATCTTTTTCCCAGATAATTTTCACTTTGTCTTCCGGAAACGATTCACGGAGCACTTTATCAGTCAGATGGCCTTTGCCCGTAGCAGCCAGGCTTCCATAAAGTGTAATCCGGATCACGGTTGCCGGCTCATTCTTCAGCCTGAATTTTTCGGCTGCAAAGCGCGGTCCCATTGTATGGCTGCTCGACGGACCGAGGCCGGTTTTATATATTTTTCGGATGGATTCCATGATGGATTTTTACTTTTTTATACATAAAGTGTTTTAATCTTTAATTCAAGTCTCCATGCAAAAGTAATCAATAAGAATAGAGGTTTTGCATACATGTATACAACAAAAAACCCCTCGGGAAAGGGGTTTTGTATGTTAAATAAAGAGGTTAAATCGAGCTCTTACAATATCAGCATCGCGTCGCCATAAGTAAAGAAACGGTATTTCTGCTGAACGGCTTCTTTGTAAGCTTTCATCAGCAGATCGTATCCTGCATAGGCCGCCACCATCATCATCATCGGTGATTGCGGCATATGGAAATTGGTGATCATACTGGTTCCAATACTGAAATCGTAAGGAGGAAATATAAATTTATTGCTCCAGCCGCTGTATGGTTTCACCTGCCCGGAAATTGTTACCGACGACTCAACCGCTTTCATAGTAGTTGTGCCTACAACGCAAACCTGTCTGCGGGCTTCAATGGCTTTGTTAACGATAGCTGCCTGCTCTTCTTCTATGAGCAGTTCTTCCGAATCCATTTTATATTTGGTAAGATCCTCAACATCAATTGCACGGAAATTGCCCAAACCTGCGTGGAGGGTTACTTCGGCGAAGTTTACTCCTTGAAGTTCGAGGCGTTTCATCAGCTGACGGCTAAAGTGAAGCCCGGCCGATGGAACAGCAACAGCTCCTTCGTTTTTGGCGTAAATAGTCTGGTACCGCTCTTTATCGCTAGGTTCAATATCACGCAGGCGCTGTAGTTCTTCCGGTAACGGAGTGCGGCCTAATGACTCGATAGTGCGTTTAAATTCGCTGTACGGACCGTCGAAAAGGAAACGTAGTGTACGGCCACGTGAAGTGGTATTATCAATTACTTCGGCAACCAAAGAATCGTCATCTCCGAAATAGAGTTTATTACCGATACGGATTTTGCGAGCCGGATCAACCAATACATCCCATAACCGTGCTTCGCTGTTGAGTTCGCGGAGCAGAAAAACAGTTATTTTAGCTCCTGTTTTTTCTTTTTCACCAAGTAATAATGCCGGGAAAACTTTAGTATTATTGAGAATAAACACATCCCCTTCTCCATAATAATTCAATAAATCCTTGAAGGTTTTATGTTCTATGGTTTGTTTTTTTCGATCGAGTACCATCAGGCGCGATTCATCACGGTTTTCGACCGGGTGAAGTGCAACAAGTTCGTTAGGCAGATGATACCTGAATTGTGATAGTTTCATAATTAGTTTTAGTATTGCTAGTTGTTTTTTGCAAAAGTGTGCAAAGGTAATGAATTTGAGGGGCGAAATCAAGTGTTTTGCTTCGCCGAACACATGGATTTAACGCTTTTTATGAAAATAGTTTTGCTTTTCTCATATGTATCAGGAATATTTTCTCCTTTTAAATTTTTACAATCATTTACCGGATTTCACCCTGAATACGCTTTTACTTGATCGATTCCAGAAATTTAACATGACTCAAGTTTAGTCTCCGGTTTCGCAATTTCGGAAGCGCTGCAGTTCAAAAAATTGCTACTTTTGCAGGCTCTTATAAAACATCAGAAATTATGCTTCGTACACATACTTGTGGAGAACTGAATATGGCCCACGTGGGCAGCAATGTTGTATTAACAGGCTGGGTGCAGCGCTCGCGCGACCTGGGAGGAATGACTTTTGTTGACCTTCGCGACCGGTATGGAATTACCCAATTGGTTTTTAATATGGAAACCAATGCAGCCTTGTGCGAAACAGCCCGCAAACTTGGCCGCGAATTCGTGATCCTTGTAAAAGGAAAAGTATGCGAACGCAGCAATAAAAATGCAAAAATGACAACCGGCGACATCGAAATTACGGTTGAGAATTTTGAAATCCTCAACGAATCGAAAACGCCACCTTTCACCATAGATGATAATACCGACGGCGGCGATGAACTCCGCATGAAATATCGTTACCTCGATCTGCGCCGCAACTCGGTGAAAAGGAATATGGAATTGCGTCACCGACTCGCTTTCCAGACCCGTAATTATATGGACAGCCTTAATTTTATTGAGGTTGAAACTCCTGTTCTTATAAAAAGTACTCCCGAAGGCGCCCGCGATTACGTGGTTCCATCGCGCGTTAACCCGGGTGAGTTTTATGCTTTGCCTCAATCGCCCCAAACTTTTAAGCAACTGCTTATGGTTGCCGGTTTCGACCGTTATTTTCAGATTGTGAAATGCTTCCGCGACGAAGACCTTCGTGCCGATCGTCAGCCTGAGTTTACTCAGATCGACTGCGAAATGTCGTTTGTTACCCAGGAAGATATTTTTGATACGTTCGAAGGACTGGTTATTCACCTTTTCAAAACAGTAAAAAATGTTGATGTGGTTAAACTTCCGCGCATGACATGGGCCGATGCCATGAAATATTACGGAAGCGATAAGCCGGATGTCCGTTTCGGAATGAAATTCACGGAACTTACTGAGCTCGTGAAAGGCAAAGATTTTAAAGTTTTTGATGAAGCAGAGTTGGTTGTTGGAATAAATGCCGAAGGCTGCGGGGAATATACACGCAAGCAACTTGACGAACTTACCGAATTTGTAAAAAAACCTCAGATCGGTGCCGGCGGACTCATTTATGTTCGTGTTGCGGCCGACGGAACATTGAAATCATCGGTTGATAAATTTTATACTCCCGAAGATCTCAAAAAATGGGCCGAAGCCTTCGAGGCCAAACCTGGAGATCTGCTACTCATAGTAGCCGGAAAAGCAAATAAAACCCGCAAAGCGCTTAATGAACTGCGTTTGGAAATGGGTACTCGTTTGGGCTTGCGTAATCCCGAAACTTTCGCCCCGCTCTGGGTGTATGACTTCCCTCTTTTGGAATGGGACGAAGAAAGCCAGCGGTTCTATGCGATGCATCATCCGTTTACCTCGCCAAAACCTGAAGATATTGCACTGCTGGATACCGACCCGGGTGCCGTTCGCGCTAATGCTTACGATATGGTTATCAACGGAGTGGAAGTAGGAGGAGGCTCAATACGTATCCACAATAAGCCGCTTCAGCATAAAATGTTGAAATTACTCGGATTCAGCGAGGAAGACGCACAGGCACAATTTGGATTCCTGATGAATGCTTTTGAATTCGGCGCACCACCTCACGGAGGTATTGCTTTCGGTTTCGACAGGCTTTGTTCCCTGTTTGGCGGAAACGAGTCCATCCGCGATTACATTGCTTTCCCGAAAAATAATGCTGCCCGCGATGTAATGATCGATTCGCCTTCGCGCATTTCCGACGACCAGTTGAAAGAACTGAGTTTGAAAGTATCGATATAAATTTATTTAGGAAGAGCGCTTTTAAACAAGTCTTCGCATACAGAAAGTCAGGGTTTAACCTCGGTTATATCCTGACTTTTTTCGTTATATTTTCTCTTCCAGAAGATGTGGATTTTTGACAATATATTTCAAATACCTGAAAATCAATCCACCATGCGAAGCATCAACAACCCGATGATCTAGTGCTGCACCTAGGGATAGAATAGTGCGAGGAACTATCTGTTCATCTACTACAGCCGGTTTGCGGTTTACACCCCCAAGAATCAATACAAACGAAACATTCGACGAAGGGAAAAGAGCCGGGTAACCCATATCCAGTCCAAGGCTTCCAATATTTGAAACCACAAATGAGCCAAAACTGTTTGCCGAAAGGCCTAAGGAAGGAAATGAAAACCCCCAATCCATTGTAACCGTTTTGATAAAGCGATATACCCAGCCTCTCAGCGGCCATGGGATACTTGCCAGCTTATCCTTCATCTGCATGGTTTTGTTTTCGTCGCCCTTGCGCGATTGAACCACTTCATCCTTCATTACTTTAACTAACTCTTCGAGAGTAAGCGTATCAGCATCTTTTATCATTACTGAACCCATTTTCGAATCGCGGAGCAAAATACTTACCATTACGTCAATATGATCGCGATGCACAACATTACCACGCCTGATATAAGTATTTAATTCAGGAACCTCCTGTTTCAAAGCGCGGGCAGCGGCCAGAATAAAAACATGAGTCAATGTGGCTTTAATACCGTTTTTCCGCTTTTCGGCAATAAACAACTCTAAATTGGTTATATCAATTTCGACAGAACCGAAAATTTTAGAATCGACAGGCCTGCGGTAAATGGAAGAGGCAACTTTTCGCCACGCGGAGTTAAGTTCAGCTGAAGTTTTCATTTTGTAAAAATAATTCAAATTACGAATTCTGTATCACAACTCTCATTTAAACTGAACTTCTGAAAACACAATAATAATTTGGTCATCAGGAATAAATCCTTTTAATATTCACTACCTTTGGGTGAATAAGGCTGGCACCTATGAAAATTGCCTTTTACAAGAGAAAAATTATCTCCCGGATAGTTTTTATTCTCCTTGCGGGAATACCATCCTGCGAACCCCCGGCTACAGGGTTCAACGATACCGAAGATGCGGTTTTCTATACCAGGAACCAGTTGGTTTTTGCCCCGCAACCTGATTCATCCGTTCGTGTAATGACCTGGAACATACGTTTCGGTATTGGCCGTGGTGAATGGTTCGGCGATGCATGCGGTGATAAAGTAGTTTACACGGAAAATGAAGTTCTTGAAAAGCTTCAGTCTGTGGTTGACCGTATCAACCAGGTTAAACCTGATATTCTGTTATTGCAGGAAGTTGATATCAATTCCAAACGATCGGCGTATGTCGATCAGCTTCGTTGGATACTGGACCGGACAGATTTTAATTATGCAGTTTATGGCCTGCAATGGAAAGCCCAGTTTATTCCTAGCGACGGATTAGGAAGGCTTCATGAAGCTAATGCAATTCTATCCCGGTGGCCTATCGGAGCATCTACGCGCATTCAATTACCACTAAGGCAGGATCAGGATGCGCTGACAAGATATTTCTATGAGCGGTGCTGTATGGTGAAAGCAAAAATTGAAATTCCGGGTGCTGGCGCCTTTTATGCGTTAAACATTCACGCATCTGCTTTTGCAACAGATGATACAAAACACCAGCATATTATGGCTTTTAAAGATGAAATGGATAAAATAGCAAACGATGGCGGCTGGTTTGTTGCCGGTGGCGATCTGAATACTTTACCTCCGGGATCCGATTCAACCGACTATTGTTATGAGGATATGTGTCCGGGGGAGTCTTTCCACCAGTCAGCAGATGATCCCATGCACAAGGATGGCAGTAACTACACTCCTGAATCGTTGTGGTTAAACGACTTATACGCAATGTACAAATGTGCTGTTGAACTTGCTGATTATAAGCAAAACCAGGAAGCGTATTTTACACACACCACCAGGCCCGAACATTCCTGGGACAGGACTTTGGATTACCTTTTTACAAACAGCCGCTGGCAAAGTGGATCAACCATGACCCACCAGGATTTTATTAGCGATTCCGACCATGCTCCTGTGAGTTCGATAGTTATTTTAAAAAACGGGAAGTAATTCCAGACAATAGTTCGGCTGTAGCAGCAGAATTTAAATCCGCAGTGATTGTGATAAAAAATATTAAGGCAAACAAACCATTAGTGCTTCGAAATCCTTACTTTTGACAAATACAGTTTGCTAAATATGAGAAACAAATACCTGACCAAGTATAGCCGGATCCTGCTTTCAATTTCTGCCTTTACGCTGCTATTCAACTCGTGCGAACCTCTGGCAACAGGCTTTGAAGATGTTGAAGATGCCATTATGTATAGCAAAAGCATCAAAACCGATCCGCCGGTTCCCGATTCAACAATCAGGGTAATGACATGGAATATTCGTTTTGGAATCGGACGCCAACCCTGGTTTGGCGATGCCTGCGGCGACAATACTGTTTTCAAAAAGGAAGAAGTTATGCCCGGACTGGAAGCCATAGTTGCGCGTATCGAACAAGTGAAACCGGATATTCTTTTTCTGCAGGAATGCGATGTGAAGTCGAACCGCACTACCTATATCGATGAGTTGCAGTACATTCTTGATAACACTTATTTCAATTATGCCGCATACGTTTCGGAGTGGAAAGCGGAATTCATCCCCAGCGACGGACTTGGCCGCATGGATATGGGATTGGTGATACTTTCGCCCTGGCCCATTACGGATGCAAAGCGCATAAACCTTGCAACACGAGACGATCAGGCCGGGATTGTGAATTATTTCTACCTTCATTCCTGTATCGTATCTGCCAGGGTAAAAATTCCGGGTTTTAAGGAAATTCCTCTGCTCAACATTCACGCATCCGCTTTTGCCACTGACGATACCAAGAAAAAACATTTCGAAGAGTTTAAAGCTGAAATGGACAAACTGCATGCTGCAGGTGAATATTTTATTGCCGGCGGCGACCTGAACGAATTACCTCCAGGCAGCGATTCTACAGATTTTTGTTACGAGGATATGTATCCGGGCGAATCGTTTCATCAGCCTGGTGATGATCCGCAGCATAAACCCGGCAGCGATTATACACCAGAAATTGAATGGCTTCGTCCTATTTACGAAACGTACAAATGTGCTTTCCCGCTCAATGAATACCAGCAAAACCAGTCGGCGTATTTCACTCATACTACCCGCCCTGATCATACCTGGGACCGCACTCTCGATTATCTTTTTACTAACTACCGCTGGCGGGCAGGTTCAGCTGTTACACACCAGGAATTTTTTAATGAATCGGATCATGCACCGGTGAGTGCCGAATTTGTTCTGATTAAAGAGTAAACTTTTTCAGGACAAGGGAATTTGAAGCTTCAAGGATGAAGTCGATCAAGTACCGGCAACATCAGTCAGAGAGCATTCAAAACTAAAAATATTTGAACAACATAATTCATCCAATCTAAAGCAGCTTTCAAGTAACCTAATACTACTACCATGATCAGGAGATTTATACTTTGTATCATACTGTTTTTCTGCATTAGCGCAGGATTCACGCAGGATTCACTATTGCTTAAAAAGTGGAGTTATAATACAGCATACCTGATGCCTGCCGGTAAATGGGAAAGCGGAATTTTACAGCCATTCCGATATGGGATTACTAACCAAATGGAAATAAGGGCTAATGCGTTGCTCTTCCCGATGCTGCCCAATGTTGGGTTAAAGTTTTCAAGGGGCAAAATAAATGAATATACACTCGCAAGCGAACACATCCTGAGTTATCCCACACTTTTTCTGAATATTGTAAGTCGTAAAGGAATCGGAGGCCTTATTTCTCCTGAGTATGATTTCCCTTTTATCTTTTCAATCAGTAATTCGTTACTTATTTCACGTGAAATAACTCCTTCGATACTGGCAACCGGTCAGGCCGGATTTGTATTTGCCCTCCGTGGCGAAAAACCTGATCCGCAGGCTACTATTGATCTGCCTTTGTTTTATCCGCGTATGGCGCATTATTATGAAGGTGCAACCGTTAGGTTAGGTGCTGCTGTAAAAGGAAGGCTTTGTGCTAAATGGCTGTATGAAGAAGGTGTTCAGGTGTTCATCGTCACACGTCCGGAGAATAATTTCTTTTTCGAGAATACCGGCACACTAATGTGGGCTGTAGGAAAGTCGCTGCGGATCAGAGGCGGTTATGTATTGGCATACGGCAAATATCCTTATGTAACGCCTAAATGGCAGCTATGGCCAACGCTGGATTTTGTATTCGGGAGTAAATAAAATCCGATTTTCCTGATTTCCTCTTTACAGTAACTCAGTTATTTAAAGTATCCGGTTAAACATTTACGGGTACGTTATTGTTATTCCCACCTGTTTATATCCATTCAGGTTTAACTCAAATTAATCATCAGGAGGCTATGAAATTGCCACAGTAGTGATTTACTGTTATAATTCTGAATTTTCAAATGCTGAATTAGGATTAAGGCAGGGAATGCTGCACCTTAGAAAAATATATTTTCATCGAATAGCTTATGTTGTTAGAAAACAGAGTAAACAAACAAATCCTGAAGCAACGCCTTAATACAGAAACTTTTAAACGCAGGACGCTTTCCTTTTACCGGTATGTAACTATCGAAAACCCAGCCGGATTCCGTGATGATCTGTACGGCAAATGGTCGGAGCTGAATTGCTTCGGCAGGATTTATATTGCCCGCGAAGGAATCAACGCGCAAATGAGTGTTCCGGAGCATAATCTTTCTGCATTTCTGCAGCAGCTTGATTCGCTCCCCGGCCTGGGCGAAATGCCATTAAAGTACGCGATAGTTGACGATGGTAAATCGTTTTATAAATTAACCATTAAAGTACGCCCGAAAATTGTTGCCGATGGACTCGATCACGACACATACGACCTTTCGAAAGTAGGAAAACACCTTTCGGCGCTTGAGTTTCACGAAATTGCCGGCCAGCCTGAAACCCTTGTAATCGATATGCGAAATCATTACGAAAGCGAGATTGGCCGCTTCGAAAATGCGGTTTGCCCTGATGCGGATACATTTAAGGATGCTATTCAAATGGTGATCCGCGATTATGAAAATCAGAAGGATAAAAAGATTTTGTTATACTGTACCGGCGGTATCCGTTGCGAGAAAGCCAGTTCGTTCCTCCTGCATAATGGATTTAATGATGTTTCGCAGCTATACGGCGGAATTATTGAATATGCACAGCAAATAAAACACCTGGGCCTTACCTCAAAATTTATCGGCAAGAATTTCGTTTTCGACGAACGACTGGGAGAAACTATCGACGGTCAGGTGATTTCTCATTGTCACCAATGTGGTAAACTTGCCGACACACACATAAACTGCGCAAACGACGATTGCCACCTTTTATTTATCCAATGCGCTGATTGTGCTGAGAAATTTGAGAAATGCTGCTCCGACGAATGCCACGATATTATTCATATGCCTCTTGAAGCCCGCCGCGAACTAAGGATTGTGAATCAGAGAAAATATGCCGGGAGTAAAATTTATAAGAGTAAACTTTCGCCGTTTCTGATGAAGGAAAGTTTACAAAAGGAGCAAACAGCAGCCGTATATGGATAATTTCTGGCAAACCATTAAAAGGCCTATTATTGCTTTGGCACCCATGGAAGATGTTACCGACACTGTTTTCCGCGAGGTGGTGCTGTCGGTTTCGGATGAGGATGCGCTAAATGTTGTTTTTACTGAATTTACTTCCACCGATGGCTTATGCCACGAAAAAGGCCGTCCAAAAGTGATTGAACGCTTGTTAGTGAATGCCAGTGAAATGCAATTGCTGAAATCGCGCAATACCAAACTGGTAGCCCAGATATGGGGCAGTGATCCTGAAAAATTCCGACACAGCGCGAAACATATCACGGATATGAATCTGTTCGACGGTATCGATATCAATATGGGCTGTCCTGTAAAAAAGGTTGTAAAAAATAAGAGCTGCGCCAATCTCATCAATTTCCCCGACCTGGCAAAAGAAATAATTTATGCTACCGCCGAATCAACATCTTTGCCCGTAAGCGTAAAAACACGTATTGGTTTCAGCCGGATTAATACCGAAGAGTGGATCAGTCATTTGCTTGACACTGAACCAAAAGCTATAACCGTTCATGGCCGAACCCGTAAAATGATGTCGAACGGACCCGCTCTGTGGGACGAAATCGGGAAAGCAGTTAATCTTAGAAACCAACGCGAAAGCTCAATCGTGATGATCGGAAATGGGGATGTGATAAGCTATCCGGATGCAGTCAACCGTATTGAAACGTATGGCGTGGATGGCGTAATGGTTGGAACCGGTGTATTTAAAAATCCATGGATGTTCAGCAGTAAACCGCTTGAAATAACTATCAAACGTCGTATCCAATTGATGCGTAAGCATATATTGCTTTATGAAAACACCTGGGGTAACGGCAAAGATTATAATGTGCTGAAACGCTTTTTTAAAATTTATCTGAATGGATTTGCCGGTTCAGCGCATTGGCGGGATAAATTTATGAGGGCCCATGGTTATGCCGAAGCGCTTGTATTACTTGCTGAACTTGAGGAAGAACAGCTGGTACAAGTGTATCAATAGCGCATTATACTCTGAGAGTACTTAAATATTAAATTCGATATAGTTTCTGCCGCTTTAATCTGTAATACGACTCTGTCTGAAATTTGGATCTTGGATCTTATGTCTGCGGAAGTTCCAAATTTATCCCCGAAAACAAACAATAACACTCCAAACTTGTTTATTTTTAATAAGCCTTAAGGTTCTTCTCTTTAATTCCGTGACGCAAACATATTTTTCTATCCGGAGAATAGCGGTATCACATGAAATATAAGGTGTTCCCTTCGAGAGAATATCAGTAATTACTAACACCGGATTTAATCAAACTCATGAATCTATCAGATAATTTAGCTGAGGCAACTCAGCTGAAAACAATTGTGCGTCAGCCTTTTTCAGAGTTTTTACAGAACTTCAGAAATAAATTAGAAATAGTATTTCATCAAAGAACTGACATTGATCAGCTTGAAAGCCGCCGCGGCCTGCCCCCTTTTGTAATGCGCGAAATACTGTCGGCTGATCCCTTTTCGGCATTTATTCCCTCGGTATACGGCGGTCGCGGTGCTCATACCCACGAAGGCATCGAAATTATTTCTACAGCTTCGTATGAATCACTGGCGCTGGGTCTCACTTTCGGAATCAATTGGGCGTTGTTTCTGCAACCGGTAAATAAATACGGCAACGATAAAATAAAAGCCCCTGTTTTTAAAGGTTTCATTACTGATAAAAAAATGGGTGGGCTCATGATCACCGAACCCGGCCACGGTAGCGATGCGCTGAATATGCAGACTTCCTTCACCGAAGAACAGGATCATTATCACCTGAAAGGTACCAAACACTGGGCGGGACTTACCGGCTGGGCCGATTATTGGCTGCTTACCGCCCGACGCAAAACCAGCGGTGGCGAACTGATGCGTGATATCGACTTTTTTGTTTCAGATAACAATAAAACAGGCCAGATCATTGATGTGGAAGAGTATTTCGAAAACCTCGGATTGTATATGATCCCTTACGGCCGAAATAAAATTGATGTGAAAATTCCACATTTGTATCGACTTGAGCCTAAAACTACCGGCATTTCGATGATGCTGGATACATTGCACCGAAGCCGTCTCGAAATCCCTGCTATGGCCCATGGCTTTATCAAACGTATGCTCGACGAAGCAATCAGCCATTGCGAAACTCGTTTCGTAGGCGGACAAAGCCTTTTTAAATACGACCAGGTTCAGCAACGGCTTGCAAGCATTCAATCGGCATTTACAATTTCATCGGCCATATGTGCGCATAGCAGCGACAATGCAGGAGTCGAAATTGACCTGGCACCGCACGGACTTAAAGCTAATTCGGCAAAAACCGTTGCTACCGACCTTATGCAGGATGCCGCGCAGCAATTGTTCCAATTGGTTGGCGCAAAAGCGTTTAAACACAATCATATTGCTGGCCGCGCTATTGTCGATAGTCGTCCGTTTCAGATTTTTGAAGGGTCGAATGATATTTTATACGCTCAAATTTCGGAAGCCGTTGTGAAACTGATGAAACAAGCTAAAGAAATTAATTTGTTCCGGTTCCTTAAGGACTTTTCCCTCACCGCCAAATCAGCCGATCAATTGCATGAACTTCTCAACTTTAATATTGACAGTCAACTACCCCAACGCAAACTTGTTGAACTTGGGAAAGTGATTGGCCGGATTGTTTCGATGGAAATGGTTATCGACCTTGGTCAAAAAGGCTATCTGCCGGACTTGATTGCCAACAGCCTGATTATGATCAAACAGGAACTTGATTCATTACTTTCCTCCTATTCAGGAGCCAACAGAGCTCTGGTTGTAGTTGATTATAAAGAAGATAGTCATTGGCGTGATTTTGTCAGAACATAAGATAAATTGATTTTGATAACCGATAGAATATTTTTCAGAGTTCCTTTGTAATTTTTTACATAGGAATTTTTTTTGAGAGTTAATCTTTAATAGTTCTGATATTAAATAAAACTGAATGTAATTGCTTATCAATATATTACCCGCAAAAATTTAAAAATTATTTGCTTTCACATTTATTATGCATTATTTTTACTTCTCAATACTGCGAATACCAATAGGAACTCCTCAAGTAGCCGGCATTTGTATTCTGTAAATACTCTTTAATTTCTATTGCTGTTGGTGTTTTATCATTCTGCCAATCAACTATTAGTTGGTTATTATTTTGAAAATAGTTTAATTTAAATACAAAACTATGATGCGCGATTCAGAATACTCTACTAAACAGGTCAACAGCAAATTAAATCTTGGACTGGATATCGGATCAACTTCTGTAAATGCAGTAGTTATTGACGACTCCGGGAACATTATCGAAAACCGTTACGAATACTGCTATGGAAAGCCATTCGATGTATTGGTGCGTGTTCTCGACGAAATAATTAAGACCTACGGTTTTGATTCAATCGGCAAAGCAGCTTTTACCGGTTCGGGTGGAAAGCAGGCTGCAGAACTGGCAGGCGGCACGTTCGTGAATGAGATTATAGCCCAATCGACGTCGGTTTCAATTTTATATCCTCATATCCGCACTATCATCGAAATGGGTGGAGAAGACTCCAAACTCATTTTCATGGAAAACGGAACAACAACTTCCTATTCGAGGCTTTCCGATTTTTCGATGAACAGCCTTTGTGCAGCCGGTACCGGGTCCTTTCTCGATCAGCAGGCAAATCGGATTGAAGTGCCTATTGAAGAGGAATTCGGAAAACTGGCCCTAATGTCGGAAAATCCACCCCGTATTGCTGGCCGCTGTAGTGTTTTCGCTAAAAGCGATATGATCCACCTGCAACAAATTGCTACTCCGCTTCACGATATTGTTGCCGGATTATGTTTTGCTGTAGCTCGAAATTTTAAGAGTACTCTGGGGCGTGGAAAGAAATTCGAAAAACCATTTATTTTTCAGGGCGGCGTAGCTGCAAATGCAGGAATGGTGCGTGCTTTCAGAGAAATTTTCGAACTCAATAAAGATGAGCTACTCATCCCGCAATATCATGCTTCCATGGGTGCACTGGGCGCTATTTTCCACTCAGTCAAAAGTTTAAACGGAAGTGCCGTTGCTTTTAAAGGAACCGGTAATATTAAATCATACCTCGCCAGCGACCGCAGCAATACAGCCCGATTGAGCAGCCTTAAAGTTTCGGATGCATTGTATAATAAAGAAGTAAAACAAATTCTGAATAATGGAAGTAAAACTGAGGTATATCTGGGTGTAGATGTTGGTTCGCTTAGCACGAATGTTGTGCTTATCGACAAACTGAACAATGTTATTGCCCGCAGATACCTGCCAACGGCTTCAAAACCATTGAACGCGATACAGCGGGGTTTAAAGGAAATTTTTACAGAAGTTGGCGAAAAGGTTACTGTGATGGCTGTCGGCACAACCGGATCAGGACGTTACCTCACAGGCGATTTTATCGGAGCCGATACCATTCAGAATGAAATTACGGCTCAGGCAACCGCTGCAATTGCTTACGACCCTACCGTGGATACCATATTTGAGATCGGCGGCCAGGATTCAAAATACATCAGTATTGAAAACGGCGTAGTGGTCGATTTCGAAATGAATAAAGTGTGCGCTGCCGGTACCGGATCCTTCCTCGAGGAACAGGCCGATAAACTCGATATCAGCATTTTCGATCAGTTTGCAGATTTTGCTTTTAAGTCGGAGAAACCAGTACGACTCGGCGATCGCTGCACCGTTTTCATGGAATCGGACCTGAACTCGCACCAGCAAAAAGGTGCCGGGATACCTGATCTCGTTGGCGGACTTGCTTATTCAATAGTTCAGAATTACATTCATAAAGTAGTTGGAGACAAGCCGATAGGTAACAAAATATTTTTTCAGGGTGGCGTTACCAATAATAAGGCTGTTGTGGCGGCTTTCGAAAAAGTGACAGGCAAACCCATTATTATTCCGCCACATTTTGATGTAACAGGAGCTATAGGCGCCGCCATTCTTGCCCGCAATTCGATGGCTGAAGGACAGAAAACGCAATTTAAAGGATTTAATATCAGTGAAATACCATTTTCTATTTCCAGTTTTACCTGTCACGCCTGTACCAACAATTGCGAGATACAGCGGATTAAAATCGAAGGTGAAACTAAAATGTTGTTTTACGGTGGCAGATGCGAAAAATATGAACTCGACGAGCGTAAAGGGAAAGGAAAAGATATTCCAAACCTTTTCGAGGAAAGGCTAAGTATGCTCATGGGCGACTACCGCGAAGAGCCTGAAAACGGCAAAATAAGCATTGGTATTCCCCGGGCGCTTATGGTTTTCTACCAGCAGTTTCCGTTCTGGCGGTATTTTTTCAATGAGCTTGGCTTCAGGGTAGTGCTTTCGGACCCTTCGGACCAGCAGATTGTAACACGCTCCATCGACCTGATGGTTTCCGAAACCTGTCTTCCGGTCGAACTGATGCATGGTCATGTGGATAATCTTCTGCAGAAAAATGTGGATTATATTTTTCAGCCTTTCATTGTAAATGCCAAAGGCAAAAAAGATAACCCGACCAACAACTGTAACTGCCCCTGGATACAGTCATATCCATTTATGGTTCGCAGCGCTTTCACCGATGAGAAAATCCGTGATAAATTCCTCACGCCAACGCTCCATTTCCGCTATTTCGAAAGGGCGTTAAAGAAAGAACTTCCACAGTTCATGAAAGAGAAATTTGGCATTGCTGTTTCGAAAACCAGGAAAGTAATTGATGCCGCTGACGCCGTTCAGGTAGCTTTCGAGGAAGCAATACGGGCAAGGGGCAAAGAAGTACTTGCTAAGCTTCCGAAGGACAAAAAAGTACTCGTTGTCCTCGGACGGCCATACAATACCACCGATCCGTTGCTGAACCTGCGACTGATTGAAAAGCTTATAAACCTTGACACACTTCCTGTTCCTGTTGATTTTCTTCCCCTTTTGGAGGAAAATATTTTTGAGGATTACAAAATGATGTATTGGCCTAATGGGCAAAAAATCATGTCGGCAAGCCGGATTGTCCGTAAAAATGATAACCTTTTTGCTGTATATCTGGGTAATTTCCGGTGTGGCCCCGATTCGTTCCTCACTCATTTTGTAAGAGAGGAAATGAAAGGCAAACCTTATCTTCACCTCGAAGTGGATGAGCACAGTGCCGACGCCGGCCTTATAACCCGGTGTGAAGCTTTTCTCGACAGTCTCGACGGCTATCAGAAAGTACATGCGACCTCCACCGAAGCTGTCCATGTGCATATCAAACATTCCAGGAGTCTGGATGGCCGCACTCTTTACCTGCCGTATGCCGGAGATACCGTTCATATTATTGCAGCTGCTGCCAGGAGTTGCGGAATTGATGCGCAGGTTCTTCCGATGCAGGATGCAACCGACCTCGAAATAGCACGGAAACATACCAATGGGCAGGAGTGTTTCCCGGCTATTTGCACTACGGGCAGTTTCCTGAAAAAACTGATGGAACCAGGCGTTGATCCTGAGAAAATCAGTTTCTTTATGCCGGATCATAACGGGCCATGCCGCTTCGGTGATTATAACAAGCTGCACAGGATTATATTTGATAAACTGGGTTACGAACATGCCCACCTCATGACGCCCAGCAACGAAGATGCTTATGCCGACCTGGCAGGTGATAAATCGCGCACGTTCCGCATGAACGCCTGGAGCGGAATTGTTGGTATTGATATCCTGAGGCGGTTGCTGCAGGAGCGCCGTCCTTATGAACTGGTGAAAGGCGAAACCAACCTTGTATACAAAAGAAACCTCGACCTGTTGATCCATTCGGTTGCCAATGGAGCAAAAGATGTGGGTGCCGTTATCGAAAAGGCAGGCAAAGAATTTCATGCTTTAGGAGCAAACTTTGAAAAAAGAAAACCTGTAATTGCAGTCGTAGGCGAGATTTTTATGCGCGATAACCCCTTTTGCAGCGGATTCCTGATCGACCGGCTTGAGGCTTTAGGTGCCGAAACCATAATTTCTCCTTTTGGTGAGTGGCTGCATTATTCATCATACAGGTACTGGCGCGACAGTGTGTGGAAAGGGAGCCTGAAAGGGTTGTTCAAATCGAAATTCCAACAGGTTTATCAGCATTATACCGCAAAACAAATCACCAGTCATGTGAAGGATTTTCTCACTTTGCGCGAAGACCTGGAAATTGATAAGATACTGGAAATGTGCAGTCCATACATCCATAAGGACTATGACGGCGATCCTCCAATAGCGCTGGGTTCAGCGGCCGGGCTGATGGAAACAGGCATATCGGGTGTGGCAAATATACTCCCGTTCACTTGTATGCCCGGTACTATAATATGCGCTGTTTCGAATGACTTTAAAAAAGACCATCACAACATCCCATGGCTTAACTATGCTTATGACGGGCAGGAGGACAACAGCATCGAAACCCGCCTGCAGGCATTTATGCACCAGGCAAAAGAGTTTTCTGCTGCCAACGGTTTCGACCAACCTGTAAATTGGTTTAAAGAGCCGTCGGATCTTGTAAAGAAATAGTCAAATCTCATAAACGCTTGTTTTAGCGGAATCCATTTTGTCAAAAGTATTTAGGAACTCCAGCTTCATAATTCATATTTGGAGTCCACTTATCAGCATTAAAATGTTGATAGCTTGCGCATTGGAATTTTAATTACCGGGTATCGAATAAAAACAGTACCTTTGCAGCGCTGATTTTAACATAAAATCTATAAACGTATTCATTCTTATCAGGAATTTGTACACGAAGAGTGTGATTTCAAAATACAATGGCCAGGTTAAACAATTAACACCCATCCGCGAAAGCAAAGGACTGCCGGCCACCATAGTTACCCATAAATTTGTGGAAATGGAAATCAATTAAAACAGCGCGAAGCCGTAAAGTAAAACTATGATACCTCATCAACTTACTTTAAGCTTCATCTGTCAATGCTTACTGAATTTAATTATCCCTTTAAAATATCAGAAGCCGGAACAGCAAAAAGAATTCGATTTTATCAGACCGGTGATTTTGAACCTTTTATAATTTCATCCGGTCTACCAATTACAGACAAATAAATGTTATTTGAAAATTTAAATTTGATTGAGCCCATCCTTGGGGCTTTAAAAACAGAAGGATACACAACGCCTACACCAATTCAAGCAGCTGCAATCCCATTGGTTTTAAATAGGAAAGATGTTCTGGGTTGCGCTCAGACAGGAACCGGAAAAACGGCAGCATTTGCAATCCCTATCATTCAGCTTCTGTGTGAAGAAAATGTTATTGTTCGCGGCCGCCGCCCGATCCGGAGTTTGATATTAACACCAACCCGCGAACTGGCAATTCAAATTGGTGAAAGTTTTGCCAATTATGGTAAAAACACGAGCCTGAAATACCAGGTAATTTTTGGTGGGGTAAACCAGCATTCGCAGGTAGCATCGTTGCTTTCGGGCATCGATGTGCTTATTGCAACGCCTGGCCGCTTGCTCGATTTGATGAATCAGAATTACATCAGCCTGATAAATGTTAAGTTTTTTGTGCTCGACGAAGCTGACCGCATGCTCGACATGGGTTTTGTGCACGATGTAAAACGCATCATTGCCAAACTGCCATCAAAAAGGCAATCGCTGTTTTTTTCGGCTACCATGCCTCCGGCAATTGTGCAGTTAGCTGATACAATACTGGTTAACCCATCGAAGGTTGAGGTAACTCCGGTTTCGAGTACAGTTGACATTATAAACCAGGTGGTTTATTTTGTTGACAAAGGGAATAAAAAGCACCTGTTACTCGAAGTATTAAAAGACAAAAAGATAGACAGGGCGCTGATTTTTACGCGCACAAAACATGGTGCCGACAGGGTGGCAAAGGACCTGACGAGGGCCGGAATAAATGCCCAGGCAATTCATGGAAATAAAACACAAAATGCACGTCAGAATGCATTAAACAATTTCAAATCGCGCTTAACACGTGTTTTGGTTGCAACCGATATTGCAGCGCGCGGGATTGATATTGACGATCTTTCGCATGTTATAAATTACGAATTGCCCAATATCCCTGAATCGTATGTTCACCGTATCGGCCGTACAGGCAGGGCAGGCGCAAGTGGTATTGCTATTGCGTTTTGCGATGCCGAAGAGAAAGAATATCTGAGAGATATCCAGAAACTAATCAACAAACAAATTCCGGTTAATGATGACCATTTCTATCCTTTAATGGATCATGTGGTTGTAAAAGCAGCAGCCCGGCCACAGCGCCCTCAAGGGAAACCCGATACCCGCAGCACTTCCGCCGGAAGAAATGAACACAGGCGGCCTGCTACAAGCGGATCATCACAAAGAAGTGGTTACCCAAGGAATTTTTAAACCGATTTGCCTTAAACGGTAAAAATTTTAGCAAAAGGAATTGCCCGGGACCATTGGTTGCGGGCAATTTTATTTTAGGTTGAGTAAATCTGCTTTATTATAGAACATTCCGACACATATCACCTTAATTTTGTTATAAAAAATAAGCGAACTCCAAAACAAGTAAAGCACCCGTTTGATGTTCCTGGTTTAATTCGATGAGATGAAATAGCCATGAGAAAATATCCTCACCAATCGAAAATGATATTATGGCGAACCTTTAGCTCACGAACACCTTTAAAAATAAGAAAGCGTGAGTAATTCCATGTGACCTTTAAAAACACCTGCGAAGCAAGCATTTATACCGCTGAAAATAAACAATGAATAAATAAATTAATAACACATGAAAAATACTGATATCAATAAAATTTACCAAACCATGCTTCCGGAATCCATTCCGTGGAACCTCACCGATCCACCAGAGGTATTAACGCATTTGGTAAAAGAAGGAATTATACCACCATGCAAAACTGTTGACCTGGGATGTGGCATGGGCAATTATGCCATTTATCTGGCAAAGGAAGGTTTCGATGTAACCGGAATAGATATTTCGGCTGAAGCAATACGGTTGGCTAGCGAAAATGCCGAAAAAACAGGCGTAATGTGTAATTTTATTGTTGGCGATTTATGCCACGACTGGCCCGGTAGTGCCGGGAACTTCGATTTTGCTTTTGATTACGAAGTTTTGCATCATATATACCCGCGCTTTCGCAAAAAGTACATCGAAAATGTTTCCCGTATACTGAAACCCGGTGCTTATTATCTTTCCGTGTGCTTCAGCGTTAAGGATCCTTATTTCGGCGGCACTGGCAAATACCGGGAAACGCCGATCGGAACGGTTTTGTATTTTTCATCCGAGAACGAATTAAAAAAACTATTCCAGCCTCTATTCTCCATCATCGAATCAAAAACAATAGAAGTTAAAGGCAAAACAGATTCACACATTGCGAATTATTTTTTGATGAAAAAAGCAGGGAAGATCGACTAACGAAACCCCATAATCTAGATTATAAATGCAATTATTACTGAGATTAACAGAATAATATTTATAACATGGAACATTTATTACTTTTTGGGCTGTGCAGCATTCCGCTTATTATTATTTCGTGGTGAACGGTGTCAAGTCCGGGGAGCGATGGATATTTTGAAGGTTCCATATTCCAATTGTGAAATAACTTTCGTGAATATATTAACCATTATTGGTATCCAGATTATAATATAGCAATCAACTTGCCAGAAGGAAAAAATTTATTTCAAAATAAGTTTCTTTGCTATTCCTATTTTTATATTTTTGACCAATTATTTTTCTTTGTTTCACATTCCACCTCTATAGCTATGAGTAAGTCGCTTTTTTGCTTTATAATCCTTTTTTGCTTTCTCTATTCTCAAAAATTAATTGCTCAAAATTCCGGAACTGATTCCACAAACTCGCATCTGTTGATTGAAAAAGGCATTGGTTTGCATGATGAAGGGAAATACGATGAGGCAATCAGAATATATAACAGCATAAGTAAATGCGATCCTAATTATTGGTGGGCTTGTTACGAAAGCGCGTTAAGCTACTATGATCTTGACAAACCGGAAGCCGCGCTCAACCTTTGCAGAGAATCGGAGGATCTTAATCCTGAAAATGCTGCAACTACAGCCTTAATAGGAAGTATTCTTGATGATTTGGGGAAAACTACCGAAGCAATTGAGTGCCTTACTAATGCGCTCATTAAATGGCCATACAACCAGGGTATACTTTATAATCTTGCTATTTGCTATACTAAATCAGGTCAGCTGGAAAATGCCGAAGCGCTTCTAATCCGAAGTATCCGCATCAATCCATATCATAAAGCAAGTCATCTGCTTCTGGGTAAGACAAATTTTTATATGGGTCGGATAGCCCAATCTTACCTGGCTTATAATATGGCGATTCTTCTTAATCCGCGTGTGAGTTATATCAATGAGTTCGAAAAAGCCATCACAGGCAAAATTGATACATTGAGCCATCCTTATAAATATCCTTATCCTGTTGGAACAGATCATAAAAAATGGGACGAACTGAAATGGCTGATACAATCGCAATTGTCTTTTAAGGAAGGATTTGAATATGATTATAAGGTTAGTTACCTTACTATTCGTCAATCGCTTATGCTTTTCCGAAAGATGAGCTTTGAACCTTCAGACACTTGTCTTTACAACCAGTTTTATGTCCGGTTTTATTCGGAATTGATGAATAAGGACTATTTTGAAACCTATCTGAATTATTCATTTAAAAACACTGATAACAAAATAGTTGCCGCCTGGCTGAATGATAACCAGCAAAAAATCGATGGATTTATAAAATGGGCACAAACGACCATTAACAGTTACCGGAACTTTGGCTTTTCAACGCTGAATGAAAATAAAAATGAAGTAGTTTATCATTACAATGATAACGGGAATCTAACAAGCATCGGTAAACTGAAAACCGGTCCACCGGAGTTAAGATATGGAGACTGGTTGATAATAAATGCAGATGGCAACATTGAAGAGCAAGGGTCCTATGTTGATAATAAACTGGAAGGAGACTGGCTTATTTATTGGCCAAACGGAAAAGTTAAACAACGCCTTATTTTTCGTAATGATAAGTTGAATGGAAATATTCTAACCTATCACCCAAATGGAGTTATTGCAGGCAAATTTCCTTTTATTAATGGGAAAAAGGATGGCCTTCATGAAGGTTTTCTTTCGTCAGGGAAACTGAGCTCAAGCACTAGCTACCATGAAAGTAAGCTGGATGGTAAAAGAATAGTGTTTTATGTCAATAATGGGTATATGCATGAGTCATTTTTTGTTGCAGGTAAAACAGAAGGTAAAGTTACAGAGACGTGGCTCAATGGAGCCATAAAATCGGAAGTAACTGCTAAAGACAGCCTGTTTGAAGGTCCTGCGCGTACATGGTACGCCAATTCAAGCCTGGAAACAGAAGGATTTTATACAGCCGGTGCTTCCTCGGGGAAATATGTTAATTATTATTCAAATGGCACAAAAAGTTCGGAAGGAGAGTATGGAGATAATGAAGAGCTTACAGGTAAACGAACTAGTTATTACCGTAATGGAAAAGTTCAGAGTGAAGAATCTACATATACCGGAGGAGTATTAACAGGAAAGGCTGTTACCTACTTCCAGAACGGGGCAATTAGATATACCCGTAGCTATAAAGGTGATAAAACGATCAAGCTTGAATGTTTTGATACAAGCGGGAAAAGTCTGTATACTGCTGATGAAAGCAACGGAAGGATCAGATTCAGAACCTACTATCCTGATGGAGTTCTTGAAACTGACGGAGATTTACTTGATAATAAACGTGACGGCAAATGGATAATTTACAATCCTCAGGGAACAATAGTGCAGGATTTGATGTATAACGACGGGCAGCAAACAGGAAAGCAAAGAAAATATTATGATAATGGTGTTTTAAAGGAACTATACAATTGCGACAGCAATTATATTGTTGGACCTTATGTAGAGTATTACGCCACAGGTCAACTAAAAACAAAGGGATTATACGACAAAAACGGGCGCACCGGCGAATGGACGTCTTATTTTAGTAATGACTCCATTCAATCGAAACTTTTCTATTCCGAAAATGTTCGGGTAGGTCGTCAGTTTTTCTTTTCACCAACAGGAAAAATCAGCAGCGATGAGTATTTTAATGATGAAGGAGAATCAATCAGGCTAAAGTTGTATGATCATGATGGCAAAATGCAGGATCAGAAATATGAATATGATTCGGTATTGTTTAAGGAATATTATTCTTCCGGCGCGCTGAAAGTATCGAAATTAAAGGTCAACAATGTAAATCATGGCATGGTTGAAACCTATTTCCCAAATGGCAAGCTAAAAAGCCAGAAACCATTTTTATATGGCGTGGCAAATGGAATTGCAAAGCGATGGGATCATAATGGAAACCTGGCAGTTGAAGTACCCTATGTAATGGGTAACAGAAACGGCCTGATGAAAGGATATACTGACGGCAAACTTTCATACACAGATTCGTATGAAGATGATCTTTCGCAGGGCGCTTATACCGAATATTATAACAATGGGAAACCTCAGCGCATTATCAACTATGTTGATGACCAGAAACAGGGGAATGCTGATTATTTTGCCCACGACAGCTCATTTATGTATCGGTTAATTTATTCCGAAAACGTACTTAAGGCCTATACTTACAAGGATGTCAAGGGGGTTTTCCTTCCTGAAATTCCAATTGATCTCAACACAAAAGAGATAGTCTGTTATTACCCTGATGGTAAAATTTCGGGCCGGATGACACTTAAGAACGGTGAGTTTGATGGGGTATCAAAATCCTACCATCCAAACGGCAAAATAATGTCGGATAAAATGTTTTCGAATGGCAACATGGAAGGTATATTCAAATATTATTTCGAAAACGGCAAACTGCAGGAACTGATCACTTTTAAAAATGATGAAAGGCATGGTTTGTATGAATTATATTTTGAAAATGGGAATAAACAAATGACCGGCCAATACATTGCCAGCCAGGAAGAAGGAGCTTGGAATATTTACAATCAGGCCGGCAAACTTGTAAACACAATTTATTACGATAATGATGAGATTTACGATATCAAATAACCATACTACTCTGAGGATTGCTCCTGTTTTTGCATTGGTTATTTGTTTTTCATTTACACTTTTTGCTCAACCCTCAGCTGACCTCATACGTTTACAGGCAAAGTATCCTGACAAATTCGTGATTGCCGAATCAATTACGCGCGATATTTCTTTCAACATTGACAAAACGGGAAAACCCGAATTAATCTTTAATGATTACAATTCGTTGTTTGTGCTTGCCGAAAACTCTACGGTGCTTTCTGAATCAAAAGAATACTTTAATTCAAAACTCGAAATAAAGGAATTGGAAGCATACAGCCTTGTACCTAATCAAAACGCATATAAAAAGTATTCAATATCTGAATTTACCAAAACGCACGAAATAGGTGATGGTGTGTTTTACGACGATTTTTACTCGTACAATTTTAATTTCCCTGTTGTAGGAAAAGGAAGCAGACTGGTAACAACTTCAAAAACTGTAACTTCTGACGCGTATTACCCATTAACTTTCTTTTTCGGTGGCCGCATTCCGGTTGAACATTCCATGTTAACGTTAACCTTGCCGGAAAATGTAAATATCAACTACAAGTTGTTTGGGTATGATACTACCGTCATCAGTTTCAACAAAACAAGGAAAGGTAAATCCATAACCTATCAATGGAGCGCGTCATGTGCTAAAAGCTATATTGCTGATGATGAATCCCCTACAGTAAGATATTTCACGCCGCATATAATTATCAATATTTCAGGATATACATATAAAGATAATTATGTGAGCCTGTTAGGATCTTTACAGGATTTGTATGCCTGGGATTATTCGAAGATCAGGACACTGAATACAACTCCATCGCCGGAAATTAAACATCTGGTTGATTCAATCACGGCCGGTCAGCCTAATGAAAGAGAAAAAGTCAGGCAGATTTTTAAATGGGTGCAGCAAAATATAAAGTATGTTGCCATTGAAGACGGCGATAACGGATACGTACCTCGTGAAGCTTCGTTGGTATTGCAACGCAGGTATGGTGACTGTAAAGACAAATCCAGTATGCTTGTAACTATGCTCCGTGCTATTGGTCTGAAAGGAGGATTGTGCTGGGTTGGCACACGTTCGTTGCCCTATAAGTATTCGGAATTCCCATCCATGTCTATTGCAAATCATATGATTGCTGCCTGGTGGGATCAGGATAACAAGCCTGTTTTACTTGATTGCACAACACGCTATCACAGCATGGAGGAAACTCCTTCGTCAATACAAGGTAAAGAATGCATAATTGAAAAGGGGCCTGATGATTTTCTGCTCTACGAAATCCCTGTTGCCTTACCTGCTGAAAATATTTCAATTGATTCGGTATGGTTAAACATTGAGAATGATGTAGTAAAAGGGAATGGTGTTGCCACATTCACCGGAGAATTTAAAGCGGAAATGCTTGCCTCGTTCGATGGTGTTGATTCAACAAAGTATAAGGATGTGCTAACAAGGAAAATTCCCATGGCCAGCAACAAATTTGCATACAATGCCACGCGTATTTCTGATACCCACAATCCAGATCAGCCCTTCAAAATAACTTTTGATTTCACCCTTCCCGATTACATCACTTCGAATACTGAATCAGTTTATTTAAATATGAATATCGAAAAACACATGAATGATGTGCAAATCAATGCCGACCGGTGGATACCTGTTGACCTGCAGACAACCTTTATTCATCATTTTGTTTGTATCCTAAAAATTCCGGAAAATACTACAATCGGGAGTTTGCCAGAACCAAATTCCTTTTTTAACTCTCAATTCAGTTTCAGCCAGAGCTATGTAAAAACTGAAAATACTATAACGCTTTCAAGCAAGATCATCGCCAATTTTCAGCTTCTCGCGGGTGATGAAATCAAACAATTCCGCGAAATGCTAGCTTCGATGAATAAATCATATGTGAAATCAATTGTTTTGACTAAAAAATGACAGTCGAATTATATCCTGTAAACCTTTAACTATGGAACGAGTAATACCAATAATTTTTCTCAAAGCGGGATTATTATTCAAAGCGAATCTGTAGCATACATATAAGGATAATAAGTATGCAATGGATAAATAACAGAGCAAAGCGCTTTCATCAGCACCCATAAATTAGATTAAAACGTTAATAATTCCATGTGACCCTTCAAAAAATTTCTGCAATACAAGCATTAATACCACTGAAAAAAAGCAATGAATTAGAAAGTAATAGCATATGAAATAGCCATGATTGGAATAAATTACCAACCGAAAATGGTATGATGATCAAATTGGCGAACCTTTAGCTCACGAACACTTATGAAAAAGTGCATCTTGTGATTAATTCTATCTGACCCGTAAAAATTAAAAAATAAACAGATGAAACAAAAACTGATTTTTTTATTTATTCTGCTATCGACTGGGCTATGGGCTCAAACAGAATTTGAATCCTACAGCTGGAATACTTTACCTGCCAAAAACCAGTCTGATACTATTAATAGTGTTGCAGGATCCGTAATATTACTCGAACGCCGGATAACCGAAGTTTATGCAAACAAAGAAAAAGATCTAGAGGAGATATTCGTGTATCACAAAAAAATAAAAGTTGAAACACATCAGGCCATTGACATGCAAAATAAAATATATATCCCCATTAAGGATGTAATTGAAATATTAAAAATAGAGGCACGTTTTATAGCTCCCAACGGAAAAATAACCGTACTGAAAAAGGAAAGCATTAAAGAACTTGAAAACCCCGAAAACAAAGGTAATTTTAAAACCTTTGCCGTTGAAGGTGTCGAAGTTGGAGGCCAGATAGAATATTTCTATATTCTCCGCAAAAATTTTAATCCGCACGGTGGAAATTATATACAGGATGAAGTCCCCAAAGGAGATGTTACAATCATATTTGCTTATCCTTCGAAGCTTGAATATTTGAGTAAAAGTTATAATGGGTTCCCAGGTTTTCAACTCACAACCGGCGAAAACGATAAATCGTATTTAAAGGCTGAAGCCGGGTATATTCCAGCACTTCCCGAAGAGGAATATGCATACTATAAAGCCAGCCTGATGCGATATGAGTATACCTTAGCCTATAATAATTATCTTACTGCTTTAAGGATATACTCGTGGAATAATGCCTGCAGCAATATTTATTCTAACCTGATTCCTCTTAAGAAAAGTGAAGAATCGGCAGTTCGCTCCTGGATCAGGAAAATTGAAATTCCGAAAACTGACTTGGCATCAAAAGTTCGTTATATTGAAAATCGGATAAAATCGGAAATAAGTATTTCCGAGGACTTGAAGCAGGAAGTGGACCTGGATGATGTCATAAAGTTTAAACAATCAAATAAGCGAAATGTAGTAAGGTTATTTCTTGCAATATTTCAGTTTGAAAACATTGGGGTTGAAGTAGTAGTTACAGGCGATATGCAATCGCACCCTTTTGATCCTGATTTTAACTGTTTCAATTATCTGGATAATTATATGATCTATATCCCTGCAATTGAAGCATATTTGGCGCCTGATGATCCAGATTATCGCATGGGAGTGATACCAAGTAATTACCAGGGCGGTTTCGGCTTATTTTTGCATCCGGTAAGCTACAATGAAAAATTGAGTACAATGGCTTACGAATTAAAGCAGATTCCTTTTTCATCAAACCTGTCAAATGCAGATACAATGTATCACGAAATAAGTATTGATGTTGACCAGGCTCAGCTTAGGGCTAGATCATACCGGGCATACTATGGCGATGTGGCGCGCAATTTTCAATCATTCTGGCATTTAGTGGATAAAGACAAAAAAAATGAATTGGTCGCGCTTATATTTAATATGGGAAGTGAGAATACAACCATTGAAAAGTATAACGTGATAAATGACTCGCCTGAAGATATCGGGCTTAATCCAATGATCTGGAATATTGATATTACTGCCAATTCATTGGTCGAAAATGCTGGAAACGATATTATTGTAAAGATAGGGGAAACCATCTCAACCCAGGCTGAACTTTACCAGGCAACAACCAGAAAACTGCCTATAAAAATTTCTGTTTTGCATAATTATTACCGTAAACTTGTTTTCAATATTCCAGCCGGATATATAGTAAGCAATCCTTCTGACCTCAACATGCATGTAGAAATGCTGACAAATGGCAAAACCGGGTGCATTTTTACTTCCGAAGCCAAAATTATCAACAACCAGCTTATAATCATTTCAAAGGAGTATTATTGTGACCCGGCATATCCAGTGAGTCGCTACGAAGAATTCCGGAATGTAATCAACGCTGCTGCTGACTTTAACAAAAAAACTATTGTGTTGAAAAAAGTATAAGATGCGCTAGATTTATTTCTTCCGGATGTTTTAAAGAATAAAAACACATTGTGCCAATTGAATATTAAAAATATTTTGGGGAAAGATTTTTGGAATTGGTTCAAAAAACAACTTCAATTCTAAATCTTTAATCAACCGTCCGAGCTATTTTAGACTTTGATGACAACAAAATTGCTTTAGCCAGAAGCTTGCTATTGCTTATTTACTGTTGGGTTATTCCTTTTTATACTCACATGTAAGAGTCAATAATGAAAATTACAAATACAATCCCTTTCTCCAAGTTTAGTACCTTTGCATCTACTGAAAACAGGTTAAATATAGAATTCATATAAAAACATAAATTATGTTCCCAACAGTTAATCCCACATCCACAGAGGCCTGGAAAGAGCTCGAAGCTTATTTCAACGCTTTTGAAGGAACGCAGATGAAAGCCCTTTTTGCCCGCGACCCTGAGCGTTTTGCAAAATATTCTATAAAATTTGAGGATATCCTTGTCGACTTTTCTAAAAACATTGTTGATGATCATTCCTTTTCTATTCTCATGCTTTTAGCCCGCGAGTGTGGACTTAAAGATGCCATTGCAAGCCAGTTTACCGGTGAACGCATTAATAAAACCGAAAACAGGCCGGTGCTTCATACTGCTTTACGTAACCGCAGCAACAATCCCGTGTTTGTTGATGGTAAAGACGTAATGCCTGATGTACATGATGTGCTTGAGCAAATGAAAATGTTCTCCGAAAGCATTATTTCAGGATCGTGGAAAGGGTATACCGGGAAACCAATTACCGATATTGTAAACATTGGTATCGGCGGTTCCGACCTGGGACCGCTTATGGTAACCGAAGCGTTGAAACATTATCAGAAAGAAAACATTAAGCTGCATTTTGTTTCAAATGTTGACGGCACTCATATTGCTGAAACCCTGAAGCAACTGCATCCTGAAACAACCCTTTTTATAATTGCTTCCAAAACATTTACCACGCAGGAAACCATGACCAACGCCGAATCGGCACGCGACTGGTTCCTTACCAAAGCAGGAGATCCGGAATTTGTTAAAAATCATTTTGTCGCTTTATCGACCAACGCAAAAGAAGTAGCTGCTTTTGGTATCGATACCCGAAATATGTTTGGTTTCTGGGATTGGGTAGGGGGCCGTTATTCGTTATGGTCGGCCATTGGACTTTCGATCGCATGTGCCATTGGCATGGATAATTTTGTTGAATTGCTCGAAGGTGCTTATGCCATGGACAAGCATTTTGAGGAAACTGAATTTGAAAAAAATATTCCTGTTATCCTGGCATTAATAGGAATCTGGTACAACAATTTCTACGGTGCCGAAACCGAAGCTATTTTGCCTTACGACCAATACATGCATCGGTTTGCAGCGTATTTCCAGCAGGGAAATATGGAAAGCAACGGCAAATCCGTGGATCGCAACGGCAATAAAGTTACCTATCAAACCGGTCCTATCCTTTGGGGCGAACCCGGCACAAACGGACAACATGCTTTTTATCAGCTGATACACCAGGGAACAAAAATGATCCCTTGTGACTTTATGGCACCTGCAATAAGCCACAATCCTATTGGCGATCACCACCCGAAATTGCTGGCAAATTTCTTTGCTCAAACCGGAGCGTTAATGCTTGGGAAAACAGCCGAACAGGTTGAAAATGAGCTCAAAGCAGCTGGGAAAAGTGAGGCTGAAATTGAAGAACTGCTTCCATACATGGTTTTTGAAGGAAATATCCCCACCAACTCTATCCTTTTCAAATCACTGACTCCGCGCACTTTAGGCTCTTTAATAGCCATGTACGAACAAAAAATATTTGTTCAGGGTGTTATCTGGAATATTTTCAGTTTCGACCAATGGGGCGTTCAATTGGGTAAGCAACTGGCAAACATTATTCTTCCTGAGTTGGAAGGCGATGAACCGGTTACGAAACTTGATGCATCGACCAACGGTTTGATAAATGAATATAAAAAGATGAGGTAACTTCCTTTAGACAGAAATAAAAAAGAGCCCCGTGGAGATTTCTCGGGGCTCTTTTTTATATAAAACATATAGCTTTAATCCTCAGCATAATTGATCGTCCTTCTCCTTTCAGGAGAAGGATAAGAGGATGAGGTGGGTTCTACTCCGCATCCGCCACACACCTGAATCCAACCGTTCCGCAACGTTCGAATCCTTGTGAAATCCTGAGCAGTTTTTGCGTATAAGTAAGTTCCCGCGGACCGCCTTCCACATACCACCAGCTGGAAGCCGGCAGGAAATAACTTCCGCCTTTTACAACAAGGAAATAATTGGTTCCGTTATCGTATTCATCGTTGGTCAGTTGCCACACACAGCCAACCAGGTCGTAAAGTCCGTAAGGATTAACACCTTTTTTGTATTTCCCTACAGGATACAATTTTCCGTCGCCCGTGTTGCAATATGCCGGATCAACCTGCAATTTCGAAACTGTAAGTGTATTGGTAATTACTTCTTCTTTCCGTTCGACTTTCACTTTGTTGCCCCAGGGCCAATCATTCAGTTTTTCGGTTTGGGCGGCATACTGCCATTCGGTTTCGGTTGGCAAACGTTTGTCAGCCCAAGAAGCAAAAGCTTTTGCATCTTCGTATGAAATCCAGGTTACAGGATAATTTTCCTCTCCAGGCGGAATTTGTCCAATTATCAAATGTTTCAAAAAGTTGGCAGTATCATTTGGTTTATAGTTGGTTGCTTTCAAAAAAGCCAGAAACTCTGCATTTGTTACCGGGAATTTATCCATGTAAAATGAACGCATAACAACTTTTTCCTTCTCATTCACTATTGGATTTGGAATAAAATTATCACCAAAAGTGCTTTTCTGATAAAACACTCCGGACGGAATTTTAACCATATCCTTTGGGATTTTGGCCGGAATTGCTGTCCGGACAACTGTACTGATTAGCCTTGGCGTTGCAAATGGAATTTCGAATGAAGTTTCATCAATAAGTTCATCCATATCAAAAAGCTGAACTACAAACTTACCATCGTAACGACCAAAATCATTGTATAATTTAATAGTACTGTGCGTTACAGGATATTCCTTACATGATTTTTCATACGATGGATCACCTTTCCAGATTTTGATTTTTGTCCCTGATGAGGCCGATAAAGTGAGTGAATCTCCTTTAATTACCAGCTGAATACTTTTTGGGAAAAATCCAACAGCTCCGACGGCGCCTTCGTTATTGGTTCCCAGCCAGCGCTTTGAAAAGCCATCAATATCAATACCTATAAAATATTTATTCTCAATGGTATCAATCCTGGCAGGAACATGGTTCCATAAATCTACGAAATGCCAGCCTAGCCTTTGTTCTGCTTCGAATAATGGCGAAACAACGCCTTCCGGAACAAGACTAAAAATAGTGTAAACTGTTTTGTGTTCAAGCGGCCATTTATTCACATAGACTTTATCGGATTTGGTTGGAAGTAAAGGTGTATATGCGGAAGCCGTGAAATTATTTGTGTTTTCACGAAGGATCATAAGTGTACGTCCAAAGAACCGGTATTCTTCATCCATCCAATCGGGGCGACCCGGAGGGAAAATATTCAACTCAGTTCCGTACCCATTGAAAAAGGAAGTAGCATATTCCCTTCGGATATGTTCCCTGTGAACCTCCGCCACACGGAAAATGGCAAAATCAGGTTTTATAAATTTGTTCAGATTCAGCAATGGCGGGTAATACAACGCATTATGAACACGGCCGGCCACAATCCCCTGCATATCTTTCGGTGCCGCCATCCCTTCGCTGTACATAATAACGCCTTTTCGCACTTTGTCGGCGGCTGCCTGGTGTTCCCGGCTCGATTTGCCTTCGGTATCAAGCACTACTCCATCGGCAGTTGTTTTTTCAATCATATCGCTCATCCCGGAATGATGATCTTCGTTACGGGTGCTTTCATCCCAGGGATTGTAGCTGATAAAAAGCTTAGTTCCATTGCTTCTGCAAAGTTCAGCCAGTTCTTTTATTTTCGATGTTCCTCCGGGTAGAGCCCGATACAAATCCCACTGGTTCCGCTGATCGAGGCCAAGCATCGGCCAGTTTGGCCATATTCCGATTACATCGTCGCCGCCATAAAACTTTTTCCCTTTCTGAAGGAACTCTTCCATATGAAACACTCCATCTTTGGCATCGTAATACTGATGATCCCAGTTCATCATTAAGTGCATGGCGTAGGAATGGCGAATCCATTTTAGGTCGTTACGTTCAAAAAGTGAATTATCAAAAGTGCCGTTAATATCGTAAAGCTTACGATCCTGAAACATCAGGCGGAGACCTTCCTGCCAGTTGCCTGAATACAGATCAGCCCAGAGCGTGTATGTTACAGTGCCGCCAGGGAAAAGAAGTGTTTCGAACCTCCTGCGTTGTGCTTTTGTTTTATCCCAGGCTGTCCGCCTCGCCAGAGCACAAATTCCTTCGTTATCATCAAGTGTGATAGAAGAAAATCCAAGTTCCCAGGCATTATCCGGCAGAATAACATTAGCCGGCTCGAAATCGGGACGAAAAAGATGGGAGCGCGACAGGCCATGGTCGCCTTTTCCGGTGATATAGACATGAGTTGAAGCTTCTCCAAACGGAACTATATTTTCGATGTGGAGTGTGTCTCTGGTTGAAATATTTTTGAAAATAATCCTGGCCTTAGTGCCTGATGAACCGGGCACACTTCTATACGAAATCTGCAGATTACCCTCTGTAATTATTATGCTATCGGCTTGTTGAATTGATTTCCCTGAAGAGGTTGATTTCAGTTTTCCATTAAGAAGGTACGAAAGAATGGGAAGATCATTCAATCTAAAGCTTTCACCATTAACGCTTACCGCTGCCTGAAATACATTTTTCCCATCAGCAACCGGATTAAGCTGCAATAGTCCCTGGGCATTTGTGGACCACGAACATGATACCAGAAAAAACAACAGGATAAATTTTTGTAAGGCGTGTTTCATCAGGGAATAATTTTCATTTCCAACAAATTTCGTTATAAACAGAATATCAATTTCATAGGTCTGATTTTTTATCCTGATGTGAAATCACATTTTCATTCCCTATAAAGTTGTATTTTTATCCCAAATTTAATCTCACAATCCCTATGAAATCCATTTTCACCTTCGCTATTAGTCTGTTATTGATCGCAAATATGCTTACCGCACAGGAAGCCTCGCAATGGAGAGGTAAAGACCGCGATGGCATTTATGATGAAAAAGGTTTACTCAGATCGTGGCCTGCTACAGGCCCTACACTTTTATGGCATTACGATAACCTCGGCGAAGGACATGCCTCAGCAGCAGTAGTTGCTCATGAAAAAATTTACACTGCCGGCGCTACCGATGGTAAAGGGAAAGTTTTCGCTTTTTCACTCGACGGAAAACTCGTTTGGAGCACACCTTACGGTGACGAATGGATTGAAAGCTATCCGGGTTCGCGTTCAACGCCAGTCATAAACGAAGGGAAAGTTTACCTGATGAGTGCTTTTGGGAAAATTGTTTGTCTTTCGGCTGACAAAGGAAATATATTGTGGTCAGTGGATATTATGAAGGAATACGATGGTCGCAACATTGTTTGGGGCGTTACCGAAAACCTGCTTATTGACGGCGAAAAACTTTTTTGTACAGTCGGCGGAGTTAAAAACAATGTGATTGCTTTGAATAAAAATACCGGTAAACTCATATGGAGCAGTGCTGGTAACGGCGAAATAAGTGCTTATTGTTCACCTTTGCTGATTACTTTACCGGCACGTAAAGTGGTGGTTACTATGACTGAAAAATCCATCCTCGGATTAGATGCCGCTACGGGTAAAAAACTTTGGAGTTACGAACAGGTAAACACGTATGCCGTTCACGCCAACACACCGCTATACAGCAACGGTTATTTGTATTGTGTTTCCGGGTATGGTTGTGGTGGAGTAATGCTCAAACTTGCAGCCGATGGAAGTTCTGTTGAAAAAGTATGGAAAAACTCACGCCTCGACAGCCGTATGGGCGGTGTGGTATTGCTCAATGGGAAAATTTACGGATTGGGTGATAAAGTAAAAGGCCTTTTTGCTATCGATTGGAAAACAGGCGACGAAGTTGCATACGAAAAACTCAATGGCCGGTTCGGCAGCATCATTTCCGCCGAAGGTTTACTTTATACTTACGACGAAAGTGGTGAAGTAGCTTTGGTTGAACCTACTTTGGGTGGTTTCAAAAAAATAAGTGGATTCAAAGTTCCCTTTGGCTCGGCTCAGCATTGGGCACACCCTGTTATTGAAAATGGCCGTTTGTATATCCGCCATGGCAATTCGCTGATGGTTTACGATATCAGGAAATAAGAGACCAAGATCCAAATTCCAAGGTCCAAATCCCAAGTGGAGCAAAACAGAGGTGAAGCATAGTTCCATTTTGAATTCTTCGTTTTTAATCCGACATCGTAGCTCCGATATCATACATCAAAATTTATACATGCTTACAAACCATCATACTCACAGCTTATACTCCGATGGTTCATCGCAGCCGGAAGAGTATATTACTGAAGCCATTGCCCGGGGATTTCATATTCTTGGTTTTACGGAACATTCGCCTCTGCCGTTTGAAAATACTTTTTCATTTAAAAGGGAAAACAAGGAGGAATATGTTTCCTTGATGCATACACTGAAACAAAAGTATAGTTCGGACATTGCCATTTATTCAGGCATGGAAATGGATTATATTCCCGGCATGTCCGAAAATTTTTCAAAAACAAAATCGGTGTATAAACTTGATTATCTGATAGGATCAGTTCACCTTGTAAGGCCCGAAAATAATGAAGAACTCTGGTTTACTGATGGTCCCGATTACAGAACATACGATAAGGGACTGAACGAATTATTTGATAGTGATATTAAAAAAGCTGTTAGCAGATATTACCGGCAGCTAAATGAAATGATAGAATCGCAGCAATTTGATATTATTGGTCATTTTGATAAAATTAAGATGCACAACCAGGATCGTTTTTTCAAAGAGGATGAACCGTGGTACCTTGCTTTGATTAACGAAACACTTGATCTTCTTCAGGATCGCGATATTATAGTGGAGATCAATACCCGAGGCATATACAAACAACGTTCTGAAACTACTTATCCGGGTTTGGATATTCTGAAGCAGATAAAGAAATTACGGATTCCTGTTATGGTAAATTCCGATGCGCACAAACCACACGAACTTGACGGTGAATTCGGATATGGATTTTCGATGCTGAAAGAAGCCGGAATAAACGAAGTGGTATTTTACAAAGGGAATGGGTGGGGGTTTGAAGAAATAAAATAGGTTGTGCTATTCCGGATTTAAAATCCGCACCAGCTTGCTTGGCGGAATTTGCAATTCCGCCACAAAGAGCTTCGGATTTGTAATCCGATTTAATAAAACTCAAAGTTGGTTTAATTCTAAGTCAATTAACTTATGGGTCTAAAGAATAAAATTGATTCAAATTCCATTTATTTCCTTACGATGACCGTAGTGGATTGGGTTGATATTTTTACACGGGATGATTACCGGCATATTATTATTGATTCCTTAAAATATTGCCAGAAAGAAAAGGGATTGGAAATCTATTCGTGGTGCCTTATGACAAACCACTTGCATTTAATTGCTTCCGGTAAAGAAAATGGGCAGTTCACTTTATCTGACATTCTAAGGGATTTTAAAAAATTTACAAGTAAAGCTATAATTGAAAAGATAAAAGAAATCCCTGAAAGCCGCCGAAGGTGGTTATTGGACCGCTTTGAATTTGCTGGCCGCTATAATAAGAAAATTGAGTTTTATAAGTTCTGGCAAGATGGAAATGAACCGAAGGAAGTATATTCGGAAGAGTTCCTCCAACAAAAGATAGCTTATATTCACGACAATCCTGTAAGAGCAGGCTGGGTAAATGAACCTCAGTATTACAAGTACAGTTCGGCAATTGATTATGCTGGTGAAAAGGGAATAATCGATGTGATTTTAGCGTATTAATCTCATAATTGTAAGTTTCTTATAGTT
>CAYQTT010000001.1:0-385845 GCA_964420555.1 uncultured Lentimicrobiaceae bacterium | reverse complement strand
GGATTGCAAATCCTGAACTCTCCGGGTGCGGATTACAAATCCGCACCAGCTTTATTTCCATCCGCACCGGCAATAATCGATGTGATTTTAGCGTATTAATCTCATAATTGTAAGTTTCTTATAGTTTCTTTGCAGGATTGCAAATCCTGAACTCTCCGGGTGCGGATTACAAATCCGCACCAGCTTTATCATAAATCCGCACCAGCTTTAATACAAATCCGCACCCATCTTTTCTATCCCAAAATCCGCTTCAAACCTCTCTCATTCAGCTTATTCAAAATACCTGCCGCATCGTTAAATTTGTTGTTAAAAATCATGGCAGCAATAATATATGGTTTAAATCCGGCCTCTTTGTAAGTTTCGATGCGATACCGATCGAACACCGATTCCGACACTTCGCCTTCCTTACACGAAACACCCGAAATATCAGCGGGCAGGCAATGCATATACAGAGCTTTGCCATCTTTAGTGAGTTTCATTTTTTCTTCGGTGCATTCCCAGTCTTTGAATCGTGCATTGTTGGCAAGGCATTCCTGCTCAAGTGCTTTGAGCCCGTCCTTATCGCTGGTTTTCAGTAATTGGGTGCGGCGCTGCATTACTGAAAACGGAGCCCAGCTTTTCGGATACACTATATCGGCACCGCGGAAAGCTTCGTCCATACTGTTTACAACACGGAATTTTCCTCCCGAAGCTACAGCGTTTTTCCCCGCCAGGCTTACCACATCCTCAATTAAATTATATCCTTCGGGGTAAGCCAGGTCTACTTCCATCCCGAAACGTGTCATCAGCCCGATTATGCCCTGAGGTACGGATAAAGGTTTACCGTAACTTGGCGAGTATGCCCAGGTCATAGCGATTTTTTTACCCTTCAGGTTTTCCAGTCCGCCATAATAATCAGCAAGGTGCATCAGGTCGGCCATGGATTGGGTTGGGTGGTCGACATCGCATTGAAGATTGACAATTCCGGGACGTTGAGGCAGAACGCCGTTCTGAAATCCATCATCCAATGCATTTCCGACTTCCTGCATATAAGTATGACCTTCGCCGAGGAACATATCGTCGCGGATACCGATAATATCCGTTAAAAAACTGATCATATTTGCCGTTTCACGCACGGTTTCTCCATGAGCGATCTGCGATTTAGTCTCGTCCAGATCCTGAACTTCGAGCCCCAGCATATTGCAGGCTGAAGCGAAAGAAAATCGTGTACGCGTTGAGTTATCCCTGAAATTGGAAACTGCCAGTCCCGAATCAAAAACCCTGGTGGAAATATTGTGGTCGCGAAGAAATTTCAGTGCTTCGGCAACCAGCAGCGTTTGTTTTAGTTCATCTTCAGTTTTATCCCAGGTTAACAGGAAATCGTTTTGATGCAGGTTGGATTTCAGCTGTTGAATAGCTTCAAGAATTTGTCTGAATGATTTCATTGTTTAAGAGTGGTTAATAGTTGATGGGAAATGGGAAAATGGCTATCTCTTTTATGCAGAACCCTTCAAGGGTTCAAAACCCTTGAAGGGTTAATTAACGAGGGTTTTTGATTATTAGATCAGAAACGCATAAGCCGCATAAAATGCTGCTGCAGTTTCCAGATGATCAATAGGAACTTTTTCGTTTGGTGCATGGGCAAATACTTCGTTCCCGGGACCAAAACCAATCAGCGGGATTCCGTAATAACCATTAATAGTTACACCGTTAGTCGAGAAAGTCCACTTATCAACGATCGGATCTTTTCCGAAAAGTTGTTTGTAGGCTTCTACACCGGTGGTTACAGCCGGATGTTCTGCCGGAATTTTCCAGGTAGGATAGTATTTTTCCATGCCATATTTCAAACCGGTATAAGCAACTTCTTCGTAATGCAACACTTCAACGGTGGCATCCATGTCCTTAATTATTTCCTGAATTTCGGCAACAGCTGATTCCTTGGTTTCGCCCCAGGTAAGCCGGCGATCAAGATGAAACTGGGCATAATCCGCCACAGCGCAAAGTGAAGGGCTTCCCGATTTGATTTCAGAAATGGTAACTGAACCTTTTCCAAGGAACTCATCACTGCCTAGTCGCTCGTTCAGTTTTTCGATTTCCAGAGCGGCGCGTGCAGCCATATAAATAGCGTTTTTACCCCGCTCGGGAGCACTGCCATGGCACGAAAGCCCTTTAAACCGAACCAGTATTTCCATTCGACCGCGGTGTCCGCGATAAATATTAAGGTTCGTGGGCTCGGTGCTGATTACAAAATCGGGCCGTACATTTTCCTCTTCTACCAGGTATTTCCAGCAAAGTCCATCGCAGTCTTCTTCCATTACGCTGCCAACCACAAGTATGGTTAGATCGCGGTCAAAACCAAGTTCCTTCAGTATTCGTCCGCTGGTAATGGCTGCTGCCGGACCACCTTTCTGATCCACAGTTCCGCGTCCATAAACAAATCCGTCTTTAATTTCGCCGCTGAACGGGTCAAAAGTCCAGTTTGCAGCATTGCCAACATCAACAGTGTCCATATGGCCGTCGATGGCAAGTATGCGTTTGCCGTTACCGATGCGTCCTATTACATTTCCGAGTCCGTCGATGCGCACTTCGTCGAAACCGACTTCTTCCATCTGGCGTTTCAACTCTAGCTGAACGTCTTTCTCGTTTCCGCTGGTTGATTTTATCTGAATCAGTTTCGACAGGTTTTGCGCGGTGTAGTCTCTGTACTTGTGCGAAAGGGCATTGATTTTTGCAAAAATTTCTTCCATTTTATTCAGGGTTTAGGCTGTCTATTCAGGGTTTAGGTTTTAGGGTGGATTGTGCAAGTATAGAGTTGGTTGTTTTAAAGGGAAATCTCTGTTCCTCTAAACCCTAACCCCTAAAACCCACCCCCTTCTTCTTAATTTCTTCAATACTTAATAAAACTACTTCAGCAGTAGCGGGTAGCGAAAATTCAGGTTCAAACTCATGATTGCCAACAGCTGAAATGGCATCCTTAATTGCTAACCATACTGATAATGCAAGCATCAGAGGAGGTTCGCCAACGGCTTTGCTTTTTCGAATGGAGCCTTCGTTCGGATAACCACTTAATAGTTCGACATTGAAGATTTCAGGGATATCGTTTACAGTCGGTATTTTGTATGTATCGGGCGAATGCGTGAGTAAATGTCCACGTTTGTCCCATTTTATCTCTTCAGTGGTCACCCAGCCGAGGCCTTGTATAAATCCGCCTTCAATCTGACCGATGTCAATTTCTTCATTTAATGTATCGCCAACATCATGCAAAATATCGGAACGTAAAAGTTTTGATTCGCCGGTGAGCGTATCCACTTCCACTTCCGAAACAGCCATTCCGTAAGCATAGTAATAGAACGGGTTACCTTTACCCAGATCGCGGTTGTAGAAAATGCCCGGTGTTTTGTAAAACCCTGTAGCACTGAGGCTCACTTGTTTCAGATAGGCAGTTTTTACCAGGTCGGCGAAAGCAATTTTTGTATCTGGATGCGATATGCAGTAAACGAAATTTTCGGTAAAAACAATCTGCTCAACGTTGATTGCATCATTTTTAAGAACTGTTTTCAGTTCAGCTAAAGCAATTTCAGCGAGTCGCGATTTAAGTTTTTCTATTGCATTTTTTACAGCCATTCCATTAAGGTCGCTGCCTGATGAAGCCGCTGTTGCCGAAGTATTCGGAACTTTGGATGTGCTGGTAACATTGATTTTGATGTATTCAGCTGAAACGCCGAATTCGGCAGAAGCAATTCCATGAATTTTGGTGTTTAATCCTTGCCCCATTTCGGTGCCGCCATGGTTTACAGCAATAGTTCCATCATTGTAAATATGCACCAAAGCTCCTGCCTGGTTGAGGAAAGCTGTGGTAAACGAAATACCGAATTTTACTGGAGTAAGCGAAATTCCACGTTTAAGAAATTCATTTTCGTGGTTGAATTTCTCAATGGATTTTCTGCGCTCGGAATATGCCGATGATGTAAGCAGTTTGTCGTACATCAGGTGCAGACGGTTGTTGATCACGCTTTCCCCGTAAGGAGTAATATTATGTTCTCCTATTCCGTAAAAGTTAAGTTTGCGGATTTCTGCCGGATCCTTTTTTAAGTATCGTGCCACACGATCGATGGCATTTTCGATAACCGCCATGCCCTGTGGCCCGCCAAAACCTCGGAAAGCTGTGTTTGATGGCAGATTCGTTTTGTACGCTTTCCCAATAATTTTTGTATTCGGGATAAAATAAGCGTTTTCGGCATGTAGCATAGCTCTTTCGAGAATGGCGCGACTGAGATCGGTTGCCGCGCCTGCATCGGAATTTAACTCAACCGAATAAGCAAGTATTTTCCCGTTGTCATTAAAACCGATCCGGTAGCTTGAAAAAAAGCGATGCCGTTTGCCTGTCATTTTCTGGTCGTCGTCGCGTGAAAGATGAATGCCAACCGGTCGGCGCGTGGCATTAGCAAGCAAAGCTGCCCATGCTGCTACATGATTGCCCTGGGTTTCCTTTCCTCCAAATGCGCCTCCCATTCGCCTGACTTCCACTTCAACTTCATTTTTAGAAATGCCTAACACTTCGGCAACTATAGCTTGTGTTTCGGCTGGATTCTGACTCGAAGCCCGGATCAGCATCTCATTCCCTTCGCCGGGAATGGCCAGCGCCGATTGTGTTTCAAGGTACCAATGTTCCTGTGCACCGGTTTCTAACTCGCCTTCAAGTACATGTGGCGCTGATTTAAAAATTTCGTCAGCATTACCACTTTCTATCAGTTGCGGAGGTGTAATCAGGTTATGATTTTTGATTGCGTCGTGCAATGTAAGAATTGTTTCGAGCTCTTCGAACTCAATACGGATAAGCTTTTCAGTTTTAAAAGCAGCTTCTTCGGTTTCAGCGGCAATCAAAACAATGGCTTGCCCGATAAAAGTAACTTCATCTTCGGCAAGGCAGAGTTCGTCATCAACAACCGGCCCCATCTGGTTTACACCCGGAATATCTTTGTGAGTGAGAATGGCAACAACTCCATTCAATTTTATAGCTTCTTTAGTATCAATCAGGCTGATTCGTGCATGGGCTTCGGGGCTGTAAACCACTCTCCCAAATAATTGCCGGTTAGCCGTAATATCATTAACAAAAACCGATTGGCCGGTTACATGTTTTATAGCGCTGTCGTGTTTTAAGTCTTTGGTTTTCATAGCGACGGCGTTGAAGTTTCTGCGTAAAATTTCAGTAAAAGGTTACGGGCGGCAAGGTTGCGATATTCAGCTCCGGCACGTGCATCGCTCCAGGGCGAAAATTCCTGTACCAGTATTTTCATGGCATGTTCAACATTGGACCTTGTCCAGGGCTTACCGAAAAGAAATTTTTCGGTTTCTGATGCCCGCTTAGGTGTGTCGGCCATTCCGCCAAAGGCAAGAATGATTTCTCTGCAAATCCCGTTTTCCAGTTCTATCGAAAATCCGCCGCTAACAGTCGAAATATCAAGGTCTTTTCGCTTCGAAACTTTATACGATCGGGTAAGTGTATTTGGTCCGGGTTTTGAAATATGAACGGCGGTTATCAACTCATCGGCATGGATATCGGTTAACCGGTAACCTTTTATAAATTCTTCGATTGGTATTGTCCGCACAAATGATTCGGACTGCAATTCGATATGTGCTTTGTACGCTATTAACAAGGGAAGTGTATCGCCAATTGGTGAAGCCGATCCGATGTTTCCTCCTAAGGTGGCAAGATTTCTGATTTGAAGTGAGCCGAAAACCTGTAACATATTGTACAAAGCCGGAAGTTTTTCCGCTGTTTGTAGCTTCATATTTTCCAGGCTCAGGCCGGAACCAATCTTGTAAACATTCTTTTCTTCAACGAAATAATTCAACGCAGCAACATCCGAAATATCGATGATATCACTTAATAGTTCACGTTTTTTTGTTTGACGGAGTGCCGTGTCAGTTGCTCCGCCAACAACAATTGCAGAAGGAAATCTCTTTCTGAAAGCTAGTGCATCCTGTAACGTGAAGGTTTTGTAATAGTTATGTTCAGATGATTGGATAATCACCGGCGATTTATCACTGTTTATATCCTGAAGCAGACTGATAATTTTTGCTTCGTGAAGCGCAAATTTATCAGCATCAACACACGAACAGGCATGTTGAGCAGCTTTTATTATGGGCTGATAACCGGTGCAACGGCAAAGATTGCCTGTTAACGCATCCTCAATTACCTCACGATCAGGATTATGATGATTTTTATACAACCCGAACAACGACATCACAATACCCGGAGTACAATATCCGCACTGGCTTCCGTTATGGTTTACCAGCTCCTGCTGAACAGGGTGCAATGTGCCTGAGTCGGCAAGGTTTTCGACTGTTATTAATTGCTTGCCATGAATCATTGGCAGAAATACCAGGCAACTATCTACAGTTTTGTAAAAAAGCTTCCCATTAAAGTTTTGAGCAATTACAACTGTACAGGCACCGCAATCGCCTTCGGCACAACTTTCTTTAACACCTTTGTGTAAAGGCATTGAGCGGAGATAATTAAGTACGGTGGTTGTTGGTTTTAATCCGGTACCCACATTAAAATCAACAGAAACGACCTTCCCGTTCAGTACAAATTGAATTTTATCCCGCGGAGAACTCATGATTTTCTTAATGTATTTTTTACATCAATCATTTTTGCTACAATACTAATAGCAATTTCGGCAGGTGTTTCAGCGGCAAAAGGAATCCCGATGGGCATATCAATTTTTGCAAGACTTTCGGCTGAAAGCAGGTTGTTTTCCAACGCGTTTTTACTGATTTCGCCTACTTTTCGCTTGCTACCGATCATACCCAGGTAAGCATGTTCCCTTGGAGCGCAGGCCAGCAGAACTTTTTCGTCGAACTCATGCTGATGCGTAACAATTACAACATAGGTATTTGTATCAAACACCAGTGAATCAATAATCTGCATCAAATCGCCATTGCGGGTTTCAACCCCTGGCAGATTCCACGATTCGAAAATTCCTTCGCGCTGATCGAATACAAACGGGCGGAATCCGAGTCCCACAGAATATCCGGCAAGTGCTTTGCCAATATGGCCGCCACCAAAAACATAAAGTTTGGGTAAGCATCCAATGGGTTCAAAATATATATCCATAGTTCCGCCGCAATGCATTTTCAAATCATCTTCCAGGTGAAAGTTCTTTGTAAAAGGCTCACCGCAGGAAATTATTTTTAAAGCATCCTGAATTACCTGGAATTCGATGCTTCCGCCTCCTATTGTGCCTTTGATAGAGCCATCATTAAACACCAGCATTTTCGAACCTGCTTTTCGCGGGGTGGAACCTATGGTTTTGGTTACAATGCATAAAACCGCAGGAATGCCCTGCTCAATAATTGTTTTCAGATCATTTAAAATAGCCTGCATACTTAATGGGAATAATAAGCTAAATTATAAAAAAAATGCCGCCCTGTAAAGAACGGCATTGATTATTTTTACTTGTGATAACACCCTGACGGAAAGAAATGGCTTTATTAAGAAATGAGATGATTATCAGGTTGTAAACATGGATAAATGTGTTGAGAACTCTGTTTAGTCCATACTTAGAATTTCATCAAACTCCTGCTGGCTCAGTCGTTGCGGAACATAAGTTGCATCCCGTGAAGCCAGGTTTCGGCTATATGCCCTGATGTGCCTGTGCGAAGCCTGGAGAAGATTAGTATAAACCATTTTCAAATCCTCATTATCCGATAGCTTTATACGTTCCTGCAAATCGGCAATATCGGTTTCCTCGATTAAAGCACCCGCTTTCAGAGCTTCAATCAAACTGTTATTGCCTTGATTAACAAGTGTCTGATAAAGTTTAGTGAAGTCTGGGTTTGCGAATTCACCTGGTTTCATATCGTGCACCGGATCAGCTATTTTGTACTTGTCGAGTAATCCGAGAACAGCTTCCATATGAACTGACTCGCTGCGGCTGATGTTATTGAATATCGGAATATCCCAAACTTCGCCCAATGCAACGTAAACATCATGAGCAAGCTTTTCCTCTTCACGCATAAAAATTAGTCCTTGTCTTTCAGCTTCTGACAGGGGCGAAGCCGGGATATCATTCACCGCAACGTTATTGCATCGACCTTGTGCCTGCGCAGATTTACTTGTATCGGGTACACAAGGCTCAGTGAGTAGTTCGGAAGGCACTTTTGCAAATGAAGCCTGACTTATAGCCAATGCAAAGGAGATTATTAATAGAACCCGTTTTGGCGTTTTCATCTTCAGTTGGGGGGATTATACAATTATTTATTACCACCTCTGTATCTGCAACCTTTTTGCTTTTGGCCACAACCTTTTCCTTGTCCTTTTCCAACACCCTGTCGGTTATCGCAAACGCCATCATTGTTGGCATCAGTAAAATTACGACCGGAGCCGGAATTTCCTTTGTTAACGGTTTTATTATCGCACACGCCGTTTTTATCCTTGTCGACATAGTTTTTTCCTGTTGCAGCTGTTTGTCCGATTGCCGAGGTACTGAGGAACATGCCAACTATCACCATAGCTGCCATGTATTTGAAAGTCTTTTTCATATTAATTTGTTTTAAAATTGATATGAAGCTTTGACAAACTGTTTTTATAAAAGTTTAATTTCAGCATCAACATTAAACCCGAATTATCAATAACCGTAGTGAACCCTTTGAGTAATTGAGTTTTCCGGCATAAACAAATCTCCTGATGCATACTTTGATTTTACCTTTTATTCCACTGTAACTCTCACCCCTTCCGAATGTGCTGAAAATTCTGGCGCATACATGCATTGTACCGAAGTAATTCCATTCGAGAAATCGCCTTTTTGTGTTGCAACTAATTTGTATTCGAATACATAAGTTCCTTTCGGGAGGTATGAAATAAAGAAATTAGTTGAAGCATCGCGTGTTGATTCGTAATATCCGAGTCCATCCTGGTAGCGGTATCCAGAAAGTACATTTACCGGTTCAAAAGCTGATGCACGCATATCTTTCAGGTGAATGTATTCCATATCGCGGTCGGAGCGGAGCTCAACCCTTACAACAATTTTATCACCGGTTTTGACAATTGTTTTATCAGTGACAGGTTCAATCACAGGCCCGGAAGGTGTGTTTACTTCGCGGAAAAGCTTTTTCGACAAGCTTAGTGGAGTTTGTGCCGGTGTAATTTTATCAAGCTGTTCGAAATATTGCCAGTACAAAGCTCCCCAGGCAACCGTTGGATTCGGATTGTTTACGCTAACTTTTCCCATTTCCGGCTTAATGGAAGCCGCATCCCAGCTGGTTTTGAAATATCCAGTGCCTGCTTCGGGCTTGGAGCCATCCTGTTTGTAAGGATCAACTTTTTCTGTCCCTAAAGTTACCTCAACCAGCTTGTCGGAGGCGAGTAACGAAGTTCCCCGAAGTAATAATGCATAAACCGCTTCAGTTGTGGCTTTAGTGGTTTTCCAGTCCTGGGTTTGTTTTTGCTTCAGCAGCCAGATTTTCATTTCTTCCACCGATTTCTGATCATCACTTACTTCGTCAAAAGCCTCGATAAGCAAAGCCTGAGTTTCAACCGGGGCCTGGTACCAATTCCAGCCACGCTGTTCGTTGCGCCAGTACATTCCCATCTCCTCGTTGTGTAAAGCCGTTTCTTTCAGCAATCGCATAACCAAAGCAGCGGTTTTTTCGTCACCAAAACGGTTCATGTACAAAGCTATCATCGCTTTCATGTAATTGTTCTGCGACTTCCAGTATTTTGCGGATTGCGATTTATAGTATTCCAGAACTTCATTGTTTTCCTTACCAAGCGGGAAATCAGCCATAAAGTAAGTGCGTGCATACAAATACTGGATTTCATCATAACCCAGGTGATTGTTCTTAAGATATTCCTTATCGTCTTTTTTTAGTTTTTCGAAATTGGTTTTAACCTCCTCATCCAGGAACCCGATTGCCTTTTTCAGCATATCCTGAATATCAGTGTTTTCAATAGGATTCATCACCTCCAGGTAGTAAAGATGACCTAGACCGGTAACGATATGCTGTGTTATGTAACGGCTTTCGGGCATCCCCTGGAACCAGGGCCAGCCGCCGTTAGCATTCTGCATATCGCGTAGTTTTTTGAGGGCCGAAGTCTGCTCCGAAGCCATACGGTTAAGGTTGAAAAGCAAGGCAATGCGCTGTTTCCGCTCGCTTTCATTGCTGGCTTCGCGCACCCACGGGCTTTCCTGCAAAAGCACCGATTTCAGTTCTTCATTCTTTTCGAGGTTCGATTTCAGTGCATCAGGAGTAATTATTGCCCAACTTTCGAATACGCGTTTTATTTTCGGATCGCTGTTGGCAATATGCGTGGCAAGGCTGTTGGCATAATACCGGCTGAAAATTTGCTCAGCACATTCGTACGGGTATTCCATCAGGTAAGGAAGAGCTTGTACAGCATACCAGGCCGGGTTTGAAGTATATTCGAGCGAAAGCCTGTAATTGCGCACGGTTGAACCTGCTTTACCCGAGTTGACCAGTTTTTCGAAATTAAATTTCTTTTGCTGCATTCCGTTCACAGGCAAAGGCATACTTTCGGTAACCAGCATGCGGTTGGGAAGCACCGGAATGGCAGCTTCCTCGCCATCGCTGAAAGCATCAGCAGTAACTGTTATACGGTAAATAACAGCCTGCAATCCTTCGGGAATACTTATTTTCCAGCTTACCGGTGAACTGAGTCCTTTATTTACTGAAAAAGGAATATTTGTTTGAGTTAAACCTAAAATATCATCAAGTGGTTTCATGGTGAGCGCATCAAAAAAGTGCAACTCTGCCATTCCCGAAAGGTCGCGGTCGCTGATATTGGATATTTTGGCCGCAAAATCCATTTTATCGCCTTCGCGCAGGAAACGGGGAACATTTGTGAAAATCATCAGGTCCTTTTGGGTAACCAGTGTTTTTTCGATTTGTCCGTACTTCAGGTCTTTGGTGTAAGCCAGCCCCATCATTTTCCAACGGGTAAGGGCTTCGGGAGCTTTGAATTTAATTACGATTTCGCCGTTTTCATTGGTTGCAAGCTGAGGAAAGAAAAATGCGGTTTCGTTAAAGTCTTTGCGGATTTGGATAGGATTTTGTACTCCAATTCTGGGTGCCCTGGGAATTTCATAGGAGGTGACAGTTGCACCTACCGACTTTGCACTCATTTCAGAAACGACATCATCGTCTGATACCTCCTCAACCATTGAAGCGCTTGGCATAGCTTGTAAATTCATATCCATAGCGATTTCACCCTTCATATGCCTCATTATCCCGCCCGAATTTCCGAAATTGAATCCAAACCAATTCAGTTGGTCGTATTCATGCGACGAAGGATATGAAGTGGTGCCTGCATGGAAAAACGGAGTTCCACCCTCAATCCCAAAACACCGATTGGCTGACCATGTGCGGGCACCATAGAAATAATTGAAAATGTTAAAGGACCAGCTGTGTGGCGCAAAAACATCCAGCGAAGCATCATACATTCCGGCAAGCATTTCGGCGGCGGCTTTTTCGCCTTTGCTGTCGCGAAGGGTTATCTGCCATTCTTCTTCCTGTCCGGGTAACAACTTATTGCGGAAAGTAGCAAAGCTAATATCCAGGTTTTTGTTGGTATAAGGAACGTGTATAAGTTTGCCTGACTCAAAGGACCTGTTGTTTTTCACCAATGCGATGCTGATCGCAAAATTGCCACGGAATTCTTCTCTTACCGGAATGCTGATTAGTTTCTGTTCCTTGCTCAGGGTCAGAATTTCACGGCTAACAATCTTGTCCTTATGTATGATTTCATAAATTATGTAAGCTTTTTTTAGCGGTGTGCCGATGATAAATTTCACATTTTCACCCGGTTCAGCCTTTGGTGTAAGTAATGTAAAGAATACAGGCGAAACAGCTTCGGAATTGCCCGACTCAGGCTTAAAAGCAGTAAAGTATTTCTTAAACAAAACATCTTCACCGAAAGCATCTTTCGATTTAATTTCAATCACATACATGCCTGCCTGTAATGCGTTTCCAACTTTTATCAGCGAATCAGCCGGAGTATTAAAACTGGATGAAAACACCGGAGTTTCTTTAGGCCAGGTCGAAATATCATCTTCATCGTTGTATACTTCACCGGGAAAATCTTTCTCGAACTCAGCTTTTGTCATCGTGAATTTGTCGGGTTTTGCCCATTTTCGCGAATACAAAACCTGGTCGGGTTTGCGAAGTTTCGATATAGTAATTGTTCCTGAAGCGGCTTCTTTTTCGCCATTCAGGTTGGTAGTGGCCAGCACAAACTGAACTCCTTTTTCAAGATTTATTTCATCGGCCAGATCGGTTTTTACCAGCAATGATTTATATCCGACAGAGATCGCCGTTTCGCTGCTGTGGCTTTCTCCATTGATATCCGACACATCGGCATACACCGTAAATGTGAACAGCGGATCCGTTTTCCGGTCGATGGAAAGGTCGGGAATGGCTTTAAAAGTTACCGTAAAAGTGCCATCGCTGCCGGTTGTAGTTTCGCCATTTGTAATTTCCATTTCTTCCGACCGGGGCATACCACGCCAGCCCCACCAATATGGAAAACGGGCCTGCCGCACAACGCGGTACGAAACTTCAGCATCCGAAACTGTGCTGCCTGCATAAGCCAGCGCTTTTCCTTTTACAACGATAGTTTCGCCCAGTTTGTACGATCCTTTAACCGGTTCAAATGTTACTTCAAATTTTGGCCTTTTGTATTCTTCAACCTGAAAATAAGTTGAACCGGATTCGCAACGGATGGTCATCTGGCCGGTCAGTACTCCCTGAGGCGCAACAAAATTTCCGCTGAAAGATCCGAAATCATTGGTTGTAAGCATCTGTTTCGAAACAACCTGTCCGTTAACATCATACAGTGTTACTTCCGTTTTGAAACGGGTTTTTATTTTTACATCACCACCTTTTCGCTCTATAACAATTCCTTTAAAATAGATGGTTTGACCGGGGCGGTAAATGGCTCTGTCAGTAAAAAAATGAGTCTGAACAACTGTGCGGGGTTCCTCTCTTCTATATGTATAATTTGAAAAATAGTCTTCGGTAATCAGCTTATCCGTTTTCGAAGTGAAAACCAGGTAAAACTGATTATTCCTGCGGGTATCACTATTAGCAGGAATGGTTACTATTCCCATTTTATCAGTCACAAAAACATCTCCTGCTGTGCTTTCGTATTTGCGCAATTTGGAATTGTACTCATTATAAAATGGCTGTACTTTAACTCCTTCGAGCGGTTGCCCTGTTTCGCGGTGCAATACGACTATTTCATTATTTCCATCATCGGTAGGGCGGTTGAGGTAACTGATTGTGGTTTCCCAGAAACTGTTGGCAGTTACAATAGCCGATTTGGCCGGGAACGAGCCGTCGTTGCTCGAAAGCAGCACATAATAGCCATGAGGCATTGCCGGTAATTTTATTTCGGCAGAATGATCCCTGTAATCGCCATCGTCAGGAAGTGCTTGCTCCCAGATCTTTTCAGCTTTAATGCTGATGTATTTTGTAATTCGCTCTTCCTGAGATTTTCCCTTCAGTTCACGGTCGGTTTCGGGGTCGATTTTTAATAACCGAAAATATACTTTTGAAACATTTTTAAACTCAACCAGTGCAAGCGAAGGTTTTCCGGGAATTGATGCATAATTGGTTGTAACTGAAAGTGCCGGCTGTTTTATGCGTTCAATCAGCGACTGGCAGTTTTTTGCACCAAAGCTGTCGGGGAAACGATTTATGGCCGCTTCGCAGATTTCAATGGCACGTTTTTTATTCCACTTTTGTGCATCGGGAACAGGCTGAACGGTTTCCGTTTCGTCATAATCATAAGGAGTTATTTCCTCATCGTCGCCATCAAGTTGAATAGCAATTTCATATGCAACTTCAGTTGAAGAAGGATGATTTTTAAACCGGCTTTCCAGTTTGTATAAAGCTTCGAGGTAAAGGCTGTCTTTTTCAGGAAGGACACTTTTTTCGTGAACAAACGATAAACGCTTAATCTCCACATCAATTAAGGCAGTAGGGTCTTTATCCAAAAGGTGAATTCCGACAATTTCCTGCAATAGTTTCAAAGCCTGAAATTCAAACGAAAATGCATCAGGCGAAGTAATGTTTAAAGCAGCAAATTCATTGGATGGTGCAAAATATGCCTGCTGGTTCATTATAAAAGTCGCCGCCGGTTTTGTAAGTCCTGCTTCGGATGTGGAATAAAAATCAATAGCCCTGTGCGCCAGAAAATCAAATAAAGAGGGTCTGAATTTCTGCGAATCTTTCTGCTTGATCAGAATTTCATCAAATGCCGAAAGCGGGGTATTTTTAAGTAAATCTTTATCTGCGAGCGAAAGCGCATAGTTTTCCATGGAGGCAGCTACCAGCTTTTTAACATCCCATGTTTTTATATCGTCGGAAACCAATCCGACGGTTTCGCTGCGGCTCAGTATCTGCCAGCGGTTGTTCTGATAATAGCGCCAGTATAGTTCAGCTGCTATCGAATGCAATATTTGTTTCACAGGAGCCTGAGCCGATTGAATATCGGATTGAGTCCGGGCAATGCTGTTTTCGAAATAATCCTCCTCAAAATCCGATTCCAGTTTCATCCGGTAAACCGAAGCTTTAACAAACTGGTCGGCCTGGTTAGCGGCTTTGGTTTGATCATAAATACGTGTAACAAGGTCGAGTGCTGTTTGGGCCTGACCAAGTCCGGCAAGGGAATCGACCTGCTGCCATTCACGCGTATATTGGTTTTGCGACATAACGGTAAGGCTAAAAAAAAGGATGAGAATGTTCAAAAATGTCTTCATAAGGCTTTAAATTACACAAAAGTTAAAGGTATGTATTTTGGTAGTATAAGGATGCAAAGGAACCTGATTTTCCATAAAACAGGCGCAAATTTAGGGTGTTGCAAGCAAAAACCATTCCCTGCGATTTTTTGCGATGGTATAATTCTTGCAATCAGCTTTTACAACAAAATGTTACCTTAAAGGTTAATCATTAAATCAAATTGTTACTTTTAATTAAAAATTAATTCTTTTAAATGCGGATACCGCTGATAATCTTGTTTTTAGTCACATCCTGTTTCCTACAGGCCCAGAGTGCTGCCGAAAAGTATATTCAAAAATTCGATTCGCTGGCTATTGAGGTTCTGGTGAATTACGATATTCCTGCGAGCCTTGTTTTGGGAATTGCTTTGCAGGAAAGCGGCGCCGGTACAAGCAAACTTTGCCGGGTTAATAAAAACCATTTTGGAGTAAAATCCAGGGTGAAATCTTCAAAAACTAAGTCAGGATATGTGAGCAAATACCGAACTTTCGAAACGGATGAGGATGCTTACCTGCATTTCGGAGCAATGATCGCTAAAAGGAAATACTATACCTCACTTAAAGGAAATATGGATTATATGCTGTGGCTCAAAGCCATGAAAGCAGCTAAATACGCAACTTCTCCTCATTGGATCAGTCACGTTGATGCTATGATAAAGCGCTATGATTTAACACGTTTCGATACACAATTGCCGTTTCCGTTTTTACCTCCACCGGCAATAAGTGCTATTCCTGTAAGAAATGATATGTGTCGTTTCATAAGGTAGAAATTCAGAATTGAACGCTTAAAACAGAAGGATTATAACAATTTCAATTGTTAAAGAAAACCTGCTTTATTCCCCAACGAAAAATTCCGAATAACTGAATTAGTGGTTTGTCCCATTGTCGAATCGCCGAATTAATCCATTGTCGAATTTCCTTATCAACCTAATCAGGCAACTTTGCCGTAATCGGGTTAGCCAAACCTGTGTAAGAAATCAACTCAACCCTGGCGCGCCCTACCGATTGCTCGGATTCAATAAGAATTGGTAAACGGTTTTTATCATCAGTTACCCAAATTGTGATTGGGTAAGGATCGTCGAATGCATAACCTGTTGCCACCATAGGCCTGAAAGCAATGCAGCGAAACTTCCCTAGTTTTGTTTTCACAATTTCAGTGCCTTTAAAAATTACACGCGAATTATAAACCGAGTCATCCAGGAAGAAAGGAACCTCGATTATTCCTCCTGGTGCAAGACCCGTTATATCCATTGTGCGTGCATAATAAAAACCGGAAATAACATCCTGAATGTTTGCGGGTACTTTCATCACTTTCGACAGGCTGACAGCTAAACGGTCATTCTGGCGAAAAATAACAAGGTCGTCTTTCTTATAATTGTTTTCACGGGTGCGGCGGATAAACTTCCAGGCAATCATAGCATCCTGATCAAAGTAACTTTCGAACCTATCGTTTACTTTATAAAACAACTCGATAAACCCTGTAGTTTTTCCTTCACCTACTACATGATAAGTGCTTCGGTTATTAATAATTACATTTTCTTTTTTTACTTCAAGCGTAGCTTTGCCCCCGGTAATACTTCCTGTGAGGGCCGAATTGAATGCAACCCGGAATGTAAGTTTTTCGCCACGAATAAATGCTGAGTTGTTCACAGTGCGATACGACTGGGCATATGCTGAAATACTGCAAAAGAGTAAAATTATTAGGAGTGCCTTTGGCATGAAGTTTAGGTTTGGAGTACTAACGTTCAAAAAACGTTCCAAAGTACATTTTAATGCTGCAATCCATGATTTGAGTTCATGTGCAGATAATTAGGGGATTGAAAGGAGAGAAATTCCTGATTGTAAAAGGAATTAAATGGAAGAAATTCCGATGGTCTCTTATTTCTGTTCTTTTAATTTTAAGGCCCGCGCAGGACAATAATCTGCCTGGCTGAGTATGATCTGAAACTGTCGTTCGGATACACTTATACTATATATTCCGGGCTTCTCAACAATATACGGAATGTTTTTCAGGCATTTTCCCGAATGCATGCACATTTCCTGGTTCCACTCAATTGTGTCCACCCCATTAGTAAAATATCGGATATTCTTCACTTTTCTTCTGCGTATTGAAACGGATGCAAAAGTACAATTTACGGTTAGTAATGGCGTACAAATCTGACACTAATTCACTGAGAGTTTTTATAAACTATTGCTTTTAACATCTAGAAGAGGCAAGGGGTACTTCGGCTGCGCTCAGTGCAGGCTTGGCGAGGGGCGAAAATCACTGTTGCTGAAGTTCAAATGGATTCTTCCGAAATCCGACATCCGTTATCTTTTCTTCCTGAAAAAATCCTTCATCAATTCCCCGCACTCGTCAGCCAATACTCCGCTGGTTACTTTGGTACGCGGATGCAAAACCGAAGAACTGAGAAGCGAATAGCCTCTTTTAATATCTGCTGCGCCGTAAACAATTCTGCTTATCTGTGTCCAGAACGAAGCTCCCGCGCACATTACGCATGGCTCGATGGTTACATATAACGTACACCCTTCGAGGTACTTTCCGCCCATAAACCCCGAAGCCGACGTAAATGCCTGCATTTCGGCATGAGCTGTAACATCATTTAGTTGTTCGGTAAGGTTGTGGGCCCGGGCAACAATGCGGTTTTCACAAACTATAACTGCCCCGATAGGAACCTCATCCTTGCTTAGCGCTTTGTGAGCTTCTTTCAACGCTTCACGCATAAACGACTCATCCGAAAAAACTGTAAACCCCATATCTTTATTTTTCTGTCAAACAAAATTACCGGTTTTAGGTTAACATTGAGCGATTAAAAAATCAGTGTTTGCGCAAATAACTCTGACTCTTTTTTTCTGGTTGTTTAAATCCGTAAAAGTGAGAAGTTTTGTGCTTTGCTTCCTAAGCTTTCAAAACATTCAACGTGTTTTTTAACAGTCATTTTATTGAATGGCGAATGATTGTATTCACTTTTATGAATGTTTTTTGTTGCAGCCCTGCTGAAATTGAAAGAAATTCGTATTTTTGGGATGAATAGCGGAGAAATTTAACGAAATAGTAGTAATATTGCACTTCAATTTGAAAATAGACTAATGATCAGAAAGTTACTATCTTCAGTCAGGTTACAGGTCACATTATTTACCTTGCTGATAGCAGGGTTTTCATATGGGAGTACCAGTTCGCACGATACTGTAAGCCATCAGGTTACAACACCCGAAGGAGCTCATTCCGAAAAAGCATTTGATGCAGGAGCAATGATTATCGACCACATTGTTGATGCTCACGAATGGCATATTCTTACGTATAACGATTTTCACCTTTCCATCCCGCTGCCGGTAATTTTAATTGATAACGGCAAACTGGTTTCCTTTTCTTCAAGCCATTTCCACCACGGTCACGATGCCTACAAAGGATACAAATTGATGAAAGAAGGCGAAAATAAAGGTAAAATAGTTAAGGTGTCAGAAGATGGAACCATTGATGCATCAGCTGAATTGCCGTTGGATTTTTCTATAACCAAGAATGTAGTTTCCCTTTTTATCAGTTTACTGCTTCTCTGTTTTATTTTCATTTCAATAGCAAACCGCTACAAAAAGAATCCTGATTCAGCGCCCAAAGGATTACAATCCATTCTGGAACCGATAATCCTTTTTGTTCGCGACGACATTGCTATTCCAGGTCTTGGAAAAAAGAAATACAAACGATTTATGCCTTTCCTGCTGACGGTATTTTTCTTCATCTTTTTCAACAACCTGCTCGGACTGATCCCGATTTTCCCTGGAGGAGCCAACCTTACCGGAAATATCGCTATTACCCTGGTACTTGCGTTGTTTACTTTCGTTATAACCACATTTATAGGTAACAAAAATTACTGGATGCATATTTTTAATGCTCCCGGAGTTCCCTGGTGGCTTAAATTTCCAATTCCGCTCATGCCTATCGTTGAGTTCCTGGGAGTACTTACAAAGCCATTTGTACTGATGGTCCGTTTGTTTGCCAACATAACCGCCGGGCATATTATCCTGCTTGGTTTCATGAGCCTGATTTTTATTTTCGGTAACATGAATATGTTTGCCGGCTACGGAGTATCTGTATTTTCGATTGCTTTCGGTGTATTTATGACCATGCTCGAATTGCTGGTTGCTTTTATACAGGCATATGTTTTTGCCTTGCTTTCATCTATTTATTTCGGAATGGCAATGGAAGAACATCATCACCCCGAAGAACATACAACTGAACACTAAATCTTTTTATTAATCACCATAATTCAATTCTTATGTCACTCTTAAGCGTTTTATTACAAGAAGCAGCAAACCTTGCCCCTATTGCAAAAATGGGTGCTGGTATTGGTGCTGGTATTGCAGCTATCGGTGCAGGTATTGGTATTGGAAAAATCGGTGCTTCGGCACTCGAGTCCATTGCCCGCCAGCCTGAGAGCGTAGGCGATATCCGTTCGAACATGATTGTGGCTGCTGCTCTTATCGAAGGTGTTGCATTCTTCGCTATCGTAGTTTGTCTGCTGATCCTGTTCCTGTAAAAACAACTATCGGCTACAGTGTCCCTGCACCTGGCAGGGATGCGGTAGTTGATTTTTTAAAGAATTTTAAAAAACTAAAAATATTAACTACTCATACCCTGAACTATGCAATTAGTTACTCCCGGTATAGGACTGATTTTCTGGATGTTGGTTTCATTCAGCCTGGTAATGTATATTCTTTCGAAATATGCATGGGGGCCGATCATGAAAGGGATACATCAAAGGGAAGATACCATCGAAAAAGCACTTGAAGCTGCCAACGAAGCAAAGAAAGAAATGCTTCAGCTGAAAGCCGGCAACGAACAGCTCCTCCGCGATGCCAAAGACGAGCGCGATGCCCTGATGCGCGATGCCCGGAAAGTGAGAGAATCCATTCTTGATGAAGCCCGTGTTAAAGCTGCCGAAGAATCAGCCCGCATTTTGGAAAATGCCCGCGAAAATATCCAGTTCGAAAAAATGGCCGCTATCAACGAGCTAAAAAACCAGATCGCTTCCATTTCAATTGAAATTGCTGAAAAGCTGATCGGTAAAGAACTTGAAAACAAACAACAACAGCAGCAACTCACCGAAAAGTTGTTGAAAGAAGTAAAAATTAACTAGGCAGAAACCACAGAAAACCTCAAATGAGTTATACAAAAATAACCTTACGTTATGCTGCTGCATTTTTCGACCTGGCCACAGAAAAGGGTTTAGTTGAAAAAGCATCTGAGGATATGGCACTGCTTGGTAAAGTTTGTACCTCCAACCAGGATTTTGTCCGCATGCTGCAAAATCCGGTTATACACGCCGATAAAAAGAAAAAAGTGATCGTCCAGATTTTTGGAGACTCAGTTAACAATATGTCGCTCAGTTTCATGAACCTGATGATCCGTAAACGCCGCGAACGATACCTGCCTTCAATAGCCGAAGCGTTTGACAACTTGTATAAAATATCGAAAGGTATTAAAACAGCTTATGTTACCTCAGCTATTTCGCTTGCAGCAAATGAAAAAGCAGGCATCCTTGAAATTATTGGTAAACTGACTGATAAAAAAATTGACCTGGTTGAAAATACGGATGAGAAACTGCTTGGCGGTTTCGTTATTAATGTTGACGACTTCCAGGTTGACCAAAGCATTGCTACAAAAATAAAGGAACTTAAAAAGGATTTTGAAAAGAACCTGTTTATAAAAGGATTTTAAGCAAGAGGTTTTAGGTGTCAGGGTTTAGGGTTTATTAGCTAATACAAGCCGGTAACCGTTTCCCGTTCACCATTCACCATTAATTCATATCAAGCACTATGGCAGAAATTAAACCCGCAGAAGTAACTGCAATACTGCGGCAGGAATTGGCCGGTTTTTCAACTGAAGCCGAAATAAAAGAAATAGGATCTGTGTTGCAGGTAGGCGACGGTATTGCCCGTGTATATGGCCTCACCAACGCACAGTCCGGCGAACTTGTTGAATTCGTTAAAACCGATACCAAAGGTATTGTACTCAATCTTGAAGAAGACAACGTGGGTGTTGTACTTTTAGGCGAAGCGAAGGAAATTAAGGAAGGCGACAAAGTACAGCGCACCAAACGTATTGCCAGTATAAAAGTTGGCTCCGGTATGCTCGGACGGGTTATCAATACCCTCGGCGAACCTATTGACGGCAAAGGTGAACTCAAAGGCGAACTTTTCGAAATGCCTATCGAGCGTAAGGCTCCGGGTGTTATTTTCCGCCAGCCGGTTACCGAGCCATTGCAGACAGGTATCAAAGCTATTGATGCTATGATCCCGATTGGCCGTGGACAGCGCGAACTTATTATCGGCGACCGCCAGACAGGTAAATCGGCGATTGCAATTGATGCAATCATCAATCAGAAAGAATTCTACGAAAAAGGCGAACCTGTTTTCTGTATCTATGTGGCTATCGGCCAGAAAGGTTCAACAGTTGCCAATATCGTTAAAACGCTTGAGGATCATGGCGCAATGGCATATACCGTTGTAGTTATGGCAACCGCCAGCGACCCTGCCGCCATGCAGTTTTATGCTCCGTTTACCGGTGCTGCTATCGGTGAGTTTTTACGCGACACCGGACGTGCTGCCCTTGTCATTTATGATGACCTTTCGAAACAGGCCGTTGCTTATCGCGAAGTTTCACTGTTACTCCGCCGCCCGCCAGGACGCGAAGCCTATCCGGGTGATGTGTTTTACCTGCATTCACGACTGTTGGAGCGTGCCGCCAAAATTATTAAAAGCGACGAAATTGCCAGCCAGATGAACGATCTTCCTGAATCAATCAGGCATTTGGTGAAAGGCGGAGGTTCGCTTACTGCACTTCCGATTATCGAAACACAAGCAGGAGACGTTTCGGCTTATATTCCTACCAACGTAATTTCAATTACTGACGGACAGATATTTCTCGAAACCACTCTTTTCAACTCAGGTATCAGGCCGGCCATCAACGTAGGTATTTCGGTTTCACGGGTTGGAGGTAATGCTCAGATTAAAGCCATGAAAAAAGTGGCCGGAACACTTAAACTCGCCCAGGCTGAGTACCGCGAACTCGAAGCATTCTCGAAATTCGGTTCCGACCTCGATGCAGCTACCAAGAATATCCTCGATAAAGGAGCCCGTAATGTTGAAATTCTGAAACAACCTCAGTATTCTCCGGCTCCTGTTGAGAAACAAATTGCCATTATCGCCTGTGGAACACGCGGTTTGTTGCAGAAAATTCCGGTCAGCTCAATCCACGATTTTGAAGTGGAATTCCTGCATACTCTCGAAGTCAGTCACAAGGAACTTCTGGCCGACCTTAAACAAGGTAAGCTCGATGATCAGATACTGGCAAAAATCGACAGCGTTGCTAAAGATACAGCAGCAAAATATATAAAATAAATTCCTGCGTTTTCACAGATGTGAACGAAAGCAGAAATCAGTGATTAACTCAATTTTATGCCGAATTTAAAGGAAGTACGGATCAGGATTGCTTCGGTAAAATCGACACAGCAGATCACAAGCGCCATGAAAATGGTTGCCGCATCGAAGTTGCGCAGAGCCCAGAATGCTATTCTGAAAATGCGCCCCTATGCCGCAAAGCTTAAGGATATACTGCAGAACCTGAGTGCAAGTCTCGATTCGGGCGATGCAAATCCATATACTCAGCAGCGTAGTGCCGACAAGGTTTTAATTGTTGTAATTACATCGAACCGTGGATTGTGCGGTGCATTCAACACTAACGTCCTTCGTGCCGCCGTGCAAAGGATTCAGAGCGAATATGCAATCCAGGCAGGATTGGGAAATGTGAGTTTCCTGACTATCGGTCGAAAAGCTACTGAGTTTTTTACCAAAAGAGGGTACCAAGTGGTTTCGACGCACGATTCTGTTTTCGACAGCCTCACCTATGAAAATGTTTCGGTAATTGCCGGCTCAGTAATGGAAGCTTTCGCAAATAAGCGATTTGACAAGGTCGAAATTGTTTACAACCAGTTTAAAAATGCAGCTGTTCAGAAACTAACCGTTGAGCAGTTTCTTCCTGTTGAAGCACCAGCTCAATCAGCTGTCGTTTCTAAAATTAATACCGATTTTATATTTCTGCCATCAAAAGAGGAGATAGTATCGGAACTGATACCAAAATCGTTAAGGATTCAGTTTTATAAAGCAGTTCTCGATTCGAATGCTTCCGAACACGGTGCCCGTATGACAGCCATGCACCAGGCTACCGAAAATGCCGGCGACCTTATCAAGGAACTTAACCTCGCATATAACAAAGCCCGCCAGGCAGCAATTACAAAAGAAATTCTGGAGATTGTAAGTGGTGCGGAAGCATTAAAAAACCAATAATTAAGAGGTACTTGTAGTTCATTGCTAACTCGCTCCAATACTTGTTATCCCTTGTAACAAACTAAAAATGAGGGCAAATAATTTAAAAAAGAATAGTCATGATAAAAGAAGCAGTAGAAAAAGCTATAATTAAACAAATTAAAAACGAAGAGCATTCTTCACGGTTGTACCTTTCAATGGCATCGTGGTGCCAGGTGAATGGTTATCCGGGCGCTGCAGCATTTCTTTACAAACAAACGGATGAAGAGCGTATGCACCAGCTTAAGTTTGTGCATTACCTCAATGACAGGGCCGGTTACAGCAAATTACTTGCACTTGATAATCCAACAGCCGAATACACATCATTACTCGATGTTTTCGAAAAAGTGATGGCTCACGAAGAGTTTATTACAGCCTCGATCAACGAATTGTATGAAGTGGCTGTAACTAACAAGGATTACACAACAGGAAGCTTCCTACAGTGGTTTATCACTGAGCAGATTGAAGAGGAAAGCACTATGCACGGTATATTGGACCAGATGAAACTCGCCGGAAATGAATCGGGTGGATTGTTTCATATTGATAAGGAACTCTCAGCAAAAGCAGCTGCAAAAGTAGTTGCTCCGCTGGCTGCTGAATAATACGGTATTCTAAATCATTTCGAAAAGCTGTTTCCTGTGAGGGAGACGGCTTTTTTATGTAGAGACAAAAAAAAACAGCGGAAGTTTCCGTCCGCCGTTTTTTAAATCCACAGCATTTCACTGTGTTTCCCTTTGCCAAAAGAAATATTGTAATGATAAATCAAACCAATTAATGTTAATAATGGTAGAGTAAAAATCATGCTAAGTTTTATGGGAAACGGAAATATCCTGATAAGTTTTTTTAATTTGACTACACCAGATTTGTAAAATGCAGATTATTAAAGTAATAGAAAATCAAAGAAATAAAAATATTCTATAGCAGAAATTGGATACCTGCTAAAAGTATGTGAGTTTTGTTCCAAAAAGGGAAAATGTGTCCGGTTTAGAATCGGAGAATTTTTAAGGCTTTCCCCGAATTCAGGAAACCTTTAATAATTTGTTGGATATCGCGGTTGTCGTTATAGCGTTTGATATACTCTTTAATCTGCTGTGGATCATTAAAGCCATTCTCCTTCGGCAACCAGCCAAAACCGGCAAAAACGTTGTTTTCGACCAGTACAACCGACAATTCATCCTCATGGCGTCCATGATCGATTATTGCCATATCCGTCCATTTGTGATGAAATTCAGCCAGGGCTGATTCAACACGCAGGTTGTAAGAATCAGACGGCTCAATCCCAATACAGGCGCCGTCGCATTGCCCGATCGAATGCTGAAAACATGCGCCGTGATTCTGGTACAAACCGCACAATTTCTGGCAAAGGTTATATTTTGATGCCAATTTATGAACCACCACCAAAGCCTCATCAAAGGACGCAAATACTGTATGTGGCGAACCTGTTGATTTAATCTTTTCAATTTGTATAACGTGATAGCCCGACTGTGTTTTAAACGAATAAAGTCCGTATTTGTAAGAGGTACGGCGCTGAAGGCGGTTGTAAACGGGTTTATGCTTTTTTATTTCGTCCGATTCAAGCAACAGTGCAATTAACTCACTGCCTGTTTCTTCGTAACTGATATCGGCAGTGTTCGAGCGCATTTCGATGGCCCTTGCCGTACTGCTGTTTTGAAAATGTGATAAAACGCGGGCATGAATATTTTTGCTTTTCCCGATGTAAATTAATTTACCATTTTCATCGTGAAAATAATAAATACCGGCAGCGGTTGGCAGGCGATTAAACACGGATCGATCGAGTTTATCGTGCATGCCATCGGTAGGAATCTGGTTTAAAGTCGGATCAACACTGAGCAAACGCTCGAATAATTTCACGGTTGCTAATGCATCGCCGGCAGCACGATGGCGCGAAGTGATCTGAATTCCCAGGTTGTTACAAAGAGTTCCGAGGCTGTACGATTTATACCCGGGAAGCAGCTTCCGCGACATTTTAACTGTGCATAAAACCGGTCTTTTGTATTTGTAACCTAAGTTCAGGAATTCCTGTTTTACGAAACTATAGTCGAAAGCCGCATTGTGGGCTACAAAGGTGCAGCCTTCGGTTATTTCGACGATATTTCGGGCTACTTCAAAAAATTTCGGGGCATCTTTCAGCATTTCGTCCGAAATGCCGGTAAGTCGCGCTACGAAAGGCGGCACCTTGCATTCGGGATTTATCAGCGTTGAATATTCATTCACCACCTTAACCCCATCGTGAATATAAATGGCTATTTCGGTAATCCGCTCACGACTTGCATTTCCACCCGTAGTTTCAATATCAATAATTGCGTACACTATGCTTCTGTAAAAGCCCAAAGATACTTTACAAATCCATTCGGTCAGAAACTATTTTACCTTTTTTTAAATGCGTACTTCAGCGCATTTCTCTTTATTCTGTTTAAAATCAACTTTATAGAATAAAAGGAGTTGGAAGTTACCTGTTAGAATGCAAAAATTTCATACATTTGCAGCTTCTTTTCTAAATCCCCGATCATGGCACATGAGGTTAAAATTTTTTCCGGCAGAGCAACACGCTATCTTGCTGAGAACATAGCACTTAGCTTCGGTACAAAACTTGGCGAAGTTCAGGTTATTACCTTCAGCGATGGTGAATTTACGACCTCATTCGAAGAAAACCTTCGTGGGAATGATGTGTACATTGTGCAATCTACATTTCCGCCGGCGGTAAATCTGCTGGAATTATTGCTTATGGTTGATGCTGCCAAACGTGCTTCGGCCAGGCAGATAACAGCTGTAATTCCCTATTTCGGTTTTGCCCGTCAGGATAGAAAAGACAAACCCCGCGTACCGATTTCAGCTAAACTTATAGCTAACTTACTTACAGCTGCCGGTGTTCAGAGACTTATAACCATCGATCTTCATGCCGATCAGATCCAGGGATTTTTTGACGTACCGGTTGACCACCTGTATGCTTCTTCCATATTTCTGCCATATATCAAGAAACTGAACCTGCCTAACCTGGTTTTTGCTTCACCCGATACGGGAGGAACGCGAAGAGCGGCATCGTATGCCAAAGCGCTGGACACAGGTTTTGTAATCTGTTACAAACAACGTTCAAAAGCCAATCATGTTGATTCGATGTCACTTATTGGCGATGTAAAAGGTAAGGACGTTATATTACTCGACGACATTATTGATACCGGCGGAACCATTACAAAAGCATCAAATATTATGCTCGAAAACGGAGCTGCCAGCGTTCGCGGATTCTGTACACATCCTATACTCTCGGGAGAAGCATTTGAGCGCATCGAAAACTCAGCATTTACCGAGGTTATTGTAACTGATACCATTCCTTTGAGGCATGAAAGCCCTAAAGTTAAAGTACTTAGCACAGCAACACTTTTGGCTGATGTAATTAAAAGGGCACACAACTACGAATCAATTTCATCACTTTTCAACATCAAATAATAACAATTAAAAATCAATTCAAATGAAAACAGTATCTATGAGCGGTTTGCTTCGCGCAAACGTAGGGAAAAAGGATGCTAAAATGAACCGTGCCGCAGGCAGGGTACCATGTGTAATCTACGGTGGTAAGGAAGAACTTCATTTTACGCTTCTCGGGAAAGATCTCGACACAATTCTTTTCACCCCTTACACTTTTATGGTTGACCTCAACATTGAGGGCAAAAAATTTACAGCTACTTTACAGGATGTACAATATCATCCGGTTACTGACACTACGCTGCATGCCGATTTTCTGCAGGTAACTGCCGGGAAACCAATTATTGTAAGTCTTCCGATTCGTGTCGAAGGCAATTCACCTGGAGTACTTCGTGGGGGAAAACTGATAAAAAAATTCCGTAAACTGAAAATTAAAGGTTTATCGGAGCACATGCCTGAAGTTGTTACTATTAACATCTCAAAACTGGAAATTGAAGATACCATCAGGATCAGCGATATTAAAATACCTAATATCGAAATCCTTGAAGTTCCTTCAAACCTGGTTATCACAGTTGCTTCAACACGCGCTGTTGAACCAACAACACCAGGCGGTAAATAGGAATTAAATTGAATTAATGAAAAAAGGTACAAGGTTCTGAACTTTGTACCTTTTTTGGTTTTATTAAAAAAATTCACAACCGAAGGCCCAAAGATTAGATATAGATATATATTTGAACCTAACACAGAAATTGTAAAATAATTCTTTTCTTTGCTATGATTTTATAGATTTGATTAATTTTCAAAAGTGATTTTTTAAATTAAATGGCTGAAAAAACAAATGAATAAACGTATTCTTTTTCTTTATTTAACTCTTTATTTAACCTCAAATATTTCTGCTCAGTCTGATTTTCGCAAAGGGTTCATTATCACTAATAATAACGATACTGTTAGTGGCATGATTGATTTTAGAGGCGATATAAGTAATTCGAAAAGGTGCGTTTTTAAAGTCGGTGAATATGAGACTCCGGTTGAATATAACCCTCAGGAAATCAAAGGTTATAGGTTTATTGATGATAAATTCTTTATTTCAAAAACTGTAAATTTAAAAGGAGAAAAGGAACAAAAATTCCTTGAATTCCTTGTAGATGGAATTGTTGATTTATACTGTTTCAGTGATGTTAACGGAACCTATTTTTTTCTGGAAAAACAGGGTCAGGACATAGTTGAAATAAGCGCACCCGAAACAGAAATATTGGAAAACGGTGTCAGATACAAGATCAAAGATGTAAAATATATCGGGCGATTAAAATATATGTTTGCAGATGCGCCGCAGATGGAAAAAGAAATCGAAAAAGTAGCAATCGATCGCAGGTCACTGATCAATATATCGAAGGATTATCACAAACAGGTTTGTACCGACAAGGAATGTATAACTTATGTGAAAAAGATGCCTGATGTACTTTTAAACATAGGCCTCTTAATTGGAGTTAAAAGGTTAACATTAATTCCTAAAAATCTATATTTTTATAATACTATTTTTTATTGCGATTTTGACGCTTCTACTAATGGTAGTTATGGACTTTTTTCAAATATTTCTTTGCCCGCATTAAAAGGAAAACTAAAAATGCAATATGAAGGGTTAATCAGTTCAAATACCTTTTCATCTCAATACTTAGTAAATGATAAAATTTCACCTAAAACATATGATTTCTCGCTTAATTCTACAGACCTTACGCATATATTATATTTAAGATATGATGCATTGAGTTCAAAACTTCATCCGATATTTCAGATTGGGGGATTTATGACGCAAAAACTAAAAGTACAACGCACAGGATTTGATCCGTACTTTTTTACTGCTGAAATTTTAAAACCAAGATTATATTTTGGATATATTGCAGGTATTGGCTTTACATATCAAATTACTGTAAAAAAAGAAGTTACTTTTGAAATAACTTATAGTAAGGGTTTCGGATCTTTTGATAACCTGGATACCAAAGAGGTAAATTTTACGCTGCTTATACCAATATTTCAGTTCAAATTAAATTAATTTGGTAAGTAGCGAATATGACGAATTATTTTACTACAGTTTGATTACTTTACGAGTGCAAATAACCCAAAGTAGTGTTTATAAGGGTTTATAGTTTATGTTAAAGCTGTTCAACTCTTAGTTAGAAGTTGCTGATACGACAGAAACGCTTTATCCCACATTTCAGCATCCTTAGGCTCATAGCGTTTCGAAGGGAATGATTTCCCTGTAACCTCGCGGATCTCAGCCAAATTTTTAACTATTCCCAGCGCTATAGCCTGTACCATAATATTGCCTGTTGCTGTTGCTTCATCGAGCGAAGCGACCACAGGAATTCCGCAGCAATCGGCAGTAAACCGGCAAAGCAATTCATTTTTAATTCCCCCTCCAGTCATGTAAAGTGCTTCCGGTTTTACACCACGCAAAGCTTCAATTTGCCCGGTTACAACCCTGAATTTGAAAGCAAGCCCTTCGAGAATAATCCGGATAATTTCGCCATGGGTTTGAGGAACATATTGGCCGGTATTTTCGCAATAGGCAGTTAATGCTAGTGGCATGTCTTCGGGGTGAAGAAAAGACGCGTGATCAGTATCAATAAATGCTGCAAAAGGTTTCGATTCGCCGGCGAGTGCAACCATCTGAGCAAAAGAATAATCGTTTTCTTTCCAGGCTTTACGGCATTCCTGCAACAACCACAGCCCAGTGAGGTTTTTCAGGATGCGGAAAGTATGTCCGGCACCGCCTTCGTTAGTAAAGTTGAGCTGCTGCGATTTTTTAGTAACGACAGGGGTTGCTGATTCAAATCCCATCAGGCACCAGCTGCCGGTGCTTATGTAAGCCCAGTTTATTCCTGTAGCAGGGATAGCTGCAATAGCCGAGCCTGTATCATGCGAAACCACAGCCACAACCGGTATTCGCGCAATGCCGGTTTCGTAGGAAATCTTGTTCGAAACGCTGCCGACAATACTTCCCGGTTCGGCAATACGGGGTAAAATATTTAAAGGGATGCGGAGCCTTCGCAGGATATCCTGATCCCACATACGTTTTACAGGATTGTAAAGTTGCGATGTGGATGCTATGCTGAATTCAGTTTGTATAACATCTGTGAGCAGATAGTTGAAAATGTCGGGCATAAAAAGCAGGTGTTTTGCTTTTTTTAAAGGTTCAAAACCCATTTTTTGAAGTGCCAGAATCTGGAAAAGGGAATTGATTTGTGAAATCTGAACACCGGTTTGTCCATAAAGTTTATCCACGGGCATAAGCTCTGTAAAAGCTTCTACCATACCGTCATTCTTAATATCACGGTAGATAAAAGGTTGCATCGGGACACCGTCATCACCCATAAGCGAGAAATCTACTCCCCAGGTATCAATACCGATACTTTCGACAGGAATATCCTGTTCGGCAACCATGGTGAGGCTTTTCTTGATTTCCCCGAAAAGTTGATCAATATTCCAGTATCCGTGGCCTTCGGTAAAAACAGGTTCATTGGCGAACCGGTGTATTTCCCTGAGGGTCAGCACTCCGTCAGTGATTTCGCCAAGCATAGCGCGTCCGCTGCCGGCTCCCAGGTCGATTGCCAGAAAGATGTTCTTCATAGAATTTTTTTATAGAAAACATTAAACATTTAATACAAAATGAAGAATGTTAAAGGAATGATAACAGGAAACAAGCTGATTTTAAAAACACTGCAACATTCATCATGAAATGAATAGTGTCTTTCATTTTAAAGAAAAAAGATCACTTATCCTTTGATCTTTAGTCTTACCAGCTCGCCTATTTTTTCAACAGGAATACGTTCCTGTAACATAGTATCGCGGTCGCGGATAGTAACCGTGTTGTCCTCAAGTGTCTGATGATCGACAGTAATGCAATAGGGTGTTCCAATGGCATCGTGACGGCGGTAGCGTTTACCGATAGAATCTTTCTCTTCGTACTGGCACATATAGTCGTACTTAAGGGTATCCATGATTTCGCGTGCTTTTTCGGGCAGACCGTCCTTTGCAATCAGTGGAAGAATCCCAACTTTAACCGGAGCCAAAACAGGAGGTATGCGAAGCACAATCCGTTCCGAACCGTCTTCCAGTTTTTCCTCGGTGTACGCATAGCTGAGGATAGCAAGGAAAGTGCGGTCGAGGCCGATTGAAGTTTCGATTACGTAAGGGACATAGTTTTCATTGAGCTCAGGATCAAAATACTGTATCTTTTTACCTGAATGTTCCTGGTGTGCTTTTAAATCGAAATCGGTACGCGAATGTATGCCTTCAAGTTCTTTAAAACCGATCGGGAATTCAAATTCAATATCTGCCGCAGCATTCGCATAATGCGCAAGTTTTTCGTGTTTATGGAAGCGGTATTTTGCTGCAGGTATTCCTAATGAAAGATGCCATTTTAAACGTGTTTCTTTCCATTTTTCGAACCATTCGAGTTCAGTACCCGGGCGAACGAAAAACTGCATTTCCATCTGTTCGAATTCGCGCATACGGAAGATAAACTGCCTGGCTACTATTTCGTTACGGAAAGCTTTACCGGTTTGAGCAATACCAAAAGGAATTTTCATCCGGCCCGTTTTCTGCACGTTAAGGTAATTTACAAAGATACCCTGAGCTGTTTCGGGGCGCAGATAAATCACATTTGCATCGTCACTCACTGATCCCATTGAAGTACTGAACATCAGGTTAAACTGGCGAACATCGGTCCAGTTGCGGCTGCCGGAGACAGGACAAACGATTTCGAGTTCTTCGATAAGTTTTTTTACGTCTGCCAGGTCGTTGTTTTCCATGGCGCCGTAAAAGCGGGTGGTTGTTTTGGTAATTTTTTCCTGGTATTCCAGAACGCGGGCATTGGTTGCTACAAACTGATCTTTGTCGAAAGTATCACCAAAGCGTTTTGCTGCTTTTTCGACCTCTTTATCAATTTTATCCTGCCATTTAGCCATCTGGTCTTCAACCAGTACATCGGCGCGGTATCGTTTTTTAGAGTCACGGTTATCAATCAACGGGTCGCTGAAAGCATCCACATGGCCGGATGCTTTCCATATGGTAGGATGCATGAAAATAGCAGAATCGAGGCCTACAATATTTTCGTTGTGCTGAACCATTGATTTCCACCAATACTGGCGGATATTGTTTTTCAATTCGACTCCATTTTGACCGTAATCGTACACGGCGCTAAGGCCATCATAAATTTCGCTCGACGGAAATACAAACCCATACTCCTTGGCATGGGATATAATTTTTTTGAAAATTTCTTCGTTTTGTGCCATGCGGCAAAGGTAGCCAAAAAAAATAGATTGGCAAGGGTTTAGGGAGAAGGGAAGACAAGGAGAGGGGAGACAAGGCGACGGAAAACAGGGAGAAACAAAGCGATTGGATGTAGGAGAAGAAAACGATTTCTGGGTATGCACTCTTTCTGAGTTAACTGGGTTCCGATTTCAAATCACTTTCTAAAAAGCAGTACTTTTGCCGAATGATAGCAATTGATAAAACACTGATTTCGGATGAACTGGGAAGTATTTGCTTCGCCTGCGACTTATCGGCCTGTAAAGGTGCCTGTTGTGTGGATGGCGATGCCGGTGCTCCGCTTGAAGAAGAGGAAATAAGCATTCTCGAAGATTATTTCGATGACATTAAACCATACATGACTGCCGAAGGTATTGAACAGGTTGAGCTTGACAGTGTTTTCGATTACGATATGTACGGGCATTATGTTACGCCATTGGTTAATGGCAGGGAATGCGCTTTTGTATATCATGATAACGGTATAGCATTTTGTGCCATCGAGAAAGCATACAAAGAAGGAAAAATTCCTTTCCTGAAACCTGTTTCCTGTCATTTATACCCAGTGCGCATAAGCAACTACAATGATTTCGACGCAGTAAACTATAATGAGTGGCATATTTGTAAACCGGCTTTGCTGAATGGAAAAAAAAATAACATTCCATTATATGTTTTTCTGAAAGATTCACTGATCAGAAAGTATGGCGAAGCCTGGTACAATGAATTGGTTGAGTCATTGAATAAGGGAAAAAAATAGTTTTTCGAAAAGGGTTTCATAAAATAGAAAAAGCCGGAGCAATCCGGCTTTTTCTATTAAAAAAATATAAGTTTAGTTTTTGATAATCAGTTTTTTAACAATAGTATTTTCATTGTTTCGCAACCTGATCATATACATACCCGAAGGCGATCCGGACAGAACAACATGTGTAGTAAATGTACCATTCACAGTTACACTTTCCTGTTTCCATACCATGGAGCCTAGACTGTTGTAAATTTCGATATTGAATTCTTCCGATTTGAGTGTTTCAACTTTAATGTTGAATTCACCGCTGTTTGGATTCGGATAAATATCAAAGGTACGGTTTGCTTTGTCACTATTTACCGAAACAGGAAGTACCAGGATGCCGTTCGATGGAGCAGAACCGCATGCGTTTACTGTAACAACTACAGTATATGTTCCTGTATAAACAGCTACGTGCTGTTTGCCTATAGCTCCCGGAATAAGCACTCCGTCGAGATACCATTGATTACCGGTATTGGCGCTGCTTGTAAGCGTATCTCCGTTTTGGGTGATAACCGGTGTTGCCGGCATAGGATTAACAACCACGTTAAAGTTTGGTGAACTTGGACCAGGTCCGCAATCGTTAACACCACTTACTTTAATAATTCCAGATGATGCATTGGCAGCAAAGTTAACTTTGATAGTTCTGGTATTTGCGCCTTCAACGATAGTAGCTCCGGCAGGTAAAGTCCATAAAAAAGTAGAAATTCCCGGAATGGGTGCGGTTGTATACGTAACCATAGTTGCACCTGCACAAACAGGGGTTGTTCCGATTATGGTTCCGGCAGCTGCGGGCTTCGGGTCAACAACAACCGGATAAACGGTTGGAGTGACTGGCGGGCAACCCAGATCGTTGGAGTAGGATACGCTTACCGATTGACTTCCGGATTCATTCCAGGTAACAGTAATAGCATTTGTTCCTGCACCCGAGGTTATTGCTCCTCCGGCTGAAACACTCCAAACATAGTCATCAAAGTTAACTTGTGTAGCATATGCAACACCGGTCGCTCCCTGGCACTCCTGATTCGATCCTGAAATTACAGGAACTGGTGTGGAGTTTACAATAACTTCAAGAGTTGAAGCATTTATAGCTGAACAACCCAAGGCATTGTTATAATTCACACTTATACTTCGCGTGCCGGCAGTTGCCCAATTCACAACAACTTCGTTGGTTGCCAGCCCAGCTGTAATTGTGCCGCCATATGAAATGTTCCATACATAATTGTTGTAATTAGCCTGTGTTGTATAAACAACATCATTTGAGCCTGCACATAATTCAGTTACTCCTGAGATAGATGGTGAAGGCGTTGGGTTAACGGTTACATTATAGACAGAAGGAGCCAGAGCACTGCAGCCTTCAGCGTTTGTATAGTTTACCGATACAGTTTTTGCGCCCAAGGTATTCCAGGTAACTGTTATTGCATTGGTTCCTGCACCGGCAGTAATCGTGCCTCCGGCTGATAGAGTCCATGCATAATTTGTCATACCCGATTGTGTTGAATACACATTGGTAGTAAATCCAAGACATGCATTGGCTGGACCAGAAATTACCGGAATTGGCTGTGGCACCACATTTACAGCGAAGGAAGCCGGTTGTGGAGCGGCGCATAAGGAAGCGTTGGTGTAATTGAGTCCAATTGATTGTGCTCCTACCGCACTCCAGGTAACAGTTATTGCATTTGTTCCTGCTCCTGCGGTAATTGTTCCACCTGCAGAAATTGTCCAGGCATAACCTGTCATCCCGGCCTGTGTTTGGTAAACAACTCCCGTTGAACCAACACAAACTCCCAATGGCCCTGAGGTCAATGTAGGTATTGGCATAGGGTTAAGAGTAACAGCAAGTGAAGCTGCCGCTCCGTTACTGCAATCATTTGCTCCATAAACCGATATATCACCCGATACAGCAGTACCGCTGAAATCAATTGTTACAGAATTGGTGCCGCTTCCTGTAGCAACGGTAGCACCAGTCGGGAGTGTCCATACATAAGAGGTAGCACCAGCAATTGCCGGAACGCTATATGCAACAGCAGTTGTTCCCTGGCAAACGGTTGTTGGACCTGCAATTAAACCGGCAGCAGCAGGTGGGATGCAGCCTGTTGTAAATGTCATATCATTGCCATAAGAGGTTCCGCCTAAATTGGTAGCTACAACCCTGTAGTGATAGGTTGAAGTAAGCAAAAGGCTCGACAGGTTGGCTGATGCTGCAGTAACAGTGTTTCCGCTAACGCTTGCAGGTGTTGCATTTACAGTATTCCCATATGCTGTGGTAAGCCCATATTCGAACGTTACCGTAGCAGTATTGTTATTTGCATTCGCTGTTCCATTTAACGTAGCTGATGAAACATCAACATTAGTCGCTGATAGAGTTACTACTGTCGGAGGTGCTGCGGGTGTTGTAAATGTGAGATCAGCACCATAAAATTTAAACAACCCTATGGTTCCTATTGCCCTGAAGTGATAAGTAGTTTCAGGTAAGAGGCCTGATAGATTGCTGAGAACAGATGTTACAGTTGTTCCAGTTACCGTTGCTGGTGTTGCTGCAGCTGTACTTCCATAAGCTGTTGTTGTCCCATATTCGAAAGAAACTGCAACAGTATTGCTGTTTGCCATTACGGTTCCATTTACTGTTGCTGTAGTAGCTGTAACAGCGGAGGCGGCTACAGTTGTAATAGCGGGGATGCTGAAATTTGGTGCAACTACGGCTTCGATACCGTACTTCAGGTTAAAAGTAGCCGGGAGCAATCCAAGGTTTGCTCCATCAATGTCTGCAGTATAAAAAGTATTATCTCTTTGAGGTGTTTCCGGGAAAGTACCCATAGGATAATACTGAGCTGTTCCGGTAATTTGGGCAAGCCCCACATAAAAAATTTCATTTGTAAAAACAGGCGGTGTTGGGAATGTAAAGCTTTTATTTACACCGAGGTCACCAGCGGTAATAGTATAAGGAGCAGATTGGGCAACCACTGCGCCGGCGCTGTTTAATACAACGGCATAAATAGAATTGCCCGTATTTGTTGCTGAATTTCCAACTACCAGATTAGCTCCGGTTACTTTTCCCTGCCCGTTCATGGTAAACTTCGAAGCAAAAATTCCTGATCCCGGTGGAGACGTATATGTAAAACCAAAACCTCCTGCTCCGATAGTAGAATAATTATAAGAGTATACAGAGTTATTAACGCTAACCGGAATAGTTAGTGAGTTATTTGTCAGCCAGTTTTCACCAGAAATTGCTGAGGTTACAGCAGTTATGTTTACTTCTTCCTGTATGGTAGGATTCCAGCCGGTAAAATTTAGAATAGAGGCAGTGCCTGCTGCCAAAGCAGTAACCGCCTGTGTTGCAGTATAACGTGTTACCGTATTAGTAACATCTTTCACAGTAATGGTGACATTAAATGAGACCGGGGCAGCTGATACATTATTGACTCTCACATCAATAGGTGTTGGGGCACCATAAGGGATTGGATCTCTGTCCAGAGTATAAATGTTGGTAACCTGTGCGATATCAGTATAGAAGTTATTGCCAAAAATGGTTGCAGGCCTGAAAGCTGAAGCTGCTCCCAAAGCAGTAGGCATTGCAGTATTACTTCGTGCACCTTGCAATCCGCCTACCAAATTGGTATTGCATAAAGCAATTAACGCTGTTGTACCAAGTGTACCGGCAGGATTGCTGAATTCCCAGGCAACGTAAACGCCACCGCCGGTATAAACAAAGGTAGAGCCCCCGCTAAAAGGTACTTCGTAAGATCCTGCTGCGATTGGTACAGTCCAGTTAGCAATTTCACTTGTTTTGGTAAATCCTGTGACATCCCAGTTGGTTCCTAAAGTGTAAGTAATGTCAGATGTGTTTTTTAAATAGACAGTGAATGTTCCTGTTTGGGATGTTGCTCCGGCTGTTCCGATAAGAAAACCAATGGAGTTGATTTCATATCCGACTGGAAATCCGCTAGCTGCCATTTCGGCCGGAGTAATCAGGTATTCAGTACGCTGATATCTGAATGTATTACCAGGGGCACGGGTATTTCCGGATGTCGATCCAACACTAGGCAAGGCCCATATGGACATTGCATCAGTTTCGAGTGTATTTTGTTGTGTCAGCTTGGAACTATATTCAGTTCCCTCATCCACAAGCACAGAACTTTGCCGTACTGATTGGGCAGTAATAAAACCACTGACCAGCAGAGCAATAATTAAAAGTAAATTTTTCCTCATAATAATGTGATTTTTAAAATTGGTTAGAGATTTGGTTATTGATAGTCAAATTTAACGTTTAATATTGAGAATAGTCATCAATTTTCGGAAATTTTAAATAATATCGGAATTTATTAGTTTATTAAAATGCAAAAAGCTGCTAATCATTAAATTAGCAGCTTTTATAAATAACAATAATGGAGTAAGCAAATTCTTTTAGGAATTCACCAACGAGATATCGAATTGTACCAGATCAACAAAAAGTTTCAATCTGTCTTCAATATCTTCTTTTGTGAGGTTAAGTAATCCTTCGGTACCAAATTTTTCAACTGTAAAAGAGGCCATTGCTGAGCCATAAATAATTGCGTTTTTCATATTACCGAATGAAATATCTCCTGTACTTGCCAGGTGACCAATAAAGCCTCCGGCAAAAGTATCGCCTGCGCCTGTCGGATCAAATACTTCTTCGAGTGGAAGAGCTGGTGCAAAGAAAACACTGTTACCATGGAAAAGTAATGCGCCGTGTTCGCCTTTTTTAATAACCAGGTATTTGGGGCCCATGGTCAGGATTTTTTGCGCTGCTTTTACCAGAGAATAATCCCCTGTCAGTTGTCTTGCTTCTGAATCATTTACCATCAGAACATCAACTCTTTCAATAACTTTCATTAAGTCATCCCAAGCCGAATCCATCCAGTAGTTCATAGTATCCATCACGACAAGTTTCGGGCGTTTGGTAAGCTGATCCAACACCCGCATTTGCACACTGGGCGTTAAATTACCAAGAACCACAAATTCGGGTGTAAGGCAGGAAGAAGTAAGGATAGGGTCGAAATCGGCCAGTACATTTAGTTCAGTTACCAGGGTATCGCGTGTATTCATATCGGTATGATAGCGGCCTGCCCAGTAAAATGATTTTCCTTCAGGTTTAACCTGAAGGCCATCGGTATTTATTCCTCTTTCAGTCAAAAGGTTTATATATTCTTCGGGGAAATCACCTCCGACAACGCTTATAATATGCACGTCTTTAGCGAAGTGGGATGCTGTAAGACTTATAAAGGTAGCAGCCCCACCCAGGATTTTATCAGTTTTGCCAAACGGAGTTTCAATTTTGTCAAATGCGACAGTTCCAACAATTACGGTACTCATACAAGGATATTAAATCGGGTTCTAAATGAATTTGAATTTTTTTTTGCAAAGATATTGTTATTTCCGATTGAATGTTTAATTTTGCCGTCCCTTTAGAGGGGAAAACATAAATTATACGATAACATTCCTCCTTAGCTCAGTTGGTTAGAGCATCTGACTGTTAATCAGAGGGTCTCAGGTTCAAGTCCTGAAGGGGGAGCCTCAAAATCAACCACTTACAGCGTTTTTGCGGTAGGTGGTTTTTTATTTGCACAACATTTTGCACAACAAATAAAGGTCAGTATGGATCAGGATCTATTATATATTACATCCACAATTTGAGGCTTCCATTGAAAAATTATCGATCGGTGATAAACTTGGAATTGTGGGGGTCATTAATTGAAGAAAATACTTGGCAAGAAACAAGATGCTCCCTAATAATTAACTCGGGCGGGATGCACCAAAACATTAAGGATTATTATATTAGACCATTTATTTTGATATTTGTTAGTTCAAATGAAAAGAAAATCACAAATGAAGCACGAAAAATTGTCCACTAAAATGCAGCCAATAAAGAAATGGTTTCTCTTAAGCTTTACACATTATGAGTTTAATAATTTTTGATTTTAATAGAACCTTATTTAACCCTGATCCAGAACCGGGTTCCTTAAATCCAGGCGCTGTTGATACCATTATGGAACTCAGGCGCACAGGTCATATTGTATGTATCGTTAGTAGAGAAATACCCAAAAGTGATAGATCAAAAAAAATAAAAGAATTGGGTTTTGACGAAATTGTTAATAGGGTAGAAATTGTTTTTGAAGCGGATAAGCAGCCAGCTTATTCTATCTGTATTAAAGCTTTTCAAGATAAAACAAAAGAAATTTATGTCATAGGGGATTATCAACAATATGACCTGATTCCAGCAAAAAACTTAAACTGCAAAACTATTTGGTTTAAATCAGGAATTTTTTCTGAAACTTATGCTGTGGGATTCACTCCCGATTGGACAATTACTAAACTTAATGAAGTTATCTACATCGTAAAATAAAAGCCCACATAATAATCCTTCATTTTTCCTGATAATTCCTGATAACTTTTTTCTTTCTAAACTTCGATAATAAAAAATCGAAAATTATTTTCAACTAATTCTACTGCTCACTACTTGTCCTACCTGTCTAAAAATGCTGATGCCATGATTAATAAAGTTAAAATTAAGCATATTAGTCTCCCACTATTAAATATTAGAATGAGCAATCTCAGTTTTGGTAGTTTTACCTATTATTTTAAAAAATATTTTCCGTCAGAGTTGCAGGAACAAATCCGATTTGATTATAAATGTGTTAATTTGTATTGGCTTGGAAATTATTATTAAGAGTTAAAAAGCCAGGAAGTTTTTCTGGTCTTGACGAGCTTAATAGGTCCAACCCTTAAAAAATCATCTGCAATGAGAATAGCACGATTTAAACCAAAAGTCAGTAAAAGTCATTTAATCGAATCTATAAAAGAAAGACAAAAATCCACATATAACGAAAACGATTTTTACAGACCAATCGTTTTGTCGATTAATGGCTCAAATTTATGCAACATTTCTTGCTGTGCATGTTATGTTTCATCAGTAATAAAGAAAAAGGAAGCCACTCAATTTAACCAGGCCAAAGTGGATAATCTGATAGAACAAGCCATAGATTTAGGCTTCATAGCATATACTTTAATGGTTCCGGCTGAACCATTCCTTGACATATCTTATCACGAAAATGTCATCAGGAAGTATGGTAAATTTATTGACTGCGACAAGATTAATACAAACAGTTCCAGTTTTACGTCTTACGAGCGGGCAAAAAGCCAGTTTCAATCTTTAAAAGAAGTTGGATGGACCGACACTAATTATCTGATTCCATCTTTAACTTTGAGCCTGGGAATGCAGCAGGCTGAAGTACCTTTACGAAACCTGGTTTGGGCTATCTTAGCATTTAAAGAGGTCTTTTCTGAAAAAGAAGCAAATCTTTGTGTTTCTCACTATTTCTTAAATAATAACCAATTTTCTACTTTAAATGACCTGAGGATTGAATATAAAATTGTTACTGGAGATGAATTAGAAGATGAAGTTCTATTTAAAACCAATCAACTCTTAAAAATTGGAAGGGGTACTGAATTAGACGAACAGGATTTTAAAACATACAATCTGGAAGAAAAGGTGAGTTTCGAACCATGCTTCAAACTGATTCTTGACGAATACCTTGAGCCCGGATTGTATATTTTTGAAAATGGTGATACATTCAGTTGCGTTGGATTTAACCCTAAAAAACGCAAAACCTCCTATAATATACATACGTCGCCATTGATGGAAATAATAAATGATATTAATTCATCTGAATTCTATAGGATGGTAAGTAGTAGGGGGACAAGAGCTGTTTTTGATTTAGTTAATAGCAGAAATTATCTATCTGGTATTCAGGTTACTAACAGACATGAGGCTTGTCACAAAATATTTGAATTATTTCAAGAAAATATGGAGATTTAATTAGCAAACTGTTTCCCCAAATAATTCACATCCATTACAATCTCTTAAAATGAATGATAGATTCTAATATGTGAAACGAGTTTTCGACGAACCTGTCCAAACTGAAGTTTTTCCTTTTCTCTTAAACTTAGCAAGTTTTATAATAATAGAGTTTATAAATTGCTGATTATATGATTTTTATAAGTTTAAGGAATGAGTTTTACCGCACTAACGTCGTTTTATTTTATTGATTCTTACTAACACAAAATTTGATTTTAAGGGCATGCGAATCACGTAAAGAAATTTCTTTATTTTTATTGTTCTTTTTTCTATTCTCAAGAACTTTTAACCTCATATATGAAAAATCCTAATCCTACAGCGTGGAACCGCACTAAACGTAAGAAGTCAGGACAATTACAAACTTCCACAAAGAGTGATAAATTCTCCATTATAGATTCAGTTTTCGACGAACCTGTCCATAATAAAATTTTTGAGAAATTGAGTAAGACATTAAATTTTTCCCGCTACAAGCAAGTGGGTTTTCAAGGTATTTGGAGTTTTGTTTATTCTTCTGGTAGTGCAACTCTTCATACATTATATTTTAACCATATTTCTATTTCGAATATTGACAAGGGTATTCTAAATAAAATTCAATCAATTGAAATTGATTATGGTAACGATATTGAAGGGGTTTATTTTGATATAATAAAAAGTCAAAGATTAGAATACAAATATTTATCTAACCTCGAATTTAACCCAAATAATCAAAATGCAAGTATTAGAAATGCTATTAACGAAAAAGATGTCTTGGTTTATTTAATTAAAGACAATAACGATAATTTGGGTTTATTTAATATATTCTTTAATCCAATATATGATAATAGAGTACCCAATGTTAATAGCGTGGTAATGGAAATAATTGCTTCCATACTTGATGATCACAAATTTGCTCTTCCGCTGGTATTCAAACTTAAACAAAGAGATATTCAAATTTCTATCCTACAGGATCCATATTTGCTCTCGACATCACCTGAGGAATCAGTGGAATCAACATTATTAAAACTGATAGATTTGAATAAATCACTACAGAATATTTTATTCGTATTTTTCTATAAAAAGGGTAGACCTTTTTCAGCAAAGTCTATTGGTATTGAAATTGACAGAATAATTTCATTACTTAAAGCCGAATTGAAACTATGTTCTTTCGTAGGTAAAAAACCGGTTGGTTGTCCTTTGAATTGTTTTGATAATTGGTCAGGCAAAGAATGTGGCAGTTCATTCTTGCAAAATTTCTTTTTCAATCGTTTTTCTAATCATATTTCATTTAGAATTAGAAAATTGGAATTAAATAAAAAGTATTATATTATTTGTATTCATGAAAATGATGACCAAATCCCTGATATAAATAATTTTTTAAACAATCATATTATTACAAATTCTAATTTATTTGGATTATTAAACACCATTGAGAAAGACACTAATGGTGATATTGAATATCAAGGAAAATTTAAACGTATTCAGGAAGAAATAATTGGTGAAATAAAATTAATTGTACACAAGTATAATTCTGATTCAAAAAGACAAATAATAAAAGCTTTTTATCTCATAAACAAAACATCTGATATTTCTCTTAAAATAACTAAACCTATTGACAGTGTCATTCAGTGCATGAGGTTTGAACCAAAAATTCATAGCAAGATTATTGTTCCTTCAACATTTAGTGTTTTAATGCAAGTTCTTAAAAAAGTCTATAAGAATTCTAACACTAATAATTCTTCAGACATAGATAATATTTCGCAGTTTAACGATACCTTAGAAGTATATTTATCAGAGCCTGTAAAAAAAGAAATAGACGATAACTTTTCAATACATAAATCGCAACCTTTGCTAACTTACAATCACAGGAGGGATTATTCGGAGGAAATCACGAAAAGACAAATAAGAATTGATTTTTGCGCATCAGACCAAATAATTGATCTCGTGGTTGTCGATAAAATATTTTTTAGAGATATGTTAGCGGAGTTTATATATACTGATCATGAGTTAGCACTGAATAAAATAAAAAGGTATATTGTTTATAAAGAATTACAAAGTTTTGATAACGATGTTTTCAATGGGACTGATTATGAATTAAAATTTCTAGCTCAGAACACAAGAAAGGGGCAAATTGAGATTCGTAAAACAATCGATACTTTTATTAATTCGCATTTTACATTTTTTAATATGCTGATTAATAAAAGGCAATCTGATGATAATGCTACAAGAGCAGCGATTTCCCAAGTTATGGCAAGAAATATGAGCCATAATATTGGTTCTCATGTGCTTAACAAACTGGTAAACTCTGATAACTTCAGCATATTTAATTTCAATAAAGTTTTATTAAAAAAAGACAAAAGGGATAAAAAATATAACCCATTAAAGAAGGAAACTAATAGAAAGAAGGCATCTAATAGTGAAATTGAGACCAAGGATAATAAAACCAAAGATATGCAAATTGCTATTTTTAATAATTATTTAAAAAACAGGATGGATTACCTAAGCGAGGTAACATTTGGGATATCTACTTTTCAAACTAACAACAAAATTTATAATGAAGTCATGAATAACCTTGATTCTGTTAGGCTTTTACTTAATCACATATCAGGCTTTGATGATTTTGGATACAAATTTGTGATAAAATATGGGGCTCGACTACTCAACGAAGAAAATGACATTAAAGGATCTTTCCCGTCTGATGTTTTAGGGTGCCATGCATTTTATAATATTTTGGAAAATATAATTCGAAACACTGCAAAACATGGAAATCCCTCAATTAAACAATTAGTATTTACTATTCAAATTAATGAATTAGATAATATAACTGAGAATGGATCATCATATATTGAAAAAGATGCATTATATCAGATAGAGGTTTATGATAATGTCGAAATATTAGGAGGAATTAATTTTAAGGAACAATCGCCTGAACAACAAATAATTTATAGACTTTATAAGAATTTGGGTAATGATGAAACTGTCATAAAAATTTCTAAATTAAACTGGATCGTTGATCAACTCAACATAAAGATTAACCAGGATATACTTGATAAGAATAATCAATTGCGAACCAACTCACTTGGTTTACTTGAGATGGAGGCCTCAGCAGCATTTTTAAGATTCATCGACATTCCTGACATTAATTCAGATGATTACACTGTTTTATCAGATGAAAAGGTTTATAATTCAAAGACAAATAAAATAAATATTCTAAAAGCATTTAAAAGCACAAAAAACACACTGGGATTCCGTTTTTTTATAAGAAAGCCGCAAAAATTCTTATTTGTAGGAGATTGGGTTGTAGATGATGTGGATGATTTAAAGATAAAGAGAAAATTACTCAACGAGGGAATTTGGTTTAAGACAGAAGATGAATTTATCAAAGAAATCGGGCAAGAAATAAGGTACCATCATCAATTCGTTTTATTTATAAATCCAAGGAATTCTTTTATTAAGGGATTACTAATGTTGGAAGGCGAGAGGGATACAAAGGTTTTTGAAGCATTAGCGAGTTTGCCATTTAGACTAATTAATTGTGAAAATGGATTGCACGAAAAAATAACAGGCGATTTAAGAAATATTAGGATAGATGATTTGGAACTTAATATATGGCAAGCATGGACCAAATTAAAATTTGGAGACAATTTTTCCTTTAAAATATGGGGCGCATTTCAAGATGGTAATTGTAATGAAGAATTTAAAATTTGCATACTTAATCATAATGAAAATTATTTTAAACAAAAAGATATCTTTTTGGATTATCTAAAATCCAGTAAAAACACATATTGTAATTTCCATTTGGAGCCATTGTCATCAAATGCACAAAAGCGTCTTCCCGGATATACTCTTTCAATGGCGAAATACTATAGTCGGGAGTTAAAAGCTGTTCAACGCCATAAAATAATAAATGCATGTAAATATAAAGTTCTTTGTCTTGATGAACGAATTCAAAATTATTCAGAAGAAAAATATTTAAATATTGAAAATAAGGAAATTTTTGGATATAGCGGGATAAAGATTCCGGATAAACTTTCGGAATTTAATTTGAGCATTTCCAATCTCGATAAACTGAAAGTTGAAAAATATATTGTTGAAAATATTTATGATTATGATATTGTATTAATACATTACAGCATACTTGAGCGAATATATATTTCTTCAGTCGAGATAGATAAAAAACTTTTAGAATGGGCAAAAATCAGTAATATTGTAATCACTTCTGGCCGGGGGGTACATTCACTCAATCTTCCAAAATATGTAAGGTATGTTAATTTGTCAGCAATAACAAATGTGTTCATTGAGAATCGTAGTAAGTATTCAATTACTTATTTATTAAATCAAACAAGGAATTAACATGAAAGCACTTCTGATATTTACACAAAAGGATACATTAAGGTATTGCCTTTCTATTGAAGCAGATGAAGATACCCCTGATTTTTTTGCTTTAGTAAATAATAGCTTTAAATTACTGGTATATGATACAAACCAAAAGTGTCTTAAGGTAGTCCAAACTATTGGCACTACAGATAGTATCTACTTGGTGAATGATAATCTGAATGACACTGATTACAGATTAATAACGAACAATCCATCAAAAGTAGATTTGTACATTTTAAAACATGGTAAAACTAGAGTAACTAACTTTAATACGAAAATGATAGTAAGTGGCGACCATGATCCATTTGAATCAGGTAAATACTTAGAAGTTTTTAAAATATTGCAGAAAGTAGATTTGCCTATTGATAATAAGCTTGATTATCTCCTTAATTACTTATTTAAAATTGGGGATAAACTCGAGGAAATTCTCAATTTCCTGACCGATTGCTATTCATTCTTGCAAGGCAATTTGCATACTTGCCCCAAAACAACCCCACTTGCCAATGTAGGACTTGATATGGGTGAAAAAGCAAGTGAGAAATCTGAGAAAACTTTAATCAAATATTATACTGCCTTTAGTACGGAAAAAGATGAAATGAGCTTAACTGGTCTTCGAGATGAACTCTTTAAAATTCCTGGCGTTTTAGCGCAATATCGATAATTGCTGATAACTTTTTGAGTTGTTATTTTGGCGTAAATATTATCAATATGGAAAAGAACCTGCAAAACCAACTTGCCCTGATCAAAAGGGGTGTCGAAAACCTGATCAGTGAGGAAGAGCTTACGTTCAAACTGGAAAAGTCATTTCAGTCAAAAATACCTTTAAACATTAAATTAGGAGTGGACCCTACTGCTCCTGATATTCACCTCGGTCATACCGTTGTATTTCGTAAGCTCCGGCATTTCCAGGATTTAGGGCATAATGTGTTTTTTCTTATTGGCGACTTTACAGCACTAATAGGTGATCCGACCGGTCGTGATAAAACACGCCCCCCGCTTACCGAAGCCCAGGTGATGCAGAACGCACAAACTTATTTGGATCAGATATCTAAAATTCTTGATAAAGAGAAAACAACCGTGGTATATAACAGTCACTGGCTTAGAAATATGACTTTTGAAGAAGCTGTTAAGCTGGCTGCTCAATCCACAATGGCAAAACTATTGGAGCATAATACTTTCAGGCAAAGGTTTGAAAGCGGTGAATCCATCAGGATGAATGAGTTTTTGTACCCTTTTATGCAAGGGTATGATTCTGTCGCCTTAAGAGCTGATGTAGAGTTGGGAGGAACAGATCAAACCTTTAACCTAACATTTGGGAGAGATCTTCAAAAATACTATGGTCAGGAACCACAGGTATGCATTACCTTGCCTATATTAACAGGCACCGATGGTGTGCAGAAAATGTCGAAGTCATTAGGAAATTACATTGGCATTGATGAACCGGCACCAATTATGTTTGAAAAAATCATGCGCATGCACGATTCAAATATTATATTGTATTATACTCTGCTGACAGATATTCCTATAAGTGAAATTGAGGAATTCGAATTAATATTAAAAAATAATCCCTCGACGCATGAAATATTAAGAATAAAAAAGAACCTGGCTTATGAGATAGTGAAATGCTTCCATGAAATCTCAAAAGCTCGTAAAGCCTTTGATGAATATGGACAAAAAGAAAAGGAAGGAATTCCCGAAATATGTATTAATGAGATACCCTCAGTTCAACTAACAGAAGTGATAAAGCGTATATTTAACCTGACGTCCAAATCTGAAAGCAGGACATTAATAAGACAAGGAGCTGTAAGCATTTCAGGGATTAAGTTTACAGATCCGGAGCAAATAATTAAGTTGGAGGAAAATGCCATGATAAGGGTTGGGAAAGCCCGCGTTGTGAAATTGATAAAATAATGTAGACATGGCGAAGAAATATATTTTTACCGAAAATGTTGATCTATTGAATAGTGTGTCAGGATTAAATCTTATTCCCACTGTTGCTCATCTTAATGGCTTATTCCCTTTAACTGATGATATTGTTATCATTGACCTGCACTTTGGATATATAAAGTCAGTATTAGCAGGCTACAAAATCGGGTGCGATTTTTTTCTTAGGCCTAACAGTGGAAAGTTTAAAATCATTTTTCTGTCGTGGATCTCTGAAAACTATATAAAGGAAAAATTTCAGACAGAATACACCTTTGTTCAAAACGAAAGAGTTCGATACCATCAGTTACCCGCAAAAATATCAATTTAAAAAGCTCAATCATGAAATCTCCGGATGTAAAAGCACTTTTCTTAGGGCCTAAAGCTGAAAATCAAAATCTATATCAGTCATTGATACTCGAAGCTGTTCTTGACCAATGTTTTTTACGAAAGAATTTTCATCCGGAAGATAAACCACTCATTACTGAGTCCAATAAGCTTACTCCAGAATTTAATGAAACAATCGCCTTATTCAAACAGCAGTACAATTTGGTATTATCTGAATTAAAGAAGGCTGTACCCTTGTATCACCCCAGATATTTCGGACACATGCATGGTGATTTGCAATTACCAGGTATTGCCGCCTACTTTGCTACTATGCTGTATAATCCAAACAATGTAGTTGGTGAATCATCATTGGCAACTACAAAAATGGAAATTGATTTTATTAATGCTCTTTGCCAGATGGTAGGCTACAAGCCTTGCACAAGCCTAGGCGGTTCAGATCAGGCATGGGGCCATTTATGTTCAGGTGGGACATCAGCCAATATCGAGAGTTTATGGGTTGCCAGAAACCTTAAATATTATCCTCTTGCAGTAAAACTCGCCTCATATCAGTCAGAATTTCAAGATTTGAAGAATATCTTGATTAATGAGCTCAATGCAACTATTGGGCAGCTTTCATTTAAGGATCTTTTCAATCTGTCATTAGATGCAATCCTTGAATTGAAGGATCATGCTTATTCTGTTAAGAAAGAAATAACCAAATCAAGAAGGATAACAATTGAAAAGCATTCTGTAACTAATCTCGGTGTATATGGAATACATAAGGCAATTGAACAGACGGCAAATGAAATACTGCCTTTGCCCAAAGTGTATATTGCTAAATCACAGCATTATTGCTGGAAGAAAGCAATGGATATTATCGGATTGGGTCAAAATCAAATGGAGGACATTGAAGTGGATAAAGGCTTTAGAATGGATATCGATGATCTCAGAAAGAAACTGAATGAAAAAGACACACCAGTATTAGCAGTAATTGCTGTTTATGGATCAAGCAAACAAGGCAGTATTGACCCTCTGGATAAGATTACTGAATTAAGAGACCAAAAACAAATAACAGGAAAAAGTTTTTTTGTTCATACTGATGCAGCCTATGGAGGTTATTTGACATCTATGATGTTAAAAGGAGATGACTCAACTGAATATATGAATAATGAGGAAATATTGAATTACTTGATGAAAAATCATTTGAATGAAACAATTACTTTTTTCAAACATTCAAAAAACAATTCGAATGATAGATTCCCTGTAATAAATATGGAATGGTGTGAGAAAGTTAAAGCTATAAGTAAATCAGATTCAATAACAATTGACCCTCATAAAATGGGTTACATTCCGTATCCTGCTGGTTGTATTCTTTTTTCGGATACTCGTATGAAGGATTTTATTTCGTATGAACCTTCCTATCTGAACAAATCGTCAGATGAAACGGATTTGTATTCCAGTTTTCTTGGCCAGTGGACATTAGAAGGAAGTCGCCCGGGGGCGACTGCTGCAGCTTGTTATTTGTCCTCAATGGTTCTCCCATTCAATAAGAATGGACATGGTAACCTCGTAAAAAACACTATTCATTCGGCAAATAGCTTTTGGAACGCAATGCAGCCTTTCCGTAAAAATCCAGATGAAAGTAACGGGATAAAAATTGTTCCTGTCTATGTGCCGGAAATGAATATTGTTTCCTATATTGTATCTGCGCCAGAAATTGTACACGAAGTAAAGTATCTCAATGAATTGAATAAAAGCATATATGATAAATTTTCCGTTAATGGGAAATCAATTATTCCTGCTCAAAATTATCTTATTGCCAAGGATGAATTTGAGTATAGTTCCATTCCGGATTTAAATATATTACGAGATTGTAATATTGGAGTTGCTGATATTGAAAAAGATGAAAAAATTACTTATCTGTCAAGCGTATTTATGAACCCATTAAGTATATATCTTGATGGAGATTTTTATTCAGGCTTTTGGAATGAGCTGGCAAAAACGGCAAAGGATATAGTTGCGGATATTCAGCTATCCATTTTGAAAACCAAGTTAGAAGAAATTGGGAAAGACCAATTTAAAATTCTTTGGATAGAAAATGATTCTGCTTTGAAAAAGCTTGAAAAAGAAATATTATATGACCGGGGAATGGCAAGTTGTTTAAATATCAAATTTAATAGTGATATTGCGAAAGCAGGAACTTTAATAAAAAAAACTGAATGGGATATATGTATTTTGGACCTGAACCTGGAAACCAGTCATGACAGATCATCCAATATTTCAATTACAGAAATAAAAGCCATTACAAATACGATTGAGTTATTAAAGGATGTTTCAAATGATAAACGCAATAAAATTGTTTTTTATTCATCCTATTTAGGCGAAACTGAACTGCAAATCAAAATAAAAGAAATTATGCATAACAAGCTTTCATTCTTGCCTTTAGATAAATTTTTCATTGCTAAAAATAATGACTTTAGTACAGATAAGAGGAAATTGGTAAATGCAATCTTTTCTTTACTCGCATAATTGTAATTTTCCATGTTTCCTGTTTCCAAACATAGATGAATATTAAAGACACAAACTTAACTATTCTAAATACATAGAGAATGTCAATTTTCCTTCTTGAGAAGAACACTTACATTATCTGGGATTCTTCCCTTAAAACAAACTCAAAAGATAAGAGACCTAAAGTTGCTTTAAGCCAGGAGGAATTTGAAAAAGCTAGTTTTCTGAATATAGAATTGATTTATATATTAGTCGAAATTAAATGGGATAATAAGAAACGGACTGATTTTCATGGATTTGATATTGCAATAGATTTGAGGCAAAATAAAAAATTACTTTGCCCAATTATTTTATGTTCTTTCATGCCTTTCTTTGATTTAGAAAAGTATGAGAAGGCTAAAATACTAAACACACCAGGGCATTATTTATGTCAATTACCTGAAATCTCGCGATCCAATGGGAAATATTTATCCCTTGATGAAGATTTGTTGTATGACATTAATATGCATGTTTTTGATTTCAATGGGATGGTTCGTACTATCTTTCATGACCATGAAAATAAATGTGATGAATTGACAAGAACTATCTCCGATAAAGCTAACTTAATAGAAATTATAAAAGAAAAACATGTTGCTGTTTTTAAAACCATTTCGAAATACATTGACGAAAAAAAGATCTCACAGTTCAAAGAGATATCCAATAGAATCCTTCGGGAGATAGTCCAGGAAATTGATATTAATAAAAATTTGAAGGAAGGAAACAGGCTAAGAAAGATTCTACAAGAATACAAACCCAAACTTTATGGGATGTTACCAATTCCCTTAATTGATGCAAAAAATTCAGAATATCCCGGGAAACGATGGAAGGTGTTATTTATTGATGATCAGGAGTCCGCTTGCGAAGCAATAAGAAATATGTTTAAAACTCGCAATATAGTCTGTGAAACCGCTAATAGTTCAGAAGAAGCCTTTGAGATAATCAGTAAAGACGAAGAAGGTGCAAAAAAAATCTCTGTTATTATATCTGATTTTCGACTATATGAAGGGGGGAAAGAAGGTGGAAAATGGCAGGATAAACAAGGGTATCAGATATTGAGCGAAATACATCATGACAGCACCGTTTCTAAGTCGCATTATGCCTATGCCATTCTGACAAGCAAGCAGGGAACTATACTTGATAGAATAAAACAGAGGAGCAAATTCCCGATTTTATGGTTTTTTAAAGCTGACGTTCTCTCTGACAAAGATTCAGCATTCAATATGTTTTATAATCGTATTAGCGAAGTTGGTTCAGAGGCTTTTTTCAAAAAACACAATATTCCTGCAACTGCCGTTTGGAAGAAGGGTATTCCTGGAAGAATTGAACCAAGCTTTTCTTATTACTATAAACTACATATTGAATCCAATGATTATTATGAAATGGAGGAAAAGATTAGTCGGATAGCTTCTGAGCAAATACAAAGCTTTAGTATTAATAAAGAATTATCAATTAAACTTGATTTTGAAATATCCCTGCTAGATACCAAAACAAACAAAAAAGGAACAGTTTATAATAATATAAATGAGCTGCTGGATAAATTCAGAGAGTCGGTTTTGGTTGCAAGGAGAATTTTTTGGGGACTAAGAATTCTAATAGGGAAAGATATAGAAAAAATATTTTGGTTATTTAAACCCGATTACGATAAAGATACAGATGCTAAGTCTATTGAAATTATGAAGAAAAGTATTTTCAATACGTCATTAGGAATCTCTTTCAAAACTGACCCATCAAGAAATGAAAACAAGTTTTTGATCAAGTATGGTCTTCTATCAGAAGAAATCAAATTCCTTGAAGAAAATGCATCTAAGTTTAAGGTTGACGTATCCTACATTAGGGTCAACAATGAAGATCATGCAATACTATGGGATTTTTTAGATGCAATATGTGAAATCTCAGAAGGGGATCTTTTAGTTGAAACAAAGAGAATTCTTAATAATTTAGAAGATAGGAAAATTGTTTCACCAAAGGAGTTAAATTCGCTTTGTGAGAAACTCATGAAAAAAGTTTGTGAGAACAAGGTTTTTAGGGAGGGATTTAATGAGGCGACAAGTTTTTTTTACAAAGATCTCATACAAACCCTATCCGATGAATACAGAGACAAGCTACTTTCTATCAAATTGCCTCAGAACAAAATCTAGCTAATTCCTGATAATTTTTTCGCTATTACTTTCGTAGCATAACCAATACCTATATGCTATGAAAACTTTTCTTTTCGCACTTTTCCTCCTGATCGGAAGCACAGTTTTTGCTAATCCGGTAGATGTTGCCACAGCCAAGCTGGTCGGCTCAAACTATTTCAAAAGCACTACTAAAGCAAAAGTACAAGAATTAGCCTTAGCTGATCAGACTTACGCATCAGGTGGTGATACCGCACTGTATTATGTTTTTAACGTTGGGAATAACAATGGGTGGATAATTATTTCTGCTTCAGATGCAGCTATTCCTGTGTTGGCTTACAATACAAGTGGCACCTATTCAATTATTGGCCAGCCACCTGCATTTGAATATTGGATGGAGGGGTGTGAAACACAACTACGTCAAATAGTGAGGCTAAAATTGAAGTCCACATCAGAGATTGAACTCCAATGGAATGAAATCAAAAATTATCAGCCTTCAAAAGCAGCTAAATCGACTACAAGCGTAGGACCGCTACTTAGTACATTATGGGATCAGGATGGGTATTATAATGATTGGTGCCCAGGTAATTGCCCGACAGGATGTGTGGCCACCGCTATGGCGCAAATAATGAAGTATTGGAACTCCCCGGTAACCGGAACATCTGACCATTGTTACAATCATCCCGCCTATGGTCAGCTTTGTGCTAATTTTGGGACTACCGTTTATGACTGGGGAGCAATGCCGAATACGGTTAGTTCACCCAATACGCCTGTGGCAACTTTAATGTATCATGCAGGCGTGAGTGTTGAAATGGATTATTGCCAAAATGGCTCTAATGTGAGCGGAGCGTGGGTACTGACAAATGATCCGAATGGTTATCATCCATATTCAGCGCAACACGCCTATCCAACGTATTTCGGATATAATCCCAATACTATACAAGGTAAACTGAGATCAAGCTATACTGATTCTTATTGGATTAATAGTGTTTTAAAGCCAGAACTTGATGCCTCAACACCAAGACCGATACAATATGTTGGGTGGGATGTCAATGGAGAGGGCGGGCATACATGGGTCTGTGATGGCTACAATTCAAGCAACTATTTTCATATGAATTGGGGCTGGGGTGGAACAAATGATGGGTGGTTCAGCATAAATAACCTTAATCCTGGGAGTTATCATTTTGATAATGGGCAGCAAGCACTGATTGGGATTCAACCAAGTTCCGGAAGTGGGTCATTGCCTAATGACAATTGCGGATCTTCAGCAATAGCACTTACAAGTAATACTACCTGTATTTATACACCAGGAACAGTTGCAGGTGCAACTTCCTCTGGATTAGCTATTCCCAATTGCAGCGGTTATCAAAGTCAAACGGCTTTGGATGTTTGGTTTCAATTTATTGCTGTCAACTCAGAACACACAATTACAGTAGATCCCGAAGGAAATACAACCGGAAATAATAACTATCTGGACGCACCTATAGCTTTGTATGGTTCCTGCTCTAATTCAGGATTTATTGAATGCTTTGATCAAACAGGTGGTGGTGGAGAAACTACAACACACACTTTTTCCGGATTAACACCCGGTAATACTTATTATGTTAGAGTTTTCGATTTTGGTACAGCACAACCAATCTATCCGGGGTTTAATATTTGTATTACTCACTCTGGTGGTGGTGTTAATTTGGAATATTCCGGAAATGAAATTGACGATGATGCCAGTGGTGGAAGCAATGGAGATGCTGATGGGCTTTGCGAACCAGGTGAAGATATTGAGCTTAATGTGGAGTTAATTAACTCAGGGAGTGAGGATGCCAGCAATGTCGCAGGCGTGCTTTCAACGTCTGATCCAGATATAACCATAACGGATGCAAATCAGTCGTGGGGCACGATTACAGCAGGTGGCACTGACTGGACGAGTGATTTTGATTTCTCAGTATCAAGCAATTGCCAGGAAAAAGATGTAACATTTACTTTGGATATTACCTCTGATGAGGGAAGCTGGACGGATACATTCATTGTGCATATCTATGGTAATGGTGGAGGTGGAGGAGTAGTTCTTGGGTTTTCTCAATATGAAATAGACGATGATGCCAGTGGTGGAAGTAATGGAGATGCTGATGGGCTTTGCGAACCAGGTGAAGATATTGAGCTTAATGTGGAGTTAATTAACTCAGGGAGTGAGGATGCCAGCAATGTCGCAGGCGTGCTTTCAACGTCTGATCCAGATATAACCATAACGGATGCAAATCAGTCGTGGGGCACGATTACAGCAGGTGGCACTTACTGGACCAGCGATTTTGATTTCTCGGTATCAAGCAACTGTCAGGAAAAAGATGTGACATTTACCTTAGCTATTACCTCTGATGAGGGAAGCTGGACGGATACTTTTGTGATACACATATATGGTAGCTCAGGAGGCGGCTGCACAGAATGCCCTTCATTTGATTTCGATCTGACATGTGATGAGGATTGGCAAACACATGCATCGGAGTTTGCAAGCGGGGGATGTAAACTCTACAAGTTTATAGTTGCCAATGGTGATACTTATACTTTTAAAACCGGTTGCTATGATGGTGCAACAGCTTCTTTTGATACCTATTTAACGCTGTTAGATCAGAACTGTAATGAGATTACATATGATGATGATAATTGCGAAGAGTATCGTTCTAAAATTGAATGGCTTTCAAATCAGCCGGATGGGACACCCGTTTTTCTTAAAGTTACAGGATTTAGTGATGCTGCCGGATCGTTTACACTCGCATATAAGAAAGAATCGGAACTGAGTTTTAATGTCAATGTTTCTGCAAATCCAAATGACGGAGGCAATGTAATCGGGGGAGGTTCCTATCCTGATGGCTCTATTGTAGAAGTTGATGCCTATGCCAATTACGGATATAATTTTTCTACCTGGATGGAAAATGGAAACATAGTATCTACAAGTAGCAGTTACAGTTTTGTAATAAGTAATGACCGTGTATTGATTGCTAATTTTGCGGTCAATCCGCCAAATTATACTATTACCGCTTATGCAATCCCTGCTAATTGTGGTTATACTTATGGTGGAGGTTCCTTCCCAACAGGTACAGTAGTTAATCTGGTTGCTGTTCCTCAAGAAGGGTATAAGTTCGAATACTGGGTTGAAAACGGAAATGTTGTAAACACTAATAGCATATATACTTTTACTGTTATTAACAACAGGATTCTGTATGCGTATTTCTCTGAGGATAATTTTACAGACGTGAAGGAGGCTAAAAAAGAAGCGGATGGGGAGAAATCTTTTGTGCTCTATCCTAATCCGGTAAGTGATATCCTTAATATCAAATCGTTAACCGATACCAAGAGGAAGTACACTCTAACGGTTTATAATTCAGAAGGTAAGATTCTCAGGAGAGAATTTTCTCAATTCAATGGTAATGAAAAGACATACAGTATTGATGTAAGTGAATTACAATCTGGTATGTATTTCCTATGGTTACAATCCATTGACTATCAGCAAATGTTGAAGTTCGTCAGGAAGTAGTTTGGCGGATTAAGGTCCATGATAATATGCTATGAGATACTCAGCAATGAGTATCTCATAGCAAAAACTATGTTGTAAATTGATTGTAAAAAGAATCTTTGGACTTCATTCAATCTTATACAAAGTTTTCGTCGTTAAACTATTTGCCAAAGGAAATGAATTCTTATTAGCTATAAGAATAGAATGATCTGGTATGAAAATTTCTCATGCATAAGATGGAATGAATATTCAACGGAAAGGATAGATAATTTTGGTAAGTTAAAAATAGTTTTATTGCAGTTTATGAGATTTCGCAGAGTCTAAAATTGGTGTGTATCACCGTAGTGCTAACGAAGTCAGGAAATACGTTTAAACATCAATCATTTTTGCATTTACTTTTGGAAAGTGTACCGTAAAATTAAACTCTTTAAATACTGAATCTCCATCAACTGAAAAAATACTCCTCAATAGTGCATTCTCATAAGTAAAATAGAAATTATAATTGCTATCAAGTAACCTTTGTTTATTTCGTAAAATGCGAGCTATACATTCTTTAGTAGGCAAACAATTACGATTTTCTCCATTCGAACTAATAAGATAATTTTCACAGCGAATCATATCGTAAAGCTCATCACTATTGTTACCCTTGCTGCCATGATGCGTTACTTTTACCCAATCACATACCAAAGGATTGCTTTTTGAATAGCCCGAATCATTTAAAGCATTTACTATACAAGTAGGATGGGCATCGGCTAACCATAAGATTCTTTTACCCTGATATTCTGTTAAAACAGCAATACTACTTCCATTTTCAACAGAATCGTCTTCTTGCCATTGTTCAAAATCGAATCGAGTTATAGGGATGTGATAATCATATTGAGGTGGCTTTTTAGCCTCACTAATAGCATCTAATTCGCCTCTTTCGTATGCTTTTTGACTTTCAAGTGGATATTTATTTCGTAAACCTTGAAGTTTCGAGTCATCAGGTGATAGAATTGTTATTTTGAGGCCAAATAGATCGATTGTTGGTTGTTTATTAGTAATATCATGCGAAGTCAGCTTATTATTTTTGAAAAGATAACTTGCTAAATAATCACCTTGCCCAATGCTTTTAGTTTCGCTAACTGAATTAGTATCTTTAATCCTAAGATTTGCCATAGATTTGCGAGGATGATTGTAAAGCCAGGACTTAACTATGTCCTTAAACTCCCCACTATTTATAGCTTTAATATAGGCAATAGCACCCCCAATATGGTCATCATGTATATGGGATAAAATCCAAAGGTCTATAGCCTCATCTTTTTGATGGAGAGCTTGAATTTCGTCTGCTAAAACTTGCCTAAATGTTCTTTCGTAGCCAGCATCAATAAAGACATGATGTGGCTTATTGTCTGACCCTATAAAACTGATACAGGCAGCATCACCACATTCAGCCTGAAAAAACTTTATTGTCATTTTTATACAATTTATTTTCTTTATTCTCTGTCTGTCAAAGTTAATTTCCCAGAAACAATATTTTTTTCCATAGAATATACGCCATTGATAACTTTTAGATAACTTTCACCCGTTCCCATTGTACTTCCGATAACGTCAGTCTTAGTGCCAAGAATTGTCCAAATAATTTCCAAATTGTTGTCATCTAAGTACTGAGTAAAGTAATCTTTTCTTATTAAGACGCCGGTATGGTCAGGATTCATAACGACAATTTCGCCTTTGTCATTTTTAAATTCGCCATCATTCGGAGCATATTGTAATTTCATACTTTTGAAGATCATTTTACAGGGCATTACATAATTAAAATGAGCTCCAGATTTATCCTGACTTATCCCACCAACTGCTTCTGAAGTAGTCACCATTACTTTAAAAGATGTATCTCTTATGATATCCCACTTTTCCTTTTCATTTCCCTTTGAAGCAAGGGACCAATAGTTTTCACGGCTAAAAAGACTTGAATTTGCCCGATGGGTTTCAGGGAGATTTCTTCCCCAGAAATTTTTATCCTGTAGCCAACTTTTGATTTTATTTTTATCCTTTTTATGAACTAAGTATCCCTGAATCATATACCATATGTCTTGTCTTCCTCTATCAAATTTATCTACGCCTATAGGTTTGGTATCCCTCCAACGTATATTAGCATTTAAATACAACCACTCTTGACTGGATTCATCCTTGCTTAGAATAATATGTCTGGGATCAGGAAGATCTTGCAGATTTGATACCCATTCAACCCCGGAAGGGTTCCAATAATTATATTTTATATTTAACCACCATTTTGATGCGATAATTGAGCTATCTATTTCAATATCTACACCTTCATCTTCATTTTTATTCCTCGTAATAAACACTGGGTCAACATCTCTCAAATATCCCTGCCATGCACCCTGAAAATAGTTATACTTTGATCCACTTGACCAATGATCAGCATCATATTTATAATTATCAGCGATAATGGCAAAAATTTCGTAAAAGGCTATCCATTGATATTTTTTGCCAACTCGCTCAATTTTATTTTCAGAACGGTTGTTATAACTTCCAATGGATGATTCATATGGGCCATGTATTTCCGAATTATATCCTAATTCAAAAACCCTTTGTACAATCCAACGCTTGATAGGTTCACTGTTAAAGAAATTATATTGCCAGTCTTTCACCCTACATTTGTTTTGAATATGAGGAATTACTTTATTTACAAAGAAATTATATTCATCCACAATAAGTTCTGCTTTTAATGTCTTCGGGATTTCTATTAAAGATTTTTTCATTGAGTCTTTAATACTCTCAAAAGACTCATCAACAATATCCTTCTCGAAGCGTGTTCCCCTTGGCTTATATGATATAATTAATTTCGAAACTGATTCATATAATTTAATTGTTTCACGATGTTGTTTTTTAATTTCCTTTAAAAATTTCTTGTAGTCGTTTTCCATAGTAAAACTATATGGCAAAAAATTTGTCAAAGCACTATCAACAATGTATCGTCCAAAATCCCAACTCATTACAGAATGATGTATTTCATTACTGTAAGAACGATAATTCTTTTTAAAATCTGGATCATTATGATCGGTTTCAAAAGCCTTCATTTGTTCATCTGTAGGAATATTTTCTTTCATTCGACTTCTATAAGGTGGCCGGATGAGTGAGATATCTCCTTTAATTGTCAAACTTTTGTAAATTGCGTATTCTATAGTATTCCTTGCATAATCTCTAAGCAAAATATGTTCAGGTGGATTCCCCCCACTAAAAATCGTATCAAACACATATTGAGAAATCAACTGAATTGATTCAACTTTTGAAGTACGTAATGTGCAACCGTATGCTATCCCATATAATCGCTCCAATATATATAAATCATCAATATCGTTAAATGCGCTAAGGATACTAATTAAAGCATCAGGTTGTTCTTCTAAAAGATTTACCATTGCTTTTGTAGTCTGATCTCGCAGTGCAATATTAGTTGAAGACAATACCCAAGCTAAAGTTTGGCCTGTTAATCTTGCTACTTCGGGATCAATAAATCCTGAAATATCCCTTTGCCACGCCCAATCTATAAGACGCCGAATAGGAAATGCATTTCCATCATCATCGGTAGAAGAATAATAGCCCAAATATTTTTGCCAAAAAGAATCCCTTTTAGGCATTGCTTGACGTTTTAATACTCTAAAAAGCCTATCCCCATTAAATGGATGATCTACCTGAGCTGTTAATTCGATGAGAGAATTTAAAAAATAATCTTCATTGACTCGAAAATTTTTACTGGTTATCCATTTCGTAAGTTTGTTATTATCGATACTTTGTAAAGTTCTCCATTTTAGGCTGTCTATTAAAAAATGATTTAACCATTCATTTCTATTTCCATGTTGGATTTCATTATTGTCATTAAATACCCATTTAAAAACTTCTGTTATTTCTAATTTGAACTTTTCAGGAAGAAGTATTGCCATCGCTTCCAGTATCCCTGCATTTCGCCCATACGCATGTTTAAGAAGTTTCCCGAGTTCATTATCCTTTCTAAAAGCAATTATCACTTCTTTACTATTCTTGAAATGTAACAACTCGTTTGCCATATAAAAATCACCTATCCGCTCATAAGAGAAATAGATTACTTCTACATCTGTTTGTGTTGTGTAGTCGTGACTAATACCTTGTATGAAAACATTTTCAAATATTAGGTCATTTAATAGGAATTTATAATTTGTGAACTTTGTATCAAACAGTTCATTTGCTTCCTGTATTGGAACTGACATTAATATCTCTTGTTTAAAACAGGCTTTTGCCATTTCGAAAATCGCATTCTCGATAATTTGTTCTCTCAATCTGTATTCTTCCCTTTTGTTTATCAGCTTGTCACATATAGCTTTTAAATAATAATTAAATATATTACTTACCCCTTGAAAACCTTGCGGATATTTATTTTGTCCCGAGCTTTTTAATCCTTCACAGATCAAAAGAAGGAACAACGGATTAGTAAATTCAGGTGAGAGCAGAGGAAAATTTGGTTGCTCTAATTTATAATGTATACAAAATAAACGTACGGCCTCATATTCGTTACCCTTAAATCCTTGGTGAGTTATTTGGGCTATTTCTTTATTCTCTCTAACATAAACCGGCACAATAACATCATAATATGTACTTCTGACACTGAGAGCTAAACCAATAAAAGGATAATTTGAAATGTCGTTAATGAATCCAGCTAACTCCTCGGCCCATAGTTCCTTCCCAGCACCTTCATTTAAAGCATCTATTAATATTAAGACACGAGAGTTAATTTGCTTACCTATGCTATTAAGAGACATTAAAAGTTCTTCTTTTGAGCAGGTTAAGTTTAATTGATTTAATATATTCTGCCATACATTCTGCCCTTTAAGAAACAATTGTCCCAGAAGCAATATGGTTGGTTTATTGTTTTTTGTTCGTTCATTTGCTATATCTCCTAACAAGTGAGACTTTCCGCACCCAGCATCACCCTGAATAATTAAACAAGGATGGTTAGCAATTGAAATATTTACTGTATTCAGCTCCGTAGAAAAATCATAATTTGTATGAAGAATTTCACGTAACCTACTGATCTCTCTTTCATATGGGGGATGATAACTATAATCTTTTTTAATTTTAATATTCTCTTTTTCTATTTCCCATTGGAGGTTGTATAACTCACTTCTTTTTCCCTCGATTTTTTCATTCAGAGATTCGATTTGTGTCAAATAATCTTCCATCTCAATTAACTGATCAGCATTCCAGTTTATAGATGATACCCAGTCAAATACCTTCTTTTTAATTGAGGTGAAATCAGACTCTATTTCAGAAATGAGTTTGTTATTTTCTGTATTTATGCCATAACTCCGGGCTGATAACCATTTATCGATTGCTTTAAGTAATCGATGTTTAAATAAATTGTCTTTTGCAAGATCATTGAATAATTTAGCAATAGGCATCCTTAAATTAAGTTCCTCATTAAAACGCGGACCCAAATTCACTTTTGCGCCTTCGATTTGGCGTTTAAAAAATGTGGTTGTAAGACCATTTTCTCCAAAGAATGTAAATGAAATTTGAAGTAGAAAGTTTTTCTCTAATATTTCATTTACTGTTTCAATATATTGGCAATAAATAACCTTTCCCTTCTCCTCTGCCCTATACCTCGTAAAAATCCCATAAAGGTATATTTGTTTATTCGCACTTAAAAAAACTCCGCTACCAGAGAATCCGTTTGTAGCCCAACTACTATAATCCTCGTTAAGTTGGAGTTGAAACTTGTTTTCAGCAGTCATTTTCTGTAACCAAACCGGATTAATACAGACTAATTCCAGGCCGTGTGTTGCAGAAGGGAATCCTTTTAATGTAAACGTGTCAGTAGCTAATCTTTCTCTGATTGCCATAATCTCAGGAAGTGTTCCTGTAATTGCTTCTACCTCAGCCCTATTTAAAATTAAAACTGCAACATCTTTATTGGTATCTGGGGCAACCAAATCATGGTTAATTGTATGAATCAGTGACTGATAGGAATTTCTTAATGAATCATAGATGTCGATATTTACTTGATTAATTGGCTCTTTAAAGGAATCTCCATCTTTATAGAGAACATGCGCTGCAGTTAGAATATATACTTTGTCCTTTAGGTTTTGATTAAGGTATAATAATCCGCTACCTATCACATTCAAAGTACCGGAATCCTTTATTCTCACTGATAATTTTGATAATATCAAGTCATTTTCGTGTGTCATTTTTGAAAGTTTTATAATTCAAGGTTTTCAAATCCCAGAACTTGAACTTAGTAATTATCATTTCAGATAAAACTATACTGGGGACTTAGTAGTTTAAATAATTAGAATAATCTAATCTGTCTTAACATTATCTGCATAATTGCGAAAACTAAACCGTTGCACAAGCTCAAATCTTTCTTTCATAAAATCAATAGTCATTTCTCCAACTGTTTTTTGAGATGATTCAGAAATACTAAAAGACACTCCACAAGCATCTTTAAGTAGTTGAAAATCAGTTCCTGATTTAGTTACAAAATCTTTGAAAGTGCCTGTTTTTTCCTCAGCAAATGATTTGAAAAATTCTTTGCTCTCATTTGGTAGTCCAGTAATTATAGCAAGTAAAATCATTACTGCACAATAATCCTGGATTGGTATTTCCGTTTTAACAAGGCTGGAATGTGATCGGATTATCCTGTAAATATTTATGTATCGGTTTATTGTCCTGGGTGAGTTGCCAATCAGTTCACTTATACCTTTCATAAAATTTATTTCTTCCACGGAAATAACTAATTGCTCTTTAGCTTTTTTCATGTTGGCTTCTTTTTGCTTTTTATCAGCTCCTGCTTTTGTCAACTCTGCTTCTTTTTGCTTTTTATCAGCCTCGTCCTTTATTCGTTTTTCCGCTTCCTGTTGATTTATTTCTTCCTCTTCCGTTTTGTTGTCTTCATTTATTGTTGTTTCAGCGTCTTTAATATCGCCATTAGTCAATTCATTCTTGATTTCATCTGATTCGCGATTTGTTATTTCTTCTGTTGATGCTTGCGAAACATCAGAATCAATGGCTTGTACACTTATTTCCTGGGTTTTTGTCAGCGCATCAATAAGACTTACTTTACCCTCACGATCAATTTCATTCAATACAAAAGGCACCTGAAATATTTTTTCGAGATAATCATACGATGTGGCTTTATTTGTACTATTCGTTTCTGCGTTTACTTCGACATTTACTTTTTCAGCATTACCTGTTTTTAATTGCTTGTTGTATTTATTATTCAAAGCATTGTGCATCCATCGTGGGTCAACACCCACTACAACAACAAACAATTCGAATGTAAGTAATAGATGTATTGCTTCTAACACACAAACTACTATATCCTCCTTGCAACGGTCGAGGTCATCGATGTAGAGTACTATTCGGTCTACCTGAAAGATTTTTTCTTTTTCCTCCTTTGATTTCTTTTTCAAGTTATTGACTAATCTCTGCTCTTTTAAGATTTCATCCAATTTTTTAAAATCTTTACGAATCCAGGTAACGAGTCCTAAACTATTAATATAACGTTGGTCGGTTACACGCCCAGATATAAAGTTTGCAAGTTTTTTACCGGATTGTATATCGTCTATAGATGCCTGTATTTCGGCTTGCTCCCTTATTAGCGCATTGATTTCTGATTCTTTTTGAATTTGCGCTTGCTTTTGAATGTCAAGTTCAAATTGTATTTTGTCAATTTCTACTTGTTGTTGTGCAAGAGATTGTTTTTCCAAAACAGCACAGGTACCCGAAATTGATTTCAATTTTTCTTGCACTTTATTCAATCCAATAGTAGCATACGCTGCAACACCTGAAAGATTTGCTAAAATTAAAGCAACCGGTGTTGAATATTTACCAAACCAATTAAAGAAATCGTTTATTTTAATATTGAAAAAATAGAAGAGCCAAAACGGCGAGGTACAAATAATGGTAAAAAGTATAAGTGCAAACCATGATTTATTACTTCTAAATGAAGTAAAAAGTTTTAAGGTCTCAATAAATTTATTTACAAATCCATTTAATTCATTAACACTTCTGTATATATCCTCAAGGTTATTTATTTCTTTCTGTGGGAGTTTATTTTTTATCTCTTCAAGGTCATTTTTTATATCTGGATTGTTAAAAACTTCAAGTGCAACATCAGCTAATTTTATTCCATTAAGTTCTTTTGCCTTTTCAGCAACTTCAACTTTTTTTGTCGTAAGTTCATTATTAAGAGCAATAATTGTAGCTCCAATTGCTTGCAGTTTAGTATTGGCATCAGTTAAAAATTCGCTGGAAGAGTTTAATTTTTTAAATAATTCTTTAACTGCGCCAGGATTTTTATTACCATAATTATCAAGTTCTTCAAAAATTTTTGTAACAAAACTTGCCCAAAGGTTGCTTTCGGAATAATGCCAGCTGTTAAATTCGATATGAACCACGCGTTCCACAAAATCATCACCGTCATCAGCTGCAAAAAGATCAATTTGTTTTTGCAGCTTTTTCATAAAGAAACTTTTTCCCGAACCCCAGTTACCAAATAGTCCTATGGCAAGAGGTGTTTTTAGGTATTTATAAGCTATAACCGAAGCCAGGGCATTTACATCTGGAGTAATTCCTAAACTATCAGGAGTATCAGCATAAGGTACATCAGAATTAAGCGCAGTGAGCGTTTCTTTGTCGAATGTTGTGGATGCAGCAATATTTGCTTCATCAGGAACTGATCCTGACTCGGATGGTAAAGGTGTTTCGTTTTCTATTGCATGCAATATCAATTGTAATTCATCTATAAATCGTTGAGCCGTGTTCCTAAATGTATTAAGCCATTGAAGATTTGTAATGAGTTCGAGATCTTTTAGATTTAATTTATAATATTTTACTAATTCCTCACACTTTAAAACAAAATCCTTAATGCTTCTAATGAATATTCGTAAGTCAAGTAATATAAGAAAGTCGGTTCCGTCCGCTAATTTATTGGCAAAATATGTTTCTTTGTTTTTTATGATTCTATTTGCATACTCTGAAGCTGCAATTAACAGTGCAGATAACCCATTTTCATTATTATCAATTGGGTTTTTATACCAGCCTGGATATTTTGAAATAAGATTTTCAAACGCTGGTGTAAATTGCTCAGCAATGCTTTGAATAGCATTTATTTTCTCTGCAGGAATTTTTTTAGGTTCAACATCACTCTGATTAATATTACTGTTTTCAGGTTCAACTTCTTGTGGAAGGTCAAATTTATCGTATGCTGTTTGAGCTATGCTTCTTATCTCGTTATTTTGTTTTCTATTTGATTTATTAATTGGAGGCATTATAGTACTTTCATCAACCTCCTCTGTAATACGAATAACACTTTTCAGCTTTCCAATGAACAAATCAACACTTTTCTTTTTATCAGTTATTGAATCGTAAGGCATTGGTACTTCCAAAAGAGAATTTGCTGCAGAAATCGAATCATCAATTACTTTTCCATAATCACCATTTATCCATTTTATTGCTTCATTCCACCACTCATTTTCAAATTCGATATATGAATTTATTGAATTGAAATATTTTAGAGCAATTTCCGAAACGCTATTTATCTCTGTTTCCCTTTCATTTGCTGCTTGAATAATTTTCATAAAAGTGTTTTCATCTACCTCGCTGGTAATAGGCATTTCATGAGAGTTTTGAAATGTATGCACAGCAGTTAAAGTTTTTGCTCCCATAACTCCATCAATCTCAGAACTGAAAACACCAATTTGTTTTAATGAATTTTGCAATTCAGTTACTCTTGGTCCACTTGACCCAATTTTTATTTTTATAAAGTTGGATTTTTTATTCTCTGAATTTGGTTTACCTGTACCTGTAATGGCTGCATAAAATTTATTTAGCTCTGCAAACCTATTATCTAAACCACTGATTCCTCCGGTAATAATTTTAGTGATATTCGTTATGACATTTGCATTTAGCCCTTGATCTGCGATGGTATTAAGATTGTGGTTTTGCCAATACCACCCTGCAGACAACATTGCATACTTAGATTCTGATATGATATCAGGATTGTCTAAAATATTTTTAACTCTTATATCGTTAGATAATTTGACATAATTATCCTTTCCTTTTATTTGAAAGAAACCTCTTCCCCTATATTTCCAACCATCACCACTTTTTTCATCACCATTGCCATTTAGGTTGCTGTATATCCTGTTAGCAATACGTTCAGGTGTATAATAACCAACAATAACATCATCTGTAAAATATATTGGGAACTTTAATTTCAGTTCATCATTTGAAAAATTTAAATTCTCACTTGTAATGGTGAAATTCTCAGATTCATATGCCATTTGTGATAGAAAATGTGAAATCCTAAGTGAAGTATTAATTTCATGTCTATCACATGTTTCTTTTAATGGGTATAATAGTTCGTCTTTAATGAGACCTCTTAATTTTTCAAAATCAATTCCATTGGCTTCCATATTCTTGATTTTATGGTTAATTGAATTTTCTTTCTTTATAAACTTCAGACTTCAATTATTTTATAAAGTTCCCAGTTTTACCTTTGATAATAAAGAGATTATAAAAATAGTGAATTTAAACAGTTATCGTTTTGAAAATTGTAATATTATAACAAAATATAAGTTTCTGGTACTCTTATTAATTAACGGATGTTTTCTTATTTGTAAGAAAACAGAGTAGTATCGGAATATCTACTGACTCCAAGTTACACAATTTAACAACCCACCTTTTTCCGCCAATTTTGATGCCTCTACAGGCTCTACTGGAAGGTGAAAGGCCTGTTCTAATTGCGATTTAGCCTTAGCGTCATTTTCCGGATCGTTAAATACAGGCATAATTATACAGTTTTTAAGCCTTAAAAAGTTCATATACACTCCTTTTGCTGTCTCGTCTTCTTTATCCGGAATGCATTGCAGTAGAATAGTTTTAATTCCTGCACTTGCTAATGAAGCGTAAAAATTTTCCTTCCAGGTTTTATATCTGTTTTGATCGTACTCGGATTCACCGGCCATAAGTTCATCTTCCAATGTAGGATCGTTTACTAAAACCTGATTTTCATCAATAAAGCGCACCATACCATCAACATGTCCATACTCATCATAGGGATATTCAGGGACAACAATGATTTCAACCAATCCAAGTTCTGCTTTGATTTTCTCAAATATCAACGGCTGCCCGTTCTTCCATGCTGTTGTATTTTCTTGTAATACCCTATCGGAAATAATTGCCTTATTGCCAAATACTTCAATGGCTCCACCATCCATAATAACCTGCGACTGCTTGTACTGAATATTAAGTGCATCACAAAGCTGAGACTGCTGAGGGATTGTTTTCTCATAAGTAGCAGACCCCATCAGATATGATGGATTATATTTGAAGAGTACATTTTTACCATTTGCTCCTTTTACAGGCATGTAATCGCGGCACCATTCATTTTTTGCGTGCAATGGAGCGGGGATTTCAACCAAATCAAAATTGTATTGAGTGCTGATTTCATTAATTTTTAGAAAAATTCCTTTTCCTCTATCTGTGCCTTTCAGGTAACCTGAGATGTATAGAATTTCTTTCATTTTACAACTTATTTCGGATTTTTATATTAATTGCCTTTCTTGCCATTGGACTTTTCAAAAATGAACTTATACAGCTTATTACCTGATTAAAACATTGATGCTATGAAGCAGGTATAAAAAACTCGAACAGTGTATTATTTGGCTTGAAAACATCAAAGCTGCATGACCCATAAACTGATCAATACCTCCCATAAATACTCATCCCTCCCCCAAAATACTGCTTCTTCAGATGCTCATAAACCATATTAGTTTTTACATCAACATCATCTGTCTGATATGTTGGGTAGGGCAGGACGTCGAAAAGAGTTTTGTTTACATAAGTGAAGACGGCTGCTGCAGTTACGGATTTGTCAGACCACTGTTCCACTTTTAACTTTTCCTTTTTCAGATCGGCAAGTAATTCAACGGATATTTTTTTAATCTCAGTGCGTTCGTTGTTATTGAGTTGCTTTCCAAGCCTTAGTATGTCGAATATAGCCTTTTGTTCGTCCGATAGTCCTTCTCGCCTGGATTCTGCTTCTTCTTCTGATAAAGAGTTTATAAACTCGATTAACCGCCTAAAAGTTTCCTTTATAACGACCTCGTCCTTACCCCTGTTGTAATCCTCTATGATTTCCTGATAGCGCACGTAATAATCAACCAGCAATGGGTTGCGCTCAACCATCTGCTTTAATTGTTTTTCAACCCTATCTTTCAATGCCTGAACAGCTGCGTTTTTGTTTTTTGTTTTCAAAAAGTACTTTTCCAGTAAATCGAAATTCAATCCACTCAGGTCAACAATTTTTCCAATTTCATTTGTTGGGTCATCAATCTTTATCAAAGAGGGTTCCGCCGCCATAGTTTCAATTGAGGCATCAACGACATCCTGGATTTTCTTCATGATGTCAGTTACGTCGGCACTTTGAACATTGTCTTCAATTGCTGTATAGATGACGTCAATCGCATTTTTTCTTGCGGAGTAGAGATTCAGTACTTTGTCGGGCTGTAATGCTTTAAACTTCTTAAAAACCTCTCTGGCTAATATCTGAAACTTGCGTTTGGTTTCATCGTTGGTGTAAACAGCATTTACTGCCTTTTCCATTGCTGCCAGTTTGTGTAGTCCACTTGCCTTGATCAATTCCTGCAAATCAAAATCTACTTCATCCAGCAGAAATGTTTCTGTAGCATCCAGTACTTCTTCCAATTGTAATATCAATTCCTCTTTCAGCTTAACAGGAGGTTCCGGTTTTTCACCGCCAGCTCCCTCTTCTCCGCCTGCGCCATAAATTGCCAAAGCATCTAACAAGGCTGTATAGGTTTCGATGTAGTCAACGATCAGTCCATTGTTTTTGCCTTCGCTTATGCGGTTAGCCCTTGCAATGGCTTGCATCAGCGTATGTGATTTTAATGGTTTATCAATATACATTGTGGAAAGCGAAGGCACATCAAAACCCGTAATCCACATGGCACATACAATGACAAAACGGAAAGGGTCATCCTCATCCTTGAACCTTGTTTCCAGGTCCTGGGTGTTCATTTTCTCACGGTGCGGTTCAATATCTAAATCCCACTTCTGAAACTTTTGTATTTCATTTTGTTCGGAGCTTACCACAACGCAAATCTCCGTTTCCTTTATCCATTGGAGTTCCCGGACTTTCTCCAGCATCTCCTGGTCGCCATATTTTCCTTTGATAACTTCTTTTTCTAATTTCTCAATCAACTGTTTCCAGTGATAAGTAATCAGATCATACATTCTTACCGCAGTGAGTTTGTCAAGAGCAATAAACATTCCTTTGCCTTTATAGCCCCTGTTGCAAAAATGCCAAACAACATCCTGCGCAATAGCATTGAGCCGTTTCCTGGCAGTTAGTATGGGATATTCCCTTGCAAATAGCTGTTCGATGCGGCTACGTTGATCACTATCCAAATCATCGCTTTCAGCATCTAACACTGCTCTTATTTGATCCGTGATAACAGGATTTTTCAAACCTAAATTTTCGCCCCTGTTTTCATAAAATAACGGAACTGTTGCCCCATCATCAACACTACGTTTGAAATCGTATCGGGAAACATAGTCACCAAAAATACGTTTTGTTAATTCGTCGTCTTTAAACAATGGTGTGCCTGTAAAGCCGATAAATGACGCTCCGGGCAATGCATTGCGCAGGTTCATTGCCAATTGTCCGCCCTGTGTGCGGTGTGCTTCGTCAGAAATTACGATTATGTTTTCACGCTCCGTAATCTCTTTTTCAAAATTGAATTTATGGATGAGGGTAAATAGATATCGATGTTCGGAACTTAATAACTCCTTCAAATGTTTACCACTGCTTGCTTTTAACGAATTTGCTGAGCCTGCTTTAACCTGCGGAACTGCACCAGCCCCGCTGAATGTGCCATAAATCTGTGTATCTAATTCATTCCGGTCGGTTACCAATAAGAAAGTGTAACATCCGGTAAATTTCCGATGAATTTTTTGGCAAAAGAAAACCATTGAATAGGATTTTCCGCTTCCTTGTGTATGCCAGAATACTCCCAATTTTTGCTTTTCCTCAAAACTGATTTTACCCAATTTGTATAATTGGTCTTTTAATTCGATGTTATCCAGGGCTTTGTTAACTCCGATAAACTGATGATTCCGTGCTATCAGCTTTATTATTTTCCCTAAGGAATTATCATATAGGATAAAATTTTCAAAAAGATCCAGAAATCGCTGTTTATCGCAAACGCCTAAAATAATTCTATCTAAGGCGACAACACCTTCGTCTTCTTCCGTTATACGTTTCCACTCATGAAAATGCTGGTATTTGCCTGTGACGCTCCCGATGCGGCTTTCGATGCCATTACTCAATACTACGAATGCGTTGTAGTAAAATAGTTTGGGAATTACATCCTTGTAATCGGTGAAATTATCGTTGTAAGCGTTTTCTAATTTCCGGTGCGCTGCTTTAAGTTCAATGAACAGCAGAGGAATACCATTTACAAAACCGATAATATCCGTCCGCCGTTTCCGGTTGCTTTTTCCTTCGAGCCACAATTGCCTCACAGCTAAGAAATCATTATTGTCCGGTGTTTCAAAATCAAAGGCTTTTAACCTTTTGTTCTTGATATGTTCGCCTTTTTGGTTAATAAAATCGACCGGAATGCCATCACGTAATAGCTGGTATTTCTCAAAGTTTATTTCGGATAATGACTTGGTAGTGTTTTCTTCAATAAGTTTTTCGTATGCCTCATCATAGGCTTTTTGAGGCAGTCCGGGGTTGAACTGCATTAATTTAGCCAGGAATATACGCTTTAGTACTACTTCCTTTTTATTCAGCCTGCCAAGAGTACTTCCTTCGCCAAAACTTTCCTTGTTATAAGCCACAAGTGTATCCCAGCCTAAGCGGTTGAGAAATAATTCAATTGCTGTTTGTTCTATTAAATTATCTTCTGAGTATTCGTAAGACATAACAACAAATTTATACTGTTATTTCTATCGGGATAGCAATCATATTGCGAACTGTAGTGTAAATATCAATTTCCTGTTCAGGTACTTCCAATGATACGATTAATGAATACCGTGTCTGCTTATTGAAACAATCCTGATTATGACGTTCTCTCCACCAGCCAATTATGGGGTAAATGCCAACTACGTTACAAATTGCAAGGTCAGCAGCATTGCCAGACCAGATATCAGAATGCAGAGAACCTTGTTTGCGATTGTTAATCCCAATTTGCCATCTTTCAGATCCGCTCGTACCACCAGTACTAAAGCTATCATCTTCTGCCGAAATAGCAGCAGCATTTAATCTGCGAATGAAATCCGACTCTGTTTCGTTTGTATTGTTCAAATCAAATCTTAGACCATGTGAAGCATATCGGTAGCGATCTTTCCATCCTATTTCGCCAGGTCCTGGTTCAATAAAAAAGGATAATGTAATTCTTAATTTGACCTGTATTGCTCCAAGGCTTAACAATTCCTCAACTGGCCATGGTAACTTATACAAGTGCATCTGATTTGTTTTGTAACTTGATCCCTCTTTAATAAAAGGTTGGATGGAATTTTGTGCAATTAAGGTTAAGCTATTTGAAGCACATTGTATCGCCTTTTTTAAATTTGGCAAACCATACCCCGCAATGCGAAGAATTTGAGCCACATCCGATTTTCTATTACGATCTAAGCCAAACTGAGTTAGTAGTTCATCAGGCCATTCAGCACTATGAACCATAAGACCTCTGATAGTTTCAGGCCAATAATTCGGATAGTAAAATTGAATGGATGCGGCCATCCATGATGCTTTAGCTGTAGCTAAGCTTGTTCCATTTATAGTGGAGAAGTGCCTACGAAATTGCTGATAGAAAGTAGTAAGCTCTGATAAATCATCGTGCGAAACAATTTCTCCTTCATCTGACTTTAATAAATTACCCCCTTCGAAAATAACATCTGGCTTATTGGGCCATGTTTTTGTTTCCCAAGAGATTGATGTTGTACTGAAAGGTGATAATGAACCTTCTGAAGCCAATAAACTGTATCCGACATATTGATCATCATCGACGATTCTTTTAACTGTATAGGCACCTACGGTTAAAGCATTCCATGATTGAGCAGGTGATTCAACAGACAGTTTAAGATTGCTTTCAGGGTAATTTTTATAGTCGGTAGTATTTCGGACATTTCCGGCCGAGATGATGAATAATCGCCTTTGGTCATCAGCAGCCCCAGAAGAAAGAGCATCAATAGCAGCAGACCATGAAGACGGCCGACCTTTATCTGTTTGAAATGACGAAGTAACAGCCATACAAATAATTCTCTTCGCAACAGGGTTTTGTATTTCGGCTAAATAGATGCCTTGGGAGGTGATGTAGCCATATAAATCAGGATCATTTTCTTCCTGATTTGGAAGAATTTTTATTGATTCCAGTAAGCTTAAAACCTCAACTGGGTTGTTACTTTCCAATGCACTTTTAATATCCCCATACGAACAAATACCTGCCATTAATGTACCATGTCCCTGGTGATCGTTCAAATGCCACTCAGGCATAACAGTATGGCAATCTTGAATAGATAGCATAGGTGTCAATAGAGGATGACCATTATTTACACCAGTATCAAGAATTGAAATATAAACATTTGAGCCAGTATTAATAACCAAACGCGATAAAACATCTTCAACCCATTCAGCCTGCTCAGAATTATTTAGAGATGTCCAAAAGCTTTCAGGTTCTTGAGCCAGACGAATCTCGGCTATAAAATCAAATGATTCAATTAATTCACCTAATTGTTGCTGATTTGCACGGATAAGCGTAACCATCCTTTCAGGGAAACTAATTTTCTGATTTTTATATTGTATGCCGAATTGTTCGCAAATAGAAAAGAAATGGGTTAAAATGGTTTCACTATTTTCATTTTGGATAAGACGCAGCCAAACTTCACACCAAACTGGTTGATTTCGTGGCATCATTTCAGTTGGATCTACCCAAAATGAGTCCAGCAGTGCCAATCTCAATTGATCTATGCCGCTGACTAAATCCTGGTTTTTGGGTTGACCACCGGGAGTATTCTCCAACGTGTATTCGCGAAATTTCTGTAAAAAAACGCCTCTTTTCTCAGAAGGGATATATACTGTAGCTAATTTTACTATTTGGTCGGAAACAATCTTTTCATGCACGTTTAAGAGCCGAATACCTGATCGGGTATCCTCCAGGCTTTGTACTTTAAGAGGTGATCCTGGCTGACCTGCAAATTGGACATAAACTCCTTTTTTAGCTGGAACTGATGCTGCAATTCGCTCTTCACGGTGAGAAATGGATTGTTGCCAAATTCCTTCAAATTGGTTTTGAAGCCATTGCCCGTGGGTTATCCTGTTTCTTGCCGGATAAAATGGACCAGCAACACTTGAAGATTTTGATGTAAATGGGAGAGATTCTGGTGCGTTGGGTAATATAATAAGTGGTCTGGTTATATCGTCCATAGATTATTAAATTCATTTTCTATATACATCGAGTCTATCATTCAACATATTTAAAAGCGTTTCTTTAGAGGCTTTGTCTCTGCCCTCTAAAATCGCATCCTTTATTGCATCATCACATGCCTGACAAATATCAGAGTGGCTAAGTGCATGAATATTTTCAGCAATACTTTCCAAACTATAATTGCCCTTAAATGTTCCCATTCTGTTCTTGACCAGTTGAACAATCTGTTCTTTTTCAGGCAAATTGTAATATAAAACGTCATCAAATCTGCGAAATAGTGCTTTGTCCAATATTCCAGGATTATTGGTTGCTGCAATAATAAAACTATCAGATTTATCACTTTCAATAAACTGTAAAAATGCGTTCAAAACACGACGCATTTCACCCACCTCATTGTCACGACCACGTTCAGCTCCAATTGCATCAAACTCATCGAATAAATATACTCCCTTTTGTTGTGCAATGACCTCAAAAATCTGACGAAGTTTTGAAGCGGTTTCACCCATGTATTTCGTGACCAGTTTATCAAATAGAACAGTGAATAGAGGAAGATTTAATTCTCCGGCTATTACTGCTGCAGTGAGGGTTTTACCTGTTCCAGGAGGGCCAGAAATCAATAATTTTCTACGGTTCTCGAGCCCAAAATGCCTTATTCTCTCTTTTTGCCGATATTCTTTTAATAGTCTTACAATACGGGTTTTGATTGCAGTGTTGACAATCAATTCCGGTAATTTTGTATCAGGTTGGGATTGAAGGATTAAATCACTTAAATCAGGCCTAAGGGCAATAACACGCACCCGGCTACTGGTTTTAGTTTTCTCAACCAGTTCCTTTATTTCTTCAGCCAATGCAGAATGCCCCTGACGTGCTTCGTGTGCTGCCACCTGAAGTGAGATGGTCATGAAACGCTCACTATCATTATCAAAGTGAGAACGCAAAAGGGATTTTATCTGCTCAGCTGTGGCCATTTAATATTTAAAATTATAGTATCAAAAGTATCTATAATATCAATTCAATCAAAGATTAATTTCGAGCATTTTAGCCTGCAGATCAACAACACAGTTAACGGCTTGTATATAAATTCATTTCTTAAAAATTCAAAGTACTATCTCGATCAAAGTAATCTCAGAATAGTTCAATTGCTGTTTATTTTATTAATTTTATCTTCTGAGAATTTGTAAGTCATAGTATTTGATTAGTTATTAATTTTTGAAGATTGAATCTTGTTCAATAGACTACTGGTATTGCTATTACTAAAAATCTCATCTTCAATTAATTGAATTATTAAATCAATATCTAATTCTGAAGCAATTTTATTATAATTGTATTTTCGTCTACAAATCCAGCCTTTTACTACTTCATCTGTATTGAATTCAAGATTATCTATTTGTAACGATTTCCCATCATCTTTAATTCCAATTCTGAGATTTTCAATGTCATCAAAAGCTAAAGTAATATTGAAGCTTTCAAACGTTTTAAATAATTCAACAGTTGTCCCCCAATAATACGAATCTGTACATTTTTGACTTGTAGTCAACTTGAATTTATCAATTAATCGGAAAATTAGTTCATTTCTATATGTATCAATCATCACTCGATCGTACCAACTTCCCGGTCTGTCAATATATATTCGTTCACCTCTCTTCCTTAGCTTAGTTGCTCCTTTTTGTTGGCACCAGATATGTAATTTTTCATCAGCATATAATTGTTTATGAATATAATCTATTCTTGCAGCAATTTCAGGCGTATCAGCGAAGCCTTGAATTGAAGATTCGGAGGTAATAGATTTGTCGATTTCATCACTTAGTATCTTTTCATTGTCAGAATCACAAAAGACGCACACAATCTCCTTCACTCTTATATTTCTACGAAGCAGTAGTTGCCAATTGTTATAGTTATCCGCAATATCAATTTTGAATAACTCATTCCAATTGTGAAACTTACATATTAGCGCCCTTGTTAATTTATGATTATTAAGATATTCATTGTTTGAACCTTTACCATTAAATAGGAGATTTGCAATTTTCAATCGAGATTCAAATTGAGCGAATTCAGGACTTGAAAGCAAAAGAAAACCAATATTCCCTTGAAACAATTGATGCTTTTCAGCCGATATTAGTTCAGTTTCCCAAGAAGGGTTTGAAATAATTAACTTAGCCTTTAATTTTTCTTCTTCTAATTGTGCTTTTACAAAGGATGTTTCATTTTGAATTATAGCTAACAAATCTGGGCCAATTAGAAATTTATATATATCCCCTGAACCAGCAGACAACTTGTCGATAATTCTCACAATGCTAATCATCACAGATATACTTCTGATGTCTGGGTCAATAATTATATTCCAAACAACCCTTATCCAATTCCTGAATTTGCCGATATCAAAAGTATTCTTTCGAACATAGAGTGATATTGCCAAAAACAAGATTCTTTGACGCTGGTTTATTTTTTCATCAAATAAATTCCAGCTGTCTTTTATAGCCCAAACTGGTTGAAGACATTTTTGAATTTCAATAAAATTCTCAGACAACCCATCAAGAGTTTGTTGAGCGTTTAAGACTACATCCTGCTTTTCGAAAAGTTGCTTGTAAAACTCAAAGCCCTCATATTTAAAATTCGATTCGTTATCTTCATTGCCATACAATTTTTTAAAAATTTCTCCCTTTTCAATTACATCAGGCAATTCTAAACTTGAAGTAATATGATTGTTTAATAAAAATCGATTCCAAAAACGCAGGTAAAATATATCGATGTTCTTTGAATCCGTTTTGTATTGCTGAATGTATTCCCAAAATAAATGAGACCAGCTATTATCCAATTTTGTGGCAAAGGCAAGGTGATAAGGCATTTCTCTATTATTCAGAGTTACTTTCATTTGAAATTCAAAGCCATTGGGATTTTTTTCATCCCTAATCCAATTGACTAAATCTGCTTTAAAGTTTTCAAAATCTGTTAATTGCTTTCCTCTGGCATTCATTTTAATATATAACTCGTCGGAGAGATTGAATCCTCCCAAAGGCAAAATATAGAAGGACATTTTTGACAATGATGCAAATAAATTAATCGAAGCGTTTTTTGCCAATTCTTGATTGTAATAGGAATGTATTGCATCCAGCATTATAAGCATCGCTTTTACTGTTGGATCTTTTTCGAAGCGTCCATAAAACCAGGCTGAGTTAGTAATTTCTTTTTTTGGACACTCTTTGAAACTTAAAGATATATCGATAAGCTTTTCACAAAAATCCCTTGCACTACTTCTGGTTGCATAGGTAAACCCTTTGAGTGTGGTAAGTAGTAAATTAAGTTCGTTGATATTTAATTCTCTTTTACCTATATACCAATGAAGTAAAAATAAGGTGGTTATTCGTTGCTGCCCATCAAGCGGAATGAAATGGATTTTGCTGTCTAATTCCTTGATAGAGCCATAAACAAAATCAAGCTCTAAATTTTCATCCTTCACTAAAGCATTGAATATTGATTTAAGAAATCGATTCCGAATCTCAACTTCTTCTGCTCTGCCTTGAGCATAATCACGTTGAATCATTGGAATTTGAATTCCCTCAAACTTATACGATTTTGAAGAGTCTTGTTCTTCAATAATTAACTCTTTCGATAAAATATCTGTTAAATTGTATTTATTCATTTGATGGAATATTAGGGTTGAGCAGGTAAAAAATCTTGCAACTTATCAGCAATGCTTTTTCTGTATTTCTTGATATCTGACTCTGTCCATTTTGTTCGACTTCCTGCTTTTAAATCAAAGTATTTTAGGAATAGATTTTTTGTCCAGATAGGAATAAAAGTGCCATTCATATCTTTTTCAATGATTATCCTTCGCTTGGTTGGAAACAAAGCATTGCCATAAGAACGATTTGTTTCTGCATCCAGCAAAGTGAGGTTTCCAATATTGTTTTTCAGCAATTCATTATTTGTTTCCTCACCAGCTATTCTAATTATATCACCTTGTATCAATTCAAAACTTTCTTTTGACTTGATATCTTCAGTAAATGACTTAATACATTCGGCAAGTTTTAAATCTTTTTTAAACTCTATAACATCATCTAAATCACTTTTTGCGGTTGTTAACCATTCAATTTGTGTTGGTCTGTCACTAAGTGGATTCTCAGTAAATGAATCTATATGTTCGACATCCCATTGCTCTTTTTTGAAAGTTTTAAAAGGAAACTTAAAAATCAAATTTTTAGATTCTATTTCTTCAAATTCAGGTTTCTCAACTTTGGATTGCTCAATTACATATTGAATATTCAGAAGCAATAATAGCTCTTTTATGTATTGTTTTTGCTTTGCTTTTGCATAGCTTAAATCCAGATATGGTTGCTTGTTTTCATCAACAGCCCATTTAACTCCAACGAATCTGGCTTTTACTCTTATTTTAAGCTTTTCAGTAATTTGATTTTTGGTATTACAGTCTGTTTGGGTAATGTTAAAAATTTCTACAATATTGTCTCCGCAATAAATGAGAAATCCAATATAATGATACCAAATAGGGTTATCGAACCATTCCAAGAATGTATTGAAATAATCTGTTATGGTTGACCATTCTTTTTTAATGAAATCAAAATCACTTTTACCGTCAAAACGTTGATAGAAAAAACGAAATGTGGCGAATTGGTCAGTACCAATAGTTTCTTCTATTGATGGATTAGTTTTTTTTCTTTCTTCTAATTCTACAGGATTACTTTCTCTATATTTTATTTCAGGGTCATTTTTAATTGCGACACTTTTAATTAAATCAAAAATGAACTCAATTCTTGATGGTTTTTTATTTTCACCTTTATTCAAAAACCACCAAAAATCATCATCCTGTAATGTGTTTTCAATTCTGTCCCATTCATTCGCAATTTCTAACTGTCGAAGTTTAGCCAACTCATTTTTATCTGACCCAAAATTTCCTTCTTGCAGAAATAAAGCTTTAATCAGTTCTGAATTGGTAAGCGATATTTTTCCTAAGTTAATTCGGATGAAGGTATCTATCGGATTTTTACCATCTTCAATTTGATACCAAATTACCTGAACAACGCCTTCGCTTTTTTGATTTTTAATATTATAGACAAGTGTCCTGATAATTGAATCGCATATATCGTCAAGCATTACCTGCTCTTTCTTTACTTTTTCTTTTATCCAATTATCAATTGTAGTGTATGCCTGTGAAATGTGATAGAAATCAATACTGCTATTATCGTTTTCAATAATGTTACTCAGGAATTGTTCTGAATCGTTTCTTGTTTCATAATCAATCGAAAAGACATCTTTACTATATCGTTCTTTAAATGTTTTACCAATTAAATGTGTTTTAATGAAGTAAGATAGTAAAATCCTAATTGTTGTAATTCGCTGTTGACCATCAACTAACTCCCAACCTTCAATTTTTTCTGTTACTCCATCTGGTTTTATTCTTTCCCATTGATGTGGCTTAATAACTACAGGTTGAAGGCAATAGAATTCTTTAGGAGACTTATTAGGCTTAATTGCAAAAGTATAAACATCATTAAGTAAGTCTTCTACTTGTTGTTTTGTCCATCTATAACCACGCTGATAGGATGGAATGTAAAAATTTCTCTCTAAAAGTTCACTGATTGAATATAATTTAATTGTATTGTCCATATTTACACTTCTATTTGTCCATTCATTAATTTCTGCAATAATATAACTCGCTGCTCCCGGAGTTTGGCGTTTTGCTTAATACCCATACCTCTCTTTTAAATATTCCAACCATTCATTAAATTCCCCATTTACCTGATTATCCCTGACAAACTGAACCCATTCCTGATGTGTCCAGGTTTTAAAAATTGATTTACCTGCAAATAGTTTGCCCCAGCCGGTTTGAAAATCATCGATGCCTGTTGTCCTCAAACACCCTTTCAAATCTGTATTCCTTTTATCGAAAGCAACGGTCGATGCAACTAAGGTGTATCTTCCACTTTGTGCAATTCCTTCGGCCAATGCTTGCTGGCGCAACAATTGATAACCACCAGTAGCTGCAGGGCATCTTTCCAACTTACTTTTACCAAATTCGGAAATTTCAATTAGGCTCAAATACTTTCTTCCCCATACAGTCTGATGACAAACTGATGAATAATCACAATCCTTAACTCGTTTCATACAACGGTTAGGATCAGGATTATTTTTTCGCGTTGATTCTTTGTCAATCTTTCGAGCAGAGCAGCCATAAAAGCTATGCTCTGTATATTTGCATTCCGTTAGAATAATACCATCGCCATCAATTGTTTTAACCTTAAATGCAACATCAGGTGAAGTTTGACCTGAACCACGGCTACCATCCATTTCTCCCAATAATATGGCCGGATGTAATTCATCGCTTTTAGGAAATGCAAATTCAAGTTCGATCTCAGTAATTTCAGTAATTTGATCTGAAACATGTCTTTTTAGAAACTCCAACATCAATTTTGTTAATGACTCATTGTTACGAATAGGAAAGTACAGATTGGCGCTGTTTACCCATGAACTTACCAAATTGTGAGTTCCGGCATGAGATTGAATATTGTTATCCGTTAAGTACTCGGGCAATACTGATTCTTTCCTAATACCACTCCATAATGTTTCTTTCCAAAGATTTTTAGGTATGATGTGGTCATATGCCTTGCCATTCTGAAACCCATTTTCGGGAGATGATATACGGCCTTTACGCCAATTCACCATTTTCTTTTTTTGATCTTCTGAAAAATCGAACTTACTCATATTAAAATTTTTTAGATTTATTTTAGTAAACTGTCTCTATATAATACGATCAAATTTTTAAACATTATTTCCATCACAATATCAATGACTTATAAATTTACTTTTTACACCTCTATTTCCCCACTCATTAACCTTGGCAATAAAATATCCCGTGCTTGGCGGAGTTTGGTGTTTTGTTTTTGTAATGCTAAAATCAATTTGAAAGGAGCTTCAAATCCATTAGCAAATTCATCTAAGACTTTCTGCTTTGGTATAAAAACCTCCATATTTTCAAATTTTGACTTATTCACATTCGTGAAAGTTGAACCATTACTTCCCAATGCTTCAAGTTGTTCTTTCATTTGAGACATCAAAGCATAAAAGAAATAAACGTTTCTTGGCTCACTAAATATGATGGAATTGATTTGCTGGTTTGTCTGACTTGGCTTTGATGTAATTCCAACAACACCAGCTGTGCCAATACAACTAACACACAAAGTCAGAGGAGGCAAATATTTTTTTTCTTGTGATTTTGCACCCAATTCACTCAATGATTGTTCCGTATAATCAATGAATATTTGATTGTGCATATCAGGAGTTTTAATAAAAGGCACATCATCACCAAAATAATCGTAAACAGCTGTTGAAGGGGTCTTTCCTGTAATTACTTCACCAAAATCGGAAAGAATATATTTCTCTAACTTTTCACTCTTCACAATCAACTTATAACTCAAAAAAGTCTTTTCCTCTAACAATTTTATCCGTATCAAATTGTTTTCTATCAATTCATCATAAGCGGATAAAATAGATGCGATTTTGCGTTGTGTGGGAAGATGTTTTATAACTTTTATTTCGATGCTTGAAAATGAAGATTTAGACACATTTTCTCGCCCTGATGATGTTCCAGAATCTAATCCTTTAACCTTATCAAGATTATTTTTCAGTAGATAGTAAACAAAATCGTCATCATATTGATTATTGGGGATTACAGCATTTACAGCCTGGTTAATAAAACAATCTGTAAATGCCTGTGTCATTTTTTTGCCAATGCTACCAATAGTAACAACACAAGTAGCACCTTTAGGAATCAGAGATTTCCTGTATTTGTCATAACCCAATTCTGAATAGCATTCCTCTGGATTTGGTGTATATCTTCTATCAATCTCCATGTCAGTTGGCTTGATAAAAGGGATGTAATCACCATATAATTCAGGATTTTTTCGCGGAGGGGTATTCCCTGTAATAACTTCTCCAAGTTGGCCTATTTCAATAGTCTCCCACTTCATATGGCCAACTCTTTATAGTTTTCAGAAATGACTTTTGCCAATTCATTCGCTTCATCGCTTAATCCATCCAATTCAATATGAATCTCATTTAGGCGTTCAGAGTAATCAATATCATCATTAACAGTAGTATCGATACCAACATACCTGCCAGCACTTAAGCTCCAGTCTTTGGCTTCAATGTCTAATTGAGTTACAACTTTGCAAAGCCCTTCTACATCAGTATAAACGCCATCAGGGAAACGGCTGGTAAGCCAATGGGCTTGTTTGTAAAAATATTCAGTTTCGTGCAATAAACCTGGTTCTTCTTCTTCGGGATTGCCACTAAGATGCTGTTGCAGAGTTTTGAGTTGGTCAAGCTGTTCTTTCAGGTTGAGCTCTTTCCAGTCCTTGTTTTTGTTTAGTTGAAATTCCTTAACAGCTGTGGCAATTGCATCAAGCAGTTGCTTAATAAGTTTATCCTGAGGTTTACGAATGGTTTTGCACAGATGTGCAAGGCTTTCTAAGGAAGTGGTTTCGGGTTTTACCTTTTTAGCATCCGAGATAAGTGCATTTTGTTGTTCATAAATGGTTGAAGTCTCTTCACTGTTTAATGCATCTACAAATGACTGGGCTTCTTTGTTTTCTTTGGCATAAATAACAGCAAAATTGATTACTGTTTTATGCACTTTTTGCAATTGCGTTTGAAGTTCGGAGGTAGCTTCGGCTGTTTCTTTGGCTAAAGAAGCTGATGTTTCGAGGTATTTCTTAACAGTGGCTTCAAACATACCGGTATTGCCTCTATACAGGTTTACAATACTAATAAGGTTTTGTGATTGCTCAGGGCTAAAGTCATTTACCTTACTGGTAACTTTACGATAAATTTTCCGGGCATCCAGCATCAGCACCCTATCCTTTTGCTGTTCGTCCTGTTCCTTGTTTCTATCGAAAAACCATAAGGTGCAAGGCAGGGAGCGTGTATAGAAAAAGTTATTGCCAACGGCAATCATAACATCTACGGCTCCGGTTCTCACCAGTTTTTCACGGATGTCTTTTTCGCTATGTCCTGCATCGCTGGCCGAAGAAGCCATTACAAATCCAGCACGACCTGTTGGTTTCAGATATCCATAAAAATATTGTATCCACAGGTAATTGGCATTATCGTTTTTAGGCAACAGGCGGGTAATACTGCCTTTTTCATCCATTGTGTATAACAGGCGAGGATCCTTCTTTACTGAATCTTTACCTTTATCCACACCATCCACGTTAAATGGGGGATTTGCCATAACAAAGTCGGCAGCACCAACCAGGTTGTGTTTGTCGTCGTAAAAAGTGTTTCCTTCCAGTATATTTCCTTCCAATCCGTGAACGGTAAGGTTCATCTTAGCCAGTTTGGTATTGAGATCGGCTTTTTCCTGCCCGAAAAAGGTTACTTTTTCGGCTACTTTCAGCCCTTCACTTTCAATAAAATATCCAGTTTGAACAAACATACCGGCACTTCCGCAAGCCGGATCAAATACAGTACCGTGATCAGGTTCGATAACATTTACAATGGTTTGTACGAGGCTCATAGGCGTAAAAAATTCACCACCTTCCTGTGCGCCAGTCATGGCAAACTTGTTGAGAAAGTATTCGTAAATTTTCCCGAACAGATCACCTTCGGCTTTTTGCAGTACTTCTTTGTTGAAAATCCGGAGCAATTCCCGAAGTAAGTCCTTGCTGAAAATGGAATAGTTCTTTGGTAAAACTCCACTGAGGTTGTCGTATTCATCCTCTATCAGCCGCATAGCGTTGTCAATGGCTTCACCAATGTCGGCACTTTCCGGTAACGATACAAGGTAGTCAAAATATGCTTTTTCGGGCAGGAACATGGAGTTCTGCTCTTCAAAATCCTTTTTGGTCAGCGAACGCTTTCCACGTTGTGGATGGGTAGGAATATCTTTTTCAACTTCAATCTTTACTTTTTGAAAGCGGTTGTAAGCATGACGAAGGAATATCAGGCCAAGCACAGGCATTGAGTATTCGGATGCTGTAAGTTTACTGTTTGCCCTGAGTTGGTCGGCTGCACGCCAGAGTTCGGCTTCGAGTTTGCGTAATTGTTTTCCTTGCATTCCTAAAATATATTGTAGAAGTAAAATTTACCTTCAAAGGTATTATTCTAATCGATACCCCAATGAGTAAACGGTTGTAAAATATTCACATAAAATGAGGGAATGTTATACGCTTGCAAATTGTTTAAGTATAATACATGACATGGATTCCTGAAAATGAATAAGACATAAATTATTAAAGGTAAAAACCCCTGCCTTCAATTTTCACTGAATGGGCAAGGGCATTTAAAAGCTGAAATTGAATTTATTCAAAAAAATATTAAAATGATTGGAAAGTTGCACGGCTAACCTGCCTTCGGAAAGCATTATCAAATTCAAGATCATCCGATTCATCTTCTTCGAGATCTTCCAAAAAATCATCAAGAATTTTAATTAGGTTGGTTAGCAAAGTATGACTTACAGTGCCATGGAATGTGATCCCATTTGCATGACAATATTGCTCACAATCTGATAGTAAATTCCAGGTTTTCTGTAAAAACATACTTGCAGCATCGAAACTGAATACATTATCTTCACATGATCCTACTATCTCTTTTATTCTACTCAAAAGCGTTTGTTTTCCACTTATACTTTTATTTGTATTATTCATAACCTCGTAACGTCTTATTTCTAATTCTTCCTCCCGAAGTGAATGTGCACGCTCATTTTCTTCTTTGGTTATTTTTAATTTTTCAAGTTCAAGCTCATGAGCAAGTCTAATCCGATATTTCTCAATTTCGAGTGTTGTACTCAGTTTATCATCTGAATCTTTATCATCTGTTGTCATAGGATTGGTTTTTTTGTTTGTGGTTGAATTTTCAGCTGTGGTTATGGTATTGGTCGAAGCATCTAAAGAATTTTGGTCTTCGCTTGTTGTCGGATTAAGGCTTTGGGGGAAAGTGTCAATGTTTTGTACATAATTACTATCTTCTGAAAGTATATAGTATGCTTTTTTAATGGCAGCTATAGTTTTAGACGACACTTGTAGCTTTTCTTGAATTTGAGTATAAGACAGCCCTTGTTTAAGTAAGTCTATGATTTGAATTTCTGTTGAGGTCATGATACAGGATTGTTTTTGTTGTCGTTTTGTGTTTTTAAAAGCGTAATGGTGAAAGTTGTGTTATGGAGGCTGCGAATTTGGTACTTTCCTGAAAAGCTCAATAGGAAAGGGTATTAGAAAATCTGCAATATCTAAGCCTGATGCCTTTTGCTCATTTGAGGATTCACTTTCCAAAAGAGTTGAAATACCGATATTCAAACCTTTTTGCTGCAAAAGTTGTGCTTTCCTTTCCCAATCCCGGAAAGCGTTAAGATCAGGCCACAATATCACTTTCCTCGCTGTAAGCACTTTCCATACTTCCCGTGTAGTCCATTTGCAACCATTTTTACCTCCCGTTGCAATCCAAATAAACTGTGGAAAGTATACGCTTGCTATAATGGCGGTTTTTTCAGATTCAACGATTGATACTGGCAATTCTGGATAAATATTAAGCAGATGTTCACCAAAAAAGCATTGTTGAAGGTTATAATCCGTTATTTTTAATACTGAATGCACCCAGGAAATACGGTTAAATGGCTTCTTCACCCGACGTCCACTTTCCGGATCATAAAGCATTACTTTCCCAGCCTTCACTTTCCCGGCATAATCAATCTGCCAGAATACAACTGCTCCTTTCCAATACTTTGATGTGCCAAGTTTATATTTGCTAATCAGACCAGTCACTGTGTTCTCATCAAAGAGTTTATGCAGATAAGTGATAAAGCAATTATTTTGATAACATGTCAAACTCTGGTTAAGCATTTCCAGCGGAATCATAGATGCTGGTTTTGATTCTTTTGGTAAAGTATGGATTACTGGCTTTGGATATTGCAAAACGTAATCAGGGTTGGAATGAAAATATTGCTGTGGCGTATAATGATATCCACAGTTTTGCTCCCGGTCACAACGCCCAACATGATCGGCAAGGTGTTGTCGTGATCCAGTATCAATATACCGTGTAAACTTTCTTCTTTCACCACAAGCAGGACAGGTATATCGACTGGTGGGTGTCTTATACGGTTCTAAAATGAAGTGATGTACTTTCATGATTTTCTCGAATTTATGTAGTGCAACAGGTGCAAAGTAGTATATGCGTTTTGCACCGCATACACCGGTGCAAAGTGGTGCAATTGCACTGGTGCAACAGTTGCACCTATTCTATTTATCATTTTTAATTCTCCAATTATTATCGGCGCCTTGATGGATCATACTATTCACATTCATGTGAGTAAAATAATCTTTGGCGGTACGTTCGCTTATACTAACTGCAAGCATGATTGCATTAATAGCTCCCTTGTATGAATATGACCTTTGACCACTAAAGACAAGATTATGACTTTGTTTGATTGCTTCGAGCCGGCGGTTTGGTTTGTCATCCGGATTATCAATGCCAACACCAACATAAGTATGGTAGCCCTTTTCCCTGTTATATGCGAATTCTATCTTGGGTATATCACCATTACCTGCATTACGCAGAAATTTTGCTTCTAATGATGAAATTTCTCCACTTTTTTTAACTGTTAATACAGATTCACTCTTACGTTGACAAGTGCTGCCGAAATGTCCACGTTCTTTATCGCCACCAGGGTTTGTGTGTACAATAATTATAATAGCAGTTTTATATTTTATGGCTAAATCCTCAAAAAACTTAATAATTGCATTGGATTGAGCAGCGTCATTTACATCAGCAATATAATCAGCACCTCCATCAATCCAGATTGAGTGTATCCCGCCAAACTCATTATTTGCAAGCTCGCAAATATTATTAGTAATATCTGCATATTCATCAATAGCCAATTGCCTGATATTGTATGAAAGGAGATTGGCTGGACATTCAATAAAACCTGAACGCCTTAGTATTGACATTAAGTTAGATTTCTGCTTGTGTCTGGCTTGTTCGGTATCAATGTGAATTACAGCAAAACCTTCAGGATTAGGTCGGACCTCTATACCCTCAAATCCATCTATATCCCCATCCTTACTTATTGCTCCCGCTATTAAAACTCCAATTATTGCACTTTTGCCTCCTTTGCTTTGGCCAGAAATTGTAGATAATGCTTCAGATGTTATAATTGTTTCTTTGTTAATGGTTACCAACGGAATTGGTATCTGTATGTTAGTTTTATCTGTAATTCTTAAATATTCGAATTTGGTTAGGTTATCGGGCAGGGTTAAAGCTTTCACATGGCTAACTAATTTTTCGGCAATACTAAATGTTGAATTATCAACACTACTATCATTTACAATATTATTACTGCTTTTAGGTAAGCCACAATCTAAGATTTCAGGTACTAAGTCTTTTCCCATTACTTTGCCCTCCTGCCTTTGCGAATGTAGGAATCGGTTGTGGCATTTACAGTTGAAATGTCCATTACTTGTCCATTCAATAGCCAGAGATCAATTCTTGATTTAAGAAAAATCAACTTTTTATTTGGCTTTTCGAAAGGAATAGCCTTTTCACTCACCTTTTTATAGATTGCAGGCTTGGAAGGTTTTTCTGGTAAATACGCACATAATTCATCAATATCAAACCATCTATCTGGTTCTTCCAGATGAGTAGTTTGAAATTTACTCCATAAATGAATAAGGTGATCTAATTTGGCTCCAAGGAGTCCAATTTCCCGGGGAACATCATTAAAAGAAATTTCAGCCATGTTGACTATCTGTTAAATTCAGTCAACAAAAATATTATATAATAGAAGGTTAAAATACTGATATGTAGTTGTATATGCTTGTTTACAAGAATAAACAAGGAAAACAAGCGAAATTGTTAAATCTGAACTGGTAATTCTATTTTATCTCTTATTTTAGAAATAATTTTTTCAACCTCAGAAATTTCATTTTCACATTTAATAATATTAGCATCATTAATGCTTTGATAAGAGCCAATATACCAATCAAAGTAATCTTTTAAAGAGAGAAAAAACTTTTTAAATTTCCTTCTTGGAATGATTAAAAGATCATTTCTTTTAAGACCTTCAATCATTATTCTGATTTGAACCCCAATTTGATTCTTGAATTCTAATTTCAATGCTTCAGCAAATTCAATTTGTTTTTCATGCCTTAAGTATTCCGAAAATGGTAAATACTTCTCACTACCACTTTCTATTGAGCTAATATCTTTTTCTTGCCTGTCAATTTTATTTGTTTGGGAAGTATAATTCATATTTGGAAGTGATTTTCTTAATCCGAGTTTTTCAAGATCAAGGAAATACAAATTCTTAAACAAACTACTAGACATATTTAGTTCTTCGGATAATATAAAAATGTTTGTTTCAATCTTTTCACAGAACATTTCAATAAAAACTAATATAATTATGTAGTAATAATAGGCTGCTACTAATATCTCTTCCCATAATCCTCGATCTACCCACTCTTCAAGTATACGTTCATAGAAATATTCATCTGAAGTGGTTGCAAAATATGTGGACAAATATTCTAGTTCACGAAACCTCCAATTATATTGATTAAAAACTGCTTGCAAATCCTTTAGACGAAGAAGCTTGATTTTGAGTAAAAGTCTTTTTTCTTCAGTATGAATTAAGTTGTCAAAATTTACACTCAACTCTTTATAAAACTCCATTTGAAAATTAAAAATAATATCTCTATCTAACCTTTGAACTACATTGAAGTTTTGGATATCTTCTGTTAACCAACTTTCAATTAAAAAAATATATTTCTTGAATATTTTATCATCCATACATTTATATTTTGAAGTCCCAATGTGATACTTTGGTGAATTATTATAAAGTATTTTAAACTAATTCAGATAAACGTTTACTAAAATTCGAAATTAGTTAGGTTTTTTGCAATCTTTATTCGTTCCGGATCTTCAATACTTCCTAAATAATTCTCAGTTGTTTTTTCATCAGCATGACCCATTGATTCTGAAATAATTGATGTGCTTACTCCTGAACGCTTAAGCACTGTTGCAAATGAATGCCTTGCGGTATATGTGGTAACTTTAGCTTCTATTCCACATTCCTGGGCAACAAATTCAATGTACTTGTTTATTTGTTTTACAAGTTGAGTTACAATGTTTTTCACTCTCTTTTCTGATTCTCCTGGTTTTAGAACAGGAAATATATATTTGTCTGGGCTTATCGGTTTGTTCCCCCATCTTTTAATAATTGGGCGAATATAAGCAGAATAGGCTGCAACAATTGGTTTTGAGTTTCTATTGGTTTTTGATGTTTTTGCTCTACGGAAAGTTATTGAGTCGCCGGAGATATCAGAATACTTAAGCAAACATATATCTTTTATGTTTGCGCCATTGCATAAATATGAAAAAATCCAAAGGTCTCGGTGATATTCTACAACTTCATTTGTTGGGATGTATTCAAAAATCTTTTTTATATCCTGAAGTCTTAATGCTTTCTTTATATTCCTTGGAGATGGTATTTCATACTTGCCTCGGCCAAATGGATATTCATCAATTTGAGCGATTTTTCGTACTATTGCTTTATTATATATTGCCCGCAAGCATCTTAAATAAATCCCGACAGTGGTCAAACCATTTCCCTTAATTGTTGACCAGGTTTCGAACTTTTTCAGAAACGGCACTGTAATTTCATGAAAATCCAGGTATTCTTTTGAATGAAATTTTTTAATAGAGGTTAGTGCACATTTGTATGATATGGCTGTTCCAATTCTTGCTTCATTTTCTAACTCAGCTATATATTCTTCAAATGTATCGAAAACATTTTTAGGATCTCTTAATTTGTTGGTGAACTTTTCCTGAAACGAATCAAACGTAAAGTCCCGCAAATCATTAATTACTTTAATAGCTTTGTCTTCTACAGCTTCAAGTTTCTTTCTGATAGCTTTGTATGGATCGCGGGGTTTTTCGCCCATTACCTTTTTAAAATCATCTTGGGTAAGATCAAATACAGTTCCATACAAGCGGTTCTGCCGTTTATAAATAACCCTTAACTTTACAGGGTAAACATCACCTGCTTTTTTCCGACGGGTATCAAGGATAAATGTGGTTGTTGGGATTACACTTTCCATCACAAACTAATTTTAAACAAAGATAATATTTGCACAACAATTTGCACAACAAATGTATGTTAAATTTATGAACAAACAGATAATATTTATAAGTATAATCTCTTTTAATCCAGTAATAGTAGGGCATTTATAGCAAAACGTATTAAATACATATACCTCAAAAATCTGACTGTTAATCAGAGGGTCTCAGGTTCAAGTCCTGAAGGGGGAGCTAAAACAACACCATAACAGCCTGTAATACAATGTGTTACAGGCTGTTGTTTTTTATATGCATACAGAAATACATACATATAGCTTTATTTATTGTTAACTATGAAAACAAAAGCTCGGGAAATCGTTTTTAATTATGCCTTAAGCAACAAAAATCTTCCCCTGGATGAGTTTACGAAGGCATATACCAACGACAACTAAGGGTCGGTAACTTTTATGAATATATCGAATACCTCAATGTAAAACGAGATAGTGAGCTTTCACAGGACACTTTAAACCATTACAAGAAACAACTTTCAAAACTGAAGCGGTTCCGGCCTTCGCTTACCTTTAGTGAATTTAATGAAACGTTTATACTGGATTATAAAGATTCCATGATCCGGACACTCAAAAACACTCCCATTACCTGGAACAAAGGATTAGAGTTTATTAAGCGGGTTTGCAACCAGGCATATAAAGAAGGTAAGATAAAAGACAATCCATTTAAAAACCTTACGATAAATCGGTTGAAAGGCAATTATGGACATTTAACAGTTGATGAACTGATAAGCCTTGATAAGATATACCAGAAACAATCCTTGCCCTTTAACCTTCATAATGTACTCCGGTATTTTTTATTTGCCTGCTATACCGGGTTGAGATACCGCGATATGGTTGATTTGCGCTTTGTGAATGTGAAATTACTTGATAACACTACATTCCTTGACTTCGTGCAACATAAAACAAAGAAGGCATCCATTATCCCTTTGATAGACCAGGCGAAAGAATTGCTCCCACAAATGGAGTTTGAGGAGCAGCGAGTATTTGATGTAAAAACTGACCAGGATACTAACCGAAAACTAAAGGAAATAATGTCCAAAGCCGAAATAAAAAAGCGGATCACATTTCATTCGGCCCGGCAAACCTGTACTAATACTTTGTTTACCCTGAATGTGCCTTTGGATGTGCGGAGCATGATAATTGGAGACACAAAAGAAGTTATTACCAAACATTATACGCAGGAAGATATCGGGATGAAATTGAAGGCTCTTAATAAGTATAGCATTGCAATTAAGTCTGAAAGCAAGTATTAAACTGAAACCTATTTACTTCACTTCATTAATCTATAAAAAAATGAAAACCAAATACTTAGATTACTTTTTTTTCTGGAGATATTCCAACACTCTTTTATCTTCAATTAATGCCTGGCTAATTTTATTTTTTGCTTTTATTCTTAATTTCTTTATTGCATTGGGATTTTCTATATTTAGTAACTTAGCGATATCAGCATCTGGAACTTTATCATAATGCAATAATAAGAGCTTTTTTTCTTGATCGCTGATTTGTGACAATACTTCGAAAATAATTTGATTCAACTCAACATTCTGTATTTCATCTTCTGAAATAAGCGTTTCAACTAAGAGGTCATCAATATTTTTATCAACCATCCTTTTATGTTTCAACTTTCGAAGCAATATATTTTTGCTGACAGAATATAGGTAAGTTAAAAAAGAACAAGATAAGTCGAAACCCTCATCTGTTACTTTAGAGAATATGACAAGGAGTGCTTCTTGAAATATATCTTCGGCATCTTCGCTTGTTCCATTGTTTTCGGTGACTAAAAATTTGATTATTGGGAAATATTCTTTATATATGAACATTATCATATAATCACTGCGAAGTCTAAGCCCCTCAATGATTGCTAAATCAGAATATATTATTTTACTACTTGACATTCTTACTAAGTTTTTCTTTTAGCCGTGCAGTAAATGATTCTATATGACCATCATCAAGATCAAGAGCAATTTGAAGAGCTGAAACAAAAATTTCAATCTCTTTAGTTTTTTTTGTACCCTTTTCAGTTGATTGTTTGCTGTCATGTTTATCAAGGTTAATTAAGGCATGTATTAATTGCTCCCTGAGTTTTGGCAAATCATTAATATTATAGACTATATGACCAAAATCTCGCACATCAAAAGGTGCATCTTCAATGTTCTGTGTAATAATAATTGTGATAGGATTACCTATCGCATGAGCGAACCCCAATTCATAAAAGACATTAGGGTTCTTTCCAGTAGTATCAACAATGCAATACTTTGCTTTTCTTATATTTCTACATATTCTATCACACCAAAGTGATTGATTGGTATACTCTTCATCAGCACGATCATAAATATATTTTTTACCAGTAATATTATCTATAGCTTGTTTAATTGTATCGTATACTGAATTGAATCCAGTAAATGGCATCATGACAAAGATATAAGAACAATCAAGTTCTATATCTGGACACTCACTATTGAATTTTGAACAGAACATAAAAAATAAAAAAACGAAAATACGATTTATTTTGGAAACTTTATGAGGGTTGCTCTATGCAACTTTACATGTATGCAAATTATTCTGCCAATATAATAAATAATATCATTGTCACTTATATGGAATTATTGACATTACTTTTATTCGTATCTCAACTTACTCTACTAACTTATATTATCCAAAGTTTATCTATATTGTAAGAAGTTGAAATTCCCGTATAGCTTAGGAAAACATTTTATTAGTGGAACTCGTTCATTTCAATCTGAAATACTTGTTCTGATGCTTTGTTTACACTGGATGTGCCTTTGGATGTGCAGAGTATGATCATAGAAGACACAAAAGAGGTTGTAACAAAACATTATACCCAGGAAGATATTGGAATGAAATTGAAGGCTCTTAACAAATACAACCTGGCATTGAAACTTGATAATAAAGAAAACCAGAACATTTTATAAAATGTATAATATTGAAAAAAATAATTACGTTCTATATTATTGGTATTGTGAAACTTAGCAAATTGTTAATAAATATTTTTCTTTTTTTTATTAAATATCAGTAATAATTGTTTATCTTTGCAGCTTAGTTCTTTGAAAGTGTTTTGGTGCAAGCAACTAAATGGAGTTCAACTGACTGTCCTAAGGGACAACCCGTGAGGGTAACTTAAAGGCACACATAGCTTTCCGACTATCATAAATCCAGACAGTCTGAATTGCTGTTGACCTAATAGAATTGTTGCAATTAATCATCCTTAATGAATTATTTTCAATAAATCATACTGATGATGTTTTGAAGCAAGAGAAGTTAAGTGGGTGAATGAGAACATCGCATACACATTTAGATGCAGGCAATCTTGGATTGAAGCAGGACGATATTGTCCTGTTATCTAAAACTAAGCATTATGTCACGAATACGACAAAACCAAAACATCGATAGACTGATACATAGTATCAAAGCTATCGCAGAGAGCCGATGTTCTCTTTCGGAAAAGGATTTAACAATCCTAAATGAGGCCTTGAATCTACTTCAAAAGCTGAAACGAAAAAAGGGGCGAACTTATGAGGAAACACTACAAACAGTAGTATCAGTAATTGAGTTACTCGCCAATTTTTTCAATAGTGATTTGAAAATTGAAGTATAGAAGCGTCAGAACGTCCGAACACCCACTTAAATTTTTTTTATTTTCAAGGAAATGGACTTAGGCAGCATAATAAAAAAACTTAGAAAGCAAAAAGGGCTTACTCAGACGGAGTTTGCATCATTATGTGGTATTACCCAAACTTATCTATCTCAAATCGAAGGCAATTTGAAAGAACCTAATCTATCGACTTTGAAAACTATTAGTGAAAATATATCTATTCCTTTACCAATTTTATTTTTTTTATCCATGACAGAGGATGATGTTCAGCCCAATAAAAGGCGAGCATTTGAGATTATACGACCATCAGTAAAATCATTGATTAATGAATTCTTCGCAGTTTAAAAGAAATGAACTGAAGAGGTTGTCTTCAATTATAGGTTTCCCTCCTTCTCAAATAGAATACATCGTTAATAATATTGATGATTATTATAGGGAAAGGATAGAGAAAAAGAAAGATAAAGAAACAGGTGAATTTAAACGATATAAAGATGGTACCATTAAGCAACGGGTGATTAGACCGTCATACCGAGAGCTCAAGGTTATACAGAAAATTATTAAAAATAAGATACTTGTACCTATAGATCTACCTCAAAACGTTCATGGTGGGGTGAAAAGGAAAAGCAATATTTCTAATGCCAAACCTCATCAAGGCAATAAATTTCCATTTACAACCGATCTTCAAGATTTTTTTCCAAATATATCTTCAAAGAAAGTATATGATACATTTCTTGAACTAAAATTCTCTCCACACTTCTCCCATTGGCTAACAAAATTAACAACATGGAAACATGAGTTGCCGCAAGGTACACCAACAAGCACACATATAGCAAACCTTGTTTTTTTTAGTACCGATATTGAGCTAATCAAATTGTGTAACCTACACAATCTAACTTATACCAGGTATGTTGATGACATAACAATTTCATCACAGCATAATTTTAGTCATTTACTTAATGACATATTAATGATTATAACCACAAAAGGTTTTAAATTAAGCTATAGAAAGACTAAATATCAAAGAAAGCAGACAATAACAGGCATAAATGTACTTTTACATAAAATTGAAGCACCAGAAAGAATCATTGAAAAAGCCAACATTGAAAATGAAACTAACGCTCCCATTAAACCATATTCAAATTATGTGAATAATATAAGGAAAACAAATAAAAAAACAAAAATATAGTTATTGAATTAGCTCTTATTATCAGTGTTGCCTTTGGTTCTGTAATTATAATTTTATGTGTCCAATACTAATTTTATAAAAAGATAAATTTTAAGCGTAAACAATGTAAAACCTACTCGCAAAATACAGTCAACAAACTGTAAACAACATCAAAAATACTTTTTCACTAAGGTGAACACTGGAATTTTTACAGTAAATACTAATTGATGTTGTAGTAAACATAAAGGTAATTTTTACGTGAATTTTTTTTGAAATATCTCATTTTTAACAGAAAATAGCTATAAATTGAGCAATTTTGTCATATTTTACCTGTTTTTGATATTAAAACTATTACTCTTCATTCGCATGTTATTCTTTAATTACCAATTACCCTACCTTTGAAATTTCCATAAATTAATATCAAATAACATTATATCTACCTGAGTATGTTGATTGTTATTATATTTGCGATATTGAATTTTCATGTAAAGATCTAATCATTTATGAAACTCCCGGTAGATACATCCATTCAGAAACTCCTGGCAGAAAAGTTGTTAGAAATAGAAACACAATTTCAATCAGACGTTTTCTCCTATTATGGCCCTATCCTCGATGGAAACGAAAATATCGTTTTAGATATTATCGAAGAACTTGCAACTGATAGTGCTAAAAAAGATAAATTATTGATAATATTAACAACAACAGGTGGCAGCGCAATATCTGTTGAAAGATATGTTAACATTATTAGGAACCATTATAAAGAAGTAAGTTTTATTGTTCCAGATTATGCATATAGTGCCGGCACAATTTTCTGTATGAGTGGAGATAATATATACATGGACTATTTTTCAGTTTTGGGTCCAATTGATCCTCAAGTTCAGAATAAAGAAGGTACTTGGGTTGCCGCTTTAGGTTATTTAGATAAAGTTAACGAACTAATTAAAAAAGCTCAAGATGGAACAATTACCAATGCTGAGTTTTTAATTTTGAAGGATATTGATCTTGCAGAATTAAGAGGCTATGAACAGGCTAAGGAACTCACTATTGACCTGTTGAAAAAATGGCTTGTAAAATATAAATTTAAAAATTGGAATAAACATCAAACGAATGTTGCTAAACTTGGACATGATGTCACTCATGGTGAAAAAATTAAGCGTGCTGAAGATATAGCTGATAAACTTGGAGATAATAAAATATGGAAATCCCATGGAAGACCTATTAATATTGAAACACTTGAAAAAGAACTAAAACTTAAGATAGAAGATTATACTAATGAACAACAAATTAGGGAGTTGATACGTTCTTATTATAGTCTTTTGTCTGATTACGTACAAAAAAACAAATTTAATATCTTTGTTCAAACAAGGAAATTCATTTAAAGCGGAATCTTATGTTAGTCAATAGTTTAAAAAAAGTAATCCTCGATCAGAGTTTGAAATTCAAAGACGATGCTACTTTAAAGGCTTTTGAAAAAGCCTCAATAGAATTTGATAAACTTGTTAAAAGTGGCATTGCAAAAAAACGTGGTTATAATCTAATGACAATTGATGGTAAGCATTTGCAAAAATTTTCATGTAACTCTAATCTGAGTAGATAGGAACCAAAAAGTAATAGCCTTAAAAGGCTGTCTCAAAACTGAGGCAGCTTTTTTTGTGGGGCTATGATACAAATTATATCCATCTTTTTAGTGAGCTTTTTTGTGCTATTTAGCCTGTTTTTGATATAATAACTATTACTCTTCATAGCCGAGTTATTTTATAACTTCCATTTAACATACCTTTGAAATCCCTAAACGCCATCAACGATAATGTTCGAACAAACCTTTAAAAATATTGACGATATCCTGCATAAGGATGCCGGTTGCGGCAGCGAATTGGATTATGTGGAACAAACCTCATGGGTGTTGTTTTTGAAATACCTCGACGACCTGGAGAAGGATAAAGCCACTGCAGCATCACTTGCCGGTAAAACATACACTGCAATTATTGCACCCGAGTACCAGTGGAGCGTTTGGGCAATGCCTAAAAACGATGACGGTAAACCCGATCACCACAAAGCCCTAACGGGTGACGATCTGAAGGATTTTGTCGACCACAAACTGTTTCCTTACCTGAAAAAGTTTAAAACGGATGCCGTGAGTGCCGATAATATTGAATACAAAATCGGTGAAATTTTCAGCGAGCTGAAAAACCGGATTCAAAGCGGTTACAACTTGCGCGAAGTAATTAATTTAATCGACCAGCTGAAGTTTAGAACTCATGCCGAGAAACACGAAATGAGCCACCTTTACGAAGCTAAAATCCAAAACATGGGTAATGCCGGGCGGAATGGTGGCGAATACTATACTGCTCGTCCATTGATCAGAACTATTGTAAAGGTTGTTGATCCTAAAATTGGTGACAGCGTGTACGACGGAGCAGGCGGCAGTATGGGGTTTTTATGCGAAGGATTTGATTATATGAGGCACAGCAAAGGGAAACTGCAAAACCTCTCCACATCGGATATTGAGACCCTCCAGAAGCGAACATTTTACGGCAAAGAGAAGAAAGGCTTAGCCTATATCATAGGCATTATGAATATGATATTTCATGGTATCGAAGCCCCGAATATTATTCATACCAATACATTAGCCGAGAACCTTTCGGATATACAGGAAAAGGATAGGCACGATATTGTGCTGGCTAATCCGCCTTTTGGTGGCAAAGAAAGGGCCGAAGTGCAACAAAATTTCCCGATTAAGACCGGCGAAACCGCTTATCTGTTTTTACAGCATTTTATTAAAATTCTGAAAGCCGGTGGCAAAGCCGGAATAGTAATTAAAAACACTTTTTTAAGCAATACCGATAATGCTTCCGTTAGTTTGCGGAAACACCTGCTGGAGAGCTCTAACCTGCATACAGTTTTGGATTTACCTGGTGGCGTTTTTGCCGGTGCCGGGGTTAAAACGGTAGTGTTGTTTTTCGAAAAGGGCAGTGCGACCAAAAAGGTTTGGTATTACCAGTTGAACCTGGATAGAAACCTGGGAAAAGGTAATCCTTTGAACGAAAAAGACCTGGCAGAGTTTGTGGAATTACAAAAGACTTTTGCCGATAGCGAAAACTCCTGGTCAGTTAATATTTCAAACATTGACCAAACAACCTTTGATCTGAGTGCCAAAAATCCCCATAAAAAGGAGGAAACTGCTTTACGCCAACCACAAGCAATATTAGCTGAAATGAAAGCGCTGGATGAAGAAAGTGCTGTTATTTTAAACTCAATCCTTGAACTGCTATGAAACAAGGTTGGGAAATAAAAAAGTTGGGAGAGGTTGTTGATATTATCAATGGCAAAAACCAAAGCCGAGTAATATCTGTTGACGGGAAATATCCAATTTTTGGAAGTGGCGGGAATATAATGGGTTACTCTACTGATTATATTTGCGAAAAAGGAACTACAATTATTGGCAGAAAAGGCAACATCTCTAACCCAATTTATATTAATGAAAGATTTTGGAATGTAGATACCGCATTTGGTATTTATCCCAAAAATGAAGGTGACCCAAAATTCATTAATTATTTGTGTCAAACAATTGATTTTAAAAGCAGGAATAAAGGAACAACAATTCCCAGTTTAGTAAAAACAGATTTGCTTACTATTGAAATCCCTTTCCAAAAATCTCTCCCCGAGCAACACCGTATCGTTTCCATTTTAGATAAAGCCTTTGCCGCCATAGCCACTGCAAAAGCCAATGCCGAACAAAACCTCAAAAATGCTAAAGAGCTTTTGGCGAGTTATTTGCAATCGGTGTTTGAAAATAAAAGTGAGGGATGGGAGGAGAAGCCATTGGGAGAAGTTTGTGAGTTTATGCAGGGTATTCAAAGAGATGTAAAACTACAAAGTGAGATTCAAAAAGAAAACCAGGTCAGATTTTTAAGAATAATCGACTTCACCCAAGGAGGTGAGCTACCAAGATATATTGATAATCCTGGAGAAAAATACATTCTTAACCAAAGCGATGTTTCACTTGTTAGATATGGCGCATCAACGGGTTTTGTGTGCAGGGGTTTAGAAGGAGCATTAGCAAATAATTTATTTAGGGTAATTCCAAAATCAAATAAAATAATTACCAACGATTTTTTATTCGTCTTTTTAACATCGCCAGTTTTTCAAAATGTAATTAAATTGAGTATGAATGGAGCAGCAATGCCTGCTATAAGTTTTGGTTTAATATATGATATACCCTTTCCAATTATTCCTTTAAAAGACCAACAATCAATTGTCCAAAAACTCGATGCCCTTTCAGCCGAAACTAAAAAACTCGAAGCCATCTATCAGCAAAAAGTAGTAGATTTGGAGGAGCTTAAAAAGAGTGTGTTACAAAAGGCGTTTAATGGGGAATTATCATAACTGACTAAAGGCATGAATGATACGCAATTAATCGAATTACTCGACGAACTGGTAAAACAACCGTCTGAAAGTGAATGGGTCGAGTTTAAGCATAACTTTCATACAGTTGAAGAAATCGGTGAACGGATTTCTGCACTTGCCAATGGAGCCTGCTTGCACAATCAGCCCTATGGTTATCTGGTATTTGGTGTTGAGGATATTACCCATAAAGTATTAGGCACTACCTTTAAAGTAAAAACACATAACAAAGGTGGTGAAAACCTTGAGCACTGGCTGGCAACTCGTCTTAATCCACGTATCGACTTCGTGGCAAAGGAATTTGATTATATTCCTGAAATCCATATTTCGATTTTTATTATTCCTGCTGCTAAAAACCGCCCGGTTGAATTTCTTAATGTTTCCTATATCAGAGTTGGTACTTACACACGCAGATTAAGCGAGTTTCCTGATAAGCAGTCAAAAATCTGGCGTAATGACCCGGGGTTCAGCTTTGAAAAAGACATTGCCAGGGAAAAAGTAAGCTCCCCGGATGTTATACAACTTCTAAGCACTCAAACATACTTTGATCTATTGAAAATACCCTACCCATCGGATCAATCTGGTGTTATCGAGAAGTTTTTAGCCGAGAAACTTATTGTTAAAGAAAAGTCGTTTTATAATATCACAAAATTAGGTGCAATTCTATTCGCTAAAAATCTGGGGGATTTTGATTCTGTTCAGCGTAAGTCAATACGGGTTATCGTTTACAAAGGGAAAAACAAAGTTGAAACCATCAGGGAGCAGATAGGCGTAAAAGGATACGCATTAGGGTTTGAGGGCCTTGTCGATTGGATTAATAGTCAGTTACCGGCGAATGAAGAAATTGGGAAGGCACTAAGAAAAGAATCGCGAATGTATCCTGAAATTGCAATCCGCGAGCTTGTGGCCAATGCGCTCATTCATCAGGATTTTTTAGAAAAAGGCTCTCCTATGATCGAAATTTTTTCCGATAGGATTGAAATCTCAAATCCGGGTATTCCGTTAATAAAACCTGAACGATTTATTGATGAATACATATCGCGAAACGAAAAACTTGCTGACCTGATGCGACGTATGGGATTCTGTGAGGAAAAAGGAAGTGGGTTGGATAAAGTAATTTTTTATAATGAACTCTACCAACTACCTGCGGTTAACGTTGTTCCGGGCGATAATAGAACTACAGTTACAATGTTCAGCTACAAACCTTTAAATAATCTTGATAAAAAAGAAAAGATCAGGGCTTGTTATCAGCACGCTTGTCTGAAATACGTTTCAAACGAAAAAATGACAAATCAATCTTTAAGGGAGCGCTTTAAAATTGAAAGTCATAACTATTCAATCGCTTCACGGATTATCCGAGATGCTTTAGAGGTAGGTATAATAAAAGAAGATGATCCTGATAATAAATCAAGAAAGTATGCAAGCTACATACCGTTCTGGGCCTAAATCTTATGTGACGGTCATGTGATTTGTATATACGTGTATATACATAACTTAATGATAATCAATAATATTTTATGTGATGGTAATGTGATAAAGTTGTAATAAACATGTAGTAATATTGTAACAATGTTGTGTTAGACATTTAACAATATTGAAATATGTTAGTACTTGGACTTGACAGAAAATCTCAATTATACAAAATGCATATGGATCTACTTCAATTTATTATAGGCTCTTCAGCAATTACAACTGCTATTATCTTTATCGCAAAGTTTGTTATTAAATGGATGGGAGATGCTGGATTAGAAAGGTATAAATCTGAACTACAGCAGGAAACTTTTAAATTTCAAAGTGCTTTGGAAAAGGATTTAGAATCCTACAGGATAAGATTTTCAAGACTGCACCTTGAACAAGTTGAAGTTGTTAAAAACCTTTATTCCAAATTGATTAAAGCTGAAAATCCATTAGAATATTTAACGAGATCAGTAAAATGGAGCAACGGTAAAACGGAAGAAGAAAATGCTAAAGAAGTAATCGAAAACTCAAATGAATTCTTTCGCTATTTTGAAGAAAATGAAATTATTTTAAATGAAGAAACATGTCATCTGATTATAACAATTAGGACCAAAATACTTGAAGTTTGGAATACATATTCTAATAAGAAATTCGCAATGGACAACTCAATTAGAGGTAAAGAATTAGTTGAACTTGTTAAGAGCATGAGAGATGCTTATGATAAAATATTGTTAGGAGAGATTCAAGAGTTAAAAAAGGAATTAAAACGAGATTTCAGGCAAAAATTAGGAGTAATGGAGAAATGAACTGGAGCTCTAAAATTGGGAAATAATTACAATTATGAACGAAGCCGAAACCCGTGCCGAATTAATTGACCCCAAGTTAAAGGCTTGTGGTTGGGGTGTTGTTGAAGGTTCTAAAATCCTTCGTGAGTTTAATATTACCGCTGGCCGGATACAAACCGGTGGAATAAGAGCTAAAAAGCTTACTGCTGATTATATATTGGTGTATAAAGGCATAAAACTGGCTGTAATTGAAGCAAAAAGCGAAATGCAAGGCGTAGGTGAAGGCGTTGCACAGGCCAAACAATATGCCGAAAAATTAGAAATAGAAACAACATATTCCTGCAACGGCAGAGAGATTTACTGTATCTGCATGAAAACTGGTGCTGAAGGTTTAGTTGATAATTTTCTAACTCCCGTAGAACTTTGGAACAAAACATTTGCCGTTCAGAACGAATGGAGAGAGAAATTCAGTTCCATTCCGTTTGAAGACCGCAGCGGAACTTGGCATTTGCGCTTTTACCAGGAAATAGCCGTAAACAATGTACTTGAAGCTATTGCAACGGATAAACAACGGATTTTGTTAACAATGGCCACTGGTACCGGCAAAACGCCAATTGCATTTCAAATTGCGTGGAAACTATTTCAATCCCGCTGGAATTTAAAGCGTGATGGAAGCCGTCGCCCTCGTATTTTGTTTTTAGCAGACAGAAACATACTTGCCGACCAGGCTTTCAATGCCTTTTCCGCATTCCCCGAAGATGCTTTGGTTCGGATAAAGCCCGATGAGATCCGGAAAAAGGGCAACGTGCCAACAAACGGAAGCGTTTTCTTCACTATTTTCCAAACCTTTATGAGTGGCACCGATGCTGAAGGCAAGTCGGTTCCAAATTTTGGTGCATATCCGCCAGATTATTTTGATTTTATCATTATTGACGAATGCCATAGGGGAGGAGCAAACGACGAAAGTAACTGGCGTGATATCATGGATTACTTTTCGCCTGCGGTGCAGCTTGGTTTAACTGCTACACCAAAGAAAAAGGACAACATTGATACGTATAAATATTTTGGGGAGCCTGTTTATATTTATTCCCTTAAAGAAGGTATAAATGATGGCTTCCTTACGCCTTTTAAGGTAAAAAGGATACAGACTACCCTCGATGATTATATTTATACCAGCGACGACCAAATAATCGAAGGCGAAATTGAAGAAGGTAAAATTTACATTGAAACTGATTTTAACCGGATAATTGAAATTAGAGAGCGGGAAGCGAAACGTGTTAAGATATACATGGATGAAGCTAATCAAAAAGAAAAAGCAATCTTCTTTTGTGCTTCACAGGATCATGCGGCAGCAATCCGGGATCTGGTAAATCAATACAAGAAAAATAGTGACCCGAATTACTGTGTTCGTGTTACTGCCAACGATGGCGATATAGGCGAGCAATTTTTAAGGGAGTTTCAGGACAACGAAAAAACAATTCCGACCATACTATCAACTTCGCAAAAACTTTCGACCGGCGTTGATGCCCGAAATATCCGGAATATTGTTTTGCTTCGTCCGGTACGGCAAATAATCGAATTTAAGCAGATTATAGGCCGTGGGACACGTTTATTCGACGGTAAGGAGTTCTTTACTGTTTACGACTTTGTAGATGCCTGGCAGCGTTTCCTTGATCCTGAATGGGACGGTGAGCCACCAGTGGATGAACCATGCGCTGAATGCGGCCAATTACCTTGTATTTGCGAAAAAAAACCACCTCAACCATGCAAGATTTGTGGCCAGCTGCCGTGCATATGCATCCAGGAGCCGCCTCAACCCTGTTATGTTTGCGGTCAACGTCCTTGTATTTGCAAAAAGAAAGTGAAAATTAAGCTGCGTGACGGTAAGGAACGTGAAATTCAGCACATGATGTCAACTTCATTCTGGAGTGCGGACGGAACACCAATTTCTTCAGAGGAATTTTTACATAATTTGTTTGGCGCACTGCCTGAATTTTTCAAAAGTGAAGCTGAGCTTCGCACCATTTGGAGTAATCCGCTCACTCGTAAAACCTTCCTGGATAAATTAGCTGAAGCAGGCTTCGGTAAAGGTGAGTTAACCGTACTACAACAGCTTATTGATGCTGAAAAGAGTGATTTGTTTGATGTATTGGAATATGTATTTAACAGCAACATTAAACCCATAACCAGGGAAGCGAGGGTAGCAGCTGCACAGGCAACTATTTTTGCATTGCTCAACGAAAAGCAAAGAGAGTTTATTGAGTTTGTTCTTAGCAAATACATTGAAACCGGTGTGGAAGAACTCGATCAGGAAAAATTACCTATGCTGCTCACAAATAAATACCAGTCGTTCGAAGATGCCGGAGTTGTACTTGGTGACTTATCGAAGGTTAAGGAATTGTTTATTGAGTTTCAAAAATATTTGTATGAGGAGAAGGTGGCATAACCGGAAGTAATCCGATTGCAAACTCAGCAAAAGCACAGTTGGACACTGTGCTTTTTTTGTGAAAATTATTCTAAGACAATTAGCGTAATTGGTAATACGCTAACTATCGCCATACTTGCATCTAATTAATATAAAATGTAAAACTAATGCAGTTTAATCTGAGGATTTTTCCTCACTTCGTGCGTTATTGTTTTATAAGCTATTCAATATTGCCATTTTCAAACGATCTCAACCTCAACAAACGGTTTATCGTCAAATGCCCGATTAATCTTGTCAATTTGAGTAATGTGTCTTTTGTTTATTGTTACCCTATTCGTTTTAATGTTATTTATAATCTTTTGACGGTTTCCGGAGAAATACACCTTACCTTTAGTTTTCTCTATTAATGATGCTCCTAATAAATCACTTGGCATTGTATTTTTCCAATTATTTGAAATTATATCCATGTCAAGAGGCACAAAAGCAGTCAACAAAGGGTTGTTCATTAAATCGAGACCCTTTGGCTGGGGTGTTCCATTATGAGAAAGATGATGCCCCACTTTGTAAAAAACAGTATTTTTTATAATATACTCAGCATTGATTTTTGTGGGATTTCCATCAGTGTCTGTAATCTCCCATGACAATGCATTATGCCAACTATTCCAATTCCCATATTCAGCATCAGCGGGAAACAATAAAATATGTTCCGTTGATTGGATTTGTATCGCAAATACAAGACTTGTATTGTTTAAACATCGCTCAAACCGAAGAGCAAGTTCACCTGCATTCATCAACCAATTACTGTCGATACGTCGCCATCCAGATTTGGATTTGGGATTAAAATATTCCTCTTTCAACGGAGAATTCTCTTTTATCAGGTATTCCGGTTTAAAAGGATAAGGCATAGCTGAGCCACTAATCTTGCTCGTCAATGCTGATATGAATTCAGTGTTCAAACTACTTGGGTTTTCCCTCTTTGGATAGTAATCTTCTTTTCTTCCTTCATCATTGAGGCTCTTCAAGTCCTTTGGCGGGCCAAGTATAAAGCACCTTATTCCTGATATTCCTTCCAGTGTTTCGATAACTTCACCGGGTTCTTTGAATTCGACAATGGTGTCTTTGTCAATTAAATTCCAGGCTTTAAATTTATCGACCATTGTAATTTTCGAATCATTTTTAGTAGCCTCATTTACATTATTCAGAGTATTTAGCCAATCCAAAGCATCAGCAAATTCCAATTCCCGTTCTATAAGGGCATCAAATTTTAGCTCGTTTTTATAAATGGTTTCAAAATATCCATCAGCACTATACTTCGATAGCTGAACAGCAGCTTCATTAAGCGCTAACCTAATTGTCACATATTGTTCACGCAATTCATTTGCAAACTGATCATTAATGTCTTCAGTCCATGCAAACCAAATCTTTTTGAATTTAAGTTTTGAAAACTTATCTGAACATTGCGAAAAGCCTTTTATATGATCTGCGTGTTCGTGGGTGACAATCAGCAAGTCAATAGTACCTTTTGTTTCAATGAATATTTCATCAATAATACCATTAAGAAGTTCTTTGTCCATATTGTAACTTCCACAATCGATAATAATGAAATGAGATTTTCCATCCTGTCCGATTACTTTTAGAAGGAAGAAATCCCCTGTACCAATTTTGTACATTCGTACTATAATTTTTGGCTTCTGGAGTTGGTTTGTTGCAGTCATGATATCCTATTTAAGTTTCAAATATTTTATTTATGAAGAGCTGCAAATGGTTCAGATAAAATTGTCCCTTTTGAGAATATTGAATCAGTGTTCATTTGAAATCCCATGCCTTGATTCTCATTCAGGTATTCGAAGAGGGCTTTTAATCTGTTCCTGTTTAATGTGGGTAAACCCGTAGAGGAATTTTGATCAATTATTGGCTTACTCAGGCAATATTTAAGAGAAAGCCCATCAAGGTCGAAAATTAAAGTAACACCTCCGGAAAAAACAAGTGAGTTTTCACCTTTCTTGTTTCTGTTAAGAGGCACTTTATACTCAATTTCACCCGTTTTTGTTTTAAAGACATTTAAATATGCATTTTGGGTTATAGTAACTATAATCTGGTTTAACTTTTTACCGGTTGGACCTACACGAGATGCGAATTTCAATGATTGAATGAAAAAGGAAGGGTATTCAGTACCTAAATTTGAAGAAGGCTTAATTCCAAGTTCTTTATAATAACTTCCAAACACTAAGCCTGTAAGTTTTTCGAATTCGGGAGAGCTGAATTTACCAGCAATCCTACTATGTAAAGGAAGCACATTTTTATCATCAGATTTACCGGCAATGTACTGGAGGGTAATATCAAAAATTTTGTTTCTATCAGACTCAAATTGCATTTTATTGCTAAACTCTCTCAAAAATTCTGATAATATTTCAATTGATATTTGAGCATTGGGATCAATAATATCCGAATTGGGTAATCTCAGGCTGTCTTCGGATAAACTTCTGATACCTTTGGGGAATATCCCCCTTTTTCGAAAGGCATCAATAAATGCTATCCTGTAATCTTTGTTATCATCATCCACTAAATCAAGATCAGAAGTGATGATTGCCCGCAGAAAATCTCCAAATGTAATATCAACTGGGGGGCAATAATCCAAAGCCCGAATGCACATTGTTAAAACGTGCTGAGCAGCTTTTGACGCTTCATTGGCAAAGCGATTAATAAGATCAGGATGCAAGCTACCTTCAGGAAGAATACCAGATCCGCCCGATGCAATCCTATGTAAGTCAGCAATTCTGTTTTTATAAATTGTAAGAAATGCTTCAAAAATGGCCGATACAAGTACGGCTCCTCTATCATGCGGTTCAAGAGCTAATTTGTACTCATTACCCGTTGGTATTTTAGGCTTCCATTGGTGAGTTTTTTCGTCCCTTTCGCCAATAGCATCCCTTAAGGCCCCGTACTTGCCTATCGCAGTTCCAAATTCTTTGGCCAATTCAACAAGTAAATTTGGAGAAGAAAGATCACCTCTTGTTGCCGAAATCTGATGTGCAAGAACTTCAGGGAAAGTAAAATGTTGAAATAATGCAACAATGTCAGCAATTGCTTCATGAAAAGCTAAAACATCAAGATTGGTGTTTTCAATGTATTTACTATGAATACTATCCAGAATCGCATGAGAGACTTCATGTGTAATTATATCATGACTCAGGCATGTAAAAACAAGTGAATCGGGCAAAATAGAAGGGTCATTATTAGCTTGACTAACAAAATACCCAAATAGAACTGCTTTCTTTTGTGATGTATAGTAAGCATTGGCATCGCGAAAGGCATGGGGATAAATCCGCAGAACCTTAACATATTCATAAAGCTGTTTAGTCACTCCACCTTCAGTTTTGTTATAATGGTGAGGAGACCAAATAATTGGCCGCCCCAGAGCTTTTTCGAAATTCTTAATAGTTGTCATGGCAACAGCATAACACATCTCCTGATGGAACTGCGGGTTGCTTTCGCTTGGCGGAAGTCCGTCTTGCGCAAGAATATAAGGATGGTTTAGGTCAACCGGCTGGTAAAAAGATTGAGTAGTCGGGTCATAATCTATTATTTCAAGATACTCTCCTCTGGGCCCTTCCTCTACTTCCTCCCATGGGACTTTATATGTTATCAGGTTAATATAGGCAGTATCAATTTTTGATGATAACGATGGATCAAATGCATATCCACGTAATTTTCTGAATGGAGGTGTTGCAATAGCCATAACTAAAGAATTATTGATGTATAGGAACTTTTTGAAAAAATTATAAGCGCAATGGTTCCAGTTAAAGGAATCACATTTTTAAGCCATTTTGAAGGGATACGAGGAAAGTGAAATTAAACTTAGTATTGAATTCGATGTAAAGAAGAGAGTAAATAGTAATTCAGAAATATTATAGGAGTACAAATATACGTTAGAAATCAGGAAATTGTATTCGAACACAAAAAAAACGAATGAATATTTTTAGGGCATCATGCTTTTGAAATAAGAGCTTATAATAATAGCTTTAGTGATTAGGTTACTAAAAACCAATGAGCTGTAACTTATTAATTGAAGTTTATCTTTTTGAAAGATTCGTTTCTCTTCACCTTTTTTCATCATAAAAAATGAAAGAGTGCGTTTGTGTGAAGCCCCGGCTTTTTAGGACCAATAGGGTCTTCTGGTGGTGGAACAGGAGGTGAAGTGAGGTCAGAATTTAGAAGGAATAACAGATTTTATTGTGGATTTGACTCAAAAACAAAAAAGATTATAATAATAAGCGTTCATGGGGAAACAATGAACAGGATAATTAAATAATGAGTTCTACTTATAATATTGTAACAAAAAAGCTGTGCTTAATCATATTATCGTTCTCGCTTATTATCATAATCACACAAAAAGGTTGAACCTTTCCCTATTTTAAATAAATGGTTTTCTGCTACGAAAACACTTCGGAGCAGGTTTAAGATATCAGTTCGGACGAGGTTGGTTAATTTGCCTGACGTAAGCAGCTAATAGCAATTGTTATTCAATAAATTGTATCCTGACATAATCAATCATTGCCTGATTAATATCTCCATTCATGTTTTCATTCTCATCTTCGAATGATATGGATACAGTATTTTCACCTTTCGATAATGAAACTAACAAAGCATTACTAAAACCCCAATTTGACCACTCTTCTTTACCACGTTGCGGAAATACGACAGCATTAATTGGATTACCATTTACTGATAAAGTACGAATGGCACATTTGTTTTCGGTGTTGATAGGGCCATTTCCATTGGCATAACGAAAATCGATAGCATACAAACCATCTGCTGCCACCTTTACTTTAAAATTAACAACTTTATTTGCTGTTTTATTTATTTCTGTAAAACCTTCGCCTGTAAATCCTTTGCAGGGATGACCGGATTTTTCAGCGTAATCTTCAGCCTGAAGAATTTGGACATGGATTCCATTCACAACAGTTACAGGCTCTGACGCAAAAGATTCAAGATTATCTTTATCAAAAGCAATCACCTGGTATTCGGAATAAGCTCCTGGTTTTACTGAAAGTGATGTTTCCGTAGTTGATTTAAGTAAATTTCCATTAAGCAAAATTTTATACCCTATTGCGTTTGACATAGGTTGCCAGATGATTTCAGGTTTTTCATATCTCGCAACAGGTGCAGGCAAAGTAAAAAGAACCGGTTTCTGAATGGAAGTGGATGTAACAGGTATTTGATTATCCAGTTCAATTTTCAAAGTATGTTGCCCAGTAATAGTATCCGGAATTTCGAAGGATGAGGTTTTCCGGCCATCCAATTCAAATGAAACAATCCGGCTTCCAAAACCATTAAGTTCAATATCCAGCACTGCATTCTGATATTTGAAATTTGTAAGAGTTCTTCTGCCTTGCAAAACTTCGGGTACAAAAGGCTTGAATGAAAGTTTACCTTCTTCGAACCTTATACCAAAAAGAACTTTATGAATAACGCTAATATTACCAGACAGACTCCATAACATGATACTTGAATTAATCTGAGTACCGCTAAAATCGCCTGTTTCTGCAACAAAGTTTTCTTTATTGGTAAGAAACAAAGCTGCCGGGCGATAAATAGCGCTAATACTTTCCATTACCGACTTTTCATTGTTTACATTTGCTGCCGCCCATAGCCAATAGGATTGTACAAATGGCCATACCCCGTTATTGTGATAAGGTGGTATATTTGGAATCTGAGGATAGATGCATGGGATACCAAATGAAGTGACTGGTGTACTTTCAACGATTTGTCTGGCTTTGACTTCATCAGCAATCCCATACAATACACATAGTGCTTCGCCCAGGGCTTCGGATCGCGGTGAAACAATTTTGAAATTCCGGCCATATCTAAACTGTGCATAGTATCCTTTTTCGGGTAACCATAAATACTTGTTTATTCCTGATTTAATATTTTCTGCAATCAATTTATGCTTTTCAGCGACCACTTTCTGATTGAGTGTGGCTGCCATTTTTGAAAGAATTATATTGGCCTGAAAGTGCACAGCGTTGGTTCCAAGGCATTCACTTTCAAAAATATCTGCAGGTTGCATCCATTTGGGATAAGTTTGTTCCCGCCAATCTAAAAAAGATGATTCCCCTTTAACCATTCCTGTAACAGGATCGTAAATTGTTGAAAGATCATCCTCAATGGAATTTTTAATAACCTGATAAGCATAGTCCAACCAGTCTTTATTGCCGGTAGCTTTATATATTTCCCATGCGGCAACTGCCCATACCATTCTATCGGTGCTCACAGGCCATGCCCCACCTGTGCCAGTATCCTGGATTATCTTCTTGCTTTTACTCACTTTACGCATCAGGCTATTCATAGCTATTTGCGGTTGTAAGTATGCCATCGATAAAATGATGCTATAACTTATATCTCTTGTCCAAACGCCACTCCATTCCTTTCCTGTTCTGAATGTGCTATCAGCTTCAATAGCTTTCAGCATTTCTTCGATCGACATATTGTAAACGGCATCGGACAACAAGAAATCGGATTTATACTGAGGATAAGCAGAAATATCTCTTGATAATTTCCATTCTGCGTCTGTATGTTTTTCATCAGACTGCTTATTCAAAACTAAGGTAGTCTCAAAAATAGCATCACCATCAATATCCTGAAGTCTAAGCTCAGGAATATTCTTCAGGTTATTAAAATCCCAGATAAGCGGAGCTGAACCTCCTGCGATATAAACACCTTTAAAATCGGACTGATATAATTTGTCACCATTATAAAGTGTATAATAACCTTTTTCTTTGAAGGCATTAAATACATGCCGCATATCGAGGCGAACTGTCCAACTGGTATTAGGTGCCAGATTAGTCCCTTCAGCTACCGAATTCCTGTTTATAAATTGTTTACCAAACGTTACAGTAGTTGTACAAGCGCCATTTTCAGGTTGCAGGGTTACCAGGTGATCATTACCCGAAATCATTTCATTATCCTGTAAATTGATGCTGAACTTAAAACTTACTGTTGGGCTGAACTTATCAGCCTCGGGGCTTCGGTAATTTGAAGTCATTTCAGTTGCTGACAAAGCCTCTGCCTTAAAACCAGCCTGCTCCACCCTGTTGTTGAAAATACTGTATGCACCTGATTTATAAATTGTTATATCACCTGTTTGTGCAAATACAAAAGTCTGTAATCCACAAAGTATTACTGACATATAAAAATTTCTTGAATTCATTTGAGCTATTTTTTGATTATAATGTCAGTAGGAGAGCCATTATCCGGGAATTTTATCAGGCAGGTTCTGGTAGTTTTATCCCAACTCCAAACTGCCTTATCTGAGATTTCGTTCCAGCTTTTTTCCAGTTTATCTGGACTTACTGATTTCAGTTTATTTGAATTAAAAGAAATAGATTGCGGAGCTTTATCCAGATGTATCCTGATTCCAATATTTCTGACTGCCTTCTGATTTCTAAATATTTCACTATGATTAAGTATACTCAGATTCCAGGTTTCTTTAGTGGATTTGCATTTAACATCAGTCCTGCTGCAACTGTCATTTTTATAATTGTTTGTTTCCCCGTCGTCTTCATAAAGCGTAAAAGATGCCGATTGCCCTTCAACTGCAGGAAAAATCTCAAACCATACCGGTGCGTTTTTCATTTCTCCGATAAACTGCATGACCGGCATTTGTGGAATTATTGATCCCCGTTTCACAAAAACCGGTATTGTTTCCAATGATGCAGGATAATCAATCCATTGCTTTCCCTGGAACATTGTTTGCGGATGATTAAAATCAATCCATTCACCTTGGGGCAGATATATTTTTTTTGAAGTGGCACCTTTTTCCATAACAGGTGCTACCAGTAATTCTTTGCCAAACAGAAATTCGGTATTGAGGTTGAATGTTTCGGGATCATCCTGATATTCAAGCATAAGTGCCCGCATTAAAGGTAAACCGGTATCATAGGCCTGGCGGGCATATGTATAAATATAGGGGAATAGCCGGTATTTCTGTTCGATAGCTTTTTTGCATATTGCTTCTGCTTCAGAACCAAACAGCCAGGGTTCAACAGCATTGTTGCCTTCGTGATGGGCACGGCTTATCGGATTAAATACGCCAAACTGCAACCAACGTATGTACAATTCGCTCATTGCGTCGTAGTCCTTAATATCGCCGCAATAACCGGAAATGTCGCAACTCCAGAATGGGATTCCACCCATACCTGCTGATAATGCCACCGGTATCTGGGATTGAAGTTTTTCCCATCCATCCAAAACATTGTTTCCATCACCGGAATCGCCTGACCAGCCAAAAGTATAACGCTGCATTCCTGCAAAAGCAGCTCGTGTCATTTGAAAAATGCGCTTGCCAGGGTTTCGTTTTTCGAACTGTTCAGTCACCACTTTATCCCACGTAAGGCCATACACATTGTGAATTTCATTATGCATTCCCAAATGATGTCTCATAAACAGCCGATCGGTACTTTCCTCATTGCTCCAGGCAGGCTCTCCCATATCCGTCCAGAAACCACGAACGCCATCATTAATCGCTTTCTGTTGATATTCTCCCCACCAATCGGCAACCTTAGGGTTAGTAAAATCAACTACACCACAATTGCCACCCCAGGGCCATGGCATGTCATAGGATTTTCCAGTACGCACATCCAAAGCAAAAAAGCCCAATGAATCTGCTTCCTTCCATTGCTTTTTGTTGTTTTGTGAGATTACCGGATCCTGCGAAACAATTACCTTAAATCCATCCGCTTTCAGGTCAGCAAGCATTTTTACAGGATTCTCATAATTGCCCTTTCGCCACTCAAAATCCTGCAAATGCTCTGTCCAGCCTATATCCTGATAAATAATATCACATGGAATCTGCCTTTCGCGATAGCCTTTGGCAATTTCACGGGTGAGCTTTTCATTAGTAAGCAAACCCCGGCATTGAGAAAAACCCATTGCCCATGCCGGAGGCATAATTGGCTTACCGGTCAGTTCGATGTACCGGCTAATAATTTGCTTGTAAGTTGGTCCATAGATGAAATAGAAAATCATTTCACCTCCCGGAGCTGAAAACGAGTAATAGTTTGTGGCCTCAGTTCCAAAATCGAATTCCGTTTTGTATGTATTGTCGAAGAAAATTCCATAGCCTGAGCTGCTCATGAAAAATGGGATACTTTTATACAAGGGATCTTCATTTACATCATAACAAGGTTTGTCGCTATTCCACATTTTAAAACGGTTCCCAACTCTGTTGATTGATCCGTTTTTTTCTCCAAGGCCATAAATCCTTTCACCTGGCCGAAGTGTTTTATAACCCGACATTTGTAATGAATCTTTTTCAAAACCCCGGTTTTGGAAATCTTCCATCAACATCTTCTGGTATTTGTCGAAAACACGAATCTGAAAAGGAGATTTATTTATGCGAACAATGAGGTCAGCTGTGTAAATTTCATAACTCTGCGGTAATTCCGAAATATTGAGTTTTTCCTGTTCATTTCCTGATTTTATTACAGCAAACGATTCATTATTCCTTTTAAAACCATCCTGATCGTACCAGATTTTCAGAATTCCTGAACTGATTTGTTCTAACTGTACTTTGATGTTGTTTTCGCAGGTGAAAATTGCTTTGTTTCCTTGTACTTCGTAGGAAATGCAAGCTCCGGGCTGATCCCTTTCCTGAGCAGTAGCTTTGGATAGAATCAGAACCGCAAATGAAATAAAGAGAATTATAAACTTATACATCAGGCTTTTTTTTACTTTTTGAAAAGAAGAGTAACTCCAGTTTAATTTTTTATCTAAAAACTTCAAAATTCGGATCGGCAAATTATTAATACTCAACTACTACCATGCTCCAGTATTTTAATTCGGGAAGGATAAAACTTACTTTATTCCCGTTTTGGGCGAAGTTTATTGAACGAGGTGCACCACCGATAATATCAGGTGAAGCCACCCACATTTTTTTAACAGCAGCTTCACTTGTTAATACAAGCTGAGCATCTTTAATCAGTGAGGGTGCAATTTGTATTCCTGTATTGTCTCTCCAGCTGGTAGTTTTTGAGTCCCTGAAGTTAATTAAATGTATAACCTGGGTATTCCCGATTTCTTTACCAAATGTTGCAATATATCCCTGGCTTGCAGGCCATTTTGCTAATGACAGTTTGCCATCGAGAGAGCTTACTGAAACAGTATTAAAATTACCACCATCGCGGAGCAGATTTTGGTAGGCTACCAGGAAATCGTAATAGGATGTTAGTGCTTTCTTCAAATCATCCTTCATGGCCAGGTTATCATTAGGGAAATATTCTTTACCAAGCATATGCTCTCCTAATTCGAGGTGTGACCCGCCAAAGGCAAATATTACGGCATTCGTCATCAGAACGGAAGGGGTATTAAAGAAACCTTTTTTATTGGCCAGGTCGTAATTTACGTATGCTGCCAGAACAGTATTTTTTGTGTTGGCCGAATAGGAATTATTTTGTTTTATCAGATTTGCCAGGTCGTTGTAACTATCGAATGGACTCCAGACTTCAGTGTAAAGAAAATCAGAAGAAGCTACTGCGATGCCCTGCTGACCATATTGGGAGACTGCATTCATCACAATATCCTTACCTGGTTCATCTGCTTTTATTGCATCAATAAATGGTTTGAAGGTTTGTGACAGATTTAAAAAATCCCCATCATATGTATAACGTGATCCCCTGTCGCCAAGCTGATCCATATGAAAGCCATCGAAATCAAGGAACTGGTAAACAATTTTGTTCTGAAATTGAAGATACTGTTGCCAGGAAGCATTTGACGGATCAAGTAAATAGATATTGCTCAAAAAGGGTGAAGAAAGCGGATGGAAATCTTTATTGGTGTGTGTGTTATCTTTAAAAATGTACCATTCTTTCATTACACCATCTGCATCAGCATTTTCCCAGGCTCCATAAACCAGATTGTAAAACATTGTTTTCATATTCCGGTTATGAGCGCTGCTGATGTATTTCTGAACAGTGCTGAAGTAAACGTCAGTGTTAATAATATTTTTCCAGGTTACTGCCGGTGCTGAACCTGCTAATGGCAGAGGTTTATGGTGTTTGTTATGCCAGTCGTAAAACTGAAGGCCATTTATGTGGTACCTGTTCAGATTGCTTATTACTGCGTTTATTTCATCATCACTCAACTGTGAAAATAGGGATAAGAAACCGTACCGTGGGAATTTTTTCCAGTTTGATGACACATCAATTCCAATGGCAGCATAAATTGTTTCAATACCATTTTCAATGGAGAATACTTCAGCTATATAGCCGGTATAGTCATTTGGAGGTGTTGTCCATTTCCAGGTGGAGCCGTTAACAGTTTCTTCTTGGAGAGTTGTATTTAACTGTTTGTACCTGACTTTTGCAGAAACAGGAAGCGTGGCACTTTCAATAGTAAAAGTAACCTCATCACCAGGGTTGTAAGCAGCTTTATCCGTTACTATAGCAATATTACTATACAAAGGAGTAACCTGATTAACAGGTGGAACAGGCAGGATGGAACCTGAATCATCGTTTGGTTTTTTACAACCCTGACTTATCATCACAACCACAAACAGAAAACAAAATCCCAAAAACTTCATTAAGCGGATTATTTCTAAAATTTAAATGTATGGATTTTTTTGAATTTGTATTGAATGCTTGTAATTGAGAACTGTAAAACTCCTATGAAGTAAATTTGAAAAAGAAGGGCTGCCGGTATTGTTGGCAGCCCTTTCACTCAACCAAACCTCATTTTTTACCCCCAATATTGATAGTAAGTGCTTCAATGTTAGCTGTGATAGTATAATTGCCAGCAGAAGCAATATTCCACTTATTATCATCAGATTCACCTCCTGTGTGTCTGTACATATGTGTATCATCGACACGCATATACATATCCTGTCCCCAATCAGTATTACGATTCACCGGGAATTTAAATTCACCTGCTTCCATAGGACCTGAGTATGTAAATATACATCCGTCAGTAGCATCTTCTGTGAGCTCGATAGCCTGATCTATACTCCAGCCAATCGGAGTAGCGCTGCCAACCATAAAGAGTTTAGTTCGTGCCAGTGAAATTGTATTGTCCATCAGGTTTAACGTAATAATGTAGTGTCCTTTTTTTGCAATAGACCATTTGTTGTCATCCGGATCGCCGCCATGATGGAGGTACATGGTTGAATCAGTAAGTTTCATATACATATCCTGACCCCAATCGGAATTTTGGTTTACCGGAAATTTAAAATCACCAGCTTTCATAACACCCATATATGTAAAGATGTAAGGATTATCCTGGTCCTGGATAAGTTCGGTTGAATTACTGATATCCCAGCCATTTGGAGTTGCATCACCAACCATGTAGATTTTGTCATAAGGAGGCAGGTCAAGTTTTACAGCAGTTGTTGTAAGGTCGAGTAAACGGACTGTAATCTTGTATACTGCTGGTTCAGTTATTGTAAATTTTTCATCAGGTTGGCTTTCTGCGGTGCGGAATACAATATGATTATCATCGGTACCTCGATTGTAGGAAGGTAATAATTGGTCTATTGTGGTAATGAATTTATAACTACCTGCTCCTAATGCTCCTTTAAAAACAAAAACAGTCGGATCGTCTTCGTCAGGCGTCATAGGTATAGCTTTACTGGCATCCCATCCGATTGATAAAGCATCACCAAGCACATATAGGGTTGTACTTACCGGTTCATAAGCAGTTACTTTTATGGTGATTACCGGCGATATTTGCTCAGATTGGGGCGTAGTGTAAATTGTTGCAATTACCCTGGCTTCAAGATTTGATGACACCCCTCCGCTAAAGCCAAAATCTTCCAGTAGACTTTGATTGAAATCAGCAACAGAAAAGGATTTTGCATAAACAGCCTTACCCATTTCGAATTGCACTGGATTAGCAAAACTATTTCCTGCTTTATCAATTTGCAAGACATATGAAATGGAGGCGCCTGAACCACTATTTGTACCGGTAGTCCAATTAAAATTTACAGCAACATTTTTGTCATCTTTCTGATTCAGAACTATTTCATTTGCCGATGTTGAAAGTGACAGATCACCTGCCAGAGTGATATCATTGCCTTCTTCTTTCTGGCATGAAATAAGTAGGATTAACATTCCTGCAAGCATCATTTTAAATATGCGGCTCACTCCGGATTTCGGTATAAAACCCAGGTCAGGAATCGGGAATATGGTATGTTTTTTCATCTCGTTCGATTTTTTCTTGTGAAAATTAATTAAAACCAGCTCTATGGTTTAGTATCCTGGATTTTGAGTAAGATTAGGATTTGCATCACGTTCTTTCTGTGGTATCGGGAAGAGTAGGTGTTTCTGACTCATATTCGTTTTTCCGATTGAATGCAGAAAATCGATGCCATATTGTCCATTGTTCACCCGAATTAGGTCAAACCAACGCAGCCCTTCGAATGCAAGTTCAATGCGCCTTTCATGCAGAACTTTTTCGCGGAAAGCATCTTTCGGCAATCCAGAAACTGTAGTTAATCCTGCCCGAACACGTACTTCGTTAAGAGGGGTTTCAGCTTCAGAGGTTCTTCCAAGTTCATTTAATGCTTCTGCTTTCATCAAGAGAATATCGGCGTAACGTAGCACCGGGAAATTCATCGGGCTGTTATCATAAGAAGGGGAAACGGATTTTGAAACAATAAATTTACGCAGGTTGTAATTTGTCATTGAATATGATTTTTGATAGTCTTTACCATCAAACTGAGGGCAGCCTTCATAAAAAACAGTTACATCTTTTCTGAGATCACCGGTTTCATATGAATCAATGAATTCCTGAGTTGGTTGGTTCCATCCCCATCCACCTGCAGCCATATCGGATCCGCGCGGTCCTGTAAATGTGGAGAGCCATGAAGCCTGGTTTTCATTTGACCAGAAATCAAATCCACCATTACTTGCGTATTGTACTTCGAACAACGATTCAACCGTATTTTTGTCTGAAGGATCAAAATTACTTGCATAGTTAGTGTTAAGCTGATAGCCAAGGGTGGTTACTTCATTGCAATGATCAACAACCATTTGCCAGTTACCAAGAGTAAGGTGTACTTTAGCAAGCATTCCTTCTGCAGCACCTTTCGAGGCACGTCCAAGATCAGATCCACTATAGCTTTCGCGTGCCGGTAAAAGTTCAACAGCTTTGGAAAAGTCAGAAATGATTTGTGCGTATACGTCTGATTTAGGAGTGCGGAAAGGACGCAGGTCGTCACCGGGTTCAACAGGTGTAAGAACCAGTGGAACATCACCAAAAAATCGTACTAAAATAAAGTAGTATTGTGCCCTCAGAAAATAGGCTTCACCTAAAACTCTGTTTTTGACTGATTCACTAATTGCCATACCCGGAACTTTTTGAAGTATGATATTGCAGCGTAAAATTCCAGGCCATGGGCCACGCCATAGGTCGAGCACTCCCTGGTTGTCGGTTGTTGTTACAAAATTTGCCTGGTCCTGAGTTTCCTGTCCGTCGGAACCACCACCTGCACCTACTATGCTGTTACCAGCCATAATATCAGGCGTCCACATGCGCATATTGTAAAGTTTAGGCCATTGCAGGGGCTGATAAGCTCCGTTAATAGCGGCAATAGCATCATCTTCTGTTTGGTAGAAGTTTTCAGTGTTAACTGAATACTCAGGTGATTTCTCTAAAAAGTCCTTACTGCATGATACCAACAATGCACTGAACAGGACAAGTACTAAATATATTTTATTTTTCATAAAGTTCATTTTTTAAAAGGTTAGAAACCAATGTTGACTCCAAAACTATAGGTAGCAGTAACCGGATAAACATTGTTATCAATGCCGCTTGTTCCCACTTCTGGATCAAAACCAGTATATTCAGTAAATGTGTACATGTTAAGTCCTGAAGCATAAACCCTTACTGATGACAAATGAGCCTTTTCAGTCAATGAAGCAGGCAGAGTATAACCCAGAGTGAGGTTCTTAATTCTCAGGTATGAACCATTTTCAACATAGCGGTCTGAGGGGCGCGTGTTTTTATTTGGGTCGTTGAAAATTGCCCTTGGCATTGAATTGCTGGTGCCCTCCCCGGTCCAGCGGTCCAGCGTTTCAGTTGTCTGGTTTTGTGCAACCGACATTGATTCGGTATAGAGTCGGTTAGCATTAAATATTTTGTTTCCCGCCACACCTTGCAGGAACAAACTCATGTCGAAACCTTTAAACGTAAATGAGTTGTTAAGAGCAAAGATGAATGTCGGGTTCGGATTGCCTGTGAAAGCCCGGTCGAGGTCATTTATCACACCATCGTTGTTCAGATCCCTGAACTTGATATCACCGGCAGAAGTTCGATTATACGGATCATTACCCGGAACCTGCACTGCATGATTGTCAACTTCAGCCTGTGTTTGGAAAATGCCATCGATAATGAATCCGTAAAACTCATTAACCGGATGCCCTGCCTGAATAAGAGCAAGGTTGTAATTTAATCCGATGCTGCCACTTGTCATAGGTACAGTATCATTCAGGCTTTTCACTACATTCTGGTTATATGAAAAGTTAAACGAAGTATTCCATGTAAAATCTCCTTCAAGATTTCGTGAATCGATAGTAAATTCAACACCTTTGTTCTCCATTTCTCCTGCATTGATATATGGAACATACACATCAGAATACCCGGTTGACACTGGAACTGACATAGGAACAAGCATATTGTCAGTATTCTTTATGTAAGCATCAACAGTAACTTCAATCCTTGATTTAAACATTGAAGCATCTATTCCGATATTTGCCTGTCTCTGTTCTTCCCATTGTACATTTGGATTAGGCATCATTTGCGGTACAACAGCGTTGACGATAGAATTGTTAAAATTGTACTTGATGGTTTGGAGCGCTGAAGCGAATGAATAGTTACCGATTTCCTGGTTACCTGTTACCCCATATCCTGCTCGAACTTTCATGGAATTAATAAAAGTGAGTGACTTCATGAAATCCTCTTCTGAAATACGCCATGCCAGGCTCCCCGAAGGGAATAATCCCCATTTATTGCCTTCGCCAAAGCGTGAAGAACCATCATAGCGGACAGTTGCTGTTGCCAGGTATTTCCCGTTATAATTATAATTCGCTCTTCCGATGTAGGAAAGCAAGGACCATGAACTGGTACTACCACCTAATGTAGGTTGTAAAGTTCCGTTGTCCATTTGCTGGGTAAGGTTACTTGCAAAGGATATTTTTGAGCCGTTTAAGTAATGGTAATCGTTTTCCTGAGCACTCATGCCAGCCATCAATGCGATGTTGTGATTGTCTATCGCTTTCTCGTATGTGATCATGTTATCCCATAGCCAGGTTAAGTTTTTATTGTATCGTTCGTATAGGTAAGAATTTTCATTGATACTCGAATTCCAATGATAATCGGGTGCCCAGGTACGGGAGTTCCAGAAATTTGCCTGTAAACCAAATGTTGATTTGATTTTCAAGTCTTTAATAATTTCATATTCTCCGTAAAGTGAACCAATGAGGTTGTATCCTAAAGTCGAATTGTCAACAGTTTTAGCAAGTCCGATTGGATTTACTATGTCGCCATCCCACATAGGTTGCTGGATGGGACCTGAATAATTGCCGTCCTCCTGATAAAGAGGTTGAGTAGGTAAAGCCAACAAGGCATTGCGGATACTATAATTACCGCTTGTTTTAACATCGTTGTTAAGAGTAAGGCTGTTTCCAAATTTCAGTTTATCAAAAACCTTAGTATCACTATTAAATTGTAATGTAAATTTTTTATAGCCGGTATTAGTTACAACACCATCCTGTGTCAGATAATTACCTGAAACATATACGTTTGTTTTCTCGTTGCCACCGGAGTAGGAGAGAGAATAATTTTGCATTGGAGCAGGATTGAACATTTCGCCCAGCCAATCAGTACCTTCGCCTAAGGAAGCCGGATCAGCGTAAGCAGGATTTTGAGGAAGACCTGCATTGGCCATAATATCATTATGTAAAGCTGCAAACTCACTTGCATTAAGCATATCGACAACATGAGTGGCATTCTGCATACCAAAAAAGTAATTAAAGGCAAGATGTGATTGGTCACTTTTACCTCGTTTGGTAGTAATGATCACTACTCCGTTAGCCCCCCTTGAACCATAAATAGCAGTAGCCGATGCATCTTTTAGTATCTGCATGGATTCAACATCGTTCATGTTAATTGTGTTAAGACCGCTTGATACAGGAACACCGTCGATTACCAAAAGAGGGTCGTTATCGTTTATAGTGCCAACACCCCGGATACGAATTGTAGCATCACTTCCAGGCGTGCCTGATGAAATAACCTGAACCCCGGCTGCACGGCCCTGCAAAGCATCGCTGATACTTGGAACAGCTAAAGATTTAATTTCTTTGGTTGATACCAATGAAATTGAACCTGTAAGGTCCTTCTTTCGCTGGGTACCGTAACCGACCACAACAATTTGCTCCAATTGAGTCATTTCCAATTCCAAAGCAACATTGAGTTGAGTATTTTCACCAACTACAATTTGCTGTGATTTATAACCTACTGAAGAGAACGAAAGCACTGCTTCCTTTGACGGAACCTGAATGGAGAATTTCCCATCAGCATCGCTGATTGTTCCTGATGCAGTGCCTGCAATTCCAATTGAAACGCCAAACAATGGTAATCCATTTGCTGCATCTGTGACTTTTCCGGTTACTGATACTTTTTGCGCCATTAAATTTCCTGTTGCAAAAAAGAGAAGCAGGAAGAGTGCACAATACCGGATTAAATTTGAACTGTGTTTTTTACTCATTTTAATTAGATTTGGATCATTGGTTAATTAGTTTGATTTGAGTTTAATTAATATTGATTATTTTTCTCACCGGTGGAATACTTTATAAGGAAGGAATTTACATCCGGGTGATATGAGTTTGATGTGTCAGGTTGTTTTTTGTTTTTCGAAAACCAAACTTATAAACAAAACATACATATAAATTTTAGTAAAGTTAAATTGTAGTAACAATAGTCGGTTATAAAATTTAATTAACTGTATAATAGCGTGATATCATATTTGGCTGATAAATAAATGTAGTGGATTTATAAATAAAAAAAGGACTCCCTGCATTCAGAAAGCCCCTTTTGTAAAAACCGGACAACGGTTATTTTACTGAAGTTCCAATTAGCATTACCCTATCTTCAAATTCATTTCGCGGACAAACAGCTTTATTTCGGAGTTTGGTGCGGTAATTATAAATAGTGGATAAGGAATAGCGGAGAAAATGTGATATTTTCACACTATCCTTAATTCCAAGACGAATTAATGCAAATATTCGCAGTTCTGTATTTAGCAACTCACCCTGTTTTAATTGAGTTTCTTCATTATCGATGAGCAAGCTATTGAACTCTTCAACAAAAGTGGGGAAAAGCTGAAGAAAGGTACTATCGAAATTTGTATAGAAAAATTCCAATTCATCTTCAATAAATTGCTTTGACTTTAAAGCGTTTAACAAATCCTGCATTTTGCCGGCAGCAGCTGTTTTATTGAGCAGTCGTCTGTAACCATCCAGTTTATCAATATATACTGAGCATTGATCCATATACCTGCCTATGTATTCTTCTTTAATTAGATTAGCCTCAACTAATGTTTCATTTGTGTGTTTAATCTGATTGTTCGTATCAGACAATTCATGATTCAGGTTATTTAGTTGTTCGTTGGCAAAACTAAGTTCTTTCCGGGCCGCAGAAAGTTTCCTCATTTGCCGGTATACCAGTACAACGGCTATTATCAGAAACAGTGACAAAATACTGATACTGACCAATGAGGTAACCAACTGTTTTTGCCGGGCTTCCGTTTGATTTTGATATGCTTTATCAATAATTGGCAGCATTTGCGATATTTCATACGTCCGCAGGCGGGCATTACAAAAAAGTGCATCTTCCAGCGATCGTCTGATGTATTTGTAGGCTCTGTCAACATCTCCATCCTCGTAAAGTAAAAATGCAAGTCTACGTAATGATATATATTCTTTTGTGGCTGATTGAATATCATAGATTGCCGATATAGCCAGCCATTGTTTTTCAAGATCCCTGTCGTTTTTGCCCTGAAATGCTGAAGCTATGCTATATGCAATAATTGCTTTCGTATGTATATCATCTTTTATTGAAGGATAATATTTCAGTAAAAGCCCAAGGGCTTCATCATATTGTTTACTCACTATGAGCTGATCCGATTTTACCATAATATGAGTTGAAGAACTGGGAGGGTTGACAACCAGCAACGAATCCCTGTAAGCAGCGGTTAAATGATTATACCTTATATATTCCTGACTCGAAACAGTATAATCGGCCATATATCCATAAACAGTCCTGTAAATATGGAAGTAATATGCCTTTAAGTTGGGGGTTTGGCTAATATTTATCACACTCAAAATATCCATAGCTTCTTTGTACAAGCCATTTATCCCCATTATGGCAGCCAGGTTTAACCTGGCATCTGTAAGATTATGCGAATCATTTAGTTTTTCTGCAATTTGTAATCTTTCTCTGGCATAGGTTAAAGCCGAATCAGATTTGTATGATCTGTATTCATCATAAAGTTGTCCGCAGATTTCAAATTTCTGGAGATCGGTTGACGTGATTTTTAAAAGGTCCTTCAGTTTATTTAGTTTTTCCTCTTTCTGATTAGAGTAAATCTGGTAATTATCCACAGTTTTATCCAGGACTTTCAATAACGAATCCATATCATTATTTCCAAAAAGCAATATCGGGGAAAGTGCATATAAAAATATTTGAAGCACTTTTTTAATACCGCTAATATGATTTTTTAAATGAAAGTTTTCATTGTTGTTCATGGTACGCCGAGATTTTTTTTAGTAAAAGTACAAGAACAAAAATAGAAACTTTTTGATGATTCGTAAATTACTTTACTTTTTGATATAAGATTAGAATGGTTTAATTTGAATATCCCTCATGCAGGTACACCGGCAGAATTGAATTAATTTTAAACAATAGTAAAGAATTAGCGTAATTCGAATTACGCTAATTAACTTAAATCTGATGCATTTAATAACATCGAGTTTACCGGATTACTATTTTTTTTGTTAATACTCTATTCTGTGCTTGAATACGCACAATATAAACACCTTTTGGTAATGCGTTTACATTAACTACTTTTTCTGATTTATTCATCAATACATTAGCTGTAGCAGCCTGGCCTTGCAGGTTGAAAATCTGAATCCATGCATCACCAGTACTGCTTTTAGTTCGCGAAACTGTTATGGTGGTGGTTGCAGGATTTGGGTACACTTTAAAATCGTTAACATCACGACTCTGATCAGGCTCCGCTACTTCAGTATACACCCCGCCATTGCTAATTTTAAGAATTGTATTTTCAAACCCTACCACACAGCCGTTGTCGTGGTCGCCAAAATAAAGCGAGCGGCACCTATCGTCAAGAGCAGGATTGATTGGATATAGTAGTTTAAGTGTTGCTCCGCTGTTTTCAGTTTTATAAACAACCTTTTCGAAACTATCACCCAAAATAAGGTAACCTGTGATTGAATCGACGAAGTGAATTTCTGAAAACCAATAAATCGAGTACTCCTTAATTTTGCTCCAGGTGAGTCCTGAATTTACAGTTTTTAGAAGAAAGCCTTTTTCAGGATCTGTGCTACTTCCAATCAGGTAGCCTGTTTGTGTATCTACAAGCTGTACCTGGCTGTAATTGATATTGTACGTGTTGGCTACAAGTTGCCATGTATTACCGCTGTTTGTGGTACGCAGTATTGTTCCTTTGACACCAACAGCAATACCGTTGGAAGCGTCTGAAAATGAAATTGAGGATAGATTCTCCGAAGTGCCAGTTGCTACTTGGGTCCAGGTAAGCCCCTGATCTGTTGTCTTTGCCATAAAACCATTTTCCCCGACTGTAAATCCTGTATTTTCATCAATAAAATATAAGCCATAAAGTCTTCCTTGTCCTGACATGTAAATATATTGCCAGGTTTTTCCTCCATCTTCTGTTTTATAAACAAACTTATTTTCTAAAACATATCCGATACTGGGACTCGTAAAAAACAAGGAATGTCCCCAATCAAATGATTCATTATAATAGGATTTCCATGTATTGCCTCCGTCTTCAGTAACTTTTGTAATATGATGGCTACCTGTTGCATAACCATGATATGGGTCCACAAAGAATACATCATATAAATCGCATGTACCGCCTTTAACATAAAACCATGATTTACCACAATCAATGGTTTTTAGTATTTCATTAACCTCGTTTACCAAATATCCAACTGATGAATTGACAAAAAATATTTTATTAAAATCACTCCAAACCCCCAAGGTGAATGCATTCCATGTCTCGCCACCATCAATTGTTTTATATATTTTATCACCTGCAACGAAACCAATTTCAGGCGAAATGAACCAGATAGTGTTTAAGTCCCATGAAGTTATTGAAATAGTTGTCCAGGATTCTCCACCATCAACAGTCTTAAAAAGTTTTCCAGAAGCCTCTGGTATAAGGAACCCAAATAATGAATTAACGAAAAAGATTGAATTTCCACCCTCATTATTACTCCAGTCAAAAGTTAATCCTCCATCAGTAGTTTTGAATGTAATATATTTGGTGCAAACAAAACCGGTATCGGCTGAAATAAAATCAACTGCAGTAAATATTTTTGAGGTATAGTAAGGATCAGTAAAGCAGTTTATCCATGTTTCACCTGCATCGGTTGTTTTTAAGAGAATTCCGTCGCCTGAAGCATAACCTATTGAAACATCGCCGAACGACACATCATAAATATCTTTAGTTGTGTTGCTTGGTATGATATTCCAGGTTAATCCGCCATCAGCGGTTCGTACAATGAGGCCATGTTTCCCCACCGCTATCCCGGTTGTTTCATTCATAAAATGGATAGCTGTATAGTCTACCCCAGGAATTGTATTCTGACTGTCCCAATGAGCACCACCATCAGTAGTTTTGAGTATGCAACCGTCTTCAGAGTTCACCACAAATCCGGTTTCGCTATTTGCAAAGCATAAATCTTTGAAATTGGCCAAATATGTTTGGGTATCGCCATTTGTTATCAATTGCCAAATTGAACCACCATTTTCGGTTCGTAACATTCTTCTTCCATCAACCATGCAACCGTGACCATCATCTGAAAAGGCGATATCACCACCTGAACCAAAACCGGTGTATAATGTATCCCAGTCACTGCCACCGTTATTTGTTCTTAAAACAAAATTTTTGCAAGAAACCCATCCCGTAGAATTATTCACAAAGCTCATTGACATGACTGATTCGCCAGCTTTATCAAATATAATATTCCATGAAATACCTCCGTCTGAGCTTTTTATTACCTGCCCTTCGTTACTACCAACATAAATTGTATTTGGGTCAGTACAACTCATTGCGCTATAATTTGCAGTAGTTGTGGTCAATACAGGTTGCCATGTAACACCTCCGTTATTTGTTTTGGTTACGTTACGTACATCAAGCACATATCCTTCGTTTTCGCTGCAAAAATCAACTTTTAGATACATCAGGTAATTACTGAAATTTGGTATCTGGGTCCATGTTTCGCCGTCATCCGTTGTTTTAAAGATTGAGTTCCCGACTGTATATCCTACTTCATCTGACGGAAAGGAAAGAGACTTTAATAGTCCTGTTGGGCTATATTTTTTTTCTTCCCAGTGTTTCCCTCCATCAGTAGTTTTAAGTATTGTTTCGTTTGCACCAACTATAAAACCATTTTCGGGGTTTGTGAAACACACATCATAATAAAATTTACAATAAGGTTCAGGAGCATACGAGTTTTCCCAATTTAAGCCGTAATCAGTGCTTTTCAGTATCATTTTGTTTTCACCCACAGCAAACATGGTACTGGACCCGGTTACACAAACCGCATTTAAAATTTCGCCTGTAGGCCAGGGTGATTTAAACGAAACCTGGGCGTTACAAATAAAATATGACAGCAATGTGACTAACAGACATGTAATAGTTTTCATAATATATTTTCAAGTAAGATTTACTTTAGCGTTATATGCTTTTAAAGGTTAAAACGGCTTATCCTTACTGCCCGCAACACTGGCAAATATAATACTTTAGTAAATATTCAGGATTTTTTCATCAGAATGCATTTGAAAGAAAAATTCCAAAACGGATTTCTGAAATAGCATTATCGATTGAGGCTTTTTTCAGGTTGTTCATCACCTTGCATATGGAACTAAACTACCTGGCATCATGGGAGAGAACTTGAAGGTTTTTTGCAGTCGGAACACTTTTTTTTCTAACGTTTTTCTTATTAAATCTGGTCGGAAGATGTTGGTTGGTAGGATAGCTTAATATATAGCATTTTGAGAGGATTACAGATGAATCGAAAATTGAAAGTTACAGATTTTGGGAAATAGTTAGCGTAATTTATAATACGCTAAAAAGCAGACAAAGTATTCCCCTGTCTGCATCTTAGGTTATTTATTGAAAAACTAATGCTACTTCTTTTCGGCTAACTTATCTTTATAATCCATCAAAATGCTATAAGATTTTAAAACTCGTTGATTTTTTTGTTCCAACTCTAATTTAAAAACTGCTAAATGGATTTCCTCAGTACGCTTATTGTTATCCTGAACCCTGCAACTGTCAGAACAATAGCGGGCTGTTTTACGGACATAGTGGTAAACCTGATAGCAATTCCAGCAAACTCTAATTTTTTCATCATTCATGGCGTTTTGTTTTTAATTGGTTGTTTTTATTTGGTTGTTTTAGTTTGGTACAATGGTACACCTATTCAAAGCCTTGCAGTCCATGGGTTTATTGTGTACCTTGTATGTACCAGAATTTGTTATTATATATTCATTGTGGTACATAGGTGGTACGCATTCAACCCTTTCTATTCACAGGTTCAAGCTATTGTACCACTGTACCAGGTTTTTTGATAAGCCTGTCCAATTGCGACCTGCTTGTGCCAAGTGCGGTAGCTAATGCAGATTTTGTGATTTTCCCGATTTTCAGCAGATATTGAGCTACACCCCGGTCATCAAGTTTTACTGTTTCGCTTGTTGGGTTTCCGATAAATTGGTTTACTTTTTTAGCCGTAATGCGGAAATATTCCGTCATTTCGATTGCATCCTGCATTGTTTCCGGCTGAATCGAGTTTTCAAATAGCCCATCATCAACATGATTGCTAATATGCAGTATGAGCGCAAGGCGCAACACTATGATATCGAGCTTTTGATAAACTCCTTTGATATATTCATTAGCTTCATTGTTATACAGATTAGTATTATAATTATAAAAATCTATGTAAACCTGTTTGGCTTCCGGACTTAAATATATTGGCACCCGTTTACCGGATAGGTTTAGTAGGGTTTCTATATATTTTTGATAAAAATCCATGTAGTCTTTCCCAAGTGATTCTTCATGGTAGCCAGGCTTAGCGCATTGGTCAGGATATGCAAATATGAAACGTTGAATAAAGCCATCCAACGCACGGTCATCCTTTGCCAGCATGTAAAGTTTCGCCGGTTGAATTCCTCCAAGCACGGGGATGAAAGGTTTTTCAATAGAACCAGACTTCCCCTTCCTGATGATTTTAAAGAATTTTTCGCTCCATGAAGACAACATATTCTGCACCTCACCGCTTCGGGCATATCGGTTAAAATCGGCGATCCACCCTACAAGCTCATCCCGGACAATTGCTATCCCCCTTGGGTTATCCTGATGAGCCTCAACAAGGCTCTCTGGTGTTGAGTCTACAGCGATATATTGGATTTTCTTCGGGTGTTCCGGAGTATCAATACCCTGTTCTTTTCGCTCTTTTGGGGATAAATTCATTATAGCCTCATATTCGATCATTTTGTCATTATATATTTTCTCTGCGGCAGAATCTGCCTGATAAATTGGCCCAAGTGCGATTGAAATTGGTTCAGATTTACCACTACCTGTAGGTGCTACAATGCCAATCCAGAAAACAGCTCCATTGGTAAATTTATCTTTTAGTTCGTAAGTGCTACCCGTTGCGATCGCTGTAGCCTGTAGGAATGAAGCTACCCAAAAATCCCGGGGTGTTCCAAATACCCTGGCGCATTCATTTATCAACGCTTGCATGTGAAATGGAAATCCGGTAATCGGAAGCAGAGGTGTTACCTGTAAGGGTGGGTCTGGGGGAACCTTTGCGACATCTATTTCATGCTCTTCTGGTATTTCGTACTCATAAGGTTGATATTCATTAAATGAAGCCATACCATGCCATTCAGTATGTTTATACACACTTTTGGTAATCGACCGGATTTCATTTTGCGTAAACCCCGTTTCAGTGAATTCCAGCAATTTACTCAGCGCTTCATTTTCTGATATACCATATCTATTGCAGGCATATGCCAGCTTTGATACATAGTTGTTACGGTTACCATTTTTAAACGTTTCCCTTTTATTTAGCCCTGTCAAAAGATGGTTGATTATTTCATCGGAAGATTGAGTAATGGGCAATGCCGGTGGCTGTATTTTTTCATACTTTATTTCAGTTTTACCATCAACTGGAGGAAAGGAGTCGATAAATGCATTGTCGAGTGCATCACTTTCAGAATTAAAATAAGCATCCGGATCGTGAGGTAGGAAGCAAGCCCTGCATATATCGCTGCCACTGGGATCAATCTTAAATCCAATTTCATCTGCAAAAAAGCGCTGTAAGGCTTGAAAAAATTGAAAATGAGTCCCGTTTTCTGGATTTACCTTGAAAACAACTTTCAAACCATCACCAGATGGGGAAATAAACATTAATGCCGGGGGGAATTTATCCAGAATAAGATCCTTCATCCTTTGAATTGCTGCGGAATCACCTATGTGATCAAGGTCAGCACAAATGTATATGGACCGTTTAATCAATTTATGAGCTGCGCGTTCGATGAATGTGCCTGAGAAAGTAGCATATTCAAAGTTGGAGGTTTTATATTTTTTAGCTTCCTCCAAGTTGTCGAAAGACCGTAATGTAAAAGTTCGTTCAGCAAATGAATTGCCTATAATAGTTTCATATACTGCTTTTAGACCGGCACTTTTATAAGAAATTTTATTTGTTATAGGTGCTTTGAAAAGTGATATAATCTCACTATATTTGTGCTGTAAATCAAGGTTTTCGGGGGCGCTATGGTCGAAGATAGCGGCCCCTTCTTTTTTGATATTTTCGTCGTTTCCGGGAATCATTTTCTGCCTCCTTTCTTCGATAAAATCCCATGTTTCATAATTGCACGCTCGATTGCCGACTTGTAAATTTTGATCGAATTCCCAAAAGGCAAATGATCAATTTTATCCAAGTCTTTAGAAATTGTTTGGTAGCATACGCCGTAATAGTCAGCCGCTTCTTGCAGGCTTTTAAAGAGGGTATCTTCGGAAGAAGATGGGGGAGGGTTTTGTGTGTCGTTTTTCGAGTTCATCCTCTGAAAAACTTTTTCAGCCACCCTGTCGGTAAACTCCTCAAAGGAGGCGCCTGAAATGATAATTTGTTCTGCCATTTTGTTTGCGGTTAAGTGAGCGCAAATTTTTGCAGGGGATTTAGGTACTATATTTTCACCAATCAGTATTTATATAAAATAATAATCGTATTAATAATCAGATATTTATGTTATTTCAGATTAAAGAAAGTTAAAAATTGTTTTCACCAAGTTTCACCATATCTCACCAAATTGAAGAATGTTACATTTTACTCTTTAAAAGACTAATTTTAAGTTTCCGATTATCATTAAAATTTTTCGTGGAATCATAGAATACTTGTGCCAACTCTGCGGAACCTTTCTTATCCGGATATATTTTCCTTTTAATAATCCTAATTTTATTATATAAATCTATTTTTGTCGATTCATATGGGATGATAAAACTATTTTTTTCTTGTCCAACCTTTGGGATCTCAACTTCGGGGAAAGGAAATTTTAAAATTGATTTTACCAGCCAGGTATAGTATTCTGGCTTTGCATTAGCATAAACAAGGTCCAATTTTTGTCTAACAAATGCTTCTGCTTCTTTTATTTCATTAATCCTAATGGGATCTTCCTTATATATAAGCTCTACCATAAACTCATCACCAATTTTGCAAGTTGTTTCATAATCCCCTGAGTCAGCATCCTTCACTTTTTCAAAATTAGTTCTAACTCCCAATCTATCAGACAAACATATTTCGATTGCAATCATAGCTCCCTCAAGTATCTTGGCAAATTGGAGATATTGATAGTAAATATGCTGTTGCTCAGTAAAAACAATAAGTTGATTATCAGTAGGAACTACTGAGCCAATTAATTCTATATATGCAGGTAATGACTTATCATCGAATTCCTTCGGTCGGGGTATTTTTTTGAATTTTAGAAGTTCATAAGTGATTCTCACTGTTTTAAGAAAAAATAAATGTAATTGCCATTGTTTTCTGATTTCGACCAAATATTGTGCTTCTTGTTTATTTAATTCCGCCTCTTTGATAACTTCTCCAAGTATATATCTTATAATTCCTTGATAAGTAGGTGTATTTAACTTAACTACTTTAGACAGTTCATCAATATTTTCAAAAATTAGTTTTTGTATTTCCTGTTTGAATTGTTCCAGGTAGGTTATTTGTTCCATAAGACTGTCTTAAATAGTTTTAATATTCTTAAAGTTTCCCAAAGGTAGCATCCATTGCATCATCTTTAACGCGGTCGATAATATTGTAATACCGATTAAATGCTTTACTGTTTTTTGAGTGGCCTGTATTCGCTCTAACAACCGCTGCTGGCATATTGAGTGTTAATGCCGTTGTGATAAATGTTTTGCGTTCCATGTGCGAGTGAGCAACTTTTGACAAAGGCAGAATTGTTTCTTCAGTCTTACCACCTGCATACATGTGGTTAATTGTAACAAGTCGTTCAATTTTAGCTAAGGTAAAAACTTCCTTTAATAGTGTATTCGGGTTACTGTATGCCGGCAGAAGCAAATCACCAGGTAAATTCTTATATTTTTCAACAATAGCCAATGGTTTAGGTGTTAGTTTTACATTGCGCTCTATGGTAGCTTTATTTTTCTGTTCATAGAACCAAATTCGGCCATCCCTGAAATCATTTTTCTTTAGTGCTTTTAAATCACCATACCTTAATCCGGTGAAAACACCGAAAACAAAAATATCCCGAAGCCTTTCATGTTTGGGATTTATAAACTTTGCATCTTGTAGCGTTGTTAATTCATCAATGGTTAAAAATAAAATGGCACCTTCGTTTTCTTTAAATTTAATTGCAAAATTATTTTCATACCAACCCTTTACTTTGCACCAGTTTAGAAAAGCCCTGAGTACTTTTAGGTTCTTTGCATAGGTATTATTAGATAGATTTTTATAAATAACTTCAGTCGAAACGATTTTACCATTTGCCCTTTCAGTGATGGTTTTGTCCTTCACTTTTTTATTTATCAGGAAATTTTCGAATCCTTCAATAAACGATTGATCAATGTCACCAAGATAAGCGGGGTCATACTTTTTCGTTTTAATAAAGGCTTCAATATTATCTCGCACTTGTTTGAAACTTGCCTGAGTCTTTAGTGCCTGTCGCATGGCAGTATAAATTTTATATTCATCCAAAGCCTCTGCGAGAAACATTCCTTTACTATCTCTTACTGGCTTAATATCCTTATCAATCCATGCTTTTAGTGCAGCTTTCAAATATTCTGCTGATAAATCAATCGGTGGATCGCTTTTATCAGCAACTTCAATTAACCGAACAGTTTCTTTAGCGATGCTTTCGAGGCGTCCATTTATTGAGCGCGATTCAGCAACAGAAGGCTTTATTGGTCGGAAATAATGACGGTCTTCTTTAACCCTTTTGAGGTAATTATCATCAATTTGATCAGCGTATACAGATTCACGGGTATAAAACTGTAATCGTTGCCCCCTACCAAAAGTTACATACATGTAAATAGGAACTTTACGCTTTGAGTTTTTTTCTTCGTCAATGCTTTTCCTGGCTTCTAAATAAAACTTAATTTTCCACTTTGTTTCTAAGTTCGACATAGGACTTGATCTTTAAACCATGCAAATATACATACACTTTCGTATTAATACATACACTTTTCAAATAATTTGTTTTAATCATTGAAGAGATAAAATAAACAACATCAATAAATTAATAACATTGAATAATACGAATTAACCCATATTAATTGACTTTCTAAGTCCTGAAGGGGGAGCCTCAAAACCAACCACTTACGATCTTTTTCGTGAGTGGTTTTTTGTTTTACGCCTGATTCACGCCAGGGGCCGATATTAATTAAAGCAATATCATAGTATAAAATATTCAGATCGTCATGGATATTTTTACTTGAACAAGGGCGAAAATAATTGTATATTTGAACTCATTAACATTCAGTCCATGAGAAAGATAATCTTCCTTGTTGTTCTCTGTACGATTGTTCTGAGGGCATATCCACAGTGGACTTTACTGAGTAACGACTTTGATCCGGCTATTTCAGTTACTGCCTGCGATTCCACAGTCATAGCTGGATCTTCATCCTTTGGCATCTGCGATCTGGCTGTTTCGCATGATTGCGGGATTACCTGGACCGGTAATAATCTTTTACAATCGGATGGCGTGGCATATTTGTATATAAAAGATTCTATGGTCTACGCCTGCACCTCCAGCGGAATATTCAGGACCAATAAAAATAGTTTAAACTGGGTTCCATATAACGAAGGGCTGCCATCTGGGCCAATTCATAAAATCTGCTTTAAAGACAGCGTACAGCTGGCCATAGGAAATAACAGCATTTATAAAAGGATTGCCGGCGACACTTCTTGGAAAACAATATGCGAAAGCGTTCCGGTGATTGGAATCTCTGATTTTGATTTTGACGGCAACCTTATCGTACTGGCAGGTGATGGGATAGCAGAAAGTTACGATATGGGCTCAAGCTGGACAATATGGACAGACTATATTTTTGAGTGGGATGCAGTAACCATAAAAGGAGATACGATTATTGCCGCATCCAAAGGAGGCATTTACCGTAAGCTTATCTCAACGGGTAACATTTGTAAGGCCAGCAGCGGGCTGATTAAATTATGGAATCCAATGGGATATGACTATTATGGAGAATTCGAGTCCTATCATCGGATTGGAGAAAATATATTCTTATGCGGTGAAACAGGCGTTTACAAACTAGCTGATGATTCCTGGAATTGGGAGCATACAGGTTTGGGAAATTATACCTATGCCCTGGCCGACAACGGAGAGTTTCTTTATGCAGTAAAAGGATATAACGGTATCTGGAGAAGGCCTGTTAATCAGTTAATTGTAAATATAAACGAAGATCGCCCGGTCCTATTTCCCGTTACTATTTATCCTAATCCCGCAAAGGGTGTTCTGAACATTCAATTTTACAAAAACAATAGGGAGGCAAACCTGATCATTTTCGATATCCACGGGAATGCAATGATTTCCGAACTGATTCAGCAGGAAAAAACAACTATCGACATTGGCAACCTCATTCCAGGGGTTTATATTATCCGGTTAGAATGCAATCAGCAGCTACTGAACCGGAAAATAATTGTTTATTAATGAAAGAAATCATGAAATTAAATTAGATATAAATCAATCAAGCCTCATAATAAATCCCTACCGGAGAAGATGCAGCAGGATATTACGGTCGTTGCATCTTCCGTTCCTTGAGAGTGAACGTTCGTTTTAAGTTGTTATTTTCATTGAAACCACCTGCTAACTGAATGCCTGTGCTGGTAACTATATAATGACGATGTACAGGCTTTGAAATAGAATCATCCTTGCAAACCTTCCCGGGGAATCTTCAGGCACTCCGGGTCCACAGTACTATTTAGCAATTCTATATCTTCAATCTGCTTGTTTTCGTGCATCCCGGGTTTAGATAAGTACTTTAATTCCCAGTATCAAACATGCTATCTGTAATAACTCTTTATAATCGCCCGGCACTATGAGGTGATGGTTACCCAGCGGATGTTGCCGTAGTAATTTTACTTCATTTTGTGTGAGGATAACTTCAATCTGTGTGCGGCAGGCGGCAGGTGATTTTGGGCGGCCGCTAATATTGGCTGTTGCGATAAACGCTTTGCTAAGTTTGTTATCGAAACGGAAAATGGTTATTGAATCACCCTTGAAATCACCTTCTATGGCAGTGCCTTTCCCGGTTTCGAAGTGCGTTGTTATCGAAAAATCAGAAACCAGTCCGGTAGATATAGTGCAATGCGAAAACATACAAACTTCATCGGTGGCTTTGTTTATGTTTGCAATCCATGGAATGATACCGGTGAGTTCCTTACAGAGCATCATGCCGGCAATAGCCGTTGTATCGCCTTCGCAACCTGCCGGAATTCCTTCGTTATTAAATTTTGCAAGTGGTAAACATGCGGTTACACCATCATTTTGTACAATCGGGAAACACTCGACTGTAATTGCGTCCAGATTGCGGCTTTGAATGGTATTAGTCAGAAGTTCATTTACTTTTGCAGTTTCGGTAAGATCAATGTGTGTTGTTCCCGAAAAAGAATTGAGAAAAGAATCGGACGCTTTAAATCCTGAATAATGAGCCAGTTCGTTCCATGGAATTACGGTTAGTTTTATTCCCAGTTTCTCATGCAGTAATCCGGCAGAAATGGCCGAAGAAATAAGCCAGTCCGAAACCTGCCCGATTTGGCCGAGCTTTTTCCCGTGCAGGTTTTTTAATGCACGTTTTACAGTCAGAAAGTCATTGAGAATCAGGCGGCTTTCGGCTTCCTGTTCATCCAGCAACATCGAAGCGATATTCATCCCGTTCAAACAGGCTTTAACTTCCGTGGCTGATGCGTATGAATTATCGTGCTGCGAACCGATAAGCAAATAAAAATGACTTGCCGAAACCTTTTGTATAGCTGATTGCTCAGAGCCGCCGGTAAGGAAAAACATTACATCGGGATCGCCTTCTGACAGTTCATAATTTTCGGGTGAAATAAGGTTTTCAATCCGGCTGACACCATTTTTATAAACCGTTTCGGCTGCATTATTAAATGCTAACAGTTTGATTTTTAATTTTATCACAATTAATATTTTTGATTAATCCGGGTAAAAAAATTAGTATGTCTGATTCCTGAAAATTGACTTTTGAGGATTGTTTATAAATAGGGATCTATTATTAAACGTAAGGTCTAGTCAAATAACAAGCCTCTAAAATATAGAATTTTTCGGTGTGAACTTGTCACATTTTGGATTTTTAAGGGATAAATCACAATGAGGAAACCTGTTTTAGAAACAAAAAGGGTGTAATCATGAATTCTGCTTTTTCGCGTCCGATAAGCCAAAGCTAATGATCATAAGATTTAGAAGTATTAACTATAGCAGAGTTAACTTATCTGAATCATTACTTCGGTTCCAACATCGCCGATTAACGGATTAAAATAGGGACAATACATTTCCAATACCAAAAGTATTCAGGAATATAGTTAAAAACTATTGTTTTATAAGTAGCTGAAAAACATTGTCTTATATTTGTTCTTTAAAAATAAGTTAAAAATAATTCTGAAAATGGTATTTCCTTCTTCAAAAATCTGGATTATTAGATAAAATGATATGAATACTTTCGAAATACTTTTGAAAATCAGTTCTGTTGTTTTTATTGTTGGGTTACTGCTTACCCTAATCAAGCATGTTGTTTCTGTGATAAAAGCATAAAAAGGCTATCCCGTCTATGAGATAGCCTGCAGTCAGAGCATTTAGAGAGGTACCAGGCAAATTCATGTATATTTCTTTCGCTTTATTTTTCTGGTAATTCGAACTGCTCTTCGGAACTCTGGTTTTCCGGAATGTAGTATTTCGTTGGATCGAATTTAAGGTATTTGAAATCGATTATTTCCTGAGCCTCTTCAATCAGCAGTAATTCTTCTGCCGGCAATTCGCCAATTCCTTCGTCCTTAGTTCCGCTTTCGCTTATGTATTTATTTACATCAAATCTGAGGTAATCAAACTGAATTGCAACCGGCACATTTTCATAAGGATTTGTACTGTTGATTTCGTTCTCAGGCAATTCGGTTATTTCTCCACTGAATATACCGGCGTCTGGAATATAGTTGCTTAAGTTAAATTTCAGGTAACTGAAATCAGTTTCTGTTGCTTCCGGCAAAATTTCAATTTCTTCTGCTGTGGCAGCATCAGCGTCCTTATAGTCATTGACATTAAATTTCAGGTAGCTGAAATCTTCGGCAGGTGCAGGAGCAATTGGAATTGCGGAATTATTTTTTCTGGCAGGCGTAATAACTGGTCCCGAAAGCCTAATAACACTATTCACTGTTGTGAATGTTATGTTTTCGGTTGTGGCTGCAATCATGTTGTCGTCACCATGGCGGCGAGGTGCCTCTGCAAATGTTAAAAGGAGACAGAGTGCAGCAATGCTCGAAATTAAGATTGATGTTTTCATGGCTTTATGTTTTTTATTGACTAAATCGCATCTCTGAATTACGAGATAAAATTACATAATACGTTGATAATAAGGCAAATGTAATCGATCAGCTATCGATAAAAAACGTTAAACCAATTAAACGACGAAAATGCCGGTTTGGCGAAAAGGATAAGGTGTTTGCCGATAAATCTAATGCGTTTCAAACGAACCTTTTCTTACAATCAATTATATAAACATTATTCTGAAAAAAATAATTCTGCACGAAACCTTAATAAATAATTTGTAATAAAACATCGGTCCTCGGCCGCCCAAAACATTGCACTATTAGGAATATCTGCAAAGGTTTTGTAAATTTGATACTCTGTATATTCAGCTACTCATATTGCCTGTTTTCTCTAAACTATAAAAAGGTGCGATAAAAAACCTTATAAAAACAGTTCAGTAATCTTGATTTAACATGAGCAACAAAGCTGTTTTAATTCTGTTTCTTTTTCTGCGTTGTTTTACCGGCGATGCTCAGCAATATTTCTTTTCGGGATATTCCATCAGCGACGGACTTTCTCAAAGTGTTGTCAATTGCATTTTCAACGACTCGAAAGGTTATATCTGGTTTGGGACTCAAAACGGATTGAATAAATACAATGGGTACACTTTTGAAGTATTTACATATACTCCCAATGACTCCAATACAATTTCCAATAACTGGATCAACGGTATTGCGGAAGATAAAGATGCTAACCTTTGGATTGCTACAAAAGGCGGCCTGGTTAAATACTCGAGGAAAGAAAAACGTTTCAGCAGGATTGATTATACTCCGCCTTATAATGCGCTGGTTACCGAATGCATTTACGATGTGAAATGTGCACGAAACGGGAATATTATTGTCAATATGCCCCCCGTTCTTTCTTTTTGCGACCCTAAAACATTAAAATTCAATCACTTTATTAGTCCATTTGATTTCGACGGAAGTGCTAAGGATAACAACATACCGCTGCTGGAGGATAACAACGGCACGATTTGGGTTGGCTCCACCAAAGGACTGGCTGCATTTAATCCCCGGACAGCCACTTTCAGAGTTTACAATCATAACCCGGCTGACCCTGAAAGTTTATCAGGAGATAATATTACGGCCTTATTTCAGGAACCGAATGGCGATCTTTGGATAGGAACATCTTCAGGTCTTAATCGCCTGAGGTCCGAAGGAAATGGGTTTGATCATTACATTCATGATCTACACAACGAATTTTCGCTTAGCCATAATTTTGTGCGGTCAATTCTGGCTGATAAATCGGGTAATCTCTGGATAGCAACAGAAGGTGGAGGTCTTAACAGGATGAGTCGCGGCAAAAGCAATCAGGCGCTATTCGAACGGTTTACAGCCGAAAAAAGCGGACTTAACCACAATATTAATCTTTCGTTAGCTATTGATAATTCTGACAATTTGTGGATAGGAACCTTGTCGGGTTTAAACAAAACCGACCTTAAAAGGAAGAATTTCAGTCTTTACCGGAAAAGCGATTCTCCCTATTCTGTCGATCTTGCCGGGAATGTAATTGCATCCATTTATGAAGATGAAAATAAATTGATCTGGATTGGAAACTGGGGACAGGGGCTGAATATTTACAACCGCGAAACCGGCGAAGTGACCCATTATTCTTCCAGGATGACGGGAAATAATTACATCCCCAACGACTACATTCATTGCATTTTTGAAGATGACATACACACCATTTGGCTTGGGACACGTGACGGAATGTTGGTTTACGACAAACAGCGAAAACGGTTTACTCGTCCGGGCGAACAGTTAAAAAACAAGGGATTACCCGATTTTATCGGACTGAGAATCAACAGGATGATGCAGGATCGCCAGGGGAATTACTGGATTGCCACACACGATGGTTTGTACAAAGCTCAACGAAACGGATACAGTCCGGAACATTATTATGCCGGGGCAATCCCACAGTTCAGAATCAGTTCGAACCTGGTGTATACTGTGCTCGAAGATCGTGACAGTAACATTTGGGTAGGAACCATTAACGGGCTGGATGTCATTGACATCAAGAAAGGCCGTTTGACACATTACCAGAAAAGTGAAACCAATGTTAATTCCTTGTCGGATAACTTTATTACAGCTTTGCACGAGGATCAGTATGGCGATATCTGGATAGGAACTAACTCCTATGTAAACCGTTTCTCAAAGAAGAATACCACGTTTAGTTATTACTCTGCTCAGCAGGGATTTCCCAGTAACCTTGTGTACAGTATTCTCAGCGATAAAAATCATTTTCTATGGTTTGCTACGGGGAATGGACTTTGCCGTTTCGAACCAGCTACTGGTACATTTCGCACCTATTCCATGGAGGATGGTTTGCAAAGCCCTGAATTCAACCTGGGAGCTTCTTTCAGGGGCGCTGACGGGGAAATGTTTTTTGGCGGTATGAACGGCTTTAATTCATTTTTCCCCGATTCGCTGACCGACAATCCCAACATTCCGGTAATTGCCATTACTGCAGCGTATAAATTAATTAAAGGTGTAAGGGAATATCTTAATCTTGAAAACGAAGATCCGATAATTCTTAATAATAAGGAAAACACGTTCACTGTCGAATTTGCAGCCCTGGAGTTCACTAATCCTTCCAAAAACCGCTATGCATACAAGCTCGAAGGTGTTGATGACGACTGGAATGATATCGGTACACGCAATTTTGTTGCCTTCACCAATCTTTCGCCTGGAGAATACACACTACATGTGAAAGGATGCAATAACGATGGCCGCTGGAACGAAACAGGAGTAAATCTTTCCATAATCATTTATCCACCCTGGTGGAAAAGTAAGGCTGCTTATGCCGCATATTTTCTGATGCTTGTTATTTTGGTATTTCTGTATATCAAAATCCGGGAACGCAGCCATACCCGGGAACTCAGTATACTGGAAGAAAAAGTGAGGTTGAGAACTCATCTTATAGAAGAGCAGAAATCGGAAATAATTACAAAAAATGAAGAACTTAATGAGTTAAACGCGGCTAAAGACAAATTTTTTTCTATTATAGCCCACGATCTGAGAAATCCTTTCAATGCAATTACTGGTCTTACCGATATATTGCTTATAAACCTTGATAACCTGGATATTGCAAAACTACAGAAGACACTTGAAAACATAAAAGGATCTTCGGAACAGGCGCACGAACTACTCGAAAACCTTTTATTATGGGCTCGTTCGCAAACCGGAACCATTTCATTCCGGCCGCAGCCGATTGATCTGAAAATTCAGGCTGAAGAAAGCATCGAGCTTGTTTCCTTACAGGCGGCCCGGAAAAATATCAGTATAATTTCCGATTTTATTACAGATGGTTTGATAAGCGGGGATGTGAACATGATGAATACGATATTACGCAACCTGCTTACCAATGCATTAAAATTTACTCCACGAAACGGCGAGGTTCGTGTCGAAATATTCCAAAACAACGGATTTTACATTTTAAGTATTAAGGATAATGGCATTGGTATTCCGGCCGAAAAGTTGAAAAACCTGTTCAGTATCGACACTGCTCATAAAACAAAAGGCACTGATCAGGAGCCGGGAACAGGACTGGGATTAATACTGTGCAAAGAGTTTATTGAAAAACACGGAGGTCGACTTGAGGTAGAAAGTGAAGTCGGGAAAGGAAGCGAATTCAGGGTAATTATTCCGGGAAACCTGAATGAGGATGCATAAAAGTTTTGTTTAACAGAACTCAGCTTCACTATTCAGCAAGCACATTACATGCATTTTGGTTCACCTTGTATTTTTATCTTCTGGCAGATTCAAGCATTCAGTTTGCCGGTAAATCAATGCATTTCATCGATTTGATTATGACTTACAATGCTGTTTTCCATTATTTTGTGTAACTTTAAGTAATAAAAACCAATTGCAGGAATCATAATCAGAATGAAACGGAAAAACATCATATTGATCCATATACTCTACTGGTTTTATATCTTAAACCAGGCACTATTTCCTCTGTACATCGGGCAACTCGATGAAACTATGCTGATGAATAATTCGTATCTGAAAGAAGTCAGCATTTCACTGGTGCTGAATATGATTTCATTTTACACGGTTTACCTTTTATTTCCCCTCTTCCTGAATTACAATAGCAGGATACTGGCAATATTCATCGGGTTAGTGGTTATAGTTACGATTACAACCTTCCGTGTAACAGCCGAATATTACATTTGGAAGCTTTTAGCTAGTGAACCTGAAAAAGAAATGACATTTAAAGCAGCATATATGTGGAATAACCTGCGAATGGTTATCATTACCGGCATTTATGCGATACTTATCCGTTTTATGATCAACTGGTTTGAAGCGCAGAAACTCCGCGACGAACTTATCAATCAGCAGCAGGCAAGCGAGCTGGCACTGATGCGATCGCAGGTAAATCCACATTTCCTGTTTAATACACTCAACAACATCTATTCGCTGGTTTACCGAAAATCCGATGAAGCTCCCGAAGCTGTTATGAAATTATCTTCCATCATGCGATACATGCTGTACGATTCAGCCGCCCGCAAGGTACCTCTCGAAAAGGAGATTGAATACCTTAAAAGTTATATCGAACTACAAAATCTGCGAATCAAACATCCTGATTTTGTGTCGCTTCAGATTGATGGAGATACCGAAGGAAAAACAATTGCTCCTATGCTTCTGATTTCATTTGTCGAAAATGCGTTTAAACACAGTAATAAAAGCCATCGTCCGGGTATCCTTATAAACTTATCGGCATTAAACGGATCGATAATTTTTAAAGTCATGAATTACCTCAGGAATGCCTCATCCGCTACTGATGAACCTACAGGCGGCATAAGCCTGGGTACCATTAAAAGAAGACTTGAATTGATTTATCCCGGCAAACATAAATTGTTGATTAGCCAGGAAGCAGAAACATTCAGTATTAACCTTGAAATAACCACCTGATATGAAAATAAATTGTATAGCCGTTGACGACGAGCCTCTGGCCCTCGAGATTATAAAGGAATATTGTGCCAAGGTACCTTTCGTGAACCTGATGCAGGCGTTTGATAATGCCATTGATACTATGGAATATCTCCGCAACAATAAGGTTGACCTTATTCTGCTTGATATCCAGATGGAAGACCTTACCGGTATACAATTACTCAACGCGCTGAAAGTGAAGCCTTATGTGATCATGACAACGGCTTATGATAACTATGCCTTACAAGGATTTGACCTTGATGTTACCGATTACCTGCTCAAACCCTTTTCGTTTCAACGATTTTTAAAGGGAATTAACAAAGTGTATGACCAGATGCAGACTGAGACAAATAATACCACAGGTAAGCAAGCAGTAACGCTTCCGGTTGAAATTTCCGAAAGAGATTATTTTTTCGTGAAAACCGAAACCCATATCGAAAAAATTACGACTTCAGAAGTATTATATATTGAAGGTATGGGCGATTACTGGCGGATCGTTACCAAAAACAAGCGAATAATGACCTTGATGAATGCACGCGGTATCGAAGATGTATTGCCGGAACACAAATTCTGTAGGGTCCACCGATCCTATTTTGTGGCTATCAACAAAATTGAATCTATCGAACGGAAGCATATAAAAATTGCTGATCAGCGCATACCGATCGGAGATACATACCAGAAGAATTTCTTCGATATTATTGAAAAGAAAAAGTAATCAGAGTTTTCCGGTTATAAATATTTCTTTTGTACAGAGCCTTTTCTGTTGGATATGAATTCCTATTATCCGTTTATTAGTGATCGCCCGAATATGATTCATGGATCGGGGGGGCCATTGAAAAGTCTTTTCCACCAATAGTTCGTTCAATTAGCAAACGTGATTTAACCTCTGCGTTTGGAATTTCTTTGTAAGTAGTGTCTTATTGGCAATTTTCAAGTTTAAATCAGCTTGAAACTGAAAAAAGCTATGCGTTTTCTGCGGATTGTCGTCGGTGAACCATTCATTTTGGCCTATGAATTTACTGAATCTGACGGCTAACCACTCATCGATTCTTTTACCGGTATTGTAGATTTTATTTGCTTCACTATCAATATGTTAAGTACCTTTATGACAGTGATTAACAAACTTAAAATATGGAGGGCCAAGCAATGAAAAAACTAGCTGTATTAATGATACTGGTCATGTCCGCGCTTATGCTGAAAGCCGGCGGCGAAGCAACCAGTTATGTTACTTTCGATGGCAAAACCTATTTCTGCCAAAAAATTACTCCAGGATTATTAAACATGAACCTTACCCTTGATGATGGGACAATCCTTAAAGTTCCGCTTAAAAAAGTGGATGCATATTCAAGTAACGGTCACTTGTGTGAAAGACTGCCAGTACGATGCGAAGGTGCACCTGCAAATTGTACTGCCCTGATGGAATATGTTACTTCGCGCAACGGCTTCAGGCTTTACAAGCTCTGTGAATATGGAGAATGTGGCTCATTATGGGATAATACCTACAAAAAAGCACATCTTCAGGTTGAGTACTATGTTTTTAAGGATGGAAAGTTTCACCTGCAGGTTACTAAAGATAACGTTGGTTCCGTTCTGCAGTTCTTTAATGTTCCTGTAATCGGATAAACCGTTTAGTAAAACAGACTACTGATGCGAAAAGTAAAAGACTAAGTAATGTGTTAGAAAAGGAGGTCAGAAGTGGCCTCTTTTTTTTTGCCTTTCGGAATGCAATTTCATTAGTGAGAGCGGCCATCATCAGAAAAGCTATATTTCCGAGGAAAATCAGATCCGGATAAATTTCCTTATCTTAGCAGTATAAACACAAAACGAATTTCTATGGAAACGGTAAAATTTGGCAATACTGATATGATAATTTCCCGGATTGGATTCGGGGCATGGGCTATTGGCGGAGGCAACTGGGCTTTTGGATGGGGACCGCAGGATGACGGCGAAGCAATAGCGGCTATTCATCGCGCTATTGACAAAGGGATGAATTGGATTGATACTGCCGCGGTATATGGCCTGGGTCATTCCGAAGAACTGGTTGCAAAAGCACTTAAAGGCATGAGTAAAAAGCCATACATTTTTACAAAATGCGGATTGGTTTGGGACGATGCCCGAAAGACAAGCCAGAATCTTAAGGCGGAATCGATACGCTTGGAATGTGAAGCTAGTCTGCGAAGGTTAAATGTTGAAGTAATAGACCTTTACCAGGTTCATTGGCCTGTTGACAAAGATCTGGAGGGAGCCTGGGAAATGATGGAAAAGCTGCAATCGGAAGGCAAAGTGCGATTCATCGGCGTTTCGAATTACAATGTTAAACAGCTACAACATTGCATGAAAATTGCACCCGTATCGTCATTACAACCGCCATATTCACTGTTAAACCGGGAATATGAAAAAGAAATTCTACCGTTTTGCCAAGAAAATGGTATTGGTGTAATTGTATACTCACCCATGGGATCAGGATTACTTACGGGTGCCATGACCCGTGAACGGATTGCAGCAATGCCTTCTGATGACTGGCGCAGAAACAGTAGCTATTTTCAGGAACCGGCTCTCACTCAGAACCTTATTCTTGTTGAAAAACTAAGATCCATTGGGAAGAAATACGGACGGTCGGCCGGGGATGTAGCTATTGCCTGGACTTTACAAAATCCTGCTGTTACGGCTGCTATTGTGGGAGGCAGAAATGCCGCACAAGTTGAAGGAATAAGTAAGGCTTGGGATTTGAAACTTACAAAAGAAGATATTGCAGAAATTTTGGCATGACTTTAATACTGAGCAGAGTTAGCCCGTTTTCGGATAATTCCAGAATTTTATAATATAAAAACAGCCGCCCGGATGAGGGGCGGCTGTGAAATTGAATCTGATAATATTGCTACTTAGATGGAAGTAAAAGTAGGTTCAAAATATCTTTATATAAAACACTATATTCGATATTTAATCGGTTTATTGATTAAATGAATATAATGAACTGGACAAATGTAGTTCTAGTTAGTACTGTAAAACTTTGCTTTTGAGTGAACGGTATCATTAATTGAGGGAAATAACAATAATGAAAAGGAACGGTTAAAAATCCAAATCCGAAAGGGGAAACAAGGTGGTTATAGCAGTATGACTGTTAATAATCAGAAACTAAATCTCATCAAGGGAATAAATAAACGGAAGCATAAGTTCAACTCTTGTTCCGGGATTGGGAAAAGAAGGATTACATTCGGAATAATTTATACCTGTTTCAGTATTATATTTTTTATTCAAAAGAACAAGGCGTTTTTCAATAATTTGCATACCAAGGCGCTGATGATGCGAACCTTTTGCAGCATATTCTGATGATCTTTTCATGCCGACTCCATTATCCTCAATGATGATTTTTAATGATTTAGGTTTGTAAGCCTGGAAACTGATTTTAATAAAGCCATTCTTTTCCAGTGTGGCTATCCCGTGCCAGATTGCATTTTCTGCTACTGGCTGAATGATCATACCCGGAATAAATACTCCTTCTTCTTCAAATTTCGCATCAATTTCAATACTGTATTCAAATTTATTATCAAGCCGTTTCTTTTCAAGGTCGATATAATTCCTCAACCGGTCAATCTCTTCTTCCAGAATTATCATTGGTGTATTAATGGCGTTGAGGTTCTGACGTATCAGGCGGGCAAATTGCGAAAGGTATATTACTGCTTCGCTGCCTTTGTTTTTAAGCAGGTAATTTTGAATGGAACCGAGCGAATTAAATATAAAATGCGGGTTCATCATCGACTGAAGTGCTTTTTGCTCCATCATTATCAATTGATGATCAACTTCCACCCGTTTCATTTTTTGAATCCGGATCATAGTAACAATCAGAAATATTAAGCCTGATATAAGTAGTACAATAAAAGCCCAGAAGGCAGGGTGCTGTGTAAGAGTAGGTTTTATCGTAATTGGTAATTCCAGGGGTTCGCTCCAACCGGAATTTGATTTGCGGACTCTGAGTTTAAAAACATAGTTTCCTTTAGGCAGGTTTTGATATACCAGATTAATCCCATTTCCTGTTCCTGTTGTCCATGTATTTTCAGATCCCTCTAGTTTATATGAATAAATTAAAGGACTGGAAGAGTAACTGATGCAACCAAATGAAAGCTTAATATTGTTCTTGCCGGTAAGTTTAAGCTCATGTTTGGACATTGAATAAGCATCGTCATTAACAGTGATTGATCGTAGGTATGGGATAGGAGGAAGAGGAACATTTTTGCCGATGGAAGCTTCAGCAATTATTGTTAACCCGTCGTCACTGGCAATGTAAAGAGTATCCTTGACTATTATGATGTCATTTATGTTATTGAAACTGATTTTCAGTGGTTCAAGGTTAACAGTTGACCCCGCAATCGCTTTCATTGGATTTTTACAAACATATATATCTCGGAGGGTTGCCAGGTATAAGGTATTTCCCTCAAACAACATTTTGTTAATTTGTTTATCAACAGGGGTTTCAAAAGCATTGGTCAGGTTATAGAATGTATTATTTTTCAAAATATACAGGCTGTCTCCATCAATATTAAAAAGTTCTGTTGAGTCATTCAGTAACAGGTGATCTAAAATAATGGTTCCATTAAAGCGGGATAAAACTGGGTAAGGTTCCAGTTTGTCATTTTTATACAAATAGTTTTGTTTTGCATTTATAACAAAATCGTTGTTTGAATTAAAGTATCCATTATTGATGCGCTCGTTTATTTGATTATATTCCAGGTTAATAGCAGGATTAAACCGGTTGGTAAACTTTATTTTGTTCTGATCGAACATTGCAACTATGTTTCCTGTAAGGTCATTAATTACTTTTTTGGTAAAAACAGAATGTACCTTTCTGGAGCTGAAGCCCATCTGACCTGATACTTTATTAATTGTGGGGTTTTCGAAAGTACATAAAAGCTGGCTGATTGATCCTAGCAAAAGTGTTTGATCTTTAAACACATATACGATATTAACCGGCTGTATAACTTTAGGCACCTCAAGGGAATAAAAAACTTCATTTTTCAATAAAAACGCTGATTTCGTGTTGGTGCACCAAATTCCCATACCAGGGGCATCGCATAGTTTATTAACACCATATGAATTGAAATTAGTGCGGTCAAAGTGATTTTGCTTTAATAAATCATGATTGATCTCATAAATCCCATCTGATTGTGTACTTACCCAAATATTTTTCTCGTGATCCTGCAACAACCCCAGGGCATTCTTAATATTAAAATGCCTGATAACTGTATTGTTTTTAAGGCAATAAACCCCCTCGTCGTATGCTGCTATCCAAACATAGCCATCAGAATCTTCAAGAATGGTTTTAATTTTAACTAAGTCAAAGGGCAAGAACAATTTCTCCTTGATGAAATTTCCTGAAACTCTTATTAAATCATTCTTTAATGTTCGGACATAAAAAGTATTATTTCCTGCAGGAAAAACTGTAATGGCTCTCAATTCGGGATCGATAATTGATAAACCGATTTCGTTATTTTTGTGTTGCCTATAAACACCAATGCTTGACCAGATTATCCATTCGTTTAATGCGTTTTTAGTCAAATACAAAATTTTTATTCCCTCACTTTCACGGTCAGATGGAGGTAATTTATCAGTATTATAAAAAAGTAATTCTTTTAAAACGACATTATTAGTATCTAAAGAAAATATTTCACGCTGCCAGTTGTAGAAATGAATGGTATTATTTGTATCAGTAAAAAAATCCAAAATAAAACCCCTTCCTTTTAATAAACTCAGGAAAGGTGCATTAGTTTCATTGTAAACAATGTTGTTTTGTATGTAATTGACAGATGCATTGTAATTAAATAACCATATCCGTCCAGTTGCATCCTCCTTCATACGAACAACATCATTACTGCTAAGTCCATCTTTTTTCCTGTACGATGTGAAGTTGGAACCATCAAACTTTACCACACCGGCATCAGAAGTAAACCAAATAAATTTCTGGCTATCCTGGTAAATCTGGTAAATGGTATTTGTTGGCAGTCCATCGATAGCTGTATAATGCCGGATATAGGGATTTTGTGCAATGGTATTGATGCCAAATCCCAGAATAAAAACAATGAAGAAAACAGATATTTTTCTCAATTTAATCTATTGAAATTGAATAATGTTTCACTTTTTCACGAAATTCAGGCAGTTTCCGCCTCGAAATATCCAGTCGTGAACCATCTTTTAACTCTGCAAAGTTTCCCTGGAAGCTGGAATAACCCACCAGGAAATTCAGATTGATTATAGTTGATTTATGAATCCGGAAAAATTCGGGACTCTCCAAAATCTTTTCAAACTCACCCAGTGTTCGGGTTGCAATTATTTTACGATCGCCTGTTAGGAAAAGTATGGTATAATTATCATCGGCCTGAAGATGCATCAACTCTTCAACATTCACTAACCGGAATCCTAATTTATCAGGTATAGTGAGCTTGGTTACCAAACTGTTCTTTGATTGATGATGTTCGTTCAGATTAGTGAGCGACTGATTATACACTTCCTGAATATCCGAATAGCGCTGCCGAAGTTCATGATTGTATATTGCCTTACTTACTGCTTCCTGCAATTCAAAAGGATTAATCGGTTTCATCAGATAATCAACGGCATTGGCTTTAAGTGCGCGCAAAGCATGTTCCTGAAAAGCGGTGGCAAATATTACGCCGTAATTATTGCTGGGAATTGACCGTAGAAAAGCAAATCCATCCTCCTTTGGCATTGATATGTCGAGGAAAATAAAATCCACTAAATTATTTTCGAGAAGTTTCCTCCCTTCGCTGGCTGAAGCGGCAATACCACAAACGTGAATTTCGGGACAATACTGTTTTAATAATATAGATAATGCTTCACTAATATTCTTTTCATCATCAATTATTATGGCGTTGTATACTTTCATCCGATAAAGATATTATTTCTGACAATAGATTCTGCAAATGTGCTATCAAAATTATGTACAAATTATTTTTTTTATATCAGAAGCAGACTATTCAAAAACATAAGTTCAAAATGCGTTCTATTTGAATTAACTTATTGGGATTGAGAATTCGAATTTAAGATAGCAAAACTTCAGATATAAATGCATTTCAACCTTGCTTCTTAACAAAACATTTATTCATTACGTGCTAATAATGAGTAAGATAGATTAAGCTGGAATTAGTTATCATCATTAAGATTCCCTTTTTTGTTACAACCGACAGCCTATTTTGAAAAGTTTACCTTGGTATTTCAAGCCAGGTACAAACCATCTTTGTATCCTGAATAGTGCGGTTAATGCTACTGGAAATTGTGGTCGGGGTTTTTGAAACTAAAAGGATTTTATCCAGTAGCAGGCAGCTTTGCAATTATCAAGCCCAAGCAAATAACAAACAATGAAAAACATAAATTTTGAAGAAAGACTGGAAACCCTAAAATCAGAACACGAAATTCTGATAAAAAGGTTGAATGAATTGGTTACAAAAGGTAACGGAGTATATCAGCGTTACAAAAACCCTGTTCTTACTGCCGCTCATACACCACTTAAATGGCGTTACGACCTGAACATCGAAAACAATCCATACTTAATGGAACGGATCGGAATAAATGCCGTATTTAATGCCGGCGCCATATTTTTCAACAACAAATACCTGCTGGTTGCCCGCGTGGAAGGTGCCGATCGTAAATCCTTTTTCGCCGTTGCCGAAAGTGATAATGGTATTGATAATTTCAGGTTTTGGGATTTCCCTGTTGTATTGCCCGAAAACGAAGATCCTGATACCAATGTGTATGATATGCGCCTCACAAAACATGAAGATGGATGGATTTATGGCGTATTCTGCACCGAACGTAAGGATCCGGCCGCTCAAAAAGGCGATTTAAGTTCAGCCGTTGCTGCTGCCGGAATAGTCCGCACACACGACCTTGTAAACTGGGAACGCCTTCCTGACCTGAAATCGAAAAGCCAGCAGCGCAACGTGGTACTGCATCCTGAATTTGTGAACGGAAAATACGCGCTGTACACCCGTCCGCAGGATGGATTTATCGATACCGGCTCTGGTGGCGGAATTGGCTGGGCTCTTATTGATGACATTACACATGCCGAAGTGAAAGATGAGATCATCATTGACCATCGTTACTACCATACTATAAAAGAACTCAAAAACGGCGAGGGGCCACATCCTATAAAAACAGCAAAAGGTTGGTTGCACCTGGCTCACGGAGTACGAAATTGTGCTGCCGGATTGCGCTATGTGCTGTATATGTATATGACTTCACTAGAAGATCCTACAAAATTAATAGCTCAACCGGGTGGCTATTTTATGGCTCCTGAGGAAACTGAACGAATCGGGGATGTATCAAATGTGCTGTTTTCCAACGGCTGGATTGCTGACGAAGATGGAACGGTTTATATCTATTATGCTTCCTCCGACACACGCCTGCACGTTGCTGTTTCAAGCATTGATAAGCTCACCGACTATTGTTTCAATACTCCTGCAGATGGTTTCCGGTCAGCGGCATCCGTAAAAACGATTTGTGAACTTGTTGTCAAAAACAAACAATTGTCGAAAACGTAAGCAGCCCAGGAGAAAAAATCTTTGATCACACAAAAGCAATAATACCAACATCAGCACAAAACCAACAGATATTCCCTGCTATGATAACTGAAAAACTAAGGTTAAAAGAAAAGATAGGTTACGGCTTCGGCGATATGGCATCGTCCATGTTCTGGAAGATATTCGGGATGTACCTGTTGTTTTTCTATACCGATATATTCGGATTACCGGCCGCTGCCGTTGGCACCATGTTCCTGATTACCAGGATATGGGATACACTTTTTGATCCCGTAGTCGGTGTGCTCAGCGACAGAACACGTTCGAAATGGGGTAAATTCCGGCCTTACCTGCTATGGTTTGCACTTCCGTTCGGGCTTATCGGAACACTTATGTTTATTACGCCTTCGTTCGGAACCACAGGAAAACTGGTGTATGCCTATGTTACTTATTCACTTATGATGATGGTTTATTCCATGATCAATGTGCCATACGCATCATTACTTGGTGTTATGTCGGCCGATGTTAAGGAGCGGAATATACTATCCTCTTTCCGCATGGTGTTTGCGTTTATCGGAAGTTTTGTAGCCCTGATATTAATTGAGCCGCTGGTAGAGCTTTTCACTAACAGCACGGGCAGCGCACAAACCGGCTGGACGTTGGGTGTGATGGTGATTGCCATTTTATGTGTGCTGTTTTTTCTAGGATGTTTCTACCTCACAAAAGAACGCATCAAACCCATCGACAGTAAAAACGATTCGTTGAAAGATGATATCAAAGACCTTTTTCGTAATAAACCCTGGTGGATTTTACTTGGAGCTGGAATAGCAGCCCTCATATTTAACTCAATACGCGATGGTGCTGCCGTATATTATTTTAAATATTATGTTCAGGATTCAGGAAATTTCAAACTGCCGTTTTTAAGTGCATCGCTCACTTATACAACACTTTACCTGGTTCTCGGACAGGCATTTAACATTGTTGGGATCATTTTTGTAACACCTCTTTCAAACAAATTCGGAAAGAAAAGTATCTATCTCGGTGCAATGGTTATGGCTACGGCCCTTAGCATTGGTTTCTTCTTCCTGCCTAACGAAAACATAGCCCTGATCATGCTAATGCAATGCCTTATCAGCATGTGTGCAGGAAGTATTTTCCCGTTGCTTTGGTCGATGTATGCTGATATTTCGGATTACTCGGAATGGAAATCCGGCCGCCGGGCAACAGGATTGATATTTTCATCCTCATCCATGTCGCAGAAATTTGGCTGGACTTTAGGAGGTGCTCTCACCGGATGGCTGCTTGGATATTACGGATTTCAAGCCAATATGGTTCAAACCGGTGAAGTTCAGAATGGCATACGACTGATGCTGAGCATTTTCCCTGCCATTGGAACTGTATTGTCGGTCCTCTTTATCTCTTTTTATCCGCTCAACGAAAAAACAATGAGCAAAGTAAGCCAGGAACTGAACGAAAAACGTCTGACTCCCTTGCAAAGTTAATTTTTAACCCTGCTTGAATCAATAAGAAAATGAAATCTATGGATGCAACTGCTTTACCCGTACAACTTAAATTCCTGTTTAAAGAACTGGAACGTGAGATGCATGAGAATTTACTACCGTTCTGGATGAAGCAGGTTGCTGATCATGAAAATGGCGGATTCCTTGGCCGGATTACAAATGATGGAATTGCTGTAAAAGATGCCCCTAAAGGAGCAGTGCTTAATGCGCGTATACTCTGGACTTTTTCGGCCGCATACAACCTCACCGGCCGCCCCGAATACCTTGAAAATGCCCAAAGAGCATATGCCTTTTTTACAAAGTACTTTATTGATCCACAATATGGTGGCGTGGTATGGTCTTTAACTGCTAACGGTGAAATCCTGAACGGCCGGAAACAAATCTATGCACAGGCATTTGGAATTTATGCATTTGCTGAATACTACCTGGCAACCGGCGAACAAGATGCAATTTTGCTGGCTTCTGACCTCTATGGTTTCATCGAAAAACACGCTTTTGATACTAAAGGTAATGGCTATATTGAAGCCCGCTCACGCGAATGGGAATCCCTTGATGATCTTCGCCTCAGCGAAAAAGATGCCAATGAACCCAAGAGTATGAATACCCATCTGCATATACTCGAAGCCTATACAAAGCTTTTCGAAATATGGAAGGATGATGACCTGGGAAACAAACTTCAAAACCTGGTAACCATACACACCGATAAAATTCTGTCAGCTAAAAACGGGCATTTCAATTTGTTTTTTGATATGGATTGGAACCCGAAGTCGGAGAATTATTCCTTTGGCCATGATATTGAAGGCGCATGGCTAATAACCGAGGCGGCAAGAGCATTGGGTTTAAAGAGTGTAACCGAAAAAACAGAACGGCTGGCAGTTAAAATGGCCGAAATCACTCTTCAGGAAGGGATTGCGGGAGATGGATCACTTTATAACGAGGGATTAAAAGGCCAGGTAATTGATACCGATCGCCATTGGTGGCCGCAGGCCGAAGCCATAATAGGATTTATAAATGCCTGGGAAATAAGTAAAAACACGGAATTCCTGGCAGCAGCCTGTAAAGCATGGGATTTCATAAATGAGCATATGCGTCATTCTTCAGGCGAGTGGTGGTGGCTGGTAAATAACAGATATGAACCAGATGAAAGCCAGGACCTTGCCGGCGAATGGAAATGTCCGTACCATAATACCCGTTGTTGCATCGAAGCAATGAAACGCATAAGCAGTTATTATGCAGACAATTATCCTGAATTACTAAAATCACTATCCGACAAAAATTGAAAAACAGGACTACACATATTTTACGTATGATAGCAAAAGCTGATCTGCTGGTTGCAGTTTTATTGCTATGCCAGTCAGTAACGGCACAACGCGATGTTTCCATGTTTATTCCATCTGATAAACAGGCTGACTCGGGGATTGTACATCTTTACAGGAACATGGCTATGCTGGCTCCTGACTATATCATGATCGGACATCAGGATGCGCTTTCGTATGGCATACACTGGAAAACGGGGAACAATCGTTCAGACTTGAAAGATATGACAGGTTCGCATCCGGCAGTATTTGGATGGGATATCGGAGCCCTTGAGCTTGGAAATCCTGTTAATCTCGATTCGGTTCCTTTTAATGAAATGAGAAAAAATATTATCCAGGTGTACCTTGACGGAGGAATAAATACAATCAGCTGGCACGCCTATAACCCGGTAACAGGAAAAAGTTCGTGGGTTGATGATAAAATCAATTCGAATGGTATTGTTGCAAAAATACTGCCAGGCGGCTCTCATCATAAGGAATTTACAGATCAACTGGATAAGGTTGCAGCATTTATGAAATCTCTGAAAGCACCTGATGGCAGCCTGGCACCAATTATTTTCAGGCCATGGCACGAAAACTCCGGCAACTGGTTCTGGTGGGGCGCAATACATTGTAGTGTTGAAGAATATAAAGCGCTTTACCGGTTTACGGTTGATTACCTGCGAAACACGCATCATCTTCACAACCTGCTTTATGCCTATTCGCCGGATGTTGGATTTAAAGATGCTGCAGGATATCTCGAACGTTATCCGGGTGACGACCTGGTGGATATCATCGGGCTGGATGATTATAATTCACTCAATACCGGCCATCCTGAAAAGCTGATAAGCAACCTGGAGGTTATCGCTCAGATTGCGATTGATCACAATAAAATTGCAGCTTTTACCGAAACAGGGAGTAACCGCTTGGAACGCAAGGAATACTTTACAAAAGAACTGCTTCCCTGCCTGGATCATTCGGACTTAACGCGTTCCATCTCATGGGTTTTGTTCTGGCGCAATGCAGATGAAAAGCAACATTTTATGCCTGCTCCGGGGCATCCGGCAGCAAAGGACTTTATCGAATTCAGTAAAAATAAACGTATTCTGATGCTGAATAATATTCCTGATATGTATAAGTATTACAAAAGGATAAACCTTACAGGAAAAGACATTTAAGATAAAATTACCGGTTGATTGAGGTTTGGTTGGTAATTGGTTGGTTGAATTAAGGTGAAACTTCCCTGCGAAAGTGGGGAAGTTTTTTTTAGAAATTTCCGGCTTTTCAAATGGTAAAAGCAGTAGATTTCGAAAAACGATGATTCTGTTTAACCCTTAAATTCAAAATTTGTAACTCACTCAAACGGCTCATAATTAGTTAGTTTGATATTATCAAACCAACCTTCCACATATCCTTTCGGGCATGTTACGCTTAACCTCAATCCGACTTCAAAGCATTTAACTGCATCGCTTTTTAAATCGAATTCTGCTTTTACTGCTCCCCAGTTTTCATATTGCAAATCGGCAAATTTCACTTTTACAAAAGTCCATTTTTGAGAGGTGAGCGGAATCATGCTGGAAGCGCCCCATTTGCTTTTGTGCCCTTTGCTCAAAACCAGGAAATTAAGCATAAAAGTATCGCCATCTCCGGCTTTGCACCAGAATGACCACCATGTGTTTTCTTTGAACGATTTCCATTTTTCTTCCATTCCGGGCACAGCGAATGTATCTGCTTTTAAATCGGTAAACCAGGCAAACGGTCGGTTTTGGGGAACTGAATCCCAGCGTACATACAAACATACTTTTGATTCAGTATTGAGTTGGCTTGTGGGGTTTTCATCGTACGAAAATTTTACCTGTGAATTGTCCTTCCACCAGCCATCGGTAGCGGGCTTGTTTTCGTAATCGGCAATAAGTATTTGCTTTTGTTGAGCGAAAACTGCCGGGCGACATACAAGCATAGCGATTGCGAATACTATCGTTTTGAACATTTTTTTGTTGAAATAAGGATTTATTCCCAACTCAAAATCACATCGCCATTCGGCTGAAGCTTTAACTGATCGATTTTAATGCTTTTATCGGGCATTACCTCGAATTTGGTCGTGCTATATTTGCCGGTTTCAGTATTGAAAAGCGTTAGATTCCCCTTATTTTTAGACATTTTGATATCGGTCAACCGGACGCTTTCTTCAGTTACAGTTGAATTGTTCAGGTATATAAAATTCTTTTTGCCACAACGCACGCCATAAGCCTGCACTCCTTCCTGAACTGCTTTCACATCAAACAATTCAAAATTCCCTTTCCCTGCTTCTAACATACTGCGGTTTATTTCGCTTACCTGCTTGAAGTAGCTCATCATACCCCGGTTTTCGAAAAACTCCCACCACCACGACATCGGCAAAACGGGCGTCGGACTAAAAAGACCATACCATAAAGCCCTTTTAAAATCACCGTCCATTTCATCGCCAAAATCGTTAAAGTTTTTACTCCAGTCCCACTCGTAGCCCGATTCGCCAATAATGTAGGGTTTGTTGTGTTTTTTCGTGTATTCGCGGATTGTTCCCGGAATCCCGGCAGTATTCTTATAAATATGCCTTTGGTTGATATCTATATTTTTTAAATCGTTCATTCCATCAATATCACGGTGCGAAACGCTGGTTGTTACCATATGATTAAACGGATCAATGCTTTTCAGGAAGGCACTCATTTCGTCGTGCCAGGCGGTAATTGCCGAAGGCGGAAGCTGATCCTCGGGCTTCACGTTATACATGGCATTATCAATTTCGTTGAAAAACTCCCACGCGCCGATTGATGGACTATAACTATACCGCGCCACCATTAACCGCAATTTATTCTTATATTGCTGTCGGGCTTCCGGAAGTGTAAAAAATTCGAGTGGCGTTTTTGCCATGCCTCCGTTTGCAACATTGTAGCTGCTCAATTTCCAGCCATCGCCCATAAATCCTACATGGCTTTCTAGAGCCAGCATCATGTGAATCCCCAGCGAATCGCAGAGTTCAACCAGCTGATCCATGCGTTTCATGCCACTTTCGTTGTAGGGAGATGTTGTATTCTGGTAACGGCTGTTGTTGATCACTGTTTTCCAATCGACAGGCAGGTTCCAGTAAATCATCCAGGTGCGGAAGAAATTACCGCCGTTAGCCGCCAGCTTTTTCAGCATATAATCATAATTAAACCGCTTGTCCTCATGCAACGCTTTAAAGTATTTTGAATCATCTTCGTCGCGCGATTCCCAGCAGATGTTTTCACCTATGCCACGAAAAAGTTCACTGTTGTCATATCGGAAAGTCCAGAAATCATTCGGGTTCAGGAATCCTTTTCCTTTTGATGCATTTACAATGAATTCAGCTTTAGGAGATGCTGAAACAATTTTTCCATTTTCCTTCAATTCGAAATGATATGAATAAACACCAGCTTCACGTGAGGTAAAACGGGCTTTCCAAATTGATTCGTCTCCGCTTTTACCAGATTCGAAATAACAGGGCAAAGCCAATTGTTTGCCTGATGGCGAAGTGAGAATCATATCCAGAGCGATTTCGCTGAATGCATACGGATTGCTCCAGGAGGCTTTTAAAACCACTTTCCATTCGGCCTTCTGGTATTGATTAACCTTTGTCTGAAGCAATTCAGTTTTTTGAATCTGGGCTCTCAGGCTAATGGAGAGAACAACTAATAGTGCTGCGATAATGAATCGGTTCATGAGTATGATTTGGTGTTAATCGTTTATCAGGCTTGTGAAAGTTTGTGCTTCAGGTATAAAGGTGGCTTTCCCGTTGGCAACAGGGATGGTTTTGATTTTTTTCATGCCACGGGTTGCATCCGTTACATACATATTGAACGATTTCACCGATTCAGGAATGCCTGTTACTGTGACTTCGCGGGTTGCACCATTGTTGACAAGGTGAATGGAGTAAATTCCTTTTGCAATATCGCCTGCCGCGGCGCAACTGATATTCGGCCGGTTACCGGAAATTGGCATCCAGAATGAGCCTGCCGGTGTTGCACCCAATTGTTTCAGGTTCCAGAAGCGTTGGGTTGGCCGTAGTGGTCCATTATCGCCATACAATCCTTTACCTGTGAGAACCGAATAGTCGGAAGTAAGTTGCCACTCCATTACTGTGATGGGCTGGCAGATGTTGCAGATGCGGATATAAGTATCAATTTCACCCAGTTGAAACCAGGGCTGCAAGAACACCAATGGTGAACGGTGCGCGGCTGAATTGGTGCCTCCCTCAGCTACCATCAACGGAACATTGATGGCTTTGGATGCACGGCCCCATTCGTTCAAATCGCTTGTATTGCAACCGTGATAGGTATGCAGTGCGATAGCGCCGATGTATGGATGGATGGACGGATCGTTAATGCTTGGCCATACAATTTTATTGGCAAGAGCTGTTCCGTGGCCGGTATCTCCCAGCAGCATTTTTGTAGCCAGTCCTTTCGATTTCAGGTAAGCACCAATGGCTTTGTTAAAAATGGCATGTTCTTCGGGCGTTTGGAAAACTTCAACACCGCAATCGGGTTCGTTAAACGAAAACATGCTGGCTTCAACACCATATTCCTGCTTCAGGTAAAGGAGGTATTGGGCGATGGATTCGCAAATCTGTTCCATTTTTTTCTGATCGAGATGCACGCCTTTTTTAGGAATGTTGTTTTTATCAACGGCCCAATCGGGTGCGGCCCATACTGATACAATAACCGGGATATTGCGTTGCTGCAGTTTTTTGGCTAATTCCATTTGTTCATATACTCGTTTTGGAAGCTTACCGGCTTTGGCCTGCTCAATAGGATTTACGCCTTCTTCCGGTTGCCAGTTTTCCCACCACATCGAAATGCGTCCCCAGGTTACGCGAAGGCTGTCGAGGCAATAATCAATAACCATCGGGTCCTTATCAGGAAACTGGTTGCGGTAGTTTCCGCTGATGCCATCCCATTTGCGACCGGGATTTTTTGCATCGAGTGCAAGAGCTACCGGTTCGCGATCAATCGTTCCTGAGACTTCAATTTCAAAAGTCATTTGTTTTGAAACCCCTTTTGGTGCATTTCCTTTAATCATGGTAAAGTAGAGCTGGTAATCGGCCTTTTCCATAACCGGATCGCTTTTGATAAACTTTTGTTGCGGCCAGGGATCGTTTTTATAAGCCGGGTTACCATCGAAATCCTGGCGCAGAAATACTTCCACTGTTTCATCCGAGGTAATCGTGTAGAGCCTGTTCGTTGATTTCCACACTATTTTATTGGCTTTTATCCGGATAAAATCTCCACTGGATTTTTTTGATGCCGTTTTCAAATCCAGCTCGGAAATCTGTTTTTTATTGTTGAAAAAAGAGATGGTTCCTGACGAAAACTCTGTTCCGGGCACTTCCATGCAGAAATAGGTACCGGCCTGTGAAATAACATCGTTGGCTTTGATAGTCATTTCTACCTGCGCTTTGCCTTTCCCGGTTTCGCTCATTCGGCTGGTAAAGTCGAGCGGCAGGCCAAGCAGAAAATGTGAAACGGTATGCGTGTTCCCTTCAACGGTATAGGTTTGAGTTCCTTCCCAGTTGTATTTTTCTGTTTTTACATAGCCTTTCCAGTCGGGATTAACTGATCGCAGCGATGTTTCGAACTTCATTTCCTCACCTTCAACAAAAATACTTTTTATATTGCCCCAGGGTGTACAAACGGGTTGGGCAAACAAACTATTTTCCAGAAAAACGAAAAGGATGAGCAGTATTTGTCTAAATTTCATACACTTAATAATTTAAAATTAATTCCTCACTATAAACTTTTCGGTTTTTGAGAATTCATCATGCTGAATCCTAAATACATAAAGCCCGGTTTGCAAAAATTCTGCGAAAGCTAAAACGCAATTTTCTTCAGTCAGGATTCCTTGCTTTGTAAGCTGGCCTTTCTGGCTGTATATCTGGTAATTTGCCGGCAAAAGATCAGGTGGGCACGAAACCTGCATTTTTTCGGATTTGTTTAGTATTGTAGGGTATAATTTTATCCTTTCCGGATCTGTTTCAGCCACGCCGTTTGAACCTGAAGCGGTTCCATAAACCTCAAATTCATATATCGAATATCCCCAGGTCGTTGTACGTTCGGTTCCATTCATCCGGATGTACCTGCCTGAACCCGAAAGTACTATATCATCCATGCGGGCACCGGGGGGCATATTTGATTTTACCATTATAGTTTTCCAGTTGAGGCCGTTCTCTGAAATTTCAATAGAGTAAGTTTTTGCGGAAGCGACTTCCCAATAAATAATAACCTGCGTGATGTCGTATATTTTCCCCAGGTCAACCTGGTACCATTGCGGATCGGAATAAGTACTCGACCAGCGGGTTGCAGGATTGCCATCAACGGCATTTGCTGCAATATTTCCCAGATTATCTTCGGTTGAAGATGCCGAATTTGGTTTAAGCAGCGAAATGGAAGGCGACTTAATGGTAATCATAACCTGTCCAGATGCTGATAAATTTATACTGGTGGTGATGGTTAGTTTTAGGGTGTGAACACCCAAAGGGAGCAAAATGGTAGGCGAAATCCCATTTGCAATTTCAATATCATTTTCAGTCCACACATAGGATACAATTGTACCCGAATCCGTTTTACTTGCCGAACCGTCGAGTTGAACCATTTCGGAACCATCGCCATCGGTGTCGAAAAGCAGCTGCGATGAGCCCGCCTTTGCTTTAGGTCCCGGCAGCAAATCGTCGAGTGTTAAAACTTTAGGATCATTATATACCGAGTTGATCCACTCAGCTGAATTTTTCCCGTTTGGCTGGCCCGGATCCTTGATCATATAGGCCCAGGTAATAAAATAAAGCCAGGGTTGCTGGGCGAACAACTGGGGATTAAACAGTTTCCCGTCTTCACCAATGGCAAAGTGTTTTCCTTTTGTGCCAAACAAATTTTGGTACTGGCTCCACGATCCTGATGACTGGTTGTAATCGGGATAATCCCAGGCAATTATATCCACCACATCGTCGCCGGGATACCAGTTTTCCTTGGTGGTTCCGTAGCTGTTCCATACCCAGATAAGGTTATTGATTCCACGATAATTCACCATACGGTCGTACATCATACGGTACAATGCTTTACAGGCATCGCCGGTTTTTGCGCCCCACCAGAACCATTTGCCTTCGGCTTCGTGCAAAGGACGCCAAAGCAGCGCGACACCCTCATTTTGCATACGAAGCAGAAGTTCCGAAACAATATCGATATCGCGAACCAACAAATGATAATCTTCCGAAGAAGTATCACTCATTGCAGCAGCTACATCGAACGAAGTGTTTTTTGTATAGAATGCCTGCCACACATCACCGGTAACCAACCGTGGCGCATCCCAGTGCCAGTGCATTTCGAGGATTCCGCCCTTGTTTTTCACCCAGTCGATACCCATATTGGTTGTGGCTTCCGGATCAGTTCCCATCGAAACCCTGAGTGGAGATGAATTCATGAAATCGAGCGACATAATCGCGGGTTGCTGGCCACCACTCGCATCGCTGATGATTGTAAGCCAGTTTTCGGCCACATCTTCAAAAGCTTGTCCCGAAATTATCTTTTTGCCCTGAATGGAATCAAGAAATGCCTTCAGGTCTTTGGCTGGCTGTGTTGCATTCGGATTTACCAGGGGCTGTGATTTTGCCGTTTCAGCAAGCGAAGAAAAGAGGATGAAAGCTGAAACAACAATAAATAACTTCTTGAATTTTAGCATGTTTACATTTATTATTTTTCGTAAAAAGATTTTTAGGCTACACTTCCAAAGATTCAGCGGTTGTATGATAAATTACCAGTCAGCGCATTTTCGAGTTCTGCAATCATTATTTTGTAGCAGCCTGCTTTTATGGTTAACTTCAGATATTCGGGATTTGCGTTATCCTTGAATTTAAGTTTGCTGATTGATTCGGTTGTTGATTGCAGCTTTTTCTTGTATTCTTCCAATAGTGTTTCCATTTTCTGAAATGTTTTAGGATTGAAGGAAACCCGATTTATTTTATGTGTTAATGAACTATTCAGTTACGGACTATTTTCCCATTATAGCGATTGCCATTTTTACTATTTCAAGGTCGTTAAATCCCCTGAAACCGCTGAACCCGATTGAAAGCATGGTTCCATCCGCCAGAACTATAGGTTGTCCACCTTCCCAGCCTATCAGATCGGGCATGGAGATGCCATATTTCTCTTCCCCGAATTCCCCGTTGTACAGTTTTTGTTCGTATTCGCCGGTTTTCATCCCGGTAATCCATACCTGGCTAGCTTTTATCCAGGCATTTTTGAAGAACTGCCGGCCTTTTAGCTTATCGGTTCCCCAGATTTTTCCGTAAACGATTCCCGACTTGTCGAGCACACAAACGGCAACATTTCCATCAGCAAAAGCATCCTGAGGATTCGCAGAAAACTCAGGGATCAGTTTTTCAAGTGTTGAGAAAAATTCTTCGATCAGAACGTTTAGGGATTGGCCAGCCATGATGAAATGGTGTTTGGTTTTTATAAATCAGTTGATTTGTAGGTACTCATATTAAATGCTTTGATTTCGAGTACTGATTTTTCAAGCTGGCCCGAAATGGCTGTTTTTACAGTAACCGATTTTTCTTCGCCGGGCAACAGGCTGAAATAATTATCACTCCAGTAGGAAGGAAGAATTTCCTGGCGTGATTCCTTACCAGCAATCCTGAGACCAAGCATAAAGGCGATGGCTTTTCCAGTGTTTTTCAGGGTAATTTCATATTCATTTTCAGCATTTCCAGCTATTGGTTTTATAGAAGCTACAAATTCAGGAACAGCTAAAGAATTCAATGCTTTGTAATTGTTTTCCTTGCTTATCCAATAAAGGTTTTCACTCAAAACCTTTCCTTCTGAATCCGAAGCAACAAGTTTCAGAAACTGCATTTCATCTGTTTCGGGTAAAGTAATTCCAGTTTCGGTAACTGCATCTGAGCCGACTTTCACAATCGCTTTTTCACTCCAGGTCGTTTCCATCTTAGTGTTGATTAGAGATGCGTTGATGCTTATGTTATCAAGCGGTTTGGCCGACATATTTACAAACGAAACACTCATATTATCCCTGTTGAGCTGCACATGAATGGCTTCGCCGGCTTTTTTGGTTCCGTAATATCCGGCATGTGCCTGCAGGTACCAGTCGTAAACCTGCCAGGTTGCGCTTGGCCAGCTGGAATTTGATTTCCAAAGCAGTATTCCGCTTGCATTTGACCATAGCTGCCTGTTAATAGATTCGATACTGGCGCGGTACACATCGTAGTTTACAATCTGAGTTTTTAAGCTGTATTCTTCAACACCTTTATAGCCAGACGTATCTGGCGCTCCGTAATAATTCCGCACCATATTGTCGTACGAAGTGAATTTCCGGGTGTCGGTTCCAGGCCAGTCGTTGGCATCGTGGTAAGCCCAAACGCCATCAATCGGGAAACGGCCGGGCTGCCAGGTTTTTCCCATTTCAGGCATGAACTTTTGCAGGCTTTGAAGGACAGGAATCCCGCTGGGGCCAATTTCGCTGCTGAAACCTGATAACTTTGGATGGGTAAAATAGTCTTTGGGTTCAAGAGTATGATACGGACCTCCTCCATGCAAACCATCGCCATCGGACTGCTTCAGGTAATGCCGGTTTCCACGGGCATCGTATTTTCGGAGAATGCTATTCACAATCAGGTCTTCGCGCGGGTTCGGGCCTTCATTTCCGCCACACCAGATAATAAGCGAAGGATGGTTGCGGTATTTTTTCACAATTCCGATGCTCGTTTTTTCGAAAAGAGAAATTTCGGGCTGATAGCCGGGAGTGTTTTTAAACGTTCCCCAGAAATCATTCAGGAAATCCTGCCAAAGCAGAATGCCGTATTTGTCGGCAGCATCGAAAAGTGCTTTCGGAGCAACGCCTGTCGGTCCCCACACGCGGAGAATATTGAGGTTCGCATTACGGGTGAGCAGTATTTCCTGCTCATAACGTTCTGCATTCCAGTTCAGCATCATATCAATAACCCAGTTTCCGCCGCGCAGGTATATTTTACGCCCGTTTATTTTAAACTCGCGCTCCCTGGCGCCAATATAGGTTTCCATTTTGCGTATGCCAAAAGTTGTGGAAGCGCTTGCATTTTGCCCCTTGGAAGATGCAGCTTTTAATGCAAGGAAATAAAGGTTCTGCTTTCCGTAACCGGCTGGCCACCAGAGTTTCGGATTTATAAGGCGGAGTTTTGGCCTATTGTTTTTATCCAGCAGTATTTCCTTGATTTCGTTGGCTTGCAACACCACCGGAAGTTCGAAACTGATCACTTCGGAACCGATAGAAACGGAACCTTTCAGAGTTGTTTTCTGAACAGATTTTGAATGATTTATCAAAGTTGCGGAAATGGTAATATCGGCTGAAGTTGTATCCGGCAATTTCAGGTCGGAGCTTACATACAGATCAGTAATTTCAAGAGTTTCAGTTGTACTGATAAAAACGTCTTCGGTAATTCCCATATCGCGGTCGCGGACGGCAGGCTGCCAGTCCCAACCCATTACATCCCATTTGGTGTAATCGCGGGCGATAGCGCCATCGGCCATATTCTGACCCGGATCAGCAAAAGGAGTCAAAGGCTCAGGCGCTGGTTTTCCCGGGTGGTTTGGCGGATAAATGGCAACAGCAATTGTGTTGGTCGAACCCGGTTTAACAAAACGGGTTATATCGAAACGGAAAACACGTTCCATCCCGATCATTTGCGAAGTGTCAGCTATTCGTTTTCCATTCAGCCATACTTCGGCTTTATAGTTTATTTCACCAAAGTTGAGCCAGATCATTTTGCCTTTGAAACTGGCAGGAACAGTAAATTCATTTCTATACCAATAAGGATCTTTCCATGGGTTTGTATTTGGAATATGGCTGAATTCAAGCAGTTTATAATCCGAATTATATTCATTGCTGGCATCGGGAATTAGCATATTATTCATCCCGACATACGGATTCGGATACAAGCCATTGCGCACCAATGCGGTAAGAACTGTAGCAGGAACGCTGGTTTTTGCCCAGTCCTTGGTGTCTGTTTTAGCCTTTGAGAGTTTTGCTCCATCATTTCCAGCCTTCAGCGAAGAAATAACCTTCCAGTTGTGCCGCAGTAAAACGGAACCTTCCGGAACTACAGCCAGTGGCGCATCGTCAATTGTAAGCAGATGACGGTTACTTTCAACGCGCTTCGTGCCATCAACAGCCACCACAAACCATGTATGCTCCCCGAATGACAACGGGAAAGGTATACAAGCATTCAGGTTTGATGAAATTTTATCCATCAATATGCCATCAATCCAAAGCTCGTAGTGGTCACAGGAAACTTTTTGCCAGGAAAGTGTGGGCATATTGTTTGTGGTTTTCGCTTTGTCGGCAGGAGCATAAAGTTTAAATGATTCCTGTGAAAACGAATGAAAAAACGCAACGGCCAGGAAAATGCTCAGGGATAGTTTTTTGAAGTTTGATGAGATGGGCATACTATTTTTTTTTAAAGATGTTGACTCTATTTTGCAGGGCTTTCATCGACTAAAAGGAAATCGAGGAATCCCAGGTTTGAACCTTTGTTGTATTTTAAAGTGAGTAATTGCACGCCTGCGGTTTCAAATACAATTTCGCCTACGGTTGCCTGGGTCCAGTAATGCCAGTTGCCGGTATCTTCGGGCAACAACAGTTTGCAGGCCAATTTATTATTTATCCAAAGTTCTGACCCATTATCCTTATTGCCATATATGGTTATAATCCTGTATTTGCCGGGTTTCATCACATTCACGGTGTAGTTTGTCCACTCGCCGTCTTCCTGCCAGCCGATATAAAGTTGGTTTACTTTTGGATCCACTTTGTTTGGATGGTTAAAATCAGCCCAGTCCTTCGTGTACGAAATATCAACGCCTTCTTTTTCACGGAAAAATGCAATATATGCCGGAATTCCCGGGCGCCAGTGGCTGCCGTACTCATGGACTTCGTGATTCAGTTTTGATCCTTCGTTTTCAGCAGTAACATCGTGATAAGCAATTCCTTCGCCACCCAGATCGTAATAAGCCAGTTCAACCCGACCGGGAATTACCTGAGGACCCTGAGTATAAACCGAATCCTTAAACGGAAGACCTTTGTAGTCTTCCGGAACCTGCGACATTGCAATAAACCCTGCAAACAAAAGGCTTGTGAATAGAATTCCTTTTTTAAAAGTCATTTCCATAATATTATTCCTGATTTAGAATTTTAATATTTTGTGGTGCAATGTTCCACCCTTCGACAACTATCATCGGCTCATTTATCAGCTCATTTTCAGGTGTTATTATAACCGATCGCTTTTCGCCGGGAACCAACGAAAAATAGTTGTCGCTCCAGAAAGCCGGGAGTATGCGTTCACCGGTTTTAATGTCGAGAATTTTCAGCCGTATCATCAGTGCCATTCCCGGGCTTGGATTCTCCAGGCTGATTTCAATCGCGTTTTTCCCCTTGCTGATTGACTTTTTTGCAGTGGTTTTCAGTTTTACTTCAGGCAAATTATTCAGCTCTTTATAATCAAGGTATTTGCCGCTGCTCCAGTAAAAATTTTCGGAAATAATCCTGTTGTTCTGATCCCTAAACGTGAGTTTGATAAACCGTATCTGGGTTGTCTGCGATGTGAAATCAACTTTAAGGCAATCAGTTACAGAGTTTGCCAAAAGGCTAGTACTGAAGGATTTTTCATAGATCAGTTTCCCGTTGAAGTCGTACACCTCTGCCTTTGCATTGCATCCGGTAAGATCATGAATGGTGTTGTTGGCCGCCTGGATCATATTATTTACCGGATGCCATAAAATATGAACGGGTTCGCTGCCTTTTTTCAACGCAAAGTAAGCAGCAGTGGGTTCCAGGAAATAATCATACGTCTGGCAAATCATCGAAGGCCATGCCGGGTGGGTCATCCATACCAAAACGCCGGGTCCGCGGTTGCTTTGCCAGGTTTCCATCATCGCTTTCGGACCTTCCATATTGAGCATCTGTGCTTTGCGGCAGAAATCTTCAATATTTTTGGCTTCACCATAGCGGGAAATCATATCATCGGTATAAATTTTTACCCTGGGCTGGGTCCAGTCGTGAAGGCCCCACATATCATTTGCCGGCCACAAATATTCCTGCGGCATCATTTCGCGCATACTTTCCACTGACGGCACACTTACAATACCTTGTTCGGTATGAAAGGTAGTTCCACGGTTCTTGAAATACCATTCAGGATCTTTGTTTTCGTAAGGGCCAAGACCAGTTACCGGGCTTTCGGCGGAATTGGAAATATAATGCCTGCTTTTATCATAAATGGTAATGATGTTTCGCATGGCCGAATCAAGAGCCACCGGGGGATACCCTTCGTTGCGACCCGCCCACAGAGCAAGTGACGCATGATTCCGGAAACGTTTAACCTTGTCGGTGGCATTGTATATAAACATTTGCTCGTCAGCAGGATGAGGCCCATCCACGGGGTTTGCCAGCCAGAAATCGTCGAAGACCATAATGCCATGACGGTCGCAGGCATCGTAAAAAGCATCGTCGCTGGTTTGTCCCACCCAATTGCGGATCATATTAAGATTCATATCCTTATGAAGCCTTACCAGCAGATCGTAGCGCTCATCGCTGCAGCGCAGAAGAGCTTCGGGCAAACCCCAGTTTCCGCCTCTTACCATAACCGGGTATCCGTTAACGGATAAATGAAGATTGCTGTTGATATAATTGTATGAATATTGTCGAACGCCAAAGGTTGTGTTAAGTGAATCAGAACAAACACCATTTTCGGTAAAAGAAAAGGCCATATCATCTAATTCATGCTTTCCATAACCATTAGGCCACCAGAGCTTTGGATTGGAAACTGACATTTTTTCAAAGGCAGTTTTATCAGCCCTTACCGTTTTTGATTCATTTGGCGAAAGGCTCACAGGCATTACAACATTGAAATAAGTGCAGGAAATCCTCAGTGAACCGGTTACAGAAATGTTGCTGTTGTTTTTCACCTCCACAGCGACTTCAAAATCGGCCTTGCTGGTATCCGGCAGGTTCAGCTTGGTGGTAATCAGCGGGTTTGTAAGAGTAACTTCGCCGCTTGCAGATAGGTATACATCATCCGTTATGCCGGTATTTCTACCCCGGATGGTAGGCACCCAGTTCCAGCCGATTCCGGCTATATAGGTTGGGCTGTCGAGGCCGATGATACCGCCGTTTCCATCGGGATCGCCAAGGTGTTGTTCGGTAACTTCGCCGGGATTATCGTTTTTATGAATCAGAACCGCAACTGCACATTTACTGCCTGGCTGAACCAGTTTTGTAATATCGAAATCAGCCCTTGTAAAAGCTCCGTTAATTTTTCCAGTAAAAGTTCCGTTTACATATACATCTGCCTTCCAATTGATTCCTTTAAAATGAAGCCGGATTTTTTTGTTTCCGAAGTTTTCAGGAACTGTAAACACCCTCCTGTACCAGAAATCACTCGTAAAAAACCAATCGGAAATTTGTAACTGATTATCGCTGAACAAAGGATCGGGAACTGCACCTGCAGCCACATAAGCAGAAAGAATAGTGCCTGGAACCGATGCCTGAACCCAGTTTGCATCCCGGAAATTTATTCCTGATATTTCTTCTCCTTTAGCGGCAACAAGGGAGCTCCGCTGAATTTTCCATTGCTCATCACAAAGTGAAAGCTGAGTTTTTGTTTCTACGCATTGTATTGGTTTTGGTTTTGGAAGAGTTCTTCTTGAACTGGTAATTTCAAATTCCCTGATTGCAATTCCCTGACCCGAGAAACTCTTCACACATTGCAATTTGATATACCTGGCACTTGCATTCACTTCTAGCTTTTCCGTTGAACCTTTCCCGGTGTTTCGGGTAGCGATCTTCTTCCAGTTCAACGGTTCATTGGGTTCACCGGTTTCAGAAATCAGAAGTTCATATGATTCAGCATACCGGGTGTCCCAATAAATTGTAATCCCGGTAATTTTGCATTTGTTTCCAAGATCAATATAAATCCATTCACGGTCGCCGGGTTTGCTTATCCAGGAAGTGGTTAAATCACCATCCGTTGCCAGGTGGGCAGTATGATCATAATCAACCGATGACGAATGCCAGGCAGCCCTGTTGTGAGAAAGGGATTCCTGAGCCGAAACAGTCAGACTACAAAAGATAATCAGAAACAAAACGGTTGCCGGTTTTGCTATCTTTTGGTAAAAATCCGTGTTTCTTTCAGTCATTAGTTTGATTGTAGTTGCGTAAGTTGTTTAATAGTGAAGTTTCGTGGAGGTTCTTCTATTTTAAAATCTCCTCAATCCTCTGAAGCTCATCAGAAGAAAAATCCAGCTTTTTGAGCGTTTCGATGCTGTTGAGAAGTTGTGACACCTTGCTGGCTCCAACCAATACCGATGTTATCCGGTCATCTTTCAGCAACCAGGCAATAGCCATTTGAGCAAGTGATTGTCCGCGGTCCAATGCAAGGGCATTGAGTTTTCGGGCTTTTTCGATATTTGCGGAACTCACCTGTCCGGGACTTAACGAAGTATGTTCGCGAGCAGCCCGAGATCCTTCAGGTATGCCGTTGAGGTATTTATCGGTTAGCATTCCTTGGGCAAGCGGGGAGAAAGCGATGCAACCTGCACCCCTGTTTTCAAGCACATCAAGCAACCCATTCTCAACCCAGCGCTCAAACATGGAGTATTTAGCCTGGTGAATGATGAAAGGCGTTTTTAATTCTGTTAAAATTTTGATTGCTGCTTCAGATTGCTCAGCTGAATAATTCGAAATTCCAACGTACAATGCTTTTCCCTTTTTCACGATCAGGTCAAGAGCTAGCATGGTTTCCTCAAGAGGTGTTCCCGGATCCGGACGATGATGATAAAAAATATCAACATACTCAAGCCCCATTCGTTTCAGGCTCTGGTCGAGGCTGGCAACCAGGTATTTCTTCGAACCAAAATCGCCGTAAGGCCCGGGCCACATATCGTAACCGGCTTTGGTGGAAATTACCATTTCATCGCGGTATGGCCTGAAATCTTTTTGCATCACTCTGCCAAAAGTTTCCTCTGCTGATCCGGGAGGCGGGCCATAATTATTGGCCAGGTCGAAATGAGTTATACCATTATCGAATGCTTCCCGGAGCAATGACCTGCAGTTTTCGAATAAATCGAAATCACTGAAGTTTTGCCATAAGCCGAGCGAAATAGAGGGGAGTTTCAGTCCGCTTTTCCCGCAACGGCGGTATTTCATTTCCGAATACCTTTTTTCATTTGCAGTATAAACCATTGTGCTTTTTGGATAAATCTGATTGGTCAAAGCTTGTCTGATACGGTTATTGCTATTATCATTGGTCCGGGACCTTTGCAATTTGAAATTAAATTCATGGAAAGGATCGTTTTTTCAGGAAATGGATTTTTCCATGATAAATGAAATAAGCGGATATGCTGCCCGACAGAAGTGGTTCTTTCGTTTTTGCCCCGCCAGGCAGAAGCCTGACCAATTTCAGATAAATTTCCCCACCAATCCCAGACATTTAGTCTGTAAACCAATGGTAATGAAGCGGATTGGCCATCGGAATAATTCATTCGGTATTCACCGATTTGCATTTTTTCTGTATCGATATTCCATGCCGAAGCATGCAAAAAGTGAATTGCACTTCCCTTCAGATCAATAGGGATCCCGCCGACTTTTTCCGGATATACCAGCGTAGTTATTTCAGCGGAACGGTTGCCAGCCAATTGAATTACACCCCTGACATCAAATGAGATTTTATTAAATTCCTGAATTCCTGACGGCAAATCCGAAAGAGTATTGCCGGGTTTATGGTGAATATTGTCGGTGAGGGCGGCATTGTAAAAATCCGTCAGATCGATTAATCTGTTGTTTGTTAAAGGATTACGGCCTGGGATTGCGTGTTCATTGGACGCAACTGTAGTGTGCGGATCACTGCCGGTTTTTGATTTCATTACTTATGTTTTGAGTATTTACTGAACTATTTTCAGAACCGGTGAATAAGCAGTGCTTCCAGCTATGTTTTCTCCTTTGATGCGGTAGAAATAGGATAATCCAGGTTTTCTGCTTTCGTCATAATATAAAATGGTGGCTTCGGATGCCTGCGGTGTGTGTTCGTAGCTGGTAACATCGGCAATAACCGAATCTTCCAATCCAACGGCAAGCACTTTCCATGGTCCGTCAGCATTTTCAGCTCTTTCGATGGTATAACTTGCTGCCCCGGTTGAACCGCGCCAGGTAAATCCATCGCCTTTCTGCATAAGGACAGGAGCGGGAGTGGGTTTTGCAACAGGTTCTGGTTCAATACCACGAATCAGGAATGCTTCGGTTCGCAAAAGATCGAGCAAGCGGGTTTCCTCGTACACATAACCTGCCGTGAAGCCCGGAACATGAAATGAATTTACCGTTGTGCCGCCTTCGTTGTGGTAATACCAGCCTCCATCGCGACGGTGCCCGCGTATGCTCCACATCAGACCGCCAACGATATTTTCTTCGCGTATGGTTTTCATCAGTTCGCGGAGGTTTTCGGTACTTCCGAGGCCGAATTCATCAACCATCAGCGGTTTTTTACCTTTGCACTCTTCGCGCGAAGCTTTTGCAATTGGCGAAAGTTGCCATGGTTTCCCACCCATGCGGTTCCAGTATTCATAAAGATGATCGCTGATAATATCAATATTAGGATCGGCCAGCAGCGCTTTTCGATCGGCACCACCGGCTTCCATAATTAAATGATTAGGATCAACTTTTTTGATATAAGCGGCCATTTCTAGGCTCCAGGCCAGGATTTTGGGGCTCCATTCGTCGTACGAAAGTCCGCGGTCGCCGGGATAGCTGCCGAATTCATTTCCCAATTGCCAGCAAAGGATCGCCGGGTCGTTTTTATAGAGCAACCCGTTAACTGTGTTTTTGCGGTTTAAAATAAAATCAAGGAAATGCCTGTAATCCGCTTTTACCTCTTCGTCCGTCCAGAATGAACCTTTGGGTTTGCCCGAAAGGGTCGAAAATTCATCCACACCACGAATTCCGCCAAACGATTGGGAAGCAATAAAAGGAATGATCAGACGTACATTGTATTCGTGGCTAAGAGCAATAACACGGTCGAGGCATTGAAATGCTTCTTCGTTGTATGTTCTTCTTGCTGTGATGTATACAGGCATTTCTTTGTCGTCAGGCGAATAAACTGACAGCGAAAAAGTGCGTGTTGCAAGTCCGCCAATGCGCTGGATTCCCCCAAGGATATCGCGGATTTCGTATTCGTCAGGGAAACGATTGGTACGGTCGGTGCGGATTTGTGATTCGTTTTGTTGAATATTGGGAGCCGCAAGTCCCATAAAACGGAACTCTTTGTCGCCGTCCATCAGTTTATCACCTTTGGCGGTAATGATGTTTTTATAAACTGATTGTGTGGGTTTTGCCTGTCCATGAGCCGTTATAACCGGAAGGCTCAGCAGTATTGCAAGTATCAGGGGAAGATATATTTTACTCATTTTCGACATGTATGAATGTTTTTCAAGAAGTTAAAAAGGGTATTCAGTGCTTTTCGGCCCGTTAACCATAAGTTTATTTAACAACAAACTTTTCCGATTTAAACTCACCGTTTGAATTTTCGATACGAAGCAGGTAAATGCCTTTGGGATATTGATTTACAGCTATTGAGGCAGTGGATCCCGGATTGATGAATCCTTTATGGATAAGCTTTCCGTTGCAATCTAAAATCCTGAAATTAACCTGGCTGGAATCCTTTCCGTTTCGGATATTAAGAAATTCGTCAGCAGGATTGGGGAACAGATCGATACCTCTCAATTCATCTGATGGCTGTTCGGATATACTTAACGGCCCGTTGATATCCATCGCTGAATTGTAAATGGCCGGAAGGTCCTCTATAAAAATAGTCCATGGGTCATTGTAAAAATCCAGAAAATCAGGTACTGATGTGTGTCCGGGATAAGGTGCGTAGTGGTGTGTGACACTGGCATTCCGCCATACAGCCTGGTAAGCAATACGGCTGGCTACCGGGTCATTTTTAATCGGGGTAAGCATGAACTGGGTAAACCATTTGGAATTGGTTATGGCTTCGAGGCCCGTTTCGGTAAGAGCTGAGATTTTATTACGTTCCTCAGCCATTTCCACAAGGTATTTCAATTGAGTGATCAAAGAAGTGATTCCTGTGCTGTTCGAAACATCGGCATAGTTATCGAAACCGAAAATATCGATGTAAGTATCGCCAGGATAGCGTTCGAGGTATTTTGTTTTTGTGACAAATTTATCCGGCGAGTAAGCAAAAATGATGTTGTTTACCTTCTTTTCATTCACCAGGTAATTTACTGTTAACTGCGAGAGTTGCTTATATTCTTCAACAGTGCAATGCGGATCGCCCCACCAGAACCAGCTTCCGTTGTGCTCGTGCCAGGGGCGGAAAATAACGGGAATGGATTCACCTTTGTCGCCCTTGAGGTTTCGCAAAAAAAGTGAAATGTTATCAAGTTGTGATTTGAAAGCTGCATGGTTTATCCCTCCGGGAAGCATTGATTTTACTACATTCGAATCAGGGTATGGATTGGTTGACCAGTAAAAATCGCCTCCATACAGGTTATCCATGTGCCACTCAAGTGAAATGATCCCGCCTTTGTTGTAAATGTATTGAAACCGCTGCCTGGTATCGTCCCAGGCCTGTCCTTTTGCTACATCTTTTATTGAATAAGCACACACAGCCGGAAGCGAGCCACACACATCTTCCACGTCGCCTCTGAAATTATTGCCCGACCAGCCAACTCCATATCCTGTAGCATCCTGCATACCGAAAAGCGTATTGTATTTTGCAATCTGCCGCAGGTTGAAGTACATATTCTGGGTTTCGAAAGTGGCATTAATACATGCCAGGCTGAGAGCAGACAATTTCGTGGATCGGTTTTTTGCAGCCTCAAATGCATTATTGGCGTCGTTGAGATCAGCAAGAGCCTCATCAAGTTGCAGCTGTGTTGCCTGAGGATTATTAAGTACTTGCTGAGCCACGGAAACAGCCGTGTTAAAAGCAGATTTTGCTCCTTGCGGGAAATTGCCTTCGGAAGAACCTTCAACAGCATTTGAAAGGTAAACACTGGCATTGCTGATGGCATTGGCAAGCAAACCGGACGAAGTGGTTTGAAGAACAATCTGGTCAATAAATATGAGTCCCGATTTCAAAGTCGTGCTGCCGCCATCAAAATAAAAATACAGCGTTTGAAGTGTTTTTTCGTCGGTAGTCGTAACTGAAAATACATACTCTTTATACACGGATGACACAGAAATATCCCTGGCGAGCCAATCGCTGCTTCCATCCGTATAGGCAGGTTTAACAGCCATTTGCGTTGCTACATCCGATTTCATTGTAATGGTGATCTGGTATTGAAACAGTACGGGTTGATCAGCGAAAATATAATGAAACTGATCCCATTCCCAGCTTGATGCTGTGCGGTTGTAATTGACTTTTAGCGCCTCATTTTCAACTGATAAGGCAAATGTTGTTCCTTCAATCTGCCATTCGGCACCAATAGCATTGTCGTTGAAATCATCAACAACAAGGGTTGAAGCTTCAGCAAAAGCAAGGATGAAAAGCAGGGAAATTGTAAGGCTGAAAGCCTTGATCCGGAACGATTTCATGTTCTTATTTTAAGTATTAAGGAATAAAAGGGAAGCTGTAACACTTCCCTTTTATCTCCTCGTGAATAATTGTTTTTGAAAGTTCAGATCATTTGTTTTACGATTTCAACTTGCAACAAATCTGGTATTCACATTTTATTCCGGTTTCAGGTTCGGATCAAGCGGAACAGTTGTGAAAATGAAATAGTCGACATTTACTTCCATTGCAGTTCCGTTGGCGAGGTTACCACCATAGAGCTGGATACCCATCGTAAATTCCTGTGAAGGATCAAAATTTGCCAGATCACCCTGACCTGGTAGTATTTTGATTGAACGCCACACCCACTGATTCTGTGTAGGAACAAATTTATAGTCGTCGCCATAGCCCATTGATTTTGTAAAATGCATCCATCCCTGTCCGAAATCGAACTGGAAATAGCCTTCCTTATCACCGGTATTGAGCAGGAAGTTAATCCACAAACCATTCGAGTAATCAGCGGTACTGAGAGCAGGAACCTGCCACGATGCCTGACCTAACTTGGTGGTCCATCCATCGGAAACGCCTGTAATATGAGCGTAATTGGCGCCCTGATTATAGCCCTGTAAGCTGGCCGAACCTGTTGCTGCAATACTCCAGGCGCTGCCATGTTCGGTTTCGCAATCCCACGACACGGTTGGGGTTAACGGTCCGTCAGTAATCATAACCTGATCGAGAGCTATAACAAATTCATCGCCTTCGCCAACATTACCACCTCGGAACCACATATCAATTTTGTCGAGTTTACCTTTAATATCAGGCCATCCCATAGCTGCAAGGTCGTAGGAACGCCATTCCCATCCTTCGGTTGTAATCATATAATTATCACTGTACTGACCACCCTGACCGGTAAAGTGTTTGTCGGATTCGGTGCCGCCGATAGTTATGGCAGGATTAACATATCCTTTTTTACCGTAAGTATTTACCAGGAAGGTAATATGTGGTGCATTATACGCTGAAAGATCAAATCCTTGTCCTCCGTTATTGTTTGTGAGGCGAATGTAGCAACCGTTCCAGCCATTACCGGCAGGTGAGGTAACTTTATACTCCTTACCAAAGAAACCAGGTCCGTTTGTTGCAGTATACGGACTTCCACCCCAACCATCGGTAGTTGCAGGAGCCGTTTCGAAATCCCATAGCATAATCGACTGCTGTGGCAAATAGGTATTAATCGGCGCAATAACCGGTAATTCAGGTGATGATTGTTTCTCACCTGTTTTAGGTGTAACCTCAATAACTGCTGTTTCGCCCAATTCAATTCCGGCGGTGGTATAGCTGGCCTGTGTTGAAGTGGCTGAACCAACAATGGATGAAAGTTTTCCATTCACTTTCACTTCCTTGATCAGGTCGAGGTTTTCGCCTTTGATAATGAAAGCCTTACCCCTTTGTATTTCGGCCGGCCATGAAGTAACCACGGCAGGATAAAACTGAGGTTTAAGCATTTGAACGGTTACATATTCGCGTTTGTATTTATTCATAAGTGTGAGAGCACCTGCTTCAACAACGCGTGGAACTTCAATCCGCATGGAATCAGGATATTGGCTTACAATTACGAAAGTATTGGCACCAATAGCAACAGAACTTACTGTATTGAGGTTAGTTCCTGTGAGTACAATCTGTGATCCAACAAAAGGAACTTCGTCGGAGATGGTCGTAACTGTCGCGGCAGGCAGATTGATATCATACCCTTCAGAATAAGGATCTTCTTTCTTACAGCTGAAAACTGTTATCGAAAGTACCGCAAACAAAGCAATTCGGATTATATTTTTATTCATAATGATTTGTTTTTAAAAGATTAGTATCCGGGATTTTGTTCTATTCCCCAGGCTTGAGCTTCTGTTTGAGGAATCGGCATTAAGGGGACTTTATTCCCATTGGGTCCATCAATTGATTTGGCTAACCCATTAGCTTTGAGGCCCGGGAATTGCTTGTAAGGCTTGTCACCCAATCCATAGGATTCGCCCGGGGCGCGTCTTTGATTTTTCTCCACATCAAGTACATCGAAATAACGACCTGTACGAACCAGGTCATAGAAACGGAGGGCTTCCATTGCTAATTCGAGGCGGCGTTCTTTCCAGATATCCTGTAATAGTTGTTCTCCTGTGGATGAAATATCAGGAAGGTTAACCGAAGCCGGCGCTGCGCTATAATCCATTTTTCCTTCGGCATAACCCATACAGTATGTGCTGTTGCGGGCTCTTTCGCGAATCATGTTCACTTTCTGCTGAGCTTCGCCAACGTTACCAATATGATAAGCTGCTTCGGCATGCATTAATAAAACATCAGCATAACGGACAATTTTAATGTTACGGTCGCTTGCTTTTGCCAGGGCCGGTTTTACAGGAAGAGCTGCTTTACGGTTCAACCAGTCGGAGCCTTGCTCATTACGCTCATATTTCTTTTTTGCTCCGTAAAGAATTCCATTATTAAATTTTTCGCCATAAACCACGCATGATAAACGAGGATCGTTTGTAACATCAACATTGTATGCTTCAACCAGATCAGGGGTTGGGTTATTAAAGCCCCATCCTGAATCATCTTTACGGTTGCCCTGGAAGTTGTAACAATTGTTGCCTATCGATGCCGGAGCTTTGTCGCTTGCACCCACACCAAACTGAATTTCGAAAACCGATTCTTCATTGTTTTTGTTTTCGGTTTCCCATAGTTTGGCATAATTGGCCATTAAACTATATTCGCCTGAAGTAATAACTGCATTAGTGAGGTCGTAAACCTGCTGCCAGGTGGTAGAGTTATCTTTGTCAGTGCCAATCTGGTACATATAAATCCTGGCCAGAAGTGCTCTTGCAGCACCTTTTGTGGCACGGCCTGTTTCGGCCAAAGGCACAGCACTTTTTTCGGGAAGCAGCTCAATAGCTTTTAACAGATCAGCAGCCATAAGGGTGTAGCATTCGTTGAGAGTAGCACGTTTTACGGCACCAAAATCAGATGGGTTTACTGAGCTGGTAAATAAGGGAACTCCACCATAAATGCGAACTAAATACCAGTAAAAATAGGCTCTGATGAAGGAAGCCTCACCAACTAATCTGTCGCGGACAGCAGGATCCCAGGTAACAGTAGGCAGATTATCTAGAGCATAGTTTGCCCGTGAAATACCCCAGTATCCATGAATCCAGTAATTGCTGGCGAAACCTACCTGCGGTGTCATTGTATATTCAACCATTTCCCACATTTCGCCATAATCGCCGTCGTTACTTCCTTTTTCGGCATCATCCGAACGGATATCGCCCATAAAGAAATCGTGGTGGTGTCCCATCCACTGTCCGTCAGGACCAGCGCCTTCGTCGAGCTGAAGCATGTCGTATAAGCCAATGATGGCGCGTTGTCCGTTTTCTTTAGTATCAAAGAAATTTCCGCTGTTTTCAGCACCCTGGGGCTCAACATCCAGAAACTTATCGCAGCTATAAAGCAATGTAGAAAGCGCGGCTGCTATTATTAAGTATGTTATCTTTTTCATCTTATCTGTTTTGTTTTTTTAATTAGGTCCGGAATCTGCTGCGAAAACACTAAAACAGTCTTTTAGCTGCAATTTCATGATCAATTTTTAGGGTTAAAGTGTCAAATTAAGACCGACTGAATACGTACGTGGTTGCGGATAATTAACCATATCAACTCCATAATAAAATGGGTTCCCATACAATCCGAACAATTCCGGATCTAAGCCTGAGTATTTGGTAAAGGTTAACAGGTTATCGAATGAAGCGAAAACGCGAAGATTTTTTACATGAATCTTGTTGGTAAGATTGGCTGGAAGTGAATAACCAAACTGCAGGTTTTTAACTCTTAAATAGGATCCGTTTTCAACATAGAGATCTGAAAAATTCTCAGTGTTTTTATTCAGGTCAGCAGCATCAAGACGTGGAACATCAGATGTTGGATTTTCAGGCGACCAGTGATTAACGGCCATATCCTGGCTGATATTACACTCAAACATTTTTGAGTTGTAGAGTGTCTGGTACATAGAATTTACAATTTCGTTGCCATAAGAACCATTGATAAACAGTACCATATCAAATCCTTTGTAAGAAAGGTTTGCGTTAAAACCACCGGTCATTGCAGGGCTTGCGCTTCCCAGGTAGGTCATATCAAGTTCGGTGATCTTACCATCCTCATTTAAGTCGCGGAAAATAACATCGCCTAAACCTGCATTTGGCTGAATAGCTACACCATCTTTTACATAAGCGTCGAGTTGATCCTGGGTTTTGAAAATTCCATCAGTTTCATAGCCATAGAAATAGGCGATTTCGCGTCCAACTTCGGTTTTTGTTGAATTTCCCATACGGCCTGCGCCACCTCCACGGATTGGATCGCCTCCTGCCAGACTGGTAACTTCATTTTTAATAAACGTAAGGTTAAAACCAACATCGTACCTGAAGTCACCTCTGGTTTCAGCATAGCCGAGTGTAATCTCAATACCTTTATTCTGCATGGTACCTGCATTAACAGCCGGTTTCTTTTTACCTGCATACATAGGTATCGGGCGCTGAAGAATCATATCATTGGTATTACGTACAAAATAATCAACAGTTCCTGTCAAACGGTTATTGAGCAAACCGAAATCGACACCAAAGTTAATCTGCTCGGCTCCTTCCCAGGTGAGTTCGGTATTGGCAAGTTGTTCCTGCACGGCACCTTCGATAGGTAAACCGTTAAGTGCATAAATATATCCGCCGTTAACACTCGAAACATAGTCGAAATTACCGGCACTTGCCTGGTTTCCTACAACGCCCCAGCCTGCACGGAGTTTTAAAGATTGCAAAATATCGGAGGAACCAGCCATAAATTCTTCGTTGTGCATGTTCCAACTTGCAGCTACTGATGGAAAGTATCCCCAACGTTTTTCCGGAGTAAATTTCGAACTTCCGTCAGCACGCATGGTTGCTGTAATTACATACTTGTTATCCCACGAAAAATTACCCCTGAGGAATGTTGACGATAAGCGGTTTTCGCTGGCGCCACCACCCAATCCAAATTTAACGGCATCTTTGTGTGCACCGAGGTATTGTAAATTTGCATTTTCAGGAACATCATATCCGGTTGCCCATACATCCGACCATTTACTGGCCTGAAGCTCCATACCCAGGGTAGCGTTAATATTAAGTCTGTTTACACTTTTATTGTATGAAAAATAATTGGTATTAACCCAGTTCAAGCCATATGCACGTTTTTGATACAGGCTTGATTCTTCATTTTTCTGCGTTGGAGTAATGTAATATTGCGGGCTGTAGGATTTCTGATCATCAAAATCCATAATGGTTCCGAATTGCGAACGGAATGAAAGCCCCTGGGTAAGAATATCATCAATTTGAAGGTAGAAATTACCCATTGCGCGGTTACCCAGATATTTTTCCTTTTGTGCCAGGTAAATGGACAGAGCCGGATTGGTTGCTGCCTGCGAGTAATATACTTCGCCATAAAAATTGGTATAATCGTCCCATGCTGCCGAAATAGGATCCGAACGAAGGGCGCCTGGAATTGTGCCGCTGTAGTAATCGCTTCGTTCGCCCGGTTTTTCGTAGTGAACGTAGTTGAAATTCAAACCTACTTTAATCTTTTTTGTTAAGGTGAAATTATTGTTCGAATGGAACATAAGTTTATCCAGGTAAGTACCTTTAACAGTGCCAGTTTCGGTAGCATAGGTAAAACCCTGGTCGAATGAGTATGTTTCGGAGTTACCAAGGATACTCAAATTGTATTTGGTAGCTACGCCCTGGCGGTAAATTTCCTTCTGCCAGTCGGTTCCTTCAAGGTAATTACCGGCTTCCTGCTGTTCCAGAACATAATTGATAATATCGTCGGTTGCACCAATTGCTTTGCGTGCATTTGCAAACTCAGTTGCATCGGCAAGTTCCAGTTTTTTGGTTACTTCTGAAAAACCGGTCTGAACGTTAGCCTGAACTTCGAACTTACTTCCTTTAGAACCCGAACGTGTTTTTACTAAAATTACACCGTTGGCACCACGCGAACCATAAATGGCTGTCGCCGAAGCGTCTTTTAAAACTTCCATGCTTTCAACGTCGGTGGGTGAAATATGGCTGATGTCGCCCATCGGAAATCCATCCACTACATATAGAGGGTCGGAGTTATTAATGGTACCAATACCACGGATCCTCACTTTTGTGCCTGCACCCGGGTTCCCTGAATTTGACATTACGTTAACACCGGCTACGCGACCCTGAAGTGCACTGGTAGCATCAATGCTGGTAACTTTTTTCAGGTCGGCAGGATTTACTTTTCCCACACTTCCGGTAACGTCGCTTTTGCGCATCACACCATACCCTACAACAACGACTCCTTCCACATCAATGGCCTCGGACTGCATTACCACATCCATTGCGTTTGATGCTGTAATAGCCATTTCCTGTTTCTTCATTCCAACAAACGAAAAAACAAGGGTTGTAGCTTCTTTCGGAACGTTAAGGCTATACTTCCCTTCGATGTTGGTAAGTGTGCCGACCGTTGTCCCTTTCACAATAACTGATACGCCAGGAATGCCATTGCCATCCTCCGCACTCGTTACTGTACCTGTGATGGTGCGTTGTGCCAGTACCTGCATGACTGTTAGCAGCATAAATACCAGCAGTAGATTTAATTTTCTCATAATCCTTTTGCTAATGTTTGGTTAATGATTGGTTAATTAATTTTTTTAGTCAGGCTGGCATTACCTTATTAATAACAAAATAGAGCCAGCATGTTTTAGTTTTTATTGCAGGGTAAAAGTATATTCATAGCATTGCGTAAGCGGTGGACAATTATATCAAATAGGGTGGACATTTGTTACTTGTTTAATTATTCATTGTTACAGATATTTGTAAACAATTGCATATCAGCGTTATACTAAGAATATACTTTATAACCCGAAGAAATATTAATGATAATGAGCTGAAGAATTATTGTAAATCAGGTACGGCTGCGATGTAAACTGTTTACTAAAAGCTGGAATCGGAACTAATGAGTTGCGTTAAAACCGGGATACTCTGAAACATACTCTACTCCGGGTAGTCTCACACACTTAAAATCGGGAAAGCTTCCGGGTATTTTTCGCCTGAGGTGCGCAAAGGATTAAAAGCCTGTACGACAAACTTGTTTTTGCAGTTCGAAATGGTGAGGAGCGACAAGGTGAATGGGCCACCAGGCAAAAGGCCGAAGTGACACGGAGTCAGAATTACTAGAATTTCAAATACTTTTCTGCCTGTGTGATTGCTAACGGGTAATCGACATCCAAGTAACGTCTGCTAGCTGGAAGCTACTGACTTCCGTCTCCTGACTTCCGGCTTCCGACTTGTATACCAGACACCCTTAATCCTGATCGAACGGGTCAATTTTAAGATCGGCAACACTTCCATCTTTGCTATTTGCACGGATGTATTGCGAAGGTGTCATCTCAAATTCATCTTTAAAACACATGCGGAAATACTGCAGGTCGCTGAAACCAACCTCGTAGGTAACCTGGGCAATGTTGAGATCGCCCCGCAAAAGTAACTCAGCGGCTTTATGAAGCCTTATTTTACGAATCAGCTCGTTGGCCGAATAACCAACAGTGGCTTTCAGTTTGCGGTAAAGTTGCATACGGCTGGTGCCCAGATCGCGGCACAGATCGGCAACATCGTATTCGGGCTCAGTAATGTTTTGTTCAATGTATTTTTTTATCCGCGAAATATACTCAGCCGATGGATTTACCTCTGTTTCAGGATTCTTTTCGGGTTTAACCAGGAAATCCTTCATATATTTTTCTTTCAGCAGGTTACGCGAACTAATAAGTTTTTCGACCCGTACCAGAAGATGCTCCGCCTCGAAAGGTTTTGGGATATATGAATCGGCTCCGTGCTTGAGCCCTTTTATGCGATCAGCAGAGGTAGGCAGCGCGGTAAGGAGTATGACGGGTATATGGTTGGTAATATTTGAACTCTTGATTTTTTCGCAAAGCAAATTGCCGTCCATACCAGGCATAAGGATATCGCTGATAATCAAGTCAGGAACAATGTCGCTTGCTTTCTCCCAGCCTTCGAGCCCATCGGCAGCTTCAGCAATCTGGTAAGCCGGCGAGAGAATATCTTTTAATAAACTCCGTACTTCCTGGTTATCATCAATAACAAGAATAATTTTTTCGTCCCCTTTTCTGCTTATTTTTTCCTGTAAAATAGCAGTTTCGTGCTGCATAGTGTTTATAAGGATACTTTCAGAATTTTGAGCGGGTTGCGCCAATTCTGTTTTATTTTCGAGGTTGCACGGAAGATACACTGTTACTGTAGTTCCTTTATTATTTTCGCTTTCAACTTCAATAAAACCATGATGAAGTTCAATCAGCGATTTGGTAAACAGCAAACCTATTCCATAACTTGTTGAAGCAGGATCAGCTGCGGCAGGAGCGTTGTTGCCCTGAAATTTGTTGAAAATATTCTTTACCTGCGAACGCGACATTCCTACGCCCGTATCGTTCACTTTCAGCGCCAGGTACTTACGTGAATCTTTGGTACGGTAACTGAACTGGAAAACCGATTTCTGATGAAATGTTCTTGTCACCGTATCTATTTCACACTCAACACTGCCGTTTTTATCGGTGTATTTGAATGCGTTCGAAAGCAGGTTGTAAACAATAGACTCTAACCTTACCGTATCGCCCGAAATAGAAACATCTCCATGTGTTTTATCGGTAAATTTAAATTCCAGCCCTTTAGTCGAAAAAAGGCTGACAAAGTTCTCGCACGATTCCCTGAAGAACACTGACGGATTAATAGTATCGCGCCGTAACCTGATTTCTTCTTTTTCAATTTTGCGCAAATCCATCAGGTCGGTAATAAGTCTCAACAGTATTTTCGCGTTTCGGTCAATTTTTTCGTAGAAATCAGCTCTTTTCTCAGGGTCATCGTTTATGCGCAAGCGGCCGGTTAAGCCCATTATAAGTGTTAGAGGCGTACGGAATTCATGCGAAATATTGGTATAAAAACGCATACGCATATCGTACATTTCAATTTCCTGCTCCTGTTCCAACTGCCTGATCCGCAACCGCTGCCTGTAAGTAATAAGCCGGAAAGCGACATACATTAAACCTATGAAAATAAGGAAATAAACAAAATAAGCATACCCGGAGTAATACCAGGGTGGCATAATCCGTATTTCGAGAGTTGTTACATCATCATTCCAGATACCATCGCTATTGGAACATTTAACTTTTAGGATATATTTCCCATGTTTTAAACGCGGATAATAGCATTCGGGAACAGAAGTGTAAATCCAGTTTTTGTCAATGCCTTCCAATTGATACGCATATGAAATTTTTTCAGGAACACTGAAATCCATCCCCGAGAAAGTAAACGAAAGGGTATTCTGGAAATATTTCAGTTTTATTGATTTGGAGTTCCATGGCGAATTTTTCAGTATCTGAATTCCTTCATATTTCTGTCCGGCAACAAGCACTTCGTTAAAAAGGCTTATTTGAGTAATTACAATGGAGGGCGACGATTTCGAATCGGTGATAAGCAATGGATTGAAATAGCAAACGCCTTCTTTCCCGCCCAGGTAAAGCCATCCATTTTCGCTTTTCATTGAGCAGCTTGTATTGAAAAATGAAATTTCGAGCCCATCGAAGTGATTGTAATTACGTATTTGTTCGGGCAAACCATTTTTAAGGATGAGTTTACTGAGGCCGTTTTCGGATGTTACCCACAATTCGCTTGCTGAAACTGATACAATAGACTGGATTACAGTATTTTGAAGGCCTTCTTTAATTCCAATATTTGTAAATTTGTTATCGGATGCTTTCAGGATTGAAATGCCATTCTCAGTTGCAATCCATAAGGTATTATCAGGCATTATCGCAAAATCCGAAATGAAATTATTACTGATACTGGTCGAATCGCCTGGCCTGTTCAGAAATTTCTCCATTTTTACAATCGAATCGCGGGTACTGTTGGTTTCAATAGCAATAAGTCCGCTGCCACGTGTACCGAGAAAATACCGGTTAGGACCTGCCTCAATTATTTTAACAATGGGATATTTCCGCAATTCGCGGGCAAGGCTTCCACCGGGTTTCCTGAACTTGTTTTTTTCTTCCGAAAAGAAAATTAAACCATTCGACCAGCTGCCGCCCCAAATGATTCCTTTGCTGTCGCGGTAAAGAGTCATTACATGGTTGTCGGCCAATCCGTTAGCTTCATTATACATTGTATATGAGCCGGCTGAAACAGAGTTGCCCGAAATCCGGTAACCGGTAACATGTATTATCCCGTTGCCTTTGGTACTTATCCATAAATCACCGTTTAAACCACCCGAAAGGCTGAAAATATCATTTTTCAGAAGAATATCATTGTCGCTTGTTGGGAGTATAAGCCTTCTTCCGTTAATTGGCTGGCCGTTATTGCCAAGCTCAATCAGGTAAACGCCTTTGCCGCTGGTGCCAACCCAAAACGAGTCTTTCCCGGCGGAGGTAACCGAAATAACTTCTGAGCGGCTTTCGCCTAATGTGTGGGTGTTGAAAGGCTTGCGGTTGCGGTCGTATTTGTATAGTCCGTTATTGGTGCCTACCCATACAATTCCCTGACGGTCCTCGTAAATTGATTCGACCTGAAAGCTTTTAGTTTCTTTACCTGCTTTAAAATCCGGACGAGCCAGCAGTTTACCCGTATTAACATTTACTATACGCAAACCATTTTGAGTCCCTATCCATAACTGACCAGGTTGAGATGACAAGGCCAGGGCTGTTTTTGATTCGCCGCGTTCGCTGATAATTTCTGTAGTGAGTGGCGAATTTTTCAGTTCAACAACTGCACCGTTAATTTCTTCGAAAATGCTTGTACCTTTAAGTGATGAAACTGCAATCCACCCGTTAGCCAGTTCCTGTATTTTGTGAATATACAAACCTTTGAGGTGATCGATGTTTTCAAGTTTTTGACTTAGACGATTATAACGCAATAATCCAAGGTCCGAACCAACCCACATGGTGCCTTTCGAATCTTCGAACGCCATAGTTAACCTGTAAACATTTCCGTTTTCGGCATAACTTAATGTTTTGGTTTCGAAGTCGTTGCTTTTGCAGTTGTATGTAAAAATACCCTCGTACGATGCCACAAGTATTTTGTTATTGCTGCCACCCGAGATGTTTATGATGTTTCCGGTTTTCGTTTTATTGATAGTTTCGTACGATAGTATTTTATGGTTTTTCGGATCGTAAACAAAGAGCCCTTCGCTGTAAGTTCCAATCCAGAGTTTTCCCTCATTATCAAGATACAGGGCCGATATTTTACGCCCTATTTTGGTGTTGAATTGCTGCGAATAATTTATAACTGAGCGGCCGTCGTACCTAAACAATCCTTTCCAGGTGCCAATCCATATAAAACCTGCGCTATCCTGGGCAATGCAGTTTATGTCAATTTCGGGCAATTCGGTTGCGCGAATCGCCGGAACAAGCTCAATATGAGCTTCTTGTCCCTGTGATTTCGATACTACGAAAAGCACTACTGCCAGTATTGAAATATAACGTAAGGCACTCACCGGCAAAAACATTTTGTAAGTTCCGGCTAAAAGTTTATTCATAAATCGGCTATTCAGTTTCAGGGCTCTAAGATAATACCCGAATTTGATATGCCGCACATTTTAAACAATTAAAAGCGAATTATTTGAGAAGGAATACGCTAAAACTCAAACCGTAAAGAGATGCTTATCAATCATATAGAAATTCTTGAAATAAATGGCATTGTAATTTGGGAAGTATTTCCACGGTAACTGCCTTAATACTCCGGTAGTTTTATTTATTACATATACGACTTTTACAAACAGCAAATCAATTTCAGAAACATTCTGAAATGGAAAATGAAATCAAGATTATAAACTTATTCTGCGATTATCCGGTATTTTCAAACGCTGGTTATTTTGCCACCATTCCCACAAATTTCTCGGCTTCATTAAAAGCCTGAATTATCGTTTTTGTGGCTTCCCCGTCAATCAGGGCGGCAAAAGCAGGGGCGTTCATACGTGAAATGTAGGTGTGCCCGTCCGACTTTTCGTAAACCGATAAGCGGCAAGGAAGCATTGGCGAAACATTGCGGAGTTCATCCTTCGAAAGAATCTGAAATGCCAGACCAGGGTTACAGATTTCTATTACTTTAACAGGAAGCACTTCTTTGCCGTTCTTTTTCATGGTTTCCTGCAAATCGTGGATTATCGTAATCTTCCAACCATTTTCCAGAATAGTTTTTGACAATATCTCAATGGTTTCGGTAAAGCTGAAACGGCTCTGGCTTTCGAGAAGTAAAGTTGGATTTTCTTTGCTGGTGTTTTGGGCCATAGTCATCAGTCCGGAAACCAGAAAAAGTAAAATTATAAAAGTCCTGATTTTCATTTTAACTGAAATTTAAGTGGGTTAATTTTGATAGTTGATAAACACTCATTCAGGTATAAAGTTTACCTGCATTTTAATGCAGATAATGATAATGTTAAAGTTTAGCCCTCAGGTACTGTAAAGGCCATTCGATATCATCCCCTAAAATTTGTGCAGCATGAAGTCCAAAATGCGGATCTCTTAATGATGCACGAGCGATAAAGATAAGGTCAGCCTGCTCATTTTCTATGACTTCTTCGGCTTGTTCTGCATCGGTTATCAAACCAACTGCACCGGTTAAAATGGCTGTTTCTCTTTTTATCCGTTCTGCAAAAGGAACCTGGTATCCCGGGCCAAGAGGTATTTTTGCATAAGGCACCATTCCGCCCGAGGAACAATCGATCAGGTCGACTCCTTCCGATTTTAGGAGTGAACATAACTTTACAGCCTCACCAACGTCCCAGCCTCCTTCAACCCAATCGGTAGCCGAAATTCGCACAAAAAGTGGAAGGTTATGAGGCCATACAGTGTGTATGGCTCTTACTATTTCCAGCAGCAACCTTACCCTGTTTTCGAAAGTTCCGCCATAGTTATCTGTCCGGTGATTGCTCAGTGGCGAAAGGAACTGATGAATAAGGTAACCATGTGCAGCATGAATTTCAATAAGTTTATAGCCGGATAAAAGTGCTCTTTCAGCAGCAGTTTTAAAATCAGTAATAACTTTGCTAATTCCTTCTTTATCAAGAGCCTGTGGAGCAGTGTCATCGGGGTTAAACGCAATGGCAGAAGGGGCAACGGTTGTCCAGCCGCCTTCGTTAGGGTTAAGTTGTCTGCCTCCTTTCCAGGCAACGGCACATCCTGCTTTTCGCCCGGCATGTGCCAGTTGTATACCGGCAACAGCTCCTTGCTGATGTATAAAATCGGTTATATTTCTCAATTTCCCGATATGTTCTTCCTTATACAAACCCAGGTCGCCCGGCGAAATGCGACCTTCCGGCGAAACTGCAGTTGCTTCCTGTATAATCAGTGAGGCACCTCCGATAGCACGGCTGCCATAATGCACCAGGTGCCAGTCGTTTGCAAATCCATCAACAGCCGTGTACTGGCACATAGGTGAAATAGCGATCCGGTTTTTCAGGGTTATGTTTTTTATTGTAAGTGGCGAAAAGAGTTTTGACATTGGGTTATTGCTTGTTTTTGGTTATTTGGTTTAAGAAAATCAGGCTAAGTTAGTCAATGCAGATCAATGTTGAAGAAATGGATTAATGGTACTTATTAATTTCAAAACGAAATATATAATAAGTAGAAAATTGAATGAAAAAAACTGCCTGTTATCCTGCAGGGAATATTTATTCCCGTAAGGTTAACAAACAGCTTCGCAAATAATTTGCTGCGATTTACTGGTAGTTTTTATGGAAGCAATTAAACAACTTTAGCTCCGAATACTGCCACTTGTGCCTGCAGATTATAGTCGTCAGATACTGACACAAATTGGCCGCTATTAAAAATATAGTACCTGTAAGTGGGAATAGCTGGTTCAATTTTTCCGTTTACAGGATCGTAGTGCAAACAATTGCTGCAATAGCGGTATAAACGATTGCCATCGTTCGAAGCGAGGAATTCCATAAATGCCCATCCGGTAGTTTCTTTATTTTTGTTCACTACCGGCAAATATTCAAAGAATCTCCCTTTTTGGGCATATGCTGTTATATTGTTGGTCGGGAATTTCAAAAACAATTTCCCTTCGATATATGCCCTTATATAAGCAGGGCCTACCTGAACCTTGTCGCAATAATAGGTTTTGTCGCCTATGATTACAAAATTATCAGCTGGTTTGGTGGCTGCAAACAAGCCTGAAGCGAATAGAACCAACAGGAAAAGAATGATTGAATTTTTCATGGCTTTTGGTTTTTTGGATAAAATATTAATCTCCGAATTGTGCCATAAAGGTATGCATCATATTGACCATGAAGCAAATGCAATCGATGAATGCGGTATAAAAAAAGGTATAGATATTACAGGCTGAAAAGTAAAATTCAGCGGGGAATTTTATAGGTTGAGCGATTAAAATGGATTTTGAGAGGTGATTGTTCTACAAAAAATTGAAAAGCCCAGCATCAACTTCTGGGGTAGTGAAACAAAAAATGGTGAATGCGTTTAAAGGAAAGTTATTTCCCGGTATACTTCTCCTGCTTTTCCTGGTTCGCTTTTTGCTAACGGTTTGTGGCTTATCTCAACTCCTCCCGTCCATCCACATATTTTGCGAAACGGCCCTGCGACCTGGGATGCACATGATCAGCGCGCTTCCATGGCCATCCGCCGAAACCAGTGAGTCGGAAATCGTTAATAGCCTGTTGTATTTCGTCCTGCGTATTCATTACAAAAGGTCCGTATTGCGCTACCGGCTCGCTGATAGGTTTCCCTTGCAGCATCAGCAAATGGCTGCGTGAGCTTCCGTTTATTATTGTTATTTCCGAATTGGCCTGCACTTCAACAGCTTTGTATGAAGTAATTTCTTTGCCTTCAATAGTTAGGGATGATCCCTGATAAAAATAAAAGCTGCGGTAAACCTTGCCTGCTGCTGCCGGAACTATCCATTTTGCCCCAGCTTCCATATTTATCGTCCAGAAAGCAACTTCGTTATCCGGATCAGCTGCCCATGAATCCGGAGCCGGAAGGAGAGGAGTTGTATTCCCGATTTTACCTGCAATCACATGTATTTCAACTGATTTATCGTTCTCATCTGTAATTTTATACACGGGAATATCTTCGTTCCAAAGCATTTTAAAGTGAGGCTGTGCAAACTTTTTAGTTTTCGGAAGGTTCAGCCACACCTGGAATAATTCGGCAGGATTTTCACTTTCGCGATTCAGCAAAGGGAACATTTCGCAATGTTGTAGTCCGGCGCCGGCAGTCATCCATTGCACATCGCCATTGCCATAACGGCCGGCTTGCCCCCATGAATCGGAATGATCAACAAAGCCTTGCATAACAATAGTTACTGTTTCGAAACCCCGGTGTGGATGCGCAGGGAATCCTGGTACGGTTTCGCCGTGATACATGCGCCAGCCATCTTTGATTGAAAAATCCTGACCAATATTGCGGCCGGCAAGTGAGGCAGCAGGGCCCATGTCTTCGTTACCGGCAGGAAACTGATCGAGGTGATGTGCACAAAAAAGAAACGGATCTTTAACCGGCCACATAAAGCCAAGAGACTGTATACTGAGGATTTTATTATTCATGTTTTGGTTTTTGGTAATTCCTGGTTGATTTTAAATAAATCTGATAGTTGAGTTTTTTAAATCAAATAGGTTTGATCAGGATTAAAAACAGATTAAATGGTTTATAATCTCGATAAACCCATGATCAAAAAATAATTGTAAAATCACGAATTGATGAAATGAAATCAGTGAATAGCAAAAATAAGGATGCAAAATTCATCCGGTTTATTTGTTCTCATCATTTAATACACCGGGTTTTAGTAAGCTCACAATTTTAGCATGTATATCTTCGGGAATAAATGGTTTCGAAACATAGCCATTCATACCTGCTTCCATACATTTTTCGATAACACCTTTTACAACGTTGGCGGTAAGTGCGAGTATGGGAGTATCGAGTTTAAGATCCTGCCTGATTATGCCTGCTGCTGTTATTCCATCCATTACAGGCATTTGCAGATCCATAAGTATGATATCGAAAGTAGAGGTTTGAAGTATTTCAATAGCTTTCTGTCCATTATCAGCGATTTTAACAGAGGTTTCCCATTTTTCGAGCAGCGACTGTGCAATGATCTGATTGAATTTATTATCCTCGACCAATAAAATATTAACTCCTTTTAAATTCATGAAAGCGGGTTTTTTAGGTTCTGTGTTTTCGTTGGCAGACTCTTTTTTTACTACCGGCAAATTTAGGGTAAAGAAGAATTTACTTCCCGAATCTTTTTGACTTTCAACCTCAATAACTCCGCCCATAAGTTCGATAAGCTGTTTGCTTATAGCAAGTCCGAGGCCTGTTCCTCCATAATTTCTGGTAATACTTTCGTCTTCCTGTTGGAAACTCTGGAATATTTTCGAAAGGCTATCCTTATTTATTCCTATACCGGTATCTTCGACAACGAATTTTAAACTGTTGTTATTAGCTGATTTTGATAGCAGGGTGCAACTTAGTTTTACTGATCCTTCAGAGGTAAATTTAATTGCATTATTAACCAGGTTCACTAAAACCTGTTGCAGACGAACAGGGTCGCCGCTCAGAATGAGATCGATACCGGGATCGATGGAATACTCCAACCTGATGTTTTTTTCTTCAGCTTTATATTCCTGTGAGCCATAAACACGGCGGATAATTTCCTCGATGCTTATATCGGTTTTTTCGAGATTAAACTGTCCTGATTCTATTTTCGAAAAATCAAGTATATCGTTGATTATTGTAAATAGGTTATCGGATGAAATATACAGATTGCGCAGCAATTTCTTTTGTGGCAAGTTAAGCTGGGTGTCGTCGAGCATATTTATCATCCCGATAATGGCATTAAGCGGGGTTCGTATTTCGTGGCTCATATTTGCCAGGAACCTCGATTTTGCGCTATTGGCCGCTTCAGCTGCTTCGGTAGCCATAATAAGTTCCTTATCGGCTATTTTTCGGTTTGTAATATCGCGTGCTATACCTGTTGTACCCAGCAATACGCTGTTTTGGTCAAGAATAGGTGCTCTGAAAATTTCGAACCACCGTTTCGAATTATTCTGCTGTATTATTTCTTCTACAGTTTTTTGTTTCAGGGTCGCCATTACTTCTTTATCCTGATCGTCGAAATGCTTTGCCTGATTTTCCGGCCATATATTATAAACAGTTTTTCCAATTACTTCATCTTCTTCTTTAATACTAAAAGCGCTGGCGAAGGGCTGATTGATAGCCAGAAATTTCCCCTGTGTATCTTTAAGCCACATCTGGTATGGCACATTGTTAAAAATAGCTTTCAGGTATGCTTCGCGGTTACGCAGAGCCTCTTCTTTACGTTTGCGATCGGTAACATTGCACAGCAAATCGGCAAGTACATGCAGGAAAGTCATTTCGTCAGTAGTCCACTCCCTTATATTTTGAACCGAGTCGAAACCAACAAACCCAAGGCATTCCCCCCCAAGGATCATTGGTATTGTTATCAGGGTTTGAATTGACTGTGGTTCAAGTATCTGCCTTAGCGGGCTTTGCACAGGTAAAGTGCTCACATCAGGAATAGCCACAACTTCACCTTTCAAATGGGTTGCAACCCATTCGGGAACATGTTTATTAGGAACATCCTGAAGGTTTTCTATTTCCTTTGTTATACCCTGATTACACCATTCAAAAGTATTCGACATGGTGTCGGCTTCAAAGTTATAGGAAAAAATATAAACCCTGTCCACTTCAAGTTTTTCACCTATCAGTGTAAGTAGCCTGTTAATGGCACTGTCACTGTTTTCGAGCGGGATATTGATAAATTCAGTTGCGAGGTGGCTTAGCAACGTTTGCAGACTAACGATTTTATTCAGTTTTTCTTCTGAAAGCTTTCGTTTCGAAATATCAGTAAAGGTACCCAGTACACGGAATGATTCGTTGTCTTCAGATTGGCTGATTACTTTTCCCCTGCTAAGTACCCATTTATAGGTGCCATTTTTACAAAGCACGCGATGTTCATTAATAAATACCGGGCTTTTACTGTTGAAATGGCTGTGGAGATCAAGTACAACTTTTTTCTTATCGTCGGGGTGGATGCGGCTTTCCCATTCATCAATAGCATTTCCTATTTCATGCTCCTGATAACCAAGCATTTCCTTCCATTGTTTCGAAAAGAATACTTCCTGCGAAAGAACATTCCAATCCCACACCCCATCGCCCGAACCTTCAAGCGCAAACTGCCAGCGTTCTTCGCTTTCGCGGATAACTTTCTCTATCTGCTTGCGTTCGGAAATATCTCTGATAGTACCTTCAATAAAAAGAGGTTCTCCATACTGTCCTTTAATTAAATGACTCGTGATAGATACTGGAATTAAAGTACCGTTTTTGTGACGTAATACATTTTCAAAATCGTTTACTCTGCCTTGCTGAACCAACAATTGGATCATTTTATTCCGGTTTTCAATATTGGAGTAAACCATTTCAACGCTTTTCCCGATAAGCTCTTCGGGTTTATAACCCGATAATTTATAAACAGAAGGAGAAAGGTCCAGAATATTTCCTTTTAAATCGGAACGGTAATAAAGATCAAGAAACGAATTGAATATCGATTCATATTTTTCGGCTGTTTCGCGCAGTGCTTCTTCGGCTATTTTCCTTTGGGTAATATCGTGACTTATTCCAACTATCCCTGTTACATTTCCATCGGCATCCAGTTGCGGTATTTTGTTGCCGATAAGCCATTTTTTTTCGCCCGAGGGAGTTACAAGGAAAGCTTCGCGATTCAGAATTGACCTTTTTGACAGTATTACATCATTATCTTCCTGGGTTGTGTTGGCATATTCGTCTGACGAATAAAATTCTGAATCAGTTTTTCCTAAAGCCTGGTCAATGTTATCAGCACCAAGAAGACGGGCTTCTGCATTATTAAGCATGGTTTTGCGGCCCTGCAGATCTTTAAAATAAATAGGGTCGGGAATGTTGTTGACGATGGTTCGCAACAACGTTTGCTCGTTGATCAGTTTTCTCTCTGCTTCGATGCGTTTTGTTACCTCGAGGGAGGCAGCGCATGACTTGGCGAATAATTCAATAATTGGGATCAGCTCGTTCAGGTGTTGATTATCGAGCGGGAATGCCCGCCCTATGATGAGGAGCCCATAGCCTCTGAGACGGAAGCCATAATAATAAGTGGCATTTTTAATTGAAACAAATGATTCAGCTTCGGGAGTATCGGCAAGGTTTTGATTAAATTCAGCAATAAGCTCCAGGTGTTCTGTTTCTTTGCGGACATAATATGGCAAAGTAGTAATAATTGATGTACCTGAAGTGTCATTTTGCGAAACGCTTACAATGGTGCATCCCAATTTCTTCAAAAAAGCGGAAGCTGCTTTTTTTATTGTTTTTTCAAGATCAAGTTCGCCACCTATTGAAAGGGAGAGTTCAAGCAATACCTGGTTCCAGATTTGATTTTCCATAATTATTCCTCCAATATGGCAATTACTGATGTTTTGTTGTAAAACTCCAGGTAATCGCGCCCTGAGTTGGCAATTTCGCCTAACGAAAGTGCACCGATAAGTTCGTTTCCTCCCGATGCAATTTCGAGTTCTTCTTTAAAATGATTTCCCAGAAATTGAACACGGGTAATACAGTCAATAAAAAAAGTAACTGGTTTTCCTTCTTTTGAATTATCAAACCGCGAAAAGTAAATCATTTCAGCAATTTCTCTTGATTTTTTAGCACCTGCCAGAAGTGAGGCAATATCTCCTTTGAGCACGTACACAAAAGAGTTTTGAGGCAGTTCGCCGAGGCAAATCATTTCATTGTCCGAGCAGCTAACCGGATCGCGAACCAGAAGTTCGTCGGCAATTTTTACAATTCCCAACGGAAAGCTTTTTGCATATGCTTCGAAAGTGATATCAAGGCTATCTTTGTGTAACACATTTGCTATTATTTCGCGGTACACTTCAAAAGCAGGTTTCCAGTCGAGTGAAACCACTGAGTTGTATTTTGATGATGTAATTTTCATAGGTAGCGATACCGGATGCCAGCCATGCGCTACCCCTACACCACTGCCCATATCGGCAAAAGCCAGAACTGCGGCATCCATTAAAAGACCTTTTGCTGTAATAACACAATGAGTAGGCTTAAAGGAAAGCGAACCGGCGCCTCCTCCAATATAGTTCGAAAGCAATCCCAGGTGGTTGAAAGTGCTGTCGAGCAAACTGGCAATTGTGCGGCTCATGCCATCCACAAACAGAAAAATAGTGTTATCGGCAACCGGCATTTCCAAAGTAATTTCTTCGATTAATTTGTCGAGGTTGCTATCAGCCCTGCTTATGTTTTCGATTATACATGGATTGATTTTATGTATGAAACCTGCAACAATAGTTCCCTGGATTAAGTTTTCGGTATTGTGAAGTATTTGCGGAAAAATGCCGCCAAATATTGGTTTCTTTACATTTTTGAAAAGGTTATCGGAGTTGCCGGGTGTAAAATTATTGGCATCGCAGGCCAGTACCATAATGGCTTTAACAGATGCATCGGAATCAGCTTTCAGGAGCATCTTTTCCAGATTTTGGAGGGTTCCGTCTTTATCAATCTGTATGATCATGGCAAAGGAGTTAAAAAATCATTTATGTAATTTAACTTGTGTACTTACAAACATAGGCATTTAAGCTGGTATTTGTGTTATTCTTTTTTATTCGTGGGTCAGGATTTTCAATTCTGTTTTATGAATTTCCCGGTTATAGTTTGGTTTCCCGATCGGAGTGTATAAATGTAAATTCCTGTAGTCAGACCTGATACATTTATCTGCATTGATTGCAATCCATAGTCTGCCGGGAGATGTTTTTCGTCAAGGACCAGTACGCCGGCAATAGTATAAATCCCCATGTTAACTTCCGAACTTGATTTAGTTTTGTATTGAATGGTAAGCCATGTATTAACGGGGTTAGGGAAAATATCCGGATTACCGGTTAATTGCCCGGATGTTCCTGCAACCGAAGGATCGAACTCAACAGCCCCAATGTCGGCTGAAGCACCATAAGGCCGGGCATTGTTAAAATAGTCGTAGGTTATTGTATTACCAACAACCCATGCCGCATTTATTAATGGCGAACCTTCAAGCAGGCTATATCCATCCGGAGCAAATTTCGCACTGTCGCTGTTTCGTGCCAGGTAATTGTTTTTAACCAACACATCCGAACTGGGATCGGGGAGCATAATATAGGCGTCATTACCCGTATAACTGGTATTCCCGTTTTCGTAATAATCATAGGCTCCGGGATTTATAATTGCGTTGGAAGCAATCAGATTATTTTTCGTTACTATGCTTACAAACCGGATACCATCGGTTTTAGGACTTAAAATTGTATTGAAAACTATAGTAAATGAGGAGTCGGCTTCAGCAGAAATATCAGAAACAAATATCCCATAAACTCTTCTGGTTGTATCTGTTGGAAAGAAATATTTACCGGCATCAATAATTATATTGTTGAAAATTCTTTGACCGGCAAGGCCGAAAACCTGTATGCCTTGTCCCTTTCCCTGGCTGATAAAATTATTGTTGCAATCGCATTTGGAACCGCCCCCGATAATGATTCCCGACATTTGACCGTAATATTCTTCCTGGCTGTCAAATAATACAATATTATCAAAAACCTGGCAGTCCGCTGAAGCTGAACTAACCTGTATGCCATCCCAACCTGAATATTCAATAATGTTATTATAAACCTTAACTCCTTCGAGCAACGAAGGAAGTAAAAGGGTATCCACTCCGTTGCATTTAACAGTTTGTCCGAAATATTGCGTGCTTCCTATATATAATCCCTCAGTGCCGGCATGCCCGATATAATTGTCGTGGATAAGAGTGTTATACTGGGTAAAGTTTTCACGGGTTGAGGTAAAGCTGCAATCAGGATCAGTTTTAGCAAAAATACCGGCTGACTTACAATTTTCGATGCTTACATGATCAACTTCATAATCGGAGCTCATACCACCAATACCAAGTCCGGCACCATTAGCAACCCTACTGACGTGGATTCCATAAAAATGATTGGCATCACCCGTTCCGGTTAGCCTGAAAAAACGACAATTCAATATCGAAATACCATAATAATGATCGGTATCAATAATAATCTGCCCGCCGCTATTCATGAATATTATTGGTCTTTCTTTTTCGCCGGTAAAATTCATAATGCGTAATAAAGTTCGTTGTCCGCCGGCAAACAATAAAGTATCACCCGGCTGCACCATATTATAGGGAGATTCAGTGGCATCAACTAATGTAACCGTGGTATCCACCATAAATACATGTTGCTGACTTTTAGCCTCTATGCTAATGAGGCAGGTGCATGTCAGAACTATAAAAACGGCGAATATTCGTATCATGTCAGTGTTTCAAAATTAGTGTCAGGTGCTTCGTTTGGCTCTTTCCCAGTTTACGGATTGTGATCCTTTCAGGTATCTTTTAAATCCAAGAAAAACAGATAGGTTCATGATGAAAAAGTAGTATGGAACGAAGAGTAGTTTAATACGGATTGAACGATTTTCGAGGTACCATCCAAGCAAGGCCGAAAGGTAGAAAAGTATTTGTAACCAGAAGAGTACGCTGTACATCCCGAACCCGGTAATTCCTTCGTTTGATGCCAGAATGAGTCCTGCAGCTATAAGTAGCAGCAGAGCCAGTGGGGCCAGCGTCCAGCGCAAAACCCGGTGCGATATGTACTGGAACGATAGTGTACCGTATTTGAAAACATTCAGCAGCGACCGAAGCCTGACAACAGATTGAATTCCACCAGCCGATATCCTTATTTTTCGCTTCAGTTCCTCTTTTACATTGGCCGATGCGGTTTCAATAGCATAAGCCTCGGGATCATACTGAATGGTGTAACCTTCCTGTGCCACGCGGAGTGAGATTATGAAATCATCGAGGATGGTATCGCGTTCCACCTCACGGTATAGTTCGGTACGGATAGCGAAAAGTTCGCCTGCAGCGCCAACAACCGAGTAAAGTTCAGCATCCCATTTTTTTAAAGTTGATTCGTATTTCCAGTACAGGCCCTCGCCGGCGCCGGCTGCAGCATCTTTTTCCTTGCTGAAAATTCGTTTCTCGCCCGAAACACATCCTACTTTCGGATTACTGAAAAGGGCTACAATCCGGCGTATGGATTCGCTGCCAAGCATGGTATTAGCATCACAAAATACAACAACAGGGGTGTTTACGAACTTCATGCCGCGGTTCATTGCGCCAATTTTTCCGTTACGCTGCGGCAGGTGGTGAACAGTAACACCTTCGTATTTCTTCAATTCTTCAGGTGTGCCGTCATCCGAACCATCAGTAACCCAAACCATGTGAAGCTTTTCGGCCGGATAATCAAGTTCGCGTGAGTTTTTTATTTTTTCGGCTACAAATGCTTTTTCGTTGTATGCTGCTATAAACAAGGTTACATCAGGTTCATAGTCAGGATTGGAAGAACCGGAAACCGAACGGCCCGAAATACGCTTGATTTTTACAAGAATATACAGAAGGATTCCATAACCGACATATGCGTAAAAAACAATAAAAAGCAGAAGCCAGAATAAAATTTTGAGTGTCAGCATAGGAATACCTGTTAGTTTAAATTATTGATCTTACGGGCATAAATGTTATAATCGTCAACAGTGCCAAATTCAAATTCGGCAATTTTGCTCAGGATCGATTTAATAGGGTCATCGCCTGCGTGTTTACCTTCAATAACAAAAGTTATGTTCGGATATTGGCGTATAAATTCAGCAGATCCTTGCAACGCTTCAGGCTCCATACCTTCGACATCGAGTTTGAAAAGGATATTTTCGTCCTTCCCGATTTTAAGCTTTTCGAGCATTGAATCGAATGTGCATAATTCGCCTTTAAAACTTCCATCATTTTCATTCCTGTCGATGTGCGACGCACCTGTATTTACCGGATTAAAATGGAATCGTGCCTGTTTGTTTTCATTGCTTAATCCGGTATAATATGCCTTAACCCTGCATACAAGATTGTTAAGCTGAAGATTTTTAATCATAGCAGCATAATTTTCGGCCATTGGCTCAAAAGCAATGCAACGCATATTACGTTTTGCCAGCAATATGCTGTAATCGCCTATGCAGGCACCCCCATCGATAAATACGGTAAAATCGTTGATGCGGTTGAGTATAAACTTTTTAACACCCCACTCGTAATGGTAGTTGGCAAACTGAAAATCATTTGTGTTTTTGCGGCAATAAAAAGTACCGATTGATGTATTGATAATTCTGTTTTTACTATGCGAGGTTTTGTTTATCAGATACTTAACCGACGAAACAACCGACATAAAATCACCATGCCGCAGGTACTCGGCCAGGTATTGCATATATGTGATAGCTTTTTTCATTCGATCAGCTTTTTTATTAAAGGTTTAGCGGAGAAAAAATTCAGGTATCTTTTTTATAACATTGCTTAGTTTCTTGATGTATCTTTTTGATTCACCAATAGGTCTGAGGTTTTTCCATTTGGTGCGGTTGAGGTGTTCGAAAAATATTTTGCGGAATTCCTCCCGGTTATCGTAAGTTTTGTACATCGGTTTGCGGCCGATAAAATGAATATTGAAAGGATCGGCACATTCGTCCGAAGCAAATGCGTTCCAGCGGGGATCAAGTTCCAGCCAGCGGTTAGCCATCACGATGTTTAAGCCATATTGGTCAGGATAATTGGCAAATTTTTCGTTGTCCGAAATGCATTTTACAACAGTAACAGCACTGTTCTCTTCTCTCCATTTTTTAATATTTATGATAAGAATTCCGGTATTAAAATATTTGGTTTCTGGATCAAAGCCCAACTCTTTGTAATTTAAAATACCGCCCCACGAATTACTGAATACTTTTAAACGGGGATCCATAACAGCTGCCAGCATGTGATCGCCTAGTGCAACATTCCACAATTCGGATACATCGCGCATCATAATCATGTCCACATCCAGGTAAATGATTTTTTCGAAGCGTTTGGGTATAAAATGTGGAATAAATATCCTTGTGTGTATGTTTTTCGGGTACGATGTACGGTCGAACGGAATCCGCATATTATCAGGAATAGCATCATCCATGGGTATCCAGTTCAAATTCATTTTATCCGAAACAAGCGATGAAGCCAGTTTTTTCCGGTTGCCGGAAGTAATACCGTCGTCCACAATAAAAACCTCAATGTTTTCGCCTGATTTGTGATGATGGTCAACGGATTTTAAAAGTGCGGCCAAAAGAATGACATAATGATTATCGCAGGCTACAATAATTGCAATCGGGGAATTTGTATTCATATAAATGAGATTTTATCTTGTTAGTTGGATTATCTGATGTTTTTTGAGACTTGAATCTATTCGTGCTTGTAGAAATAAATACTGATTCGGTTAATTTCCTTTGCTATTCGTGTTTTTACCGCGTTAATGAAACTACCGCTTCTTTCGACTGAACGGGTTATTGTCCAGGCAGCTGCTTTTAATTGAGTAACCCGTTTAATTTTTCCGGTTTTAAGCAAGGCCAGCGCCATTGATCCGTCCTCGGAGCGGGAGTTGTTTTTTATGAACCCGATTTTTAAAGCCTCTTCGCGGAGGAAACAAAAATTAACACCTCCAACAGCAAGGTACGGGCGGTTAATGGTTCGCAAATAATGAATGATATCGCGAAAAAATTCGTAGAAAGCATAGCGCAGCCGCGATTGTCCTTTCCGCGGGATGAAAGAATAGGTTCCCGAACTGGCAATGCTTTCCCCTGCCAGTAAAGGTTTCAGCATGGTATCAACCCAGGTAGGCGGATAAATGGTATCGGCATCACCGGTTAAAATGTATTTTCCATGCGAGTTTTCTATAGCAGCCTGCCTTGCAAATCCATAGCCCTGTTTTGTTTCGAAAACAGGTGTTATTCCGCACCGGCTGATGATTTCGGAAGTTTTATCTTTTGAATTGTTGTCAACATATACGAATTCAACCGGGTACTTACTTTTTATTTCGCTTAATGACGACAGATTCCGGAGGATATTAGCTTCTTCGTTCCAGGCAATAATATTTATCGAAACCAGTGGATTATCCTTTCGCTGGTTAGCAAAACCTTTCCTTATCCGTTCGAATATTTCCTCAGGAATATCTTCCGGCTTCTGGTATTCATGCCAGTGGATAAGGACATTTGACGGTACTATCGGGCGAAACATAATCTGTGTTTTTATATATTAATGCGTATTGCAATTTATAAATCCTTACTAATGAGCAACAGTTTGGGTATTTTATGGGCAATTTTGATATTTTCATCAATCAGCACCCATTGTGCGGTATAACTCAAGCACTTTTTGAGCCGTTATTTCCCACGAAAAATCCGAATGGCGTTTAAATCCTTTTTGTATAAGGTCAGTTCTTAAAGGCTCATCACTAATCATTTTAATCATGCCTTCGGTTATTTCTTCGTGTTTGAAAGGATTAACCAGGTATGCTGCATTACCGGCTATTTCGGGCATTGATTCGGTATTGGAAGTAAGGACTGGTACACCACATTTCATGGCTTCGAGCATTGGAATGCCAAAGCTTTCGCGAAGCGAGGGGTACAGGAAAACCTTGCTCTGGCTGTAAATTGCAGGTAAGCTGGCATTTGGGATATAGCCGGTGAGAATTATCCTGGTTATCAGTGATTTGTCGCCAATTTCGTCGCAATATTTCTGAAGTTGATTTTGCTCATAATCGGCAATAACCAGGTAATAATCGAGGCCGGTTTTCTTTAAAAATTCCGAAAATGCTTTTAGCGTCCCTTTCACATTTTTCTTGGGATCAGTGTTTCCAAGGAAAAAGAAAAAATTATCCGGCAGGCGATATTTCTCTTTCCCCAGCTTTAATTCCAGTTTGTCCGTAATTGGTTTGAAATGTTTACCTACGCCATTATATACCACATTCATTTGTTGCCCGCTCTGCAATCCGAAAAGTTTATCGATCCGGTTTTTCTCCGAATGCGAAACAGTAATATTTTTCCTGCTTTTGGTAACCAAATGCGGCACCACCAGTTTCCTGTAGATGTTTCCAAATTTCTGATACGGCGTAGCACTTCCTGATAAAATGCGGGAGTAACTGCTTTCCATATAAATGATATCGTGAAGCGTAAGCACCAAAGGAATTTCGCAACGAATAGGAGCCGTGTTACTGGTGCAATGCAATACCTGGCACCCGGCCTCTTTTGCAGCTTTTGGCAGGGCTATCTGTTCCCACATGGGATAAAAACCTCCATCCAGTTTTATAATTTTGAAATTGGAAGTTTCGTTCAAAATGGTATCATCAACATCAGGTTTAACAAAAATCACATATTCATTTTTGTGGTCAATTTGCTGCAGGCTGCGAATAAGCTCCAGGGCATAAATATCCATGCCGTGTTTCTTTTCCCTAAACAAACGCTGAGCTTCGATCGCAATCCTCATTTCAGATTTCCTTTCTTTTACTGTTATTTTTTATTATTTTCAATTACACCATGTTGGGTATGAATAAATGTTTTGTTGGCTCCTTTAAGTTTGAATAACAAAGTGAACATCAACCAGAAACCCATTGGCAAGGTTAGTATAGCCATAAGGGTTTTCTTTGTATAAAACTTTCGGTGTACCGAAAAAGCAAATGCTAATATTACCAGCGCCCATACTATGAGCCAGTCGGTAAAATTCAGGGCCAGGGTTTCCGATATCCATTCGATATTAATGAGTGCAAAAAGCCCCATCGCTGCGGTAATTATGGTTACAACGCCTAATAAAAGTATCCGTGGAGGCATAACCATCTGATATACTTTATCGATGAAATCGATGTTCATCCGGGTAACGAACTGGATAATACCGGCCCAGACAAATTTCCGGAAATAGATAAACTGAGCTGCCAGCCATCGTTTGCGCTGGTTTTCGAAAACAACTTTGTCCTGTACTTTTTCGTCGAGTACAACGGCATCGACAAGGTATTCAATTTTAATTCCGTCGCGCAGCATGGTAAGCTCAAGTTCCTTATCGAAACCGCCGATTGCTTTAATATCGAGCATCCGTTTCTTAAACATACTGTATTGAAAAGCCATTCCCGATCCTATCAATCCCGAAGCTAAACCAATTACTCTATGCCCTTTGCGGAAAATATGGTTGTTAATTTCTTCGCTGATGGAATCGAGCACAGCCATTGAATTGTTCATGTTTTTTGCCATCCGGTGACCTTGCACAGCGGTAAACCCGGATTCGAAAGCCTGGTTAATTTTTTCGAGGAAATCGAACGCAATTATATTATCAGCATCCAGTACCACTGCTACATCATAATTATCGCCAATGGCTTCCATTGCAGCATTCAGCGATTTTGATTTGGTACTCTTCTCGAATTTTACTTCAACCACTTTCAACGGAAGTTTTTTCAGGGCCAGTACTGTTTCGGGTTTAAAGGAATCGGCTACAATAACCACATCGAATGATTCGGCCGGATAGCTTTGTTTGAGCGAGGCTTCTGCTACTTCGAGTATCACAATATCCTCCTTGTAACCAGGAATCAGAACAGCCATTTTTCTGATGGCAGGTGACGGATGATTTTTTCTGCGGTAGGGAAAAACTCCCATGAAAGAAAAAAAGAAAAAATAAACAGCCGCCACACTCAGGTATATGTAAACGATAACCTCGATACTGTTGATCAGAAAATTCAAGATTCCCATTGGATTATTTTATATTTTTTGTTTGGACAATTTACTGAACTGCTGCTAATTGTGAATTTTTTATGCTTACGAAAAATGGGTTTTCTGCTTTTTTTCGACAAGCATATCAATGATTTCGTCAAAGAGCCCGGCCCGGTTTTCCCAGGAGTTCTTTTCGGCGAAATGAATTCGTTTTTTAATGTTTTCCGGGCTGTCCGATTCAATTTCGCGGACTATTGCGTTACAAAAATCCTCCTTGCCTTTTGTAAAACTTACTATTTCGTTAAACTCGGGAAGCTTCGCAAATGAAGTGAGAACAACAGGCACGCCTACCGAGAGGTATTCGTTTATTTTTAAAGGATAAATGTTTTTTGAGTATTCGTCGCAGATATAAGGAATTAGTCCCACATCACATATTTGCAGTAAGCCCGGCACTTCATCAGGTTTTACAGGTGGTTTAAAAGTTACGTTCGGATAGGAAGCGAGTCGGTGTTGAATAGTTTTATTCATTAATTCGCCGGTAAACTCAAAATCGTAAGCGGGAAGTTGTTGAACACAATATTCGATGGTGTCGATATCGAACCGCTGATCGAGACTGCCGATGTATCCGACTTTCTTTCTTTTTCCGGCACTATTTAACTCTGTTTTTGCATGTTGGTTGAAGATTTTGAAATCAACACCGTTTTTAACTACATACATCTCAGTATTAAATTCCCTGAGGGAAGAGGCCAAAAAATCAGAAGTAACAATTACCCCATCAACCTGCGCTGCAAAACCTTGATCGGCAACGGTTGCTCTTTGACCGTAACGGCCTGTATTTGGGCCATCGTAGCAGTAAAATATGTGTAGCTTTTCTCTTATTTTCCCGATAAGGTTCCTGCCATAAATAGCATTGTAGGCATTGATGCAAACCGGGTTATCCATTTCTAACTTTCGAAGAGCACGCCTTATCGACCTGGCATAAATGTAACTGTTGAATTTCAAAAGCAGAGTATAAAGGCTTTCGATTTTAATAAATTCAACCGGAAGCACCGGTGGAATAACCAGATGATGTACTGTAGTGCCAAAACTGGTTTTTTCAACTACAAGCCTTTTAGTAATGCCTAACATTCGTGAAACAGGCGCTCTTCCGTTGCCCAAAACAGTCGAGATCAGGTCTTTGAGCGTAAAAGGATATTCGACGAATAATACAGTACTGCTTTTTGCCAGTAACGACATTATCTGAACCGTAGATTTTGTATAAAATCCTTCCCAGGTTGTATTCGAAACACATACTATGTTTTTATTCCTGATCATCTTTTGGCAGTTGTAAATAAGGCTGGCCTGGAGGCTGTTTAGTTTGATTTGTTATTGTTTCGCAGTGTTATGCGCTATTTCATTGAGCGGATTTTATTCCTGGCTTTCAAAGCTAATTTTCGTAGAAACGGAAAGTATTTCCCGCTTTTTATATTATAAAATACCGACTCGGAATCGAAAATCATCTCAAAGTTTTCGGTACACAATACTGGCTTTTTAGCTATCCGGTTAATTTCAACTGCCTGCGAGAGGTTGCTTTCGATAAAGAGTACGTAAGGCTTTGACAGGTAAGCTTTTGCTTTATGATCTGCATGGTTGTTGGCCTTTTGACGGGCTTCCATATCAGGCAGATCGAGCATTACCAGATCGTTATATTTCACGTTATTGGCTTTAAGCCAGGTTTCGGTTTCGGGCCTGTATTTTTCGAGGCGTGAGGTTACTATGGTACCAATTTTACTGCCCGGGATAAAAAGAGGAGGTGCATTAAGGACGAAATCCCTGTATTTAGGTCCGTCGTCATTTTGATCTTCGGTAGGATCAACACATAAAACCCCGTCAATATCGAAGCAAGCTTTTTCCAAAGTAGTGTGGTGGAGTACATTCCATTGGAAGTATCGTGGGAGCGGAACAGTTTCGAAAAAATAATCAACCATTTTTTCCTTTCCGGGAATTACATAGATAGCGCAATAGCTGAGTGTGAATTCCGATTCAAGGTGTTTTAAACTCTCCTTACATTTAACCATAGCGGAGCCCGAAGCAATGCTGTCGTCAACTACCAGTACTTTTTTATAATCGTGTATGTCGAAAAACTGGCCGCGGGCACCTGCCTTATAAATATGACCGTTAAGGAATGAGTTTATGTCAGTATAAGGTTTGTTGAGGTAAAGAGCCAGTAGATTTGCCGGTAACATACCACTTCGGGGAATCCCTACAATGAGATCGAAATCACGGGGAAGAATACTCAAACGACTGAGAATAATTTTATTTAAATCCGAAACATTCCTGTAATACATAGTGCCTTTTTTATTGAGTAAGTATGATCATTTTCTGCAAAGCAGGCTTGAATTAGGTTGCTTGATTAATTGTCGATTTTCAAACGGTACTGGCTTTGAAACTCTTTTTTATTTCGCCCCATTGTACCAGTACATTCACGATATCTTCCAATCGCAAGGGTTTCGAAATGTAATCATCCATTCCAGCTGCCAGGCACTTTTCTTTATCGCCTTGCATGGCATTTGCCGTCATGGCAATTATGGTTGGCCCATCCTTTCCCCATCGTTCTTTTATTAAGCGTGTAGCTTCGTAGCCATCCATTTCAGGCATTTGAACATCCATAAAAATGATGTTGTACGATTTACGCCTGAGTGCTTCAATAGCTTCCAAGCCATTGGCAACCAGGTCGGTTCTGTATCCCAGCAGTTCGAATAACTTCCGTATTAGTTTCTGGTTAATAAAATTGTCTTCAGCTATAAGTATGTTGAAAGGGTATAGAATTGATACAGATCTCATTTCCGATTGTATATCAGGAATTGTGAGCGAACCGTTTTGTTCATTCATTAATACGCTGAGCATTATATCGGCCAGAACGGAGTGTTTTATCGGCTTGTTTACATAATATGAAAACAGTTCCTTTACTTCAGGTGATCTTACTGTGTTTCCAATTGAAGTAAGCATGATAAGCGGCAGTTCCGAACGGCTGTACTTTTTTCTGATTTCGCGGGCCAGCATTTCACCATCCATGCCAGGCATTTGCATGTCGAGGATTGCCATATCAAAAGTTTGATTCCCGTTGAGCAGTTCAAGTGCTTCTATGCCCGATTCGAGTGCAACGGATTCAATATTCCAGCAGTTGAACTGCAATTGCAGAATTTGGCGGTTTGTGAAGTTGTCATCAACAATCAAAACTCTTTTTCCCTGTAGTTTTTTGAGTTTACCTACTGATTTATTGGTATTTGCAGGAGGCGGAATAAAGTGAGTTTTAATAGTAAACCTAAAATCAGAACCATGGCCGTATTCACTTTCGACCCAAATTTTTCCTTGCATCAGCGAAATAAGGTTCGATGTAATTGCCAGGCCAAGTCCGGAACCCCCGTATTTACGCGTTGTTGATGCATCAACCTGCGAAAAAGGTTTAAAGAGTGATTCTATTTTATCTGATGGAATCCCTATGCCTGTGTCTTTTACCGAGAATTCGAGTACCAGCTCTTGTTCCTCGTGTTTATTTATGGTTACCTGCACCAGTATCTCTCCTTTTTCGGTAAACTTTATTGCATTTCCGATAAGGTTAACAAGTATTTGCCTGAGCCTGAAACCATCGCCAAAGATGTATGCGTTTATTTTTGGATCGAGGTAATAAATTAGTTCCAGTTTCTTTTCAAAAATACGTGGCGCCATCAGATCGAACACGTCTTCAATACATCTGCGCAGGTCGAAATCTCCTTCTTCAAGAGCCATATGGCCTGATTCTATTTTCGAAAAGTCAAGGATTTCGTTAATGATATTTAACAGACTGTCACCCGACGACTCAATAGTTTGAACCAGATCTCGTTGCGAAGGTGTTAATTCGGATTGTAAAAGAAGACTTGTCATGCCGATAACCCCATTCATTGGTGTTCGTATCTCATGACTCATTGATGCCAGAAAATTTGACTTGGCCCTGTCTGCCGCCCGTGCAAGTTCCATTGCTTCGAGTAATTCCTCGTGCGATACAAAGCGCCTGATAGCAACACCTATATTATTGGCCAGCATGGATAATACATTCTCTTCTGAACCACTCCACGAATGACCGGTTTTGCAATCGGCAAATCCGGTGAAACCCCAGAAAGTGTGATTGCGAGGATCAAGTATCGGAACTATAATAATTGATTTGATTAATTGTCGTTCGAAAAACGGTTTCATTTCAATATCAAGCTCTTCTGTTGTGCCTTTAATAACTTCACCCTCCTGCAACCTGCCAAACCACCCTTCGGCGGTTTGTCTGTAAAACATTCCATCGTATTCTGTAGTATCAACAACGCCTTTTAATTCGGGTTGCATCCATTCGAAAACGGGCTGCATTTTCATCGATTTTTTTTCGTTGTCATATACGTTTTTAAAAATAAAAACCCTGTCGATATTGGAATGGTTGGCAAATGATCCGAGAGCGTCTTTTATGGCATCGTTCAGATTGTCGATAGTAAGCAGTCGGCCGGATGCGTTTGCAAGTCCTTCGAGTAGCTCACTTTGTTGAATGATCTGCTGTTGAGCAAGTTTTCGAACGATATTTTCTTCCTCAAGTTGTAAGCGCTGGTTGTTAAAATTTATTATCAGCTTTGCTATCTGGCTGTATTCATTGTCTTTTTTTTGCAACTGTTCAAGCTGTTGTGTGTCAGCACCTTTAAGTGTATCGGTTATAATTCCGAGTGGGCGGCGGATCCAGTAATACAATATATAAGTGAATAAAACGAATACAAACACAATCAGCGCACTTATAATAAACAACACGAAATTGCTGATTTGATGAAACGACTTAAAGAATTTATTATTCTTTTGAAAAATGAGGGTTTGCAATGGTTGCTGATTGTAATCAGAAATTGTATATGAAGCAGAAATTTTGTGATTATCAATCGAGTTTGAAGGGATATAGCCGGCTTTCTCTTTTATTATCTGGCTGCCTGTTAATGCCGAAAGGCTTGCAAGAAATTCCTTATTCCAAATTCTGCTTACTAAAAAATAACCTTTGCTTTTAGTAATTCGCGCAGTATCGAGTGTTGGATGAATGGTTGCTCCAGATATTTCGAGGATTCCTTCGGGTAACAGAGAGTAAAAATGGATGAATCCGTTCGTTTGTAATTTATTAAATATGGTTTTTTGTGCATCTGATGAAAGAACCAGACCTTTCGGATCATTTCCAAAACCATAAACCAATTGTTTATCTTTGTTAAATACCGCTACCGAATTCAGGTCGAATGAGTTAATGATTGTTGCGATGTTATCAACAGCCCATTTCTGGTCTTTTTTTTCAATTTGCTCAATAATGTCATCCCAGTTGGTATAGTCGGTAACTATCTGCCGCAACTGGTTTGATCGTTCCGAAATCGCATTTGTTACTATTATTTCTTGCTGCTCTGCGGACGAATGAATCATCAATTCGTTCTGCCTCGATTGCATTTCCCTGAAAATCAGCATGGATGCCAGAAACAGAAACAGGCATACATGAATGATTATGAAAGTTTTTTTTCGGAGTGTCATTAGTTTTCAGGTTTGGATGGTTACAGCGTTACCGGGAATTAGCTGATTGAAAACAAAAATATATGGATTTACCTGGTTTCACTATAGCGGAAAATACGCTTTAGTTGTAGCTGAAAACACATAAATTATGTAGAGAAAAGACCTGTTTGTTTGTAGTTGAAACCGGTATCAATTATGTAGAAAACTACACAAGTAGTTTTTACTGAACTGAATTTGTTCTGCTACTGTTTTAATGAATCAGCAAGAAATTTGAAAGCCTCCAACTGCTTGGTTTTTAGGATTTCATTTACTTTTTGGAAATCAATGGGGATGTATAATTTCTCAGTTAAATTGCTATCGGCTGTAAGGATAATCCTATCTTCTAATCCTAATAATTTAACGAGCGATGTAAACCGCGTCATTCCGCGCTTTGTATTTCCCAAAGCTAAAAAAGGTTTATTGAAAATAATTGCAAATGCCATTCCGTGAAACGAATCCGTTACCACGTACTTTGCATCCATAAAACCTCTTAACCACGCGGTAACAGGTGGATAAATGCAGTCGTTTATTTTTTTCCGGCCTGCATCCCTGAATAAACTTTTTGGCATTATCGAAACTTCATTCAATCCTGTTTCGGAAATTATTTTTTTAATAAATTCCTGTTTATCAGGCGATTTATCCAATACGTAAGTCAATAAAGTTCCGTTACATTCCGGAATTTTATCTTTTTCGACCAGACGGATATATTCCTCTTTAGGCAACAGTAATGTGGGGTCCAGAACCTGTGTGGCGTCAATGCCGAAATTTTCTTTACAAAGCTTTACTGCCGAATCTTCACGAACGGAAACGGCGTTAAAATTAGCAACCAGTTTTCTGCATTCGTCAGTTTGTTCGGGTGTAAATTCCCAATTATCAACACCAAAAGATGCCGCATAGGATATACGTTTTGGGTTAGCGGTACTATCAATAAAACCGAGAAAATGATTCGACAGCCGGGGCGAATATTTTGGCCGCCATACCTGGTCGCTTCCAACAACATACGCTTCAAACTTGTACCTGACGAGCTTTTCAAAATCCTTTTCCGATTTCAGGAAGTCGGTAGTTCGGATGTTTTCACTTAAAAACCGGTTCGTATGCTGGTCAATTACCAGTTCCTCTTCAGCGGTTGCCCACGAACGGATCACACCCATTTTGCCTTTTAAAATACTTTTAATCAGCCGGTTAGTTGACGAAAGAACTTTTATCTTGAAAGGCATTATGCGGTTTCGGCGGTTAACTGACCATACTTCGTGCCCCATTTGCTTTAATACGGTTTGCAGGGCAAAAGCCTGAAGCAGGCCGCCGTAATTCGAATTAAAGGGTAGAGTTATTATTCCAATTTTCATACTCTTTTGGTTTTAGTATTTTCCGACACAGCCTTTTTTTACAAATGTTCGACGGTTATTTCTTTTGCATTTTTTCGGGGTGAGGATGCAATGGAAAATTCATCGGGCACATAACCACACGATATAATCATGAGAAGAACTTCATTTTCAGGAATATTTAAAATATTCCTCAGTTTCATATCCTTATCATTTGTCACACTCCAGTTAAGCGAACAGGCTCCTATTCTGTTAAAATGCAGCGCATTTAACAAGGTCATTATGAACATTCCCCCGTTTAAATGATTTTCATTCCGCTCGTGTATATCTTTGGTTGTAGAAATAACCGAGCTAATTACCAGCAAGGTTTCAGCCAGGTGTCCGAATCCACGGTTTCCGTTTTGTATTTCAAGTATCCGGGTTTTCATTTCGGGTGATTTAACAATATGCACACGCGTAGGCTGGCGGTTACAAAAGGAGGGCGATTTTTGTGCCAGGTCAATGCAGCGGTACAATACTGATAATGGTATTTCCTGATCAGTATAATTCCGGGCTGAATAGCGCGACCTGCAAAACAAATCGAAAGGCTTGTCGGCATCCCGAAAATACTCATCTCTGCTTAATTTCAGCTGTTTTAAGCCTTCGATTGAATTAAACAGGTTCTCAAGGAGTCCGAGTTTTTCAGCAACGTCAGTATCCAGACTGAAGTTTATGTGCTCATGAAACTCCTTATATTCTTTTAATACCGAAACAGATTGCCTGAACTCCATTTCGTGCTGAGGCAGTTTCATTTTCTGGTACTTCAAAACAGTGTTTACTAAACTTATAACTACCGGTTTCCCGAAACCCGGCCTTGGAACCGGCATGGTTAACCCCTTTTCAACAATATGGTAGGCAAGTGTGAGATCGCGTTTTACTTTTTCGTCTTCCGAATCATTATACACTTTATCGTGAACCCGCCTCTGCAAATCGTAATCGCAAGCTTTTCGGGCGGTATGCAGGTAATACAGAAACATAAATTTCTGAGGCATTAATTTCTTTAACTTGTTTTTAAAAGCTTCCATGTTTGAACAGGATTAATTTCCAATGCTTTCTTTTGATTTTGGTTCCATCGCCGGGTTTATTTTTCACATCAGTGTGGTAATAATCCGATTATGATATTTTTAACTTTTTCAAAACACGATTCAGCGGTTTTTTCATTAAATCACGCTCCGATTGGTTCATACCTGCAAACCAGAAAGTTGGGATATAAATAAGCGAAAAAAGAATTACCCCTAAACCTAAGGTGAAAATGTTTTGCAGTTCGACGAAACTGATCAGGAAAAAGGTTATGCTTCCTAATATCAGGGGAGTAACAGACATTTTTCCAATTTCTTTCCAAAATTTTGGTATATCAATACCCTGCTTTTTGTAATAATAAATGTTCATTACAATGATATGGCCAAGAACTAAACCAGTACATATAGCAGCAGCACATCCTATTCCTCCGTATTTTTTTACCAGCAGAAGCTGTAATCCTAAACTGAAAACTGCTATAGCTATATACAGCAATGCCCTGAATTTCACTTTGTTCCGAGCCTGTAAAATGGTGATTCCAAGGTTCTGAATTAAGGGTATGGTAAGAGGAATGAAAAAAAGCAATGCGATTACATAAACATCAGCGTAATCGGCTCCTGCCCAGATTATAATGAATTGTTTACCAAAGATGATAAACCCGGTAAGTATAAATGCCATCACGATATACTGTATCCGGCCTGTGCGGATAAACAGATCAGAAATTGATTTTTCGGATTCTGAATATGTAGTCATGGCAGTTACCCTTGGAAGAAAAACTCCAGAAATTGCTGTCGAAAAAGCCATATACATTTGCTCAAGCTGTATGCCTACAGCAAAAACAGCAACAGCAGCCGTACCAACAAATGCTCCAAGCACAAGTTGACCGGTACTCCAGTAAAGCCTGTCAATTATGGCACCTAAGAAAATGAAAAAAGAATACTTGGCAATTTCTTTCAGAAACCCCCATTTGAATCCATGGAAGTAAAATTTAATTTTAAGTTTAAACTTGCAGTACCAAAAGTTTATCAGTAATGAAGTGACGTTAAAAACAGTAATCAGCACAACCATTCCGATAGCCCGGTATCCGAGTTTAAGCAGCAGAATCATTATCAACGTGTTGAGAATAATTCGCACTATTTGTATGGATTTCTGAAAAATAAAATCTTCGTAGGCTGTTATTATTGATCCAAAAATGCTGAAAGGGAAAGTAAAAGCCAGGTTAAACACCATCAGCAGCATTAGTATGCGTGCTTTACCCAACTCTTCGGCCGACATCGAACTGCCAAAAATGACCTCTACATTGAAGTATAACGCCAGGCCTGCAGCCAGTGCAATTAAGGCTATAAACGAATAGAGTACAATAAACATCCCGAACATCGAGTATTGTTCTTCGGTTTTGCCTTCGGCCCTGAATTTGGCTGTGTACCTGATAATTGCATTTCCAAATCCCAGATCGAGAATAGTAAGGTAAGCAACCACAGAGGCAACCAGCGAATACAATCCGTATTCACTTTGCCCCATCATACGAAGCATATACGGTGTATAAAGCAACCCGACTATATTACTCAACCCGAGTATAACATAGGATAATACAGCTCCGGCTTTTAACTGGTTTACACTCATAATTTATCAGTTCCTTTAAATCATATTTTTTAAACTGCGTGCGCGTGCAGTTTCCGGTTTTTACACAGCTACGTTCAATTTCTGGTTTTCCCGGGCTGCATCAGATTCAAAAACATCGGAATTTAACATCAGTGCCATTGACATATAGATTAATACACTGGTTGGCATTTGTCCTAAAACCATATTCCCGTATGAGGCTACCATAATTCCGAACATACCGGAGACCAGAGCTGACATCTTCATTTTCACAATCGGGTCACGAATTCGGAACATAATTTTAAATGAGGCTTTAATTATTATGTAAAAGAGAATCAGCAGATGCAAGGTCAGTCCCACAATACCTTGTTCAGCCCATATCAATACGTACCAGCTATCAGGAGGCACATTGGATAAAAATGCGTTAGGGGCAAATTTCCGGGCTTTGCCACCGGCATGGCCTATTCCGCCGCCAAATGGACGGGTTGCCAGGTAACCTTTAAGTTTTTTCTGGTTGTTAAGGCGAACCTGCAGTGATGGATCATCAGGATTAAATGCTGAGCGCATTCTTCGTATTTCGGGGTTGCCCTGACCGATAAAAGTATATTTGAAGAATATGAAAAAAGATGCGATCAGTATAAAACCTGCGATCAATTTTACCTTATCCTTTTTGAGGATAAAAAAAGCAGCCAAACCGGCAAATGGAACGCTCAGGGCACCTCGGGTTCCGGAAATTACCAAACCGTAAAATGCCATTAGTGCCACAACAGCAAAGAACAATTTCATTCGCCTATCCTTCTGCGCAAAAGCAATAATACTTGCAACTACTGCCGAATAACCCTGGTTAGCGCCAAACTGCCCTGCATCACTCATAAACGAAAAAACCCGTAGTTTTCCATGCAGAATATGGGTTAAGTAGTTTCCTTCATTAAGCCATTTTCTTTCGGCAAAGTCAACGCCAATAGTATCCTGCATGACTCCTTTGGCTGTTGCCATCAGCGACAAAACTCCCCACAAAATGAAAATAACATCTAATTTTTTATTTGTATCGATAAAAAGTAATGTCAACGGAACTATAAGCAGCATATATAAAGCCAATCCCCTTCCTGCAAACCAGGCTTCGGTGCTTACAGCTTCAGGGTTTATTAACTGGAACACGAAGTAACCAGTCCAGATGAGTGAAATGAGTGTTATATCTTTCTTAGCCGGCGCGAAATCTATCCGTTTATAAAACCGGTTGAAAAACAGTGCTATATAGGTCAATATCAGCAGTCCGTCCAGTACTATTCCCATCGGTATGCCCGAAGCATACCTGTTTATTCCAAGAAGTAAAAACCCAAAAACTATAGCGCAATAGAGCCCGAGAATAGGATGATTGAACAAAAGATACAGCGATACAATTAGTATTGGCAGTATGATCAGTATGATACCACCAATAATATCCAGTTTGCTTATCACAAAAGCCGAAATAACCATGATACACATTATTAATGCGATGTATCCGGGTTTAATCAGTTTGTTGGATCCTGATGTGCTTTCGAATGGATTCTGTTGGGTAAGCATAAATTAAACTTATTCGCAGTAGTATTTCAGTTATGGTGCAGTAAGTTGTTTTTCACGAATTGGACAAAGCGTAGAGAATTTCCAAATGGGTCATTAAAACCCATTTTTCATCCTGATTCGATACGTTTAGTTTATCGTCAGATGTGGTTTTTCGCATAAAACTCTAAGCGAAAAAGTTTTTTCAAAAGTCGGCGCAACCGGCTCCTTTTTTTAGGTAAATCACCCAGAACGGTTTCAATTACTGGTATTTCAACACCATTCAGGAAGAAGTGCGTTTGTTTATCTGTAAGTTTCATTAAAACATCAAGAGCGGCCTGATCGGCATTGGACCAAACCCTGTTAGCACGGCATACCATAATCGGTATATCAGCATCTGTAACCATTTCAACCGGGTAAGGGAAGTACAAAATTGGCGGCAATTCAATTAATACATAGTCAGGAACAAATGTTAATTCAAAAGAGTTCTGCTCAAGGAGATCGTTGTAGTTACTGGCAGAATAGAACTTTTCGTTAACATCGTAAACAAAATACTCTCCCGACTCCAGGCGCTTTTCTGAGCTTTCGAGAAACGGACTTTCGAAATCAATCCTCGTATCGGGGTATCCCAATATCCAACTGATGATCGACATGCGTTGTTTGCCTTTTGTTTTCGCAGTAGGCTTAGTCGGAGCAGGGGTATCGCGATAGCCAATCTGTGTGGTTTCCGTTTTCAGTAAAGCTTCATGCGAAAAATTCAGAACCAGCACTTTTTTACCTTGTAACTTAAGTTTTTGTGCAAGGTTACCTGCAATGGCAGATTTTCCTTCTCCACCTAAAGTGCTGAATATTAATAATGTCCTGGTATTTTTTTCGGACTTACCGGCTTTTGTATATAATTCAATATTTTGAATTGCAATTTCCAGCAACCGGTTTGTAATAAAAAGGAAATTGGTATTCTGCACTTTGAGTAATACTTTCGGGAAGATTCCCAGCAAGGGTATTTTAATAATTCCGGCAGCTTTTTCGGGGTTTTTCAGTGATTCGTCGAAATAATCCATTAAAAGAGCACTGATAAGAACTATCAGGAAACCCACCAATCCGCCGATAACAATAAGCAGTTTTCGGTTCGAAGGAGTTGGCGTTAAAGGGAAATAAGGCGGATCGATTGCTTTAAGATTGGCTGATAGCTCATTGTCCTGCATTTTGAGTTTAGCCAGGTTCAGGCCATGCAGGATTTCCAGAAATTCCTGTTCAGCAACCGAAATTTCTCGTTCAATTCTTTTAAGATTGGCTCCGGCGGGGGCGTAAATGGCATATTGTTTCTGAAAATCAATGATTTTCTGAGTCATAACAACCAAGCCGGCTTTGCTGTTTTCTGCGTCTATTACATTGGCAATCCACTCGGAAAGTGTTGAGCTCAGCGGAAGTCCGTCAGTTGTATTTCCATATTTATACAATTCGCTAACGGCATCCTGTATGTCTTTTTTAAGTTTTTCTGACTGGTTTTTCAGTTCCGAAAGGGTTGCAATTTCTTTGGCACTTATCGAATCTTTGTTTTCGATAGATGCAATCCGGTAACTAAGTGCTCCCAGCTGATCGCGCAGTTCAATTATTTTTGAGCTTTTGAGTTGTATAAGCTGCTGGTTGCCAAGTTTTTCCTCAAGGCGTACTATAGCTGCTGTTACTCCTGCAAGGTGTACTTTTTTACTGTTCAGATCCAGATCAAGCTGTTCCTTTACACCCGCAACGGCTTTACTTTGCTCGTAATAGTTAATAATATTGTTGTCAGTATTAAACTTCAACAGTTTATCCTCCGCAACAGTAAGCCGCGAGGCTGCCAGCTTCAGTTGAAATTCGAAATATTTTACTACAGCATCGGAACGGTTTTCTTTAAAAATCCGATAATTTTTAATACAAACCTGGGTCATGAACTCAAGCGTTTGCTGGCAAATGGCCGGATCGTCAGTTTCAAATTTTAAACTCACCAGGTCACTAATCCCTACCCGTTGTATTTTTACTGCTGATATAGCACTGATAGAATAATGCGGATGTCCAAAATTCAATAAGCGGTAAACAAAATTGGTATCGCTGCTTTTCATGTAGTCTGTTATGTTTTTAACAGTTTGTTCGAAAGCAGCAAGAGTTATTGATGCAGGCAACCACAAAGGTTTTATAGAATCGTCCGTAGCCTCAAAAGAAAAAGTTTCACTTACTGACGATGTATCGGCTGCTCCTTTGCCGGATTCAGGAACCTCCGGATTTGATGTCGGCGTGAGTGTGCTTGTGTTTTTTACAACAAAGCGCATAAAGTATTTCGGCGTTATTCTTTTAAGATCTGCAAAGTTTTTAGCAGAAATGTACCGGGGATCAGCCTTTTCGAGTAAGAGATGCTGTGCCAGTAGTCTTATTGCAACCTCTTGTTGCGTTTCGCGCGATTTGGTAACATTTATAAGGTTATCAAATGAAGTATTTGAAGCCAGCGAATTTATAGTCTTGTTTATATCAACACTCGTACCTGAGGCTATACCGGTATAAAGCGAGGTTTCCGATGCAAATTTTAAATCAGGTTTTCGGGTCAGGTATGTTACCAATGCAGCCAGAAGAATTGGAGTAACAAGCAGTAAAACAATATGCCTGCGCAATATACGTATAAAATCGATTATATTCATCCGGTTGGTTTATTGTAAATTTATGTTGAATTTAAAACCCACTATTTCTTCGAGGATCATGTATGCCGTTTTGAACTCTGACATTGCTTCCTGAAAAGTGATTTCTGTGTTGCCGGCCGTTTGGGATATACTGGAATATGTACCAATCGGTATGATACCGTTTTGAAATTCTTTTTCGGCCATTACCAGATTAATACGCGATGTTTCCAGATTTTTAGCTTTTATCTGTAGCAGCGAAATTTTCAGAATCAGCTCGTTATATTGTTTTATTACTATCTGCCTGATTTCATCACGCTGAACCTCGGCCATACTTTCGGCCTGATGAACCTCTGCTTTAGCCAGTTGTATAAAGTTTTTTCGGTTAATAAAATCGGAAAGCGGTAGTTTTACATATGCACCAACCCCGAAGTTGGTTTGATTTGTTGCTGTCGCTAACAGCGACGGACTTTGGCCTTCTGCCGTATTTGTCGAAAAGTTATTAAAAGAACCGTAGCGTACATCGGCCTGAATACCAAAACTCTTTGTCCATGATTTACTTTCGGCACTTAGACTGCTTTTTTTCGCGTCAATGCTATGCTCAAAAAATCTCAGCATTGCATTGTGTGCTATTGCTGAGTCAATCATCATACTTAACGGAGGGATGGAAATGCTATCATAAACCGAATGCTCTTCAACAGGGTTAGTAGCTTGCGCATTAGCAGGGCACGACAGAAAACTGATAAATACTACAACCAGAATACTATAGAGCAGGAATTTCATTTATAATAATGTTTTAAGTAGTAATTACACCGTATCTTTTTGAAACAGTGCCGGTACCGTTCGTAAAATCAATTTCATATCGTACCAGAAGGAGTAGTTTCCGTTTACAAAATTTTCGGCATACAGGTTATCGAGGCGCTTGCGTTCATCTTCCGACATTACCCCGCCGTTACCGCGTAACTCAACCTGCCACAGCCCGGTAATGCCCGCCGGTGCCAGAAAACGTTTCGATATTAATCCCAGCGTAAGTTGTTCGGCTTCGTAAACGGGTAATGGCCGGTTGCCAACAATCGACATATCGCCTTTAATTACGTTAATTAGTTGTGGAAGCTCATCAATACTGGTGTTGCGAATTATTTTTCCCACTTTTGTGATACGCGGATCATCAACAATTTTTATAAAGGCTGATTTTGATTTGGCAACCTGCTTTTTCTGAACATTATACCAGTCGTCGCAAATAGTGTGTGGACCGATATGTAATACCGGTGAGCATGTTTCGCCTGGGCTGAGTTCAGAACATTTCGGACATGGTTTTGTAAAATCAATATCCGTTTGCTCCGATGCAATTTTATACTGGTTTTTGTCTTTGGCCAGCTTATTCAGTTCAGCATCAGCTCCAACGCGCATCGAGCGGAGTTTGTAAAAGTCGAAAGGTTCGCGGCCAACCCTTTTCGAAGTATAGTACACTTTCCCTTTCGATTCGAGCCGTATTGCAATGATTACTAGCAAAAGAAGCGGAGATAAAGCTATGAGTGCCGAACATGCTACAGTAACATCAAAAATACGTTTCGAAAGAGGCATTTTGTAATTAATCTCTTTTGAAACAGGAATTTCTGCCCCGGAGGACTTTTTCCTGAATTCTTTCAGAAATTCAACGCGGCTTATAATGCTTTCGACCGGAGGCAAAGGGGACGCATAATAATCATCTATCCTGTTGCTGAAGGAAGTCTGGTATGCCTTAACTTTAAATTCAGGATCAATAAGGATAAAGGCTACCTGGTTTAATTCAGGCTTTTTACGGATATACTCGAAAAATTCTAAGCCTATGCCTCCCGAAAATGCTGATTCGCACAATATTGCATCGGGATGCTGCTGTGATTTCAGCAAATTTACCGCCTCCAGAACATTGCCGGCAATGGACAAAACTATCCGTTCCGACATTATTGCATTTATATTTTCGCGAGTGCTCCCAACGTAAAGTATATTTATTCTTTTTTCCATGATTGTCGTTTTCAACTGAAGGAAACTATGTGCTTACTATTATTTGCTGTAGCTGATAGTAGTTTACCATTCCATAGCATAATGTATTGGATGCAGGTTTTTCCTTATCAGTTCACCAAGTTCTTCGGGATTAAATGGTTTTGCAAGAAAATCCTGAGCCCCGATCCGGTAACATTTAACCCGCTCTTTACTGCTTTCGACACCCGACAGCATAATTATCGGGGTGTGTTTGGTAAAGCCACGCTGACGTACTTTTTCCAGAAAAACATATCCGTCAATGTTAGGCATTTGAAGGTCGCAGATTATTAAATCCGGAAGGTTACCTTCCAGCCACTCAAGTGCTTCCAGCCCATCACTTTTACTTATGACATCATAATTTTTAGAAAGAAAATTTTCGAGAAGCAAACGGATGCTCTGTTCATCGTCGATAATGAGAATTTTGTTTTTCATTGTAATTCGCTGTTTATGATAGGGTTATTTCTTTTTTTTTGTTTGAATATGAATCAACTGAAATGTGGTTGCCGATTTCGGATACTTTTTTGTGCATTTGATTACACCGAATTATTTGATTTCAATCCAATAATACTGTGCTAAACACGGAAATTCGTTTTGTCCAGCCGTAAAATTATTTCCTGTTCCTGCCATGGAAAGCCATGATACCGATGGCTGAAAGATGCTAAATCACGAAACAAAATTATTTGTTAAGAATGGGTACGGCTATAGCGGAAGCACCGTTTTACATGTAGTTAAAAACGTACAAATGTTGTGGCCGAAAATCTGGTTTATGTGTAGCTGATAGCACTACAAGGGTATCATATTGAAATAGTTAAATAAATCAAAATTTAGAAAATCAGATAGTTGCGCAATTTTATTACTCGATTTAGAGGTAATTTTAACTTGTCAGGAAAAAATTGACATAATCTCATCCTGTGTCATTCCGGCAATGGTCGAATCGGAAGTCACAAACAAATCGGCGAGTTCCTTTTTCTTTTGCTGTAGCTGAACAATTTTTTCTTCCACGGTATCCTTGGTGATAAAACGATAAACAAACACATTTTTGTCCTGTCCAATGCGGTGTGCACGGTTTAGCGCCTGCATTTCGGCAGCAGGATTCCACCACGGATCAAGAATAAAAACATAATCGGCTTCCGTAAGGTTAAGTCCTACACCGCCGGCTTTAAGCGAAATAAGGAATAACTGTATATCGCTTTTTTGTTTAAATGAATTGATCACTTTTTCGCGGTTTGTAGTTGCCCCGGTAAGCATGGCATAGTTATAACCGGCAGCTGTACAAAATTCTTCAAGCAGTTTCAGATGCCTTACAAATGACGAAAATACAAGTACCTTGTGGTTTTCGGCAAGTATGGTTTCGAGGCTTTCGGTCACTTCACTGAATTTTCCGCTCCCTACTTCCGAAGTGGCATCAATCATGCGCGGATGGTTGGCTAACTGCCTCAGAAGCATCAATGCTTTCAGCACCAGTACAGATGTGTTTCTAATACCTTCCGATTCAAACTTCTCAAGAATACTATTCCTGATTTTTGACTTTTCGGCTTCATACATACTTTGCTGTTCATCAGTCATGGTGCAATAAACAGCAGTTTCGGTAATGGGCGGAAGTTCAGGCGCTACTTCTTCCTTGGTACGTCGCAGGATAAACGGACTGATCAGGTTTTTAAGTTTTTCGGCTACAGCATCATCCTGATTTTTTGCTATGGGAGCAGCGTAATATTTCATAAAATGCGGATGCGAGCCTAACATACCGGGATTGAGGAAATTGAACTGCGACCAGATATCGGACAACGAGTTTTGAATCGGCGTTCCTGTCAGCACCATGCGATGATAACCCTGAAGACTGAAAACAGCCTGTGTGGATTTTGAATCCGGATTTTTTATTGTCTGGCTTTCATCAAGTACAATATTACGGAAAGCATACTTTGCAAAAGTTGCAATATCATTACGCAGCGTTCCGTATGTGGTAAGAATGATATCAAACTGACCGAAAGTCCTGATGTTTGTTATCCGGTTGGTTCCCACATGGATATAAACCCTAAGCCATGGTGTAAAACGCTTCAGTTCGTTATGCCAGTTGTGAATAAGCGAAGCAGGGAGCACAACAAGGCTGCAAGGGTTATGGCTTGCCGCTTTTGGTTTATTGGCGTGAGCAGATTTTTCCGGAATAATTTCGGGTTGCGCGAATAAATCAAGTTGAACAGAAGTGGTTGAGGAAAGCTTTGACGGTTCAGGGAAATCAGGTTCATTTCCAGTTTCAGGCTTTGGATAACCGGAGGCTAGTAAAGCGATAGCTTGCAAGGTTTTCCCAAGTCCCATGTCATCGGCGAGTATTCCACCCAAACCATGCCGCTGCAACGAATGCATCCAGTAAAACCCGGCAAGCTGATAGGGCCGGAGCTTTACATTTATTAACTCAGGAAGCTTTATTTGCTCGGGACAGGCAATTGATTGGTTGAGCGCTTCTATTTCTGCGTTTGGAATAGATGCTAAAAGCTTGTAGTGATGTTTGCTTACGCGAATGCTGTGATTTTGCCCGTTCGAGTACATCATAATATCCTGAAACCGCGAAAACCATTCCTCAGGAAGTATTATAATTTCGCCGGAAGGCAATTCGAATTCCTTTATATTGTTGATAATGTGATTTTTGAACCTGATAAATGGAATTTCAACGCCTTTAACTACCACAGTACCCATTAAATCGAACCAGTCGAAACCGGAGTCGAGCGTTAAATCCAGAACAGGAATTTCGAACAGGAACTTTTTATTTTCGGGCTGTTTAACAGTAAAGGAATGATTGAGTAAATCGGTATAATTTTCAGCTAACCACTCAACCAGGCGGTAATCCTGGTTAATAAGTATTTTGTCTTCATTTAAAATATAAGTGGCTTCGACCTGTTTCAGATTTTTCGCTTTAAGGAAATTAACCTGTGCTGCTTCCCATGTAAGGTTACGTTTGAAACGGTTAAAAATAAACCCGCTTTCGTCGGCCAGAAGAGTGGTAAAAGTGCGTTGCGGATTATTGGCCAGTATAACCTTGTCGCCATACTGAAACTGCAGTATCAATGCTTTACGGCCTTGCCAGTCGGCTTCGAGCGAAAGTATGGCCGAAGGCAGGTATTGCAGGTCATTGATTTTAAATCCTTCGGCTTCAATATCGCAGCGGTTGGCAATTTTGCGGATAAAGGTGCTGAAATATTGATATTCAATTCGTTTCGGAATGTGAACAAAGTCTTTATTCCTGAAAGGTACCAGCAATTTCCCGCTGATCTGCTCATTAAATCTCACTAATTTGCTTCCGGCCAGGTACCAGCAGGGTTCATTCACCAGGATTACGTTTTCAGGATTATTCAGTATAATCTCATTACCGGAATGAAATACCCGCATTTTGTAGTGTGTGCCTTCCTGGGTGCGGATAAACTTTAACGAAGCCCGCGGACTATCTTTTTCAATCCTGATTTTATCCGCTTCATAAAGGTTCGAACCTCCTTTCCCGTTGTAAAAAGGAATATTGTTCTGAAGCAGAATTTCTAATATTTTTGAAATCTTACGTTCGATAAATGGCCTTATAGTTTCGTCGAGCAGTTTTTTATCGAGGTGATTGAAAAAGTCTTTCGGCGATTCTTTCTTTTTCGAAAATTGTTTAATAATAGCCTGGTTGGAGTAACTTTCGGCAAGTTTAAAAACTTCGGCTTCAGCTTCAGTAAGCTCACTGTAATTGCTGATGTTTAGTGTTGACAAGCGCTCCTGAACGCTGATAAATTTATCGTTTTCGCGAAAACAAGAATAAGGCAACACTACGTAACCAATTGGTTTTACGTAGGATAAGAGAGCGATAAAAAATGTATGATTTCCCATTCAATTATACAATGCCAGCATTCCGTTATGGAACTACACGTTTTTTCAACCTGCAAATGTAAGATGATAGCAAAGGAAGTTGTAAAAGAATTATTTATGAGTGAAAAATTTGCCTCCGAAAACAACAAAAGACTACCTCCTTTTGGAAGCAGTCCTTTGTTTTTCAAACTTTTATGATAGAATTGTATTTTTGAAAATGCTGAAAATATTACATGGGAAAGGTTTAACTGATAAGGCTATTTTACAACCATCATTTTGCTAGTTATTACCTGATCGTTAAAGATGAGTTTGCAGCTATATACACCACTCGACAGATCTTTTGCATCAAAATTGATTGAGTGTGTGCCTGCAGTTTGCTTTTCGTTAACCAAAACAGCTTTTTCATTACCAAGGGCATCATAAACTTTTAAAGTAACCAAACCATTGCCTGGCAACTGGTAGCTGAAAGTTGTAGCTGATTTAACAGGATTCGGATAATTTTTAAGTTCACTTCCTGCAAGCTGGTTTTCCTTAACTGAAACGGTTAACAGATCATATTTTGTTTTTGCCGATGCAATGTTAGCCAGCATGGCCTGTTCGTCAGCTCCAAGTGCCATGGCATAAAATACATTAAATGATTCGCCTGCAGCAAGAGTAACCGGGCTTTGAGAAGTAATAGTAACCGGTCCATCAACTGTATTGGAGGCATATAATGGCTGCAGCGAACCGTAATTCATCCAGGTCCAGTAATCGGAGTCAACCTGGTAGTCTGTGTACCATTCGAAAGAATAGAGTGATGAAAGTTGTGCTGAAAGCAGTTTCATCCCCATATTTACAACGTTGCCCCTGTGAAACCGGATAACTCCTGCTTCGCTGTTGTACGACACACTATCGAATCCATACTCTTCGTTCAGATAAGGAATTATATCCAATCCTGCCGAAGCATTTATGGAAGTAGTTTCATTGTTTTTAATGTTGAATTTAATAACGGTATATGCTGCATTGTTCCAGCCATAAGCGTTCAGTTTTACAACCACTGCAGGAGGAGCCATTGAATAAGTATTATCAAAAGACCCATAAATTTCGAAATCGCTTGATAAAGGACTGGTTACCAAAGTTGTAGCTTCAAGAACTTCTGTATCATTTTGGTAATCGAATACAGTTGTTGACGATGTTCCGACTAAAATGGAAGCGCGATCCAGTTGATATAATCCGTCGGGAGTAAAAAGCTCTATAGCTCCGTATTCGTTAACATCAACCTGCATGGCACCTGTGGTAAAAGATGCCTGGGCAAAACTATTTGTAAAGGAAATGAGCATTACTGCCAGAATAAGTAGATTTTTTTTCATAAGGTTAAATATTAAGGATTGGTTTCTGAATTGCGAATATACTGAATTTTCGCGTAGTTTATTCACTATTACTTGTCAAAATTGTTAATTTTTCAGGTTTTTTTGGTGATTTACAATAAATGTACTGATTCTTAAAACCCTATTTTATTCACTTTTACTGTATGATTATAAAAGAGGCTGCCTAAAAATAAGCAGCCTCTTTTAAAACTGCTAGAGTTTTATCCATGCAACCTGCATGGCATGCGGGCTAACGCCTGTAAGCCAGTCTTCGGTTGCAGATCCGTCAAGGTTTGATCGGACGATTTTCCCATCCGGAGCTGAATTGGAATTTTTGTATGCCCAGAATAACTTATTTCTTTTATGATCAATAGTTATTCCCCAGGTTGCCTTTGATCCGTATTCGCCAATTTTCGACAACTGTGTACCATCAGTATTACACATGTAAATACCATTTTCTGACATTACTGTACCTGCAGATGCATAGCCTGCAATGTATACCTTGCCGGCTGCAGTATTAACTTCAATTGCAGTGCCGTCAACGTCAAGCAGATGTTCGGTTAATCCGCTACCATCGAAATTGAGTGAAAAATACCCGCCGGTGTAATCGGTTTTATCGTTAACAAGATAAATTTTTCCGGTTGTAGGATCGTACTGCATATCAATAGGATATTCAGGTGCTCCTGCCCCGGCATCGAAAAATAGTTCAGGACTTGTGCCATCGAGGTTACAGCGGTATATGCCACCTGTGCGTCCCCAGTATAATTTATCGCCCACAACCATTAAAGCTTCAGGAGAGTCAACAATTTCCTGGCCCGGAACGGCGGCATCCAGTATTTTAACAGCATTTTTACCATCGGCATCGAAACGATAAATGTAACCGAGCAAATAATCGGATACATATACCTTTCTGTTAATGGTATCAACTGCAATTCCGTACGGCCGTGATAATTCGACCGGGTCAAAGTCCTGAATCTGCGGAGCATCATCATTAAGAACAACCATATGAACACCACCGTTTTCCGGACCTCTGGTGGTAAAATATAGTACCTGGGTAAGCCCTGCATTGGGATCTTTGATATTAACAACCAGTGTTTTGGTTAACAGGTTATAATGTACATCGTTAGCAGGCGTGCAGGTCAGTTTCACTGTGTATAATCCGGGAGTATCGTAAGCAACTACCGGGTTAGATTCTGTTGAAGTTTTCCCGTTGCCGAAATCCCATAAATACCCGTTGGCATTCAGCGATGCATTGGTGAATGTTACTTCGCAGGGAGCATTCCCGCTGTTTGTTACCGTGTAAGTGAAATCTGCAATAGTGCTTGCTGCAGGATTTCCGAGTTCATATTTCTGACATCCGGATGCTACAAACAGTGCCGGAAGCAGGAGAAGGAAATATATCAGTTTGTTTTTCATAATCGTTTTTTTTAAACAAGTTTCTTAATAACCGTCATTTTGTATTATGAGTGAATTGGTTTGCTTTTCAGCCAGAGGAATAGGGAAAAGGGTATATTTTTCGTCAATTCCAAGCACGGCTGCAGCCGTTTTAGTCCTTACAAGATCGGACCAGCGGTGGCCTTCGAAAGCAAACTCATGGCGACATTCATTCATAACAGCGATTTTCAAACCCGGAATATCTGCAGCCTCAGTGTTTTGAAGCCCAGCACGGTTACGGATTACATTTATATCGGCCTGAATAGCAGCAATATCACCATTTGTGTAGGCCAGTGCTTCGGCCCGGATCAGGTACATTTCAGCCAGGCGGAAAACATTTACGCGGTCGGCACCGCCAGAAATGTCGTTGTATTTGATGCCATAGGGTTGATTTTTTTCGTCATACGTAATACTGAAATCCAGGCGAACATCATTTGTATCGAAACTCTGAATGAGGTCAGCTGTTGGTGCAACTTCATAGCGTCCCGACAAATCACGTGAATAAAAGTACTGTGCAAGCCGGTTGTAATTCTGAACGTCATAAACGATTTCAAAAACAGATTCTGCTGAAGGAACCGCCGGATCGAAAAGGCTGCCAAATGAAGGATCTATTGAATACCCGCCTTCAGTAATAACTCGTCCGGCTTCTGCAACAGCAAGGTCGGCCATTTGCTTTTCGCCTGTAAGATGATACTTTGCAAGGTAAACTTTTGCAAGTAATGCTGATGCGCTGAAAGTATTGGCACGACCAACCACTTTATTATCTGAGAGTTTTGTTTTTGCGGTGGAAAGATCAGTAATTACCTGATCATAAACCTGTAATAAAGTGCTTCGGGCAATATCAATGTTGCTCAAATCGATTGTAGGCTGTGTCCGGATCGGAACTCCACCAAAATAGCTCGACAGGTAATAGTGAAGCAAAGCCCTTATAAACAACGCTTCACCTTCATAATTATCGAATTCCTGTGGTGTTAAATCCGTAATTGCAGGTAACTTAACAAGTATGTTATTTGCACGGTTAATGCCATCGTAGGAAGCAGACCACATTCCTTCGATTGTTGGATTTTCGGCTGGTATCGGTTTGTTCTCAATTTGCCCGTATTCGAGCATGGTTCCGGTCCAGGTAAGGTTATCAGCAGCCAGGTCGCCTACAATAATGGCATTACGGCCATATAAACCAACAGCCTGAAGCGCATTATAGGTTCCGGTAAGCGCGCGTTCAACGCCGACTTTATCTTTAATGGCATCCTCAGAGGAAACACTGTCGACCGGGCTTACATCCAATACCTTGTTGCATGCTGCAAAGCTGAATGACAAGGCGGCGAGGAGATATAGTATTTTTTTCATTTTCGTCATATTTATTTGTTAAAAACCAATGTTTATACCCATAAGTATGGTTCGCGATTGCGGATAAGTAAAAAAGTCGGTACCCATAATTATATTATCGGTACTTGCATAATTTACTTCCGGGTCCATACCTGAGTAGGTCGTGAAAGTGTATAGGTTCTGACCCGAAACATAAATCCTGGCCGATTTCATGTATATTTTTTTCAACAGGTCTTTAGGGAGTGAATATCCGAAAGTAACGTTTTTGATACGGAGGAAAGACCCGTTTTCAATAAATCTTGATGATTTTAAATCGTCGCCAATTCGCGGTATATCTGTTATATCACCTGGTTTTTGCCAGCGCCTCAGCACATTGGTTGTTTGATTGTCGAGATCAGTTGGCCCTTCGATGTATATGCGGGTTCCGTTGAAAATATCATTTCCATAAATGGAATGCAGGAAGAAAGAGAAATCAAATCCTTTATATCCGAACGTGTTGGTTAGCCCTAAAGTAAAATCCGGATTTGGATTCCCGATAATTTCGCGGTCATCAGCAGTAACAGATCCGTCATTATTTAAATCATCATATACCAGGTTTCCGGTTGTAGGATCAACGCCCAGGCAAACATACCCTACGAAAACGCCGATTGGTTCGCCTTCCATAACCCAGTTATTTCCGCGTCCCTGGTCGGTGATTGGCTGACCGTTATACATTTTCAGTACTTTGTTGCGGTTAGCTGAGAAATTAAAGGAAGTCGTCCATGACAAATCCCCTTTCAGATTTTCAGTATTAAGCACAAGCTCAACACCTTTATTCTCCATCTCGCCAATATTAGCTGTAATAGTTGTAAATCCTGACGAAAGTGCCAGCGGGCGTTCAAGCAGGAGGTCACTGGTGCGGTTGTAATAAACATCAGCAATTAAACTTATTCTGTCGTTCAACAAACCCAGATCAAATCCAATTCCTGTTTGCAGGGTGGTTTCCCATTTCAGGTCAGGATTGGGCAGCTGAGTAGGGGCAATTCCCGCTTGCTGGTTATAATTGTATCCGCCGTCGTAGAGGCCAAACGAAGCAAAATCGCCTATGCCATCGTTACCGGTTAAGCCAACGCTGGTTCGCAATTTCAGATCACTGATGGCTGTTACACCTTTCATAAACGGCTCTTCCGAAAGCCGCCAAGCAAAGGAACCGGCGGGGAAATAACCAAAGCGGTTGTTTTCACCAAATTTTGAGGATCCGTCGGCGCGTGCTGTAAAAGTGAAAATATATTTATACATATAATTATACTTGAACTGGCCGAAGTACGAAGTCATTCCCCGGTCGAGTGCATAAGCACTGGCTGCTCTGATGGTGGCTGCCGAAGTTATATACTGAAAATCTTCGTTTGGGAAGTTTGTGGCTTCAATATAAGTGGTACGCCTGGCATATTTTTCAAAACTGATACCTGCCAGGGCTTCGAAATTGTGGATTTTATCAATTGATTTTACATACTGTAATACATTGCTTCCCACAAGATTGCTTACGTAACTGGTGCCTTCGATACCCAATCCGTTGTATTTAAGACCCTGTGCTGTTGTAATAGGGTCGTATTCGTGCTCGCGCAGATTGTAAATATCGGCTCCCCACTTGCTGGTGAAAGTAAAACCACGCGGACATTTATATTCAAGGTAAATGTTTCCGTTGTTACGATTGGTATATGCCACATTTACTGTTTCATTGATAATGGCTATCGGATTGGCATATGGGCCATCTTCGTTATAACTTCCATCTTCGTTATAAACCGGGTATATTGCTGGTATGGAAAGTGCGTTTGGTAATGGGCCGTAAAGAGTCTGGTCGCCTTCCACGCGGTGGTTTTTCGAATATGTCATCGAAACTCCTCCTCCAATAGTGAGTTCGGGCAATAATTTATGATCAACATTAATACGGCCACTGTATCGATCGAATGAGGTTGACTTCACAGTTCCGTCCTGTCTGTAGTAACTGCCGGAAATAAACAGTCGCGTTTTATCGTTCCCGCTGCTCACGGATAGTTCAGTATTAGAAGTGGGAGCAACCTGTGTAATTTCTTTCATCCAGTCAGTATCAATTCCCTGAACATCTGTTCCTTTAAATTCGTTCCATTGGGCAGCATTCATCAAATCGGGAATACGTTCAGCCGGCATGGTTTGCATACCGCCAGAAGAATTGAAATTAACATTGGTTTTTTGTGTATTCCCTTTTTTGGTAGTGATAAGAATTACTCCGTTCGAGGCCCGCGCTCCATAAATAGCTGTTGCTGAAGCATCTTTAAGGATTGTAAATGATTCGATGTCGTTAGGGTTGAGGTCCGACATAGCATCAATTTCCTGCCCGCTGTAACCTATCTGGCCGAAACTACCCGTAATAGTCGGAACTCCGTCAATAACAATCAGGGGCTGGTTGCTTGCATTGATAGAGCTTCCTCCCCTCATTTTAATTGAATTCTGACCGCCGGGAGTTCCGGAATTCTGATTAATTGAAACGCCCGCAGCTTTTCCCTGCAGAACACCATCGATGGTGCGCATTGGAATGTTCTTCAGCTCACTCTCATTCACTGTTCCAACTGATCCTGAAATTAGCTTTTTACTGGTTGTGCTGTAGCCTACAACAACAACTTCACCCAGGTCAACTCTTTCCTCTTCCATTCCCACATTTATCGTTTTTCGTCCATCAACAGCTATTTCCTGGGGTTTCATCCCGATAAAGGTAAAAACCAATGTAGCGTTTGAGGCTACATCCAGTTTGTAGAAACCATTAATATCAGTAATTGTACCTTTCTGTGAGCCCTTTATCTGAACAGTGACTCCTGGCATAGGCGAGTTATCAGTTGCCGAAGTTACAGTTCCGCTTACCGGAATAGTCTGTGCCCAAAGCGAACTGATGTAAAAGGTAAACATCAGTAATAAAAAACAAGTTTTTCGCATATGATTAGTTATTTGGTTGGTTGGTTAATTCTGTTTTAACGGTTTGATTTCTATTTTCACCGGCTTAATATCCATCCGGATATTGATTACTGTATAGTGGTCGTCGCCATCTGGTTTGTCAGTGTAAAATCCAGCACTTTCAGGCGTTTTACTCAAAGTTACCTGAAATCCGTTTCCGGCATCAGTAAAGTTAATATTATTAACCTTTTCTGCACCCTTATTGTCGATCAGGTTTTTTGTTACCAGGTTCAGGAAATCAGATGCACTGCCTGATAACATTCCAGCCTGAGCAGGATTCGAAATATTGTAATATTCGTTGCCTTTTGTACTTTTCTTTCCCGCGGCAGGAGTAATTTTACCGGTAGCTATATCGTATGTATCGCCATCCCCGAGGTAACTTAGCAGAACATTTCCAATTTCAGGGAACTTGTTTATATACGAAACCGAAGCTTCAGTTGTGTTAACAATAGTAACGCCGGCGGCACCAGCCACTTTCAGCGTTTTGAGTTTCCCTATGTAAATGAGTGCTGTATTTTCATCAACACCAAAACCGGTTTGTGTTTTCTTGGCATCGTGCAGCATGGCAACTATCAGCCGGGCCAACCTGGCGCGTGCGTTAAAATGCTGATCAACAATACCTAGCGGGAAAAACCCAAGTCCGTGAGTTAATAATACGCCTTCGCCTTCAGGAAAATCTTCTCCTTCGAACGAAGTTTTTACACCATATTTCAGCGCCCCCATACTATTACCTGCACCAATCATCGGCTCGCTCATGATAGCAGCTCCGGCGCTTGTGCCACCTACTACTCCTCCGCGATTGAATACCTCCCAAATTGCTTCCAGAACAACAGTTTTGCTGCCATCGGGTTTTAATAATGTTTTCATTGTGCGCAACTGATCGCCTCCGCTAAACCACACACAGCTTGATTTTCGGACAATATCAGCCAGTTTCGGATCATTTCCGTTGTTACGCCAGCTTGATTCATCAACATCCGACGTGCTGTCGTCATCAGCCATAGCAATAGGAATAAGATGAATATTTTCGGGTTTTACGCCATACGAAATCAATTCCTTGCTAAAATACACATAGGTTTGCATGGCCACTCCACTGGCAGAAGGGATAACTGAAAACACTGCTTTATCAGGCCCGCCAGCCAATTCAATTAACTGGTTGAAAACACTTTTGTTGTCGGGCTCAAGTCCGCCACCGACTATCACAAGACTTCCCAATGGCAGCGTTTGACTGTAACCCCGGAAAACCAAAGCGACAAAAATAAAGAGTACAATTGTTTTTAGATTTCTCATAAATTAACGTCTAATCCTTAATAAATTTGGCGGTGGTGACTTTCTGATTTTTGGTATTCAGAGCTTTAAAAAAGTACAAGCCTTGCGATAAACCTGAGACATTCAGTTGAATTGTCGGGTCAACTGAAGTTCCGTAATAAAGCCGATGCCCTTTTGTATCAATTATTTCCCAGTTGATATTTGCTTCCGTAAATGCAACATTCAAAATATCGTTCACCGGATTGGGTGAAATAACAACATTGGTGGATTCCAATATTAAGTCTATTCCGGCAGTGCTTACATTCCCCATACTATAAGGATTGGAATAATCGATCAGCGAGAGCTCAAGGTGCTCAAAACCTGCAATCATCCGGGGCTTTGTAGTGTTGCTTCCGGTGCCGGTTTGAGTGGAGAAGCCTGCCAGGGTTCCGGTATTTTTAATAACCATTACAGGCGCAGTTCCATACCCTGTGAGAGTTGCTTTCCCGTTAACCGGAGCAAACTTCATAAAATTATGATTGGTAAGCCAGATGCCGAACTTCAGTGTGTCGAGCGCCATGGCATAAGGTACAGCTGAGGCTGAATTTTCGTACATGTCACTATTGTAGAATGTATTAGGCATAATAACAGTATTCCTGAGCAGACACAATCCTTTGCTAAAAGTCATTTCGGCATAATACGAGGCATACAACTCGTAATAATTATCCACAACAGTTTTACCGGCATAGCGCGAATCGTCGCCTGCAAATGCTGATATCATTCCGCTTCGCTGAAGCTTTTCACTGATTAGTTTCCCATTCACTGTTTCCAGAAACTGGTTGAAAGCTACTGCTGGATTTGCCACAAAAAGCACTTTTTTTGAACTGTTGATTTTTACTGATAGTTCCTGATTGCTGCCTGCTTCTGTATTTAAAACAAACATGTCAACTCTTGCTGAGCCAAGTTGGATTAACTTATCTTTAAAAGTATTTGCCAGAGTTTCGTTTCCTGTCAGAAGCAAAACTGTATCGGATATCAAGCCGGTATTGTTAACAAGTTCATCCAGCATTAATTGGTTTTCGCTCAGTTTGTTGCTGCCACTTGCCAGCACGGTATAATTTCCGGTTTCACTGAGCGATGAAGTGTTTATCTGTCGGGTAAGAGCGGGTAGGGTAACTTCCTGATTATTAAAATCGAAGGTGCAGCCTTGCAATAGTTGAATACAATGGACCGTATCGGCGAGCAATTTAGTGCCATTCAGCTTAAATGTGCTTCCTTGTTTGTAAATATTAGCACAACCGGTACCGTAAACTGTTCCCAATCCATTGGTATCCACAGTCATGCAGGTCATATCATCCATCCCGATCCCGATAATTGATATGCCTTTATTCAGACTATAATTTGCCAGGAAAGCCGTAAGCCGTCCAAAACGTGCCCGCTCGGCAAAATGAGTATCAAAAATAAAACCGGGAGCCAGGTTCATAAAATCATCAGCTAGTTTTACATCTGAATTATTGGGATTCTCAATACAATCATCCGGATAAGCAGTTCCGTTTTGCGCTGTAAATACAACTGACGACAGAATATGCATTCCTGCCGATGTGCCGCATATTGTTCCACCGTTGGTATAGAGATTTGTAACCGCATCCTGAAGTTTTGTATTGCGATACAAAGAGTAATAATCGTATTGATCGCCCCCACGGAAAAATATAACTTCGTAGGTCAGTAATGTATCGTACAAAACCTGACTATCGGCACTGTCGCGCGAGGCAATTGCAAATTCCCTGGCATAAGCTGCACCGCACTGCTGAGTAAAATAAGGCGCCAGGCTGCCGGTCGAAACCCCAATAATAGCTACCCTCTTTCCTTCACCGGCCCAGCGATAAGCTGGAGTACTCCAGCTGGAAGCGCCGTTTTTCTCCGATCCGCCACCCACCAGTAACAGGCGCCCGGGTTGCGAAAATGAGGAGAATGACGTTAGGATAAAAAGTAAAGGCAGTATTTGCAGGAGCTGCATAAGTTTATAAATAAAGTAAGAACAAAGCGAAAGTAAGGAAAATAGCATTAAAAAAAAGAATAATTTTAGCGAAATTTAATAATAAAAACATCCGTTATGCTTTTCTTATTTAAAAATGCAAATACGTACATTCCCCATTACGTTGGTAAAAAAGATATTCTTACCGGAGGGAAAAGTATTCTTGCCATAGCCGGGCTTATTGAACCGCCTCAGGGAGTGGAAGTTAAAGTGATTGACTGTGCAGGTTTAAACCTTGTTCCCGGGCTTATCGACTCACATGTGCATATCACAGGCGGCGGGGGCGAAGGTGGTCCGGCAACCCGAATGCCTGAACTGGAAATAAGCATGATGATTGATGGCGGAGTAACAACCGTGATCGGATGCCTGGGTACCGATGGGATAACGCGTACTGTCGACAGTGTACTGATGAAAGTTAAGAGTATCAGGGCTAAAGGAATGTCGGCATGGATGTACACCGGAGCTTACCAGGTGCCGCCACCAACTATTACAGGAGATGTGGCGCGCGACATTGCGCTTATTGAAGAAGTTATCGGGGTTGGTGAAGTTGCCGTTTCCGACCATCGATCATCCGTTCCAACCCTTTCCGAACTTACCCGGATTGTTGCACATGCGCGCGTTGCAGGTATGATAGGCGGTAAAGCCGGAATAGTTAATATGCATATGGGCGATGCCCGCGACCCATTCCGGCCTATACACGATGTAGTTGCCAACAGCGAAATGGGTTACAGGCAGTTTATTCCAACTCATTGCAACCGTAACGATTACATTTTCGAAGACGCAAAGGAATATGGCAAAAAAGGCTTTGTCGATATTACCACCAGTTCCTACCCGTACTACCAGGACGAAGAAATTAAACCTTCGAAAGCTTTGAAATTATTACTCGAAAGCGGTGTTCCGATCAAACACATCACATTTACCTCCGATGCCTGCGGCTCGTTGCCGGGTTTTGATCCGGAAACCGGTAAATTGATAAAAATTGAAATGGGACTGCCTGATTCAGTGTTACGTGAAATTAAAGAGTCGGTTACTGACGAAGGGATTTCGCTCGAAACTGCTTTACAGGTTGCCACTTCGAACCCTGCTGATATACTAAAACTGCAAGGTAAAGGCTATATTAAAGAAGGCTTCGATGCGGATATATTGGTTTTGGATAATGATTTCAACATAAAATATCTGATGGCTAACGGAATTATAGTAAAGGAGTAAAATGAAATCTGATTAATATATAGTGTGAATGATTGTAGTGATCAGTATTTTTGAAATAGCTGTTGGTGATTGAATCAACTTTTGAAATCATTGATGTCTGGTTAAAAAAACATATCGTCCCTACGGGACTTTTTGGAGACCTTAATTTGCTTTCTACCAACATCTTGTCCCTACGGGACAGCCCCGTTAGGGGCTAAATATTGGTAGAATATGAAACAACCCCCACTGTAGTGAAGTCCCGTAGGGACGATATATATCAAGCATTGTAGCTTTTTCTGTTTAATTTTACCGAACAACAATGTTTTGAAATAAAAATGTGAAATTTCTATCCCGATGAAATCGAATGTAAACAGACCACAACAGATAGTATTAATTGTTTTCACGTTGTCTTTTTTTAGCCTGCAGGCGCAGGTTCAAAAAGTAGAGTCACCGGAAATCCGGAATTTTATGCCGGTCGTTCAATTCCTCGCATCACCTTTTCTTGAGGGCCGAGAAACCGGTACCCTGGGAAGTTACATTGCTGCCGAATATATTGCTTCGGGGATGCAAAGCATGGGTTTGAAACCCTATCATAAAGTAGCTGATGAAAATAAAATCATTCTTTCCGACTACTTTCAATCCTTCAGTTTGCTCCGGTATGATATCAGCGAGGCATCTGTTTCTGTAGATTCAAAGAAAAATAATACAGAATCTCTACAACTGCTTCACCGGAAAGATTTTACAGTTGAAAATGTATTCAGCAACTTTTCACTCCAATCAAACATAGTATTTGCCGGCTATGGGATAAATTCGCCGGAATTAACCTACAATGATTATGCCGCACAAGATGTAAAAGGAAAGCTGGTAGTTGTGTTTGATGGCTATCCCGGTCAGCGCGACACACTAAGCCCGGCCTGGAAAAAGTTCAGGAATTTAGCTGAAAACGATGGATACGATCTTGACCGCAGATGCAGGGAAGCAGCTAGACAAGGTGCGGCGGCAATTGTGGTTATCAGCAATGAATACAATCAGTCAAAAACGCCCGATGATGCCCGGTTATACCATGATTCGGAATATATATTACCTTCAAATGAGCAGATACAAACCATACCTTGTATTATGTTAACCGCAGAAGGCAGCAGGATACTTTCGGAAGGACTCAAAATCAATTTCCTGAATATTGAAAAGGAATATTCTCAAAATTTGAGTTATTCACCTTTTGTAAGCAAGAACCTTTTCAGGATCAATGTGCTCGTTGACGCTGACACTCTACTTGTGCATAATGTTATAAGTGTTCTCCACGGTATGGATACAACAAAAACTGTTATTTTGGGAGCGCATTACGACCACCTTGGGAAACGCGGCAACGATATTTTTGCTGGCGCTGATGATAATGCTTCTGGCGTTGCCGGGCTTCTGGCTATAGCCGGTAAGTGGACCGAAACCCAAACTGTTCCGCCATGTAATATTGCTTTTGCTTCGTGGACAGCTGAGGAAAAAGGTCTTATAGGAAGCGAATATTTTGTAAGCACACTTTCAGCACCCAAAAAGGTAAAGCTATACATTAATATGGATATGATTTCGCGTAGTATTTCGGATGACACAGCCGGCCGGCAACTCAGCATCGGCACACGGACTGAAGATGGATTTATCAGGGAAATTGCCCGTGCAACCAACTCAACACTTGATCATCCTTTCGAACTCGATCTGTGGGATGTAACCGGTCATTCGGGTAGCGATTATGCTTCATTTACGGCTAAAAATATTCCGATAATGACATATAATTCAGGTCTTCACAATGATTACCATACGCCGCGTGATATTCCGGCAAATATTGATACAATAAAAATGGGTGATGTGCTGAAACTTATAAATTTCAGCCTGCAGGAATATTTATCCGGAATAAAATAATTTCGCGAAAAGCACTAACGGAGATAGGCTATGCCTTCTGTTCGCACTTCTTCACAGTGTATTTTTCCAGTGCCTTAATATTTACTTCCACCCCGATTCCAGGTCCGGTTGGAACGGTAATGGTACCATCCGGATTAAGCTCGAACAAGGTTTCAACAATGTCTTCGGTATAGTATTTCCTGTTTGGTGAAAGATCGCTGGGCAGGGTGAAGTTTGGTAGCGAAGCCAGCGCAACATTTCCTGCACGCCCAATGCCTGATTCGAGCATTCCGCCATGCCATACCGGGATATTCATGCCCGCGCAATAATCGTGTATTTTAATGGATTCGGTATAACCGCCAACGCGCCCGGGTTTGATATTTATAATACGGCAGCTTTTCATTTCGATAGCGGCACGGGTATCGCCCAGCGAGTGTATGCTTTCGTCGAGGCAGAGATCGGTTTTTATTTCACGCTGTAGTTTGGCATGGTCGAAAATATCATCATAACCCAAAGGTTGTTCAATAAGGGACAGATTGTATTTATCCATTTCTTTAAAAACCGGGAGATGGTCGAGAGTATAAGCTGAATTTGCATCAACCTGTAAAAGCATATCCGGATATTCGCGGCGCAGAGCCTCAATGTATTGCAGGTCGCGGCCTGGAGCTATTTTAATTTTAATCCGCTGATACCCCTCCTTCATGTATTTTTCCATTACATGAAGCAGATCAGGAACCGTGTCGCTGATTCCAAGGCTAACTCCGACTTTAATTTTTTCCTGCGTTCCTCCAAGCATTTTTGATAATGAAATGCCTTTTGATTTTGCGAAAGCATCGTACAAGGCGGCCTCCAAACCGGCTTTGGCCATCATATGTCCACGAACTTTCGAGTAACAGGCAATGGCTTCTTCCACACTCGAAATATCTTTCCCGATAATGGCCGGAATAAGAAAATCATTCAGAATGTGCCATGCAGTAGGCACAGTTTCGTACGAATAAAAAGGAGTTTCCTCAGCTACACATTCGCCCCAGCCGGTAACGCCTTCGGCATCAACACGCACCATAATATGCTGCTCGTCGTATTCAGTTCCCATTGAGGTAACAAACGGTGTTACCAGTATCATTTTGGTGTGGCGGAGTTCAATACGGTCTATTTTCATAATGTTATTATTTTTTTTGATTGCCTTAGAGACATGCGATCGCAGGTCTTTTCAATGGCAATTGATTATTATTTTTTTAGATGTAGAGACGTGCGATCGCACGTCTCTACTTTGTCATCAATCTGAGCACCGGAAACGGTTCCCCGATTTTAAGCAAATGCTCATATTGTTTGTAGGTTACCAGCCCCAGCATTGATTTTGGTTCAAGTGCCAAAACAATAAAATTGCCCTTCAACTGATTTGTTGGGATATACAAATATCCTGAAGCTGTAATTTCGCCTGAGAAATCAGTAGTTTCAACATTAGGGTCAACAATTATGTCTCTCTCAAAATCGATGGAATCAATGCTGTTGATAGTGTATTGTTCAATTTTCTGACCTTTTTTGGGTTTAAAATCCGCTGTAACAAACGCATGTTTCCCAACCCATTCCACTAGTTCTTTATTCGCTTTTGGAATCAGGTACCCGGCGGGTTTTGTTACGTCATAAACCGATTTTACAACAGGACGGTAATCCGAAACAATTACAGTTGTATCCTTTTGGGTTGAATATGAAAAAAGCTGAAGAGTAAGCTTCTCACCATTGCTGACATGCTCAGATTGAATTGAAACCTTTGGATTCGATTTTCCTGAAATAAGTGCTTTTCGCGATGAAGCAACCGTTTTCTTAATTTCATTTTTATGAAGATACACATATTCGAGCATCGCGCGCATTCCATGCATCTGGCCCTGCGACCTGTGTTTTATATTTTCAATGTACATATCTGTACCGTTCATTCCTTCCTGGATAAACGAAAGTGTATTTTGGATCCCAAAACTTTGCCGGCCATCGTTTACATCGAAAGTACTATGCCGGATGTAATCCAGTTCGGGCGGTCCGCCGGGGCAATACACTGACGAACTGAAATTGTTAATACTCAACGATTTCAAAACATATGGCACTGCGCCTGTATTCGAAAATTCCCTGATTTTGTCCGAAACATTTGGATTGGTGGTTGCACCCAGCGTTACATCAGCATTTTTGCGGTAACCGTATTTCTCCCACTCGCCTCCATAAGGCGAATACTCGTGCACATCCATATTTACCTCGAAAAGATAGTTATCGAAAAAATGATGCAAAGTCTGCGTTTCCGGTTCTGTCAGTATCAGGTGATTACGGTTAAGGTCCATGTCATTTCCGTTGCGCCTCTTGTTAGCTTCCGACCCATCGGGATTTACCTGAGGGATCAGAACAAAATCAATTTTCTCGAAAAGATACCGGTTTTCGGGTTTCAAAAGCTCTTGTGCCAGCAGCAAAGCTCCTTCTTTCCCCGATTGCTCGTTACCATGTTGCTGGGCAAAAAACAGCATCTTTATTTTGGATTTATCTTTCCCGAATTCCGATGAAGAAAACTTCAGTGCATACAGGTTTCGACCCTGCACGGACTGGCCGATGGTTTCTACTTTCAGCAGGTCATTGGTTTCGTCGAGTTGCTTAATAAACCCTGTAAGTTCTTCGTAAGAAGTAACTTTCTGGTAGTTGTTTTTGACGAGAGGAGCGACTATTTGTTGTGCAAAAACAAGGGCTGCCAATGTTAAGAAGGTCAAAATAAGTATTACTGATTTCATTCTGTATTATATTGGATAAATACCTGTGACCTGAAATTATAAATAGCCCGGCCTATAAGCGAATGCTAAAATAAGAAGTTTACACAGATATTCGGGCAGTAGGAATAAAGAAATTTACCTGCGGATTCGCAATGATGAATCTCCCGGACTTAAGAGTCAGCGAAATGGTATATTCTGAATTTTTATATTGAAAAGGCTTTCTGCATGTCTAAAGCCAGGAACAGTAAATTTTTCATATTCCCCGAAATGGTCGTAATATTGAAATTGAAAAGGCCTAAGTAATTGTTGACTGAATATTCTAAACTAATTTTCAGTGCATGATTAAACTCTTTCTGACAATAGCAGTCTTATTGCTTTTTTTAGTTTCTCTCAAAAGTCAGAACAAAACTTTCGGGAAGATAGAGAATTTAAATACAGATTCTGTTATTGAAAATATCCAGGGTTTTCAGATGCGGGAATATTTCATTAAAAAAGGTCGGCATTCACCGCGCAGCAGGCGATTTCTATTGCATAAAAGCCGCGAATTTGCCATTGTTTGTATGTTCGATTCATCCTGCGTTTACTCCTTTCCTGACAGTAATGTTCAATTGGCGATTAATAAAATTTTCGGATATAGCTTTGGTTCCAATCACCACAATAATTCATTCCGTATAGGGTGGCGTTGCAAGGACAGTGTTATCGAAGTTCTGGCATATTGGTACATCAGGCATCAGCGCTTCAACAAGCTGTTGTTCGTAATCGAACCCAGGAAGAGGTTTTTTATTCAGGCTGCAATGGATTGTGAAAAAGTTAAGATCAACTATCTGACTGAAGATCTGGAACTGGAATATAAAGAGGTTTTCTATAATCCTGAAAATCACCCTTTAAAAAACTGGGGATATGTCAATTACCCCTTTTTTGGTGGCAGAAAAGAAGCACCGCATGATATGATGATTTATTTAAATGCCTGGATATTTGAATAAAACCTGATTTATTATTTCAGGATTAGTCGTCATTTTGAAAAACACAACACTCTTAAAATCCATTTCTAAATGGAAATGACCCAGGTGGGCAGTATTTCTGATGATTTTAATTGGGATGGATTAGTTTTTTTTTGCTATTCACATAATTTTCTATCCCGCAAACGATTGCGTCAAATATCGGTGTTTTATATGGTTTCTTTTCCTATATCTTTGCCAAACCAAATCACTAACCTATGAAAAATTTCTCCCTGCTTTTTATAAGCATTTTAGTTTTCCGTACTGCTTTCGCGCAGGTGTCAATCGATCATATTGAACCTCCTTTCTGGTGGACAGACATGAAAAATAACACCCTTCAATTGATGGTTCATGGAAAAGATATTGGCAGAACCAAAGCTGTTATTGAGTATAACGGGGTGAAAGTAAAAAACTCGGTTAGCACCGGCGACGACTATTTATTTGTTGACCTGGTTATCGGCAACAGCGCCAAACCGGGTATGGTTTCTATTGATTTTATGGAAAAGGAAACCGTTCTTATCAACTATAAATACGAACTTAAAGCTCGCCTGACAGGGTCGGCTAAACGCACCGGTTTCACAACAGCCGATATGATGTACCTCATTATGCCCGACCGGTTTGCCAATGGCGATCCTAATAACGACGATATGCCAGGCATGCTCGAAAAAGCTGATCGCAGCAATCCGAACGGTCGCCACGGCGGTGATATCAGGGGAATTACCGAGCACCTCGATTACCTTTCGAAACTCGGTGTAACCGCTCTGTGGTGTACACCTTTTCTCGAAAATAATATGCCAGCTTATTCCTATCACGGTTACGCAATAACTGATTTATATAAAGTTGACCCGCGTTTCGGCACTAACGACGATTACCGTCAGATGGTGGATGCCGCCCATAAAAAAGGTATTAAAGTAGTTATGGATATGGTTTTTAATCATTTCGGCACCAATTCGTACTGGATGAAAAACCTGCCAACCAAGGACTGGGTGAACCAATGGCCCGAATTTACCCGCTCCAATTATCGCGGAGGTGTTATCACCGATCCATATCGCTCGCAATACGACGAAAAGAAAATGGCGAACGGATGGTTCGATGTTACTATGGCCGATTTCAACCAGAAAAACCCCTACGTTGCCAAATATTTGATTCAGAATAGTATATGGTGGGTCGAATTTGCCGGTCTGGATGGAATACGCCAGGATACTTATCCATATCCCGATAAGGAATTTATGGCCGACTGGATGTTAGCGCTTCGAGAAGAATATCCAAACTTTAATGTAGTAGGTGAGGCATGGATCAACTATCCGCCGCAGATCAGCTACTGGCTTGATAACAAAAAAAACAATGATGGTTACCGCTCTAACCTGACACATGCTTTTGATTTCCCGCTTATGATGGCCATTCAGAAAGCCTTTACCGAAAACGAAGGCTGGGATACAGGTCTGGCACGTTTATACGAATTGCTTTCACAGGATTTCCTCTACAGCGATCCTTCCAAACTCATAACTTTTGCCGATAATCATGATATCGAACGTACTTTTCCGGTTTTAAAAACACCCGAAAATGTAAAAATGGCACTTGCTTTTCTTGCCACCACACGAGGGATGCCTATGATTTATTATGGTACCGAAGCACTTCTCGACAGGGGCAAACTCGAAGGTGATCCCGGGAAGCGGAAAGATTTCCCCGGCGGCTGGCAAGGTGATGAAGTAAATATGTTCACAGGCGAAAATCTGAGCAGCGAACAAAAAGATATGAAAGATTTTATGTCGGCACTTTTCACCTGGCGCAAAGGAAACAAGACAGTTCAGGATGGTAAACTAACTCATTATATCCCGGAAGATGGCATGTACGTGTATTTCCGTACCTTGGGTAAGGAATCGGTAATGGTGATTATCAATAACAACGAAAAGTATCTCAAAACGCTTACTACCAGCCGTTTCGACGAAAATCTGAAAGGATTCAAAAGCGGGAAAGATATTTTTACCGGCAGTCAGATTAAGGATCTCAGCAAGATAGAAGTACCGGCTAAAAGTGTTAAAATTATTGAGTTATCCACAAAATGAAAAAATTAGCGCGCTACCTAGGGATTGCAATTTCCTTTTTTGTTTACCAGGTTTCATTTGCCCAGTTAATATGGTTGGTGCCAGCAAACCCTTCAGTTTCCGATTCAGTTACCCTATACTATAATGCTGCCGAAGGGAATAAGGCACTTTTTGGCTCTAAGGATGACGTATATCTGCACACAGGTGTTATTACCAATAAAAGCCTCGATGGTCACGACTGGAAATATGTAGTTGGTAACTGGGGAAAAGATGATAAAAGTGTACTCATGAAACGCGAAGGCGAAAACCTGTATTCCTTTCGCTTCGTGATAAACTCGTTTTACAAACTTCGGACTGAAGATGTTGCCAACCAGCTTGCTTATGTTTTCCGAAATCAGGATGGAACCCTTGTCGGGAAAACGAAAGAAAACGACGATATTGTTGTCCCGGTAAACGGATATGTACCAAAAGTTCAGGAAGCTACAGCGGGTAATCGTGAAGTGCATAAACTTGTAAGCATTGAGCAGCTGCCGACCATGTGGAATGTTTTCACTGATAAAGGTAAAATTGCAGTAAAGCCTTATTCCGAAAGCCTTATTGAAGTAACATATTTTCCGGAAGGAATTTCCGAAGCCGATCCCTCACATTCGGTTATTATGAAACCGGGCAAAGTTTCGCTTACTTCGGAGGAGGTTCCGTATGGCTATATTCTCCGAAATGGTGATATGACAATAACCGCCCATGCCGATCCTTTTTATCTTACCTACATCTATAAAGGCGATACTTTACTAAGCGAAGAAAGTGGTTTTTTCAATAATCCCGGTAATACCGGTGTGCGCTTTTCGCTGAAACCAGGCGAAAAAGTTTATGGAACAGGCGAACGGGCGATACCAATGGACCGTCGCGGCAAAAAACTTCAACTCTACAACAGGCCGTTTTATGGGTACGAATACGGTGCAACTATGCTGAATTATTCAGTACCTATGACTATTTCGTCAAGGAAATACGCCATACTTTTCGATAATCCTCAGAAAGGGTTTATTGATATTGGTTTCACCGATCCCAATGTTACGGAGTGGAATGCCATAGGCGGAACAGCACGTTATTACCTGGTTGCAGGAAGTTCATTCCCTGGAATTTCAGATTCATACACTCAACTTACCGGTCGTCAGCCCTTACCTCCGCGCTGGGCATTGGGAAACCTGCAAAGCCGCATGGCTTACCGCAACCAGAAAGAAACTGACAGTATTGTAACGCTTATGCTAAAAAAGGATTTCCCGATGGATGCCATAATCCTCGATTTTTATTGGTTTGGCGATAGCATACAGGGGCATCTTGGTAAACTCGACTGGTACAAAAAAGCATGGCCCGATCCGGCCGGGATGATCGAAAAATTCAGGAAACAAGGCATTAAAACCATCCTTATTACGGAACCTTATGTGATAGATACTGTCGCCAATCATGCCGAAGCTGCTGCAAAAGGTGTTTTTGTAACCGATAGTTTGGGCAATACCTATATCGACAAACAATTCTATTTTGGAGCCGGAAGCCTGATTGATATTTTTAAACCCCAGGCCCGTGATTGGTTCTGGGAAAAATACAAAAAGCAGATTGACATGGGCATAGCTGCCTGGTGGGGCGATCTGGGCGAACCCGAAAGCCATCCTTCAGATATTTATCATGTAAACGGTAAAGCCGACCAGGTGCATAATATTTATGGCCATTACTGGGATAAAATGCTGTTTGAGAAATACGCCGAAAATTACCCGAACACACGGTTATTTCACCTTCAGCGTTCAGGGTTTGCAGGTTCACAGCGGTATGCCGCCTATCCCTGGACAGGCGATGTTTCGCGCAGCTGGGGTGGATTGCAGGCACAACTGCCTTTATTGTTAACCATGGGAATGAACGGTTTGGGATACATTCATTCCGATGCCGGAGGCTTTGCGCAAGGGGTAAAGGACGATGAACTTTATACCCGCTGGCTGCAATTTGCAGTTTTTACTCCAATCCTCAGGCCGCACGGATCAGGGCATCCCAGCGAGCCTGTTTACTGGAGCGACAAAACCCAGGAAATAGTTCGTAATTATATGAAATTACGCTACGCGATGCTCCCTTACAATTACACCCTTGCGTATCAGAATGCCACCACCGGATCGCCACTGATGCGCCCGCTTTTTTATCAGTATCCCACTGATACAGAAGCATGTAACTCCGAAAACCAATACATGTGGGGCGAAAACCTTATGGTTGCACCGGTTATCGAAAAAGGAAAGCAAACACAAAGCATTTACCTCCCCGAAGGTCAATGGTTCGATTTCCATACAGGTGTTGAATACTCAGGGAAAAAGCGGATTGATTTCCCGCTGAATATTGAAAATATTCCGGTTTTTGCCAAAGCAGGAAGTTTTATTCCTATGACTAAACCACTCACCACCACCGACCAATACAGGGGAGGTGATTATCTGGTGCGGTATTATCCTTACGGGGAATCAACATTTGTACAATTCGAAGATAACGGCCTAGACAGCAAATCGTTAAGTGAAGGGAAATACGAACTGATAACTTACAAAGGATCACAAGAATCAAACAAAACGACAATCGAAATCTCAAAAACCGGATCGTGGGAAGGTATGCCTGTCAGCCGCAGCATGAAACTGCAGATTAGGACCACCAAAAAAACTGCAAAAATTATGGTTAACGGGAAAACTGTCAAAATAAAAGCCGAAAAAGGAATACTTGCAGGAACGAAAACCACAGCTACCTTTGATGAGAAATGGCTGTATGTAACCGTCACCTGGGATGGAAACCCTCTAAAGATAGAAGTCCTTGACAAAGCACTACCGTAAAGACGCGATGCTCGCGTCTCTTATTTTTCGATGCTCGCGTTCCCCGTTTGCGATGCTCGCGTCTCTTTTTTGCCATGTCTGCGTCTCTTGTTTTCATGGTGTGTCTTATGTTTCGCCGTAATGAGACGCAAGCATTGCGTCTCTATGGCGGCGATTTATAATTGCGTAAAAACCTAAAATCATACAACATATGAAAACCCTAACCAATTCCTTCCTTATGCTTTGCTGCATATCCTTCCTGTTTACAGCATGTAAAACAAAACCTGTTGGCCCTGAAGTAAAAGCCAATTATCCTGAATGGGCTAAAAACGCTGTAATTTATGAGGTAAACGTTCGCCAGTATACTCCCGAAGGCACATTCAAAGCTTTTGAAACTCATTTGCCTCGTCTTAAAGAACTGGGGGTTGATATCCTATGGTTTATGCCCATCCACCCGATCGGAATTGTAGATCGTAAAATTCCGGAAGGATTTACCGAAAGCCTAGGCAGCTACTATTCTGTTAAAGATTATAAAGGCATTAATCCTGAATTCGGTAACGAAGCTGACTTTAAAGCCCTTGTAGCCAAAGCGCACGAAATGGGTTTTAAAGTTATTATCGATTGGGTGGCTAACCATTCCTCGCGCGACAATGCGTGGATTACCGAACATCCGGATTGGTACGTGCAGGACAGCACCGGTAAAATACTGGCTCCTTTCGACTGGACCGATGTAGCCAAACTTAATTTCGATAACAAGGAAATGCGTGCAGCTATGATCGATGCTATGAAATACTGGATTACCAGCTGCGATATTGATGGTTTCCGTTGCGATGTTGCCGGTGAAGTGCCTGTTGATTTCTGGGATACGGCCCGCGTGGAACTCGAAAAAGTGAAACCCATGTTTATGCTTGCTGAAAATGAAGATCATCCTGAGCTCTGCCTGAAAGCATTCGATGCCAATTACGGCTGGAGCATGCACCATGTCATGCATAATGTTGCCCAGGGAAAAGATTCAGTTAATAAAATTGCCCGCCAGGTTGTAAAGAGCGATTCCATAATGCCTAAAAATGCATTTCCGATGAATTTCATCACCAACCACGACGAAAATTCATGGAACGGAACAGCACAGGAAAAATTCGGTGCCGGCGAAAGTGCATTTGCAGTGCTTACGTATACTCTGCCTGGTGTGCCATTGATTTACAGCGGGCAGGAAGCCGGCCTTAACCACCGCCTGAAATTTTTTACAAAAGATACCATAAACTGGGCCCTGGCTGATTTTTCACCTTTCTACAAAAAGCTGAATGAATTAAAACATAGCAACGAAGCCCTCTGGAATGCTCCTTACGGAGGAATTTTCGAACAACTGAAAAATACCGAACCAACTAAAGTGCTATCATTTATGCGCGAAAAAGGCAAAAGCCGCGCGGTGGTTTTCGTAAACCTGAGTGCTGAAAAAGTTACTTTTAATCTCAAAGGCAGTAAAGCTGACGGCGATTACAAAGATGTGTTCACTAATGCTGATTTTACACTTAACAGTTCGAACCTTAACCTTACCCTGCAACCATGGGGATATTGGGTGATAGAGAAGAAATAAACAAATTATTTAAGCAGGCGAAAACCCTTCTGCAATGCTGGCAGAGGGGTTTTCTCGTTTAACTCTGCCAGCAAATAATAAATCTCTGAGTTGTTTTTTCATCTTGCAATTTCAAAATAGAATTCGTGTAATTTCAAAATACATTCGGATAAAGCTCACATAATCAACATAATATCAGCAGTATAATTAATTTTAATATTTTTAGAACATGGCTTCGCAAATGTAAAATCAATAAGCCTGCTTTATATAGGATTGGAGAATCAGCAGTGCACAAGCCAAAATGTAGTTTCGTGGTATAATCTTGATTAACGAATGTTTTTGTAATCTACCTAACCAATCTCTGTGCTATCGGGTTTGCTATTAAATGTATTTCAAAATTCAGTCCTATTACTCAATTCACATCCTGATTTCCTTTCAAAAAACCAGCAGTTTAGTAGTGACGGATTAACTGCTTAAAGCACACAAACTCAGCCCTTTTTTATATCACTTTTTATTGTAACTTTGCAGCCTTTTAAAAATCAGCTTAAATTACCTCCTCATGGGAACTAAATACACTGAATACAAACAACTTAGCTTAACACGCATCGGAAACGAAGTGCTCGATTTCTGGAACGAGAACCGTATTTTTGAGAAAAGCCTTGAAAACCGCAGCGAACATACTCCCTATATTTTTTACGAAGGACCGCCATCAGCCAACGGAATGCCTGGTATTCACCATGTTATGGCCCGTGCCATTAAAGATATTTTTTGCCGCTACAAAACATTAAAAGGATTTTTTGTCGAACGTAAAGCCGGTTGGGATACTCACGGTTTGCCTATCGAAATTGCCGTTGAAAAAACACTCGGAATTACCAAAGAGGACATCGGTAAAAAAATCAGCGTCGACGATTATAACAAAGCCTGCCGCAGCGAAGTAATGAAATACAAAGACCGCTGGGATGAACTTACTTTGAAAATCGGCTACTGGGTCGATCTGGATAATCCTTACATCACTTTCGATAATACCTATATCGAAACCTGCTGGCACTTGCTTTCGGAACTATATAAAAAAGGCCTGGTTTATAAAGGCTATACCATTCAGCCATATTCGCCTGCCGCCGGAACAGGTCTCAGCACGCACGAACTGAACCAACCCGGAAGTTACCGCAACGTTAAGGATAATACCCTGGTTGCCCAGTTTAAAGTGCGCAAGGATACCGGGCACTACCTCATTCCTTCGCTTTTTGGCAATGATAAAACTGATGTTTTTATTCTTGCCTGGACAACCACTCCCTGGACTTTGCCTTCAAATACCGCGCTGGCAGTAGGCAAAAATATTGAATATGTTTTGGTAAAAACCTTCAATCCTTATACTTACGAACCAGTTAAAGTTGTTGTAGGCAAGCCGCTTCTGAGCAAATATTTCCCTGAGAAAAATGCTGAAATGGCTATGAGCGAGTATGTTCCCGGACAAAAAGTTATCCCTTTCGAAATACTCAAAGAATTCACAGGTGCTCAGCTAGCAGGCCTTCGTTACGAGCAGCTTTTACCTTATGCCCAGCCCGAAACCGGCGATGCTTTTATGGTTATCACCGGCGATTTTGTAACTACCGAAGATGGAACAGGAATAGTGCATATTGCGCCAAGCTTTGGTGCCGACGACTTTAAAGTTGCAAAACAAAATGGAATCGGAGCCCTTACACTGGTTGATAAAACCGGACGATTTACTGCCGAAATGGGCGAATTTGCCGGCCGTTTTGTAAAATCAGAGTATGCCCAGGATGGCGATCCGCAAAAAGACGAAAATGTGGATGTGGATATCATCGTAAAACTAAAAAAAGAGAATCGCGCTTTTAAAACCGAGAAATACGAACACACTTACCCGCATTGCTGGCGTACCGATAAACCTATACTTTATTACCCGCTCGACTCGTGGTTTATCCGCACTACAGCGCTGAAAGACCGCATGATTGAGCTCAATAAAACTATCAACTGGAAACCCGAAGCTACCGGAACCGGACGTTTCGGCAACTGGCTCGAAAACCTCGTCGACTGGAACCTTTCGCGTTCGCGCTATTGGGGAACTCCGCTTCCGATATGGGTTAGCGAGGACCGCAGCGAAGAAATCTGCATTGGATCAGTTGAACAGCTGAAATCTGAAATTGAAAAAGCGATCACAGCCGGTTTTATGACCGTCAATCCTTATGCAAGTTTCGAGCCTGGTAATAATTCAGTCGAAAACTACAATTCATTTGATCTTCACCGCCCCTACGTTGATGATATCTTCCTGGTATCGCCATCCGGCAAAAAAATGATACGCGAAACCGATCTTATTGATGTATGGTTCGATTCAGGCGCTGTGCCTTATGCGCAGTTCCATTATCCGTTTGAGAAAAACAACGGTCATCCCGAGTATTTCCCTGCCGATCTTATTGCGGAAGGTGTGGATCAGACCCGCGGATGGTTTTATACCCTGCATGCCATTTCAACGCTGGCTTTCGATTCGGTTGCTTTTAAAAATGTAATTTCCAACGGGCTTGTGCTGGATAAAACTGGCAATAAAATGTCGAAAAAACTTGGCAATTCCGTTGATCCTTTCGAGACACTCGAAAAATACGGTCCCGATGCCACACGCTGGTACATGATTACCAATTCGCAGCCGTGGGATAACCTTAAATTCGACATCGAGGGTATTGCCGAAGTGCAGCGTAAGTTTTTCGGAACATTATATAATACGTATAATTTTTATGCGTTGTATGCTAATATCGATGGTTTCAGGTATGCCGAAGCAGATATTCCTTTTGCCGAAAGACCTGAAATCGATCGTTGGATACAGTCGGAACTCAATAGCCTGATAAAAAATGTTGACGAAGCATTCGCTGATTACGAACCAACGCGTGCCGGCCGACTGATCTCCGATTTTGTAAACGAACACCTTAGCAATTGGTACGTTCGTTTGTCGCGCCGCCGTTTCTGGAAAGGTGAATATACAAACGATAAAATTTCTGCTTACCAGACATTGTACCTTTGTCTCGAAGTGGTGGCTAAGCTTGCATCGCCCATTGCGCCGTTCTTTATGGACAGGCTTTTTATCGATCTGAACGAAGTTTCGGGACGTGATAAATCCGAGTCCGTTCATTTAACCGATTTCCCGGTTGCCAACGAAAGCAAAATCGACAAACAACTGGAAGAACGGATGCAACTTGCTCAGCAGATTTCGAGTATGGTGCTCAGCCTTCGCAAAAAAACCAATTTACGAGTAAGGCAGCCATTGCAAAAAATACTGATACCTGTTTCGGGCGAACACATTAAAGAACAGCTCGAAAAAGTAAGCGGACTCATACTCAGCGAAGTTAATGTTAAAGAGCTTGAATACCTTGACGAATCAGCCGGGTTCCTGGTTAAAAAGATAAAGCCGAATTTTAAAACCCTTGGTCCCCGGTATGGTAAACTAATGAAGGAAATTGCAACAGCAGTCGGCGAATTAACGCAGGCTGATATTAGCACTATTGAAACCAAAGGTCAGCTAAACCTCCAAATCGGCAGCGAAACCGTTGAGATGCTTCTTTCAGATGTTGATATTATTACTGAAGATATTCCCGGCTGGGTAGTTGCCAACCAGGGAACGCTGACTGTAGCTCTCGATATTACTGTTTCTGAGCCACTTTGGCAGGAAGGAATCGCCCGCGAACTGGTAAACCGCATACAGAATATCCGCAAGGACCGTGGTTTTGAGGTTACTGATAAAATAAAATTAGTGTTGCAAAAAAATGATTTGGCGGAATCCGCTATCGTAAACTTTAATAACTATATTTGCTCAGAAACACTGGCAGAATCTCTAACCATTTCGGATAACCTTGCACTGAACATCGAAACGCTTGAACTTACTGATGACATTACTGTTGCTCTAAGCGTTGAAAAAATTTAACTGTCCAAAAAAAAATTAGCATCGAATCTTTTAAAACCGGAACATATGAAAGCGGAAGAAGTAAATGACGAAAAAGGAAGAACCCATTACTCAGATGAGGAATTGGCTGAGTTCCGCGAGCTTATTCTCGACAAACTCGAAAAAGCCCGTCACGACTTGATATTGCTTACCGAAGCATACACTAACAGCGCAGGAAACGATATTATGGACACTTCTCCAACATTTAAAGTATTGGAAGAAGGTTACCAGGTTTTATCGAAAGAAGAAAATGCACGTTTGGCAGGCCGTCAGGAAAAATTTATACAGAGCCTCGAAAACGCTTTGGTACGTATTGAAAATAAAACGTATGGAATCTGCCGCGAAACAGGTAAACTTATTTCGAAAGAGCGACTGCGTAGCGTTCCTCATGCTACACTCAGCATGGAAGCCAAACTGAAACAGAAATAACAAGGAACACATTATCTCGTGCTTAAAAAATCATTTCTTATTGTTTTTATTGTACTGTGTATTGATCAGGCATTAAAAATCTGGATTAAAACCAATATGACCCTTGGCCAGGAATTTATGATGGCCGGCAATTGGTTTATTATTCATTTCACCGAAAACAACGGCATGGCTTTCGGACTTCAGTTTGCAGGTGAATATGGTAAGCTTGCATTAAGCTTGTTCCGGATTTTAGCTGTCGGGTTTTTAGTCTGGTACATTGTACACCTTGCAAATAAAAAAACCGGTTTTGGTGTACTTTTTGCATTTTCCCTCATTTTAGCCGGAGCCTTGGGTAATATTATCGACAGTGCTTTTTATGGAATATTCTTCAGCGAAAGCACATACTTTGATGTTGCCAGGTTTATGCCTGCCGAAGGTGGGTACAGCACGTTGCTTCATGGCAAGGTAGTGGATATGTTCTATTTCCCAATCCTCGAAGGGAATTATCCACAATGGCTACCTTTCTGGGGTGGACAGAGTTTTATTTTCTTCCGTCCGGTTTTCAATATTGCCGACTCAGCTATTACATCAGGAGTGCTGTTTTTAGTCATTTTCCAACGTCAGTTTTTTAACTCACATGATGTAAATCCGGCTGACAAGAAAGAAGGAAATGAAGTGGACGATATCACTGTGCCTGGTGATGACACTTTGCCAGCAGACAAATAATTAAAAACCTGACTATTTATAACCAGAAATTGCGTTAAACTTTACAATTTGTTTTTAAATTTGCTTTCTAAAATAAATTCATATGGCTCAAAAGATAATCGGTAAAATTTCGCAGATCATCGGTCCGGTGATTGATGTGTATTTCGACGAAAATGTTCCGCTTCCTAATATTTACGATGCCCTCGAGGTAACAAATGAACAGGGCAATGTGATTGTTCTGGAATGTCAGCAGGATATTGGTGAAAATACTGTCCGCACCGTTGCTATGGATTCTACCGACGGTTTGAGCCGTGGGATGGAAGTTGTTTCAACAGGCATGACTATCTCAATGCCTATTGGCGATGCCATCAAAGGCCGGTTGTTTAATGTAATCGGAAACTCGATTGACGGAATGCCTGCCGTTTCGCGCGAACGGGTTGCCAGTATTCATCGCGAACCGCCTAAATTCGAAAATCTTTCAACCTCCAAAGAGGTGTTATATACAGGGATAAAAGTTATTGACCTGATTGAGCCCTATTCAAAAGGAGGAAAAATTGGTCTTTTCGGTGGTGCCGGAGTTGGGAAAACGGTTATCATCATGGAACTTATCAATAATATTGCCAAGAGTTACTCAGGTATGTCGGTATTTGCCGGCGTAGGCGAACGTACCCGTGAAGGCAATGACCTGTTGCGCGAAATGATTGAATCAGGCGTTATCAACTATGGTGATGCTTTTAAAGAAGATATGGAAAAAGGAGGCTGGGACCTTTCGAAAGTTGATCATACGCAGCTTGCTGAATCCCAGGCAACACTTGTTTTCGGCCAGATGAATGAACCCCCCGGAGCTCGCGCCCGCGTTGCCCTTTCGGGACTTACCGTTGCCGAATATTTCCGCGATGGCGACGAACAAAGCGGTGGCCGCGATATCCTCTTCTTTATCGATAACATTTTCCGTTTTACCCAGGCCGGATCCGAAGTATCTGCGCTGCTTGGCCGTATGCCTTCCGCAGTAGGTTATCAGCCAACACTGGCAACCGAAATGGGTGTGATGCAGGAACGTATTACATCTACAAAACGCGGTTCAATTACATCAGTTCAGGCTGTTTATGTGCCTGCCGATGACCTTACCGACCCGGCTCCGGCTACTACATTTGCCCACCTCGACGCAACAACCGTACTGAACCGTAAAATTGCCGAACAAGGAATTTATCCTGCTGTTGATCCGCTTGATTCCACATCACGTATCCTTAATCCGGATATTGTTGGCGAAGAGCATTATAATACTGCACAGCGTGTAAAAGAAATTCTGCAGCGCTATAAGGAATTGCAGGATATTATCGCCATCCTTGGTATGGATGAACTTTCTGACGAGGATAAGCAAGTAGTTCACCGCGCACGTCGTGTGGCCCGTTTCCTCTCGCAACCGTTCTTTGTTGCTACACAGTTTACAGGTATTCCGGGAGCGTTTGTAAGCATCGAAGACACCATCAAAGGTTTCAAAATGATTCTCGACGGCGAAGTGGACGAGTATCCCGAATCTGCTTTCAACCTGGTGGGAACCATCGAAGAAGCCATTGAAAAAGGCAAGAAAATGCTTGCAGGGAATTAGTATTTTGAGTTCGATAGAGTTAAAAAGGTAAAGGTGTCTGTTCCGGGTTATACGTTCCGGTTTGATAAACCCTGTATTCTGAAGCTCTGAAGTCCGTCAGCCTAAACTTTAAACCCTAACACCCAAAGCCTCAAAAAAAGATGAAAATAGAAATAGTTACTCCTGATACCACCATTTACGAAGGTGAAGTTTCGTTGGCTCAATTGCCCGGGCTCGATGGTTCGTTCGAAATACTGAACAACCACGCTCCTATGATTGCCGCTTTGAAAAAAGGAAAGGTGAAAGTAATTGATGACAAAAAAGCAACTTTGTTTTTTGATGTTAAAGGAGGCGTTGCTGAAATATTAAAAAACAGGATTCTTATCCTGGCTGAATAAAATCAGTAACCAATAATTTTTAAAAGGAGGGCTTTAGTCCTCTTTTTTTTTGCCCTTCTCGGCCAGATCAGGTTGTTTTTCCATTGCAGGTAGTGGCTGAAATTCTTACTGTTTTCCTGTAAAGTTATAAGTATCCGGGAATTATATTTTCTATTTCTCTAATCCTGCTTCTAAAAAATCCTCAGGAGAGTTAATATTTGTCAGAATCCTGTTTTCAGTGATTTCGACCTTTTTAGTTGCGAAAGTTTGCAAAAAATGATCAATTCGTATTTCAGGATCACTTTTATCGATTATTTTCTGGGCTACAGCAGAACTGAAGAGTACCGGATGCCCCGATTTGCCATCATATACAGGAATAATCACATCAGCGGCCTTTTGGCACTGAAGCAGCGATTTGAGCACTTCATCTGAAGTAAATGGATTATCAATATTCTGAAAAAAGCAGGAATGGCCGGTTTTCAATTTTTGTACCCCCGCTTGAAGCGAATAAAAACGGCCTTTCTCAGGGTAGCGATTAACTACCAATTCGACTTCATCAGCTAAAGGTATCTTGAGCTTATGAATTGAATTGTACAGATCAGTATTCACAACCACAATTACATGTTTTATACCTGATTGAACATATGTGTGGGTAATTTTCTGAATAAACATTTCGTCCTCACTGAACCGTAAAAATGCTTTCGGTTCTCCCATGCGGTCTGAACTGCCGGCTGAAAGTATGATGCAAGAAGTTTGAGCGAATATATATTCCATCAGTATAATAATTTCTTACTTTTACGTAAGTTAAAATTAAGAAACTTTTCCTTCCAAATGATGCACTCTGCCGCATTTTCAACTATTCCAGCCGTAAAACTTTTTAAACTCATCATTGCGGAATATTCTTCACGAAGGGAAATCTTTGGAATTCCCGAAGCATTGTTCTTTAATCCAGCAAACCATGCCGCACCCGGGCTGGAAATCTTCGGGCAACACTTGCATACTCCAATAGGCGTTGCTGCCGGTCCGCATACACAAATGGCTCAGAATATTATTTCAGCCTGGTTGTGTGGCGCTAGTTATATTGAACTGAAAACCATCCAAACCCTCGACGAACTCGAAATATCCAAACCCTGCATCGATATGCAGGACGAAGGCTACAACTGCGAATGGTCGCAGGAGCTCCGCATTCCTGAATCGTTTGAAGAATACTTGAAAGCCTGGATACTGATCCATTTGCTGCAGCATAAATTCGGCTGGGATAAACTGCAAAAACGCGGTTTCATTTTCAATATGAGCATAGGCTACAACTTTGATGGCATTCAGAATGAGAACATGCAGTGGTTTCTGAAAAGCATGTCGGATTGCGGTGAAGTTAAAAAGAAGATGATCAACGAATTGCTTCCGTTCTATCCTGAACTGGCAAATATTACCATTCCCGATCGCATTTCCGACAATATAACGCTAAGCACTATGCACGGCTGTCCGCCTGAAGAAATTGAGAAAATCGGGCATTATTTATTGAAGGAAAAGAAGTTGCACACACTGGTGAAACTCAATCCAACCTTGCTTGGCAAAGATGAACTCCGCGATATTTTAAATAACAAGCTTGGGTTTAAAAATACCATTCCTGATATTGCCTTTGAACATGATTTAAAATATCCTGATGCTATAGGAATTATTCAACGCTTGCAGCAAACGGCTGATGCTGAAGGATTATTTTTTGGCGTAAAGCTTACCAATACACTTGAAAGTGTAAACCACAAAAACGTTTTTCCGGCTCATGAGCAGATGATGTATATGAGCGGTCGTGCCTTACATCCGATTAGTGTTAATGTTGTCAGGAAATTACAAAACGAATTCAACGGAAAACTGAATGTTTCTTTTTCAGCCGGAGCTGATTGTTTCAATATCAACGACCTGATTGAAAGCGGGTTGAAGCCGGTTACTTTTTGTTCGGATATTCTTAAGCCGGGCGGCTATGGACGATTGGCGCAATATGTTTCAACTCTTTCGGAGAAAGAGAACAAGGAAACCAGGTCGCCATTAGAAAAACTGAACGCTTACGCCGACGAAGTCGTGCTGAATGATGATTATAAACGTGATCCGTTTGTTACTAAAAGCATTAAAACCAGCCGTGCTCTAGGATATTTCGATTGTATACATGCGCCTTGCGTGGACGAATGCCCGACCAACCAGGATATTCCGGAATATCTGTATCACACTTCGCAGGGCGATTTCCAGAAAGCCTTTGATGTGATCATGATCAAGAATCCATTCCCGAATGTTTTAGGCGTGGCTTGCGATCATTTGTGCCAGACTAAATGCACCCGAATCAACTACGAACAAGCGCTAAAAATCAAGGAAGTGAAACGCTTTGTTGCCGAAAAAGGATTTGAAGCCGATATCAGCATTTCGCCATCAAACGGAAAGAAAATTGCTATTATCGGTGCCGGTCCATCGGGATTAAGTTGCGCATACTTTTTAAGAATGGGCGGTTTTGAAGTTGAGATCTTCGAAACAAAATCCATTCCCGGAGGCATGGTTTCAGAAGCCATTCCCGAATTCAGGCTGAAGATGGAATCCTTGAGAAAGGATATTGAAAGGATTGAAAAGCTTGGAGTAAAAATCCGGTATAATTCAAAAATTGACAGCCAGCTTTTTGCACGCCTGCAATCGGAATATGATTCTGTATATATCGCAGCCGGCGCCCAGCGTTTCAAAACCCTTCAAATGGAAGGTGAAAATGCATCCGGAATCCTGAATGCATTTGAGTTTTTAAAAACTACGAAACAGGGAAAAACAACTGATTTAGGGAAAAATATTATTATCATCGGTGGTGGAAATACTGCCATGGATGTTGCCCGTACTGCAAAACGCATTGCTCAACCCGGAAGTACAGTCAAAGTTCTGTATCGCCGTTCCCGAACCGAAATGCCTGCCGATGTGGATGAAATCAAAGCTCTATTTGCCGAAGGAATTGAATTGGTTGAATTGGTTGGGCCTGAAAAACTTGTAGTCAACGGAGGCCACATTACTTCCATTGTTTGCGCTAAAATGGAACTGGTAAAACCTTCAACCGATTCGCGCCTGACTCCTGTTAAAATTGCAGGTCAATTCGTTGAATTCCCGGTTGATTCGCTGATTCCTGCTCTTGGACAGGATATTGATATTGACTTTATCACTTACGGAGAACTTCAGACGGTAAAAGGCTCTTACGAAACATCAATTCCCGACGTGTTCGTGGGTGGCGATGCCATGCGAGGCGCTGCTACCATTGTAAAAGCGGTTGGCGATGGTCGCAAAGCAGCGATACAGATTGCAGCAAAAGCTGGAATTGTTCTTCCTTCCGAAAAGCTTTCCTCGGATAAGAAAATGTCGCACAGCGATTTTATCGTTCGTAAGTCGAAACGGGTAAAAATAGATGCTTCTATTGCTGGCGATCATCCTGAATTCATTGCGGAATCAGCCATTCAGGAAGCTTCGCGATGCCTTTTCTGTGGCGATGTGTGCAGCGTCTGCGCTACGGTTTGCCCAAATCGTGCCAACAATTATTATCTTACAAAAGCAGAAGATATTCCGGTCTGGAAAGTTGATTTCAGTGGTAAAGAAGTATCATATGAAATTGATAGTTATCTGAAAATCAAGCAAAAATACCAGGTGCTTAATGTGGCTGATTTCTGCAACGAATGCGGAAATTGTACCACATTTTGTCCGACGAAAGGATCGCCATTCAGCGATAAACCCCGTTTTTGTCTTACTGAAAAGAGTTTTAACCAGACTGAAAACGGATTTTTACTTCAAAAAAATGGAGAAAGTTCAACCTTGCTTCACCGGAATGGAGTTAATGTCATAAAACTGACCAAAGATGAAAACGAATATAATTATTCGGATGAAGCAATAGCTGTCAGTTTTAATTTGGTTGATTTTCACATTAAATACATAGAGAAATTGGAAGATGATAATCCGGAAATCATATTAAAAAACGCCGCCCAAATGAAAGTGTTGATTGATTCAGTTACCGGAATCCAGGAATAAAAGAAGCCCTCAAAAACTTATAAAACACACATCTTTCATCCATAACTTTGTTGAGTTAAAGCCTAACAAATGATAAAACTTACCGACAAAATAGTAAACCAGGCAGCCAGGCAAAAAGCCATTGAACGCTTCCGCGAAAAAGGCATTGTACTTCCTACATTTGCCCAAATGCGCAACCCGGAACTTGTTCCCGAAAAAATCAAAGAGCAACTGAAAACCATAGGATTATGGGATCTTCACCCGGCAAATCTTTTCAGGATAACATGGAAAAACCAGCCTGTTCCAAAAGGTGGCCTTTACGGTGGTGTTAACTATTTTGAAATCCCTTCCGAAATTACCGGTGTAAAAACACGTATTATACTGCTTGTTGGAAAATATTTCCCTACCGGAGCCCATAAAGTAGGCGCTGCCTATGGATGCCTTGCCCCGCGAATTCTCACCGGCGAATTCGATCCTACCTATCATAAAGCCGTTTGGCCATCAACCGGCAACTATTGCCGCGGCGGTGCTTTCGATTCGCATTTGATGGGCGTTACTGCCGTTGCTATCCTTCCGGAGGAGATGAGCAAAGAACGTTTCACCTGGCTTAAAGAAATCGGTGCCGAAGTTATTGCTACGCCTGGTTGCGAATCAAACGTAAAAGAAATTTACGACAAATGCTGGGATATCCGCCGTAACCGCAAGGACTGTGTGATTTTCAACCAGTTCGATGAATTCGGGAATCCTTGCTGGCATTATAATGTAACTGCCCCGGCAATTGAAGAAGTCTTTAATTCCATAAAATCACCTAAAGGCCAACTGGCTGCTTATGTTTCGGCAACAGGTTCGGCTGGTACTATCGGTGCCGGCGATTACCTTAAAAAGCAATTTCCGCATATGAAAATTGTTGCATCCGAAGCGCTACAATGTCCTACCTTGCTCAATAATGGCTTTGGCGGTCACCGGATTGAAGGTATCGGCGACAAGCATGTTCCTTGGGTTCATAACGCAAAAAATACCGATGTGGTTACGGCCATTGACGACGAGGACTGCATGCGTCTTTTCAGGCTTTTCAACGAACCGGTTGGGAAAAACTATTTGAAATCAATTGGAATTGATTCTGAACTTGTCGATAAGCTTGAATTGATAGGTATTTCAGGAATTGCGAATATCTTGTCGGCAATTAAAACGGCCAGATATTTCGAAATGAACGGCGATGATGTAATTATCAGCCTCGCGACCGATGCAGCCGAAATGTACACTTCGCGTTTGGAAGAGTTAAATACAGAAAAGGGAGCCTATACCACTTTGCAAGCCGCAAAGGATATGGAAAAATGCCTGTTCGGACAATCCACCGATCACTTGAAAGAACTCAGTTATTACTACCGCAAAGCTATTCATAACCTCAAGTATTTTACCTGGATCGAACAGCAGGAAAAGGATCTCGAAGACCTGAACCAACTCTGGAACGACCGCGATGTATGGGATCAGCAATTTCAGCAGGCCGAACGCTGGGACGAAATGATAAATGATTTTAATGAGGAAACCGGAGTGCTGAAAAAAATGTAGTCAGTATCGGCACACCCTTTTCGTGTGTCTTCACAGTGTCTGCGCACCTTTTTCAGGTGTATGACACTGAAAAAGCCCATCGTTAAGTGTCATACAGTCCAAAAGCTTTACAGATACTTAAATATCCGCAATTGACACATTACTCAGTCCTACCTAACTCATAATTTTAAAACAAATGGTTTCAAAATTTTCATACGAATGTTCCGATTGCGGCAAGCAGATTCCTGCAGGGGAAATAATTTATCTCTGCCCCGACTGCAGCGCAAAGCAATTGCCAGATCAACCTCCGCTTGGTGTGTTGAAAGTGATTTACGATTACAAAATATTAAGTGAGTTACCATTCCGGGAACTTGAAGAAAACGATTTCCTTCACTTACTGCCGGTTAACGACCCAAAAAGCTTCCCTAACCTGCGGATTGGCAAAACTCCACTTTATGAAATTGATTCACTCGATGGCCATGTGAATGATTTTGAACTTTACCTCAAAGATGACTCGCAGAATCCAACTTTTTCCTTTAAGGACAGGGCTTCGGCAGTGGTTTCAGCTTTCGCAAAAGAAAATAGAATCGGTACAATAGTTGCCGCATCTACTGGAAACGCTGGTTCATCCTTAGCCGGAATTTGTGCTGCGCAAGGACAGAAAGCTGTGATTTTTGTTCCTTCAACGGCTCCAAAAGCCAAACTTACTCAAATCATGATGTATGGCGCCACGCTTGTTCCGGTTGCCGGAAATTATGATAAAGCCTTCGACCTGAGCATTGAAGCAACTAAACGTTTCGGCTGGTATAACCGCAATACGGCTTTTAATCCGTTTACCATCGAAGGGAAAAAAACAGTTTCGTTTGAACTTTTCAGCCAACTTGAGGAACAAGTCCCTGACTATATTTATGTATCTGTTGGCGATGGCGTTATTATTTCCGGCGTTTACAAAGGATTTGAAGATTTACTGGAGATGGGAATTATACAAAAAATGCCAATAATTATTGCCGTTCAGGCTGCCGGAAGTTGCAATCTCATTGAAAATATTGGTAAAGAAGAATTTGTTTCAACTCCGTCGGCTACAATAGCTGATAGCATTTCAGTTGATATTCCCAGGAATTTCCATATGGCAGCCGGATACATCACAAAATATCATGGCCAATCCATTACAGTTTCCGATAATGATATTCTGAGCGCTTCCTCTTTCCTGTCAAAAAACACAGGGATTTTCACTGAACCAGCTTCCGCTGCTGCGTTTGCAGGATTCCTGGATCACAAAAAGAGGAATTTGATTCCAAAAGCCTCAACCAATGTTGTTTTACTAACAGGTAGCGGGTTGAAAGACCTGAATGCTGTGCAGTCGCTCTTCGAAATCCCTCAGCCGGTGAAGCCTGATATTGATTCCGTTGAGATGTTTTTGAAAACAGTTGCTTTTAGCCTTTAGCACTTGGGAAGTCAACATTATATGCGAAATCATTCAAAACGAAACCGTATATTCCTGATAATGTGGATATTAACTGCTACTACATTGAGCATATCCGCACAGAACGATACCCTTCTGAAGGCTCCGGTCCGGTGCTTTACAGGTGAATGGAATCTTGTGTTCAGTGATGATTTCGAAGGCAATTCGCTGGATGGCAAAAAATGGATTACCTGGTTCCCTTACACTGATGATGGCAGCGATAAATGCACATTTTGCCGCACCCACGGAAACGAAGGACAAATATTCCGTGATGAAAATGCTGTAGTAAGTGATGGAAGTCTAAAACTAATCGCACGAAAAGAAACCGGAGAATGGATGGGCGAAACCAGGGATTATTCTTCAGCTTTAATCCATTCGAGGCATGAGTTCGGGATGGGGAAGTACGAAATACGCTGCCGCATACCTTCGGGAATGGGCTTCTGGACTGCTTTCTGGATGTTTGGACGAAAAGCAACCGAAATAGATGTATTTGAGATCGGAACACAAAAACCGCGCTATCATCATGTGGGTATTCATAGCTGGAATACAAAAACCAGCTTGCAAAAAGGGTATAATGGACGAACCAATCTTGCCGATGGTTACCATATTTACACCATGATCTGGGATAGCAATTTTGTGAGTGTTGCTGTTGATGGAAAAGAAGTATGGCGGGTGAGTCAATATACCAATAAGCGGGGACGAGTTATTAAGAAATGTCCTGTAAAACCCGGTAAATACCGACTGAATCAAACATTCCCGCCAAAGGGCGAAATGTTGTCGGTTATTGCTGGAATGGCTGTCGGCACCGATACTACACCGTTCACCAAATCGCCTGACGAAAAAACTGTATTCCCCAACCAGATGGAAATCGACTGGATAAGGATTTACGAAAAGAAATAAACTACTTTCAGAATCATTATCGTCTTAAACTCATGGTACAATTTATTTTAAACGGTCAGAAAACGAACTTCGATGGTGAACCGGAAATATCTCTCCTGAAATTCCTTCGTAACATAAAAAACATCACTTCCGTAAAAGATGGCTGTTCCTGCCAGGGTGCCTGCGGCGCTTGTATGGTTGAGATCAACGGCGAAGCAAAATTATCGTGCCTCACTTCGCTGAAAAAGCTTGAAAACGCAAAAGTCAATACACTGGAAGGATTGCCCGAAGATGTCAGGAATATAATGGCAAAAGCATTTGTCGAAAAAGGAGCCGTTCAGTGTGGTTTTTGCACTCCCGGTTTCCTGATGCGAACAAACGTGCTTCTGCAGAAAAATCCGACACCAACCAGAGACGAGATAAAGCAAGCCCTTACGCTGAATCTTTGCCGCTGCACTGGTTACGTTAAAATTATTGATGCTATTCACGAGGCAGCTCAACGACTACAACAAAAGCTACCATCCACCTCAACAAGTCTTTCGGGTAATGTTGGCACTTCTTATCCAAAGTATGAAGCTTACGAAATGGCTGTCGGCAAACGCTTGTTTGTAAATGATCTGAAGTTTGACGGAATGCTTCACGGAGCTTTATATTTTTCGGATCATGCTAAGGCAATGGTTCTTGATATTGATTTTTCTGAAGCATTAAAAGTAAAAGGTGTAGTCAGAATATTCACAGCTGATGATATTCCTGGCAACCGGTTTGTCGGGCTGATTTTTAAAGACTGGCCGTTGATGATTAAATCCGGCGAAACAACCCGTTACATTGGTGATGTGCTGGCCGGTGTGGTTGCCGAAACCGAAGAAATTGCGCGAGAGGCTGTTAAATTGATAAAGGTAACTTACGAGGTTCTCAAACCGGTTACTGATCCGCACGAAGCTATAAAACCGAGAGCGTTAAAGGTCCATCCAGACAGGAATAATCTTCTGGAAACCTGCCGGGTTTACCGTGGCGGAATCGCGGATGAAATTCTTGCCGCTTCCGATTTTGTTGCTAAAGGCATATACCAGACTCAGCGCATTGAACATGCTTTCCTCGAAACTGAAGGCGCAGTGGCTATGCCTTTTGAAGAAGGTGTTCACTTGTATTCAAATGGTCAGGGAATTTATGAAGACCGCAAACAGGTAGCCGCTATTTTAGATTTACCGGTCGAAAAAGTACGGGTTACACTCGTTTCTACCGGTGGTGGTTTTGGGGGTAAAGAAGACATGACTGTCCAGGGACACGCTTCGCTTTTTGCCTGGCTTCTGAAAAAGCCTGTAAAAGTGGTTCTATCGCGGGATGAATCCATCCGGATGCATCCCAAACGGCATCCGGTTTATATGGATATGGAAGTGGGTTGCGACAAAGATGGGAAGCTCGCCGGACTTAAACTATATGCCGTCGGTGATAGTGGAGCTTATGCTTCAGTCGGAACAAAAGTGATGGAACGCGTAGCAGGTCATGCCACCGGCGCATATCATTTCCCTTGCGTAAATCTGGAAGCGCTGACAGTTTATACCAACAATATTCCGAGCGGTGCCATGCGCGGTTTTGGGGCCAACCAGGTAGCTTTTGCCCTCGAAGGCTGTATCGATGATCTTTGCAATCAAGGTGGTTTTGATCGTTGGCAATTTCGGTATAACAATGCACTTTGCGAAGGCAAAATGACAGCAACCGGGCAGGTACTTCATAAAGGCATTGGCGTTCAGGAAACTTTACTTGCAGTGAAGCCATATTATGATAAAGCCCGTTTTAAAGGACTGGCGTGCGGAATAAAAAACAGCGGAGTTGGTAACGGCATGGCTGATTTCAGCGATGTGATCATCGAAATAAAATCAGAAAAGCAAGTCATTTTGCACCACGGCTGGACTGAAATGGGCCAGGGCGTTCACACGGTTGCCACGCAGGTTTTGTGCGAAGAAACCGGAATTCCTCCCGCAATAGTCGAGGTAATCGTTGATTCGATTGCCGGAATCCCAACTGGTATGACAACTTCCTCGCGTGCAACTGCACTGCTTGGAAATGCAATTCTCGATGCATCCAAACAAATCCATGAGGATCTTAAAAATAATAGTTTAAAGGAACTTTCAGGTAAAACGTATAAAGGCAATTACACCTGCGACTGGACCACCAAACCCGGTGCTGATGTGAAAGAGATAATTACCCATTTTGCATACGGTTACGCTACACAATTGGTCGTTTTGGATGAAACGGGGAAAATCGAAACCGTTTATGCCGCCCATGATGCAGGTAAAATTATGAACCCGATCATGTTCGAAGGGCAGATTGAAGGCGCTGTTCATATGGGATTGGGCTATGCGTTAACAGAAAATTTACCCATGATTGACGGCCAACTGGTTTCAACAAAAATGCGCGACTTAAAAATCCTGCGTGCAAAAGATATGCCGGAGATTGTTGTTTTAGGCGTTGAAGTTAAAGATCCTGTCGGACCATATGGTGCAAAAGGGCTTGGTGAAATAGGACTGGTCCCAACGGCTGCAGCGGTAGCAAATGCTTTATGTGATTTTGATGGAGTCAGAAGGTATTCATTACCTTTGAAGAAACCAGTTTAGCTTGATTTACAACGCTTCATATTATTCACCTTTAATTAATTTTATTATGGTTCCAATAAAGTTATTTGAACAAAAGAAAGTTCGCACTCATTTTGATAACGTAAAGGAAATCTGGTATTTTTCAGTTATTGATGTAATTGAAATTTTAACTGATAGCAGCATTCCTAAACGGTATTGGAGTGATCTGAAAAAGAAGTTGACAAGAGAAGGAAGTGAAGTGTACGAAAAAATCGTACGGTTGAAAATGAAAGCAGAGGATGGGAAGAGCAGAGAAACAGATGTAGCTGACACTGAGACACTATTAAGACTTATCCAATCAATTCCCTCTCCCAAAGCTGAACCCTTCAAACAATGGTTAGCCAAGACCGGCTACGAGCGTATGCAGGAAATTTCCGATCCATCCCAAAGTATTGACAGGGCAAGAGAAAACTGGCAGAAACTAGGTCGCAGCGAAAAGTGGATTCAGCAACGTATGACGGGTCAGGAAACCAGGAATAAGCTCACTGATTACTGGAAAGACAGCGGAATAGAAAAATCAGATGAATTTGCATTTCTTACCAATATTATTCATCAGGAATGGACAGGACTCACTGTTAAAAAGCACAAAGATCTCAAGGGATTGAAATCCCAAAACCTTCGGGATCATATGAGTGAAGCTGAATTGATTTTTACCGCTTTGGCTGAATTATCAACCCGACAAATTGCAGAAAGCGAAGAAGCTAAAGGTTTAATCCAAAATGCCAAAGCAGGTAAAAAAGGCGGAGCTGTTGCCAAAAATGCCCGTAAAGAATTAGAATCCAAAACAGGTAAAAGTGTAGTTACCGGCGAGAATTTCTTACCGCCGAAAAAAGAAAACAGAAAACTGGAAGAATAGAAACTAGTATCACCAAAAAAAACATACTGCTAAATAACTCTCATTAAAAAAACAAAAATTCAATGGCATTACTCCTCAAAAATGGAACCTATATTCATCCTGAAACGCTTGAATTCACAACCTCTCACATTTTAGTGGAAGAAGGAGTAAACGGGAAAATTAGTTTCATCAAAGATATCCCTCACGATAATAATTCTCCGGTAATCGATTGCACCGGTAAATACATCACCCAATCCTTTGTATGCGGGCATCACCATGTTTATTCCGCCTTATCCCGTGGAATGGGCGCGCCGAAAAAGAATCCGGAAAATTTCAATGAAATTCTGGAATACGTCTGGTGGACTCTCGACAAATGCCTCGATGCCGAAATGATTGAAGCCAGCGCGCTTTATACGGCAATGGCTTGTGTTAAAAATGGTGTCACATTCGTGATTGACCATCATGCTTCGCCTAACGCTATTTCAGGTTCGCTGGAAATTATCGCCAAAGCATTCGAAAAAGTGGGCGCTTCTCATTTGCTTTGCTGCGAAATTTCCGATCGCGATGGATTGGATAAAGCTGAGGAAGAGCTGAATGAGACTGCCGAATACCTGAAAAAACACCAGGGTTTGGTTGGCTTGCATGCTTCATTCACGGTTTCGGATGATACCCTGAGAAAAGCCGTTGAACTCGCAAAACAATCTGATAGTGGAATCCATATCCATGTTGCTGAAGCCGAAAGCGATCAGGATCATTGTGTCTCAACCTATGGCATGCGTGTTATTGAACGTCTTCACAAATTTGGGGCTCTCGATTCTGGTAAAACCATTCTTGGCCATTGTCTTCATTTGAGTGAAAATGAAAAGAAAATTATCAGCAACAGCCCAGTCTGGGTGGTTCAGAATACCGAAAGCAACCTGAATAACAAAGTCGGATATTTTAATGCCGAAGGACTTGGCGAAAATATTATGATGGGTACGGATGGTATGCACAGCGATATGCTCCGAAGTGCCAAAGCCGCATTTTTTGTTGGTCAGAATTTCGATACCATTGGCTACGACAGCGTTTACCAGCGTTTCCGCAATGCAGATAAATACCTGCAAAGCAACGGATTCAAAGGTCATGGTCCCAATAACCTGGTAGTGCTTGATTATGATACGCCTACTCCTTTCAATAAAGGCAATTTCTATGGACATTTTGTATTCGGACTCGAATCGCAGCATGTACAACATGTGATTTCAAATGGCAGGCTAATTGTTGAAAACAGGAAAATACTCACCGTTGACGAAGAAAAAATCCTTGCTGATGCGCGTATTCAGGCGGAGAGACTTTGGTCGAAAATGAGGAAGTAGAGTTTTTTAAACTAATTTTGCCTCTCATAGACTTAAATGTTGTAAGTGTTTTAAGTGTTGACTTTTGACGCTTTATCTGCTTTAGGCACTTAAAAAATATCAATGGAAATATCTCTTTTACAATGGATTGGCTATATTGCTTCTGTAGCCATTGCACTTTCAATGACAATGAGTTCCATCCTGAAATTCAGGTGGATTAACCTGGCCGGCGCGCTCACTTTTTCAACTTACGGATTTCTTATTGGCGCATGGCCGGTAGGATTCCTCAATGCCTTCATTGCTTTAGTCGATATTTATTATCTCAATTCAATCTACTCCAAAAAAGAAGTTTTTGAAATTCTGGAAGTAAGGGCTGATAATAAATACCTGATTCGATTCCTGCAATTTCACGAAGATGATATCGAAAAATTCTTTCCCGGGTTTGCCTACCGGCCCGAAATAAATACCATTAGTTTCTTTGTTTTACGAAATATGGCTGTCGCCGGTGTTTTCCTGGCTCACCGCGATCAGGATCACAATCTTTCAGTTGGTTTGGATTTTGTTTTACCTGAATACCGCGATTTTAAAAACGGGAAATTTATTTATTTGCGACTAAGGGATCGCTTTATAAATGAAGGCTTCAAGAAAGTTATTGCAGACGGGCGAAGTGACAAATATTCGAAATACCTGAAAAAACTGGGTTTTGAGAAAAACTCAGAAGGCCGCTTTGAAAAAAAATTAGTGTCTGCAAACCTTCAGGGCATCTGACATTGAAAACAGTTTGATTAAAATATTTGATATGTCCCAACTTCTTATCATTAACGGAACCATAATTAACTCCGATTCTTCTCAGAATTCTGATATTGCAGTAAGTGAAGGTCTTATAAAAGAAATGGGCAAATTAGATCCCTCAGACTTTCCCGGTTACAAAGTCATCGATTCAAAAGGAAAATACATTTTCCCCGGAGGAATAGATCCTCATGTGCATTTGGGATTGCCAACTCCTGCCGGTCCATCCTGCGATGATTTCCTGAGTGGAAGCAAAGCCGCCATTGGTGGTGGAACCACTTTCCTGGTTGATTTTGTAACTCCTTCACGCGGACAATCCTTGATGAATGCCCTGGCATTTCACCTGAAGGAATCCAATAAATGCCTGGTGGATTATACATTGCATATGGGAATTACCTGGTTCGATGAAACTATTCCGGAGCAAATGGAATGGTGTGTAAACGAAGTTGGTATTAAATCCTTCAAAGCTTACCTGGCATACAAAGGCAACATCGGAATCGAATATTGGGAGCTCGAACAGGTTATGAAAAAGGCAGCTTCGCTCAATGCAATTGTGCTCGTTCATTGTGAAGAAGGTGATGTGATAGTAGAAAACCAAAAGAAATTTGTCAGCGAAGGAAAGACAGAACCATTGTACCATGCACTTTCGCGGCCGGCAGAAGTTGAATCAGAATCCGTCAGGAAAGTAATTGATCTTTGTCGGAGAACAGGTTGCAGAACCTATATTGTACATACTTCAACCGCAAAATCTATCGAATATGTAAGAGAAGCCAAAAAGGAAGGTCTGCCTCTTTTTTGCGAAACATGTCCCCAATATTTAGTACTCGACCAAAGTGTGTATTCAAAACCACTGCCAGATTCCTTGAAATATGTGATCAGTCCGCCAATCCGCTCAAAGCTGGACCAGGACGCCCTATGGGAAGCAATAGCTGATGGCACTGTAGATGTATTGTCCACCGATCATTGTCCGTTTAACACATTTGGACAAAAAGATATCGGAATTAACGATTTTACAAAAATCCCCAATGGTGCCGGTGGAATCGAAAACAGGTTAGCCTTGCTTTATACGTACGGTGTTTTAACCAAAAAAATAAGTTTGCAGCAGTTTGTCGGAATAACATCGACCAACGCTTCCCGTATTTTCGAACTTTATCCGCAAAAAGGAGTTATTGAAGTTGGTTCAGATGCTGACGTTGTAATCTGGAATCCGAATGTGAAATCAGTTATTTCAGTTGAAACACAGTTACAAAAATGTGATTCAAATATTTATGACGGGATGTCTATAGCTGGAAGCGCTGAATGTGTGATAACCAAAGGAAAATTCTCCTTTTAATAAATACTGGATAATTGCTTTTACTTTATCTTAAATCAAATTGTAGTACATTCATCCTATAAATATCCACATTTAAAAAGAAATCGTAATGGCTACTGTGTTCAAATATTCTGCAATTAACGAGGCGCCTATTTACCAAAGCGTTATCGAAAATAAAGGCGTTAAGGTAATCAACCGGATACTTTTAGGTACGTATGTTACTATTACCGAAGAGGTCGGTGATTTCCTGAAAGTTGTAACTGCCGGTCCTGATGGCTGGATGAAAAAGTCAGATCTGACTGATAATATGGGTCTTAAAATATTCTATCTCGATGTTGGCCAAGGCGATGGAGTGCTGATTGAGGCCGGGGAGCTGAAAATACTTGTTGATGCCGGTCCCGGAAGCAATATGGCGGGTTATTTAACCAAATGGCAGTATACTTATCTTATTAAAGACAATAAACCAATACATATTGATTATTTATTTGTTAGCCATTTCGATACCGATCACTATAAGGGATTCATAAAAATAATTGAAAATCCAGCATTTACATTCGGTAATATCTACCATGCTGGTATATTAAAGTTTGCTTCAACAGGTAATACATATTCCAGTGGAATTGGTGATATCATAAAAAAAGATGGCAAAAATTACCTGACAAAAATATTTGATAATCTGCTTACTGTAAAGGAGAATATTCCTTTTAATCAGGATGTTACTTTATTTATGGCAGCATTAAAAAAAGCTGATGAAGAAAACAGGGTTACACGTGTAAAGCGACTAAAGGCGGGCGATATACCTGTAAAAAAAACTATTGAAGCTAAACCTTTTCGTATCGAAGTGCTGGCACCTTTCAATGAGAAAATCAGCAACAGGAATACTTTTATTTACTGGACTGATGAAGGGAAAACCATTAATGGCCACAGTCTTGTACTGAAAATCACTTTCGGAAACCGCACTTTTCTGCTTGGTGGTGATCTTAATACACAGGCTGAAGAATACCTGATGGAGAAACACTCACCAGTTAATCCTTTTGAAGTGGATGTTGCTAAAGCCTGTCATCACGGATCTTCGGATTTTACCGAACAATTTATGCAGTGTGTTAACCCATTTGCAACAGTTATTTCTTCGGGCGATAACGAAGGTTTTTCGCATCCGCGTGCCGATGCAATAGGCTGTGCCGGCAAATACGCACGTGGCAAAAGGCCACTGGTTTATTCCACCGAACTGGCCCGTTCAGTTAATATGAAAAACAATACTATCCTTTTCGGAATGATTAATCTGCGTTGTAACGGCGATGAAATCTACATCAGCCAAATGAAAGAAGTAAAAAGTCCGAACGATTTGTGGGATTCATATAAGTTATAGAGTAAACTATCTTGAACTGTATTTCTTTGCTGACCGGGATTCAATACTTCCCCTGTTAAAAAAAGAAAACTATCTTTGTTTTTTAAATCATTTTCTTCACATGATGAGAAATTGATTTCTAACCTGGTTAAATTGTTTTATTTCTTCCTTTCATGAAAATAATTTTGTCGGCGTTGCTCATTTTTGCAGCACTTAGCATTTTTTCGCAGAACAAATCGCAATATGATAATGTATTGCTGAATACCGCCAATGATTTCAAAAGAGCTGAACCTCAGGTTATTCTTGCTTCCGATTATGTATATTCAAATCCGGTTGAAAAAGATAATGCCCACAGGGAAAGCGCGATTAATTTTGTCATGAAATGGATGCAGGGCACACCCGATTACTCTTTTCCTTTGGATGCAACTCTTACAAAAATTGCTAAAGGTGATTATGATTTCATTGGAATTTATATTGCCAGTTCTGCAAAGTATGCACTCCAAAAAGGGAAGGGTGTGAGTCGGGAGGATATACAGTACAATGCATATTTATTGGCACTTGATTACTGCGAAAATCCCTTGAATAATTATAAAATTAAGGGAGAAATACGAAAACTGGCCGATGCCAAAAACCAGGATAAACTGAGAGAATACCTCGAAAGCAAGAAGTAATCGATTAACGACATATAATCCGGTACTTTGGCAGAGCAACACAGTATATATTTAGCTCCTTTTCAGGGCATTACCGGGGTTACATTCCGTCGGGTGTATGTAAAACATTTCCAGGGAGTTGATAAGCTTTTCACTCCTTTTTTTACCACGATCCAGCACAACAGCAAGCTTCCGGCACGCAAGTTAGCCGAATTAGGAAATCCTTTTGAAAACGGGATTGAAGTTGTACCACAGATTTTAAGCAAGGATGCCGATGAAATTATTCGGTTTGCCCGGTTTTGCGAAAACCTTGGTTTCAGTGAAATAAACTGGAACCTGGGTTGCCCGTATCCACAGGTAGCAGATAAGAAAAGAGGCTCAGGCATACTTCCATACCCTGAAATGATTGAAGAAATCCTGCGGAAAGTAATAGGCGAAGTTTCTGTCAGGTTCACAATAAAATGCAGGCTAGGTTATTTCTCCATGAATGAAATTTTTAATCTTATTCCTGTTTTTAACAAACATAATATTCACGAATTAACAATTCATTCCCGTATTGGCAAACAGCTTTACACTGGCGAGCCAGACCAGGAAATTTTCAGCCAGGCAATTTCGCTTCTTGCAGTTCCGGTAATATACAATGGCGACATTTTTACCAAAAGTGATTTCATGCATTTCAGTATTAAATTCCCTTCAATCAATACCTGGATGATAGGACGAGGTTTGTTGTATGATCCTTTTTTACCTGCTGATTGTAAAGAACTAACTGTTACAATTGACCGAAAAGCTCAGATCAGGAAATTTATTGATGATCTGTATTTTGGATACCGAAGGCAAATGAATGATAATTTATCTGCAATCAGTGTTTTAAAAGAATATTGGTCGTATCTGGCAATCTCATTTAACGATCCACACAAAGTTTTTAAGCGGATCAAAAAGGTGAATCGTTTTGATGAATATGAAGACTCTGTTTCGGATGTTTTCGATGAATTTGACTGGGTAGGATACAGGAAAATGCAGCCGGAATAAAAACAAAAAACCCCGCCATTACAGCAGGGTTTTCCAGTTTATATTCTTTACACTTTTCTTTTCAACCTCTCCTTGTCACCCCTCTCCCTATCTCCTTGTCTTTTTTTACTTCGGGTCGTAAGCCCATTTAAGTAAAGTAGATCCCCATGTAAAACCACCACCGAATGCTGCCAGTATCACGTTATCGCCTTTACGGAGTTTCGATTCCCATTCCCATAGGCATAAAGGAATAGTAGCCGAAGTTGTATTACCATATTTTTCGATATTGATCATTACTTTTTCTTTCTCAAGACCCATACGGTTGGCTACGGCATCGATTATGCGCATATTGGCCTGATGAGGCACCAGCCATGCAAGATCATCCGATTTCAGATTGTGTTTTTCCATCATCTCAACCGAAACATCAGCCATTTTTGAAACAGCCCATTTGAAAACAGTCTGCCCATCCTGGTATATATAGTGTTCCTTGTTATCAACAGTTTCGTGTGTTGCCGGGCGTTGTGAGCCACCGGCTTTCATATATAAATGGTGACGGCCGGTTCCATTGGTCCTGAAAATAGAATCAACGATACCAACGTCTTCTGTTGAAGGTTCAAGCATAACTGCAGCGGCAGCATCGCCGAAAAGCGGACAAACAGCCCTGTCAGTATAATCGGTAATTGCCGACATTTTATCAGCTCCAACAATAATTACTTTTTTGTGAGTTCCTGATTCAACAAATTTCTGAGCTACTGTAAGAGCATACAGGAAACTGGAACATGCAGCATTCATGTCATAACTGAAAGCGTTGGTTATTCCGCATTTATCACTGATTATGTTGGCTGTTGCAGGAAACATCATGTCAGGAGTAACTGTTGCACAAATAACCAGGTCAACATCCTCCGGATTTGTATTTGTTTTAGCAAGCAAGAGTTTAACAGCTTCGGTACCCATATCGGAAGAAGCCAGACCTTCGCCTTTTAAAATATGTCGTTCGCGGATACCAATACGTGTCATTATCCATTCATCGGTAGTATCAACCATTCGACTTAATTCCTCGTTGTTGAGTATATAATCGGGGGCATAACCTGCAACTCCGGTAATAGCGGCTCTTAGTTTTGTCATAAATTTTTGTTCTCTTGTTGTTTAAAAGCAGTTTGTATAAACAATGTCAGCAATTTCCCGGTTTGAGATCATGCCATTGGTCACGTGCAGCCGGAAGTATTATTCAGGCAGAAAACCTCCGTTGAGGTTTAAAAGTGCATGCTTTATTTTTGATGCAATTTTTGCTTTAAATACATCACGGCCAAGTAAAACCATATTTTTTATTGCGACGTCATTGGAAATACCATGACCCATTACAACGGCACCATTGATCCCCAGTATAGGAGTACCGCCGTAGTTTTCATAATTAAACCTGCGGATATACCCATCTACAAGGTTACGCTTTTCCATCAGGTCGTAAAAAGATTCAATGAGTTTGAGAATAATATTTCCTGTAAAACCATCGCATACAATTACATCAGCTTTATTATGCAGAATATCGCGGCCTTCAATATTACCCAAAAAGTTAAAGTCTTTCGAGTCCTTCATCAGGCTGTATGCCGATTGTGTGGTAAGATTACCTTTTTCCTCTTCATGCCCGATATTGAGTAATGCTACTCTCGGGTTTTCAACATGATATACGTTTTTAACATAAATGGATCCAATTAATCCAAACTGGTAAAATACATCAGGCTTGGCATCGGGATTGGTACCTATATCAACTAAAAGGCTGTATCCTCCATCTTCCTGAGGAATGATAGCTGAAGTACAAGGACGGACAATTCCCTGAATGGTATTTACGCTGAAAATTGAACCTACCAGCATGGCACCGCTGTTTCCGGCACTTGCAAAAGCGTCAATTTTTTTATGTTTCAGCATATTAAAACCGACGCTAATACTGGCATCAGGTTTTTTAGCAAGAGCTTTGGTTGGGTGCTCACCCATTTCAATAATTTCAGCTGCATGCACTATTTCAAATAGTGCCGCATCGCATCCCCGTTCGTGTAATAACGAACGTATTGCAGACTCCTGACCTATTAAAACGATTTTATCGTCGCCCGATAGTTCCTTAGCTGCAAGAATGGCTCCATCAATTGCAGCCACCGGCGCGAAATCGCCGCCCATTACATCCAGTCCGATTCTCATTTAAAGAATCCTTTTCCTAACATGATTTGCCGTTTGAGTGGCAAAATTAAGCGGTAGTATTTTTTTCAATTGCCAAACGGCCTTTGTAATAGCCACATTCAGGACATACGCGGTGGTATAGTACCGAAGTGCCACAGTTTGTGCAAATAATGAAGGTTGGTGCTTCAAGTTTATAATGTGTTCTGCGTTTTGCCGTTCTGGTTTTCGAGAACCTGTGTTTTGGATTTGGCATTGTTTTGTGTATTTAGTATTAGTTCAAACTATTTATTGATCAGTATTAAGTTTTTTGAGTGCTTCCCAGCGGGGATCTGTGGTTTCGCTGGTGTTAAGCTTTTCGAGTAGTCGCAACATTTCCGGATCACAGGTGCTGTTGCCGTTTTCATCATCAGGATGAAGCAGGCGCGCAGGTAGAGCCAGATGAATGAATTCATAAATATAAGGTGCGAGATTAAACTGATATTCCGTTTCCGGAATAACAACCACATCTTCGCTTTCCTCCATATATTCAGCCCCCAGTTTTACAATAAGCTTCTGCGTATCGGAAACAGAGAAATAAAATTCATCACTACAGCGATCGCAGGTTACCAGCACTTTACCTTCGAGAATGATGTTGAAAATCATCATTCGTTCCATCTTCTCAAGGGCAACGGCAATATGTATTTGTCCATGCTGAATAAGCGAAAACTCAAAATGTTCAAAGAACGAATCATTCACCTCAAACTCAAACTGATGATTTCCAGGCTCAAGCCCAACGAACTGAATAGTATATTCTTTGAGGCGGTTCACTTAGCTAAGTATTAAATTGAGGGGCGCAAAATTACGAAATCCTATTTTAAATAACAAACTCTTGTTTTGCAGATAATTATTTGTGCTCAAAGCTTCTATATAGTAATGTCTGGTGCTATTACCCTCCAGGCTTTACATTTCAAAAACAAGATGGTTGAAATTATTTTCTTCCGAAATCAGCCGGAATTTCACCCCATGCCTTAGTTTCCCATTTTAATATTTTAGTATCACCCCGGTTGTTATGAAGCCATTCGACAGCCCGATCCAAAAGCTCGAACAATTCCTCGTTTTTAGCAGTGCGAGGTAGTTGTGTATTCACTCTTCGTTGTTTAACCCACAAAATGGCGTTCCGCGAGTCGCTGTATAAAGGTAATGACAGCTTATTCTGCTGCAGCCATGCCAGCCCTGTAACTATTGCCAGAAATTCGCCTATATTGGTTGTGCCCTGCGGGAATGGCCCGCGATGAAATATTTCCTGCCCGGTAATCATATTCACTCCGCGGTATTCGAGTACACCAGGATTTCCGCTGCAGGCAGCATCAACACAAATCGCCTTTTGGAGTGGTTCACCATATAACTTCCTCAATGCGCTGTTAACCGGTGCTTTTTCAGTTTTACCATAGTAATTCCACACACTGCTGCCAAAAGCTGTTTTAGCTTCGTCGAGGGTGGTGAATCCTTTGTATTTGGCTGAAGCATAGCCGTCAACCTGCTTTTTGCATTTGTCCCACGAGTCGAAAATGCCCGTTTGGTGGCCTTCCCATACTACATAATATTTATTTTTGGGCTTTTTCATCGCGTTGGCAAAAATAGTGGATTTTTCACCCCACAACAAATCTGACAACTCAATATAATATTAGGACAACACATCTGCACAAATTTGAAAATGGAGAAAAACATTATTCGTGCGAAAAGGTTATTTTTAATAACAGTATAAAATCATTTACGCATAACAATGTAATTTCGCACTCAAAATAATCATTCAATGGAAAACTTTATTTCACATAATCCTACCAGCCTTCATTTCGGGAAAGGCGTAATTGAAACCATCGGCAAAACAGTAAAACCGTTTGGAAGCAAAGTATTGCTTGTATACGGAAAAGGATCGGTAAAACGCTCAGGGCTTTATGATCGCATTGTTGCTCAGCTAAACCAGGCAGGCGCAACTATTTTTGAATATGACGGAATACAGCCCAACCCACTGGTTGACGATGTTGATAAAGCTGCGGCCATTGGCCGCGAAAATAATGTTGATTACATTCTTGCCGTTGGTGGCGGAAGTGTAATTGATTCGGCTAAAATTATTTCAATAACAATTCCGGTTACTCATTCGGCATGGAAGTTTTACGAATACAAAGCCAAACCTGTAAAAGCTATTCCACTGATAGCTGTTCTTACCCTGGCAGCTACCGGTACTGAGATGAACCCCTTTGCCGTGCTGCAGAATCCTGAAACAGGACATAAAGATGGTTATGGTTCACCTTTGTGTTTTCCGGTTCATTCATTCCTTGATCCTGAAGTTACTTTTACTGTACCGGCCGATTATACAGCTTATGGCATTGCTGACCTGATTGCTCATTGCTTTGAGAATTTTTTCAGCGCAGGCGAATGCAGCCTGAGCGACCGATTTATCACTGCAATTATTGCTGATGCCATGGAATGGGGACCGAAACTGATGGACAACCTGCATGGTTACGACGAACGGGCAGCCATTATGTATGATGCCACAATGGCACTGAACACTGTGACGGGCAATGGCAAGGGCGGCGGCGACTGGGGAGTGCATGGCATGGGGCATATCCTTTCGTTGCTTCACGGGGTGCCTCATGGTGCTTCACTGTCAATTATTTTCCCGGCATGGATGAAACATTTAAATAAAAAGGCCGAAAAACAGATTTTACGCTTGGGAACCTTGCTTTTTGGAAATGGTGAAGTAGAAAATACCATTTTGCGATTTGAAGAGTTTTTTACACGGATAGGTTCACCGGTTCGTTTATCGCAGGCAGGTATAGGTGAGGAAAAATTTGAAGAGATAATTCAATTGATGATTCGTAATAAAGTGGGAGGCAGCAATTATAAACTGGCAGAAGATGATTACCGGAAAATTATGAATTTGGCAAAATAGTCAACTCGCTTAAGCCAATGAGAAGCTCAACTTTGTTTTTAGTTTAAAAAAGAAAACCCCGGCCGAAAAGCCAGGGTTTTTTTATTGTTAGAACAAAAGTGAAGTAAACTATTCTTCCTCTTTTTCCTGCTCTTCGTATGTTTTGAGTAAGGTTGTCTGTACATCTGGCGGAACCTGTGCATATTCGCCAAAAGCAAGTGAATAAGTACCACTTCCTGATGTTAGTGAGCTGAGTGAAGTGGAGTAACGGTTCATTTCGGCGAGAGGAACTTTTGCTTTAATTTTCTGGTAGTTTCCTTCGCTGTCCATACCCATTATAATGGCGCGGCGACCTTGCAAGTCGGTCATAACGTCGCCCATGCGCTCGGCAGGTACCATAACTTCAACATCATAAATAGGCTCAAGAATTTTCGGGCCTGCATTTTTAAATGCTTCTTTGAAAGCCTGACGACCGGCAAGTTTAAACGCTAATTCGTTTGAGTCAACCGGGTGCATTTTACCATCGTAAACGTTAACAACGATATCGCGGGCATAGGAACCGGTAAGCGGGCCTTCCTCTATTTTTTCCATAATACCTTTCAGGATAGCAGGAATGAAACGTGCATCAATAGCACCACCAACAATACAGTTGTTATAAACCAGTTTTCCACCCCATGGAAGCACATGCTCGTCGGTACCACGTACTGCGAACTCTGTTTGAAATTTCATTCCTTCGGTGTAAGGCTCAATAAGCATATGCACTTCGCCAAATTGTCCGGCACCGCCTGACTGTTTTTTGTGGCGATACATAGCTTTCGCTGATTTAGTAATGGTTTCGCGGTATGGAATTTTAGGAGCGAAAAATTCAACAGGGATTTTATCGAGGTGTTCGAGGTACCATTTTGCAATATTCAGGTGTAACTCGCCCTGGCCTTTTATGATAATTTGTTTGAGCTCTTTGGAATATTCAATTAAAAGCGTTTGATCTACTTTGTGCATCTCGTTGAGGCGTGCACCCAGTTTTTCATCATCAGCTGAATTTTTAGGCTTGATAGCCATGCTGATTTTTGGTGCCGGGAATTCGATAGGAACGATAACGTCTTCAGCATTTTTTATAGAGTTCAGCGTATCGCCGGTACGTGTATTTTTAAGTTTGATGGTAGCTGCAATATCGCCGGCACAAACTTTCTCAACTTTTTCGCGTTTTTTACCGGCAATGATGAGCAGTTGCGAAATACGTTCTTTTCCTGAATTGGTGCCATTAATAAGATCCATAGCCTCAGTTACTTCACCGCCATAAACTTTAAAGAAAGCGATTTCGCCCAGGTGCTCTTCAACAGCTACTTTAACAACCAATAGGGATGTTGGGTCAGTCGGTTTGCAGGTAAGTTCTTTTCCGGAAGTGGTAAGTACAGCGGGCATTTCATCAGGAGCAGGAACTGAAGTACAAATGAATTCCATCAGTCGGCCTATACCTTTATTGTGTTTCGCCGAAAGGCACATAACAGGGAATAAACCACGATTGATAATACCGGCTTTCAATCCTTTTTCGAGTTGCTCCTCGGTAAGTGAACCATTTTCAAAAAATGCTTCCATCAGCGACTCATCACTTTCGGCTGCCTTTTCGATAAGTGCATTGTGAAGGTCCTCGGCTTTAGCCATTTCATCAGCAGGGATGTCCAAAATTTCGGGTTTTCCACCGCCATCGGAGTATTTCAGCATTTTCATCTGTAAAAGGTCAATGATAGCATTAAAACTATGACCTTCATTTACAGGATATTGTAATAATGTAACGTTTCCTCCAAACTGAGTTTTAAGCTGACGAAGTGTTTCTTCGAAATTTGCTTTTTCATGCTCCAGCTGGTTTACGGCAAAAATCACCGGAATATTATTTTTATTGGTAAGCCTCCAGGTAATTTCGGTACCAACTTCTACACCATTCTGAGCGTTAACAAGCATTACTGCAGTGTCTGCAACATGCAGTGCGGCAACTACTTCGCCTATAAAATCGTCGAAACCCGGGGTATCTAAAATGTTGATCTTTTTCCCTTTGTATTCAACATACATTAATGTTGAGCAAACTGAATTTTGTCTTTCCAGCTCTATTTCACGGTAATCGGAAACCGTATTTTTATCTTCTATTGATCCGCGGCGGTTAAGTAAACCGCCTTCGAAAAGCATTGCTTCAGCTACAGTGGTTTTGCCTGATTTAGCGCCACCAATAAGTGCAATATTTCTAACTTCGTTTGTCTTGTAAACCTTCATTGTAACAGTGAGTTTATTATGATTGAAACAGTGGTTCGGAAATAAATGGGTTGCAAAGTTATAAATTAGAGTAACATATACAAGTGTTATCAGCAAAGAGGGTTGTTAAAAACAGTGAAATGCTGATAGAGCCTGACAGCCAGGTTTATATGAGTAAATTATGAAATATGTTCAGGCATTCTTCTGCTTCTGTACATCGCTACAAATTTCAATTCTGCCTTTCGGAGCCAGACGGCAGCAATGGCAATAATAATCCTTGGCCAGATAAGCCAATGGATGGCATATCCTAACGTGAGAAACAGCAAAGGATCTTCGAGTTGCGAATGTGAAAGCGAAACATGATGGTTTAGTAAATCGGCATCTTCGCGGCTCATTTTACCTTTTTCCGATTCTTCAATCATAATAGCTGAGCCATAAGCAAGTCCGATTAAATTGGCTACCACCCATGAAAGCGAGGTACTGCGCGGCAAACCAAATAGTTTCATGAAAGGTGACAATGGTTTTTCGATAGCATCTATCCACCCGAATTCCTCCATAATTTGTTGAAAAAAGAGCAGGATATTTACAAGAACCAGTATTTTCAGCATAGTTACCGAAATGCTGCTTATCCAATTAATGAAAACCAAACTGAATTCCTGTTGCTGATCCAGAATCGGAATATCAATATTTGAAAAACTTCCTGGCATAACCATATTCAGCAACCAACCAACGGCTATGCTGCCCGTAAGCCTTACCAAAAGCATGCGTATGGCTGAGGAACCTGTCCGTTTCATTACAGCAGTTTCAATTATAAATCCATGCGAAACAAGGCACATGGTGGCAAGTATAACGCCTTCGCGCATCGGGAGATCTAAAACCGTAAGTACAGCAACTACCGAATAAATATTTGTAAAAATACTGGTTATCAATACAATAGCCGAAACTCCGGGTAATCCAAGGTAACCAAATATTGGACCGGTATATTTAGCCATCAACGCAAGTATTCCAAAATAATCAAGTAACATTACACCAAACGAAACCGGAACAGTGATTTTTATCAGCCACCATGCGGTTTTCATGCCTTTTGGGAAAGCTGCCAGAAAGCAACTTTTCAGTCGCGAAGACACTGAATAATGCACATTATTATTTTGCAAGCCGCCCATTTTTCGGATTTAGAAGCTGCAAATGTATCGAAAAGACTTCGTGGAAAATATACCGGGCAAAATGAGGAAGTTTATGAGTAAAAGGAATTCGGGTCAGAAATCAATACCTAGTTTTTAGTAAATTTAGATTTAAACGACTGATTTCCTGATTGCAGAATGATGAGGTACAAACCTGAACTAAGTGCGCTTACATCAATAACCGAGTTTGACGTAACTACCAATTTTTGAACAATCTGTCCGTTTGCATTTATAATAGTGCAATGGGTGATTTCGGGCTGAGCCGGAATTTGAATATTCAGATAAGTGGTCACAGGATTCGGATAAATAGTAAAATCAATCTGCTCAGCTTGAACCTGATTGGTTAAAATTACTTCTACCGGTATTGAAGGTGCTGAACTGCATCCATTGAGTGTAACAATGTCGTAATAAACTCCATCTTCTGTAACGGTGTAAGTTTGTGAATTTGCTCCCTGTATTAAACCAGACTCGCTATACCATTGGTTTCCATCGGGGGAAGAGGATGTAAGAATAAACCCGTTTAAGGTTACTAAAGGTGTTTCCGGCAACGGAAATATATTTATAAAAAGTGATGATTCATTACCACTCCCACAATCATTTAAACCCGAAACTGAAATAGTACCCGATACAGCTAAATCACCAAAACTGACTTCTATACTATTTGAATTGCCATTTCCTGTTGCTCCCGGCGGCAAATTCCAATTGTAAATTGTGGCATAATTAATTGCTGGTACAGTGTAAGTTACCGGCGATTGCCCTTGACAAACTTCTGTAAGTCCTGACAACGAACCAGCAGATTCAGGTAATGGACTAGTAAAAACGTACATTTCCCTGGCGGGACTTAATCCACATAAATTGCCGGCCGCAACCGTAATCAGTCCGCTTTCAGCTCCTGCCTGAACACTGATGGATGCAGAATCGGAACTTCCTGCCCACCCCTGTGGTAATGACCATGAATAATAAGTTGCCGCACTGACATTGTCTGTAATATATGTTTGTGTTGACGATTGACAAATATTACTATTCCCGGAAATTGAACCCGGTTGCTCAGGTAATATATTTACAGTAACATTTAGTGTCGAAGGAACACTATATCCATTTTCATTGAAAGCCATTACTGAAATAAGTCCGGAAGTAGTGCCAATTGTTACAGTTATTGAATTTACGGTTGAAGTACCACTCCAGCCTGCAGGCAATGTCCAGGTGTAATATGTTGCACCGGGAACAGGATTGATGCTGTATGTTTGACTTTCGGACGCACAAACCTGACTATTCCCGCTTATTATACCCGGAGGCGGAAGCAGATCAATATCACCTTCAATAAATATACCCTGCGACGGATTGATAAAATAACCGCTGCCTGTTTCCTGCATTATAACTGCCCTGATCATATACCAGCTGCCTTTTACATAAGCCGTATCCGAAAAAGTGGTGGTAGTTGACGGTATTTGTCCGGTTATTTTCTCGAAAACCCCAAACTCACTTTCACTTTTATACACATGATAGCCTATAATTCTGGTGTCGGCAGAGGGCGACCACGAAACTACAGCAGCATTGCCAGTACAGGTAATTACCGGGTTTGAAGCAGGATAAACCTGGTGAAGCCGCAAAGTAGGATCGCCTGAAAATGCAAACTGTGTGCGATTCCAGAAAGCAGGTGCATCATATTCCTGTATTGGTTTTTCAAGATTCTGATTGGTTAAATTGTGGTTCATGATATGCTTACAGGAAATTCCTAATGGTTCGCCAATGCCCGGCTGATGGAAAATATTGATTGCCATTGTAGTCCACAAAGCAACAAGGCATTTAGTATCGGCAGCCAGTAAAGCCCTGATTTTGCTGTATTGATATCCTTCCGGAACATCGGCGAAACCCCAGTAACTCTGGTCGCTGCTGAAAACAGTTGCATTCATACCATAAGTGTTCCATTCGTTGATGGAGGGTTGAAACTGGTTCTGCATATAAACCATAAACGGACCGTTAGTATTAACCCATTGCGGGTGGTTGGTGCCGGAATAATTCTGATACAAACTGTCAGCTTTCGAAATGGACGGAAGGCTCCGGTATGAGCCATCATTCGAATTATTGAAACCGAAATTAAAGGCAGTACGGTTGCCCATAAAACATCCGGGAGCTACATGTTTGTAGTTATGTAACCGATCGAGATATTGACCGGTAAGAGCGATTTCACCCTGAATAAAACTGGTTATATCAGCAAAATCAACGCGCCCGAAAGCCATTTCGAGTTCGGAAGGAATGAAATCCTGATCCCATTTATAATCACCCGGCAGGTTAATAGAAAGAGGTGTCGAAAGTCCGCCGGGATTGAAAGTTGAGGTATCAGTAAAAACGCCATCCAGATCAGCATAATAAGTATCCGCTCCGCGGGCTCCGGCATTTACAGGATGGTTATCAGGAGTTTGCCCGCCTGCACCCGAGCGGGGGAGAGGAACATGACCGAGAATAAATAATACCTTGGGTTTATCATTTGCAGGTGCATCTGAGTAAATGATATTTAACTGGTTTCTGATTCCGGTTACGGTATCGCCACTATGCCATCCTGCAGCTCTTGGCACTGAAAGTTTGTGTACGAACCAACCATCGCCGGTAAGGTCTTTAATAAGAGTGTTAACTTTGTCGGGTAATTCATTTTCAATATTTGAAGCAATGAGAAGAATCATCCTGCCACGGTAGTCCGACTGGTCGTGAACTATTGATGCCGCTGCATATCCGATTGCATCGCCCGTAACGTTGGCTCGCCTTACCTGGTATTCCCAGGTTTCGCCTTTTGCTACTGCTAAATCAGTCCAGGAGGGAGTTCCTGCTGTTAATCCTGAAGCAACCAAACTCCAGTTGGAGCCGGTTCCGTTGCTCTGCCGGCGGTAAACAGAGGTAGTTTTGTTAGTATTAAACTGCGAATCGCGAAAATGAATGGTTGCCGAAGGTACAACTGTATCGACACTTACATCGGTAAGGCAAACACGCTGACCTGTAGAGCCAAAGTTAAAAGTATAATTCTGCGCTTTTACCGCACAATAATTAAAGAGCAATACAAGCAATATTAGTTTTATTCTCATTAAAGCTGGATTATGGATACTACATGTATTTATAGCTTTCAGGACGTTTTGTTATACCAGAATGAGTAAGAAAAGTAAAAAATGTTTATTCTTCGCCTTGTGACGAAAAATACAAAATTCCCTGCCTTAACACATCAGACAGGGAATTTTGAATAGAAATAAAAATCAAAGTGTTTTTAATTTTGGGAAAGCATCTCAGAATTTCCCGAACTTCAGCGAAAAGCCGCCTGTAAATCCATTCAGGGGATTTGATTCGAATTCGGAAGGTTCGAGTGAGGATGTAAATCGATAGCTTCCCCCCAGGCCAAGGCGCATCCAACGGGCAACATTGAATTCGATTTCAATACCGGGTTCAGCAATCATGTAGGCTTCAACATTTTCAACATATACTTCGGTATAATCATAGGGATAGTTGTTATTGGTGAACATGCTTTTCGCGATGCCTCCGGCCCCAAGCAGTATCGGGAATGAAACATGTACGGGTGATTTTGGGAAAATGATGGGCTCAATAAGAAAACCACCATAACCGCCGGTGTAACTATAACTGGTATTTGATCCGGGAATTCTTTCGTAAGGTTCGGTAAAAAAGCCTTTTCCTGAAAAGCCAATGGCTAAGCCATGATTAGCAATTAATGCAAATGTCCCGCCAGCGCCAAAAGCATCATAGCCGGCTACCTGCGAATATTCCGAATGAAAACCGAAATAAAAACCAATATTTTTTCCGGGGCCGGTAAGTGTTTGTATATCCGATGCCGGACGTGTTTTAGTTTGTTTGGGCTGTTCGTTTTGTTCTTTATTTTGTTCTTTCTTGTGGTTACCGAACAGGCGGAGTGTATCCTGGCTTTGAGCTGCAAAGCTTATACAAAGGGTAAGTATCAGAGAAAGTAGGGTTGCTTTTTTCATAAAATGAGAATGTTAACTGTTTATTTTCAATTTGTTATTTGTTATTTAGTTGTCAGGGTTTTCAATTTCTAAAAGCAGAGTTAAAAGGTTAAAATGTGTACCTCGCTCCAAAAGCAATCACAGGCAGGTGTAGTCCGAGCCAATTATCGTCGAATAGTTCGAAATACGGTTTGCACTCGAGGCTTAATGCAATTGGGTAGCGTGGAACCATATATTCGAACGAAGCAAACCCGTCGATGCCAAGCTGCATTTTATTGTAACCGTAATAGTGGTTGTAATCGTAAGGATCGTAATTGTTGCAGTTATTGCTGGCAGCTCCGATATGAGCACCGACGCCATAAATAAAGGTCATGTTCAGATCGTCGAACAATATGGCCGGTTTCTGCTTTTCGACAAGAAAAACAAAAACAGTTCCGTGATTTTGCGACAGCAGCATAACTTCGCCTGCAATGTTGGCATCAAACTGCCGGCGGTACGTTATTCCTCCTGCAGCGCCAAGTCGTAATCCGGCCGACTGCTGGTAGTTTTGGCTAAACGCTTCAACAGCAAATAGTAAAGCGATTATAACGATGGTAAAAAATCTTTTCACAAGTAATGGTTTTTATTGGTTATTGAAATTTTATGCTTTTTATGACGAGCAGATAGTTGATTAAGTTACAAAGTTCGTTTTGAGATAAAGGTGATTGTTTGATGTGGGATGTTTGATGTGAGTAGTGTTTGTGATGTGGGACTTGGGATTTGGTTTTTGGAATTTGGCTCTTGTGGTAAAGCACATTCTTCCTCAGTATTTCACTACATTCCCGGAGCCGCTGATATGAGTTTTAACAACCGGATTTCCATAGTAAAAAATGCTTCCGCTGCCTGAGATGGTTGCATCAAGTGTTTTAATCACGTAAGTATTGATGTTTCCACTACCTGAAATGTTGGCTGAACAATGTTCCAGATCCAGGTTTTGTGCATTAATGTTTCCTGAGCCGGAAATGCTAAATAAGCCTGTATTTGAATAACCTGCCAGGTTCATATTCCCTGATCCGGAAATTACAGCTTCCAGGTTTTCTGTTTCAAAATCGCCTGTTATTCCACCTGAGCCTGAAATATTCAAATACATTTCGTTAGATTCGAAATACCCGCAATCAACTGTTCCGGAACCAGATAAACTTACTGCGTTCAAAACATCTGTATAAAGAAATATTTCTACCGGATAATGCTCGTGTATATTGTAGCCGTCATTATACTTAATTGTTAGTGTGGTTCCATTGGAATAGGTACTCAGGTATGGCAGAACGTTTGATTCACCTTTTACTTCGATTCGGGTTTCGTCGGAAGGTATAATTTTTACGCTGAAACTTCCCGAAGATACTACTTCGCTGAACGGTTGCGATGGGCGATCCTGTGTTATCACATCGTGGTTCCCTTCGATACGCTCACTTACACAACCTGACATCAGCAGGACAAGGGCAATAAGGGCAAGCAGTATAAATAAGGTTGTGGTGATTATAATCTGTGGTTTTTCAATTGCTTTCATGATTGGTTCGATTTTAAATATATCCTAATGACAGGAGATTTTTTGAAGGGTTGGAATTTTTTTTAAAAAGTTTGAAGAGTTTGAAGAGTTTGGAAGGTTTGAAGAGTTTAGAGACAAAAGCATAGCTTAAGTAGCGTTTGGTACTTGACTGATTTTAAGAAGTTTAAAGAGTTTGTTTTTTAAACCGTGCCAAACACAGGCTTAAACTGAGCTTCAGGCTAATAAAATTCTGAAGAAAACTGGCAGAAAGGTAAGAAGTGAAAAAACTTACTTATTCAGCAACGAAATCGCCCCCGCTTTTGCCGTTACCGAAATGTGCGAAGTGCCTGTTTTACCAACATCGCCGGTGGCTTGCATGTTACCGGTTTTGGTGTTGAGTGTCTCTTTTTTAAGCTGGTTATTTATTTGCGGCGAAATATTGAGGTTGGTTTTGGCATCGTACAATAATTCCATCGTGAAGCCGGCTCCGGAATTGACACCCAAAAACACATCGGTATATTCCGATTTCACCTGTATAGTCCTGAAATTGCGGGAAATGGAATTCAGTTTCAGCTCCCCATATTTGGTATTCATGGAGCATAAAGCTTCAAGCTCGTTGATGCGGATCCGGGAAAAGGACGCCTCGCCGTTGATCGAATTACACGATTTAACAACCAGTTTATCACGCGAGGAGGTTAGTTCGAGTGAACCTGTTTCTTCAATTTCGATGGTCGAGGAGCGACTGTTGAGGTTGAGGGATTTTAGTTTATTGCAGGTTACATCCGAATAATTAATGGTAAGTTGCGCATTATCAACATCCTGTATACTTGCAGAGCCAAATTCCAGTTTCATTTTCAGCACTTTGCTAAAGTCGCGGGCCTGCATATCGCCGTTCGAAAGTGTAATGTCCACATTTGCCCGGTGGCTGTCCATATAAATGTTACCGAATTTATTCTCAATTTTCAGCGGAACGGTTTCAGGAAGATAAACTGTGTAATTGATTTGCAGGTTGTTGCTGGTATTTATCACCTGGCCGGCATAAGAAACCACATCTTTCCAGAAGGTGGCGCTGTTGTCGTAAAAAATGGTACGTGCACTAATGGTTGATGCAGCCGATATCATTTCGCAATCGATTGTCGAAAGGATTTTAACCACTTTGGCAGCCTGTTTCGATTGAGCCGACATACTAACTTCAATACGCACCGAGTCTTTTTCCCATGGCAATACGTTTACATTGCCGTATTTGTTGGAAATATGAACTGTGGTTCCGCTTTTGAGTTTAAAGCTTTTACCTTGTTCCCTCTTTTCGGAGTATACCTGTGCGCTGAGTAAAACAGGTAAGCATAAAGCGAAAGCAAAAAGGAAAAGGATTCGTATAATTTTTTTCGGGGTTCTCATGATGGTAATTACTTGGTAAATTCACTTACAGGTTAGTTTCAACAGTATGATTAGTAGTATTTCCCTCTTTCGCCCGGCGGAGTTCTGTTAGCATCTGGTCGAGGATTTCGAGTTTTACGCGGTAGGAAAGTATAATAGCTTCTATTACTTTTTCGTCGGCATGGCTTTCGGCAAGGTCTTTTCGGAGTTCGGCTTTACTCTTATCCATTTCGGTGAATTCCTTTTTCAGATCTTCGATGATTTCGGGATTTTGTTGTGCATATTTTGCAAGTTCAGCCTGTTTGCTGCTGATCTGGGTGGTGTAGTATGCTTCGGCATCAAATAGTTCGGTAAGTTCGGGACTGGTTTGAATTTCGGATTTGGCAAATTCTTTTTCCGTAGTTTTTTTATCCCGATCTGTGTAGTCATTCAGCATCCATGCCGAAGCGAAAATAAGGATGGCTGCTGCAGCTTTCCATGCGTATGGCCAAAGTTTTCGAACTGCAGTATGTTTTGGGGCTGGAAGTTCTTTTTCAATAGCATCCCAGGCCATAACCGGCGGCTCAAAACTGTTGAAGTCATTGGCATTTTCCCGTACGAATTGTTCTAACTTATCTTCTTTCATTTGCTTTACATTTAATTATACCGCCGGCATTGCGAGTATGATTTCTTTCACCATTTGCCTGGCACGCATAAACTGTGTTTTTGAAGTGGATTCCGAAATCTGCAGAATTTCCGAAATTTCAGTATGGTCATATCCTTCGAGCAGGTACAGCGAAAAAATTACTCTTGCTCCTTCCGGTAGGCGGTTCATTGCTTTTTTTACTTTTTCAACACTTAGTTGAAGTTCCTCTTCATTTATGCTTTCATTATCGTAGTCGGAAGTGTTTTCGTCAACTATTTCTGTGTCCTCCCAAACGATTTTTCTTTTTTCGAGTGCGTTGATGCATTTGTTTAGTACTATTTTTTTGAGCCATGCGCCGAAGGTGGATTCAAAACGGAACGACTCAATCCTTCGGAAAGCATCAATAAAACCTTCCTGCAACATGTCCCTGGCATCTTCGGCGTTGTTCATCATGCGGTAGCAGATATTATACATAGCCTTTGCATACGCGTTGTATAACTCGTTGTATGCTTTCCGGTCGCCGGCTTTGCATGCCTCAACCAGTTGCCTGTGTATGTCGTAAACCTCCTGGTTCAAGCTTCCGGCCCCGTGTTTTTTGTTATAATGACAGTATTTTTTATCAAGGGTTGTAAAATTGAGATTAAAAGTATGAAAAAGAGTTGAAGGGAGTAATTTGTCAATTTGACAATTTGACAACTTGACAATTTGACAATTCGACAATTCGACTGTTCGGCAATTAGGTAATTCGACAATTCGGCAAGTCACGTCACGATCCATTTAAAGAGGGTTATGCACTCTAACCCTTGCCCTCAGCATATTGAACTTTATTCAAGAAGCCTTCCTGCGCTTTCATCCTCCAAAAACCGGCGTTCACCGATTTTCATTCTTTATCGTGTAACTTCTGTTGGAATTTTGACGTCATAAACCGCAAACAAAGTAAACCGCAAAATAAATTCCGGTGAAAGACGTCGAACCGGTTTTTATTGAATCAAAAAAACAAAAAACGAAATCTAAAATGAGAAAGATAATTCTTGCAATAGCAGTGACCATAGCAGTTAATATGCTTTTTACAGCTAAAGTAATAGCTGGCATTGATGTTCCCGATGCAAAAGGTGGCGTCATAAGCGGCCGGGTGCTTGATGCATCCACCAATCAACCAATGGAATATGTAAATGTTGCATTGTTCCGTGTTGCTGATTCATCGTTAATTACTGGGACTATTTCCACTTCGGACGGACAGTTTAAACTGGAAAAAGTAGCCACAGGCGAATATTACCTCCGTGTTTCATTTCTTGGGTTCGAGGATCTGAATACAGGTAAAATAAGTGTCAGTAATAAATCGCTGCAAAACAATGTAGGTGATATAAAACTGGCCGTAAACTCAACGCAGTTAAGTGAAGTATCGATCGTAGGCGAAAAATCGAAAGTCGAATACCAGATCGACAAACGCGTGATAAACGTTGATCAGGATATTGTTGCCAAAGGCGGAACAGCTGTAAATGTGCTCGAAAACACGCCTTCAATCCAGGTGGATCAGCAGGGGAATGTAATGGTTCGTGGCAGTTATGATTATGTTGTTCTTATTGATGGCAAGCCTTCGGTATTGAAAGGTAGCGACGCCTTGAAAATGGTAAACGCTTCATCAATCAAACAGATTGAAGTAATTACCAATCCTTCAGCTAAGTACGAGGCTGATGGCAAAGCCGGGATTATAAATATTATCCAGAAAAAGGAAAAACTTCAGGGAGTTAGCAGCACGGCTAACATCGGATTGGGTACTCTCGATAAATACACAGCAAACGCGCTGGTAAATTACCGTAAGAAAAAGGTGAATGTTTTCGCCGGTGTCGATTTTGCAAAAAATAAATATGTCTCGGATTTAACTATTGATAATGTGAGTTTTCTGGAAGCCGGAAATCAATATATCCATGAAAACGTTGAACAATACAACCACAACGACAACCTGGGCGGCAAAGCCGGAATTGACTTTGACCTCAACGAAAAAAATACATTTACAGTTGCAGGTAATTACGGTCTGCAGGGATACGACCAGGGGGCAGATGCTACTTACAACAACTATTTCGAAGGTTCGGAAATTAAAAACTACTACCTGAGCAACAGCGACTTGGATGTTGCCGGAAACGTTGCCGGTTTCAATGTTGATTATACACATAAGTACGGCGAAAATCATACGCTGTTCATTTCCAATACTTACTCTTCGTGGGATGGGGTTGATGAAAGTCTCCTGGAAGAATATACCACTGATGACAAGTATAATAAGCAGGAATTAAACTCGGCATTAAAATCAAGGAAAGATAATTTCAATTATCAGTACCGTTTGAATGCTGATTATAAACGTCCGGTTAAAACAGGTACGCTCGAAGCCGGTTTCCAGTACCGCTACGAAAACCGTAAGGATGATCTGGATTTTAGAAACCTGGATGTTGAGTCCAACGAATGGATTGTGAATACTTTATACACCTACCAACTCGATTATACCAACGATATTTACTCAGGGTATGCAACGTATTCGGATACAAAGTGGGGTATAGGTTACATGGTGGGAGTAAGAAGCGAGTATTTTACGCGTACCATAAGCTTTAGTAACGACGATGTTCCTTATGACTATGATAAATTCATGTTGTATCCGAGTGTTCACCTTACAAAATCCATCAAGGATAAACACCAGTTCCAGCTGAGTTACAGCAGGCGTATCAACCGGCCGCAACCCTGGGTGCTGAATAAAACTCCGGGTTATATCGATCCGTACAATATTTTCATGGGCAGCCCCGAACTGGAGCCTGAATTTACTGATGCTTTTGAACTGAATTACCGCATGTCGTATAAAATAATGTCGCTGAGTGCCCAGACCTATTTCCGCAATACTACCAACAGTTTTAATACACGCCGCACTTTACAGGACGACGGAATAATGGTTCATGAACTGATAAATGCCGACAATCAACAGTCGTATGGCGTTGAACTGGGATTGGATTTTAACCTCACCAAATGGTGGCAACTCAGTTCAGGTGCTAACTTATACCACTATACCCTTGATGCAGATGCCAGCAACACCGGTACCAGCCGGAAAGCAAACTCATTCGACGCGCGCCTGATTTCCAATTTTACTCTGAAATGGGGAACCCGTATCCAGGCTGTTGGTTACGTTCGCGGACCAAACGTTGATGCTAACGGCGAATCAGAAGGTTTTTATACAGTAAACCTGGCTGTTAACCAATCAATTATGAAAGGCAAAGTGAATGTTGGCCTGTCAGCGCAGAACCTTTTCGACTCTATCAAGTTTGATTACACCGCTTCGGCTTCAAATTACGATAATAGATATGCAATTTCTACTGAAGGCTTAGCTTTGATGTTAACGGCATCATACACGTTTAACAATTTCCAGAACAAACAGCGCGGACGTGCTGATGATGCAAGTTTTAAAGGAGGAGGAGCTTTCTAACGTTCTTAAATACAATCGGATTTTCACGGATTAAGCACCCCAAAAAGCACGCAATTCATGTGCTGGTTGTGCGCTGATTCGTGAAAATTCGTTTTTTATATTGAGAGTAAATTGTAGATGAAAAACTAAAACCATCCTTTAACAAACTCATCCAATGTAAGTTTTCCGAAATAATCACTGATTTCAAATTGTGCCACTGCTTTTCGGATTGCTTCTTCCTCGTGTAAAATATTGGTCAGGGCCGACTCTATTTCACCGGGATCAGCATGTGAAAAATAGTCGCCGTAGATACGAGCCTGCTTAATAACTCCATTACTCACATCCATACAAAATTCGAGCGTTCCGCTGTTTTCAGTACGTATTATTTTACGAAAATTATAAGCGGGTGAAAGGCCGAAATTCCAGTCCCACGTACTGTATTTTGCTTTTACAAGTTCGCTGATACTGAGTTGATCTTCGTCAGAAAGCTCATAAAAACCGGCATCAGGATACATTTCGCGTATATGGTCCTCGATCAGCCCGGCAAACTCCATTACGTTCATTGCTTCGTGCAAATGCTCACTGATATTGGTTACGCGGCTGCGGACTGATTTTACGGCTTTATCCTGAAATTTTGCTTCGTTCACTTTCAACGCCTGGCTGAGGTCGGTCATGGTGGCTGAAAAAAGCAAAGTTCCATGATGCAAAACGCGGTTTTTCCAAACGGTTTCAGCGTTCCCCGAAAACTTTTTCCCATCTATGGTGAGGTCATTGCGACCTTCGAAACGTGCATCAATTCCAAGTTTTTGCAACACTTCGAGAATAGGTTCGGTAAATTTCCTGAAATCATTACGCGTATGATCCCTGCCTGATTGTATAAATGTAAAATTCAGATTTCCAAGGTCGTGAAATACTGCGCCGCCGCCTGTTAAACGCCGCACTACACTGATATTATTTTCTTTTACATAATCAACGTTGATTTCCGAAATCGTATTCTGATGTTTACCAACAATAATAGCTGGTTCGTTGCGCCACAGCATAAAAATATCTTCTGTGGATTGTTTCAGAAAATACTCTTCGGCTGCCAGGTTAAAATAGGGATTAGTATGATGACGCTTTACTATTAGCATAAGATAATTTTGTCGCAAAAATAATGTTTACTGTCCATAATTATACAACAACATGCAGTATATAACCTAATCGAATAGGAGAAAAAGAATTTGCCAGCCGGCGAAAGTTTGCGCGGACTGAACTTATTTGATCAGGGTTCCGGTTCCACCGCAATGTTTTGTTTTGCTGCCATATTTCGCTGCAGGTATGCCATGTATAAGCACTTCCGGATCACCCTCTTCAATGGTAAAAGTATTAGAACCACAACATTGCAGATGAGTGCCACCATCTCCTTTTCGGGCAGCTGGTGATCCGTTTATCAGCACATCCGGGGCACCTGTTTTAACCAGGCCTGATACTGCATGTGGACAGGCAGGGCAATTATGAGCATCGGAACCGCAAAATGCAAGACTACCTTTGGTGGCATATTCTTTTGAATCAACAGCAATAATAGTAAAATCGCTTTCGGTATACTCGCCACCTGGCAATTTTACTTTCAAACTGATGGTATTTGCCCCGATAGTTTTAAAAACAGGGAACGAAGCTGCTCCTTTCGATGGATTGAATGTAGCTGTTCCACTCCACTCAACAGAGCCAGAAATGTCTTTCTCCGATTTTGTGCCTTTATTTAGGATACAACGAGCGCCAAATTTCCATCCTGTATCAAATACTTTTGGGCTTTCACCTAACGGAAATGTCAGTTCTAGTAAAATTGACGCTTCAGGTATTTTTTTTTGCTCAATATCCAAGCCGCTTGTATTGATAGGAACTGAAGTATTCTCTTTTGCCATTCCTTCCTCCAGGCTATAAATATATACCACCCGGCTATCCTCTCCCCAGAATGGAGATACCTCAACCCAGAATGAATTCCCGAACTCAGGATAAGGGGCTATAAATTTCACACTCCCTTTTGAATCCGGAGGCGCACCCTGGCTGGAATGCCAGCCGCCTGGGAGCTCGGCAATACTTATATGGTTGTTGATTCCCGATGCCTGTGATGTTGTGCTTAACGAGGCACCAATGTATCTTCCGCCACTGGTTTGTGTAACTTCAGCCGATACAGTTCCGTTAATTGTAAATTCCTCACCCGGATTCAGACTGGCAGGTGGGGGTGTCCATTGGAAAGAAAAAGTATAACTTCCATAAGCTTCATCATTATCGCGCCAGGATACCGTTCCGCTGCAACTTCCCGAACTTATACTTCCTGATTTTGGATAATACGGATTTTCGCCAATAACCTGATGCGGATTAGTACCCGAAAGTACCCAGTGCTTGCTCGCCTTAGTTTGTTGCTGCGCCCGGCAATTTGAAAATGTAAATATCAGTATGATATACGCTGAAACAATAAAAATCAAAAAAGTGCGCGTACGCTCAGGAACAGTGTATGAAAGTGTCATATTTAAGCCTTTTGAAGCGTAAATATACACTGATTTATTAATCAATTCAGGGAAATATTAAAGATAAAATCTGTTGGAATAAATAGTATTTTTACATTTCTATCCAGATAAATAACTAACCTTTAAAACTGTCATCTATGTTCTTAAGTATTCTCGGAATTATCATAATTATTGCCGGTTTTGTGCTGGCTCGAAATGAATCTCCAATTAAGCCTTATTCGGGCATCATCAGGATTGTTGGAGTGGTAATTGTTATGATTGGCGCAAGTTTATCGGCAGTAAAACAAATTGAGCCGGGTTATGTAGGCGTACAAAAGCTTTTCGGGAAAGTGAACAACAATATTCTCGAAAGCGGGCTTAACGTTATTAATCCGCTGGTTGAAGTTGTAACCTTTGATATACGTACTCAAAATTATACCATGTCGGGCGTTCACGATGAAGGAGATAAAAGCGGTGACGATGCCATTCGTGTGCTGTCAGCCGACGGGCTGGAGGTTATTGTGGATCTTACCGTGCTTTATAAGGTTCTGCCGGGCGAAGCACCCCGCATTCTAAAAGAAATAGGAACTGACTACCGCAACACGATTGTGCGCCCGATATGCCGCACAAAGATCCGCGATAACGCAGTTTATTATGATGCTATTGCTTTATATTCGACAAAGCGCGATGAGTTCCAGGCCAGGATTTTTAAAACTATTGAAAGTGATTTTAAAGGCCGTGGTTTAATGCTTGAACAACTGCTGGTTCGCAATATTACTCTTCCGGCTTCGGTTAAAACAACTATCGAATCGAAAATTAATGCCGAGCAGGAAGCTCAAAAAATGACATTCGTTCTTCAGAAAGAAAAGCAGGAAGCCGAACGCAAAAGAGTGGAAGCACAAGGTATCGCCGATTATCAGAAGATACTCAGCACCGGACTCAGCGACAAACAGTTACAATACGAAATGATAAAAGCTATTTCCACTTCGCCCAATGCTAAACTCATTATAATGGACACAAAAAAGAGTGCTCCTTTTATTATTGACGCTAAATAGGAATTGAAGGAATGTATTTCTGAAATGACTTAAAATAAAAAAGTCCTGTTATTTACAGGACTTTTTTATTACAGATTATCAGTCGTTTCAAATAGTAAGTATTGGTTAATTCAAAGGTAATTCATCCAGATCACTTGAAGTTGTTCCGGAGAAATCCCTTACATCGAAACGCAGGTAATCAAATTCATTTTCAGGCAAATCATGATCAGCAGTGCTGGTTTTGATAAATTCATTTACATCGAATCGCAGGTAACCGAAATCGGTTACAGCAGGTAATTCAACAATTGAAGTTTCGGAAGTGTAATTATTTACATCGAAACGCAGGTAGTCAAAGTCGGTTCCGGCAGTTATGGTATTGTTTGTTTTTGGAATTCCGGTTGTGGTGATTTGTTTTTTAACACCTGATTTTACTACATCGCCGGTGGTTGAAGTAAGCGTATTGGCATTTATTTCTGAAGTAAACAATACCAGATTCAGTGCCGCAAAAGTTGTTAAAGTTATTAACGTTTTCGTGTTCATATATTAATGATTCATTAAAAGGGCAATTTATTTTTATAGTTATTTTTGTGTTTGATTATATGAGATTATCCTTTTTGGAAAGAAATGTTAACTTCTTTAAAGGATAAAACAAGCGAATACAGTTGAAATACTTTATACAGTAAGCCCTTCAATTACTTTTACAGTAAGATATTTCTACTGGATTTTAGCCTGGCTTTCTTAAACAGATTTAATCCGTTTTTTGTTCGAAACTTCTGAAAAAAATAATCTGATTTGAATAAATCACCGGCAAAACATCATCATGCTCCATCAGTAAAATTAATTTTTTGGATGGAGAAAGTCAAAATGAGCTCAATCCTTAAATCATTAATCGTCTAGTAAAAACCACGTAAAATATAGCGATCATTCATTCATTTATTCTCAAAATGCTGCTTTCCCTATTTTTGAATACTCATGCTTCTCATAAATCTGGAATGATACTTTTTATTGAAACATTCGTCTTACGAAAATATCTAATGCATTATCGCAACTGCTAAAATTAACTTTTACTATGTTTAAATTTAAAATGCCGAAGGCTCTTATTTTAAAACTCAACCTGAAGCGTGTGATTCCGCATTTATTTATGTCAACTATGGTTTACTTCATCCCTGTCGGTATGGCTATGGCTGAGTCTCAGCAAAACCTTCAATCGACGGCCGCACTTGATGGCTATTCAGGAGTAGGAAAAGGAATGAGTTTATGGATACTTTTCACCCTTGCAATCAGCTTTGGATTAAACAACTATCTGCGAAAAAGGGAAAACAATCCGGAAAACAATAAAGGCTGAAATAGAGTGTAATCCGGAATTCATAAATTTCGTTGAAAATATGGTATAAGTAATCCTGACTTCGGTAAACAAGTCAATTATTTATTAAGAATAGATTTCATTTGTGATATTATGCCGGGTTTTACTCTTCATATTCAGTTCTCAATAGTTTCAATTCATCAACCAGTTCCAGGATACCTTCCTGCAACAGATTGTATGTGGGCTGCAATCCTTCGGAATTTTGTTCTGCGCCTTTTTGCTCCAGTTCGTGGCATAGGCCGCTCAGTTCGGTCGACATATATGCTACAACGCCTTTTAAACCATGAGCTTTGCGGTTGAGAGTAGGGAAATCGAGAAGAGCTATACTCTGCTGCAATTCCTGCAGGGCTTGAGGGTATTCGTTGTTAAAAATATCCATTACCTGAACAACCACTTCTTTATCGTAGTATTGGAAATTCTCCCTGAATTTTTCTTTGTTTATCATATTGAGTAGTACAAGTTTGTGATTCGGTGTCAGTTTAATGTGAGCGTACACGGTTAATTTCAAAAACCGTTTATTCTGCTATGCACAAATAAAGCTGGTATTAATAACCCATCCGTTTAATGCAAAGCTTCAGACTGTCGCGCCAATAAGGTATTTCGAGTGCGAACGCATTTTTAATCTTGTGCTTATTTAAAACACTGTAGTATGGCCTTACTGCCGGTAAAGGATAATCTTTGGTTTCTATAGGACTCAGCTGGCATGATATACCTGTTATTTCGACTATCGCACTGGCAAAATCGTACCAGCTGCTTACGCCTTCGTTCGAATAATGGTACAATTCAACGCCTTTAAAATCAGCTGTTTGGGGTATGATATCCAGTATTGCTTTTGCCAGGTCAGGTGCGTAGGTGGGCGTGCCGGTCTGATCGTATACAATGCTCAGTTTTCCGCGTTCGGTTCCGTATTTAAGTATCGTTTTAACGAAATTATTCCCAAAAGCTGAGTACAACCACGATGTGCGGATTATTATTGCTTTGGTTCCATGTTTAAGTATTTCCTGCTCTCCGGCAAATTTGCTGCGGGCATACACCGAAACAGGATTAGTTTCAGCGGTTTCAGCCAGAGGAGCATAGGTTTTTCCATCGAAAACATAATCAGTGGAAACATGAACCAACAACGTATTGTGTTTTGCTGCAACTCTGGCCAGTATTCCGGGTGCTGTAGCATTAATCAGATAGGCATTATGTTCGTCGTTCTCAGCTTTATCAACTGCGGTGTAAGCGGCACAGTTAATAATGGCTTCAGGCTGGTTGGCGTCAATGTATTGTTCAACGGCTGAATGATCGGTAATATCCAGTTCGTCAACATCGGTATAAAGGAAATGATATTGAGGATATAATCCGGATAATTCTCTCAACTCATTGCCTAATTGACCTTTAGAGCCTGTTACCAGTATTTTCATGATTTGCTTGAGGTAAATGATCAGATTATGGATGCGAAAAAGTCGATGGTTTTAACGAGACCCTGTTCTAGCGGTATTTTTGGTGACCATCCGAGTTCTTTCATCGCCAGGTCGATATTTGGCTGCCGTTGCATCGGGTCATCGGGAGGTAAAGGCATACGGATAATTTTCGATTTCGAACCAGTAAGTTTAATCACCATTTCGGCAAGCTGAAGAATAGTAAACTCATTAGGGTTACCTATGTTAACAGGGCCGGTAAATTCTTCGCCTGTTGCCATCATACGGATCATGCCTTCAACCAGGTCATCAACATACTGAAAACTGCGTGTCTGGCTACCATCGCCATAAATGGTTATGTCCTTACCCTGAAGTGCCTGAACGATAAAATTGGATACAACACGGCCATCGTTCGGGTGCATGCGTGGACCGTATGTATTGAAAATGCGAATTATTTTAATGCGCACATTATTTTGTTTATGATAATTCACAAACAGGGTTTCGGCTGCTCTTTTTCCCTCGTCGTAGCAAGCTCTTTCGCCAATGGGGTTTACATGGCCCCAGTATGTTTCAATCTGTGGGTGAACCAGTGGATCGCCATATACTTCGCTGGTGGAAGCCTGTAGTATTTTTGCTTTTATGCGTTTGGCCAGCCCCAGCATATTAATGGCACCCATTACCGAGGTTTTCATCGTTTTAATGGCATTGTACTGGTAATGTACCGGCGATGCAGGGCAGGCGAGGTTATAAATTTCGTCGACCTCGATAAAGAAAGGCATGGTAACATCGTGTCGTATGAGCTCGAAAAACGGATTGTCGAGCAGGTGTACAATATTCTGTTTTTGCCCTGTAAAGTAATTATCGAGACAGACTACTTCGTGCCCGTCGTTCAGCAGTCGTTCGCACAAATGGGAACCCACAAAACCTGCTCCTCCGGTAACTAAAACTTTTTTCCTGATCATAGCCATTATTTATAAAGAAGGCAAAAACCCAATAACCATGTGCACGGCGATCAGGTTTTTGCAATGTTAAGTAAATTATTACCTGGTAGTATCAATACCGATGCAATAGTATGTAAAACCTTTGCGTTTCATTTCGGCAAGTTCATAAATATTACGTCCGTCGAAAACTACTGGTTCTTTGAGCAGCTTGCGTATGATGTTGAAGTTAGGGAATTTGAATTCGGGCCATTCGGTTACCAGCAATAGGCAATCGGCATCAATGAGGGCTTCGTACTGATCTTCGGAGTACTCAATCTGGTTACCCAATATCCGCTTAGCTTCATGCATTGCTACGGGATCGTAAGCTTTAACTTTTGCACCGGCATCAATAAATTTTTTCACCAGCACCAGCGATGGTGCTTCGCGCATATCATCAGTTTGAGGTTTAAAAGATAATCCCCACATTCCGATGGTTTTCCCTTTAATATCGCCATTATAATGCCTCATTACTTTGTGAAACATCACCGATTTCTGATCATCGTTTACATCTTCAACTGCCTGAAGTACACGAAGGTTGTATTTGAAACCGGAGGCCGTCTGAATCAAAGCTTTTACATCTTTAGGGAAACAGGAACCACCGTAACCAATACCGGGGTAAATAAACTTATTTCCAATACGTGAATCGGAGCCAATGCCTTTACGTACCATATTGATATCGGCACCTACAATTTCGCATAGGTTTGCGATATCATTCATGAAACTGATTTTTGTGGCAAGCATTGAGTTGGCAGCGTATTTGGTCATTTCGGCGGAAGTAATATCCATAAAAATTACCGGGTGACCATTGAGGGTGAACGGTTTATACAAGCTTTTCATCAGTTCCTCAGCCCTTGGCGAATCAAGTCCCACAACAATACGATCGGGTTTAAGGAAATCATCGACAGCAGCGCCTTCTTTGAGGAATTCGGGATTAGAAGCAACATCAAATTCGATGTTTACACCGCGTTTGTCGAGTTCTTCCTGCACAGCAGCTTTTACTTTAAGCGCAGTTCCGACAGGCACAGTGCTTTTGGTAACGATCAGCAGATAATCGTTCATATTGCGGCCACAATCGCGGGCAACGCTCAGCACATATTGCAGATCAGCACTTCCATCCTCATCAGGCGGGGTTCCTACGGCGCTGAAAAGCACTTCGCAGTCAACGAGTGCTTCCGCAATACTGGTAGTAAACTGAAGCCTTCCTTTTTTCATGTTACGGTGTACCATTTCTTCGAGGCCCGGCTCATAAATAGGGATGATCCCGTTTTTCAGATCTTCAATCTTTTTTGAGTCGATATCAACACAGGTAACATCGATACCAACTTCGGCAAAACATGTACCGGTCACCAGACCGACATATCCACTTCCTACAATAGCAACTTTCATTTTTTAAAGAGCTTTAGTGAATTAATAAATCATTTATACGTTTAAATTATTGAGTAATTTTCTGATTCAATTTTAAGTAAATGTGATCAAAACAGATACATTGTTGTGTCTAACTAAGTCAGGTAATGGTTTTCATTTCAATTAAATAAGGCAATTACCTTCATTCGTGTTGTAGTTCCTTTTGTTCAAAATTGCAGGAGATTATGATTCACTGAGAGGTTGAAAAAGAATTAAAATTTTCAATCCTGATAGCGTTTTCCTGCCACTTCTTGATATTAATTCAGGAGTGCGAATATATCGATTATTGTTCGATTGCTTTAGATTTAGCCCGAAAAATTACCTTCTTCAAAATGTACAAAAAAAGGACAGCTTTGTTTTTGTATTCAGCATAAGTGATTAAAGGGCTGCAAATAGTTTCATTTGGTTGCATCCTCCTTAATAATTCGCAAGTATTCTTTTTCCTGAGGTAGCCTACAAAAATAGAAGCAAAAGTATAGCACGACTATAGCGGAAGTTCCGATTTTTTTGTAGTGTATTTCACAGTAATACTGTAGATTAATAGCAAAGTATAGTGTAGCGATTGCAGCTACAAAAAAAACTTCTGCTTAACACGGAGTTGTTTGAAAGCACAGCAGGTTGTTTCAGAATGAGTAAAAAAAGTATAAAATTTTATGAAGAGCCTTTCTTGTTGTTTTCAATGGGTTTCTTTGTATTTTTGAAAAAATCTTTAATCTAAATCTGATTATGGCCTCAAAAATTAAGATACCGCATACCTATGTAATTATTTTCTCCATTATACTGGTTGCAGCTGTTTTTACCTGGTTTGTGCCCGGAGGTACCTTTGAAAGGGAAAAAATCACTACTTCGTCAGGTACGAGCGAAGTTATTAAGGCGAATTCATTTCAATATACGGATAACAGTCCTCAGACCTGGCAGATCTTTTCAGCATTCTATAAGGGATTTGTACGATCGCCTAAGATTATAGTTTTTATTCTTATTCTTGGTGGTGCATTCTGGTTGCTTAACGAAAGCAAAGCCATTGATATGGGGGTATACGCTTTTCTAAAAAAAAGCGATAAACTGAACAGATACAAAGTCATCCGATATCTTGGAGTGAATAATATCATTATCACGGTTGTGATGCTTATGTTTAGTTTTTTTGGGGCCATTTTTGGAATGAGTGAGGAAACCATTGCTTTTGTGATCATTTTTGTCCCCATGGCTATTTCGATGGGCTACGATTCTATTGTAGGCGTGTGTATGTGTTTTATCGGGGCTGGAATAGGTTTTGCCGGATGCCTCATGAATCCTTTCACTTTGGGAATAGCTCAGGAAATTGCAGGGATACAGCTTTTTTCAGGGCTCGAATACCGGTTTTTCATCTGGATGATTATTAATATAGTAGGTATTGGATATGTTTTGTGGTATGCCAACAGGATAAAGAAGAATCCGACCAAATCGGTAGTTTACAACGAGGACAGTTACTGGCGCGAGCATCATGCGAAAGCTGATCTGCAGGTATCGGAGAAATCACTTACATCAACCTGGGTTGCATACTTCAGTGTATTGGCAGTAATTGTTGCAACAGCTTTTTACTGGCCGCAGAACCCTATTAAACTTGGGGCTAATGCATTTGTGGTTCCGGCACTTCCTGTCATAGCTCTTTTATATGCTGTACTGGGTTTCATGGCTGCCCGGAAATCGATACAGGCATTTGTTCTGATTATCCTTATTTTTACTATTATATTTTTGGTGGTTGGGGTTACAGGCTTTGAATGGGGATTGCTGGAACTGGCAGCCCTGTTTTTTGGCATGGCATTGGTTGCAGGCCTGGCTATGGGTAAGGATGCTAACGAAATCACCCGCTCATTTGTTACCGGTGCAAAGGATATTATGTCAGCTGCTCTGGTGGTAGGGCTTGCCGGTGGTATAATTGTAATACTTGAGGACGGGAAAATAATCGACACTATCTTGTACGGTATATCAAGATCTATTGAAGGTACAGGTAAGATTGCCACTCTTTCGTTGATGTATGTTTTTACATCGGCCATAAATATGGTCATTACTTCAGGTACGGCAAAAGCAGCACTTATTATGCCAATCCTCCGTGATATTTCCGATATGGTGAGCCTTTCGAAACAAGCAACGGTAACTGCTTTTCATATTGGCGACGGGTTCACAAACCTGATTACTCCTACCTCGGGCGTTTTGATAGGTGTACTTGAAGTTGCACGCATACCTTTCGCAAAATGGTTCAGCTGGGCATGGAAACTTGTACTGATACTTGTTATACTGGGTTGGATTCTTCTTATACCAACTGTTACGATGCAACTAAACGGGTTCTGATTCTAAGTTTTACTTTATTGATTTTCAAATAAAAAAAGCCTCTCACGCAATAGTAAGAGGCTTTTTCATTTTTCAGCAAGTGATTATTCCGAAATACCGACCCTGTTCAAAATGAATGCAACCTCAAATGCAGTTTCTTTCAGTGCATCGAAACGGCCTGTTGCACCACCGTGACCCGATTCCATATTGGTATGGAGCAACAGGATGTTGCTATCCGTTTTCATAGCGCGGAGTTTGGCAACAAACTTGGCTGGTTCGTGGAAGCTTACCTGCGAATCATTAAGTCCTGCTGTAACCAGCATATTAGGATAATTCTGTGCTTTTACATTATCATAAGGCGAATACGAAAGCATGTATTTGTAGTACTCTTCCTCGTTTGGATTTCCCCATTCTTCATATTCCTGGGTTGTTAGCGGCAGGCTTTCGTCGAGCATGGTGTTGATAACATCAACAAAAGGAACCTGGCCGACTACGGTATTGAAAAGATCAGGACGCATGTTAGCCACTGCTCCTACAAGTAAACCGCCGGCACTGCCGCCCATAATGGCAAGTTTGGATGCAGATGTAAATTTATCCTGTTGAAGTTTCTCAGCACAGGCAATAAAATCGGTAAAAGTGTTTTTCTTTTTTAAAAGTTTACCATCCTCATACCACTGTTCACCCATATCGCTGCCACCCCTGATCTGAGCAATGGCAAAAACAAAACCACGATCGATAAGGCTGTAAAAATTGGAAACAAAACGAGCGTCGGAGCTGGCTCCATAGGATCCATAAGAGTATAGCAGGGCAGGGTTGGAACCATCTTTTTTGAGCGATTTTTTATAAACGACTGACATGGGAACTTTCACTCCATCCGAAGCTGTTGCCCACACACGTTCCACCGTATAATCATCAGCATTAAATCCACCCGGAATTTCCTGTTCTTTCAGTTTGATACTCGCGTCTTTTGCAAAATCATAATCATAAACTGTAGCCGGACGGTTCAGCGAGGTGTACCTGTAACGCAATGTAGCAGAAGTGTATTCCGGTGTGCCTGCCATTGATGCCGTGTATACCGGCTCAGGGAAATTGATGGTTTTTGTTTTACCATCTGCCAGAGTTATAATTACGATTTCATTCAACCCGTTTTTGCGAGTCTGTGCAGCCAGGTATTTGTCGAACACATCAATATATTCAATTTTAACATTCTTGTTGTGCGCAATTACTTCCTTCCAGGTGCTGCGGTCAGCATATCCGGTAAGTGGCGCTTCATAAACTTTGCTGTTCAGGTTATCACGGTCCTTGTATTGAATAAAGAATTTCTCCTTGTGATGAGTAACATTGTATTCAACATCTTTAACTCGCGGAATAAAAACTTTAAATTCTCCTGCAGGCTCCGAAGCGGGCAGATAAAGATATTCGGAGGTTGTAAAACTGCCCGTTCTGATAAAGATAAAATCGTTGGTTTTACTCTTATCCAGTCCAACTACAAATTGCTCTACAGGTTCTTCGAACATAAGTTTGTCAGGGTTGGTGCTACCCAGAACATGCCTGTAAACACGCCACGAACGCAAAGCTTCGTTGCCAACTGTGTAAAAGAGTGTTTTACTATCGTTGGCCCACACGAATGATTGAACTTTTTCAATTTTCAAAGGTAAATCAGTGTTACTTGAAAGATCCCTTACTTGCAGGGTATAATCCGCGAAAGAGCCTGTTTCGTTACTTATATATGCTGCCAGCTTATTATCCGGGCTAACGTTAAAATACGAAAACATGTAAGCCTTTTTGCCTTCAGCCATTTTATTTACATCAAACATCACTTCTTCCGGCGCAGCTGTATTTCCCTTTTTACGGCAATTCAGCCTGTACTGTTTTCCTTTTTCGGTGCGGGAGTAGTAATAATAACCGTTATCGAGTTGCGGAACCGTTTCGTCATCTTCCTTAATACGTCCTTTCATTTCGGCAAACAGCTTTTCCTGCAATGCTTTTGTTGAACTCATTACCGTGTCGGCATAAGCGTTTTCGGCTTCCAGGTAAGCAATAACTTCGGGATTGGTTTTATCCTTCAACCAGAAATAGTTATCGATACGTTTGTTACCGAATTCAGTAAACTCGCTGGCCTTAATTGCCGCCAGCGGAGGAGCAGGGAAATCACTTTGTTGGGTTATTTTCACTGTGGTTTGTGTTGATGGTTTGCAAGCAGCCACAATCAATGCAATAGCAAAGGCTGAACCTAATTTTAGATATCGTGTCATAAATTATAAATTTGGGATGTGATGGGTAAAAGTAATCAAAACTAAAGCAAATGGTATTTAAGATATTCAAACTTTGTGGCTATGCTTTAAAACTTTAATTTTACTTGAATTTATTAACAAAGCGATTCACAATTAGTTTTGAGGCATGAAAAAACTTTATGTTTTGGTTCTTGTGTATTTTCTTGTCCAAATGGTCAGTGCCCAGACAACAATTCAGTTTTCGGGTCTTACCTGGAATGTGCGATCCGGAAGTGGAGGTCCGGGGCCAAATTTATGGTCGGATAGCCCTAACAGCGTTTGGGTGGATGCCCGGGGTCAACTTCATCTGAAGATCAGAAAAGCAGGGAACTTATGGTACTGTTCCGAGGTATATACTCAACAATCGTTTGGGCACGGCGAATACAGGTTTTATGTTGCGGGTAACGCTAATAATTATGATCCTGAAATAGTTGTCGGGCTTTTTACCTACGAAACCGATACCAGGGAAATAGACATAGAATTTTCACGATGGGGAAATCCTGCCTATGATGCTGGTTGGTTTACAGTTCAGCCTGTTGTTGCGGGTAACCAGCACAATTTTGCGATTAATCAGGCCAGTGATTCTTCCACTCACAGATTTGAGTGGAACGACAATTCTATTTTTTTTCAGAGCTATCGCGGACATTATGCTACTATTCCGGCACCTGAAAACCTGATAAGCGAGTGGAATTATACCGGTAACTATATCCCTCCTGTCGGCAACGAGCGCCTGCATATAAACTTCTGGTTATTTGGAGGGCACAGTCCTGTAAACCAGCAGGAAGCCGAACTTGTTATTACCTCTGTTTTTGTGCCATCCGCATCTTCAGTAAACGATATATCGGGAATAAAAAACATGAAAATATTTCCGAATCCTTTCCCGGAAGGCTTTATTATTGAAATTCCTGAAACTATACATGATGCTGAATTTTCTCTATCAAGTGCCACCGGGCAGGAGATGCTGAAACAAAAGCTTACTGGTAAGAAAACGGAAATTGATGCCGGCAAATTTCCTTCAGGGATTTATTGTGCTAAAATGGTTCATAACAGGGAAGTTGAAATACTGAAAATCATTAAGAAGTAGGTGGGCAGGTATAAAGCAAAACAGTTGCACATTAACTCTCCCTATCCGCGATTCATCCTGTATTAAGCCCTTTTAAGTCATAAAAGGTGGCTCTTTCGTCCAAAATCACTAATTTTGCCAGGTAATTCACCAGCAACTGGTGATTTTTGGAAAAATAGTACTGATAAGCCCTGTCGGGCAAATAATAGTTTTATGCAAACAGTAGTAAGCGGAATCAGGCCTACGGGCAACCTACATCTCGGCAATTATTTCGGAGCCATGCAGAATTTTGTAAAAATGCAGGAAACGGATAATTGCTATTTCTTTATTGCTGATTATCATTCGCTTACAACTCATCCTACACCTGCCGATCTTCATGGTAATGTAAAACAAGTGCTGGTTGAATACCTCGCCTGCGGCCTCGATCCTGATAAAGCAACACTTTATTTACAGAGCGATATTCCAGAAACCGCGGAGTTATACCTGTTTCTTAATATGAACGCTTACCAGGGTGAACTCGAACGTTGCACTTCGTTTAAGGATAAAATCCGTTCACAGCCCGAGAATGTAAACGCCGGCCTGCTTACTTACCCAACTTTGATGGCGGCAGATATTATCATACATAAAGCGCATAAAGTACCTGTTGGCAAGGACCAGGAGCAACATCTGGAAATGACCCGTACCTTTGCCAACCGCTTTAACCGTATGTACAAGGCTGATTATTTTCCTGAGCCGGTTGCTTATAACTTTGGTGAATCATTGATTAAAATTCCAGGATTGGATGGAAGCACAAAAATGGGCAAAAGCGAAGGCGAAGGCAATGCTATTTTCCTTTTCGATACCCCCGAAGTGATTCGCAAAAAAGTAATGAAAGCTGTTACTGACAGTGGTCCGACTGAACCCAACCAGCCCAAGCCACAAGCTATCGAAAATATTTTTAACCTGATGAAAGCCTTATCGGAACCCGAAACGGTTCAGTTTTTCGAAGACTCATACAATGCCTGTGCCATTCGCTATGGCGATATGAAAAAGCAATTAGCTGAGGATGTGATTCGTTTTACCACGCCTTTCCGTGAGCGTATTCTTGAATTGCTGAATGATGATGTTTATTTAGGTAAAGTAGTAAAAATCGGTCGTGATAAAGCGCATGAAAGTGCTGCCAGGACAATTAAAGAGGTAAGGGAGATTATTGGGTTTAAGAGTTTTTAGATACGAACTGCATATTAATGATTACAAAGCATCATAAATTCTATAGGTGTCTTCTATAGATGTAAGTTTTATTTAGAAACATCGTAAATATGCCATACTCATTGGGGAGGATGGATTTTTCTCATATTTTTGACGATAATATATAGCAATCAACTAAAGCATTAATTATGCATTTCAAAATATTTCCACTTATTGTCCTGATAGTGATCACAACTGCCTTACATGCTCAGGAATTTCGATATAAACTCAACAGTCAAGCTTTTTATTCTGAATCAAAAGAAGGTATTCAATTAATACATCATGATTCAAGCGGTTATGTAATTTACATTGCCGGCACACCTGTGCCCGGGAAGGACATAAACAAACTATACAAACTTGACATAAAATTCAACATAACTGATAGCATTGTTTTACCTAACCTTAAACAAAATAAAGTTCAGCAATTTTTTAAAACACATCAGGGAATTGGCTGGTATCATGATTATTATAGTCCAGATAGTTCGGCCAGATATTATGAAATTTCGCAACTTGGATTTGGGGAAATGCAGTTAAAAAAAGTAGTTTTAGGAAAAATAGAAAACTGGCAGTCAAACTTACAAAGAGTTGTTGGATGTAATTTAGGCTTTTCGTCAGACCAAAACTTGCTGTATTTTTATATCTGGAAAGAGAAATCCAGATCAGAAAAGGATTGGATAAGTGAAATCACAGTTTTGGATATGAATCTCGATTGTATAAATAAAACGGCTCTAGCTGAAAATTTTGGAACCGGCGCATTTTGGAGTGAGAGTGTTGTTCTTGGAAATGATACAACTTTCTACTGGGTTGATTGTCTTCTAAAGAAAGATCAAGAAAAACAAGGGATAGCATATAAACCTGATACCGTTACGGGATTTAATCTTCAAAGCTGGCATTTGCCATCAAATTCTAAAACAAATTATATTCAGAATGGTATAAACAAGGTACTAACAATACCAGGCTGATTTATGACAATGCAGGCAAGTTACATTTTGTAGGGTTTTATACCTTTGAAAAGAAGTATAATTCAAAAGGATTTTTTGATTATTCAGTATCTGATAATAAGGAGCTTAGACTAGTAAATAATCATTTTTTTACACGCACTGAGCTTGAAAATCTTAATCTTAAGAACCGTTATTTGATGAAGGAAACAGGTAAGGAAATTGGGTTAAGTTCTGATTATGAGTTCCAAAAGGTTAGTTATGATACTGCAGGCAATTACGAGTATTTTATTGAATCCTATTCAATAGTGATGAATAATGGTGTAGTTGTATTGCCTATGGGTAGTGGTTTCTTAAGCGGAGCAATGGCCGGAGCTGCTTCTGCATATATGTCAACTCATCAAGTCGGAAACCCTGAGTACGTTTATGATCCATTAATAATCATCCGTAAACCGCTTAATGTTGATTCATATTTCATGTCTGTTTTTCCTACTTCACAGAAAAGTAAAAATCTGAATTTATTGGGGGTTTATCATTTTGAATACAAAAACTCTTTCTTTTTTATTTCAAATGAAAGTAAACACAACGCAAAAAATCCATTGGAGGAATGGGACTATTTATCTCGATTTAATAAGAATGGTCAGGCCTGTATTACTTCTTTTGATAATCAAAATAATTTGAAGCGAAACAAAGCATTTCCTTCACTAGATCAAAATCCTGCGATCGTTAATGTTCGCCAGATAGTGAGATTAACAGAAAAACAATTTTTTGTAGTTGTAAAGCCTGACGGAACGTCGGTTGAACACTACCTTGGGAAGTTAACGATTGCAGATTAGCTGCCAGCAGTCCTCCTGCTATGTGCGTTTGCATGATACCTTTAGATGTGAAAATATTCTGAATTCCCGATAGTCAGGCATCCGAATACTTGTTATTTCTGAATTTTTGAAAGGCAAATTGTTTATTATTAATTAGCTAGCTATAAAGAAGTTATTTTCACATTCATTACTCCAAGTCCAACCAAACTATTCAACTGATTTTTTTGTGAAACCTGATTCTCAGTCCTGCTTTATCACGCAAAATGCACTACGCATTTTGCGTGATAATTGTAAATATTGCTCATTGTAAAGATTCGTACCTTTGCCACCTCAATACCAATAAATGCACAACCCCGCAATACAACCCGAAAAAGCTGTGCTGGTTGGACTGGTTACAGCCAAACAGGACGAAGATAAAGCACACGATTACCTCGACGAACTGGAATTCCTGCTCGATACCGCCGGTGCAATTCCGGATAGACGGTTTGTTCAGAAACTTCCAATGCCTGATTCGCGAACTTTTGTCGGTGCCGGCAAAATACAGGAAATAGCCGAATACGTTAAAGCTGCTAACATTGATATTGTAGTTTTTGACGACGAACTCAGCGGTTCGCAAACCCGAAATATTGAAAAAGAACTGGGTTGCAGAGTACTCGATCGTCCGTTGCTGATCCTCGATATTTTTGCAAAACGCGCTCGTACCACAACCGCAAAAACTCAGGTTGAACTGGCTCAGTACCAGTATCTTTTGCCAAGGCTTACCCGCATGTGGACTCACCTCGAAAAACAACGCGGAGGTATTGGTATGCGTGGTCCGGGTGAAAAGGAAATTGAAACCGACCGTCGTATTATCCGCGATAAAATTGCATTGCTCAAAGATAAACTTAAAGATATTGACAAGCAGAAAATCACCCAGCGTAAAAACCGCGAAGAGCTGATACGCGTTGCTCTGGTCGGTTACACCAATGCCGGCAAAAGTACAACCATGAACCTGCTGAGTAAAAGCGATGTATTTGCCGAAAATAAACTGTTTGCCACGCTCGACACCACGGTACGAAAGGTCGTAGTCGAAAATCTGCCCTTCCTGCTTACCGATACGGTTGGTTTTATACGCAAACTTCCCCACAACCTGGTTGAGTCGTTTAAATCGACTTTGGACGAAGTGCGTGAAGCTGATCTGCTGCTGCATATCGTTGATATTTCGCATACCGCTTTTGAGGAACAGATAGAAGTAGCCACCCAGACTTTAGCCGAAATAGGTTGTGCTGATAAGCCTACGATTATGATTTTCAATAAAATGGATGCTTACACGCATGTTGAAAAAGATCCGATCGACCTTGCACCGCCAACAAAAGAAAATATCACGCTCGACGAACTGAAAAATACCTGGATGGCAAAAGCGAATTCCCCGGCAATTTTCATTTCGGCCAAACATAAAATCAATATCGACGAGCTTCGCGCCCTGCTTTATTCCGAAGTTAAAAAGCTTCATGTTGTCAGGTACCCCTATACCAGCTTTTTGTATTAAAAAGCATAGCTGTAAGGTTAAAACAGATTCAGTTTCATAAAATCGATTATAATAAATGAAAGGTGTCATTCTTTTACTTCCATTTTTATTGATTGTCAGCCTGTTGAAGGCGCAGGTTTTTACCAGCAGCAACCTTCCGATAGTAATAATCAGTACCAATAATGTAAGTATTCCCAACGAACCGAAGATTCCCGGCACCATGAAAATTATTGATAACGGGCCAGGTCAGATCAATCATATTACCGATCCGGGAAATGTTTACGACGGAAATATAGGAATAGAAATCCGCGGCAGTTATTCCGCCTCCTTACCACAAAAACCTTATGCGGTCGAAACGCGCGATATCACTCAAACCGATTCTGCAGTAGCTTTATTTGGCTTCCCCGAAGAGAGCGACTGGGTACTACTGGCTAATTACAACGACAAGGTTTTTATGCGCAATGCGCTGGCATTTAAGCTTTTTAACGAAATGGGTCAGTATGCTTCGCGCACCCGTTTCTGCGAAGTAACAGTTAATGGCGTTTACCAGGGTATTTATGTTTTTGGCGAAAAAATTAAGCGCGACGATGGGCGAGTTAATATTGACAAACTCGATCCCGATGAAAATTCAGGAGAGCCACTTACAGGAGGATATATTTTTAAAATCGATTATTGGGATAACCAGAACAGCTGGAAATCGCCCTATCATCCTATCGGGCATTCCGACTTTGATGTGCATTTTGTGTATTATACCCCCAAGCCGGAGGAAATTACAACACAACAAAGGAATTATATCAGAGATTATGTAACAACATTTGAATCAGCGTTATACAGTCCTTTCGGCAATTACGCGGATTATATCGATAAGCAATCGTTTATCGATTACTTCCTGGTTAACGAAGTGGCCCGAAACAACGATGGATTTAAAAAGAGCTTTTATTTTTATAAAGACCGCGATGGAATTGACAAACGAATAAACTGCGGTCCGGTTTGGGATTTCGACTGGGCTTGGAAAAATATTGATGAATGTGCCATTTTTGCCAATACGGACGGAAGTGGCTGGGCTTATAAAGTAAACGACTGTTACCCTGATGTAAACTCTCCTGGCTGGCACATCCGCTTGTTGCAGAACGCCGCTTTTGCGAATGAGCTCAACTGCCGTTGGAAATTGTTCCGAAATGATATACTTAATACTGACAGTTTGCTAAACTGGGTCGATAGCAATGCAAGCTACCTTTGGCAGGCCCAGCAAAGGCATTATACACGATGGCCAATACTGGGGCTCAATGTAGGAACGCCTGTTGTTGGGTATATCCCCACCACATTTCAGGGCGAAATAAATGGTTTCAAAAACTGGATACAATTAAGGCTTAACTGGCTGGATGCCAATATGCCGGGAAGCTGTTACAATATTCTGAGTACTGATTTTACCCAAAGCAAACCTTCGGTAACCGCGTTTCCAAACCCGGCATCCGATCATTTGTTTATTGAATTGCCTGTTCAGGATAATATGGCTAAACTACAGGTTTTCAGCATGTCGGGTAAGCTAATGCAAATCCCTTTCAGCTTTGATAATAACCTGTTTGAGTTGGATGTACACACTTTGCAAACCGGTGTTTATTATGCCCGGATTACCGGCGGCAACAAGGATATCAACACTATTAAACTGGTTATTGCAAGGTAATATTGTTGCAATAATTGCGTTACTGAAAGTACAATTCTGTGCTTCACAAGCACTTCAAATTCATTCACACATTGAATCCAGACTTTAAATTCCTGATCATCCGCTTCAGTTCCATCGGCGACGTAATTCTTACCACGCCTTTGGTCAGGTGTTTGCGTGCTGCTTACCCGGAAAGTCAGATCGATTTCCTTGTAAAAAGTGAATTTTCGATAGTGCTTTCGCAGAATCCGCATATCAGCAATATTTTAACTTTTGATAAAAAAGCAGGCAAAGGCGAATTGGCCAGAGTCCGCACCCAGGTTCGGAATAACGGTTACACACACATTCTTGATATTCAGAAAAATATCAGAAGTATTTATATTTCAACCGGATCAGGCGCAAAAGTGAGCAGTTTTTCGAAAAAGCTTTTTGCCCGCGATTTACTCATTCGCTTTAACATTAATATTTACCGGGAAATAAAACCTGTTTACCTGCGCTATTTCGAATCGGTGGCTAAACTTGGAGTTAAATACGACAATCTGGGTACAGAGGTTTTTCCGCCAGCTTCTGAAACAGTTAAAATTGCCGGAATTCTTGAGCAAAACAATTATCCGGCGCAGGCCCCGCTTCTGGTAATTGCTCCCGGGGCTCAGTGGGAAAACAAACGATGGCCGGTAGAAGGATTTGCCTCTGCAGCCGATACTTTTTGTGAACAAACCGGGGTCAAAACCATTTTAATCGGTGGACAAGGTGATATCGAAATCTGCAACAGCGTTCAATCGGTAATGAAAACTCCTTCGCTCAACCTTGCCGGAAAACTAAGCCTGATGGGATCAGCAGCCTTACTCGGGAAAGCATCCATGGTTTTTACCAACGATACAGGCATGTTGCATATGGCCCAGGCCATGAAAGCTCCCGTAGTTGCAGTTTACGGGCCAACGACCCGTGAACTCGGATTTTTCCCTATTGCCGAAAACAGTCGTGTAGCCGAAACCGATATTTCGTGCCGGCCCTGCACGCAGAAAGGACTTCACCATTGCCCGAAAAAACATTTCCGCTGCATGAACGACATTAAAACCGAACTGGTTTCGAGCATGGCAATGGAACTTATTTCGAAAAATAAATAACTCAAAGGATTCTAAATACCATTAAGACAATGAAAAAACTGATCACAAATTTGCTCTCAGCGCTGTTATTGATTGTTGCGCTTCACTTTTCAGGATGCGTAAAAGAAGACAACAACGAATACCCTGATGTAACTGCTGTTAATGATACTGTTTACGGAACTTTAAAATACAAGCAACCTGAATCCACAGGAGGTAAAATTGTTGCCTGGCCTTATGGAACGGCGACTTTCAAAGTAATTGCAGGTTCCTCAGAAGTTATAACATCCGCTACGGTTAATGCTGACGGAACATTTATGGTAGTGCTTCCGGCTACGGTATCGGGCAGTTACATGAGCAGCCTTGCTGATGTTGCCCTGAGTCAGAATGGATCTGTTTTAGCTACTCCCAATACAGTGAGGTATCTGGGTACATTGCAATACAAAGTCGATTATACCTTTGATGGATCGGCCCGGACCATAATTACCAACCTTTACAAGCTTAAAGCAGATAATTCCATCGAGAAATCATATTTCTTTAATTTTTATGATATGGACGGTACTATGATAGGAACAGGCGCTTATGGAAATGTGTTTAACTGGAATTTTACCAAAGGCTGGGGAGTAGTTGAATCCTCAGTTATCAATACAACAAACAACGCTTTTAGCTCTACATCGTTGAATGGGGTTCCTGCCGGTACAGTTTGGGTTAATCTGTAATTGGTTATGATATAGTTATATTTATATATTTGCCGGATTAAAACCTGGCAAGCAATGAACGAACTTCAGATTAAAAGAATTGAACAGATAAGAAGTCTGATAGGGAACACACCCCTTCTCGAAATCAAATTCAGATACAAAGGTGAAGAGCGGAAAATATACGCAAAGTCCGAAAACCTGAATATGACAGGAAGCATTAAGGACCGCATGGCATATACCATCCTGCGCAAATCCTACGAATCGGGCGACCTGAAACCCGGTGCAACCATTGTTGAAGCTACCAGCGGAAATACAGGTATTGCATTTTGTGCTTTAGGTAAAGCTTTGGGCCACAATGTAGTTATTTTTATGCCTGACTGGCTGAGTGCCGAACGGATAAACCTGATAAAAAGTCTGGGTGCAAAAATTATTCTGGTAAGCAAAGAAGAAGGCGGTTTCCTTGGAAGTATTGCCATGGCTGAGAAACTGGCGCTGGAAACTGAAAATTCATTCCTGCCAAGGCAGTTCTCCAACCAATACAACATTTTAGCACATTACGAAACAACCGGTCCCGAAATATGGAACCAGATGCAGTTCAGGAATATTACTCCTGATGCATTCGTTGCAGGCGTTGGCACCGGCGGAACGATAATGGGCACTGGCCGATACCTGAAAAAAATGAATCCAAAAATCAGGCTGCATGCGTTGGAGCCTGCAAATTCTCCTACGCTCACAACAGGGCACAAAGTCGGGAAACATCGGATACAAGGAATTTCCGATGAATTTATTCCTGAAATTGTAAAGCTGAACGAACTGGATGAAATTGTGCAGGTTGACGATGGCGATGCTATAATTATGGCTCAAATGATTTCGAATCAGCTGGGGCTGGGAGTTGGAATTTCGTCGGGAGCCAATTTTTTAGGTGCTCTTATTGCGCAAAATATGATTGGAAGCCAGGCTAATGTGGTTACTATTTTTTCCGATTCAAATAAGAAATACCTCAGTACCGACCTGATGCGCGAAGAGGAAGTTAAAGATCATTTTTATTCGACTCATATTGAGTTACTCAGTTTCAAGGCCATGAAACGAGTATGCAGCACCTGCTGCAATCCGGTCGAATGCAGTGATAGCTATATGCCCGGCATCTGCGACATGGAAAAATTACCTGGCTGTATCAGAAGGTAAAATTTTTTTGTTCCTGAAGCGGTAGGCTGATAATTTGGCGATTACCTTCTTTACTCCATTGTGGTAAAATTATACCTAATGGAGTACTATTTTAAATCCGGCATTATTGATAAAAATTGGAAATAAGAGACCATATATCTAGGTGTTCTTCCTACATTTGTTTATCAGTTAGCTCATTACTTTAAAATAAAACATTATTTATGAAACAGTTTATTCTCATTATCATTTTATTGGCTTTAAGTTATAGCAAAGTTTTATCTCAGGGTTGTCTTCCTCAGGGAATTACATTCACTACACAGGCACAGATTGATAATTTTCAAACCAATTATCCGGGTTGTACTGCAATAGAAGGGAGTGTTACAATCAGTGGAACAATAACAAACCTAGATTCTTTAGGTGTATTAACTTCAGTCGGTGGCGACCTTAACATTATCGGGAGCCGCGCCCTGAACAACTTGACAGGATTGGAAAATCTGACTTCCATCGGAGGTAACCTGAATATTGATTATAACATGGTCCTGGCCAGCCTGGTCGGATTGGAAAATCTGACTTCCATCGCAGGAGGCCTTATTATTTCTCGTAATTATGCCTTGTCAAACCTGTCGGGATTGGAAGGATTGACTTCCATTGGAGGTTTTATGGATATTTATTATAACGGTCTGATTGACAACATGACAGGTTTGGAGAATCTGACTTTCATAGGCGGGAATATTCAAATTTATGGGAACTATGCTTTATCCAGCCTAACAGGATTAGAGGGATTGACTTCGATAGCGGGAAGCCTTTATATCAGCAGCTATTCCCTCTTAAGCCTGACAGGATTGGAGAATATGACTTTCATAGGCGGGAATTTTGATATTTCTACGAACATTGCTTTATCCAACCTAACAGGATTAGAAGGATTGAATTCTGTTGAGGGAAACCTAAATATTAGTTATAACAATACTCTGACCAGCCTGACGGGATTGGATAATCTAACTTCAATTGGGGGAGACCTAACGATTAAGTATAATCCACTTTTATGCAATTGTGAAATTGATTGCATCTGTGATTACCTGACTGATCCAAATGGAGTTGTTGATATTAAAAGTAATGGTGTAGGGTGTTCAAGCTTGATTGAAGTTGCAACCGTCTGTGGTACAACATTACCATGTTTGGAAACGGGTACATATTTTCTTAATAGTCAATTTGACGTGGATCATTTCCCGACAGTATTTCCGGGATGTAGTGATATCGCTTGCAATGTATACATAAGTGGGGATGAGATTACGAATCTGGATAGTCTGGGCATGATTACCTCCATCAAGGGTTACTTTTGGATTGATCATGCCAAAGCCCTGACAAGCTTGGCAGCATTGGAAAACCTGACTTCCGTCGGGGGAGGCCTTAATATTTCTTATAACAATGCCCTGACCAGCTTGGCAGGATTGGAGAACCTGACTTCCATCGGGGGACGCCTTTTGATTTCCTATAACTATGCTCTTACCAGCCTGGCAGCATTAGAAAATCTGACTTCTATCGGGGTAAATTTAGAGATTAATAGTAACCCTGTCCTACCCAGCTTGGCAGGATTGGAAAATCTTACTTCCATCAAGGGAGACCTTTCGATTTATTTTAACAGTGTTCTGACCAGCCTGACGGGATTGGAGAACCTGACTTCCATCGGGGGACGCCTTTTGATTTCCTATAACTATGCTCTTACCAGCCTGGCAGCATTAGAGAATTTGACTTCCATAGGGGGAGACCTTGATATTTCTTTGAACTTTATCCTGCCTAGCCTGACGGGATTGGAGAATTTGACTTCCATAGGGGGAGACTTTGATATTTCTGCGAACCTTGCCCTTACCAACCTGACGGGATTGGAAAATCTGACTTCCCTCTTGGGAGACCTTAAGATTTCTTCTAGCAGGATGACCAGCCTGACGGGATTGGAGAAACTGACTTCTATCGGGGGAGACCTTGATTTTGGAAACAACGATTCCACAACCAGCCTATCAGGATTGGAGGGAATAACTTCCATCGGGTCCTTAATTATTGAATTTAACTATTCCCTGACTAGCCTGAATGGATTGGAGGGACTGGAGAAACTGACTAACATGTGGAGTTCTCTTAAAATTCGACAAAATTATGCCCTGACCAGCCTGATGGGATTACAGAATATTGATGCTGAATCTATCTTAATTATAGAAATCTATAATAATAGTTTATTATCCTCCTGCGAAGCTAGAAGTGTCTGCGATTTCCTGGCCAAACCAAATGCAACTATGCAAATCTATGACAACGTCACCGGTTGCAACAGCTCCGAAGAGGTGAAAGAGAAATGTCTGATTTCAGTAGAGGAAAATTACAACGAATTTGAAATAAGCATTTCTCCTAACCCGGCTGATGATTATGCTGTTTTAAGTCTTAATTTGTCAAAGACTCAACCGGTTAAATACGGGCTTTACAACCTCACCGGCATTTGCCTGAAAAGCCAGGAGTTCGAAAATCAACAGCCTGGCAGAAAAGAGTATATTCTTGATTTAACTGATCTGCCTGCCGGAATCTATTTCTATCGGCTTCAGGTAGGCACACAAACTTTAACAGGGAAAATCATTCGTATGAATTAGAAAATTCTAGTGGTAACGTATTATCTGTTAGGATTCTGATTTCTCTAACATTGCTTTCTTACTGATTTAAAGCCAGTCTGGCTTATGCTTTCGGGTTTGGTGCAAAACCAATTCCAATATTTAAAACTGAATTTAAAATTGTCATTTAGCATTTAGCTATTGAAGTTTTTCATCGTGTTAAATTGTAATTCTGCAAAAGTAGTTCTCATTCCATATGTTTTATAATCAGCGTATTAGCGCACATTATTTTTTCAGATATTAAAGATTCAGTCTGCAGGAGAGTTTTCAAATCCTTCATTTTATTCTGTTCAAACAAATAACAACCGTATTTTTGCGTTACTATCAGTAAAAACCACTTTTCCTGACTATGCGTTATAAAACCCTGAGGGTTATATTAATATGGACAGCAAGCATTGCAGTGTTTATTGCCGTTTCGTTTTTTCTGGCTCAGCGATATCTTGGGCCGGAAGTTAAAAAACTGTTTATCACCGAAATAAATAAATCGCTGGCCGCCGAAGTGCAGATTGACGATGTTCAACTCAGCCTGATAAAAGATTTCCCTTTTGCTTCGGTCAGGTTTTCGGGTGTGCGCATGAAAGAAGCCCTTAATCCACCGTCAAAACACTATTTGCTTACAGCAGGAACTATTTCGATGAGGTTCAACATATGGGACCTTTTGCGAAAAAAATACGATGTAAAAATAATCCGGCTGGCCGATGTTGAAATTGCTCCCCGCGTTTATGCTGACGGGAAGGATAATTACCATTTCTGGAAACAGGCAACAGGCGGTTCCGTTGACGAACTCAACTTCGGGTTGCAGCGCATTATTTTTCACAACCTGCATATGAAGTATATCAACGATGTAACCAATACTTCTTTTGATGTTACCGTTCCGGGATTTGTTGCCAAAGGTAATTTCAGCAGCAACAAATATGCGCTCGACCTTGCCGGAAATATGCAGCTACACGAATTCAAGGCACAGGGAGTGAGTTATATAGCAGACCGGAATTTTAATTTGTGGCTTACCCTCGATGCCGATAATAATACCGGCTTGTACAGCATTGAAAAAGGAACACTCGAAACCGGCAAGTTAAAACTTTCAACATCGGGAAGCCTGCTATACAGCGACAAGCAAAAACAAATAGACCTTAATGTTTCGGCTACCGGTTCAACACTTGAAGAAATGATTTCGCTGGTTCCGGCCAGGTTTACCAGGAGTTTAGATGGATATAAATTCCAGGGGAAAGGCAGTGTAACATCAAAGATTTCGGGATTTTTTGGCGACAATCAAATTCCTGCAGTTACGGTCCGCCTCGATTTGCAGAACGGCAATATTGCGGAGCGCAAATCGGGCATGAGCCTGCAGAATGTTTCAGCCCTGGCCGCATACAGCGTAAATCAGAACGGGAAAAACGAAACTCTTTCCATCAGCAACCTTAAGGCAAAACTGGGCGATGGATTTATAAACGGCTCGCTTATGATGCATGGTTTTTCGTCACCTGCAATTCAATGCAACCTTACTGCCAGCCTTAATCTGAACGAAGTGCAGCAATTTCTCAGGTACGAACAGTTCACATCCCTCAATGGGTGGTTAAAGTTCAATGCCGCATTCGATGGCCATATTTCAGATTTAAACCAGCCTTCGGCTAATGATTTTTTAACCAGCAGTATTACCGGTTCAGGCTCAGTTCAACAGGCCAGCCTGGGATTAAAAAACTATAGTCTGCCCATTAAAAATATCCAGTCTGCTTTTGAATTTACCGGCAGCGATCTCAGCCTGCAGCAATTCAGCTTTCAGGCGGGACGCAGCGATTTTAACCTCAAAGGAACACTCAGTAACCTGCTATCGTGGATTTTCGTCAAAGACGAAAACCTTTCAATCACTGGTTTACTGTCGTCGAAACGCTTCGACTGGGACGAACTTTCAGGCGCGCAGCAAGGGTCGGGAAGCGAATACCAGTTCAGTTTACCTGCCAATATCAGCATCAACAATCTTCAGATCCGAAACAGCCACTTTACCTTTGGCAAATTTACCGGTAACAATATAACCGGGGTAGCGCAGTTGCGAAACAAAATTCTGTCGGTCAGTGATATAGCTATGCTAACCTGCCAGGGAAAAGTTACCGGCCAGTTCAATATCAATGCGAAAGCTGAAAAATATTCGCTTTTACAGGCTAAGGCCAGGCTCGAAAAAGTGAATGTAAAAATGCTTTTCACCCAGTTTGGTAATTTTGGTCAGGATGATTTAAAGGACGAAAACCTGGAAGGACTGATAACCTCGGATATTATTTTTGCCGGCACTATGCTCAGCAACCTAGAAATTGAGTTGAATTCGATTAAGACCCACGCCAACATTACAATAGAAAACGGCCGGCTTGTAAATTACAGCCCGATGCAAAGCCTTTCGGCATTTTTGAAAGTCGAAGACCTTTCGGACATCAGGTTTGCTACCCTTCAGAACCAGGTGGATATTGCCAACCAGGTAATTTATATCCCATCCATGGAAATAAAATCGAGTGCCCTCGACCTGCAACTCATGGGTACACACACTTTCAACAATGAGCTTGAATATCATTTCACCATTGCCCTTGCCGACCTGATGGCATCCAAATTTAAAAAGCGTAACAAAGGATATGATAACCAGGCTGAATTCGGGCCTGTGGAAGACGATAACCGCGGCCGTACAAAGGTTTATGTATCATTGACCGGTACCGTCGCGAATCCCATTGTTAAGTATGATAAGAAAGCCATGCGCGAAAAAATAGCCGATGATCTGAAAGTTCAGAAAGCGGAACTCAAGCAAATTTTCAGGCAGGAATTCAACCGTACGGCAGGCGATACCATTCGGAAAGCACAGATTCAGAAAGATAAAGACATTCAGAAAAAGCAGGAAGAAGGTAAGTTTGTGATTGAATGGGACGATGACGAGAAGGTAGAGTAGGTTGAGTGGTATGAGCGGATTAAGGGAGGGGGCGACAAGGTGAGGGGCGACAAAGGGAGGGGCTACAACAAGGTTAACATCAATCCCATCAATCTCTTCAATCCCTTCTATCCGATTAACAAGAAGGCGATGGGGCGATGATGCCATGTGTCTAAGCAAAGAACGGTGTCCAATATTTACAATAGTGCCTCTGAGAGTATTGTTGTATATTTATTGCCCGGAAACAGCCATTTTATCATTGATTTCGAAATTTGGCCGGGATTTTTTTTTTGACAAGCTTTTTTAAAAGCTGCAACAAAGCGTATTCATGAAGCAACCATTTTCAAACCGTTACAGCATTTATGACCGGAAAAGGCACTGGAAGATACTGTTGCTGCTTTCTGCCATTTTTATTATTGCTTTTTCGCTTTGGTACTCTAATCTGCTTGTTAAAAAAATTGCCAGGGACGAGCGCCAGAAAATCCATACCTGGGCTACCGCTATTCAAACCCGGGCCCGCCTGGTAAATTCGACGCAGAAATTTTTTACTCAAATAGAGGAAGAGGAGAGGAATAAAGTAAAATTATATGCCGAAGCAGTGCAACGTTTAACCCGGGCCGGCAATCTCGATGATGTTGACTTTTATCTGAACATCATTCAGAATAATACTTCTATCCCCGTTGTTCTTACCGATGCTCAAGGCAGGATAATAGCTTCGCTAAACACTGTATTTACTTCGGATACAGTTCCCGGTATGGAAGGGTATCTCAAAAAGGAATTTTCGAAATATAAACCCATCCCAATACAATATTACAAAAAGGAATTCAATTATATTTATTACCAGGATTCGAAATTATTTACCGAAATGCAGGTAGTGGTTAACAACCTGGTTGATGCCTTTTTCAGTGAAGTGGTAAATAATTCAGCTTCTGTTCCTGTACTTATTACCGACAGCATGCACACGCAAGCCCTTGCTTACGGGCAGATTGATACCGCGCAGATTCATGATTCCGTTTACCTGCAACATCTTATTTACGAAATGGGTGCCGAAAACGATCCTATCGAAATTACTATCGCCGGCCAGGGAAAAAGGCTTATTTACTATAAAGATTCATATGTGCTTACGCAACTGCGCTATTTCCCGTACATACAGTTAGCCATAATCAGTATTTTCCTTTTGGTGGCTTATATGTTGTTCAGCACCGCGCGCAGGAGCGAACAAAACCAGGTTTGGGCCGGACTGGCAAAAGAAACAGCGCATCAGCTGGGGACACCGCTATCATCTATGATGGCGTGGGTTGATTATCTCGAAGCAAAGGATGTGGACCCCGAAACCATTGTAGAACTGCGCAAAGATGTAAACCGCCTCAGCACCATAACCGATCGTTTTTCAAAAATTGGTTCAAACCCTTCGCTTGTGCCCGAAAACCTGGTTTCAGTAATTTACAGTTCGGTATCGTACCTCAAAACACGTACCTCGCAAAAGATTACTTACTCCGTAAATGTACAGCCTGAGCAATCAATTGTAGTACCTTTAAATCTGCAACTATTCGAATGGGTAATCGAAAACCTGGTAAAAAATGCCGTTGATGCCATGACGCGCCAGGGAATCATAAGTATTGATATATTTGAAGAAGAGCACGAAGTAATTATCGATATAGCCGATACCGGGAAAGGAATTCCACGTAATATGTTCCGCACCATTTTTAATCCCGGGTACACCAGCAAGCAGCGTGGCTGGGGCTTGGGCTTATCACTTTCGAAACGGATAATCAACGAGTACCACAGAGGTAAAATTTTTGTCAAAAGCTCAACTCTTGGCAAAGGCACTACCTTCAGGATTGTATTGAAAAAATCGTAATCCTACACATCAATCCCATTCTTTCACCAAACCAGCTCCCCTTGTCAGGCATATACATTCACATCCCATTTTGTAAACACAAATGCAATTACTGCAATTTCTATTCGCTGGCCAGCACCCGGTATATGGACCAGGTTACACATGCCCTGATAAGCGAATTACAGCAGCGAAAGGACTATCTGCAGGATGTGCCGGTCGAAACCATTTATTTTGGAGGAGGTACACCTTCGATATTGAAAGCATCGGATATTGAGGATATTATCAATGCAGTTTTTAAATTTTATAAAGTTGCGGCTGATGCCGAAATTACCCTCGAAGCCAATCCCGATGATCTTTCTCCCGAAAAACTCATTGCTCTCAAAAATACAGGTATTAACCGGCTAAGCATCGGAATACAATCATTCAGGGAGGAAGATTTGAAATACCTCAGCCGAACACATTCAGCACAGCAGGTTACCCGCTGCATTGAGGATGCATTGGAAGCAGGCTTTCAAAACCTGAGTATTGATCTGATTTACGGCATCCCAACATTGACTAACGAAGGCTGGACTGAAAATCTTGAAAAAGCACTGGCATATAAAATTCCGCATATTTCCGCCTATTCGCTTACTATCGAGGACAAAACGCCGCTCGAAGTCATGATCAGGAAAGGAAAATTAAATCCGGTTGACGAATCGCCGTCGCTATCGCATTATCACATTCTTACCCAGGTTATGCAAAGGCATGGGTACGAGCAGTACGAAGTATCCAATTTTTGTCGCCCCGGAGCTTATTCGCGTCATAATACAGCCTACTGGCAGGGAAAACATTACCTGGGAATCGGTCCTTCAGCACATTCGTACAATGGTGTTTCACGCAGCTGGAATGTTGCTCACCTGGGTAAGTATACCGAATCGGTTTCAACAGGAAAAGTTGAAGCGGAACAGGAATTATTGAGCCATAACACCCAGCTGAATGAGTACATCATGACTTCGCTGCGAACGATGTGGGGACTTGATTTAAAACTTGTAAGTCAAAAATTCGGAACCGGAAAAGCAGAAACTCTTCTCAATAACGCTCTTCCTTTTATTGAATCAAAGCAAATGGATTACCGCGAAGGCAAACTATCGCTTACGCCTGAAGGATTACTTTTTGCGGATGGAATATCAGCATCATTGTTTTTTGAATCTGAATAATCAACTTTTATATAGTTTTTGCAACTTCTTATTAGTATTATAGTTAGCTGTATTTCTGGAGGAGATGGTGTCCGTCAGTTTTAACATTTCCCCAATCCAATATCATTTTCGTGCTTTTTGAGCTAATATCCCTTTTTTAAGGGATGCGGAAAAATTGTGTTATATTTAATTTCGTGGCATATTAATAGTTCAGTTCAATGTAAGGGTATTGAAAAACTTTTTTGATAATTAACTAATAACCAACTTTAAAACAGCGTATTATGAAAAAAAGATTACTTTTTTTATTCATGCTGGTTGTGTTTTACTCTGCAATGTGGGCTCAGAATTTCCCACGGCAGGTAATTGCAACTGCCGGAAATACATCTCAGTCGGGGAATATTTCTCTGTCCTGGACTGTTGGTCAGCCCGGACCAGTTCAAAACACCACGCCATCCGATTTTTACCTCACCCAGGGATATCAGCAGGGTGATGAGTGGTGGGTATCAGTAAACGAAACAATTGTGAATCTTACCACAATTGACCTGTATCCAAACCCATCGGATGGACTGATACACCTTAAAGGAACTCTACCCTCGGGAGGAGTTTGTTATTTCCATTTATTTGATAATAACGGGAAATTGGTATTCAGCGACTATTTTAATGCAGGTATTAACGGTGAAGCATTCATTGATTTTGACTTTTCATTTCTTACCACCGGCTCTTATTATCTGAAGCTTACAGGAGGCGATGACACCAACAAATACATCTGTTCCAAAAAAATATCAATCATTCATTGAAAATAAACCTTGAAATCTAAAAAATATGAAGACTTTATACACATTACTCGCAATGCTTCTCTGTGTCATTTTGATGCCACAACTTTATGCCCAGGTGCCGCAGAAAATGAGCTACCAGGCCGTTGCCCGCGACGCATCCGGCAACCCGATAAGCAACCGTACAATCGGTCTTAAATTTACCGTTCGCGAGTCTAGCGCTTCTGGCCCCGACCTTTTTGCCGAAACCATTACTACTGTTACAAACGGTATGGGCACCTTTAATGTCGAAATAGGCGGAGGTACTGCAGTTTTTGGTTCCTTTACCAGTATTCCCTGGAGCACAGGGCCTAAGTTTCTGAATATAAAAATTGATCCCAACGGAGGAACTGCCTATACTGATATGGGAAGTTACCAGCTACTCAGCGTAGCCTACGCACAATATGCAAAAGATGTTCTCAATAATGATGATTCCGATGCAAACCCGGCAAATGAACTACAAACTTTATCAGTCTCGGGTACTGATTTAAGCATCAGCAGTGGTAATACAGTGGCACTGCCAGCAGGCCCTGCTGGTCCTCCGGGTCCGCAAGGTCCAACCGGCCCGCAAGGCCCTCCGGGAGCCGGAAGCCTGAATGGAACCGTGAATAAAGTTGTGAAATTTACAAATGCAACTGTAGGAGGCGATTCGCAAATTAGCGACGACGGAACATTTGTTAATGTGGGCTTCACTACAGCGCCTTCGATTGGTTCTTACAAACTTGCCAGCAATGGTAACATTAATGTGGTGAACGGTCAATTTGGGCTTTGGAATTCGAGCAACCAATATCAGGGGTATCTTTACAGTCCATCATCAGGGTCGGTGCAGTTAGGTTTGGCTTCCGCAAGTACCGGAACATTATCCTTTTTTAATTCAAGCCAGGCCATGACAATTTTTAATACAGGCAAAATTGCTATAGGCTCACTCACCCCCAATGCTACCAAGCTCGAAATACAGGGTACCGGATACTACGGGGCCGCACTGGGATTGCGCAATACTACATCTGCAACAGGAAACGAATGGAGCATTGGCTCACAGGATAATGGTAATCTGAATTTTACAAAAGTGAGTGGTACAACCACAACTAATGTTTCCATCTCGCCTGAAGGATATGTGGGTATCGGTGATTTAACACCCGACGCCAGCCTCGATGTGGAGGGAACTGTAAAAATTGGTGCCACGGGTACATCTTTTACCGAAATCAGAGAAATGACGGCAACTACCGGGGCGGCATCTACTACCTATGTTACGCTGAGCCTGCCTTCGGGATTTACTTCAACTAACACCCGTGTTTTATCTGTCGAAATAAACGCTTCTGGCGGAGGATGGGTCGGTCTTGGTTTTAACAACAATAATACTTCAAATATTCCGGTCTCGTACAATATGGATACATCTTCAACTATTACCGTTTTTTATCCCAACCAGGCAAATTTTCAAAGTAAACCTTTGCGGATACTACTGTTCAAAATGTAAAAATAAATTTACAGTCATTTCTAATAAGCGGCTCTTACCAGCCGCTTATTTTATTTTAGTTCAATAATCATCCCCACCGGCTGATGGTCCGAAAACTCGAAATTGGTTTGTATGGTATTAGTGATAAGCAGACTTATATTTGGCGAAAGGATAAAAAAGTCAATTATCGTTGTTGGAGTTCTTCCTTTGGAATAAGGCTCATTTACGTCGCGGTTTGTAGGATATTTAGGATCAAATGCCCATGTGTATTCCCCGGGAAGAAACCCGCCCGGAATTCCCGGGGTAATCTCTTTCACTATGTTTCCATCCAGTATGCTGTCCGGATTGAAAGCAATCGGATTCTGGTTCCAGTCGCCGCCGGTAATCACATAATTGCCCAGCGCATATTCTTGTTCAATTATTTTTTTAAGCAGTTTAAGTTCCTCGCCCCGCATATCGGACGCATCGCTATAAGCTGAATTGTGTGTGTTTATAATCACAAGTTGCTTGCCGTTGCTTACTTTATATCGCGTAAGTATAAAACCCCGGTCGATCATAAAAAGACGTTTCGGCCAGCTGTAAGCCGATGGAAAATTATACCGAACTGCTTCCACAGGTTTATACCTGCCTAAAGTAAGCAGGCCTGCTTTTACTTTTCCCATAGGCGAATGCAATGGAAACGGTACGAAAGGCACTTTATAATTCAGTGCGAAAAATGCTGCATACTCTTTAAAAGTGGCTTTAAACCTCTCGACCTGGTTATCTTTATAAGTGCGCTCCGACTGTTCGTCAACTTCCTGTAACAAAATGAAATCGAGCTTGTTGAGTGTTGTAAGCTGATACATAATTCCATCGCGGCAACGCTCATAATACGCCTGCTGAGGACGAACCATTTTCCCTTCTTCATAAAAGAAATCCATTTTTGCACCTAAGCCGCAATAGCCTATATTCCAGGTATAAAGTTCAAGTTTTCCGACTGGTATCGTATCTGTTAAAGCTGTCTTTTCCATAGCTATAATTTCTTGATCAGGTGGTGTATAATCGGTAAACGTTGCATAAAGTAAAAGCACAGCCAGAATTACAACAGCGAGTCCTCCAATTGCTGTTGCGACAATTAATAAGTACTTCGGAATCATTGAAAGCCGGCTGTTCACGATTATGGTCAGGTTAAATTACGTTAAGAGGGTATGCAACGGTATGCACGAATTTAGAAATTATTTCTAATTTAGCCCCTGCAATAATTAATTTGCGTAAAATATGCCCATACTAGGATCAATTATAAAGAGTGCTATTGAGTTCAGGAGTAAAATCCCAATCGAAAATCTTAAAAAGGAAGACGCTTACAAACTTCAGCTGCGCACACTCAAGAAGCTTTTAAGGCAGGCTCAGCTTACTTCTTTCGGCGAGGAATATGGCTTCCAGGAAATCCTCAGGCAAAGGAATCCGCTGAATTTGTTCAGGCAAAGGGTTCCACTTTTCGATTACGACAGTATGCACCGCCAATGGTGGTACCGCACATTAAACGGCGAAGCCTATGTAAGCTGGCCGGGCCAGATCAGGTATTTTGCGCTGAGTTCGGGCACTTCAGGAGCTGCCAGCAAATACCTTCCGGTTACACCTGATATGCTGCGCGCTATACAAAAAACCAGCATCCGGCAGATTTGGTCGCTGGCAAAATACGATTTGTCGCCTGAGTTTTACTCAAAGGGAATATTGATGCTTGGTGGCAGCACACAGCTTCAGTTTAACGGAACATACTACGAAGGTGATCTTTCAGGAATTACTACAGGCAACATTCCTTTCTGGTTTCAGCATTTTTACAAACCAGGCAAGCGCATTTCAAAAGAAAAAAACTGGACCACCAAGCTGGATGAAATTGTTAAAAAAGCGCCCGAATGGGATATTGGAGTTATTTGCGGAGTACCTGCATGGCTTCAGATACTGCTCGAAAAAATTATCGAAACCTACAACCTGAACACCATCCACGATATGTGGCCAAACCTGAGTATTTATGTTCACGGGGGAGTTTCGTTTGCGCCTTACCTGAAAGGGTTTGAAAAATTGCTCGCCCGTCCGCTTACTTATATGGAAACATACCTGGCGTCGGAAGGGTTTATCGCTTACCAGAGCCGACCCAATACCAGCGCTATGCAACTAGTGCTCGACAACGGTATTTTTTATGAGTTTGTTCCTTTCAACGAAACAAATTTTGACGAAGACGGCAACCTGAAACCTGATGCCAAGGTGCTTAATATTAATGAGATAGAAGAGGATAAGGATTACGGATTACTCATCACCACCTGTGCCGGAGCCTGGCGTTACCTTATCGGCGACACCATCAGGTTCACATCCAAAGCATTGAGCGAAATTGTTATTACAGGACGTACCAAGCAATTTCTGAGTCTTTGCGGCGAGCATATTTCGCAGGAGAACCTGAACCACGCTGTCGAAATGCTTTCGCAGAAACTCAATATCACAATACGTGAATTTACTGTTGCCGGCGTAAAACACGAAAAAGGAATGTTTGCTCATCATTGGTACCTGGGCTGCGATTCGCCGCTTGATGCCGAAACAGCAGCACATATACTCGATGATAACCTCAAAATACTGAATGACGATTACCGCACCGAACGCCTTCATGCTATACGCGATGTGAAAGCAGAAGTGATGGAGCCGGCTGTTTTTTACGAATGGATGAAACTTAACGGTAAGGAAGGCGGACAACATAAATTCCCAAGGGTACTCAAAAACGCCAAACTCGACAGTTGGATTGATTTTCTTTCGAACAGGAAATAACTTTTATAATCAAAACTCATAAAATTTAATACAATCTTTCCCGTTACCACTTACAAATTGTTTCATTACCCAAACTTTAACTCCTTCGCCGTCACCTAACCCCTAACCCCCAAAACCCAACCCCTAAAATGCATCCCTTACTGCAAGGTATCATTCTCGGATTAACATTGTCGGCGCTGCTTGGCCCGGCATTGTTTACGTTGCTGCAAACCAGCATCCACAGGGGCGTTAAATCAGCAATTTTCCTTGCATTTGGTATTTTCCTGAGTGATGTGTTTGTGGTTTACCTGGCATTTATGGGTGCGCTTCAACTTATAAACCAGCGTAACAATTACCTTATTGCCGGAATAATCGGAGGATTGATACTGATAGGTTTCGGATTATATACGTTTTATCACAAAATACATATCGACGAAAACAACAAAGCCATTGAAGTGCGCGTAGCCGGACCGCTGACCTATATACTCAAAGGCTTTTTCCTGAATATCATGAATCCGTTTGTTTGGTTCTTCTGGATTTCAGCTATGGTGGGGGTAAGTTCAACGTATGGCGATGACAAACATGGGATTATGATATTTTTTATCGGCACACTTTCAATGGTTTTAGGTTCCGATGTTTTAAAAGTGTTTATAGCCAGCAAAATTAAAGCACATCTGAAAGCAAATATCCTTGTTAGGGTCAATCACTTTGTCGGTATTTTATTGGTGGGCTTTGGTATATTTTTGATTATCAGGGTATTTTTTCAATGATAAGCAATATATTCATTTCTGAAGCATTTCAGGAAAAGCTTTTTAAGGGGCTAGATATTTTTTTGATGTGCTGGAAACAAATTTTGAAGAATAAGATTTCCTGACTTCTGACAATTAGTGCGGTTGAAGGTTTGAAAATTGTATCTAATAAGATCTTGTTTTACTTTCTTTTGCCTTGATGCAAAAGAAAGTAACAAAGAAAAGATCAAGGCTTTATAAAACAGGATTGCTTTTCTACGTCAGGTTTTTGCCACGCCACGCAAGCCATTCGCCATGATGATTTTATAGAGTTGCCTGGCTTTGGGTAGTTGGCTCATTTCTGCATGGCTTGAAATGCCCCACGCACTAAAAACCTTCCTTGAAAACCAATTCCTGTTTTATAAGGCCGGTCCCTCCGATGCAAGTTCCCCATAAAAATAATAGCGTTCAATCAAGGCTTTTCCCAGAATGCAGATCTTGTTTGGAAAGGACCGTCCTATTAGAAATTTCACAACAGCTGTTGCTTCACCAGAAAGGCGTATGACAATGAACAAAAGGATAAGGGTACCGCAAAACACCAGCTTCAACCATGTAAGGCAACCTGACAAATTTAATAAGCCTTGTTTTGCGAGCCTTTCGGTGATGCATACAGGTGTGTGAAATTTATAATAAGACTTGACCTTTTATGCGCTTATTGCTTGTTTTAAAAGTTGCGAATGAGGTCGCTTCGCTTAGTTCGTTCTTTTGTGTCAAGACAAAAGAATAAAATCAATGTTAATTTGAAATTTTTCTTCAAATGGTAATATTACCCAGCACATCAAAATTATATGTAGCCTTTCAAGAGTAAGAAAAATGCTGATGAGTATGGGATTTCAGTTTTTAATTATCGTCACTAAAACGTATATCCTTAATATTTAACTGAATATTTCTCGCTCCGTTCCATTCGTTTTCTTCAATATGGTAGCAGATATTCATGCTTTGTCCTTTTTGTATAGCATCGTATTTTTCGCCCTGCTGAAAAGCAATAGCTGCGTAAGGAGCACTACGAACCGATTCCTGGAAAACAGTCATTTTAACATGGTTTTTGCCAACAATGCGGGCATGCCCGGTATCAACCGTATCATGTGTCATAAATACCGGCGACATATTTCCCGGACCGAACGGGGCAAACTGCTTTAAAATACGCAGAAATTTTGGGGTGATCTGGTTGAGGTTCACTTCAAGGTCAACTTCAACTTCAGGAATCAGCATTTCATCCGTAATGCTTGCTGATACAATTGAATTAAAGCGCTCTTTGAAAGGTTTCAGGTTTTCCGGTTTCATGGATAAACCTGCCGCATACATATGCCCGCCAAAGTGTTCGAGCAGGTCACTGCAGGCATCAATGGCATCATACACGTCGAAATCTTTCACTGAACGGGCCGATCCGGTTATCAATCCATTCGACTGAGTTAAAACCACGGTCGGGCGATAGTAGGTTTCGGTAAGCCTCGAAGCAACAATTCCGATAACGCCTTTGTGCCAGTCGGGATTGAAAACTACGGTCGCTTTTGCTCCTCGGAGTATGTCGTCCTTAGCAATTAAATCAAGGGCTTCAATGGTTATTTGTGTGTCGAGGGTGCGACGTTCGGTATTAAAATCGTTAATCTGATGCGCGATACTGGCAGCGGCATCCATATCCGGCGAAATAAGCAATTTTACCGAATTGCGTCCGCTCTCAATCCTCCCGGCAGCATTAATACGAGGACCAACCACAAAAACCATATCGCTGATGGTGAGTTCGCGGCTGAATATCAAACCTTTGTCTTCACCTTCGGTACTTATTTCTTCCTCAGGTTTACGAATGATATTGGCAACATTGAGTATAGATTCAATGCCAGGGCGCGGGCTTGTATTGATAATCTTTAATCCGAAGGAAGCAAGTATGCGGTTTTCACCGATAATCGGAACAATGTCGGAGGCAATGCTGATAGTTACCAGGTCGAGGTATTTGTGAAGCGAATCAAAAGGAATATTATAGGTTTGGGCATATGCCTGAATAAGTTTAAACCCAACGCCACATCCCGAAAGTTCATCGAAAGGATACGTGGAATCATTTCGTTTGGCATCAAGAACGGCAACTGCGGCCGGTAATTCGTCGCCGGGGCGGTGGTGGTCGCAAATGATAAAATCGATACCACGTTCGCTGGCATATTTTACTTTATCCACGGCTTTAATACCGCAATCGAGGGCTATTATCAGTTTGAAACCCTGTTCGGCCGCATAATCAATTCCTTTAAAAGAAATTCCGTAACCTTCGCTGTACCTGTCGGGGATATAATAGTCAATATGCTCAAAATCATTTTCTTTCAGGAATGAATAAACAAGCGAAACAGCTGTGGTTCCATCCACATCATAATCGCCATAAACCATAATTGTTTCACCTTTTGCTTTGGCTGAAGCGATACGATCGATGGCTTTATCCATATCGTTGAGCAGAAATGGATCGTGCAGTTGCAGAAGGTCGGGCCTGAAAAAAGCTTTAGCTTCATCAAAAGAGGTTACGCCACGCTGTACAAGCAATTCAGCCAATGCTTTTTCAATTCCCAATGCTCCGGCAATACCCGAAACCAGGGATGCATCACCTTTTTGTTTTAGTACCCAGCGTTTTTCCATATAGTAAGCCCTTCGGCAAAAATAGCGTAATTTATGAATAAATGCATCGCTTTTTTGCTTTTCAGCAGCCAGCTTCAGAAATGGATTTTAAAAATACGGGTAACAAAGAGAAATCCTCTTTATTAAAAAGTGGAACGCATGGCTTCGACCGGATCGAGGCGCGAAGCCGACCATGCCGGGAACACTCCCGAAATAAGTCCGATAAAAGCGGATACCGACATGCCCAGGATAATATTTTTAAAGCTCAACACAAGTTCCATCCCTCCGAACTTTGTTACCAGCACTGTACCGATATATATGATCAGCAATCCGACAATACCGCCTAACATGGATAAAAAGATGGCTTCGAAAAGAAACTGCTGCAGGATAAAGGCATTCCTGGCTCCCAGTGATTTCTGTATCCCGATCTGGGCAGTGCGTTCTTTTACAGATACAAACATAATATTGGCAATACCGAAACCGCCAACCAACAGCGAGAAACCACCAATGATCCAGCCAACAATTGCTACTACTCCGAAAACCTGGTCGAAGCCCTGGGTAATGATACTTGTTTCGTTAATGGCGAAATTATCTTTTACGGTCGGTTTTAGTTTCCGGACTGATCGCATGATGCCTGTGAGTTCGTCGCGCAAAGCTTCGTTTGAAATATTCTTTTTCCCTTTTACCAGTATTGATGCTTCAATGTTATAGCTGTTCAGATCGATGAAATTTCGGGCAAAGTTTACCGGTAAAGCTACCCATTTGTCGTTGGAGCCACCAAATGCATTGTCGCCTTCTTCTTTGAAAATGCCTATGATCTCAACTTTCCGACCGAAAATGGTAATGCTTTTTCCAATAGCATCCACATCGCCTAAAAGCTCACTTATAATTTCATTTCCTACAACAGCAACTGCACGTCCGCCCTGCGATTCAGCCAAAGTAAAATACCTTCCTTTGCTCAGGTTAATGGCTTCAACTTTATCGTATTCGTGTGATGCACCGATGATAACGGCATTTTCGAACGTTACGCCATTCGATTTTATATTGCGTTGTGTAGCCACATAATAGGCGGTTGCTTCGGCCAGGCTGCTGCGTTTCTGAATTTCTTCCATTTCCTGCAGCCTTGCTTCGGGGCGTTTCATATATTCCCACCAGGCATAATTTGCATCGCCCATCGCCCAGGGCCATTTTTGAACAAAAAGCACATTGCTTCCAAGTTCTTCAATGTTTTTGCGGAGTTTGTTCTCGATACTGTCGAAAACAGTCAGCACCGAAATAACGGAAAAGATACCGATTGTAATACCTAAAAGCGAAAGGAACGTCCTGACTTTATTGGCAAATATAGCCTGCATTGCGAAAGTAAACGACTCGCGGATTAATCTGAGATATAGCATGGGAAATTTTTTGTTTCTGGTTTCTGGTTTCAGAGTTTCAAATGTTCAAGGGTTCAATGTTTCGAGTTTGAAGAGTTTCGGGTTTGAAGAGTTTTAGTTTAATAGTTAATTGAGCATATGGTCGACTCTTCAAACATTTCAAACTCTTCAAACCCCTCAAACCTCTTCCCGGAACCCTGATGTAAAATTACACACATTTTCCATGTTATTAGCTGTAAAATCTTTTATCCGATAATTAATGACTCTTTTTCCCGTTAGCATTAAAAAGATGGCTTAAAATTTAATAAAATTGCAAATTCATTCTGAAAATCTGAAATCCCCATGAATACTGCAAAACCTATTCGCTCCGCACTCATTTCGGTGTTCCACAAGAACCGTGTTGACGAAATTGTACATAAACTCCATGCATTAGGCATTACTATTTACTCCACAGGCGGCACTTACGATTTTATCCGAAGCCTGGGTGTTGAAGCTATTACTGTCGAAAGCCTCACATCCTATCCATCCATTTTTGGCGGGCGTGTCAAAACGTTGCACCCAAAAGTGTTGGGTGGCATTTTATACCGCCGCGAAGAAGAGGAAGATCTGAAACAGGCTGCTGAATTTGAAATTCCACCCATCGATCTGGTTATTGTTGATCTCTATCCTTTCGAAGCAACAGTTGCTTCCGGTGCGGCTGAGGACGAAATAATCGAAAAAATCGATATTGGTGGGATATCGCTGATCAGGGCTGCAGCAAAAAATTACAACGATGTTATTATTGTTCCTTCAGCCGACCAATACAACGATCTGATAAATTTACTGGATTCGAAAAACGGTAGCAGCGACCTGGATGACAGGTTTTATTTTGCAGCGCAGGCATTTAATGTTTCGTCGCATTATGATACTGCTATTTTCAATTATTTTAACCGGAAAGCAGATATAAAAGCTTTCAGGCAGAGTTTTAACAAAGCCGAAGTGCTCCGCTATGGCGAAAACCCACACCAGGAAGGTGTTTTTTATGGCGACATGAGCGAAGTGTTCGAACAGCTTCACGGTAAAGCTATTTCGTATAATAACCTGGTGGACCTCGAAGCCGCTCTTGCACTCATAAAAGAGTTTCCCGATCCATCCTTTGCCATTATTAAGCATACCAATGCCTGCGGGGCTTCCAGCCGGAAAACATTGAAAGAAGCATGGAGCGATGCACTTGCCGGCGACCCGGTTTCGGCCTTCGGCGGAGTGGTTGCAGCCAACCGTATTATTGACATGGAAACGGCAGAAGAAGTGAATAAACTCTTCTTCGAAATAATAATTGCACCTTCTTATGAAAAAAATGCACTGGAACTCTTAAAGTCAAAGAAAAATAGAATAATTTTGCAGATTAAACCAGTTGATTTTCAGGCAAAACAATTTAAGTCAGTACTTAACGGGGTAATAGAGCAGCTTAAGGATACACATACCGAAACTGCCGACGACCTGCAGCGGGTAACTGAAGTACATCCTGATGACCAGCAGGTGAGCGATTTGCTTTTTGCCAATATATTAGTGAAACACCTGAAAAGCAACGCGATAGTATTGGCTAAAAACGGACAGCTTTTAGGCGCAGGATGTGGAATGACCTCCAGGGTTGATGCACTGAAACACGCAATTTCGAAAGCTTCGGAGTTTGGTCTTGATCTGCACGGAGCTGTTATGGCTTCGGATGCTTTTTTCCCGTTTGCCGACTCTGTAGAGCTGGCACACAAAGCAGGGATAACAGCAGTGATACAGCCGGGAGGCTCAGTGCGCGACAACGATTCAATTGATTATTGCAACAAAAATGGAATAGCAATGGTTTTAACCGGAATCAGGCACTTTAAGCATTAGGAAATTATCCGTTCGTCGGGTATTAAAATGATTAACAACGCATTAAATAAAAGGAAGAATATATAGATGGGACTTTTTTCATTTCTTACCAAAGAAATAGCGATGGACCTTGGCACTGCCAATACCATCATCATATATAACGACAAGGTAGTAGTTGATGAACCCTCGATTATAGCTATTGAACGTAATACCGGCAAAGTACTCGCCGTAGGCAAACGTGCACAGATGATGCATGGCAAAACCCACGAAAATATCAAAACTATCCGTCCGTTGCGCGATGGCGTAATTGCTGATTTTCAGTCGGCGGAATACATGATACGAGAGTTTATAAAGATGATCGGCCCAAGCCGCAGCCTTTTTCCGCCTGCATTGCGAATGGTTATCTGCATTCCTTCGGGTATTACGGAAGTGGAAGAACGTGCCGTAAAAGACTCGGCTGAACAGGCCGGTGCCAAGGAAGTGCGCCTTATCCACGAACCTATGGCAGCTGCTATCGGAATTGGAATTGATGTACTTGAACCTACCGGAAACATGGTTATTGATATTGGTGGTGGTACCAGCGAAATTGCAGTTATCGCCCTCGGCGGAATTGTTAACAACAAATCAATTCGTATTGCCGGCGACGATTTTAATGCTGACATTGAGGAGTATATGCGCAAGCAGCATAATATCAACATCGGGGAGCGTACTTCGGAACTTATCAAAATTGAAGTTGGTTCAGCCCTTACCGAAATTGATAACCCGCCACCCGACTATGCCGTACATGGACGCGATATGCTCACCGGTATTCCGAAAGAGATTTATGTAAATTACGCCGAAATTGCTCACGCTCTCGACAAATCCATTTCGAAAATAGAAGCCGCTGTGTTGAATGCGCTCGAAATGACACCCCCCGAACTGGCAGCCGATATTTTCAAAACCGGTATTTACCTGGCAGGCGGAGGTTCGTTGCTGCGCGGGCTCGATAAGCGTATTCATATGAAAACAAAACTGCCCGTTCACGTAGCCGATGATCCATTGCACGCTGTTGCCCGCGGAACAGGTATTGCACTCAAGAATTTTGATAAGTTCACCTTCCTGATTAAATAATTGAATCGTCAGGTTTCCTGATCCGATTCTGCCCTTCGGATGTTTAAGTTTTCGTTTTGGAACTTGGAATTTGGAACTTGGAATTTGGAATTTGGATCTTGGGAATTGGATCTTGGGATTTGGAACTTAATAGAAAATTAACCAACAACGATACCGTAGCAGACTATGCGTAATATCCTGGTTTTTATCATCCGGTATCACTTCCTGCTGTTATTTGTATTGCTCGAAATATTCGCGATTACTTTATTGGTAAACTCAACGTATTACCAGAGCTCGGCTATTCTGAAAGCCGGCAGCCGGGTTACAGGCCGTTTTTATACCAGCATCAGCAACGCAACCGATTACCTGAAACTTCGTACCACCAATGAGCAACTGGCGCAGGAAAATGCTATGCTCAGGCAAATGAAAGGGGTTTCGTTCCTTAAAAATGACACAAGCAGTTTCTGGGTTAACGACACACTGCACAAGCAGCAATACCAGTACATTGTTTCGAAAGTGGTACTCAATACCGTTGGCAAGCGCAACAATTATATTATGCTCGATAAAGGCAGCCGCAGCGGGATAAAGAAAGATATGGCCGTAATCACATCCAATGGTATTGTAGGTACTGTTGTAAACGTTTCCGAAAACTTCAGCTGGGTAATGAGCCTTTTAAACAAGCATACCCGTATCAGCGGGCGTATCACCAAAAACAACCAGATGGGAACGGTTGTATGGAATGGTGTCGATCATATGTACGGAACTCTTACTGATATTCCGGCGCACGTTAAAATTGCTAAAGGCGATACAATTGTCAGCAGCGGGTATTCCTATATTTTTCCTGCCGGAATTATGATGGGAACCATTTCGGATTTCAGGGTTGAGCAGGGCGATCATTTTTATATTATCCCGTTTAAATTCAGCGTCGATTTTAATGCCCTTCAATATGTGTATGTTGTTAAAAACTTGATGAAAGATGAACAGGAAGCGCTCGAAAAAAGTACGGAAGGGATAAAAAATGAATAGGCTGGTGCTAACAAATATTGTCCGTTTTATTGCCCTCGTTCTTATCCAGGTGTTGATTATGAACAAGGTAAATTTCTATGGATTTCTGAACCCGTATGTTTATATCCTTTTCATACTGTTGCTGCCTTTCGAAACACCGGGATGGCTTCTGTTGCTTTTATCGTTTGCAACAGGCTTAACAGTTGATATTTTCAGCGGAACACTGGGGTTGCATGCGGCAAGCAGTGTATTTGCCGGTTTTATGAGGCCGCTGATTATAAGTTTTGTAGGCGAAAAACCCGATTACGATATTACCACCCAACCCAAACTACAGCAAATGGGTTTAAAATGGTTTATGGCTTATGCCCTTTTAATGATTTTTGCCCACCATTTGTTCCTTAACCTGCTTGATGTTTTCAGTTTCGACGAATTCTGGCAAACGCTGCTTCGCGTAATTGTAAGCACATTGTTTACATTCCTGTTTATAATGCTGTTCGAATATATTTTCGCGCCACGTAAAGAGAAGAAATAGATTTTGTTTCACACAAATTCGTGGTAAAGAAGCTTGCAAACCACCAGGCTGTATTAGGTTCTAAATTGCATCATCCTCTTAACCACATCATAAAAACACTTATTTTTGCGCAACATTAACCCCACAAACAAAACCCTATGAAAAGATTCCTTACCGGCAGTATTATTATTGCCATGCTGATTTCAGTTATATCGTGTAATAAAAAAACGGATGGCTATACCATCGATGGAACCATTACCGGTGCCGATACAGGCTGGATTTTTTTGAAAAAACGTGAAGAAGGTAAAATGCTTACTGCCGATTCCGTTCAGATTAAAGACGGGAAATTTGAATTCGCCGGCAAGGTAGAACTGCCTGAAATGTACTATGTGAAACTTCCGAATGTGGATGGCGCATTTCCTTTCTTTATCGAAAACGCTGCTTTAACCATGCAGGTATTTGCTGACAGTCTCGACAAGTCTGTTGTTAAAGGTTCCGCTTCGCACGATAAATATACTGCTTATCTGAAAGATGAAATGGTATATAACAAGAAGATGGAAGACCTTTACGGGCAGTATATGCAGGCTAAAGAAACTAATGATACTGTCGGCGTTAAAAATATTGAAGCACAGTATGATTCAGTACAGGCTGCACAGGCCGCTTTTACCAAAAACTACATACTTACCAACGGAAATAGTACTGTTGCAGCTTACCTGGCAATGAGTAATGCGTATGCTTTCTCCTTCGATGAACTGAAAGAGATTAATAAAGCCATGGATATTTCCATTGCCGCTTCACCATATGTGAAAAAACTTGCTGAGCGCGAAGTTATTCTTACAGGCGTACAGCCCGGACAAATGGCTCCTGAGATAAAAATGTTTGATACCATTGGTTACGATGTTACATTAAGTAGTTTACGCGGTAAAGTGGTACTGGTCGATTTCTGGGCTTCGTGGTGCGGACCATGCCGCGCTGAAAACCCGAATGTAGTTGCAGCATTTAAGAAATACAATAGCAAAGGATTCACCGTTTTCGGAGTTTCGCTCGATACCGATAAACTGAAATGGCACGAAGCCATTGCCAAAGACGGTCTTACCTGGACCCATGTCGGCGACCTTAAAGGCTGGGACAACTCGGCGGCAAAACTCTACGGGGTTATGTCGATTCCGGCCAGCTTCCTGCTCGACAAGGACGGAAAAATTATAGCAAGCAACCTACGGGGTGCTGAACTGGATAAAAAACTGGAAGAACTACTGGGAAAATAGTTTTCAGAGATAATAAAAATGCCCGGAATCAAAACGATTCCGGGCATTTTACTTTTATGGTGTGAACGAGTATTGAAAGCTTATTTCTCTTCCCCTTCTTTTATTATTATCACTTTTGTCTGTGTTTTTTCAGGCGTTTTATTGTCAGTTTCCACATTAACGGTTACTCGTTTTTCATGGGTATCGGTGTCCACATTTTCGTTTATGATAATTTTTTCGCCGGGATTACCTTTGATAATAACCCTGTTGTCGTTTTGCTCCAGGTTACCCATATCGCTGTCGCGCAAAATAATTACCTTTTCTTCCTTTTTGATGTTTTTATTTTCACTCTTGTCACTGTCTTCGAATGTAATGATCACTTTTTTGCCGTTGCGTTTTTTCTTAATCACCACCTGTTTCATTTCACCGAAAGGCATCATGCCATCCAGACCATAGGAACGGGCCATGCCTTCTATCATTTCTTGCATGAGTTGTTCGTTCATTTGCGGAAATTCGTCGGGCATATCGAATTGAAAATGATGATAAGGTAATGTCGGAGCTTCGGGAGTTTCTATATCAAATTTATCGCTAAATACATAAACCCGTTCCTGGTCAAGGATAATTGTATCCCCTGATGGTTTTCCGGAATCGCTCCATTCCATATCTTTTCCCGGCTGCATAATGATCACTTTTTTATCAATATTGCGACTGGTTTCAGGAATATCGTTCAATACTCCTTTTTCCTGAAGGAAAGCATCGGCATCAAAATCACCGTCAGTAACCACGGTAGTATCAATAACAACAATATTCCCATCTACTTCTTTGGTAACATGAATGGTTATCGTTTTTTTACCTGGTGTTTGTGCGTCAGGTTTTTCCTGGGCGATAGTGCCGGAAGCAAACAGCACAAAACATGCAACGAATGCTGCCTTTAGAACAAAAGTAATTCTGGATTTCATAGCGATGGTATTTTTGGGTTAATGGTTTAGTTAAATTTAGCTCAAAAGTATAGAAGTATTATCCTCTTGATTCTTACTGCAAGTTAAATATTGTTAATGCATGTTAATTGTCAGGTTGTTATAGAATGGATGGGAGTAATCAGGTGCATGTTAATTCTATTTCATACGGCTTTCCCATGTCAGCCTCGTTTTTTATACTTTTGGTTATTATTTGATACAGGTAAATGAAAAATACAGAAGGCAGGCTAAATCTTTTCGAATTTGAAATTCTGAGGCAGGTGCCGGATCTGAAGCATTTTGTAACTTCAAGGTCTGGCGGAGTGAGTTTAACACCTTACGACAGTCTGAACCTCGGTATGCATACCGCCGATAACCAGCAACATGTACTCGAAAACCGTGCATTGCTGGCCAGTGAAACCGGTATTGCTACCGATCGCTTTTTATATGCCAGCCAGGTCCACAGCGGCGATGTAAAGATTATTGACGAAGAAGCGATAGCTAATGGTGTTTTGTTGCAAAATCCGCAGACAGATGCTACAATCACTAACCTGCCTCGTATTTGCCTTATGGTGATGGTAGCCGATTGTGTACCTGTATTGCTTTTCGATCCTGTAAAGAGAGTAAGTGCGGTTGTTCATGCGGGTTGGCGTGGCACTATTCATCAAATTACGCGGAATTCGGTAAATAAAATGATTGATCGTTTCGGATGCGATACTAAGGATATTATCGCCGGAATTGGCCCTTCCATCGGTCCATGTTGTTATGAAGTAGGAGAGGAGATAAAGGCTGTTGTTCATGAAAGTTTCGGGACAACCGAAGGCTACCTTGTGTCGCAACCGCATTCCGAAAAACCATATTTCGATCTCTGGTATGCCAACCAAAAGCAGCTTACTGATCTTGGAGTGAAACCTGAAAATATTGAAGCATCACAGATCTGTACTAAATGCAATCATCAAATGTTTTACTCGTCGAGGGCGGATAAAGGAGTTACGGGAAGGTTTGCGGCAGGGATTTTTATGGTTGGAGGGGTTTGAAGGGTTTGAAGAGTTTGAAATGTTTGAAGAGTTTGAAGGGTTGATTAAGAAGCTCATTCAACCCGAAACTGCTTTAACTTTCCCAACCCGAAACTCTTTAAACCCGAAACAAAACAAACTCTTCAAACATCTTTTTGCATGCAAACCACTGCTTTCATCATATTCATTATCACCTATATCGGTATTATTTTTACGCGACTGCCGCGGATGAATATCGACCGGCCATCGGCTGCATTTTTCGGAGCGGTGGCAATGATACTTTTTGGAGTGGTAACTTTTGATGAAGCCATCAAAGCTATCGATTTCAATACCATTGCACTTTTACTTGGCATGATGATAATTGTGGCAACACTCGAGCTCGATGGTTTTTTCGAATGGATCGCAATCCGGACATTAGCCGTTGGCAAAACTCCTTTTAAACTTCTGGTTGTGCTTACTTTTACCACAGGTATTGCCAGCGCTTTCCTGGTTAACGATGCTGTGGTGTTGCTTTTTACGCCGGTTATAATTGGTATCTGCCGGTCGCTAAGGGTAAATCCTATTCCATTTCTTATCGCTGAAATTCTCTCGGCCAACATTGGCAGTTCCATGACCATGACCGGGAATCCGCAAAACATGCTGATAGGTATCAATTCGGGTATTTCGTACGGGCATTTCCTGCTTTACCTGCTTCCCGTGTCCATGATCGGAATGGTTATTATAGTGTATGCCGTAAAATGGTTTTACCCATCGGTTATTACTACGCAATTCCCTGAAAAGGGGCAAACGTTAAACCTGCAAGCTAAGGAAGAAGAATTCGGGAAGACGTTCAATTACAGTTCAATGCGCACTTCGGTTCCGATTTTTTTACTTGTAATTGTGTTGTTCTTTCTGAGCCGCTTGCTGAATTTATCCATTCCGCTCATTGCATTGATAGGAGCTTCGCTGATACTGATTCTGGGCCGCATTAAACCATCGAAAGTGATCAGGCAGGTCGACTGGGTGCTGCTGCTTTTCTTTGCGTCGCTGTTCATCGTGGTGCATGGTATTGAAAAGGCCGGGCTGATGGACGAACTTTTAAGCCATGTTTCACTAACCGAAAACGGAACCGGTCTTGTTGCCATTCATGGGGTAAGTTTGCTGCTTTCGCAGATAGTAAGCAATGTTCCGTTTACGGTGGTAATGCTTCCATTAATGAAAACAGCCAACAGCGAAATGCTCTGGCTGGCACTGGCTTCCGCCTCAACTTTAGCCGGAAATGCTACAATAATCGGGGCTATGGCTAATCTTATTGTAATTGAAACAGCCGCAAGCAAAGGCGTAAAAATAAAGTTTATGGAGTTCTTCCGTATCGGGATTGTCGTTACGATTTTATCGATGATACTCTCGTTTGGGATAATTTACTTTGAAATGAGTGTGCGGTAAGATTTTGTACCCCTTTGTCCGCCTGCTGCGGACATCTCCACTTGAAAAAAGGGGAGAACCTTCAAACAAAGTTTTTCAAATAAAATCAGGTTGCGGATAATTATATCCACAACCTTGTTTTTTTATCCCTAAACCCTAAAACCTAGAAAGGAAGGTCATCCTCAACCGGTGCTGCATTAAATGAAGCAGGAGCATCGTTAGGTATCTGTGGTGAAGACGTTGTTTGAGCAGGAGCTCCGGCACCTTGTTTTTCAACACGCCACGATTTGGCTTCGGTAAACCAACGACCGTTGTATTCGCGGCTTTCAATATCAAAAAATACTTTTACTGTCTCGTTTAAAGTCAATCCAGCCTGATCAATTTTATCGCCCCACAGGGAGAAACAAATTTTCTTGGGGAACTGTCCGTCAGCAATTTCAATAACAAATTCCTGTTTGCGCCATTCGCCGTTGCGGCCTTGTCCGGTTACCAAAGGTAACAAATGAGCTATTTTTCCGATGATTTCCATATCAAATAAGTATGTAATTATATCGCGAAAATAGGACAAAAAAACCGATCAGGAGGTTGATGTTTATAAATATATTTGAAATCTGGCATAAGTAATACATCCTTTGCAGAAGCAAAAAAATACTTTTCTGACTGCTTGTATTATCAGGAATCAGGTTTGCATTAAGGAATCTGATTAAAAGACAGCTCTTCATTAAGCATAGTTTTTATCTTTGCAATAAAATTACCATGAGAACAAGGATCTCAAATCTTTTACGAAGCTTAGGCATTTTATATTATACAGATAAAATCAGGTTTTATCTTCATTATATCAGGAGGTACAAAAGCATAACTAATTTCAAAAAGGAAAATCCTGATGTGGCTCTTCCGCCCGCTTACCTTATTTACGAATCGTTCGATCTGAATTTAGATTCCTACTACACCAGCAGCCGGAACACGGCCTCCTGGTTGCTGGATCATTTCAGTAAGCATTGCGAATTAAAGAACATAAATATCCTCGATTGGGGCTGCGGCCCGGCGCGTATCGTTCGCCATCTTCCGGGCTTGCTCGACAAATCATGTTCCGTTTACGGTACCGACTATAACCCGAAAACCATTGCCTGGGACAAAAAAGCTTTGCCCGGCATCAATTTCAACCTCAATGGCGCTGAGCCTCCATTGCCATACGTAAATCATTCATTTGATATTATTTACGGGATATCGATTTTTACGCACCTTCCCGAAGATCTTCATTACAAATGGTTTAACGAACTGGTAAGGATTAGTAAAAACGGTGGTATTATTTTCCTCACGCTTCATGGCAATGCTTTTAAGGCAAAACTCACACCGCCGGAGCAGGTAGTGTTCGATTCAGGTTCCCTGATAATAAAAGGAAACACAAAAGTGGGGCATCGCACTTATGCTGCTTTTCATCCTGAACCATTTGTAAAAAGGCTGTTTGGGAACAACATAATTCTTGAGCACATTGAAGGCGACATTTCAAATGGCAAGCCTCAGCAGGATATCTGGATAGTAAAAGTGGTAAAATAACAAACCATGTTTTTGGGAAACAATTCGAAGGAGAAGTGTGTTTTATCATACCGTTTTTAATTCGTAAACAGGAGAAATCCGCTGGACTAAAGCCAAAACACTGTTGGAGCGGAGATTAAATATTTTAAAAGCATTCACCTGATTTTTAACACTAAACATTCATAACAATGGGCATTGAATGGTTACTCGAATACAATCCTGTGCTGCTGGCATTAGGAGCCACCTTGTTCACCTGGTTCATGACAGCCTTAGGCGCATCCATGGTTTTTTTCTTTAAAACCATCAATAAAAAGGTACTTAACTCTATGCTCGGCTTTGCCGCGGGCGTAATGATAGCAGCCAGTTTCTGGTCGTTGCTCAAACCGGCGATCGAAATGGCGGAGGAAAACGGTTCAATTCCGTGGGTGCCTGCTGTGGTTGGATTTTTGGGAGGAGGAGCCTTTTTATTTCTTATTGATAAGCTTCTGCCTCACCTACATATGGGGTTAGCAATAGATAAGGCCGAAGGAATAAAAACCACCTGGCAACGAAGTGTATTGCTTGTTCTTTCGATCACGCTGCATAATATTCCCGAAGGTCTGGCCGTGGGAGTAACTTTTGGTGCTCTGGCAAATAATCCTGATGCCGGAATGCTGGCAGGCGCAATTGCCCTGGCTGTGGGTATCGGATTGCAGAATTTCCCTGAAGGAGCCGCTGTTTCTATTCCCTTGCGGAGAGAAGGTTTTTCGCGCCTCAAAGCTTTTAACTACGGTCAATTGTCGGGTATAGTGGAACCAATTGCCGGGGTAATAGGCGCGTACCTGGTTTTGACCATAACGCCTATACTTCCATATGCACTTTCGTTTGCCGCAGGTGCAATGATTTTTGTAGTTGTGGAAGAGCTGATTCCCGAATCGCAAACCGGAAACGAAACCGATTTATCTACCATCGGCGCCATGCTCGGTTTTGCAACTATGATGTTGCTGGATGTGGCGTTGGGATAGACTAAGAAACTGTTTAAAATTATTGATTTTGACTTTTAGAAGGGGGGACAAGGCGAGGAGTGAAAATATTGACACTCCTGAAAATGCAAAGGCTCTGCTGGAATATATCTAATGGCTTTATGAAGAGTTGTTAAAAACACGTAAAAAACAGTAACCTGGTTATTCATTTAATCCCTTTACCTAAACTAAAAAGGCTGTCCCGAATCCGGGACAGCCTTTTTAGCAAAATAGCTTTTAAATACTATTTTTTGGTGAATTTAATGTTCGAAATTCCCTTTGCTGTTTGTGTCTGAATAAAGTAAACCCCTGATGCCATTTTGCTGATATCAATTGATTTACTGTTGCCGGTAAACATAACTTTACCATTCAGGTTCAAAACAGTCACTTTAATGATCTGATCGTTTGCAACGATGTTCAGTACATTTTCGGCAGGATTTGGATATACCATTACAGCAACTTTATCCAGTTCGGCAACACCTACTGAAATGGAAAGCATACATGGTACATCAAGCTGGGAGTTTTCAGGATCGTTATTCAGTATCCTGATAGTGCCTTCGTAAACGCCATAGGTAAGTCCTGTTGAGTTGAAAGTAACTTCAAGTACTTCGCTTTCGGCAGGAGGAATAGTTCCGCTCATTGAGCTAACTGAAAGCCACTGCGGAGTTGCATCACCCGAAAGGTTAGCCCTGATATTCCAGTTGTAAGCAAGGTCAGGATTGTTCGAAAGGTGCGACCAGCCAACGCCTGTGCTAAGGTAATCGCCATTTGGATTGCTTGGTCCGCCATCAGTACCTGGAATAAAGATTCCGACATCGGATTGGGTGAATGTGTAAGCTACCCAAATGTCCTGTCCGTTTAAAACCACAGGAGTAGTTAGCGTGATGGTTTTCCATGCTGATGGACCATCCGGGGTAAATGTTTGCGAATGCAGTAAAGCGCCTGGCTCATAGCTGTTAGCCATACCGAAAATCTTCAATGTCATTTCGTTACTGCCAACGTTAAGGTTGTTGATAAATACATCAACTGATTCAATAACCATGCCTGCATAAGGAAGTACCATTGCATTAGGGAAGCGGGCAGCTACTGAAACTGTAATTGGTACGCTATTCCAGCCGATAGCTGAAGCGTTATCGCCATCATAATTCAGTACAGCGGTTGCATCAGGAGCTTTTGATGAACCGTTTGTGGCTGTGGCTGAGCAATTGGAAAGTGAAAGAACTTTACTCTGTTTTGGAGCAGCAATTTCAGGTGCAATTGCCTGGTCGGGTGAATCGGATCCGTAAAGAATATTGATGTTATATTCGAGGTCAGCAGTTCCGGTATTCGATATGGTTAGTTCCTGTGTGTTAGTGGCTGATACATCCATAAATGCTGATAAACTTGTTGGGTCAACACTGATAGCTGGATCGCTGGCGGCGCCAAGCTGAACAAAATACACATCATCAAAATAATATTTAGGTACTTCGGTAGTGCCTGATTTTTCGCCTGCAAAAAAGTCAACTCCACCAAGCTGTTTGGTTCCCCCTGTTGAGCTTGCTTCGTTGCTGAACGGCCATTCGTGAACCATCACACCATTAATATATAACTGGATGTTATCATTGTCGAGGTCGATCATATGTTTAATCTCGAACCATGTGGCTTTAGGATAAGTGAAAGGAATGGCTGTGGCGCTTCCGGCAAGTAATTCGCCGGCACCGCTTGTGCGGAGGTACACTTCCATAGCATATTCGATACCTGGTGATTCAAAATGCTGCAGGTTATAATAACCGCATTTGTCAGCTTCCAGGTAAGCCCACCAGGTAAGTTCGTATTTGCCGGTGGTTTTATTGCCAAGTTTAAGAAGAAGGTCAGTTGCGCCGCCGGTTTTGTCAACCAAAGCTGATTTGGTTGCACTGTGGCTGAAATCGCCTTTTATCAGAGCATCTTCGCCGGTTCCGGGAGCATTGCTCCAGGTAGTATACCAGGTAGGATTTTCAACTGCAAGGTAGCTATCAAGTGGATAGGTTTCCATATCATCTTCGAAAAGAACGGTAGGCATAACCTGGAACGATACATCATCGAAGTAAAATTTCGGTACTTCGCCTGTGCCTGATTTTGCGCCGGCATAAAAATCGACACCACCAAGTTGCAGGGTACCTGTCATTGAACCAGCCTGGTAGCTGAAAGGCCATTCGCTAACCAATAAGCCGTTAACGTAATATTTAATAAGGTCAGTGTCCAGATTGATTACGTGTTTTACTTCGAACCAGGTATCTTTCGGATAGGTGAACGGAATAGCAGTTGCGCTGCCGGCAAGCAATTCGCCGGAGCCGCTGGTGCGGAAATAAACTTCCATGGCAAATTCAATGCCTGGCGACTGGAAATGCTGCAGGTTATAGTATCCGCAGTTGGCTGATGAAACGTACATCATCCATTTCAGTTCGTAATTACCCGAAGTCTTATCGCCTAACTTAAGCAGAAGGTCAGTTGCTCCGCCAGTTTCGTCAACCAAAACTGATTTGGTAGGACTATTGGCGAATGCATCGCTGATCTTTGCATCTTCACCGGTGCCGGGGGCATTGCTCCAGGTTGTCCACCAGGTAGCATTTTCAACAGCCAGATAATCTCCGACTGCATACGATTCAAAGTTATCGCTGTAAGGCAGTGTCTGTGCTTGCAGGCCCAACACCGAAAAAGCGATTGCCATTAAAAATAAAGTAAATTTTTTCATTTGTATAAATTTTTGTTAGTAATTTGATTTGATCTACAAATGTAAGTTATATAATCTGGATATTGGAATCTGATTTGTTAATGTTTTACCAATTTTTTTTATTATTCGCTAAATAATCGTATTAAATCCATTTTTACAAAGGAAATTTTTAATGATTCAGATAATCATCAGGGTGGTTACGAAAGCATAATTGACAGTTATTTCTTAATTGTATATTTTTTTTTGTATAAACGCCTGGAGTTATGTATGAACTACTTTGACATTATTCGTTATCGCTTAATAGTAAAAGGTTTATTATTATTGCAAATATTTAATTTAACCTCTATGACCAACACTCTTTTATTAATTGTAGATGTTCAGAATGCAATTGCAGATAAAGAACCATATATGTTTGACAAGGTGCTTGCAAACATCAAAACTTTGCTTGAGCATTACAGGAAAATGAAACTACCTGTGATTTTTATTCAGCACGACGACGGCATTGGCTCGGAGCTGGAAGTTAATACTCATGGCTGGGAAATAGTAAATGATATTACGCCATTGCCAGGCGAAAGGGTCATTGCTAAAAGGTTTAACAGCGCATTCAGGGAAACCGGTCTTGAAAAGGAACTCCATGATATGCAAATACAAAAACTAATTGTTGTTGGCCTTCAAACCGAATACTGTATTGATACCACAATACGAGTTGCTTTCGAAAAAGGATTCACGGTGATAATTCCTGAAGCTACAAATACAACAGTTGATGGTAAATTTCTGAAAGCAAAGGATATTTACGAGCATCACCACCATCTTTTTAACAACCGTTTCGGAACGATAGTAGAAATGGAAGAAGTGTTGAAAGAACCGTAAGATAGGTGAAGTAAGAAATCAATTATGTTTCAGGCCAGGCAAAATGGACTTGTCAATTTTTTGATTCACAAGCGTTAACTCCCGATTCTGGTTTAAATACCGTAATTTTGCAAATCGGGTTTGCTTCTTTTATTGCATAATTTTTGCAGGCCATTTCAATCATTTAGCAGAGGAGATTATTGTGCGAAAAACAATCAGCTGGTTTGTTTACCTGTGGTGGAGTATGTTGATACCCAGGTTTAAACTTATGAAACTCAACAGGCAGGGAAAAGAAGCTGAACGCGATGCCTGTGCACATGCCATTGCCCGTAACTGGGCTCAATCGGGTCTTGCCATGAACGGTTCATCCATCCATGTTACCGGAATTGAGCATGTGCCCGAAACCGGCGGTTTACTTTTTGTGGCTAATCACCAAAGCAATTTCGATATACCAATCCTGGTAGGGCATGTTCCGCGCGAAAAAGGTTTCATTGCCAAACTGGAGTTATTAAAAGTTCCCTCTTTTGGTAGGTGGATGAAATATATCGGCTGTATTTTTATTGACAGGAACGACGCGCGCCAATCACTCGAAACCATTAACGAAGCGGCTGAACGCATTAAAGCAGGTCATTCGCTTGTGATATTTCCCGAAGGCACGCGAAGTGCCGATGGTACTGTTGGCGCGTTTAAAGCCGGCAGTCTGCGCCTGGCCATGAAGTCGGGAGTTCCTATAGTGCCCATAACCATCAGTGGATCAAAGGATATAATGCCTAAAGGAAGTTCGATTATTAAATCGGCCAGCGTTGAAGTTATTATTTCGCCGCCGCTCATGCCTGAAGAATTTAAAGGAATGGATTCGAGGCAGATTGCCGAAAAAGTAAGAAATATTATTGTTTCAAATATGGAGCCGCTGAAGGGTTGATTGTTGTTTGCCGCGGTTAATTAACAAGCTTTACAGAATTTCATAAACCTCTCATTACTTTAAAACAACTCGTTGAGTTTTGTTGTTAATTATTGTGGCTTGCGCTCATACAAACTGAACCCTGAATTATTTAGCAAAATACAAGCAGCACGCTGCTGGACGCAATACTATGTTTTGTATAAGAAAATTAAACCAATGAAAGCATTTTATAAGTTATCATTTAAGAAATCAGACACTGGAATTTACGGTGATTTGCCTGATCCTGTTGCTGCTCCTAACCAAATGGTAATTGAAGTGAAAGCAGTTTCGATAAATCCTGTTGACTACAAATTAAACAATGCGAATACCGATTTTTTGCCAGGTGCAAAATTACCTAAAATTGTAGGTACCGATTTTGCCGGAATTGTCAGGAAAACTGTTGACGGCGACAGCAAGTTTAAACCAGGCGACAGGGTGTATGGCGCAACTCCTATCTTTTTGGGAAAACCTGGTTCCCTGGCTGAATTACTTCTTACCGAACCAAAAAACGCCAGGCACATTCCTGAAGCAATGTCATTCGAGGAAGCTGCATCACTGCCTGTTGCTGCACTAACAGCATTAAATGGGCTAAGGAGATGTGGTGTAAAAGAAGGAAGCAAACTACTGATAAATGGTGCAACCGGGGGAGTGGGACATTTTGCCGTTCAGATTGCTAAAGCTAAAGGGGCTGTTGTTACCGCATCGTGCAGTGAACGTAACCGGGCATTGGCACTCGAACTGGGAGCTGAAACAACCATCGGTTACCAGGAAAAAGATCTGACAGGGATATCAGAAAAATACGATGCAATTCTTGATGCCTGGGGCCAGATGAAATTTAAAGATATATTCCGTTTGCTTAAAAAGGGCGGTACCTATGCATCACCTCTTATTTTGGTTGCTCCGGCTTTCGTAACACATATTGTCAGGCTGTTTTCAGGTAAAAAAATCACTTCTTCGAATATGCGGAAGCGACCTGAAGATTACGAAGAAATTGAAAGACTTTTCTTTGAGAAAAAATTAAAACCGGTAATCGAAAAAACTTTTCCCCTTGAAAAAGCTTCTGAAGCTTTCGAATATGCTGAAAATGGAAAGCCCAGAGGTAAAGTTATTGTGACTATTTGAGGGCGGTAAATAAATCAGGGCATATCCATTAACAGGCGATTATTTTAAAGTGGCTAAGTCATATTACCAGAGTATGACTCTTGCCCTTTCTGAATTTACAACGAAAATATAGAGTCCTCTGTGTTGTCCGGTCAGGTCGATATCCTGAACTGGATACTTTATCTGTTCCTCATGTACGAGTTTGCCTTCAATTGAATAAATTTTTAAACGGTTGCCTGTTGCAGAGCCGCTATGTAGTGTGAAGTGACCATCTCCAGGATTGGGTTCAACCCGAAGTTCAGCCATTCTCGTTGATTTTTCTGAATGTGTAAGCAGGCTGCAATTAGCCGGAATACTATCTGTATGATACGACGAAATGCACGATTCGCAAAACAAGCTTTTAAAGAAACAGCAGGCCTTTCCTATCCTGTAAAGTCCCTGTTCGTAGGTCGAATTATAAACTCCATGTCCTTCGTTGAGCTTTACATTTATTTCGGTACACACGCCTAATCCGTTGAGTTGCTCATATATGGCACGTGTGCCGAAAATAATTTCATAATTGTTGCAACCCTCGAAAAATCCTGAGTCGATAGGTGATATTTTGTCAAGTTCGCCGGCAAACCCGATCAGTGGAATGGCATTGTAAGGCCTGATGTAATCGATATCAATTAAGCTACCCCAGTTGTGAAATAGCCCTTTAAGCGTAAAGGTATTTGTGAGGGTGTTGCCTGAAGTGTTGATGTAACCCAGTGGCGGGCCAAACTGCGGATCGATGCAATAAGGCCAGCGCTCGATAAATTCCTGAGAGTTTATAAAAGCTAAATCGACTGTGGCAAATGCTCCGGCACTGACACCCCCGCTAAAAATCCAGGCGGTATCGATACCGTAATAATCCGCGTTGTTCACCAGGTAACGCAGAGAAGCATGAAGATCCTGAATAGCCCGATAGACAGCCCTGTTTGCCGATATCACAGTACTCACGGTGACCGATTGGCAGTTTGGAACAAAATCCCACCCTTTGCGGTATTCGATGGTCGCGGCAACAAATCCTCTTTTCGAAAACTCCAGGCAAACCGAATCGAGGTTGGTCAGGCTACCATTAAGAAACATTCCGCCATGCATCAGTACTATGAGCGGTCGTTTGCTCAGTGGATCGTAACTTGAACCGGGATAATGAACATTCATTACCAGATCCTGCATTTCGCCGGTGAGAGTAGCTGCTGAACCATAAATTACATTTTCATCCTTACTTATCTGATTGTCAGTAAACACCGCCGTTTCGGTAAAGCGGTTATCGTTAGTGCAATACTGCGAATAAGCCCGGAGGCTTAGTGTTAGCAACACCAGGAAAACTGGAATACTTTTTATCTGTTTTAATGTAAGAATCAGGTGTAAAAGAAGCCTTATGCTTAATGATTGTGGTACTATATTTCTATTAGTAAGCATGCGTTTTGTAAAGGTTATAGTCACTTAGAGCAATCAAAACAGTTTATTTCTTAACGTAACCAATGCGATAAGGAAACTTTCAGGAAGAATAGGGATAGCGAAATGACAGTATACTTTCGTAAATACTTTTGTTGCTATTACTTATTCAATCATTCCCATTTTAAGCCTGACGATCATACTTAAAAACCAATCTAAAACAGAATAATTCTTATGCTGGGTTATTCTCTTTTTATATGTTTTTTCATTGGAATTGTTGATGCTTGCATGTTTATATTTTAATTAAGTTATTGCGCAAAGGTTATTTCGAAAGGCAAGGTATCTCTCTGGAGGAAGCGTATGTCGAAAAATAGATTCTGGGATTTTGTATCTGTTTTCATTCTATGAGCTCACAACAATCATGTTGTTTAAATATATGAGACCTCCAGCATTCGGTTAAATTTGTATCAGCAAACAAACTTTTTGCACCTTTGAAAAGCGAACCAAATATAATGACATATCTTTATAGAAACAATATTTTCGATTCAGAATATTTAGAGTTTTTATATATTTTCATTTTTATACTTTTTGCAAAATAACAAAACTCAATAGTAACGCAATGAACCTTAGTGTTTTAGCGGTACTTTGATATTTTTTAAGACGCCACCAACACTCTAAGGTTCAAAGACTTCACTACGTATAGAAATGATTAAAATCAGGATGTCACCGGCACTTCCATCAAAAGTATTTCGGCATCAGTATCTGCAACTATCGCGATGGATTCAATATCCCAGGTTCCAAATCCATCGCGTGTATTCAAAGGCTGGTTATTTATAGTTACGTCGCCTTTCAGAATAAAGGCATATACTCCATTTCCACTCTGTTTGATTTTGTATTCAGCAGTCACTCCTTTATCGAAATTTCCGAGGTGGAACCATGCATTCTGGTGAATCCAAACCCCTGCATCGTCAGCATTAGGAGAAACGATCTGCTGAAGTTTATTGTGGCGGTCAGCGATATTTAATGTGATTTGATCGTAACGCGGCGTAACATTATTTTTATTTGGATATACCCAGATTTGAAGGAATTTCACCCTGCGATCTTTATTTTTGTTGTATTCGCTGTGGAATATTCCGGTGCCTGCGCTCATTACCTGTATATCGCCATGTTTGATAACCGTAACATTTCCCATGCTGTCCTTATGCTCCAGGTCGCCTTCTAGCGGAATGGATATAATTTCCATATTATCGTGCGGATGGGTGCCAAAGCCCATTCCGGCTTCGACTATATCGTCGTTCAGCACGCGCAGTGAGCCAAAGCTCATGCGTTCGGGATTGTAATAGTTGGCAAAACTAAAAGTATGTTTGCTGTGAAGCCAGCCATGGTTTGCATCGCCACGGGTATCGGCTTTATGAAGGATGGTATTTGTCATGATTTCTGATTTGGTATTCGGAATATGATTGAATCCAAGCATTTCCGGTTCCTTTAACTCGTCATTATTATTTCTGATAACATTCCCTAAGGCGGCTGCTGAAACAAAAACTCCTGTTCCGAGCAGCCCCTTGCGCAAGAAATCTTTCCTGTTCATAGTTTTACCTTTTTATTAAAATTCTGCTGCTTACCAGGGAATGAAACGTAAGCAGCTTACGATTGTTTAATCAACTGAATTTCGCAACTGATTTTTACATCATCACTTACAAGCAAACCTCCTGCTTCAAGTGTGGCATTCCAGTTGAGGCCCCAATCCTTACGGTTAATTCTACCATTAATGGCGTAACCGGCCTTTTCATTACCCCAGGGATCTTTCATGACACCGCCAAATTCAACATCCAGTTTTATTTGTTTTGTAATGCCTTTGATTGTAAAATCGCCGGTTAAGGTATAGCTGTCATCATCAGCTTTTTCTACAGATGATCCTTTAAAAATCATTTCCGGGTAATTTTCAACATCAAAAAAATCAGCGCTCCGCAGGTGAGCATCACGATCGGCAACGCCTGTATCAATAGAAGCTGGTTTAAGATGTAATTCAATGTCCGATGTTACAAAACTGTCGCCGGAGGTATAAATGCTGGCTTCAAATTCCTTAAATACACCTTTTACATTGGTGATCATAAGGTGTTTTACTTTAAATGATATTTCGCTGTGTGTAGGGTCGATGCCCCATTTTGTTTTTACTGAAGTTTCCATTTTTGTTTTGATTTTAGATTCATTTTGTTTGATGCTGCAAAAGTAGAACAGGCATACTGACCGTGGAATGGAAAAACCACGGTATCTATGGTATAAATCAATGTAAAAGGAGTAAAAAGGGATTATTAGTGCTTACTTAAGCCTACATTTTAAGGCTTTCTTTAAATTCCTGCAGCGATTGCCCTGTATTGGTTTTAAAGAACTTGCTAAAATGCGATGGATCATCGAAGCCCAAATCGAATCCGATTTCTTTGCCGCTTTTGTTTGTAAAAACGACCATCCTTTTAGCCTCAAGCACGAGTCTGTTTTGTATAAAATCCTTAGCCGGAATATTCAAAGCTGATTTGATAACCTCATTCAGATAGTTAGGGCTTATGTTTAATGTTTCGGCATAATATTTTACCTGGTGTACTTTGGTAAACTGTTTTTCGACGAGCTCCTTAAAATTCCTGACAAGGGTTTTACTCACTTCAATACTTTGCAGGTTGCTGCCAGGAAACAGAGAGCAATGCCCGTTGCATTCAATCAGGAATAGTTTTAAATATGCGCCAATAGTTTCCAGAAACATGTCATTTTTCGAATGGAATGCCTGCAGCATTTGATCAGCAAACAGTTTTAATGTTGCAGCCATCGTTTCGGTAACCGGCAGTGGCGGTGTTTCATCGCTTTTCCTGAAAATTTTTAAATCCGAGATAAAATCGTTCCTGATGCTGTTTTTCTCCAGAAATTCTGATGAAAACAGAATGACATAACCTTCAGGATGAGGATCGGTAATTACCTGGTGAACCTGCCCGGGACTCACAAAGAAAATATGATCAGGCAAAATCGGGTATTCCTTAAAATCGATATTATGTTTCCCCGATGCTTTAACCGGCCATATAATTGTGTAGTAATTGTGCCTGTGCGGAGTATCGGCAATTCCGCCAAGGGCGAGGTCAATTTCCTCCATGGTTTTAATTACAAAAGGCATGGGAGCACCGTTGTATATAAGATCGAGGCTGTATATTTTTTCTTTTCCCGGCATCTGACTGAATTGAAAGAGGTTTAACAGGGCGGTATTTTGTTGTTAATATGCAACAAACATTAAAACCGGAGAGCAAATCCTGCTAAAAGGTTACTATGGTTGCAAGCTCAAATTTATTAATTTCCTGTAACGGAGAGAAATTCAAAAAAAATAAAATACCTCGCGGAAAGTATGCTGAATGTAAAAATTAACATACCAATAGAACCATAAGATAACGAACGTGGAAAACTTACAGTTTGGCAAAGCAAATGTGCAATTATAAAAACAGCTATCCGTGGATTACGAATAGCTGTAAATAGATATAAGACTTTTCTAAAATGGTTTTAAAGTACAGTGTTGCCTACGGATACAATTACTTCAAAACTATCACTTTATTTACGCCTCTGAAATTTCCGGCTTCCATTACTATGTAATATATTCCCGGCTTTATATTTGCGGCATCCCATTCGATTTCATAGTTACCTGGCATTTTGTGCGCTTGCATTATTGTTTCTACTTCCTTTCCATTCAGGTTAAATACTGCCAGCCGGGTCAAGCAACCATCGGCGTTTTCGCTTCCTATGGTGTATGGGATTCTGGTATATCCTTTGAATGGATTAGGAAAATTCTGACCAAGGAATGTTCCGTTAAGCGGATTTTGAGTTTCATTTTTCGAAATTGTTCCGGCATTTATTTGCCCTATGGTATCAGTGTCCTCGATCCATGGCAACGAAAACGAATATTTCCCTGAAGGGAAATACTCAGTATTGTCAGCCAGTTTCACATAAGTTACTTCATAAGTAATACACCAGGTATTCTGATCACCATAAAGTTCCTGATCTTTAATCCACCAGTTGGGTTCACCCGGGGTATACCTTAGCCAATGAATGGTGTAATGAAGCTGTTTTACTTCTTTTGTTCCATCTTTTGCCGGGTTCATATCGCAAACTGCGGTAATCTCGTTTTGGCTGACTGTTTTGGTGGTTACTTCGTATTCGACAGTCCTTTCAGACTCAGTTTCCAGAATATGACCAAATTCAATGCCTAACTCCAATGATTTTTTTGTAGTTACCGTCTCAGATCCGGAGCTGCCTGTGCCTACACCTGCTGTAAGGTGACCACCCGACCATCCTATGTTATTTGACTGAAATCCTTTATACATCGAATAGTCGATATCGCGGTCCATATATGTAAGCGGATGAGAAGGGTCGAGTCCGTTTTCTAATTCTACGGCTTCGCTGTAAAACATCGTTTGCATTGAAAAGCAGTATGTGGGATATAAATATGTTCCATCCTTCCTGTCCTTCACACTGTACTCTGTTGCACGGATCAATGGTGCCTGGTAAATATAGAATCCCTCCATATCTGCAGCACCAATTTCAATAGACTGGGTTTTGGTTTGTTCAGTTTTGTTAACATCTTTACTTCCATGAGCATAACTAACTTCAGGTTTGAAGTGTCCGAATTTGCCTGTGAGCTTATGTGAAGTTTCAAAAGCCAAACTGGTTTCATTTTCGGTTACAGTGGCATTGGAATACTCTAAGGACGAGATCCAGCCGCCTACATAACTCACCAGTGAATCGTTCGAATAGTGGCCACTACTGGGGGTGTTTTTATAAAATGGCGGAGGGCCTTCAATATAGCCAATATACTGCCATTGAGTCTTATCATTGCTAAGATCCTGAGACACATTGCTATTTTTAAAAGTAACATAATCCGATTTGGCCCATGCCATATTCAGAGGATGATCCCAGTCATCATATCCCCGATAAACCAGAACAATGTATTGGTTGATATTTCCAGTTTCATTGGAAGGATCATCATCCAGTAAAGCGTAGTTTAAGGCAGTAAGATTGGTATAATCATCAGCCCACATATGCGAAGGACTGTTTTGCGGAAGCAGATTTTTTTCCTGCCGGGTCCATGTTCCTCCCTCTATTAACTGCCAGCGGATTATCCGGTACCTGCAATAACCGTTGTCTTTATCGTTTTTTTTAAGGAACATTTGTGTGCAGTTGCCGATTGATTCCGAATCCTTGTTTACCGATCCCTGGGCGAGTGCAACTGAAGAGTAGTCCAGGTCACTTTCAATTTCCACATTCTGGAGTTGTTCAGGCTGACCGGAATCATTGAACTCGTATTCGGCAAACCTTGCGTTTTTGCCAGGTGTAATATAGGCCAATTGAAGCTTTTGGGCCAGCTTGCTATCTTTAAGGTAACTTTTTGTGATGAGCGAAATAGCTGTATACTCAAACTCTTCATCATAATTGACTGTAGCAGTGAAAATTTTGCTGCTCCAGCCATTTGGGTTGGTAGGATCAGTTGTCCAATTAATTTGCAGTTGCGAACCGCCACTGCCATTAGAAATCAGACACAGCCTGTCACCGATTTGCACGGCGGATGAATAACCCAGGTCGAAATTCAACGGTCCATCAGCATTTGTGACCGGTTTCGACCAGTCCTCTGTATCTTCATTATAAGTTACATATCCTAATCCATCATCAGTTTGATAAAATAAATAAAGTGTGCCATCAAAAATAACCGGACTGGGTTGCATATTTACATCGTGAATTTTATCCACAAGTATAGAGTACTTGTCGGTATCGAAATCCAATTTCCAATGAATGACAGGATGATCGCTGTTGGGTTTGTTTTTAATTCTTCGTACTACTATTTCACATTTATCAACACTTTGCCAAGTTGAATTATAGTAAACAAAAAAGTTAAAGACATCGCCGTTAAAAGCTATAGATGCCTGTTTGTGAGAATAGTTACCGACATTTTCTTCAATATCTTTCTGGTATGAAAACCATTTATTGTAATCATTCCACTGATTGGAAAAGCCGATGAATGGGATTAGTGTAAAGAGTGCTATCCAGGTGTAAATTAGTCTTTTTTTCATATTTACTGCGTGTTTAAATAATGAATTTCATGCCAAGGTTAACTTTGTAGAAATTTGGAAAGGTCACGTTAGTATAACATGATATCTTTTTATTGATTTTATATTCCACGCCAGCCAATCCGTAAATGGAACTTCCCGTGTAATGGCTGTCGAATTCAATGATCTCCGTATAGGGGGCACTTTCCTCATTGGTGATTTCAATTTCTTCTATAGTAATAGGATGAATCATCTGTAATGTATATCCAACGCCGGCATAAGGAATCAACCTACCTGTTTGATAAGCAACCAGGAGATTTGTTTCGAGGTAATTGGTTTTGATTTTTGACGATATATGCTCTTCCGTGAAATCGGCATCAATCTTTACTGATCCTGTAACCATATAATCATAGGATAATTGGGCCATTAACAAAAATGGACCTTTTATTTTCCTGGTATAATCAACTGATGCTCCAAACGTAAAAGCAGGGTAATCGGTAGTAAATGAATTTAAGTTTTCGGCGGTTTTCCAACTTTCGAAATTGAATGACCTGATACCTGCATATGCGCATATTCCGAGCCCATCAAGCAAGTGGTATCCAGCCCTGATTCCTGTCATGCTATAAATATAAGATGTAACATTGGCATCGTTATACTCTTTAATTTCCTCTTCGGTAAACTCATAGCTTGTATTTCCTTCGGGAAGGGTATAGACATTGGTGTGAGATACCAGTTTCAGGTTTTCGAAACTCGAGAATTGGAAGAAAGGTGAAATAAAAAAACTTCCCTTTTGTAGCCCGATATTACTCAAACCAATTTCAGAGCCGTTATCGACACTTAAGGTATTATTTGTGGTAACGGGGCCTTGAGCACTTCCATGCAAAGCAAAAGCGCCAAGAAATAAAGTCAGGATCATGATGGGTGTTTGTACTTTCATAAATGATTTTTTTAGGTAATTAATTATATTCAATTTTCTTTAATAACTATACAAGTCCATGCTTTAGTTATTTGCTGGCAATCATCGGCCGGGTAATATTATAACCTAAAGTAAATCAGATATATAGCTGCAATTCCAATAATCTGAAGCGGATTTGTGCATCAAAAATATTAAGGTTATTTTTGTTTTTCTGTAGCTGAAAGTACAATTATCTTGTAGGCGTTATTCTACAAAAACCGTCCTTATCTAAAATCCAAATCAAAAGCAGATAAATGGTTGTCTTTTAAATTAATTTCCAGTGGTGCTATTAATCCGCCATAATTCCTGGCTGAGCAACAATATTAATCTTCGGGACTTGATAGTAAGGCTGGTAACAAATGGATTGTTATGAAATAAAATTCATCTTTTTAAAAAGAATTGACAGGAATAGAATTTGGGCACTATGAAAACCAGGTAAACACTCTATGTCCATGTCATGAAAATAACACATAAGCAACTGAAAATAAAGCCCCTTTTGCGAATCTATCAACCTGCTGAACAATAAATAAATAGTAAGATATGAGTTATTTAAAAGCCTGCCTGTCCGTTGTTTTAATTTCGGGGATTTACATTCAGCTATTTTCTCAGCAAATAATTACCGGAACTGTTTGTACTATATATAAGGAACCCTTATCTGGTGTAACTGTGTACCAGGGAAACAATAAATCTCACAACGGAGTGCTTTCTGATATAAACGGGGAATTTTCGATTATTGTAAATGAGTACGATGAAAAATCGATTAATGTAAGGTGTATCGGGTACTTACCGGTTGTGCTTTCCGATATTGATACAATAGGCCATCCGTTAAGCCTTGTATTGCATCAGGAACCTTATACATCATATGATTTCCAGCAGGGATATTCGCCACTCATCGATCGTCATTCTGGTTTTATTTCAACTATAGCTGCAGAAATAATGTTTACCGACTTCAGCGAATTTGAATCCACATTAGGAAATTATAACACCGATTTTATGTCGGGACAAAGAGGGACTTTTAATGTTGAATTCGCTGGCACCTACAAACGATATATGGTTGGCGCAGGTATAGGCATTTCTTTGTCAGATAACCTTAACAACGACTCTCTGAAAGTAGGTTTCAACACAATGCAATATAATATAGACCTGGGGTTTAAAATACTTAATACCAATCGACTGGCTATTACACCTTTAATCGGGTTAAAATGGAATCGTTACAGGCTAACAAACAGTGATATTAACAGGAAAATCCCGATTGAATCCTATATCACCGATAAAGATCTGGATATACGTTTTAATCAAACCTACACTTCGGCCGGATTGAGAATTGAATACAAACTTAAAAGTGAGGAACATTATTCATACTGGTCGGTAGGTGTGGATGGGGGCTATATACTTCCTTTAAATCACGTCCCATGGACCTATTCGCGAAAAGATCGCTTACTTACGGATAAAGAATTACACATCGAAAATTATTTTTTCAGATTTTTCTTTGCATTAAGCATTGATTAAAATCATTTAATTATCCTGACTGGTTATCTGTTAAAATTCACTCTTCCGAGCAAGGATAAAATGTGAATATTTGTCAAAAACTGAGTAATTCAGGACTTTATTGTGACATGGATACTGTTGTATGGCTGATATTTTTTTTGCTTAACCAAACCAATTTTGAAATAGGTTGTTTATGAATAAACGTTTTAAAGAAGGTAAATACTTATCAAAAATAACTGCTAACATCATGAAAAAGAAAATCTTATTTGTTGTAAGTCTGCTGTTTGGACTTATGTTCATTAACTCAGGGCTGAATAAATTTTTTAATTATTTGCCTATGCCCACCGACTTGCCCGAAAATATGATAAAAATGACGGCGGCATTAATGCAATTAGGCTGGCTGATGCCTCTTGTTGCAATAGTCGAAATTGTAGGTGGAATACTGTTCATTACCAATAAATTCAGAGCACTTGGTGCTGTAATTATTTTTCCGGTGCTGGTAGGCATAGTTTTAGTCCATATAACGGTGGCGCCATCGGGGCTTCCGATAGCGATCGTACTGTTGGCTATAGAAATATGGGTTATGATAGAGAATAGGGAGAAATACTTGCCAATGGTTAGATAATAAAATAAAGCAGGCATTAAAACCTTTGTTTGTTGAACAAAAATAACATCCGGCTTTTTTGATGCATTTCAGTTTGTTCTTCTGTGAGTCTGAGCTGACGCCCACATAACTGGCAGATGCTGCTGGTAGCAAGTGAAGTTAGCGAACAAAAAACAAACAATAGTATTCAAAAACAAAAAGTTATGATCTTGTGGATCTTGTTGGGAGTTGCATTAACATTCCTGACATTAACATTGGCAGGATTGTATAAAAAGCAAAAATGAAAATTGCTTCAGTGACTCCTGTAACTCGTGGAGATATACAATATTTTCGCACAGTCAATTATCTTAAACACCTGGAAGTAGTAGCCTGGATAAAAATACAAAAGCCCAACCTTCATCAGATTGGGCTTTTTGTATGATATCAAAAATATTGAGCAGAAAGAACGTTTTCGGCGAAATTCCGGAAGTTTTCGTACAAACCTTTTTAACGATCTTTCAGCACAGATTTTCTGAAAATGTTAGTGTCTCTTTATCAGTTTGTTTAAAAGGATTGTGTTGCCATCAGTTGCTTTTACCACATACAAGCCATCTGTCAGGTTATCAGCATTAATCGAAACGCTTCCGTTTTTACCCGCTTCGTTTATAACTACCCGGCCGGTTACATCTGTAATCCGGATGCTGAAATTCCCTTGTTCGGGAAGTCGTACGGTAAACGAATGTTGAGCCGGATTGGGGAAAACAGAAAGTGATTCTATTTTTACAGCCGTTTCATTAAGGGAAGTATTTACGGAACAGCCAGGAGCCAGGTTTGCATTAAAAAAGGCAAGGTATTTCGCATCCTGTGAAGTATTGTGCCAGAAAGAACCTCCATGGCCTTGTCCGGCAACAAGCTCGTAAGTATGAGGCATTCCAAGAGTGGTAAGAGTGCTGTCGAACAGAAAACTGGAGTAAGGCGCCACCAGGCAATCGTGATCACCGCAGGAAACATAAAAGCGGCCATCGGCAGGATCCAGGTAGTGCATAGGATTTGCGCTTTCCACGCGCTCAGGGCAGATTGGCAATGCACAACCAAGTAGTATTGACTCAGGCGAATTGGCGGCATTATGATTTGCCGAACTGCATCCGATACCTTCGTGCCCATCCATTTGCAGGAAGTCGGTTGGCCCGAAAAGGTCAACTACTGCCTGCACCCGGCTCGAAACACCGGTGCTGCCCAAATGAAGCCCTTCCATAGCCGGATCATTACCCGCAGTGCCGGTAATAGAAACCAGGTGACCACCGGCTGATTCGCCGATTAAGCCGATACGGCATGTATCGATGTGGTATAAAGCTGCATTTGTTTTTAGAAACCTGACAGCCGCTTTGCAATCGTAAAGCTGAGCGGGCCATATTGAATCACCACTCAACCGATAGTTGATGTCGGCGCAGATATACCCGTTGTTATAAAGATTTACAAACGATGGCTGTTCGCTTGTTCCCTTGCTGCCACCCATAAATGCGCCTCCGTGGATGTGGATGATAAGCGCAGTAGGGGTGGTTACACCTGATGGGATGTAGATATCGAGCATCTGCTTTGTATTGCCGTTTCCAACATAATCAACATTTGAAAAGGAAGGAGTTAGGCTTGATTGTGAAAAGGCAGTAAAACAAGAGATTAGGAAAAGGTAGAGTAAAGATTGTATTTTCATAAAAGTATTTTTGTTGGTTTTAGATACTTATATATGATTTTTTAAAAGCCGGCCTGTCGGTCGCGACGGCCGGCTTTTAAGTGAATTGCAGTTATTTCTCACACACAAATGTTCCGTCGCTTTTAACGGTAACACGTTTGCGCACTCCGCTGAGTTCCATAAAAACAGAATATTGGACGGAATCATCGGCGAGTGTTAGCACTTCCATCCTTTTACGAATAGTATAAGTGCTGTAATTAGCTGTAATATAATCGGATACAGCTTGTGGTGCAGAACTGTATTCAGCCCTGTCGCCTTTCATAAGGAATGTGCCGGATGCATCAAAAAATAGTTTCACAGGCTCTGAACCTTCCATTTTAGCCATAACTTCAATAACGGCACCAAACTGACAAAGGGTATCAATTTCGGCATGTTCGGCAGTGTAGCCTGCATAATTAACGGCAATGTAGTCAGTTATAGCCGCCGGCAATGAGTCAATAGCGATACCGCCGTTATGTTGGCCATGTCCGTGACCTCCGTGATGCCCGTTGCCTAAGCTGTCGCCATGGTGTCCGCCACCCAGGCTGTCGCCGTTGTGTTTGCCATGATGGTTTCCACCGATACTGTCGCCATCGGCATGGTAGCCCGCACCATCGCCTAAATAGCTGCCATTATGATCAAAAGCAAGTTCTTCGGTAGTGTTAAGTGATACAATATACGATGCGGCGGCATTGCTGACTTTTACCGCCGATGTAATGGTTTCGGCCGGATAATTATTGGCAACATAAGTAGTTACGCTTACAGGTAAGCTTTTTACACTGATAGCGGTTTCGGTTGACGAGGCAGTTGACTCATCTTTGCTGCAGGAGCTTAATGCGGCCAGTAGGACCAGCATCGAAAAAATTACTCTTTTCATACGTGTTAGTTTTTAAAGGTTTATACGAATTGTGCTGCAAAGATGAAATGTTAGAAATAAATGTATCGATGGAATGTAACTGAAAAGGAATAATCCGCCGGTGAACCGTCATAAAATGCAATGTGAAGCATTTTTCTGATATCTGACTTATAGCCTTACTATGATGTAAGTTTTGGTGGTGAAAGCTTTGGTTGAACCCAGTTCAGCAAGGGCAATCATAATTTCAGGATCGTTTGATATAAACTAAAAAGTGCATTGTGTTCCGATAAGCCGGAATTCACAATGCACATTAGTAACCTTTTATACTTACTGTGGGATACTTAAAAGAACCAGGATCCAAATTCCAAATCCCAAGATCCAAGAACCTGGTATTTGGTATTTGGATCTTGGTATTTGGATCTTTGACATTTGTGGAATTTGGGCCTTAATGAATATAAGACTTAGCCTTCGTTTGCATTAGAATGTGATTCTACTTCAGATTTTTATCCAGAAATTCAAATACGATTTTGAGGTTCGAAGCATCCTCAAATTTCTTACCTCCATGATTAGCTCCCTGCAGCAGTGTAAGAGTTACTTTCTCATTGCCAAAGACCTTTTGAAGCGCTGCTGCAAAATTTTCCGATTGTTGGGTTGGCACCATCATATCCTCAGTTCCATGCTGAATCAGGAATGGAGGATCATCAGCTGAAATATACGTTGTCGGGTTAGCAAGCTTTACCAGTTCGGGTACGTTGGTAATCTGTTGCCCGAGCAGCATCGATTCGGGCGAACCGGCTTCGCTGTGGTCGGCTTTTCCTTTCCCACTTGCCTTAAACTGAGGATCCATTTGCAGGAAGTCAATAGGTCCGAACCAATCGACAACTGCCTGCACACGGCTTGATTCGCCGGCATTGCCAAGGCTCAGGTCTTCGAGTTCTTTTACATCGCCCGAAGTACCGGCCATAGCCGATAGGTTTCCGCCTGCTGAGCCTCCCCAGGTTGCGAATTTTTCCTTATCCAGGTTATATTCAGATGCATTGGCACGCAAAAACCTTATGGCCGCTTTTATATCGTTGATTTGTGCCGGGTAGAGAGCTTCGCCACTTAAACGGTAGTTGACGCCAACAACCGCGTAACCATGCTTTAAGCCTTCGAGCATGGGAGTAAGTTGTCCGTCCGCTTTATCTCCAAATTTAAATGCGCCGCCATGAATACTTATAATAACCGGGAAAGGCCCTTTCCCCTCGTTGGGAAGGTATATGTCAAGTTTTTGCGAAAGAGATTTTGAGGCATATGCCAGATTAAGGTATTTGGTTTTAATCCAGCCCGTTTCGGCATTTTGTGGTTTTCTTCCTCCAGGCCCCGGATCGGGCTGAGCAACCAGCAGGTTTGCCTGAAACAACAGAGCCAAAAGAAGTGTAAGTAAGTTAATGATTTTCATACTATTGATTTGTTTTAATATATTTAGCTTATTGCCTTATTTTGTGACTAAACTTCCGCTACACTTTCCGGAAATATCTTTAACTACTATCCACCGACCATCTTTTATAACTCCTTTATCGGGCAGGCCATTTTGCATAAGCACTTTTCCATTTATTATTAAAGTAGTACTCTCCGAAAGTTCAGGGAAATGCACAGCAGCAGTAATTCCCTCAGGAATATCCAAGCTGAAGTTTAATATTTTTCCGTCATCCGATTTTTTCCACGATACAGGCACAAGTCCGTGTTCGCTTACAACAACGCCTTCGGCAAACGACAAATCGCCCAGCCGGGGTTCGATAAGCAGCTTCTTTTTCCATACCGGGCCATCGGTTTTAACGCCCAAAACATATGAACTCAGGAAATAAGCAGGAACGGAGCCATAGTTGTGGCACGACTGGCTGGCACCTTCGCCTTTTTCGTCGGTAAAGGATTCGGACAAGGTTCCGGCATCCTGCTGAAAATTGACCATAGTTGTCCACCGGCGGCGGATTTCGTTTATCACATCCTGGTCAAGGCTGGCGGTATTCATGCGGTACAGCTCGCTGAAAACCCGGTAATACATAACCGGCATATCAATCCCTGATTTCTGATCAATCATCTTTTCAAAATCAGTATTGGTACAGCAGTGTTTCATGCCTGGATTTTTGTAATTCGCTATAAACCAGTTTTGAACAGAGGTTTTACGGTTTTCGGGCACCAACCCGTAATGCAGGGCTATGAGTTGGGCATGGACAGTGGGTGCGTATGTTTTTTCGTTGAGTAAGGCGGAGTTGTAAGCATTTTCTTTTTCGTTCCAGAGTTGTTTGTTGAAAGCCGTGTATAGATTATCACCCGCTTTTTTATAGCTCACCGACTCCTTCTTTTTACCCAAAACGCCTGCCAGGTATTGCGAGGACCGCAATGCGTCATAAAAAAAAGCATTAATGGTTGCGCCTTCGCATGTGATGTAAGCAAGCGGATTGTCGAATGAAGTATATTCACGGGCCAGCAGCAGACCGCGCGAGGTTTGTTGCGACAGAAACCAGTTGATCTGCCGCACCAGGACTGGCCACATTTCGCTCACAAACGCTTTGTCGCCGGTGGCATCGTAGTACGTTTTAAGTGCCTCGAACCATTGGCACGAATAGTCATCAATCACATAATGGCAGTCCTCTGGTCCGCGATCGGTTGGAAATGTAGCCCTTAAACGTCCGTCAGGCAATTGCGACTGAGCCGCGTGGCACAGCATATTTTTCAAAAGTCGGGGATCGGAAAATACCGGCTTCCCATCAGTTCCCGGACCAGATGATGCTACGCGTGTAGTTGCAAAACTTGCTGTGCCGGCATCCTGTATCCATTCGTTGCGTTCGCGGGCATCGGAGCCGTAAGCATCATCGCTGGTAACTTCGATGGTTTTTTGGGCCATCTCCCAAAGGGTAGTCAGCATTTCATCGCTGCAGGTAAACGTGCCTTTCCGCTCAAAAGGATAGTGGCGATCAGTGAGTTTTATATCCATTATTTTAATCCGACCCGAAACACAGCTTACCAACACATAACGGCCGGCCCACTGGTCGGTGGTGATAAAGCTCTGACGACCGGAACAGGCTGTGTATGAATTGCCTGCGCCATACATTTCTTCAGGTTTCCCGTTTTTATACCTTAGGGCGTACTTCATTGTCAGGTGGCTGCCTGAATCAGCATCAATATCCATTTCAGCGTATGACATTGCCATTTGACCTATATCCAGAAGAAGTTCTTCGCCGGCAGAAAGTTCAATGGGAAGCTGCTGGGTTAAAGCCTTTTTTATAGGTAGTATTGTAATGTTTTTAAGCTCCGTTTCGGCAGCCAGCGGAATTTCGCGCTGGTACATTTTCCCCCATTGGTTTCCATCAATTGTGACGGCATACTTCCACGATGAATCATCAAAATCAGTTAGAATCCATTCGCCTTTATCAATACTGGCATCAATGGCATCAGGGATAGAATTCCACGAGTGAGGTGAGGGCTGATACCTGGTTTTGTCGTTACAGCGCCAGCTTGCATCGGTACGCAAAATTTCCTTTCCGGATATTTCGAGCAAAGCAGCCATACCGGGAACATGCTGAATAATACGACCGTTTATGGCATTCCCATAATTGTGTGCCAATACAACTATCACATTTTTGCCCTTTCGCAAATACGGATTAATATCAACTACATCGTATTCGGGCCTCACCGGATTGAAGCGACACGGGCCTCTTAACACATATTTCCCGTTTATCCACAGCATATACCGCGAATCGGCAAACAACTGCAATATGGCAGGTGATGATGTTTCAGGCAGCTCGAAACTTTTGCGAAATGCCACATAAGCCTGCCCGCCGGCAACAGGGGTGGAGGTTGACCAAATAAAAGAGGATTGAATCCCGGAATCCGGATTTTTATCTTGTTGCTTGCCCTGACAAACAGAACTCAGCAAAAGCAAGATGAAGCCGGACAGAATGATAGTTTTCATAAAGCTCGTTTTAGCTTTTGATTGTTAGTGCAGCAAATGATTCTTAACCATGGATTATTCTGCTTTTCCTGTTTCGTCCATCAGCCACATCCTGCCAAAAATTTCAGAAGCCTTGCAAAGTTATTTATTATTTATTCCAAAGTAAGAACCAGGCGGCGATGAAGGAACCGAAGTATTGATTTTGTTAGGTTTAATATTGATTATTCTGGTGCAAAAATAGCCTGGCCTGAACCATGCGTTTTTGAATAGTAAAGTGAAACGGTAAAATTCAGATGCGAAAGGGATAAAACACTAGCTGAATTGTTTTATTCAAACTCACGATTTTAGGATGCGGAAGGGGTTCCCGAAAGTAAAGACCTTTGCTAAATTGGTGATTGTCACTTAAAATATATTCCCGGATATGCAGAATTGACTTTTAATGCTACGTAAGGCATCATTAAGCCGTGAAACAGATTTATAGGATTGAAATAGCTCAGGTAAACTCCTCGAACCATTTTTTAAAAACGGGTACCCGTTCCTTGCTGATAACTACCTGTTCGGTAGTCGGGCGGTTAAGCTTAAGGATCAGCCTGTTATTGAAATAATGTTCAATTTCGAGAATACTTTGTTTCGAAAGCAAAAACTGCCGGTTAGCTCTGAAAAAAACCGCCGGGTCGAGTTGTTCCTGCAAATCTTCCATTTTTAAATCAATAATATAGCTTTTGCCATCGTTCAACTGTGCATATAAAAGGCTGTTGGCAATATAAAAAAACGAAACAGCATCCACATGAAGTGGCAGAAGTTTATCCTTATAGCTAACCAGGAAACTGCGCCGATAGCCTTTCCTGTAAATCGGATTTTCTTTTGTGATAGCCGAAACCTGCCTGCCCGTGCTAATTGTCTGATTCCGGAATTTTACCAGGCTAAAAACCAATGCTTCTATATCAATGGGCTTAAGAAGGTAGTCGATGCTGTTATGTTTGAAAGCCTGTATGGCATATTCGTCGTAAGCAGTGGTAAAGATAATGGGTGACTGTATGTCGGTATTTTCAAAAATCCCGAACGAAAGGCCATCGGCAATCTGAATATCCGAAATTATAAGGTCAGGATGCGGGTTTGAGTTAAACCATTCGCATGCCGATTTAATGCTTTCGAGTACGGCTATTACTTCAATGGAGCTGTCGGCTTTTTTCAGAAGCGATTTCAGGTGGCTCGATGCCGCAATTTCATCTTCAATTAGTACGCAACGTATCATGAAACAGGTATCAAAGGCAGGCGGACTTCAAAAGTTCCGTTTTGGTTATTTATTTCAATGGATTTTCCGCTCAACAGCTTGAATCGTTCATCAAGGTTCACCAGTCCGATGCCGGAACTTTCTTTTCTGATTTTTTCCTGAATATCATTCCGGAAAATCAAAACCTGGTCGGCAGAATCAATTAGTATTGAAATATGAAGTGGCAACTCGCTGGTAATTACATTGTGTTTTATAGCGTTTTCGATAAGCAGCTGAACGCACATGGGTGGTAGCTGCCAGTTGTCGCCTGCATTATTTGTCATCGTATAGCTCACATTCGACCCATACCGGATCGAAACAAGGTGCATGTAAGCATCGGCAAGTTCCAGTTCTTTGGCAAGAGGTATCAGGCTGCGTTTTTGCATTTCGAGCGATGAACGCAGTACTGACGAAAGGCGGGTAAGATACAGCTGGCTTTTTTCGGTATCTTCGTTTATCAGCCAGCTTAAAGTGTTGAGTGTATTGAAGAAAAAATGCGGGTTCAATTGGTTTCGCAACACCTCGATCTGCGATTTGAGGTTTTGTTGTTTCAACGCTTCGTTTTCCAGAGAAAGGAGTTGCTTTTTTTCCTGAAGCCGGATAAAATTACTCAGGAAAATACATGATATCAGTAAAAGGATGCCGCGGGTTACTACTGAGCCAATAATATGCGAAATATCACCGACCCAGATGCTGCTGATTGCAAGGATTGTGATATTAAACAGGAAATAAATGAGCGCTGCTTTTGCCAGAGTTTTCAGGCTGCCTGACTTACGGATATTGAAAGGCCTGCTGGCTTTGTTCAGTAAGCTGATGAGTAAAAAAGCAAATGCAAATGAAATGATAATCTGAGCAAGTAAATCGAATCCCAGCGCACCGGGAGCATGCACTTCACCCAGTGAGGGCAGGTCGCCCGGGGAGTGCTTGTCCATGCGGCGCAACCCAATATCGATGATCGGGAAATTGGCCAGCAGACTCAAAAGGGCTGAGGCTTTTAGCGCAAAAATGTTGTTTGATTTCTCTTTCAAAATTATGTTTCAGTAGGAATTGAGCCGGCAAATGTAGTAAAATTACATGCAGGGGATTTGATTTTGTAGATGTTGTCATTTGGATTGTCCAATATAAACTGTCATAGACGAACTTACCACCTGTACAAATGATAGCTCTCGGGTGTGACTGATAACCAGGTTTTCAGATCTTTCGTTGTTGCAAAATGAATAACCCGGATTGAAAAAAAAGTATATTTGTTCAGTGTTTAAGCGGTATTCAATTGGTTTTTATAATTGAGCATTTTTCAAACAAACACCTCCCCCGGAATACAAGTGTAATAAATTGAATATTAACATGGTAAGCAATTGGGATGATCAATGATTAACAGATGAAGTAGTAGTTTTCGACACATTATGCCAATTGTAAGAAAACCAACGAAATAAGCAATATTTTATTAAAATAATCGTTATAAAGACAACCAAAAAATATCAATTATGAAAAAAGTAATTTTAATTATCCTCACAATTACATCATTAACAGTTTCTGGGCAAAATCACCTTATTGGAGTAAAAGGTGGGGTTAACATTACAAATGACAAGTTTAATGATGATCCTATTCATATTGAAACTAAAAACACTATCAGCTACATAAGAGGCTTGACCTATGAATATTTATTAAATAAGCACTTTTCGCTAGGGGCAGAGTTATTATACGAACAGAGGGGATGGAATGTTGATGTGCCTACTTATGATGAATCCGGAAATCCCGGGAAAACATTAACGAATAAACAAGATTTTACTTATTTATCACTGCCGTTAAAAGTTGGATACACCATCGGAGGTAAACTTTATGGGTTTATGAATCTTGGCGTGATTCCTGCAAGATTATTAAGCTGTACAGTCACACATCCAATAGAAAATGGTGGAGCAGTTTATGATGCTTATTCTGACTTTAAGAATTATGACATTGCTGCACTTATTGAACTTGGAGGAGGGTATAAAATTAAAGACAGAATACGATTATTCTCGTCTTTTACTTATCAACATAGTTTAATGACTGCAAGCGTACCTCAGGATGATTATTCTTTAGAACTTACTCATTACGGAATGTCATTGGCAATTGGGATTAAATACAGCATGGTTAAATAGCAACTGGCTAAATCAAACGCATTCCATATGCGGGTTTGTCCCGATGAAATCGATACAGGCTGTCTTCGTTGAAACATTTGAATCCTTTATATGCTATAATTGTTGATGACAACAGAGCAACAAAGTATTCCTACACTGCAGCAGGCGCCAATCTCTCGTTAAAATTCAGCCAACAAACCATACTCCGAAACACTGAATATCTCTTGCGTTTTTTAATTTCATCGCGCGGTTAGCGCTGCACGTTCAATAGCAGTTTGTAGCCAATTCCGCGGCTGTTTACTATTCTCAGGTTTGTATCGGCTTCGAGTTTCTTTCGCAATTTCGAAATACAAACATCTAACGTCCGCCCGATATAGTCGCCTTCATCGCCCCATATATTTTTAAGAATAACTTCGCGCTCAACGGTAGTATTGGCGGAGCGGTATAACAAAAGAAGCAGCTCCGATTCTTTGGCACTCAACATCACATGCTGATCCTGAAATAAAAGCTCTGAATTTATTCTGTCGAACTGATATTCGCCAATCCTGATCATGTCAGGATTTATTGTACCGGCTTCGGGCTTAGGCATTTTTTTTCGGAAATACCTATACAATCCAATTGAAATCAGCGCAGTAACTAAAATCAAAGTAACCATGAAAAAAATGCTTTGCTTTTTACCAACCGGAAGCCAGTTAGCCAGGACAGGATCGGTATTGCCAATTGTAATCACAATGTTGTAACAAGCTCTTTCAGGCATTCTTGTAGCACAAGGAATTACATCAGTTTTTGCCGGATTACCAATCTCATAGCTGTAAATTATTTCGCCTGTTTCGCATTTCGCAACTTCCACAAAATAACTACTGGCAACATTTGTTTTCTTTACTACACTATCAATTGTGGCAACGAGCTCATCCGGGTTAAATTGAAAATCGGTTCCGAATTGGATTTTATAATGATCGTCTTCTTTTTTAACCGGTAAAACAAGGGAGGTACTGTCGCCCGATTTGAGCAAAATCTGGTGTCCGATCATTCGCATCGAAACCAGTACATGCTTTTCGCTTCTTTCCCCTGGAGCACAGCCTGAAGCTAAAAATAAAATAACGTACAAAAAAGTAATTAAAACTGTTACGGAATATCCTTTTACCATACTGCAAATCTAATTGTTATATGTTTATCTTAAAATGTAGGCAAAATGTTATTTTGATGAGCTGTGGGATATTAACATTTGAAGTAATACTTTTAGTTTGATTTTGTTCTTTTATCTTGACACAAAAGAACGAAAAGGTCAAGTCTTATTATAAATTTCACACACCTGTATGCATCACCGAAAGGCTCGCAAAACAAGGCTTGTTAGATTTGTCAGGTTGCCTTACATGGTTGAAGCTGGTGTTTTGCGTTACACTTATACCTTTGTTGATTATCATACGCCTTTCTGTTGAAGCAACAGCTGTTGTGAAATTTATAATAGGCCGGTCCTTAAACCTCCATAATTTACCTAAAAAGGATAGCCCTTGTTCCGCATGTTTCCCAAAAGTAAAGTTATCTTAAAGTGGACCGGCCTCAGAAAAATAAGTTAGCGGTTCTTGATGGAGGTATGTGCGGGTAGCATGTGCGTAGCAATACACCGCAACGACAAATGCAATGCGTTGCTCAAATCTTTCATGCCTTGTAGTGCGAGATAATACCTCCTGATTAGAACCGCAACGTATTTTTCGAAAGCCTTGATTTTTATTCGCTCATTGCTTGTTTTTTATAGGAGCTCATGAGACCGCTGCGCTAAGTTGGTTACTTTTTGATCAAGCAAAAAGTAAGAGAAAAAATATTTCAATCCGATATTAAAAACGATCTATATTCTTTTAAATATCATAAATCAAAATTTAGCTCCTAGCCAAAATGTTTTACACTCATTTTACACTAAATTACATTGGTTTACATTCAACCCAAAAACATCTGGTTACTTTTGAAGAAAAAAAATGATATGGCTAAAAACAGCATAATTATAATTTGTTTGATCGTTTTAAATTGCAGCTGTCTCATCGGTTGTGTGGCGGGGAAACCACCTCTTGCAAAAGCTGAGGAACAGTTAACCGCTGATGTAGAAATTAAAAAATTATCCATTGTACAAAAGCTTAAAGAGAATCCTCATCTATCTGTAGAAGAGCAGATTGCCCTTTATTACAGTTTAAAAAAGGACAGTGCTGAAGTGTATAATTTTGAGAATGAACAAGAGCTAACTCTTTATGGTTATGCCTATCTTTGGGAAAATAAAGTTGCTGAAGCTATTGAGATTTTCAGGTTAATAGTAGCCGAATTTCCAAACTCCTCAAATGCGTACGACAGTTTAGGCGAAGCATACCTTAAAAGCGGGAATAAAGAGCTTTCGTTGTACAACTACGAAAAATCGCTGGCCCTGGATCCCGAAAATTTCAATGCCGAAGACCAGGCCGAAAGAATCAAATTTCCGGATAAAATCAGGTTAAAGCCTCATGAAAAGTTCGTTAAGGTGTTTACGGCTAAAGAGTATGCTGACGATTTGGATCAACTGGGTAACACCCTGCTTAAAGTTCATCCTAATGCGCTCAAATTCATATCAAAGGAAGCTTTCCTGAAATCAATTGAAGAAAAGAAAGCCCTTATTACAGCTAATACAACTTACGGTGAATTTGCATGGTATTGCAGCGAAATAATTGCCAATGTGCATTGTTCGCATACCAACATGGGTAGTTTTGATTATGAAGCTTCCCTGCTGCCAGTAGCAAAAAGATTTCCGCTGCAAACCCGTTGGGTCAACAATCAGTTATTTGTTGTTGATGCCTTTAATAACGAAAAAAATGTAAAGATAAAAGATGAGATAGTGAGCATAAATGGAATTGCGGTTTCGGAAATTGTTAACGACAGTTACAAACACATTCCTTCGCAGGGCTATATCGAAACCACTAAGAATCATTTTTTTAACACATGGAGTTCGGCTATGATTCCCTATTCGCTCGGTTTCCCTGTAAACTATGAAATTACTTTAAAAGGAGTTGAAAAACCCATTTTACTGAATAAGGCAGAAACCAATCCGGGACCATTCATTGACAGATCACTGGATATTTCGGGTAAAAATTTATCCCTCGGATTTATTGATGACGAAACAGCAATACTCACAGTTGCTTCTTTTAATTACTACCGTTGGAATGATTATGAGGTTTTCGAAAATTTCATCGACAGCAGTTTAACTGAGATCAACAAACGCGGAATTAAAAATTTGATTATTGACCTGCGAGGTAACGGAGGAGGCTCTCAATCGTCGAGTATTCATTTGCTGCAATATCTGGTTGATAAGCCCTTCACCTATTATTCGAACGCTCAGTTTGAAGGGAAAACCGAAAAAATTGAAGGCGAAGATGTCGTAAATCCTTTCGCGAACCGATTTAAAGGAAAAAGCTATTTTATGATTGATGGAACAGGCAATTCAACCACAGGCCATTTTATGTCGATAGTTAAATATTTTAAGGTTGGAACCATTGTAGGCGAAGAACTTGGCTCAAACCAATTTTGTTCGGCCGGAATGACAATCCGCCGGCTTTCGAACACGAAGCTGGAATTTTATGTGGCAAACAATACCCATGAGTCGCTGGCCATTTCATTGCCTGATGAAACTGGTATTTTACCCGATTATTATGTTACTCAAAGCATAGATGAATATTTAAACAATATTGATGCCGTGAAGGTTTACACAATCAAGCTAAGCAAACAAAATCAATAGTACTGATAATCAGAGCTGTTGTAGCAGTTAATCAAATCAATACCCAATGCGAAAATGAAAAGTTTTATAGTAATAATTGCCTGCATAATCTCCCTGAGCGTGTTTGGCCAAAATTCCGATCCTGAGTTTGATGGAAAGAAATGGGATGCCCCTTACACTTTTGATATTCCTGAAGGTTGGGGTGTTGAGCGCTTCCTGATCCCCATTTCATTTGCACCGGAAATAAAATATAAAGGGGTTGAGGACATCAGATTTTCTCCAGGTTGGGGAAACCCGGAGAGCAATGAATATTGGACTTATACGTTTTTATGGTACTTAAACGGAGAGGTTAAAACAAATGCAAAAATTATAGAAAACAATTTAACGACATATTATACCGGGCTACTTGATGCCAACCTCGATCCGCTTAAAATCCTTGCCGGTGAATGGGTGCCGGTAACAACAAAAATTGAAAAAGTAAAAGCAGAAGGCCGTGATATAAAAACGTTTAAGGGCAGCATTCATATGTTCGACTATATTGAATATAAACCAATAACACTTACCTGTATTGTTCATCTCAGCTATTGTAAAGAGCAGGATAGAACTGTACTATTTTACGAATTATCACCCAGGCCATTTAGCGATCAAATCTGGCAAAGTCTTAATAAGTTGTGGGCAGGCTATAGTTGCAACAAGGCTTTGGACACAAAATAAACGCACTTAAAGTATAGCCTTAAAGGCATTCCTGCTGCTAAAATCGAAATCATAACCATTCTTAGTATCGCGTCTGCAAACTAGCAAGACTTCTGTCTTAACGCTACTTAATAAATATATTTTGATAAAAAACTAATATTTATTGTTTATCAATAAAAATATATTATTTTTGCCACATCAATTTTAAATTTTAACAATCATGGCAAAAAACAACAACTTCGTATTTATAGTCCTGAGTATTGTAGCTTGGGTAATCTTCGTCGGCTTATGCATCGAAGCCGGAGCCTTGCTAGTCAATTTTTTTATCAGCCTGTACAAACCTGAATTTGTCCAAAATTTATATGAAAAGCTGGACTTAAGTCAGATGTACACTATGAACAAAATGGCTTATTTCAGTATGTACTCTTTTATTTTGGGCATCGCCATTCTAAAAGCGTACTTATTTTATATAGTCATTCGTCTGATACACAAACTTGATTTGTCGAAACCATTCAGCAGTTATGTTTCGAAACAAATTACACACATAAGTTATTTTACGTTTACCATAGGAATAATAAGCTATATAGCCCGCGAATCAGCTAAAAATTTAATGAATCATGGTTACGAAACCGAACAGCTAAATCGGTTTTGGGTTGATGGTCAGGCTTTTATTTTGATGGCTGCTGTAGTGTATGTTATTGCTACCATTTTCAAAAAGGGAGTTGAACTACAAAACGAAAACGATTTAACAGTTTAAGCTATGCCAATCATTGTAAATTTAGATGTAATGATGGCAAAGCGCAAAATGTCGCTTAATGAACTATCAGAAAAAGTTGATTTAACGCTTTCGAACCTTTCCATCTTAAAAACCGGAAAAGCAAAAGCAATTAGATTCAGCACTTTAGAATCCATTTGTAAAGCCCTCGACTGCCAGCCGGGCGACCTTTTGGAATATGAGAATGATGAAAAATGAACAACACCTCAGCCAATAGGAAATCATTTAACTTCTATTCTCTATACGAATGAGAATTCAGGCTATTTTAGTTAGTTTTTGCGAAGAAAATAAGACGCGCACAAACTGAGGTGAAAATATCCGGAAAAGTAAAATCGTTTTTTAAAACATATTAAAAAGTGGGGTATTTTTGTTGGTATGTGCTAGTTATGGCACATTTTTAAAGACACACGAAAATGAGGAATTTATTATTAATATCAGTGGGGATTTTTATTCATCTTTATTCTTTTAGTCAAAATGGTTTAACCATCAAATTGATTCCAAATTGGGAAAAAGGTGAGATAAGAAAATATGAGATTAAAAATTATACAACTATAAAAAATGCAGAAGGTGATACAAAAATCAAAAGTCTCACAACAAAAAAAATAATAGTTCAGATTCTCGATGTAAATGAGAATTTTTTTGATATTAATTGGATAACAGAACAGCTTATTTTTTCGGACCCAATTAATTTTGATATTCCATTTATTGGACTATTGTACACCTTAGATAAAGGTATTTCCGTAAGATACACTATAAATAAAGGTGGAGAAATCACAAGTGTTGCAAATATTGAAGAAATCAGGAAAACTATTAATTCAAGAGTTGACAGTGTTCTTAAAGCATTCATTGAAAATAATGCCATCGATAAACCAAAAGCAGAAATGTTGTATTTACAATATTCGATGGTGTCTTCTTCTGATGAACTATTAAAGACTATTGTTTTAACAGACGTTCTGAAATTTCATCAATTATATGGTTACTCGTTTACAGCTAATCAAACGACAATTATTCCTGATAATATTTATGCACCGAATGCGAATGGACAACCATCAAATAATCTTGTCTTGATATTCAATAACTTCGATAAGAAAAAGATCTGTTCTATTAAAGGAGAATTAAAATGTGCTGAAACCGACGATAAGTTAAGGAAATTCATTGATAAAGATAGGATTATAAAAAGCATATATGAATTCCAATCACCAGGGAATTGGTTGATTTCTCACAAATCAACAACTAAAGTTGGTGGTTATGGAAAGTATAAAAATACATATGAGCTAAATTTGATAGAATAAAGAGAACCACCAATACAGCCCACTGGCAACTATTTAAAGCTTCACCCTCGCTGGCACTCATTTACAATGCATATCGGTATAATTTTGATCGTTATCACACATCAACCCTGCTGGCAGCAATTTTAAAGCATCACACCTATGAAGAAATTTAAATTGATTTTAGGATTATTGTTTTGTTTTAGTATCAGGTGTTTTGCTCATGGAGAACAGGCGATTATTGCAATGGCTCCAATTTTGGCCTATTTCCTAATTCTACCAATTTTTATTAGCAATTGGGAATATCGAAACATTATAAAGAGAATAAATAGTACGGAATTTAGTAAAAAGGGCCTGTGGATTCAGAATTATTTAATAGGATTTTGTTTCATTCTTTTTATCCTGGTTGTTTCTGATGAAGAAATATCAGTAACAGAAGGCATTGCAATCGCTATTGCCTTTATTGTATTCGAAACTTTAGTAAAAAGTTTTCTGTACTTTATATTTAATGCATCAAAAAAAGTCAAATATTTAGACCTGTTAAAATCGATATACAAGTTGAATATTGCCATAATAATTGTAATTTTTAGCTATATAGTTATCGTTTCTTTGACTTTTTCCAATTGAAATGAACACAAGCTGTCATGATCATATTTTTAACAAAAAGGAAATACGCAAAAACAGTACAAAACAAACACGGGTTTTCATATTCGTTGAACCATTTGTAATCTTTACATACATTTGCGTTGGCTGACAGTTGAGCAATCATTTAGCTCCACATCGCGACAAGCACCAAACCATTTTGCAACAGCTAATAAGTCAAAACAAAATCGAAAAACAAAGCACAATATGAAACGACTTTTAGTAACAATCCTTACTCTGCTAACTTGTTATAGCTACGGACAGGATAAATATAATTATGTTAATTTCAACAAGTTAACAGAAGTTACAGGGACAGAATATGTAATTGCTACAATTGAGAATCGTGGCAAAATGGAAACAAACAGCAAATACCTGCTTTTTATTAACACGCTCAACGGGAGTACTAAACAGATCGATTTTCCTAAAGATGCATACATCGAAAAAATTGAACAAATCAAAATTGACAGTTTAGGAATTAACTTAATATTTGTCGCTGCAAAAACAATTAACCTGGACAATAATAAAGGTATTGACTGGAACGATCCGGAACAGATCATCATCCTGTCAACCGACGGACAGAAAAAAACACAGCTAACCGATGACAAATTTTTTGTTCGCACCTGGTTGATCAGTAAACATACCGGCGCCATTGTTATAACAGGTTATTACGACACAAATAACAATGGGAAATACGACAAAACCGACAAAAATGAAATCTTAATTTACGACTTGAAAACGTTGAAATTAACTGGAAAAATATAAAGGAAATCGCTTACATAAAGCGAAGCAATCAATCCTGCACCTGCCTGGCCTCTTTTATTAATCTGTGCAAATAACTGCTTCACCGGAGTCCATTCCACCCGACTGAATGCGAATGCAATAATTTAATTATCAGCACTTTCGGCAGATATAGAGCCTACTTCCGGAATCAATCATAAATAACCATTCCAGCAATGCCTGATGAGATAAAAAGATTTAAAAAGTATGTAATGCAAATCACCCCAATGGATGATGAATCCTTTGATATTGCGATTGAGTATCTAAAAATTGAACTGATTGAAAGAGGTGATTTTTTGGTTAAGGAAGGACAAATATGCAATAAGATAGCATTCATTTATGAAGGATTGTTCAGAATTTATTATTTGAAAGAGGGTATCGAAATAAACACCTGTTTTTGCAAAGAGAATTCGATAACTTCATCATTTAATAGCTTTATACATCATATTCCTTCGAACGAAAGCATTCAAGCTATAGAAGACTCACACATTATAACTCTTTCGTCGGACCACCTGAATAATTTGTGCAAAGAAAATTCCAAATGGCAAAATGTCAGGCTATTGCTTACCGAGAAGGAATGTCTTCGCCTTTCGGATAGAGCTAATTCATTGAGTTTTGAAACAGCATTGGAAAAATACAGGAATTTACTTAAATACCAACCTGAGATTATCCGGCGTGTTTCGATGCAACATATTGCATCCTATTTAGGAATATCAAGGGAAACACTTAGTCGCATCCGTTCGCGGATTGATTAAAACTATTTTGTGACATATATCAATTGATACAATTTTGTCAGTTAATAATTTTGCCTGAATAAATTCATTAAAACAGGTAACTATGAAAAGGCAAGGAATACACAAACCAACTGTAGAAGATGCAATTGAAATAGGCGGCATCGAGATTTTACATCCGGGCGGCTACAAGCTAACTCAAAGAACTGCTGAGCTTTGCGAACTGAAAAAAGGAATGACAGTGTTGGATGTTTCGAGCGGACGTGGCACACAAGCCATTTATTATGCTGAAACATTTGGGGTGCATGTTACAGGACTCGACATTTCGGAGGAAATGATTCGCACTGCAACTCAAAAGGCTAAGGAAGCAAACCTTGCCGGCAAAGTGAAATTTGTGGCGGGCGATTCACAAAATCTGCCTTTTGCCGACAATACATTTGATGTGGTGATCAATGAATGTGCTGTGGGAATACCCGATGATTCTCAAAAAGTACTCGATGAAATGTTACGCGTTGCAAAACCAAACGGTGTAGTGGCTATTCACGAATCGACCTGGAAAAAGTCGTTACCTAAAAGTAGAAAAGATGAAATTTCCGAAAGATACGGTACAACACCTTTGGAATTTGATGAATGGAAAACAATGCTGCGAAAGGCGGGAACAGTGAATATTGTCAGCGAATTTGAACAATGGTCGAAGCCCGAAATGTTCTGGGACATTAGAAAAAACAGAAAAGTAAAAAATTATAAAAGTGTAATGACAATTGGAGAGAAAACCTTAACAGCTTTCAGAATTTACAAAATTCATGGTTTGAAAGGTGTGATAAAAGTTTTTCAGAATGAGAAGATATTCTTCGGTTCGGTTTTAAACGGAGAATTGGGTTATGCGCTTTTTAAAGGAACAAAAAAGCCGGTTGGATAAATTTGTAATAACTTAACAACATGAATCATTTTACTTTTAACGCTGAATTTCAATACCTTGCAATTCTGATATTGGTAATGTTTTATTCCATTTATTTTGGAAAAATGATTATCCAACGAAATAAAGGTATTGTGACAGACCAAATGGGACGTGGCAAAAAGGAGAAAAAGCTTTTTTTGACGGAATTATTTCTGAAAATTGCTACTTACAGTGTTTTGATAGTTGAGATAATAAGTATTGTACTTAATTCGACTCACTCATTCTTACCGCTAAAAATGTTTGGTGTAGCATTGGCAATTATTGGGGTATTTTTATTTGGTATTGCAGTATTTACAATGCGCGATAGCTGGCGTGCCGGAATTCCCGATAAGGACAAAACAGAACTTGTAACCACAGGTATTTTCAGCATAAGCCGAAATCCAGCATTTTTGGCTTTCGACCTGGTGTATCTCGGTTTGTTATTTTGCTTCTTCAATTGGGTTTTACTTGTTTTTACACTTTGGGCAATTATAATGCTACATTTACAAATCAAACAGGAAGAAAAATTTTTAACTTCAATTTTCGGGAAGCAATACACTGTGTATATGCAACATACCCGAAGATACATTGGGAAACAGAGGTAAAACATTCATACTCACTATTTTTAAAATTAGGTACTGATTCATTTTACATAAAGCAAAATTTTACTGTGAAACACGACTGGAAAAAGAACGACAAGCAGTTTTATCTGCCCAAAAACAAGCCGGAAACCATTACTGTTCCGAAATTCAATTTCTTCACCATCGAAGGAAAAGGAAATCCGAATGATGATTTTTTTGCTGACTACATCGGAGTGTTGTATTCGCTGTCATATGCCATCAAAATGAGCCCGAAACAGGGATTTGCACCCGAAAACTATGAGGAATATACTGTGTTTCCGCTCGAAGGCATCTGGGATATCGATGACGAAGCCAAAAAGAATTACAACGGAACTTTGGATAAAAATGCGCTGGTTTTTAAACTTATGATGCGGCAACCGCACTTTGTTACACGTGAATTTGCGATTGAAACAATTGAGCGGACCAAAAAGAAAAAACCACATCCGCTTTTGGAAAAAGTAAAGTTTGAAACCATTGAGGACGGGCTTTGTGTACAAATGCTTCACGAAGGCAGTTACGACAGCGAACCGGCCAGTTTCCTGAAAATGAAAGAATTTGCAGATGCGAAAAACCTGGTACGGATAAGCCATTCGCACCGCGAAATATATTTGTCGGATGCCCGGAAAGTTGCCGCCGAAAAATTAAAAACTGTATTGCGATTTATGGTTAAGTGAAATTACTAAAACAAAACATTATGAAAACAGTAAAACAAACGATTCTGCCAATTCTACTGGCTACAATCTGGATAAGTATCTCAGAATTTGCACGAAATGAATTCTTGCTCAAATCGTACTGGACGGATCATTATCAATCTCTTGGACTTGTATTTCCATCCGAACCTGTAAATGGTGCCGTTTGGGGATTGTGGTCGCTGTGCTTTGCCATTGCGATATTTATCATCGCAAAGAAGTTTTCGCTGCTTCAAACCACGCTTCTTTCATGGTTTGTGGCATTTGTTTTAATGTGGATTAGTTCCGGAAATATGGGCGTTTTACCATTTGGAATCCTTCCATTTGCTATACCGTTGAGTTTTTTGGAAGCATTTCTGGCAAGTTTCATTATTATTAAATTGTCAGGAGTGAAAAAATAAATATGAGCTGAAGTGCCACAATATTTTTTTTAACAGTGTAAAGCGCAGGCAAATACCATAAAAATAAAACAGCAAAAAATGCGGATCGTATTTAACTGGTTGGGAGGAGCAACTTTTATTCTATCAGTTGGCGATTTGAATATTGCTGTTGACCCTGTATTGTGCGAAAAAGGAACAGTGCAGGATTTTTTCTGGTTTAAATCGCGAAGAATTGAGCAACCTGTTTATTCAGAAAATGATTTTGATGATATTGATTTATGGCTGATTACCCATAATCACGAAGACCACCTTGATAATATTGGGATTTCAAAAATTTCGGACTCAACCCAAATTGTGTGCAATAAAAATTCATCTGAAATATTACTGAAAAACGGGAAACAAAAACTCACTATTCTCGATTGGAAACAATCAAAAGTTATTTCCTTAAAAGGTTATCAGATTGAAATTGAAGCTATTCCGGCAATTCATGGAGTAAATCCCTTAAGCGCATTGTTTGCAGGAAAAGTAAATGGGTATTATGTGACGGTTTCGAAGGGAAAAAGCAAAACAACAATTTACATTACTGGAGATACCGTTTATAAGAACCGGATTATTAAAACACTTAAAAACAGGCCTATTGATCTGCTGGTTCCAAATATGGGAGCCGCTAAACAGGGAAGCTGGATTATGACGCTTACTTTAAATGCCGAAATGTTAAAAAGGATGATAAGTAAGTTGAAACCAAATCGCTTAATACCAGTTCATTATGGAACTTTTGAACATTATATTGAACCGGTTGAAAACATCAAAAAACTTAATGATAACAGGATTACCATTGTTGAAGTTGGAAGTAAGACCGAAGTGAAAATTAAGGAATAAGTATTTCGTAACTCATTTTTTTGAACATGGAAGCAAAACAGAATTCTAATACAACATTCGATGAGGCTAAATTTCAAACCATATTAAATAAAGCGGTTGATAGCAAAACGATTTTGGGTACTGTTTTAACTGTTGAAAATGGAAACAGACGCTGGACCGGCTCGGCAGGGAATTTTGCAAAAGAGCAACCCTATTTTATTGCCAGCACCACCAAACTTTATGTTACCGCAATTATTTTGAAGTTGAAAGCCGAGGGAAAACTTTGGCCCGATGATAAAATATCAAAATTTTTAGCGCCCGAAATAATGGACAAGCTAAACATTTATAAGGGCGTAGATTATTCTTACAGCTTGACTATTACAAATTTACTGGCGCATACTTCCGGTTTGCCCGACTATTTCGAGGACAAAGGTGCTGACGGGAAAAGCCTTTTGCAAAAACTGCAAGAAGGTACTGACCAAAGCTGGACTTTTGAAGAAGCAGTGGAAATGTCGAAAAAAATGACTCCCAAGTTTGCACCCAACGCCAAAGGTAAAGCGCACTATTCCGACACAAACTTTCAATTGCTGGGCCGCATAATCGAAAACATTTACGGGAAAAATATCGGTTCCGTAATGCAGGAAGTAATTTTTCAGCCGCTTGCTCTGAAACAAACTTATATGTATTCCGATGCAAACGATAAAACTCCTGCGGTAATGAACTATAAAAACAAACCTTTACACATCTGCAAGGCAATGACCTCGTTTGGTGCCGACGGTGGAATTGTTTCTACTTCGGAGGAAACGATGGTTTTTCTGAAAGCATTTTTTAATGGATTTTTCTTCCCAAAAAGCTTTTTGCCGGAACTTTATATTTGGAAAAGGGTGATGTTTCCGTTGGAATATGGCGTTGGAATTATGAAGTTTCAGCTTCCTGCTCTGTTTACTATGTTTCGCAAAATGCCGGCTTTTATAGGGCATTCAGGCTTGTCAGGTGCTTATGCATATTATGTTCCTGAAAAAGATGTGTTTTTGACCGGAACAGTGAACCAGATCAACAATCCAGGGACTTCGTATAAAATGCTGCTTAAAATTGTGAGTAGTATAAAGTAATGTCAGAAAACGTTACAATCCTTGATCATCGTCCACCTCAGACGGACTTCATTTCACCTGGGTTGTTTTTATTTTCTGACTATAGTTCGCTCCAAACGGGGAATTGCCAAGGGACAAGATGTTGATAGAAAACAAGTTAGATGAAAAATAGAGTCCCGTCAGTTACTATAAAAATCAAGCAGTCAGGCCTTTTTAAAATAGTTTCTTCGGCAAGACATTATTTTTATGGGATATATAACCGATTGAAATAAAATCATTTTTTGATTTAATTTCGTCCTTATGTCATACAGTTAAGCAAAAAGTTTTTCCTGCACCTGCAGTCTAAAACCAGTTTTTATATTTCCTCCTTAAATGTAACCATTTATACCTTTATGCGTCCAAACTTCAGCTGGCGCAACTTCGAACCAGTGAAATCCAAAAAAGTCATAACAAAAATAACATAGTCATGAAAAGAACCATCCTTGTAGTCAGTATGTTCTTCGTGTCGATCGCTATGATGGCACAAGGAACCGTTATCACCAAATACATGAACCAATATGCTGATAACGATAAGTTTACAAAAGTTTCGGTGAGCCAGAAAATGTTCTCGATGTTTACAAACCTGGAAGCAGGCAGCGCCGCCGAAAAGGAATTTCTGCAGGCGGTAAGCAAACTGAAAGGGCTCAAAGTTCTTATGGCCGACAGCCTTCCAAATTCTGCTGCTCTTTATAAACAAGCCGTTGCCGATGTAAACAAAGCCGCTTACGAAGAGTTGGTATCAGTAAACGATGCCCGGGGAAATATGTTATTTTCCGTAAAGGAAAGCAATGGAGTAATCTCGGAATTGATTATGGTTGCCGGCGAAAAAAGGCAGTTTATTATGATAAGTGTGTGGGGTGTAATTGACCTGAAAAATATTTCGAAAATTGCACAGCAAATGCGTGTACCCGGTATCGACCAACTGAAACATATTGATGATGGCAAACAAAAGTAAATTGATACTGGTTTTCTGCCTGTTAACAGGGCTTTTACCAGTGCTGAATGCACAGGAAACCGCTTTTAAAGATTACGCAGATAAGCATAAGGAGAGGAAATTCTGTTTTTATCCCAGCACGCTGCGTATGATAAATCTGGCCAAAAATCCCGATTACTACGAGTTGGTGAACGGTATTGAAAAAATGCTGGTTTACACGCTCGATTCGGCAGCAAAGGCCAGCCAATCCTACAAAAGTATAATTACCTCGTACAAGAAATCCGGATTTGAGGAATATGTTTCCATGTCGGGTGGAACCACAAATTTCATTATGTACGGTAAAGAAAGCAAATCCGAAAACCAGTTTGTAGGCATTATGAAAAGTGAGGATGCGCTATTTGCTTTTTATTTGCGGGGCCGCATCGGATGGCAGAAAATCCCGGCCTTGATGCAGAGTTTTCAATCGGATGATATGATTAATATTTTTGAACTCAACAAAAGGTAAATTGGAAAACATCCTCGAAATAAATAAGCTTTCGAAACGCTTTGGCCGAATACAGGCAGTGGATAAGCTTGACCTAACTGTAACCCGGGGCCAGGTTTTCGGCATACTCGGGCCAAACGGAAGCGGTAAAACCACCACCCTCGGCATGATACTGGAAGTAGTTGCTCCCAGCGGAGGTTCGTTTCAGTGGTTTGATAATGTGAAAGCTGTTGAAGCCCGTAAAAACATCGGATCCATCCTCGAAACACCCAGTTTTTATCCGTACCTCACTGCGGTTCAAAACCTGCGCATCGCGGCCCACATCAAACAATGCGGAACTCACCGGATTGAAACGGTGCTCGGTTTGGTTGGCCTCCTCGACAGGAAAGATGATAAGTTTAAAACCTACAGTCTGGGGATGAAACAACGCCTGTCCATTGCTTCAGCCTTGCTCTCCGATCCTCCTGTGCTTATTTTGGACGAACCCACCAACGGCCTCGATCCGCAGGGAATAGCCGAAGTGCGTGATTTGATAAAAGAAATTGCCGCGCAGGGTAAAACTATTATTATCGCCAGTCATTTGCTGGACGAAGTTCAGAAAGTATGTACCCATTTTTGTGTTTTACGAAAAGGAATTAAGATCCATCAGGGTAGTGTTGAAGATACTTTGGGTGAAATAAACCGTGTAGAAGTTGCCAGCCAGGATATGGAAAAGCTCGAAAAATGCCTGAGTGGTTTTGCGGGGATTGAGTCGGTTCAAAAAACAGCCGGAAGCATATTTGTAGTGTTAAAGCCGGAATTTACTTCGGCCGGAATAAATGATTTTTGTTTTAAACAAGGTATCGTTTTAAAGAAATTGGTTACCCAAACCAATTCGCTTGAAAAGGAATTCCTCAAAATACTGAAAGAACATGATTAGGGCGCTGAAACTCGAATGGCTGAAAATCAGGAACTACCGCCTTTTCTGGATATTAATCGGCATGTACCTTTTGGCGTTGCTTGTGATAGCTTCGGGCGGCGGGCTTTTTCTGGCATGGCTCAAAAGCGAAGGAATGGATTTCAACGGTATCGACCCGACTATCATTCCGATTTATGATTTCCCCGATATATGGCAAAACATTGCCTACCTTGGTTCGTTTAACAAAATTTTGCTGGCGTTTATTGTAATTATATCCGTTAACAACGATGTGGTTTATAACACCATGCGCCAAAACGTAATCGACGGCATCAGCAAAAAGGAATTTCTGTTGAGCAAAATGTCGTTTATCGTGGCCATGGCAGCTATCAGCACACTGTTTCTTTTTGTTGCCGGGCTGGTAAACGGATCTGTTTATTCGCATGTATGGGGTGCTGAATACATTTTTGACAAAACGGAATTCGTGGCAGCCTATTTCTACGATATTCTTGTTTACTGCACACTTGCTTTCCTGTTGTCGCTTATCATCAAAAAGGCTGGTTTCGTGATTATTGCATTGTTTTTGTACACCATTATGTTTGAGCCGATTGCTACAGCTATTTTTCAGAATGCACCATATTTCAAGGACGGTATTATGCCGGAAATTGTTCAATATCTGCCAATCAAATCACTGAACAATCTTATTCCTTTTCCTTTCAGCCGGTATGTGTTTATGGAAATCTATGATTTTGTTCCGCTCAAAGCAATTATCAGCAGTACGGTATGGTTCGGCATTTATCTTTTTTCGATAGTGTTTATATTGAATAAGAGGGATTTGAAGTAAAATATAGTAGCGTGCAGCACCCGGTTCCAAGCTACGCAGTAGCGATATCACTGGCTTGGTTTGCCTGTTTGATTATCAGTTTGTATCATAAACCTTTGTGCAGGATGTTATACTAACACGCAGCAGCAGGAGATATTGCACAGGTACGGAAAACATGACGTACGCGAACGGGTTTGGCCATCCGGCAATGGATTGCGTGGGGGATGGTTGGGTTACCTTGTATGTAATACTTATTTTTTAATACAATCTGGTATTCAATGAAATTATCCTTCTATAGCATATATCCAGCCTATACAAAATATAACTGCTATAAATAGGCGATTTTATCACTATTTTGAGTAAGAATTACCATATTTTTTGTAGGTTGAAAGGAGCTAACACTTCAAAATCTGATTTTAAAGAGTATGGTTGAATAAAAAATGATAAATCATGATTAAAAGAGACAAAATTTTAATACCGGAAGGAAAGTTTAGCCGAACATTGATTAGTATGAACTTAAATCGAGTCCTTTATAGACATGTTTGAGTAAAAAGAAGTGGTTTAACTTACTGTATTACGATTGAAAGTGCATTTTGCTGTTTAGTTTGCAAAGAGAAATGATAAAAAGTCCGTTAGAAAGTTTGGATATATAAAAAGATATTATATTTGTTCGGTAGTTAATGAAATAGATTGACAGTTTTACAATCATGAGTATGAAAAATAAACAGAACAGAATTATCGGCTTGAAATTAAATCATTTAACTAATAGTACCACTTACAGATAAATAAGAAATAACTGCTATGCTAGCAGTTATCCAATCGTTATGCACAATTTTAATCTGACACACATGGACATACTAGACATATATAATAAA